>CANMQJ010000013.1 GCA_947500005.1 uncultured Paracoccaceae bacterium | reverse complement strand
GCGCCGATGCTGACCGTCACCCCGCCCGAAGCCGAGGCATAGCTGACGATATCGCGGTTTCCCGCACCGCCGTCCAGATTGTCATCGTTCGCGCCGCCATCGATGGTGTCGTCGCCCGATCCCCCGTCGAGATTGTTGGCACCGCCGTCGCCGGTGATCAGATCCTCTTCATCCGCGCCGACAACGTCCTCGACCCCGACGATCGAACCGGTCACCGTGCTTGTGGTGACGAACGTTTGCGTGAAGACGGAGCTATCGAGGTCGATAGTCGTGATGCGATAGCCAAAACGCCCGGTCATGTTCAGCAGGTCGCGTCCATCGCCGCCATCGATATGGTCGATATTCTCGGCACCGGTGATCAGGAACGTGTCGTCCCCGTCCTCTCCGTTCAGGACGTCGGTGAAGAATCCGCCGTGGATGGTGTCGTTCCCCGCGCCGCCAAAGACTGTGTCGATGCCGTCGCCGTTACTCTCGACGCCGGCGATAATCTCGTCGTTGCCAGAGCCGCCATAGATCAGGTCCGCGCCATCGCCGCCCACGATGTCGTCGTTGCCGCCGTCATGGCTGTAGCGATCCACCTCGAACGGATTGCTGCCGGCCGATCGCCGCAGCAGGGATTGCGAGCCTGTCAGGCTGGCGAAGGAACCGGTGTCGATATCGACCTGCCAGTTGGCCACCAGTGTCGGATTGTCGAGCAGGTCGACCCGGTCGAACTGCTCGAACTTGTCGGCGTCGATATCGGCCTGCTCCCGCTCGGTCGACCAGACGCGGATATCGCCCATGCTGCCCTTGAGCGCCTGAAAGGACTGGAACCCGCCGCCCGGTGTGCTGCCGTCCTGGTCCTGACCGATGATGAATGTTCCGCCCGGCGTGATCGGGTTGGCGACGGTCGTGTTCACGCCCGGGCCGCGGAACTCCTCGACCCCATCGATATGGAGCGAGATGCGCCCGTTCGGACCCGCCCCGGTATTCACGCTGACCGACATCCGGTGCGCGTCGCCGTCGAATACCGTGCTGGTGGCGATGCCGGTGTCGGTGGACTGGCCGTTGACCCAGACCGAGATGTTACCGGTGTCATCGCCGAAGACGAGGAATTCATTGGTGCTTCCCGACACGGCGTAGGACACGAAGGACGTATCCTGAGTGGCGGGCCCGTCGGACTGGAACAACCATTCGACGGTGAAGGCGTCGGTCGGCATGGCGTCGAAGGTCGTCGCCTCGGCATACTGGTCGGTCACCGCGCCGTCGTTGAGGCGCAGCATACCAAAAGGTTCCTCGTCACCGAAGAGCGTGTCGTCGCCCGACAGTCCATCGATCGTGTCGCGGCCGCGCCCGGCGACAAGCTGGTTGTTCCCGGCGCTGCCGATCAGCAGCTGGTTGTTGATGCCGGTCACGGCATGCTCGAACCCTTCGAAGGTCGCGCCGAAGGACACAAAGTCAGTGGAACTCAGATCGACGTCAACCCGGGTCACGTCGCGGCTCACGTCGATGGTGTCGTCGCCGCCCGCGCCGCCATCATAGCGCCCGCTGGAGACATCGCGCACGACGATCAGGTCGTCGCCGTCGCCGCCATAGAGGTTATCCGTGCCGTGGTCGTAGGTAAAGCCGAATTCGTCGAACGCCCCGTCGATCAGGACGTCGTTGCCGCCACCGCCGAAGACCGTGTCGTCGCCGCGCCCGCCGTTCAGGATCTCGCCCTGCGAAAGGTCGCCGCCGAAGATGTTGTCGTTGCCGCGCCCGGTATGGATGAACTGCGTGATGTTGTCGCCAGTCACCGTGTCGTTGCCGTCGCCGGTATAGACCCGGTTGATGGAGAGCGCGGAGATGCTGACCCCGTCGATGGTGCCGGTGTTGGCAACCAGATCCAACGTCGTGTTCGAGGTGACGGCCGCGGCGTTGATGGTTCCGCTCGACCCGTTGACGAACCCGCTGGAGAAAAACGTCGTGTGCTGACCACTGCCGCCTCCCCCAATGACATCCGAGTATTCGTCCGTGAAAACCCAGACCTGGTCTTGGGTGATCTCGCGCCCGGTGAAGGTGATCTTCGTGTCGTTGACCGTGAACGTGCCGAAGGCCGCGGTGTCGTTGTTGCGATACCGGACGGTCCAATCCCCGTTGCTCGCCGGTTCGCTCGCGCCTTCGATCACCGTACCGCGGAAGGCATGCGTGCCGAAATTCCAGCCACCCGAACCGGTGCTGATGGAATCGAAGGCCTGATTGGTGGCCGCCAGACCGTCGAGGTTGTCGATCAGTTGGACCCGCGTGCCATCCGGAGATTCGAGGATGATCTCCATATCGTTCATGTCGTCCACGTCGAAGTCGACATTGACCGAGATGTAGTCGACGATCATGTCCTGCGGTAGCGGCGCACCAGCGACTTTCACGGACGCGTCAACAGCCGTGGATGCGAAACCGAAATCGATGACGTGCGTCACCTGGTTCGCCGAGGTCGAGACCTGGTCCCAGGTCTCGGCCATGCGCACGGCGGCATGGGCATCGACCAGGCCAAAGCCGTAATCATTCGAGAAATGCAGCGCGCCGCCGTTCCAGTTCTGCGCATCGTTCCAGAACCACGTCGATCCATCGCTCTGGGTGGCGAGCTCGAAGCCGCCGCTCACCGCCGCCCCGCTATTGGCGGCGGCACCGACATCCGAGCCGACATGGCGCGCCGAATAGGCAAGGATCTGCTGCACGTCCCGCCAGCCGAGATTCGGGTTGGCCTCGAGCATCAGGCTGACAACCCCCGACACGATCGGGGCTGCGGCCGAGGTTCCGCTGAAATTGGTGAAATCGCCAGTGCTGTAGCCCGGTGCGCCGGTGCGATCCGTCGTGAACACCCCGGAATTGTTGTTGTTGTCGTCGCCGAACGCCGAAATCAAAAGGTTCGCGCCGGGCGTGGAATAATCCGTCACATAGCCATCGCCGCGAAGGGCGGCGACGCTCACCGACTCTTCGAGGGTATTGATGAACTCGGCGGTGCCTTCCATGCCGATATCGGCCGTGGTCGCGGGGTTCGTGTCCCGGGAATTCCCGTTGGATTTCACGAAGGTCGTGCCCAGGCCGCCCCGGCCGAAAGCCATCGCGGCTTCTAGGGACGCGACCATATTGGTACGAAGCGCTGTCGACCCGATATTGGCGAAGTTGGACGAGTAGCCGTAGCTGCCGCTGATGACGTCGCTGCCGTTGTCGTTGCCAGCTGTATTGCCGACGCCGTCGCCGATACCGGCCGCGTCGCGATAGGCGTCGATAATGCCGAGATTGCCAAGCCCGTTATAGGCGACCAGGTCGGCATTCCACGCGACCCCGACTCCGCCATAGGTGTTGCCCTCCTCGGCGCCGATGATCCCGGCGACGGGCGTCCCATGCCGCTCGGTCCCCGCGCCTTCGTCGGGGTCGGTATCGTTGTTGGCGTAGTCATAGTCGATGTCGGTGCGAAAACTCCCGTCGAGATCGGCATGCGACAGGTCGAAGCCCTCGTCGATGATCGTGACCTGAATGCCCACGCCAGTGTAATCGTCCCATACGTCGACGACATTGATGTCAAGAAAGCCAGGGAATGCGCTGCGCAGCCACCACTGCTGGATGAAAAGCGGGTCTGTGGGGATCGTGGCCATGGGTAAATGTCCTAACTTGGCAGAAACTTCGAGTTATCGGATCACGTCACCGGGATCGTGGGCGGCAGCGGCAGGTCGCAAGCGGCTTCCAACTTGCCTTGGCTGAACAGGTTACCCATGGGCTTTCCCCCCGGGATAAACTGATAGCCGCCAGGAAAACTCCGGGCGCAGGAACGAAGATTTTCAAATTTTCAGGTAAAAGCCTCGCAGAAGACCGCGCCTTCACCAAATGTTAATGTTCTTGCATCTGTGATCCCGTTCACACCGTGCCTTCGGTCACAACGCCCTGATCCGGCCGCCAGTCATCCGGCAAGTGGCGGCAGACACCCTTTTGCAAAGCTGGTAACGTCGCGCCTCAAGCAAACCGAGGAAGAGAAGCCACGAATGAGCGATTGGGAGATCCGTATCGAGGCGCAACCGGTCTATCTGTTCGGAGACACCGGCCGCGACCACCTTTACCTTGTGCTCGTCTCCCCGGATGAAACCGAGTGGGTTCTGCGCTCCTATCCATCGGGCGCGTTCGGTACCGGCACGCTCATCACCGAGGATTCCGTTCCCATGGCGGACAGCCGCGACTATCGCCCGGTCGAAGACAGGGAGACCTACGGTAGCCGCATCCTGGAGCTCGGCGGGCGTGATCCCGAGGCGGTTTGGGAGATCCTGCGCCAGCAGGGCCGCGCCATCGAGGACGCCGAAATTCCCTACAGCGTCTTTTCGCTGAACTCGAACTCGGCCGTCGCATCGATGCTGCACACAGTCGGGTTATCCGTTCAGGACATGCTGCCCGACCAACCCGAGCGCGAGGACTCCTACCCCGGGATCGACTCGATCGTTGACGAGTTCGACTTCGTCCTGACTGGAACCGAAACCGCCGATGTGCTCTGGGGCGGGACACGAAACGACACCCTTGCAGGCGCAGACGGAAACGATTCCCTGAGCGGCCAAGCCGGGCGCGACGTCCTCTCTGGCGGAGACGGCGCGGATTTCCTGAACGGCGGCTGGGGCAGTCACGACCGGCTGAGCGGTGGCGCCGGTGCCGATCGGTTCTTCCATGCAGGACATGCCGGTCACGGCAGTGACTGGATCGAGGATGCCGATTTCGGCGAGGGTGACCGGCTTGTGTTCGGCCAGTCCGCCGGCGCCGAACAGTTCCAGGTGAATATCGCCGCAACGCCCACCGCCGGCGATGCCGGGATCCCCGAAGCGTTCGTGATCTGGAAGCCAAGCGGACAGATCATCTGGGCACTTGTCGACGGGGCGGCGCAAGAGGCGATTTCCATCGCATCTGGCGGCGCCGAATTCGACCTGTTCTTCTGAGCGCCGACAGTCGGTCGGATCATTGATCCGGATCAAAGTACGAATCCCTGAGCATCAATATATTCGGCAGTCAGAATTTAATTCAGGGGGCTACCATGGCTAATGTGAACATCTCATCGGATTTCTTCGGTTTCCTCAACCAGCTCTTGTCGTCCTCGGACCCGCTTGGCGACATCTTCGGGTTTTCCTTCGATCATGCCGAGGCATTGGGACAACTGGACCTGACGGCCGAGGGCATTTCGGTCGTGGCGGCAAGCCCCTCGCAAGTCGTCGTCACCATTCCGAATGCCGAAGGTAGCGACTTCGGCGTCACCATCAGCGGGACCGACATGGGCCCGCTGACAAGTCTGGACGACTTCCTGAATGCGATTTCCGCCGGCACCGCGACAGGAACCCTGTCCGGCCTGTCAGTGGCACAAGAGGGAACCGAACTTATCGCGCTGGGCTTCACCGCGACAGGGCTGTCCCTGCAATCGGGGAACCAGGCCCTTGCCATAGAGGGCACGTTCCCGAACCAGCTTGCCGGTCTGTCCAGCATTCTCGCTCTGGGCGATTTGCTGGATGCCGACGCTCTGGCGGAATGGACCGAGCAGGAGCGCGCCGATCTTGTCACCGCCCTGTCGGCCATCACCATCCAGAGCGCGACCCTCACGAACGGCGGAGAGGAGATCCTTGCTTTCGAAATCCTTCCAACCGGCGTTTCCATCGTCACCACATCCTTCATCGTCGATCTGACAGGCACCATGCCGTCCAGCGTCGGCGGCTTGATCGAGGGGCTGTTCACCGCTCTGGACGGAGGAGCGGACGCGTTGACCGGACTGATCCAGGCCTTGGACGTGACCGAGGTCCGTCTCGCCGATGCACTTGGCGAGGATCTGCTGACGATCGAGGGCAGCATCAGCGATCTTTCCGCTCTGAGTTTGTCGATCGACGGTATCCCGGTTCCCGAAGATACCGAGCTGTTGTGGGAGATGGGTGGCACCGACGTCGTCCTGACCGCGGATGACGAGGACAGCTTCCTCATGGGTTCGCCCGGCCAGGATTCCCTCACAGGCGGAGGCGGCAACGACACCGCCATCGGTCTTGACGGGCAGGACACCATTCTCGGCATGGGCGGCAACGACGTCCTGCGGGGCATGGACGGCGACGACCGGATTCTTGGAGATGTGGGCAATGACACCATGGAAGGCGGTGACGGCAACGACACGCTCAATGGCGGCGATGGGGACGACCATATCCTCGGCGGCGAGACCGAGGCCGACCTCCGCGACGTGATCTTCGGTGGCGAAGGAAATGACCAGATCGACGGCGGATATGGCAATGACCTGATATATGGCCAGGCCGGCAACGATACCCTTGCGGGCGATTTCGGCGCTGACGAGTTGCAGGGCCAGGAGGGCAACGACGTCGTCACCGGTGGCGCACTCTCCGACCTTGTCTATGGCGGCGACGGCGACGATTTCGTCAATGGCGGCTTCGGCTATGACCGGATCAATGGCGGCGAAGGGGCCGACCGCTTCTTCCATCTCGGGGTCTTCGATCACGGCTCGGACTGGATCCAGGACTACAACTCGGCCGATGGCGATGTCCTGGTTTTTGGTCAAAATGCCACGGCCGATCAGTTCCAGATCAATCTTGCCCATACCGCCACACCCGATGGAGAGCGATCCGGCGACGACAATATCCAGGAAGCCTTCGTGATCTACCGCCCGACCGGGCAGATCATGTGGGCCCTCGTGGACGGCGAGGGACAGGATCAGATCAATCTCCAGCTAGGGGGGGACATATTCGACCTGATGGCCTAACCGTTCAGTCACGGGCCTTTGACGGATCGGGCCGAGTATGACGCGATCTGGCTCAGAGATCCGGACCTTGCAGACGTATTCGCATGGCATGAGGCCACTGAGCGTCTGAAGGTCCGGCACTCGCATGTGTGCGGGAATCGCAATAGTGTCTCACGCACAGATCCGCGTCGCTGTCCAACCACGCCGATCGATTGCGCGCTGCCGGCGGCAGGGCGCTGACCGGGCCGCCCGCCAGTTGCAATATTGGCCAGAGCGCATCTTCGATACATCCTCATCCTTCTTGCGCTTCCCGACCATTTGACTCGCCGCCCTCTCCTACGCCCCTGCCCGATCCGCGCAGTCGCAACAACGGCAGGAGGCGAGCGGGGCAGCGGTCGGAAATTTTGCAGTTCCATTTTTGCCGACCCCACGCGCAAATACACCAATATGGGCGCTCCAAACTGCGTTCCGGGATTGTCAGTCTTGAACTTTAGCTGACAAACTGCATAGATGGACGCCGGCGCGGAAATTTTGCGCAGAGGAGGGGAAATTGCAAAGCATGGGCGATGCATTGGGGTTGGCAACGGCGCTGGTTCTGTCCGGCGATGCCGACCTGCTCGAGATCGTTGTGCTCTCCCTGCAAGTCAGCCTGACCGCGACCGCCTTGGCCTGCCTCGTCGGCTTGCCGATCGGCGCCCTGGTGGCCATAGGTCGGTTTCCCGGCCGCAACACCCTGCTCGTCGTGATGAACGCGCTGATGGGCCTTCCGCCCGTGGTTGTCGGCCTTCTGGTCTATCTCCACCTCTCGCGCTCGGGGCCGCTGGGCTTTCTCGGCCTGCTCTACACGCCGACCGCGATGATCATCGCACAGACCATCCTGATCGCGCCCATCGTGGCGGCGCTGTCGCGCCAGGTTCTCGAGGATCTCCATGGAGAATATGCCGAGCAGTTCCGCTCGCTTTGCCTGACCCGTCTGCAAACGGTGCAGGCCCTCCTCTGGGACGCGCGATACTCGCTGCTGACCGTGGGGCTTGCCGGGTTCGGTCGCGCCGTGGCCGAGGTCGGGGCCGTTATCATCGTCGGCGGCAATATCGACCACCTGACCCGCGTGATGACCACCGCCATCGCGCTGGAAACCTCCAAGGGCGACCTGGCACTGGCCCTGGCGCTTGGCATCATCCTTCTGGTCATAGCTCTCGGCGTCAACGCGGCGGTGCATTCGGTGCGCGTGACAGCAGCCCGGCAAGCCCATGTCTGACGTCGCGACTTTCCCCGCCGCACCGGCGGCCCGGCAGACGCGGCGCAGCGCGCTTTTTCCGCTCGCCGTGCGCGATGTCACACTGCGCTTCGGTGAAACGACGGTGTTGAACGGGGCCTCACTCGATCTGGAAACCTCGGGCTGCACGATGATCGTGGGCCCAAATGGCGCTGGCAAAAGCCTGTTTCTCAAGCTGCTGCACGGACTGATACAGCCCACCTCCGGCCGGATCGACTGGGGTGGGCTCCCGGCCGCGCAGGCCACGGCGCGACAGGCGCTGGTCTTTCAGAAACCCGTGCTGCTGCGCCGTTCGGTCGCCGCAAATATCGATTTTGTGCTCAAGGCACGCCGCCAGGATCCCGCCCGCCGCGACGCGCTGCTGGCCCATGTGGGTCTTGCGCACAAAGCCCGCCAGCCGGCCCGTCTGCTTTCGGGGGGCGAGGCGCAGCGCCTCGCACTGGCCCGCGCATTGGCAACCGATCCCGAAGTCCTGTTTCTGGACGAACCCACGGCCAGTCTCGACCCCGCCTCGGTGCTGGCCATCGAAACCATTGTGAACGAGGCGCGCGCCGCCGGCACGCGTATCGTCTTCGTCACCCATGACATGGGGCAGGCCCGGCGCATGGCCGATGACGTGGTGTTCCTGCATCGCGGCCGGGTCGCGGAACACAGCCCGGCCGCCGACTTTTTCTCCGGACCGCAAAGCCAAGCGGCGCAGGATTACCTGAACGGCAGAATTGTCGTCTGACAGATCAACGAAAGGGAGAGAATTCCACATGCTCGCAAGGACATTCGGTGCAAGCGCGCTCGCACTTCTTCTGACCGGCGGCGCCTGGGCGCAGGACCGGTCGATCATCGTCCAATCCACCACATCCACGGCCAATTCGGGCCTCTACGATTATCTCCTGCCGGTTTTCCAGGACAAGACGGGCATCAAGGTCAACGTCGTCGCCGTGGGCACCGGCCAGGCCATCAAGAACGCGCAGAACTGCGACGGCGACGTGCTGCTCGTTCATTCCAAGCCGTCCGAGGAGAAATTCGTCGAGGCTGGCTTCGGGACCGGGCGCACCG
Source organism: uncultured Paracoccaceae bacterium (assembly GCA_947500005.1). Lineage (GTDB taxonomy): Bacteria > Pseudomonadota > Alphaproteobacteria > Rhodobacterales > Rhodobacteraceae > Lutimaribacter_A. The sequence continues at coordinate 146,751 of CANMQJ010000013.1, read as the reverse complement.
ACCTGATGTATAACGACTTCGTCATTGTCGGCCCGCTATCCGATCCCGCGGGTGTCGGCGGCATGTCCGACGTGCAGGGCGCACTGTCCAGGATCGCCGAGCAGGGCGCGCTTTTTGCCTCGCGCGGGGATGACAGCGGCACCCACAAGAAGGAGATGGCGCTCTGGTCCGATACCGGCACCGACCCCACCGCCGCCAGCGGCGACTGGTACCGCGAGACCGGCTCGGGCATGGGCGCGACGCTGAACGCCGGGATCGGCATGGGCGCCTACGTGATGACCGACCGCGCCACCTGGATCAGTTTCGGCAACAAGCAGGATTACAAGATCCAGGTCGAAGGCGACGAGGACATGTTCAACCAGTATGGCGTGATCCCCGTGAACCCCGAGAAATGCCCAAGCGTGAACATCGACGCCGCCCAGACCTTCGCCGGTTGGCTGGTCTCGGCCGAAGGGCAGCAAACGATCGCCGCTTACAAAGTCGCCGATCAGCAACTCTTCTTCCCCAACGCGCCCAAGAATTGATAGACCTGCCGGGGCGGTCCATGCCGGCCGCCCCGACCCGACCGGAGCGCCATGACCGAGCTTGCCTTTCCCGAGCATGAATACCTGACCGTCAAGGAGTTGGCAGCATTGCTGCGCCTCAAAGAGCGCAAGGTCTACGATCTCGCCGCCTCGGGTGCCGTGCCCTGCTCGCGCGCAACCGGCAAGCTGCTCTTTCCCGCCGACGAGATCCGCGCCTGGATCTCGCGCGCGCAGTCGGGCGGTGCCGAGACCGGCATGGCACCCCGCCCGCCCATCGTGCTGGGCAGCCATGACCCCCTGCTCGACTGGGCGATCCGACAATCGCGATGCGGACTTGCCACTTTCTTCGACGGGTCGCTTGACGGGCTCGACCGTTTCCTGCGCAACGAGGGGGTGGCGACCGGGCTGCACATCCACGATCCGGACTCGGGCACATGGAACAAGGCCGCCGTGTCACGGGCCGCTGCGCAGAGCAACGCCGTGCTGATCGCCTTCGCAACCCGCCAGAGGGGGATCGTCTTTCGCCCTGGTGAGGATCCACCCGCCGGCCTGTCCGACCTTTCAGGCCGTCGCATCGTGCCGCGTCAGCCGGAATCGGGAACCGAGGGGCTGTTCCGCGACCTCGCCGCGCAGGCAGGGCTCGATCTTGCCAGCCTCGAACTTGCCGACTTGGCCCGCACCGAGGATGACGCCGTCGAAACCGTCCGTCGCGGCGAGGCGGACGCGGCCTTCGGTCTCGAAGCCGTCGCGCGCGGCTACGGGCTCGACTTCCTGCCGATCATAGAAGAACAGTTCGCACTCCTGATCGACCGCAAGGCGTGGTTCGATGCCCCGGTTCAGAAACTCCTGGCCTTCTGCGCAAGCGACCAGTTCACGGCCCGCGCCGCGTCCTATGGCGGCTACGATACTGGCGGCTTCGGCACGGTGGTCTGGAACGCCTGATCTGGTTGGTCTGTTTGCCTCTGGCGGTTTCAACGCCACCTTAGTTTCAGGCGCATCGAACGGAGACTTTCCGATGCGCCCCAGAAACGGGAGGAAATCCATGCGACTGAAACCGATCCTGCTTGCCTCGACGCTCTTCGCGGCCCCCGCACTGGCCGAGGATGTGAACTACACGGTAGAGGGCGAATCCTTTACCGGCTATTGGGCCGAGGCCGAGAACCCGGCCGGTCTGGTCCTCATCATCCAGGACTGGGACGGCATGACCGATTACGAACGCCGCCGCGCGGACATGCTTGCCGAAATGGGCTACAACGCATTCGCGCTCGACATGTTCGGCGATGCGACGCCCACGGAAACCGTCGATCACCGCCGCGCCGCGACAGGGGCCCTCTACCAGGATCGCGAGCGGATGCGCGCATTGATCGAGGCCGGGATGCAGCAGGCGCTGTCCCGGTCCGAAACCGACCAGATGGTGGTCATGGGCTACTGCTTCGGCGGTGCCGTCGCACTAGAGATGGCGCGCAGCGACATGGCGGATCAGGCGCGGGGCTTTGCAACCTTCCACGGTGGGCTTTCGACACCCGAGGGCCAGTCATGGGACGGGAACGAACCGCCGCTGCTGATCCTGCACGGTGGCGCCGATACCTCGATCACGATGCAGGATGTCGCGACACTGGCCAACGAACTCGAAGCGGCGGGCAACACCTACACGATGGAGATCTATTCCAACGCCCCGCACGCCTTCACGGTCTTCGGGTCCGACCGATACCAGGAACGCGCGGACAAGGAGAGCTGGGCCGCCTTCTCCGGCTTCCTCGAAGAACGGTTCTCGGACTGACGAAGCTGCCCACGAAAGAACCCGGCGCCGCAAGGCGCCGGGTCGGGTTTCATGGCACAAGCCTCAGGCAATGTCGTAAACCTGCCCGCCGATATCGAGATAGATGTTGTCTGCCTCGGCTCCATCGACCAACGCCCAGACGACCTGCCCGGAGGGCTTGTGGATGACAAAGGCCTCGGCCACGCCGTCCATGCCCGCATTCGCGGTCTCGGCGTAGTTGACCTGGAAGTTGTTCCCCATAGCGGGACCGCCACCCCAGACCAGAACGTCGCCCATCGGCATCCCCTCGTAATCCGAGATCCAGTCGGTACCGTGGCCCGCGCTGCCCTGATGGAAGAACTTGTCGGCGCCCTCACCGCCCATGATGCGGTCAAATCCGAACCCGCCGTTGATGAAGTCGTCCCCGGCCCCGCCAAAGATCAGGTCCGATCCGGCGCCGCCCGCCAGCACGTCCTCACCCTGGTGGCCATAGAGGGAGTCGCTGCCGGTTCCGCCAAAGACGAAATCGTCGCCCATGTCGCCCGAGATCCAGTCGTTTCCGGCCCCTCCTTCGAGGTTGTCGTCCCCCCCCGCGCCATAGATCACGTCGGCCAGATCGGCATCCGTTCCGCCGCTGACGATCCGGTCGTCGCCCTCGCCCCCGTTGAGCGTATCGGCCCCGTCGCCGCCGGACAGCATGTCATCGCCATCCGTGCCGACCAGCCGGTCATTGCCGTCCCGTCCCGACAGGGTCACTCCGTCGCCCTGCGACACGATCAGGTCGTCACCGCCACCCGCGACAACGGACTGGTCCTCGCCGAGAAGAGCGCGAAGCGTGATGTTTCCATCACCGACACCCAGCACGCCATCGCCCATGCCTTCTCCCGTTGCGGTGTTGGCCAGGATCTTGGTCGCGGCATCGACGTTGAGCGTCCCGCCATTGTTGAACAGGCCGCCGCCGCCCTCGTCCATGCCCTGCCCCATCGCACTGTTGCCATGGATCAGGCTGTTCTGAACGTTCATCGTGCCGGTGGCGCTGTTCCACAGACCGCCGCCCTCGGAGGCTGCCATGTTGTTCAGCACATCGGTGTCGGTGATCGTGGTCGTGGTCGCGCCGGTGACATGCAGCGCACCGCCATTGCCCGGCGCGCTGCCGGTCACGTTCCCGATCAGCGTGCTTCCCTCAATCGTCAGGGCCCCGACAATCACCTCGATCCCGCCGCCGGCGCGCATTGCCTCACCGTTCGACAGAGTGGAGTCGGTCACGCTGACCGCGCCATCGGTAGAGAACAGGTTGCCCCCCGACCCCGAGGCGCCATCGGCCATATTGCGGTCCAGCGTGGCGTTGGCCAAGACAAGCGTCCCGCCATTGTTGAACACGCCGCCGCCGCCATTGTCGGCCGCATCGCCCGAGGCCACGTTGTTCGCGATCACGGTGCCATCGATGCTCATCGTGGCGCCTGCGTTGTTCCACAGGCCACCGCCCTCGGAACTGGCGACGTTACGGGCGAAAAGGCCGCCCACGACATCGACATTCGCTGCACCGGTCACATGCAGCCCGCCGCCATTGCCGGGTGCAGCGCCCGTGGAATTGCCGGTCACGGCCAGATCGGTCAGCGTCATGTCGCCCGCGATGATCTCGATCCCGCCGCCGGCCCGCAGCGCCGTGCCGTTGGTCAGGGCCGAGGTCTCGACAGTGACGTCCCCGTCGGTCGAGAAGAGGTTGCCCCCCGACCCCGCGTCGCCATCGGCCTTGTTGCCATCGAGCGTGGCGTTCCGGATCACCAGCGTCCCGCCGTTGTTGAACACGCCGCCGCCGCCATTGTCGGCCGCATCACCCGAGGCCACGTTGTTCGCGATTACCGTGCCGTCGATGATCATCGTGGCGCCCGCGTTGTTCCACAACCCGCCCCCTTCGGAGCTTGCCGTGTTGTTGGCGAACGTTCCGCCCGTGATCGAAACATCCGCCGCGCCGGTGACGTGCAGGCCGCCGCCATTGCCCGGTGTCGGGCCGGTCGCGTTGCCCGACACGTTGCTGTCGCTGATCGCCACCGTACCCGTGCCGACCTCGACCCCGCCGCCTGCGCGCGAGGCGGTGCCGTTCGTGACCTCCGATCCCTCTATCGCGGTGTTCCCCGACGCGGCAAAGACGTTGCCGCCCGATCCCGAGGCGCCCGTGGCCGCGTTCCCGTCGAGCGTGGTGTCCGTGATCGTGACGTCGCCACCGTCATTCATCACGCCGCCACCGCCTTGGGTCGCGGCATCGCCGGTGGCGGTATTCCCCGAGATATGCGCGCCGTCGATCATGACCGTGCCACCGGTAACCATCACGCCCGCGCCGCTTTCGGCCATGCCGCCGGTGATGCCGAGGTTAGCCAGCATGACGCTGCCTGCCGAAACCTCGAAAACGCCGCTCATGCCGCCGCCCGAGACGCTGATATCGATATCGCCGTCACCGTCGACATCACCCGAGATGTCAAGATCCGAGCCGATGGACAGCGCACCCGACTGCAGCGTCACGGTCCCCATCAGGGCAGCATCGAACCGGATGGAATCGGCGCCGGCATTCATCTCGGCCATGTCGATCGCCTCGCGCAGCGTGATCTCGCTGTCGCCGGGGTCCGAGTCGGCCAGCGTCGTGACTGTATAGGTTGCCATGGGACGTTCACTCCTTGTTGCCCGGCACGCGGTCCGGTTTGTTGATGTGACAGGAGAAACGAGACCCGATCCGGGTAAGTTTCAGATTTCTTCGATTTCTTGAAATCGGTACGTCGATCAGCGAAACGCCGCCCGGTCCGACCTGCGAACCGGGACGGCTACCGGGACGAAACCGGTCTGGAGATCATGCCGGGATGCTCCCGGTCCGCGCCGCGTGATGCAGAGCCGCAACCGCGCAGGAGGCCAGACGCGACATCGGGCTGTCCGACCGCGAATTCAGGATCACCGGCACCCGCGCGCCCAGCATCAGCCCGGCGCCTTCGGCGTGCGAGATGAAGGCAAGCTGCTTGGCCAGCATGTTGCCGGCGTCCAGCCCCGGCACAACGAGGATGTTGGCCCGCCCCGCGACGCCGCCCTTGAGCCCCTTGGTCGAGGCCGCGCCGATATCCACGGCGTTGTCCATTGCCAGCGGCCCGTCCACCAGCCCACCAGTGATCTGCCCCCGATCGGCCATCTTGGACAGGGCGGCGGCGTCCAGCGAGGACTGGATCGCGGGGTTCACCGTCTCGACCGCCGACAGGATGCCGACCCGTGGTTCGATCTCCAGCGAAAGGGCTAGGTCGATGGCGTTCTGCACGATATCCGCCTTGGTCAGCAGGTCCGGCGTGATGTTGATTGCGGCATCGGTGACCATGACCGGATAGGGCTGGCCCGGAATGTCCATGACGAACACGTGGGTAAATCGGCGTCCGATCCGCAGGCCGGTCTGCTTGTCCAGCATCGGCACCAGCAGGTCGTCGGTATGCAGATGCCCCTTCATCACGGCGGCCGCACGCCCCTCATGCACCAAGCGGCAGGCCATGGCCGCGGCCAGCTTGTCGCCGCCCGGAACGTCGATAAGCTCATAGCCGGAAATATCCTCGCCCATCCCTTCCGCCGCCGCGCGGATACCCGCCTCGCGCCCGATCAGGATCGGCACGATCAGGCTTTCGCGTGCGGCCAGCAGCGCACCGCCCAGAGAATTGGGGTCATCGGGGGTCACGACCGCCGTGGGCAGCGCCGGCAACGGCCGGGCCCGTTCCAGCAGCGCATCGAAATGACGATGGCGCTGCACCACGAGGCCCGGAATTTCCATGTCGCTCCGGTCGAACCGCCGCGAGGGCGCAATCACCTCGGCCTCGCCCGTCACGATGATCGCGTCATCGGCGACGCGCCGCACCTCGGTCGAAAGACGCACACCGCCTTGGGGCAGTTTCTCAAGTACGCCGACACGACAGACAAGTTCGTCCCCGGCATGGGCCCGGTCGCGAAACGACAGGCTCTGATTACGGTAGAGCGTCCCGGGCCCTGGCAGCATGTTGCCCAGCACCGCCGAAATGAGGGAGGCCACATACATGCCCGGCGCCACCTGCTCGGGCCGCCCGTCGCCGTCCCCGTCCGCCTCGGGTAGATGCATCGGGTTGTAATTGCCCGAGGCCGCAGCAAAGACATACAGGTCATCCAACGTCACCAGCCGCTTCAACTCGGCACTCTCGCCGGGGCGAAGCTCGTCATAGGTGCGGTTCACGAGTCTCATGCGGCAGGATCCTTTCGGCCAGGCTGGCGGACGCGGGGATAATGGCGGGCCGGTCGCCCCGCTGCAAGGCGCCGCGGCGGCCATACCTCACAACAGGGCCCTGCCATGCCACCGGGAACCAGAAATTTCGTTCATCAAGGGATGAGATCGCGCCCCGTCTCCGTAAACCTGTCCAAAAGCCGAGGGACGCCAAGGATGACATCACCGCTCCAGATCGACGCAACCACCCTGCTCGCCCCCGGGGACAGCGCCCCCGGCTTCATCCAGCGCAGCGTCAGCAACCCGCGCTATACCTTCGACAGCGCGGCGGGGCGGTACCTGGTCCTCTGTTTCTTCGGCAGCGGGGCGGACGCGCAGGGCCAGGCCGCTCTCCAGGCCGCATACGCGCGCCCGGACATCTTCGACGACGACCGGGCCTGCTTTTTCGGCGTCAGCATCGACCCGAGGGACGAGGAGACCGGTCGGATCCGGAACCGCATTCCCGGCTACCGGCATTTCTGGGATTTCGACCTGATCGCCTCGCGCCGCTACGGCGTCGCGGCGAAGGATGCGGATCCCGCCGCCGGCCCCGTCGCCCTGGCAAGGCAATGGGTCATCATCGATCCCACCATGCGGGTGATCGCCGCGATCCCTTTCCGCAAGGATCGCGGGGACATTGCCGAGGTCATGGACCTGCTCGACAGCCTGCCCCCGCCCGCACGGTTCGCGGGGACCGATCTGATGGCCCCCATACTTTTCCTGCCACGGGTGCTGGAACCGGATCTGTGCCGTCACCTGATCGGTCTTTACGAAGCGCAGGGTGGCGAGGAAAGCGGCTTCATGCGCGAGATCGGTGGCCGCACGGTGGGCGTGACCGATCACGGGTTCAAGAGCCGCAAGGATTACACCATCGAGGATCGCGGCCTGATTTCCGCCCTTCAAGCCCGGTTCATGCGCCGCATCGTACCCGAGATCGCCAAGGTCCACCAGTTCCGCGTCACCCGGATGGAGCGCTACATCGTCTCCTGCTACGCCGCCGAGGATGGCGGGCATTTCTCGGCGCATCGCGACAACACGACACGCGGCACCGCGCATCGGCGCTTTGCCGTCTCGGTCAATCTCAACGACGATTTCGACGGCGGCGAGATCAGCTTCCCCGAATACGGGCCGCGCAGCTTCAAGGCCCCTCCCGGCGGCGCGGTCGTGTTCTCCTGCTCTCTGCTGCACAAGGTCAGCAAGGTGACAAGCGGCCGGCGCTTCGCCTTTCTGCCCTTCCTCTACGAGGACGCGGCCGCCCGCCTGCGCGAGGAGAATGCGCGGTTTGTGGGCGAGACAGGCTCGGGGTATCGTGCCACAGGGGAAGGTGCGGCCGAGAAATCCGCATGATCCGCACCCCAGAAAAGGAATGACCGCGCATGGCCGGGAAAGATCTCGACATCCTGGGGCAGCTGACCGCCCTGCGACGCTACGCGCGGGTGCTGACCCGCGACGCAGAGGCCGCGGACGATCTGGTTCAGGCGACCTTCCTCCGCGCTCAGGAACGCCGCGCCACATTTCGGGACGGATCGGATATCCGGGTCTGGCTGATGACGATCCTGCACAACCTCTTCATCGACTACCGCCGCAGCGCACGGGCCGCCGAGGCGCGCGATCAGGCCTGGGCCGAGACGCGCCCAGCCTTCGTCGCGCCCTCGGGTGAAACGGCGGCCCGACTTGCCCAGATCCGCGCCGCGGTCCTCGCCCTGAGTGCCGAACAGCGCGAAGCGCTGCACCTCGTCGCGGTCGAAGGGCTGACAGGGGCCGAGGCAGCCCAGATCCTTAACGTTCCCGCGGGAACGGTCATGTCCCGCGTGGGCCGGGCGCGCGCCGCGCTCCGGGCGTTCGAGGACGGGCAAGGCACGGTGAAGCCGCTCAGGATCGTGGGAGGGCGCAATGAGCGAAACCCCTGACACCGACCGAGCGTTCGACGACGATTTGCTGGCGCTGCTTCAGGGGCAGCTCGATCCCGACCGCACGCTGGCGGTCGCCGAGTATCTTGCCGACCGCCCCGAAAGAACCGCCGAATTGATGGCCGATGCCCGGGACACCGCCGCCCTGCGACTGGCGCTTGCCATGCCGGAGGATCCGGCACCGCCCGGCCTCGTGGCCGAGGCCCGCCGTCTCGAGGGGCGGATGCGCAGGCAGCGCCTGATGCGCCGTGCCGCACCCTATGCCGCAGCCGTGGTCCTGTTCGCGGCTGGCTGGACCGGCAACGCCGCGTGGCAGGCATCGGGCCCCGCGGGCGCCCCCCCGCTGGTCGAGGCCGCTCTCGACGCGCAGGCCGCGCTGGAGCTACGGCACTGGATGGTGTCGCAACCCGAAAGCGCCGATCTCGATCCCCAGGAGATTGTTGCCGCGCTCGGGATCGACCTGCTCCCCCTGCCCGCCGACTGGATCGTGCGCGACGCGCAGATCGTGGCGACCCCGGACCGCCCCGCCATCGCCATCGCCGTGGACGCCCCCGATTTCGGCAGGCTTCTCCTGCTGGCCGTCGCGCGCCGCGCCGAAGAGGCCGAGGACCCGCCCACCGCCTTCGAATACCGCGGCCAGGCGATCGCGCTGTTCGAACGCGGCCGATCCGCCTTTGTCCTGGTCGACGAATCGGGTCATCCCGAACAGCTGGCTCTGGGTGCCGACAGGCTGCTTTCCTCCAGCAACTGGTAGGTGGCCCAGGCGCTTTACCCCGGGACGGACCGCCACTTGACGCCCGTGTCCTGCAAATCTCACCCCCGGCGACGCTCTACTGTTGCCAACGGTCGATACTGGCATATCCTCAGCGAACCGGTTTCCGGAGAATGGGCTTCACCCGTCCGCACCTTGTCGGACCCGCACGGAATGTGACGGATCACATCCGGAGCCCGGTTTCGGAAGCTCAGTCCAAGGGAGAAGACATGAAGAATTCGAAAATCCTGATGGTCGCTGCGTTGAGCGCGACCGTAGTGGCAAGCAACGCGCATGCCGACAATCACGAGAATCGCGAGGGCTGGCCCGAAAGCTTCACCGTTGGTACGGCATCTCAGGGGGGAACCTATTTCGCCTATGGCTCCGGCTGGGCGAACCTCGTCTCCGAAGAGCTGGGAATCACCGGCGGCGGCGAGGTCACCGGGGGCCCGATGCAGAACATGGCGCTGGTGCATACCGGCGAGGCGCAGTTCGGCATGACGACGATGGGCCCGGCCGCGGAATCGCTGGCAGGAACCAACCCGATCGCCCCCGGCCTTCAGATGACCAATGCCTGCGCGATGTTCCCGATGTACCAGACACCGTTCAGCGTGACGGCGCTGTCCTCGTCGGGCATCACCTCGATCTCGGAAATCCCCGACGGCGCGCGCATCGGCTTCGGCCCGGCGGGCTCCACTTCGGACACCTATTTCCCGCGCATGATGGAAACGCTCGGTGTGAATTTCGAGCGTCGCAACGGCGGCTGGTCGGACCTTGGCGGACAGCTTCAGGACGGCCTGCTGGACGTGATCGCCTTTGCCGCGGGCGTTCCCGTGCCGGCGGTCAGCCAGCTGGAGGTCCAGACCGACGTGAACATCATCGAGTTCACCGAGGAGGAGCAGGCCAAGATCATGGAGGCCTTCCCAGTTTCCGAGTTCGAGATCGCCGCCGACACCTACACCACGCTCGAGGCGCCGGCCCGTTCGGTCTCGATGTGGAACTTTGCCATCGCCAATTGCGACCTGCCCGAAAGCTTCGTCAAGGCAGTGGTCGATGTCGTGATGTCGGATAACGAGCGCATGGTGAACATCCACCGCGCCGCCCGCTCGACCCTTCCCGAGAACTGGGACAAGAACAAGGTCATGAAATGGCACCCCGGTGCCGCCGCCTGGTTCGAGGAAAACGCCGGTGCCGACATCCCCGACGACATGATCCATTCGGGCGGCTGAGCCGGTCGGATCGACATAACGACCATGCCGTGACCCGGAGCGATCCGGGGCATGGCCCATGCGCAAAGGCCACGAAAAAGGCCGCGCCAGGAAAGACTGGGGAATTTGGGACATGGCTGACATCAGGGCGGAACACGTCGAACCCGTGATCGCCGAAGGCGTCGACGAGGAACCGGTAGAGCCGAACCGGCGCCAATATACCGGCCGGATGGCCTGGGTCGCGGCGACCCTCTCGATGCTCTACGCGGCCTTCCACATGGCTGCGCTCAACGGCGTCTCGATCTCGGATTACACGGGCGTTGAAATCCCGTTCCTGCCCCAGTTCCCGTTGGAAACCTGGAATTTCCGCATCGTCCACATCGCCGGGGCCCTGCTTCTGGGCTTCCTGGTCTTCGCCGCCTACAGTTTCGGAAAGGACGAAGGCGACGACCGCGAGACCCCTCTGCTGACGATTGCGGGCTACCTTCTCCTGGTGCCCGTGGCGGTGGCGTTCTGGACCGTTCTGCAATTCATCGGCATCCTCAACAGCGGCGACCTGCCCGAGATGGGCGGGCTGGTGACATGGCCGGCCTTCGCCGGGACCGAGATCTATGCCCGTGAACTCTGGTGGTTCGGTACACCGCTGCTGATCGCGACCTTCGGGGCCATCCTGCTCAGCTGGTTCGAGCGGCGCCGCCAGGGCGCGCTGGCCGCCTCCGACCTCGTGCTCGCCCTGTGCGGCATCGTCGTCGCTTTCTATCTCATCCCGGTCTACTCCACCGCGGCGCGCAACTCGGTCGGCACGCCCTTCGTGCCGATCGGCGTCGCCTTCGCGGCAACGGCGGGCTCTGCCCTGATCCTGGAACTGACGCGCCGCGTCGCAGGCCTCGCGCTGGTGATCATCACCGGCGTGTTCCTTGCTTATACCTTCACCGCGCATCTGCTGCCCGGCATCCTCGCGGTGCAGTCCGCCTATACCTGGCAGCGTTTCTTCGGCCATGTCTATTCCGATGCGGGCATCCTCGGCCCGACGACTGCGGTCAGCTCGACCTACATCATTCTCTTCATCATATTCGCCGCCTTCCTGCAGGCCTCGAAGGTGGGCGACTATTTCGTCAATTTCGCCTTCGCCGCCGCCGGGCGGGCGCGCGGTGGCCCCGCAAAGGTCGCCATTTTCGCCAGCGGCCTGATGGGCATGATCAACGGCACCTCGGCCGGCAACGTGGTCGCGACCGGCTCGCTGACCATCCCGCTGATGAAAAAGGTGGGCTACAGGCGCGAGACAGCCGGCGCGATCGAGGCCGCGGCCTCGACCGGGGGGCAGATCATGCCACCGATCATGGGCGCCGGCGCCTTCATCATGGCCGAGATCACCGGCATCCCCTATACCGAGATCGCCTTCGCCGCGATCATACCGGCCGTCCTCTATTTCGTTTCGATCTATTTCATGGTCGATTTCGAGGCCGCGAAACTGGGAATGCGCGGGATGCGCGACGACGAGTTGCCCAAGCTCAGGGAGATGGTGCGCCGCGTGTACCTCTTCGTCCCGATCATCATCCTGATCGTGGCCCTGTTCATGGGGTATTCGGTGATCCGCGCGGGCACGCTGGCCACGATCTCGGCCGCGGTGGTCAGCTGGCTTACTCCCAACCGGATGGGCCTGCGCTCGATCCTCAAGGCGCTTGAACTCGCGGGCCTCATGTCGATCCAGATCATCGCCGTCTGCGCGGCGGCGGGCATCATCGTGGGCGTGATCAGCCTCACCGGCGTCGGCGCGCGCTTCTCGGCGCTGCTGCTGAACCTCGCGGGGCTCAGCCAGCTTCTGGCCCTCATGTTCGCCATGTGCATCGCGATCCTTCTTGGCATGGGAATGCCCACCACCGCCGCCTATGCCGTTGCCGCCTCGGTTGTGGCGCCCGGCCTGGTCGAGATCGGCATTCCCCATTTGACGGCGCATTTCTTCGTCTTCTACTTCGCCGTCGTCTCGGCCATCACACCGCCCGTGGCGCTGGCCTCTTACGCGGCCGCAGGCATTTCCGGGGCGAACCCGATGTCCACCTCGGTCGCCTCGTTCAAGATCGGCATCGCGGCCTTCATCGTGCCCTTCATGTTCTTCTACAACAGCGCCCTTCTGATGGACGGCACCCTGTTGGCCGTCCTGCGCGCTGGCGCCACGGCGGTGTTCGGCGTCTTCCTGCTCAGCGCAGGTGTTCAGGGCTGGTTCATCGGCGCGCGCCCGGCCTGGTTCCTCCGCGCGGGCCTGATCGGCGCTGCGCTGTTCATGATCGAGGGCGGGCTGGTCACCGACCTGATGGGCATCGGCGCGGCGCTGGCGATCTTCTTCGTGCAGAAGCTTCTGGCGCCGCCGCCCGATGCCCAGATCGAGGTGCGCGGCGCTGATTGACGCGCTGCGCGCCCGCGCCGCCGGTCGCGGGTGAACCGGCGACTTATCGCTTATCCGGGTTTCCGGATTGGAACGGCTTCGGGACGGGCGCGTTGCTCCGATGACGGTATCCGGCTGGCCGACAGGCCGCGGGGTGCCCCTGAAACCCAAAGATCGGAGACCCAGATGACCCGCTTGTTGCTTATCGCCGCCTTCGTCGCGCTGGTTGCGGCCGGCCTGTACTATGCGCTGAACGAACCGACCCCCATGACCGCCGAGACCGACGCCGTCGATACAACCGCGGAAACGGTCGCCCAGGATCTGTCGCAGGAGGCAGATGAAGCCGCGACCGAGATCGACATGGCCGCCGAAGAAGCCGGCCAGACCGCCGAAGAGATGGCATCCGAGGCAGAGCAGACCGCCGAACAGGCCGCGACCGCCGCCGAGGAAACCGCGAACGAGGCGGCGATGGCTGCTGAAGAGACTGCCGCAGAGTCCGAGCGCGCGGCAGAGAGCACTCTGGACGCGGCCGAGAACGCCGCCGACGAGGCCGTGGACGAAGGCCAGGAAGCCCTCGCCGAGGCCGATGGAACGAATGAGGAGGCCGCGACCGGGACCGAACCGCTGGCGAACCTGACCCAGGACACCGATGCCACCACGACCGGCGAGACCGGACTCGAGGAAGAGGTCGACCAGGCCGCAACCGACGAGGCCGGCGATGCGACCGGAACGATGCCCACGATGGATAGCGAGGCCACTGCCGACGCAACCGACAGCACCGGCCAGGACACCATGCCCACGATGGATACTGACGCAACCGCCGATGCCCAGGACGCCACCGACGGCTCCGACGAGGTGATGCCGACGATGGAAACCAGCCTCGGAGCCGAGTTGCTCCAGACCTTCCGGCAGGAAGATCTGCTGACCGTGCAGGGCTTTGACTATGACCGGATGGCAAACGCGGTCGAGAACAGCGAACTGGCCGACGGCACCAAGGAAGAGGTGATGGCCGTGCTGCGCGACATCCGCGAGAATCCCGGCACCTTCCTCGACAAGTCCGCCGAGCTGCGCGAGATCCTGACCAACTGAACAGGCTCCGAGACTGGCAGAAGGCCGCCCGCGACAGGCGGCCTTTTCGCTATGCGGAATGAAATTCCGCCACGTCAACTCTCGGGCGAATTGACAGCATACCGAATGGTATGTTTGCCTTGACGCATCCTTCACCAGAGCGTGACGCCCGTGACCCAGACCGCCACAGCGACCCGGACCGACCGTTACGAAGAGCTGCTCGACGCAGCCGCCGAATGCTTTCGCACGCGTGGTTTCGCGGCAACCTCGATCGACACCGTCGCACGGCATCTCGGTGCCACCAAGGGGCGGGTCTATCACTACTTTCCGTCCAAGATGGATCTCTTCGACGCGGTGCGCGACCGGGCGATGGACATCGTCTTCGACGCGATCGAGCCGGGGCTCGCCGCCAGGGGATCCACAGCCGAGCGGATGACCGCCATGGCCCGCGGCCATGCCCGGGCGATGTTCCATCACCATCCCTACATGCAGGTGCTGATGGACGGGTTGCAAATGCATCGCTACTCCACCACCACCGATTTCCAGCGCGAGGCGCTGGCGCGGCATCTTGAACGCCGCGACGCATACGAGAAACGTTTTCTCGAAGTGATCGAACAGGGCCTGGCCGAGGGCAGCATCACCATCGGCGACAGCCTCTCGATCACCATCCAGACATTCTTCAGCGCGCTGAACGGACCGGTCTTCTGGTTCCGCGCCCGTCCCGACGACAGCCCCGCCAAGCTTGACCGGCTGGCCGAGGACGTGGTGCGCTTCGCCCTGCGCGGGCTCGGCCTGACGGCCCTGCCCGCCCCCGCCCCCCATACCAAGGAGACAGCATGACCGACCTGCCCGAAACCATGTTCGCCGTGATCCAGACCGGCGACGGCTATTCCGGCAAGGCCACCGGCCCGGCCATCGAGGATGCCGCCGACTGGCTGGAGGCGGCCGAAATCGCCGTGCCCACCCCCGGCGACGGAGAAGTGCTGATCCGGGTCAGCATGGCCTCGGTCAACCCGTCGGACCTGCATTTCATCAAGGGCGAATACGGACAGCCCCGCGTCAAGGGCGCGCCCGCGGGCTTCGAGGGCTGCGGCGAGGTCGTGGCCGCCGGCAAGGGTGCCGAGGGGATGATGGGACAGCGCGTGGCTTTCTATGCCACCCGCTCCGGCGCCTGGGCCGACTATGCCCTGACCGCCGCGCAGGCCTGCATCCCCCTGCGCCCCCACATCGGCGACGAGGATGGCGCGGCCCAGATCGTCAACCCGATGACGGCCATGGCCATGGTCGATATCGCGAAATCCGGGGGAGAGGCCTTCGTCATCTCCGCGGCCACCAGCCAGCTGGGCAAGCTGATGATCTCGCTTGGCCGCGACTTGGGCCTCAAGCCCATCGCGCTCGTCCGCCGGGCCGAAGCCGCGCCCGCGCTGATGGAACTGGGCGCCGAGGAGGTGATGGACATCACGTCCGAGACCTTCGCCATGCAGTTCACCGAAGCCAGCCGCAAGCTCAAGCCGCGCGTCTTTCTCGATGCCGTCTCGGACCAGATCTCGGAAAAGGTCTTCACCCTCATGCCCAACAAGGCGCGCTGGATCACCTATGGCAAGCTCGGCGCCGAGGAGCCGCGCCTGACCCAGATGGGCCAGTTCATATTCATGGGCAAGCGGATCGAGGGGTTCTGGCTGACCGACTGGATGATGAGCACCCCGCCCCAGGACCAGATGCGCGCCGTGCAGGAGGTCCAGTCGCGTTTCGCGGACGGGCGCTGGCGCACCGATGTCTCTACCTACCTTCCCCTTCGTGACGTTGTGTCAGGATTGGCCGACGCTGTGAAGAAAACGGATGGAAAGGTGATGATCACGACTTAAGGTCTCAAGGGACACCCGCGGAAAGGAGGACAGCCGCGGGCGCCCCACGAAAAAATACAAGCGCAAACACGCGCAGGGAGGACAACTTGGAGAACTTGCAGCTGCTGATCAGCGGCCTTGCGAACGGCTGTGTTTATGGCCTGATCGCTCTGGGCTTCGTGCTGATCTACAAGGCGACCGAGGCGGTGAATTTCGCGCAGGGCGATTTCATGATGCTGGGCGCATTCGTGACCATCGGGCTGACCAATACCGAATACATGGGCCTGCCTTTCATGGTGGCGCTCCCGATCTCGATCGGGCTGATGGCCTTGCTGGGCTACCTGCTCGATCGCTTCGTGATCCGGCAGATGTTCGGCGAAAGCCAGGTCGCGGTGGTGATTCTCACCATCTCGCTGGGCTTCGTCATCCGCTTCGTCGCGGGGCTGATCTGGGGGCACAACCCCCAGACGCTGCAAAATCCGCTTGCGGGAAAGGATCTCAATTTCGGCGGGCTCGTGCTCGGGATGGAGGACGTGGCCGTCATCATCGTCACCGTCCTGCTGACCACGGTTCTCTTCGCCTTCTTCAACCGCACCAAGCTCGGCCTCGCGATGCAGGCTTCCTCGCAGAACCAGCTGGCGGCCTATTACATGGGCATCCCGGTCAAGCGGGTGCAGGGCTTCATCTGGGCGCTTGCCGGCGCCGTGGCCTGCATCGCGGGCATCCTGTTCGCGGCCAAGGGCGCGGTCGATCCGAATACCGGCCTTCTGGGCATCAAGGCCTTCGCCGCCGCCGTGATCGGGGGCTTCGGCAGCCTGCCGGGCGCGCTCATGGGCGGGCTGATCGTGGGCGTCATCGAACCCTTCGCCAGCCGCTACATCGCCGCCGGCTACAGCCAGGTCGCGCCCTACGCGCTGCTGCTGGCCGTTCTTGTCTTCCGACCGCACGGGCTGTTCAGCCAGGTGCGCGTGAAAAAGGTCTAAGCCCATGCGGATCGTCTTCAAGACCGACTACATGCAGGACATCCGGCCCTGGAAGGACGGCTTCCAGCTGAGCCTCTACCTGATCCTGCTCGCGATTGCCGTGGCCGCGCCCTATCTCCTCGACATCTTCTACCTCGGGGAACTGACCAACGTCCTGATCTGGGCCATCGCGGGTCTGGGCCTGATGGTCCTGACCGGCCATACCGGCCAGGCCAGCCTGGGCCACGCGGCTTTCCTGGCCATCGGCTGCTACTCGAACGTCATCCTGATCGAACAGGGCGTGCCTTTCATCATCGCCTTTCCGCTTGCCGGGCTGCTGACCGGCGTGATCGGGGCCACCATCGCGATCCCCGCCCTGCGGCTGCACGGCATCTACCTCGCGATCTTCACGCTGGCGCTGTCGATCCTGATGGATGACGTCATCGTGCTGAGCGAACCGATCACCGGCGGCGTGGCCGGGAAATACATCGCCGGGGTGGATCTTCTGGGTCTCACCATCGACCGCTGGGGCACGCCGATCCTGTTCTACTGGCTCACTCTGGCCATCACCGTCATCGTGACACTGGGATATATCAACCTGCTGCGCACATCCCTGGGCCGCAGCTTCATCGCCGTACGCGACAGCGAGGTTTCGGCACAGGCGATGGGCGTGGACATCGCAAAGACCAAGACCGTATCCTTCGGGCTCAGCTGCATGGTCACCGGCTGGGCGGGAGCGCTGATGGGGCTCTATTCCGGGGCCTTCAACAACGAGACCTTCTCGGTCGTGATCTCGATCCAGCTGCTGATGATGATCGTGATCGGCGGTCTGGGCTCGATCCACGGCGCGTTCTTCGGCGCGGTGGTCATCGGCTTCCTGCCGCAATTCCTGTCTATCGCCAAGGAGAATGTCAGCGCGGTGTTCGGAGGCGGCTCGGTCGCCATACCGGGGCTCGAATTCGGCATCTTCGGCATGATCCTGATCCTCTTCATCCTGTTCGAGCCCATGGGCCTCTACGGCCGCTGGCTCAAGATCCGCACCTTCTTCGAGCTGTTCCCCTTCTACCGCAAGGACATGTTCAAGCGGCAGAAATCCTACCTCAAGACGGAGCGCCTGAGATGAGCCTGCTCGAGATTGAAAACGTCACCCTGAAATTCGGCGGGCTCACGGCCGTGGACGACCTATCCTTCTCGGTCGAGGAGGGCGAGGTCTTTGCCATCGTCGGACCGAACGGCGCGGGCAAATCCACGGTCTTCAACCTGATCTCGCGCTTCTATGACCCCTATGCCGGATCGATCCGCTTCGACGGGCACGACCTGTTGCAGGTCAAGCCCAGCGGGGTCGCGGCCTATGGCGTCGCGCGGACCTTCCAGAACATCGAGCTGTTCGAGCATGCCACCGTGCTGCAGAACCTGCTCGTCGGCCGCCATCGCCACCGCAAGACCAACGTGCTGTCCGAGATATTCTTCACCCCTTCCGCAAGGCGGCAGGAGATCGAGAACCGCGAGAAGGTCGAGGAGGTGATCGATTTCCTCGACCTGCAAGCCTATCGCGACAAGATGATCGCGGGACTGCCCTATGGCGTGCGCAAGGTGGTCGAGGTCGCGCGCGCGCTGTCCACCGATCCCAAGCTTCTGCTTCTGGACGAACCCGCCTCGGGCCTCTCGGTCGAGGAGACGACCGACATGCGCTGGTGGATCGACGACATCCGCCGCCAGATGGGGATCACCGTGCTGATGGTCGAACATGACATGGGCCTCGTCTCGGGCGTGTCCGACCGCGTCCTTGCCATGGCCGATGGCGCCAAGCTGGCCATGGGCACCCCTGCCGAGGTGCAGTCCCACCCCGACGTGATCGAAGCCTACCTGGGGCATGCAGCATGAGCGATCCAATCCTGAAAATCCGCAATATCGAAAGCTTCTACGGGCCGATCATGGCGATCCGGGGCGTCTCGCTCGACGTGCACAAGGGCCAGGTCGTCTCGATCCTGGGCGCCAACGGCGCGGGCAAGACGACGCTGATGAAGACCGTCTCGGGCGTCATGGACCCGGAAAAGGGCACCATCGAGTTCGAGGGCGAGCAGATCCAGGGGATGGAGCCGCACATGATCGTCAACCGGGGCATCGTCCACATCCCCGAGGGGCGCGAGGTCTTTCCACTGCTCACCGTGAACGAGAACCTCAGCCTCGGCGCCTATACGCTCAAGGACAAGGCCCAGATCGAGCGCGACCGCGAACTGGTCTTCAGCTACTTTCCCATCCTCAAGGAGCGCCGGAACCAGGAGGCCGGCACCCTCTCGGGCGGTCAGCAGCAGATGTTGGCGATCGGGCGCGGCCTGATGGGCAATCCGCGCATCATGCTGCTGGACGAGCCCAGCCTGGGTCTCTCCCCGCTCCTGGTGCAGGAGATCTTCGGCATCCTGCGCCGCCTCAACGAAGAGCAGAACATGACCATGATGCTGGTCGAACAGAATGCCAGCGCCGCGCTGGAACTGGCGCATCATGGTTACGTGATGGAGGTGGGGCGCATCGTGATGGACGGCCCGGCCTCCGAGCTGATGGCATCCGAAGACATCCAGAACTTCTATCTTGGCGTCCAGGAGGAAGGCGTTCGCGAGAACCGCCGCTGGAAGCGCAAGAAGACATGGCGATAAGAGGAGGTGCGAGAGATGAACGCGACCAACCTGCCTGCCCAGACCATCATCAACGGTGTCAGCTTCAACGCCACGCCGGGCCAGCGCCCGGTCTATGTCGATGGCTGCGTCACCATCTCCCAGCTTTTTCGCAAGCGGTGTCAGGACCTCGGCAGCCGCACCGCGCATCGAGAGAAGGATCTCGGGATCTGGCACGCCTACAGCTGGACCGACTACTGGCAGCACGCCAAGTGGATCGGACTGGCGCTCCGCAAGCTCGGCCTGCAACGTGGCGAGGTCGTCTCGATCCTGTCCGAGGACCGCAAGGAGTGGGCCTATTTCGACATGGGCATCCAATGCGTCGGCGGCGTGGCCTCCGGCGTCTACACCACCGATTCCGCCAAGCAACTGGCCTATCTCGTCAATGACAGCGACAGCCGCTTCCTGATCGTCGAGGATGACGAACAGCTCGACAAGTTCCTCCAGATCGAGGGCGAGGTGCCTGGGCTTCTCAACGTCATCATCCTCGAGGACGAGGGGCTGCACGACCTCAAGCACGAGCGCTGCATATTCATCGACGATCTCTACGAGATCGGACGCCAGGCCGAAAAGGACGAACCCGGCGCCTTCGAGGCCGAGATCGACCGCTCCGAGCCGGGCGACACGGCGCTCATCGTCTATACCTCGGGCACGACCGGCATGCCCAAGGGCGCGATGCTGTCGAACGAGAACATCATGGCCGCCATCGAGGCGGGCGCGCACAGGTTACCGACGGAACCCGATGACGAACAGCTCTGCTTCCTGCCGCTCTGCCACATCCTCGAACGCGACGTGTCGATCTATTTCCCGCTCGCCTCGAAAAGCACCGTGAACTTCGCGGAAAGCCCTGAGACGGTCTTTGCCAACCTGCAGGAGGTCTCTCCCGCCACCTTCACCGCCGTGCCGCGTGTATGGGAGAAGATCTATTCCCAGGTCCTCATCATGGCGCAGGAGGCCACGCCCTCGGGCCGCGCGGCCTTCGGCATGGCGATCAAGGCGGGCAAGAAACGCGCCGAATACCTGGTCCGCGGCGAACCCGTTCCCGCCGGGGTGCAGGCGCAGTTCTGGCTCTGGGACCGGCTCGTCCTGCGCAACCTGCGCCGCATGCTGGGCATGGACAACATGCGCCGGGGCGGCACCGGCGCGGCGCCCATCTCTCCCGAGTTGCTGAAATGGTACTGGGCCATCGGCGTGCCGCTGGTCGAAGGCTACGGCATGACGGAAACCTCGGGCATCGCCACGATCAACACGCTTGACGAGAACAAGCTCGGCACCATCGGCAAGGCCGTGCCGGGTGTGGAGGTGCGCATCGCCGATGACGGCGAGATCCAGACCAGGGGGCTCAACAACTTCAAGGGCTACTGGCGCAACAACGAAAAGACCGCCGAAACCTATACCGCGGACGGGTGGCTGCGCACCGGCGATATCGGCCGCATCGACGAGGAGGGCTATGTCACCATCACCGGCCGCCTCAAGGACATCATCATCACCGCCGGCGGCAAGAACATCACCCCGGCCGAGATCGAAAGCCGGCTCAAGTTCAGCCATTACATCTCGGACGCGGTGATCATCGGCGACCGGCGCAAGTACCTGACCGCCCTGATTATGATTGATCAGGAGAACGTCGAGAAATACGCTCAGTCCAAGAAGGTCCCCTTCTCCAACTTCGCTTCGCTCTGCGCTGCCCCCGAGGTCAAGGCGCTGATCGGCAAGGAGGTCGAGGCGGTGAACAAGGAATTCGCACGCGTCGAGCAGATCAAGGATTTCCGCCTGATCGACGTGCTGCTCACGGCCGAGGACGAGGAACTGACGGCCACCATGAAACTCAAACGCAGCTTCGTGGAAAAGAAACACGCACATCTCATCGACGACATGTACTGACAACGATCTTCACAGGGAGGAACCAGAATGAAGACACTTCTCAAAAGGCTCGCCGCAGCGACGGCGCTGACCGCCGCCGCCACGATCTCGGCCCAGGCCGAGACACAGGGCGTCACGGATAGCGAAATCCTGATCGGCTCGGTCAACGACCTCAGCGGCATCTTCGCCGCGGTGGGCGTTCCGGCGGTCAAGGGCGCCAATGTCTATTTCGACAAGATCAACGCCGAGGGCGGTGTGCACGGACGCCAGATCCGCTACATCGTCGAGGATAACGGCTACCAGATGCCGCGCGCGATGCAGGGCTACAACAAGCTGCTGAACCGCGACAAGGTCTTTGCCATGTACCAGTCGCTGGGCACGCCGATGAACATCGCGGGCTTCAAGCTGCTCGATCCCAAGGGCATCCCGAACATCGCGCCGCTCTCGGCTGCGCGACAGATGCTGATGGAGCCGATGGACAACAAGTTCACCTCCTTCTCCAGCTATTACGATCAGGCCATCGTCGGCACCAAGTACCTCGTCAACGAGTTCGACGGCGACAAGGTCTGCTCGATGTACCTGCCGACCGATTTCGGCGAAGAGATCCTCGAGGGCACCAAGGAAGGCGCCAAGGAAGCAGGCGTGGAATTTGCGGCTGAGACCACGCACAAGCCCGATGAGACGGATTTCGTGGGCTCGCTCAGCAAGCTCAACGAGGCCGGCTGCGACGTGGTCTCCATCGCGCTCGGCGTGCGCCAGGCCATCACCATCGTCGGCACCGCCAAGAAGATGGGCCTGACCGACATGAAGTTCCTCGGCACCTCGGCCAGTTTCCTGACCGTCGTGGCGCAGGTTCCGGGTGGCGTGACCGACGGCTTCTATGCCGCGGCCAGCTGGCAGGATCTCTGGGCCCGCGCGGACGAACCCGCGCCCAAGGCCTTCATCGAGGAATACAAGGCCGCCACGGGCGAGGACCCGGTGGGCTTTGCCATGCTGGGCTATGCCGGCGCCAAGATGCTGGTGCAGGCCCTGGAAAAGGCCGGTCCCGACCTGACGCATGAAAGCTTCATCGCGGCCATGGAATCGCTGGAATACCAGGACGACCTCGTCGGCAACTACATGACCTACGGGCCCGACGACCACCAGGGCGCGGACTCGGTCTATGTCAACGTCGTCGAGAACGGCCAGTGGAAGAAGGTCCACGAGGAGGAGTGATCCTCCCCGCGACCACCTGATCCAAGACAGGGGGCGCCCGGCCGATCCGCCGGGCGCCATTTTTCTGCCCGCGATAATGCTGGACCTCGCGGCTCATGCCGCGCATTCTGCGCCACGCCCAACCGGAGAGCCCGAATGACGCCCCGCATCCCCAGGCCGATGCATTACCAGCCCCCGCCCTGCCCGCAGCTCTGAGCGTTCGTTTCACTCAAGCAAGGACAGGACAACATGACCAAGACACCGAACATCGTGCTGATCATGGCAGATCAGCTCGCCCCGCATTGGACCGGGGCCTATGGCCACCCCATCGCGAAGACGCCCAACATGGACGCGCTCGCCGCGCGCGGCATGCGCTTCGACGCGGCCTATTGCAACTCGCCGCTCTGCGCTCCGTCGCGCTTCGCCTTCATGACCGGCAAGCAGGTGACGAAGATCCGCGCCTATGACAACGGCACCGAACTGCCTGCCTCGGTGCCGACCTTCGCGCATTACCTCAAGCTGCAGGGCTACCGCACCTGCCTCTCGGGCAAGATGCATTTCGTCGGTCCCGACCAGAAGCACGGCTTCCAGGACCGGATCACCACCGACATCTACCCCTCCGATTTCGCCTGGACCCCCGACTGGGAGAATGCCGGGGAGCGGATCGACAAGTGGTATCACAACATGGCCACGGTCAAGGAAAGCGGCATGGCGCAGGCCACGTTCCAGATCGACTATGATGACGAGGTGGCATTCGCCGCGCGCCGCTGGCTCTTCGACCGGGCCCGCGACAGGGCGCAGGGCGACGAAGCGCCCTTTGCGCTGGTGGCAAGCTTCATCCATCCGCATGACCCTTACGTCGCGCGGCCCGAATGGTGGGATCTCTACGCCGATGCCGACATCCCCCTGCCCGACCATCCCCTGACGGCCGAGGAGCAGGATCCCTTCGCCCGCCGCGTCATGGACGGGATCGAGGCCAGCACCGTCCCGCTGACGGATGAAGAGGTGATCCGCGCCCGCCGGGCCTACCTTGCCAATACCAGCTATTTCGACAGCAAGCTGGGCGAACTCGTGCGCACGCTCGAAGAGACGGGCGAGATCGACAACACGGTGATCATCGTCACCGCCGATCACGGCGACATGCTGGGCGAGCGCGGCTTGTGGTACAAGATGACGTGGTTCGAACACTCCGCCCGCGTGCCGCTCATCATGGCCGGTCCGGGCATTGCGCAGGGCGTGGCGGGCAACGCCTGTTCACTGATCGACCTGCTGCCCACGATGGTCGAGATCGCGGGCGCCGATGAAACGCTGCTGGCGGGCGATCCGGTCGATGGCCGTTCGCTGATGCCGCTTGCGCGGGGCGAGGCCGACCCGGTGGACAAGGCGATCGGCGAATATTGCGCCGAGATGACGCCCTGGCCCGTCTTCATGATCCGGCGCGGCCCGTTCAAGTACATCCATTGCGAGATCGATCCGCCGCTGCTTTTCGACGTGGTGAACGACCCGATGGAAAAGACCAACCTCGCCAACGATCCCGCCCATCGCGAGACCGCCGCCGCCTTCGCGCTCGAGGCCGCGCGCCGATGGGACAGCGCGCGCATCCGCGAGGACGTGATCGCCACCCAGCGCTCGCGCCGCGCGCTCAACGCCGCGATGCAGGCGGGCGCGGGCGAGCACTGGGACTACAACCCGCCGCGCGACGCCAGCCACGAATATGTCCGGAATCACATGGACTGGACGGTGGCGGCCGCGCGGTTCCGGTTCCCCCCGGTCTGATCGCCTGCCCGGCCCCCCTGTCCATAGCGAAGAGGGGGCCGGGCTCAGAACATCACCCTCGGCAGCCAGGTGGTGAGCGCGGGAAAGAACCACACGATCGCCACGCCCACCGCCTGCAACCCGATGAAAGGGATCACCCCGCGATAGATCTGCCCCGTCGTCACCTCAGGCGGCGCGGCCCCGCGCAGGTAGAACAGCGAGAACCCGAAGGGCGGCGTCAGGAACGAGGTCTGCAGGTTGATCGCCAGGATGATACCCAGCCAGATCGGATCATGCCCCAGCAGGATCAGCGTCGGCGTCACCAGCGGCAGCACGATCACCGAGATCTCGACGAAATCCAGGAAGAACCCCATCAGGAAAACAATGATCATCGTCACGATCAGCGCGCCGGTGGCCCCGCCCGGCAGGTTCTCCAGCCAATGGGCGACCCGCTCCTCGCCGCCCAGACCGATGAACACCAGTGAAAACATCCCCGCCGCCAGGATCGTGGCGAAGATCATCGCCGTCATCGTCATGGTCGAGGTCACGGCATCATGGATCACCCGCTTGGCGAACATGTTCGACAGCGCGGCCAGAACCGCCGCCGCGCCCAGCACCGCGAGCAGGACATAGGCGCCGCCCGCGATCCACGACCCCGCCCCCAGATCGCTGCGTTGCAGCCGGACCGGGAACACCCCCGCCGCGATGGCCAGCGCGATCAGCGCCAAGGCGCCCGCAAGGATCAGTCCGCGATGTCGGCCCAGCCGCATCCCCGACAGCAAAAGCGCGCCGATGGCGCCCACCGCCGCCGCCTCGGTCGGCGTGGCGATGCCGCCCAGGATCGAGCCCAGCACCGCGAAGATCAGCAGAAGCGGCGGCACGATAGCCGACAGCACCTCGGCCCGCGTCGGCCGCGGCACGTCAAGATCGGCGGGCGGCATGTCCTGCGGCCGCAGCGCGCCGCGCAGCAGGATGTAAATCAGGTAAAGACAGACCAGCAGCAGCCCCGGCATCAGGGCGGCGGCAAAGAACTGCCCCACCGACAGCGCCTCGACCGCGAACTTGCCTTGCTCATACTGCGCCTGCTGATAGGCGTTCGACATCACGTCGGCCAGGATGATCAGCAGCGTCGAGGGCGGGATGATCTGTCCCAGCGTCCCGGCGGTACAGACGATGCCCGAGGCCACCCGCGCGTCATAACCCGCGCGCAGCATGGTGGGCAGCGCGATCATGCCCATCGCCACCACGGTCGCCCCCACGATCCCGGTCGAGGCCGCAAGCAGCGCCCCCACCAGCACCACCGAGATGCCCAGTCCGCCCCGCAACTGGCCGAAGGCGCGGCCCATCGTGTCCAGCAGATCCTCGGCGATCCGGCTTTTCTCCAGGATCGCGCCCATCAGCACGAAAAGCGGAATGGCGATCAGAACGGTGTTCGAGATCAGCCCGAACACCCGCTGCCCGAAGGCGCCCAACAGGGTGATATCCATCACCCCCAGCATCCATCCCAGATAGGCGAACAGGACGGCGACCCCCGAAATGGCAAAGGCCACGGGAAAGCCCGACAGGATCGCCACGATCAGCGCGGCGAACATCAACAGGTCCAGGTGCTGGGTCATGCAGGCTCCTCACCGGCGAAAAGCCGCAGCAGCAGCGCCAGCGATTGCAGCGCCACCAGCAGGCAGAAAGCCGGGATCAGGGATTTCAACAGAAAGACCGCCTCGATCCCGCCGACCGAGATCGGCCCCTCGAGGATGGCCCAGGAATTGCGCACCGAGGGCCATGACCAGTAGGCCAGCGCCGCCATCGAGGGCAGCAGCAGGAACAGGTGACCCAGGATATCCACCCGCCGCCGCGCCGCCGGGCTGGCCTTGGCATAGAAGATGTCGACCCTCACATGCTTGTCCACCAGCAGCGTGAAGCCCGCCGCAAGCATGAACAGGATCGCGTGAAGGTAGAGAACGCTCTCCTGCACCGCGATGGAGTTCACGCCGAACACATAACGCCCGATCACGATGCCGAACTGGATCAGCACCATCGCCAGCGCCAGCCAGCGCAGCCCCTTCGCAAGGGCCCGGTTCAGCCCGTCGATCATCTCGGCAAGTCGCAGCATCCCCGCCCCCTTGGCAAAACCGGCGCGCGGGATCACCCCCGCGCGCCGCTGTCATCAGTAGCCCATGACCGCCGCGCGGGCGTTCATCTGGCCATTGTCGGCATAGGTCATGTAGCTGCCGACGCTGTCGCGATAGGCAACGAAGCTTTCGGTGATGCGGCGCACCAGCTCGTCATCGTCTTGGCGCAGCTCGTCGATGACCTCCTTGGCGGCCACGCCCATGGCGTCGATCACGTCCTGCGGCAGCTTGCGGACCTGCACGCCATCCTCCTCGACCAGCTTCTTCAGCGCGGCTGCGTGCTTGGTGGTGTACTCGGTCCAGACCGGGTTGTAGAGGCTTTCGCAGGCCATCGTCACCGCCTGTTTCAGGTCATCCGGCAGCCCGCCGAACACCTCGGCGTTCACGCCGCATTCCTCGGCCGAGGACGGCTCGCCCACGCCGGGCCAGTAATAGTTCTTCGCCACCTGCTGATAGCCAAGCGCGCTGTCGGTCCAGGGCCCGATGAACTCGCCCGCATCCAGCGCGCCGGTCTGCAGCGCCTGGAACATCGCGGGACCGCTCATCGCCTCGGCCGCCATGCCGAGCTTGGTCGCCATCTCCGAGGCCAGACCCGTGGTGCGAAACTTCATGCCCTTGAGATCCTCGACCGAGTTGATCTCGTTGCGGAACCAGCCCGCCCATTGCGGCCCGGAATTGCCGCACAGGAACGGCTTGATGCCGAAACGGCCATACATCTCGTCATAGAGCGCCTGGCCGCCACCGTGATACATCCAGCCGAACTGCTCGTCCGCGCGCAGGCCGAAAGGCTGCGATCCGAACAGCAGGATGCCCTTGGATTTCGACCCCCAATAGGCAGGAACCGCGTGATACAGCTCGGCCGTGCCCTCGCTCACCGCGTCGAACACGCCCGGTCCGGGCACGATCTCGCCCGCAGCGTAAAGCTGGACCTCGATCCGGCCACCCGACAGGGTGGTGATCCGGTCGGCCAGGTTCTGCGCGGCCACCCCCGGCCCCGGCAGGTTCTTGGGCCATGCGGTCACCATCTTCCACCGCATCACGTCCTGCGCGATGGCCGGTGTGGCCAGCGGTGCGGCGGCAAGCCCGGCCGCACCGGCGGTGAGGAACTGTCTTCTTTTCATCGTCATACTCCCGGTTGGTTGCTTCACTTCAGTTGCCGAGGATCCCCGGCAGGCGCAGCCCATGCTCTTTGGCGCAGGCAATCGCCTCGTCATATCCCGCATCGGCATGGCGCCAGACGCCGGAGGCGGGATCGTTCCACAGGACCCGCTCCAGACGTTTTGCAGCCTCGGGCGTGCCATCCGCAACGATGACGACACCGGCATGCTGGGAAAAGCCCATTCCGACGCCGCCGCCATGATGCAGCGAGACCCAGGTGGCCCCCGATGCCGTATTCACCAGCGCATTGAGAAGCGGCCAGTCGCTGACAGCGTCCGATCCGTCCTTCATCGCCTCGGTTTCGCGGTTGGGGCTGGCGACCGATCCCGAATCGAGATGGTCGCGCCCGATCACGATCGGCGCCTTCAACTCGCCGCTGGCCACCATCTCGTTGAACTTCAGCCCCGCCCGGTGCCGGTCGCCCAGCCCGATCCAGCAGATCCGCGCCGGCAGCCCCTGGAAGGAGATCCGCTCGCGCGCCATGTCCAGCCAGTTATGCAGATGCTCGTTCTCGGGGAAAAGCTCCTTCATCGCCTGGTCGGTCTTGTAGATATCCTCGGGGTCGCCCGACAGCGCACACCAGCGGAACGGCCCGATCCCCTTGCAAAAGAGCGGCCGGATATAGGCGGGCACGAAACCGGGGAAGGCGAATGCGTTCTCCAGCCCCTCTTCCTGCGCGACCTGGCGGATGTTGTTGCCGTAATCCAGCGTCGGCACCCCGTCGTTCCAGAAGCCGACCATCGCCTCGACATGCACCTTCATCGAGGCGCGCGCGGCCTTTTCCACCGTCTTGGGATCGCTCTCGCGCTTTTCGCGCCACTGGGCCATGCTCCAGCCCTGCGGCAGGTAGCCGTTGACCGGGTCATGCGCGCTGGTCTGGTCGGTGACGATATCGGGACGGATGCCGCGCTTGCGGATCTCGGTAAAGACATCCGCCGCATTGCCGAGAAGCCCCACGGATTTCGCCTCGCCCGCCTTGGTCCAGCGCTCGATCATCTCCATCGCCTCGTCCAGCGTCTCGGCCTTCTCGTCGAGGTAGCGGGTACGCAGGCGGAAATCGATGCTGTCGGGATTGCATTCCACGGCAAGACAGCAGGCCCCGGCCATCACGGCCGCCAGCGGCTGCGCGCCGCCCATTCCGCCAAGCCCGCCGGTCAGGATCCACTTGCCCGTCAGGTCCCCGTCGTAATGCTGGCGGCCCGCCTCGGCAAAGGTCTCATAGGTGCCCTGCACGATGCCCTGCGTCCCGATATAGATCCAGGAGCCGGCCGTCATCTGGCCGTACATCATCAGGCCCTTCTTATCGAGCTCGCTGAAATGGTCCCAGGTGGCCCAATGCGGCACGATGTTGGAATTGGCGATCAGCACGCGCGGCGCATCGACATGCGTCTTGACGATGGCGATGGGCTTGCCCGACTGCACGACCAGCGTCTCGTCGGCCTCCAGATCCTTCAGCCCGGCCACGATCCGGTCGAAATCGTCCCAGGTCCGGGCCGCCCGCCCGATCCCACCATAGACCACCAACTCATGCGGGTTCTCGGCCACGTCGGGATGAAGGTTGTTCATCAGCATCCTGAGCGGTGCCTCGGTCAGCCAGCTCTTCGCGTTCAGCTCGGTGCCGGTGGGGGGATAGATATCACGGGTGTTCTTGCGCGGGTCGCTCATGCGGGCCTCCAGCGGATCAGGGTTTCGAGGATGGTCTTGAGATGGGTGCGCAGGCGCTCGGCCCGCGCGCTGTCATAGGGCCAGGGCGGCGCTTCCTCCATGTAGGTGGATTGCGCCAGCTCCATCTGGATCGCGTGCAGCCCGTCGCCCGGCCGCCCGTAATGGCGCGTCGTCCAGCCGCCCTTGAAGCGACCGTTGAGGATCGACGTGTAACCCTCTGCAGCTTCGCAGATTTCCAGAACCGAGAATTCGATATCCGGATCACAGGTCGCGCCCAGATAGGTGCCTATGTTGAAATCGGGCAGCCGCCCGTCGAACAGGAACGGGATCTGCGACCGGATCGAATGGCAATCGTAGAGGATGGCGAAACCATGCCGCGCGCGCACCCGCTCCAGCTCGGCCTCCAGCGCCGCGTGATAGGGCGCGTGAAAGGCCGCCCGCCGCCGCTCGACCTCTTCCGCATCCGGCTCCATCCCGGCGCGATAGATCGACTGGCCGTCGAAATCCGTCAGCGGGCACAGGCCGGTCGTGTTCTGACCGGGATAGAGGCTTTCGCCGCTCGGGTCGCGGTTCACGTCGATGGCATAGCGATGCACCGTCGTCCGAACCGATGTAACATCGCCATCCAAGCCACTGTAAAGATTATGGATGTGCCAATCCGTATCGGCCAGCGCGCGGCCCGTGTCATTCAGCCGCTCCGCCACTTCCTCGGGCAGGTCCGTCCCGGTATGCGGCAGGCCCAGAACCAGCGGGCTTTCCCCGCGCGTGATCTCCAGCAAGCTCATTGTGCCAGCTCCAGCCCCGCGGCGCGGATCAACGCGCCCGACTTCATCAGCTCCGCGGCCTGCTCCAGGTCCGGCGCCATGTAACGGTCCTCGGCCAGCGAGGGCACCACGTCGCGCAGCGCGGTGATCGTGTCCTGCAAGGCGGGCGAGGTCCGCAAGGGCGCCCGCGCCTCGATCCCCTGCGCGGCGCAGAGCGCCTCGACACCAAGGATCACCGACAGGTTCTCGACCATCCGCGCCAGCCGCCGCGCGCCATGCGCGGCCATGCTCACATGATCCTCCTGGTTGGCCGAGGTGGGCGTCGAATCCGTCGAACACGGATTCGCCAGGTGCTTGTTCTCGCTCATAAGCGCGGCGGTCGTCACCTCGGCGATCATGTAGCCCGAATTCAGCCCCGGTTCCGGTGTCAGGAAGGGCGGCAGGTCATGGCTCAGCGCCGGATCGACCATCAGCGCCACGCGCCGCTGCGCGATCGCACCGATCTCGGCCACGGCCAGCGCGATCTGGTCGGCGGCAAAGGCCACCGGCTCGGCATGGAAATTCCCGCCCGACAGGATCCCGTCACCGGTCACCAGCGGGTTGTCGGTCACCGCGTTGGCCTCGATCTCCAGCGTGCGGCCGGCAAAGCGGAGCAGGTCCAGCGCCGCGCCCGCCACCTGCGGCTGGCAGCGGATGCAATAGGGATCCTGCACGCGGCTGTCCCCCTCGCGGTGGCTCTCGCGGATCTCGCTGCCCGCCATCAGTCGCGACATGGCCTCCGCCACGTCGATCTGGCCTGGCTGGCCGCGCAGGCGGTGAATGTCGGGGGTCAGCGGATGGGTAGAACCCATGATCGCATCGGTCGACAGGCAGGATGCCACCAGTGCGCCTTTCAGGAGGCGCCGGGCCTGGAACAAGGCGGTCAGCGCGCAGGCGGTCGAGAACTGCGTCCCGTTGATCAGCGCCAGCCCCTCCTTGGGACCAAGGATCACCGGCGACAGCCCCGCCTGTTCCAGCGCTGCGTCGCCCGGCATCCGCTCGTCCGCCAGCCACGCCTCGCCCGCGCCGATCATCACGGCGGCCAGATGCGCCAGCGGCGCCAGATCGCCCGAGGCCCCGACGGATCCCTGCGACGGGATCACCGGCGTCACGCCCTGGGCCAGCATCCCCTCGATCAGCGTGCAGATCTCCCAGCGGACACCGGACGCGCCGCGCCCCA
The DNA here is from genome assembly GCA_947500005.1 of uncultured Paracoccaceae bacterium. Classification (GTDB taxonomy): domain Bacteria; phylum Pseudomonadota; class Alphaproteobacteria; order Rhodobacterales; family Rhodobacteraceae; genus Lutimaribacter_A. The sequence continues at coordinate 115,674 of CANMQJ010000013.1, read as the reverse complement.
GAGACAGCAATTTCAGCGCCATCATCAGCCGGGTGGTGCCCGCGTCCAGCGGCTCGCCCACGCCGCAGCAATGGCTCAGGATCAGGTTGCGCTGCAACGTCGCCGTATCGCCCGGCGCGATCCGGACCGAGGCCAGCTTGCCAAAGCCCGTATTCACCCCATAGACCGGCGCATCGCCCTGCGCCGCGCGGGCCACGACCTGCGCCGCCGCCTCGACCGCCGGTTGCGCTTCGGGGTCCAGCCGGGCGGCCAGCCCATCGCGCCAGATCCGCTCCAGCGTCGCCAGGTCGGTGGTTCCGGGTGTCAGGATCACGCTCATGTCCGGCCTCCGTGGATGCGTTGGCGCAACGGGTTGATCCCGATGCCATAGGACAGCTCGGCAGGGTCCGAGATATCCCAGATCGCCAGATCGGCGCGCATCCCCTCCGCGATCACGCCACAATCGCTCAGCCCCAGCGCCCGCGCCGCATTGCGCGTGGTCCCGGCCAGCGCCTCGGCGGGCGTCAGCGCAAAGAGCGTGCAGACCATGTTCATCGACAACAGCACCGAGCCCATCGGAGACGATCCGGGGTTCCAGTCGGTCGCCACCGCCATCGGCACGCCATGCTCGCGGAACGCGGCGACGGGCGGTTTCTGCGTCTCATGCAGCGTGTAGAACGCACCGGGCAGCAGCACCGCGACACTCCCCGCCCCGGCCAGTGCCTTGGCATCGGCTTCGCTTGCATATTCCACGTGATCGGCCGACAGCGCGCCGTATTCCGCCGCCAGCGCCGTCCCGCCCAGGTTCGACAGCTGCTCGGCATGCAGCTTCACCGGGATGCCCAGCGCCCGCGCCCTGTCAAAGACCCGGCGGATCTGGTCCGTGTCAAAGGCGATCCCCTCGCAGAACCCGTCCACCGCATCGACCAGCCCTTCGGCATGGGCGGCCTCCAGCGCGGGAATGCAGACCTCGTCGATATAGCTGTCGGCCTCCATCCCCCTGGGCACCGCATGGGCGCCCAGAAACGAGGTCACCACCCGCACGGGCCGCTTCTCGCCCAACGCGCGGGCGACGCGCAGCATCTTCAACTCGGTCTCCAGGTCCAGCCCATAGCCCGATTTGACCTCGATCACCGCGACACCCTCGGCGATCAGCGCATCCACGCGGGTCAGCGCGCGCGCCAGCAGGTCGTCGAACGTCGCCTCCCGCGTGGCCGCCACCGTCGAGACGATGCCGCCACCGGCGCGCGCGATCTGCTCATAGCTCGCGCCCTCCAGCCGCATCTCGAACTCGCGGGCGCGGTTGCCGCCATGCACGATATGGGTGTGACAGTCGATCAGCGCGGGCGTGACCACGCCGCCCTGCCCGTCCAGCCGCCCCGCATCGGCGAAATCCGCCGGCAGATCCGACAGTGGACCGACCCAGGCGATGCGCTCTCCTTCGATGGCAATGGCGGCATCCTCGACCAGGCCATAGCCTTCGCCCCCCATGGTCGCCGCGGTGACATTGGTGATGACCGTTCTGTCGCGCATGTTCTCCCACCCTTGCCTAAAAACATGCTTATCATTATTATGTAGCTACATATTTTGTCAACAAAGGCGTCGCGATGAAACTTCTCCATGCAAGACAGGCACTTACACCGGCAGGCTGGGCCAAGGACGTTGCCATCGGCATCGAGGATGGACGAATCGTCTCCGTCACGCCGGGGGCCGAGGCGCAGGGCCCGGTGCATGACCTGATCCTGCCCGCCCCCACGAACCTGCACAGCCATGCCTTTCAGCGCGCGATGGCCGGCCTGACCGAAACCCGCGGCCCCGACCCGCGCGACAGTTTCTGGACCTGGCGGCGGCTGATGTACCGTTTCCTCGACCGCCTGACGCCCGAGCAGGTCGAGGTGATCGCCCGGCTGGTCTTCATGGAGATGCTCGAGGCCGGATACGGCTCGGTGGCCGAGTTCCACTATCTCCACCACGCGCCCGGCGGGGTTCCTTACGACGACCTGGCCGAGATGGCGGGCCGCATCACGGCAGCCGCGCGGGATACCGGCATCGGCCTCACCCTTCTGCCCGTGCTCTACACGCATGGCGGATGCGACGAACGCCCGCTTCAGGGTGGGCAGCGCCGCTTCGGCAATGACATGGCCCGTTACGCGGATCTCCACGCCGCCAGCCGGACACATCTGAAGGACGCCCCGGCCGATTACACCATCGGCACGGCCCCCCATTCCCTCCGCGCGGTGGATCGCGCCTCGCTGCGCGACGCGGTGGCGCTGCATGACGGACCGCTGCACATGCATCTCGCCGAACAGGTGGCCGAGGTCGAGGAGGTCGAGGCCGCCTGGGGCGCACGCCCCGTCGACTGGCTGCTCAAAAACCACGCGGTGGACGACCGCTGGTGCCTGATCCACTGCACCCAGATGACCGAACGCGAAACCGTCGCGCTGGCGCAGACCGGCGCCGTCGCGGGCCTCTGCCCGATCACGGAATCGAGCCTGGGCGACGGCATCTTCAACGGCACCGACTATGCCGCGGCACAGGGGCGCTTCGGCGTGGGCTCCGATTCCAACATCCATATCGCGCTGTTCGAGGAACTGGCCACGCTCGACTATTCCCAGCGCCTGCGCGACCGCAGCCGCGCCGCGATGGCGACCGCCGACCGCTCCACCGGTCGCGTGCTTTTCGACGCCATCGCGCAGGGCGGTGCACAGGCCGGCGGCCGCGACGCGGGCCGCATCGAACCCGGCGCCTGGGCCGACCTGGTGGCGCTCTCCACCGACAACGAATGGATCTGCAACCGCCGGGGCGATACCGCGCTCGACAGCCTGGTCTTCACCGGGCGCGGACGCGACTGCATCACCGACACTTGGTCGGCAGGCCGCCACGTGGTCGAAAAGGGCCGCCACGCCCGGCGCGACGAAATAACCACCGCCTTCCGCAAGGTGGTGGCAGACCTGGGGCAGGACATCTGATGACCCCGTCCCGGCAAAGCTGGCGCGAGATCCGCGAAAGGATCCACGAACAGATCCTGTCAGGCCGCTACGCCCCCGGCGACAAGCTACCCCGAGACGCGGATTTGGCCGAAGAGATGGATTGCGCCCGCTCCACCGTGCAGCGCGCGATGCAGGACCTCTCGGATGCGGGCATCATCGAAAGGCGGCGCAAGGGCGGCACCCGCGTGCGCCCCGACCCCGTCACCCGCGCCGTGCTCGACATCCCCATCACAAGGCACGAGGTCGAGGCGAAGGGCGGGCAATACGGCTATCAGCTGATCGACCAGCAGACAGGCCCCGCCCCCCGGCAGATACAGGCCCGGCTGGAACAGGTCAGCCCGCGCGAGATGCTGCGTGTCGAGGCGCTGCACCTCTCCGACGGCCACCCCTACATGTACGAGGATCGCTGGGTCAGTCTCGACACCTCGCCCGAGATCCGCGACGTGGACCTGACCCGGCAAAGCGCCAATGAATGGCTGGTGCTGCACAAGCCCTACACGCGGTTCGAACTGCGCTTCTATGCCGAAACCGCCGATGCCCGCCTCGCCGATCTCCTGGGAACCGAGGCAGGTGCCGCGCTTTTCGTCATCGAGCGGACGACATGGATCGAGGACGCGCCGATCACCACCGTCAAGGCGGTGACCGCGCCGGGGTACCAGCTGATCACCCGAACCTGACGCCGATCCGTTTTCGCAGGAAACGGGTCGTCTGACAGCGGCAATACCGGCAGACCTCCGGGCAGAACCGCCACAGGAGTCACCGAATGACCATCCGTTTCACCGCCCTGCCCACCGATTACGCCCGCGCGCTGCGGCGCGGTGCCCCCGATGCGAACGGCCACCCGCCCGAGCGCAGGCCCGCCGATCCGGACGGCATCCCCTGCCGCCACTGCCTGCAACGCACGCGGACCCCCTATCTGGTTCTCGCCTGCAAACCCTTCACCACGACCCAGCCCTATGCCGAAACCGGGCCGATCTTTCTGTGCGCCCAGGACTGCCCTTCCGGCACATGCGAGGACCGGCTGCCCGCTTTCCTGACATCCGACAGCTACATCACCCGCGGCTATGACGCGGGCGAGCGGATCGTCTATGGGACGGGCGGCGTCACACCCACGCCGCAGATCCTGTCGCGCTGCCGCGACCTGCTGGCCGATCCCGCGATCTCCTTCGTCCATATCCGCTCGGCCGCGAACAACTGTTTCCACGTCCGGGCAGAGCGTGCTCAGGTCTTGAACACGCGATAGATGGCCGGGATCACCAGCACCGTCAGCAGGGTCGAACTCAGCAGACCGAACAGAAGCGACAGCGCCAGCCCCTGAAAGATCGGGTCGGCCAGGATCACCGCCGCGCCGATCATCGCCGCCACCGCCGTCAGCAGGATCGGCTTGAACCGGATCGCGCCCGCGCTGATCAGCGTCTCGATCGGGTCCAGGTCGGGGTCGGCATGGCGGATGAAATCCACCAGCAGGATCGAGTTGCGCACGATGATCCCCGCCAGCGCGATGAACCCGATCATCGAGGGCGCGGAAAACGGTGCCTCGAACAGCCAATGTCCCGCCATGATCCCGACAAAGGTCAGCGGCACCGGCGTCAGGATCACCAGCGGCAGCCGGAAGGATCCGAACTGCGCCACGACAAGGATGTAGATGGCCAGCAACGCGACGGCAAAGGCCGCGCCCATGTCTCGGAAGGTAACCCAGGTCACTTCCCACTCCCCGTCCCAGAGCAGCGTCACCCCCGTCTCGTCCTCGGGCTGGCCGTTCAGCCGGATCTCGGGCTTCATGCCCTCCTCCCAGTCCATCGCGTCCAGCCGCTCGGCCACGGCCATCATGCCGTAAAGCGGCGCCTCGAAATCTCCGGCAAGCTCGGCCATCACCATCTCGGCCGCGCGGCCGTTATGGCGGAAGATCGGGTAGGAGGCGCGCTCCTCGCGGATCTCCACCACGTCGCCCAGCTCCACCACCCCGCGCGCGCCGGGCAGCACGTTGGCAGGGATCGGCGTCGACAGGAAGCGTTCGTCAACCACCCGGTCCGCCTTGTCCCGCTCCACGGTGATCGGGATCGGATAGCGCCCCTCGCCGCGATGGGAATAGCCCACTGTGCTGCCATGGTTGAGCAGCGCCAGAGTGGTGAAGACATCCCGCTCCTCCACCCCGAAGAATTCCAGCGCGTCCGACGAGACCGTCACCCGCAGCCGGCGGGGCGCGGTGCCGAAACTGTCATCCACATCGACGATGAAGGGCACCTCCTCGAAGGCTTCGCGGATCTTCTCGGCCGCCGCGCGCCGCGTCTCGCCATCGGGCCCGTAGACCTCGGCCAGCAGCGTCGCGATCACCGGCGGCCCCGGCGGCGGCTCCACCGTCTTCAGCGCCACGCCTTCGGGCAGGTCCAGCCCCGCCAGCCGCTCGCGGATCTCCAGCGCGATCTCGTGGCTCGTCCGCTCGCGATGCTCCTTGTGATCCAGCTGGATCTGCACATCGCCCAGGTTCGGCTCCTCCCGCAGGTAGTAATGCCGCACCAGCCCGTTGAAGTTGAAGGGCGCCGCAGCCCCGGCATGGGTCTGGACCGACAGCACCTCCTCCAGCTTCAGCACCTCGCGCGCCACGTCCTGCGCCACCGCGTCCGTCGCCTCGACCGAGGCGCCCTCGGGCAGGTCGATCACCACCGACAGCTCCGACTTGTTGTCGAAGGGCAGCAGCTTCACCGTCACGTCCTTGGTATAAAGCAGCCCCAGCGACCCGAAGGAGATTGCCGCCGCCACCAGCAGGAACGCCAGGCTCCCCGCCTTGCTGCGCAGCAGGGGCCGCGCGACCACCGAATAGATCCGGCCCAGCGCACCGCCCTCCGGCCCCTCGTGCCCATGCGCCGGCGCCCCGCCCGCGACCTTGACCATCAGCCAGGGCGTGATGATCACCGCCACGAAAAACGAGAATATCATCGCGGCCGAGGCATTGGCCGGGATCGGGCTCATGTATGGCCCCATCAGCCCCGACACGAACAGCATCGGCAACAGCGCCGCCACCACGGTCAGCGTCGCCACGATGGTCGGGTTGCCCACCTCGGCCACCGCGCGGATCGCCTTTTGCACCCGGCTTTCCCTGTCCGGCATCGCCCAGTGCCGCGCGATGTTCTCGATCACCACGATGGCGTCATCGACAAGGATCCCGATCGAGAAGATCAGCGCGAATAGCGACACGCGGTTGAGCGTGTAGCCCATGATCCAGGCCGAAAACAGCGTCAGCAGGATCGTCACCGGGATCACCACGGCGACCACGATGCTCTCGCGCCAGCCGATGGTGATCAGCACCAGCCCCACGATGGACACGGTCGCAAGGCCGAGGTGGAACAGCAGTTCGTTGGCCTTCTCGTCCGCCGTCTCGCCATAGTCGCGGGTGATCTTCACCTCGACCGTCTCGGGGATCAGATCCTCCTTGAGCCGCTCGACCCGGTGCAGGATCTCCTCGGCCACCACCACCGCATTGGCCCCGGCCCGCTTGGCCAGCGCCAGCGTTACCGCCGGGGTCCGGACAATCTCGCCATCCTCGCCGCGCTCGACATTCGACACGATCCTGTCCGAGGTATCGGGAACGAAACTCACATCCGCCACGTCGCGCACATAGACGGGCCGGTTGTCGCGCGTGGTCAGCAGCAGGTTGGCGATCTCGGCCGGCGCCTGAAGCGTCTCGCCCGCCACCAACGCCAGTTGCTCGCCGCCATCGCGCACCAGCCCGGTGGTGAATGTCCGGTTCGCGCCCTCGATCTTGCCCGCCAGCTGTTGCAGCGTCACGCCATAGAGCGCCAGCCGCTCGGGATCGGGCGCGATGCGGATCGCCTCGGGCGCCTCGCCCACCAGGTAGCTCAGCCCGACATCGCCGATCTTGGACAGCTCCACCTGCAATTCGCGCGCAAGGCGGGTCAGGTCATTGGCGCTCATCTCGCCGCCATCCGCGAGCGGCGTCAGGGTCAGCGCGACGATGGCCACGTCGTCGATGCCGCGCCCGACGATCAGCGGCTCCTCGATCCCCACGGGGATCCGGTCCATGTTCGCGCGCACCTTGTCATGCACCCGCAGGATCGCGGTATCGGCGGGCGTGCCGACAAGAAACCGCGCCATGACCAGCACGTGATCGTCGCGCGTCTGGGAATAGACATGCTCGACCCCGCTGATGCCCTGCACGATGGTTTCCATCGGCTCGGTCACCAGCTTGGCGGCGTCCTCGGCCCTCAGGCCCGGCGCGCGGATATGGATATCGACCATCGGAACCGAGATCTGCGGCTCCTCCTCGCGCGGCAGGCTGATCAGCGCCACCAGCCCCACCGCCAGCGCGGCAAGGATCATCAGCGGCGTCAGCGAGGACTGGATGAAGGCGCGCGTCAGCCCGCCCGCGATCCCCAGCGGGGTCTTGGGCGGGACTTTCGGGGAGGTGTCGGAAGGGTCACTCATCACCGGTCACCAGCTCTTCGCCGCCTTCGAGGCCGGACAGGATCTCGACCATCTCGCGCCCCTGCACATCGCGCGGCGCCCCTACCACGACCGCACGGCGCACCGGCCCCTCGGGTCCGCTTACCGTCACGAAATCCAGGCCCATCCGCGTCTCGACCGCCGCGGCGGGCACGACCAGCGCCTCGCGCCGCCCGATCGGCAGGCGGACCAGAACGCGGGCATCGACGAAATCCGTGGCCAGCCCCTCGACCGCGACATCGGCCACGACCCTGCCATTCTCGATCAGCGGATAGATCCGCTCCAGCGTGCCCGTCGCCTCGCCCTCGGGCGTGCTGATCCGGATCTCGTCCCCTTCGGCCAGGAAGGTGGCATGGCGCTCCGGCACCGCGATCCGCAGGAAAAACCCGCCCCCGCCGATCTCGGCCACCGCCTCGCCCGGCATCACCACCGACCCGGCGGTGACCGGCACGTTCAGCACACGGCCCGAAATCGGCGCGAGCACCGCACCTTCGGCCTCGCGCTGCTCAAGCACGCTGCGCTCCGCCCGGGCCGCACCGATCTGCCCCTCGATCACGTCGACCTGCGTGCGCAGCTGGTCCAGCCGCTGCGCCGTCGTCACGCCCCTCTCCAGCAGGTTCTCGCCCCGTGCCAGTTCGGTTTTCGCGTTCTCCAGTTGCGCCGTCAGCGAGGACAGCTGTGCATCGACCGCCCCCAGTTGTAGCGCCAGCTTCTCGTCCCGGACGCTGGCGATCTGTTCACCTCGCATCACCTCGGATCCCTCGGCCACCGCGACTTCGGTCAGCGTCCCGCCCAGCCGCGTGCGCGCGGGCACCCGGTCGCGCGCCTCGATCCGGCCGAAGACCGCCTTCCACTCGGTCAGCTCGACCCGCTCGGCCTGCGCCCCCTCCTGCGCGGAAAGGGTCAGGGGCCAGAGCATGACGCAGAAAAGGATCAGGAGTCTCGACATCTCATTTCTCCCGGCCGGAACACGGCCTGTATCATATTCAAAAATTTGATTTCAATCTAGGCAATGATGCGCTCCCACGCCACGCGACACAATCGCCGCAGGGCTCCGAGGGGCGAAGAATTTTGTACAAAACGGTCAATCAGCCCTGTGGGCGCGGTGCGTTTTGTACAAAACACCCCCAGACATTCGGTACCCCCGCCTCAAAAAAACCGCGACATCTGAACGGTTTCGCAATATCCTGCCCGAATAATAACGAGGCACAAGAACGAGCAACGCCATGAAACCGAACACGGTCGGGCGTGAAGGCGGGGTCACTCCCCACCCTTCTCCCCATCTATTCTCGACCCTTGAAACAGGCTGCCCTGCGACCGCCAACCTATTGACTCTGGACGGAGAAATTCCGGCAGAGCATCTCTGCCAGGACGACCGGGTAATCACCCGCGACAGCGGCACCGCCATCTTGCGCGGACTGCGCCGCGTCCGGATCAGGACCCGGGCCATCCGCTTTCCCTGCGGCCTCGTCCTGCCCGCTGCACAGCCCGTCCTGATCCGCGACTGGCGCGCCAAGGCAATGTTCAACCGATTGCAAACATTGGCAAAATCCGAAGATCTGGTGGACGGGGAGTTCATTCGCGACCTCGGCGAACGACATCTCGACCTGATCCAGCTGCGCTTCGACCGACCGCATATCCTCTATTGCGGCGGGCTCGAACTCTCCTCGGAACCCCTGCCCGCCGACCTTCGCCCCGCCGCCTGACGCCGCAGCAAGGCGGGCAAGGTCTCGGGCAGATCCTCGGCGATCAGTCCGGGACCGAATTCCAGTGCAGCCTCGACATGCAGCCAGGTCGCTGTAGAAGCAGCCTCCAAGGCATTGATTCCACGCGCCAACAGGCCGGTCGCGAAGCCGGCGAGAACGTCTCCCGCTCCGGCCGTCGCAAGCCAGGGAGCCGCCCTTTCATAGCAGGCCGCGTTCACCAGGCAACGCCCGTCCGGCGCCGCCACGACCGTGTCATGTCCCTTGAGCAACACCACGCAACCCGCCCTTTCGGCCGCTTCACGAACGGCGTCGATCTTCGAGAATGCCGGCCCGTCCGTCGCCTCTTCCCGGAGTTTTCGGGCGATGTCGGGAAACAGCCGGGCGAACTCTCCGCCATGCGGTGTAAGGATACAACCCTCCTGAATCGCTGAGAAAAGCGCGCTAGGGTCATCCGCAAAAGCGGTCAGCGCGTCGGCATCCAGCACCACGCCCCTCTGCGGTTCGGCACGCAAGGCCGCCGGCACCAGCGCAAGCGCCCTCTCGGCCCCGAGCCCCGGACCCAGGCAGAGCGCGCGGATCCGATCATCCTCCAGGACACGCTCCAACCCGTCCGCATCCTCGATCCGCGTCAGCATGACTGCCGTGCTCTGCGCAGCGACTTCCAACTGCGCCGATCCCGGTACACCCAGTGTCACCAGCCCCGCACCGATCCGCAGCGCCCCCCGAGCGGCCATCCGCGCAGCACCCGTCTTGCCCGCCCCGCCGGTCAGAACAAGCGCGTGACCGTGCGAATACTTGTGCCCCTCGGACGATTTGAGCACCGGCGCAACCGGCCCCTCCAGCCGCACGGTCCGGCCCGGGCCCGAACCTTTCAACCCGATCGGCTTGCAGATCACCTTCCCGCAATGCGCCGGCCCCTCGGCCAGGTAATGACCGGGGCGCGGCGCGTGGAAGGTCACAGTGAGATCGGCCTTGACCGCTTCCCCCAAGGGTCTGCCACTATCCATGCACAACCCCGACGGAGCGTCGACGGCCACCAGTTTCCCGCCGGACATTTGGCGAAGTGGCCCAAGAACCTCCGCGTCCAGCGCCCGGCTCAATCCAGCGCCGAACAGGGCATCGATGTAGAGATCCGCCCTTCCCTCCAGCCTGGACGGCCATGGAAGGATATCCCCCATCTCGCGCCACCGCTCGCAATTTCTGCGCGCATCCGCTGGCAGTTTCTCGGGATATCCCAGCAGATATGCGTCGACCTCGAAGCCGCGCTGCTTCAACAGGCGTGCGATGACGAACCCGTCTCCGCCATTGTTGCCCGGTCCGCAAAACACCACGGCCCGGGATGGCCCCGCCAAGGCAGGCCAGGTGTCACGGATTGCCGCGACGACCCCCTCTCCCGCACGTTCCATCAGTGTCAGACCGCTCACCGTACCGGTTTCGATCGCGGCCCGCTCGATCGCCCGCATCTCTGCCGCGGTCAGCAGTTCCGTCGCCTTTTCCATCACACCCGATTCAATTTCGCACAATTCCTGTGCAATATGCTCAAAATTCGACCGGATGCCCGTTTTCGGGCAGCGCGGCAGCGCAGCGCCTTGCAATCCGATTGTCCACCCCAGTCAGACATGGTCTCACCCCTCCTGACAAGGTTGCGAGGAGTCACCCCGATGAAAAAGATCGAAGCGATCATCAAGCCCTTCAAGCTGGATGAAGTCAAAGAGGCGCTGCAGGACGTGGGCGTGCAGGGTCTCAGCGTTATCGAGGTCAAGGGGTTCGGCCGTCAGAAAGGCCATACAGAGCTCTATCGCGGCGCCGAGTACGTGGTAGATTTCCTGCCCAAGGTGAAGATCGAGGTGGTTCTGGACGACGACCAGGTCGATGCCGCCATCGACGCCATCGTAGGCGCAGCCAAGACCGACAAGATCGGCGACGGCAAGATCTTCGTGTCGACCGTCGAGCAAGCCATCCGCATCCGTACCGGCGAAACCGGTTCGGACGCGCTGTAACAGATACATTTCTCAGAGAAGAGGACTGAAGAGAATGAGCAATGACGTTCTGAAGCTGATCAAGGACGAGGATGCGATGTATGTCGACATCCGCTTCACCGATCCGCGCGGCAAGTTGCAGCATGTGACGATCATGGCAGACCAGGTCGACGAAGACTTCCTTGAGGAAGGCTTCATGTTCGACGGCTCCTCGATCGCCGGCTGGAAATCGATCGAAGCCTCCGACATGAAACTGATGCCCGACCTCGCGAGCGCCTATGTCGATCCGTTCTACGCCGAAAAGACTGTCTGCCTGCATTGCTCGGTCGTCGAACCAGATACCGGAGAATCCTACGAGCGTGACCCGCGCGGCACCGCGCAGAAGGCCGAGGCCTACCTGAAATCCTCGGGCATCGGCGACGCGGCCTATTTCGGCCCCGAGGCGGAATTCTTCCTCTTCGACGACGTGCGCTATTCCAACACGATCAACAAGGTCTCCTACGAGGTCGACGCAACCGACGCATCGTGGAACACCGACACCGAGTACGAGATGGGCAACATGGGCCACCGGCCCGGCGTCAAGGGCGGCTATTTCCCCGTCAACCCGATCGACGAGGCGCAGGACCTGCGCTCGGAAATGCTCTCGACCATGAAGCGCCTGGGCATGAAGGTCGACAAGCACCACCACGAGGTGGCCTCCTGCCAGCACGAGCTTGGCCTGATCTTCGACAGCCTGACCAAGCAGGCCGACGAGATGCAGAAGTACAAGTACGTCATCCACAACGTGGCGCACGCCTATGGCAAGTCGGCCACCTTCATGCCCAAGCCCATCGCGGGCGACAACGGGACGGGCATGCACGTCAACATGTCGATCTGGAAGGACGGCAAGCCGCTCTTCGCGGGCGACAAATATGCCGATCTCTCGGACGAGGCTCTGTGGTTCATCGGCGGCATCCTCAAGCATGCCAAGACGCTGAACGCCTTCACCAACCCCTCGACCAACTCCTACAAGCGCCTGATCCCCGGCTTCGAGGCCCCCGTTCTACGCGCCTATTCGGCCCGCAACCGCTCGGGCTGCGTGCGTATTCCGTGGACCGAGTCGCCCAAGGCCAAGCGTGTCGAGGCCCGCTTCCCCGACCCGTCGGCGAACCCCTACCTGGCCTTTGCGGCGCTCCTGATGGCCGGTCTTGACGGGATCAAGAACAAGATCGATCCGGGCGAGGCGATGGACAAGAACCTCTACGACCTGCCCGCCGAAGAACTGGCCGGCATTCCCACCGTCTGCGGGTCGCTGCGCGAGGCGCTGGAGGCGCTGGCGGGAGATCACGATTTCCTGCTGCAGGGAGACGTGTTCACCAAGGACCAGATCGCGGGCTACATCGCCCTCAAGATGGAAGAGGTGGAAACCTACGAGCACACTCCGCATCCGGTCGAATACGGCATGTATTACAGCTGCTGACCGGCAGAGGCCGACCATCCGAAGGGGCGCCGCGCAGGCGCCCCTTTTTCGTTGACCGGGCGGCCACTGCGCCGGAAACTGGTGGAACGTTTGTATCACCGTGTCGTTGACCAGAAGTCTTTATTGATCGGAGACCGCAATGCCCCGTTTCACCACCTTCACTCTCAGCCTGGCCCTGTCCCTTGCCACCGCCCTGCCGCTTGCCGCCGCGCAATGCGGGAACACGGCGGCGGGCTTCGAGGTGTGGAAACGGGACTTCGCGCAAGAGGCGCGACGCGCCGGTGTCGGCCAGCGCGGGCTGGATGCGCTGGCACGGTCACAATATGCCAGCAGCACGATCGCGGCAGACCGCAACCAGAAGAGCTTCCGGTATTCGCTGGAGAAGTTCATGCAGGTGCGCGGAGCAGACACGATCGTGCGTCAGGGCCGTCAGCGAAAGGCCGCGAACCCAAATTTCTATGCCGCGCTCGAGCGGCAGTACGGCGTACCGGCCGGCGTCCTTATCGCCATTCACGGGATGGAGACGGGATTCGGTGGATTCATGGGCGACAGTTCGGTCGTGTCGGCCATCACCACCCTGGCCTACGATTGCCGGCGGTCGGACTTTTTCAAGCCGCACGCCATCGGCGCGCTGAAACTGGTGGACCGGGGGGCCATCACCGGCGCGACGAAGGGCGCGAAACACGGCGAATTGGGTCACACCCAGTTCCTGCCCGGAAATGCGCTGGCTTATGGGGTCGATGCAACCGGCGATGGAAGGGTCGATTTCTACAACATCACCGACGCACTCGCCTCTACGGCGAACTTCCTGCGCGCGAAGGGGTGGCGGCCAGGACAGGGTTATCAACCCGGCCAGCCCAATTTTGCAGTCATAAAACAGTGGAATGCAGCCAGCGTCTATCAGCAGGCGATTGCAATCATGGCGGGTCGAATCGACGGGTGACCCGTCCCTCCTGGGTCGCCTGTTCGCCGTATGGTTGCCTAGATCTTGCCATGTTTCGCGTCGATCCCCTTGTTTCCATGGTTTCCACAGCGTCACCAATTTGTGAAAAAACAGGAAACTGCCCTTCGAAAACACAATTCGAGACAAAATTTCTCCTACATCGATACGTAGTTTGATCTGCAGAGAACACACGCAACGGAGGATTCTCGCTGTGACACAGGCAGGCAGGTATCACGGTGGGCTGGTTTTTCTGGGGGATACGGACGGAGCACTGGACCGTTTCTGCAGGATCACCACGGCCACGCTCGAGGATTACGGTCACCCGGTTGACCGTCAGACGATCACGTCCCCGATGGAAGCGCGCGTCGTCGCAAGCCACTACATGGTCAAGCTGACCCTCGAAACCTTGCCGGGCGGCGAGCGCGACATGCTGCTCGACGATGCGGCCGGGCTCAATCGCCGCGTAAAACCGCGCAAGCCGCGCGACAAGCAGCGGCTGTCGATCGAACTCACGCCGGTCTCCGCCGGCCTGGATGACCGGGACATTTCCGAGCTGATGCTGGTGGTGATGCTCTACCGGATGGTGGACATCTATGCCTCGGAATACATCGAATGGCTCAGCCCAGATGTGCACCTGACGATCGAGCAGTTTCTCGGCGCCTTCGCCAATGTCTCGCCGCGCCGCGTACACAGCCGCCAGCAGGTCATCGCGAACAAGGGCAAGCGTTTCGCCGATATCGAGGAAACCGCGCCCGAACTCGCAATGCAATACGACCGGATCGCGGGCCGGGCCGCCCATGAGGGCGAAGCGGGCTTCGTGCGGTTGACCGATGAGGAAGCGCTGGCACTCGCCTTTCGCGCCACGCCCCACCCCAACGAGGTCGACGCGCAGAGCCCCGAGGAGAAGGCGGAAAGCGACATCCGCCGTCTCACCGCTTGGGGCATGACCGGGATGCTTTGCTTCGTGTCGGCGCCGGTTGCGGCCTCGATGGCAGTCGTCAACCTGGTTCGCGGCGAGGATTTCCGGCTCAACACCCAGGTTCTGGCCCTGACCGGCGCCGTGGCCACATTGGCCAGCAGCGGCATGCTGGGCAACGTGCTGTCTTTCCTGACGCTCTGACCGTCACGCACCGCGCCCAGTCCGAAACCCCGCCCTCAGGCGGGGTTTCGGATGTTTGGGGCCACCTTGTCGCGCGGCAGCACATAGGTGTGGATCGAGAAAACCACCGCCTGGGTCTCGGGCAGACGCAGCAGGCACTGGCGTTCACTGCGCAGGAAAGGCGGCTCCGTCCCGGCCCTGGCACGCCGCGCGTCCTCGCTCCGGGGTTGGTGAAGCTCGGCATCCTCGTACCACAAGGCGTTGAACCGCCAAAGCGGCCGACCCACCTGGATCCCGTCGAACAGACGCTGCACCCGGCGCGCGACATCCTCGTCATAGGCGTCGACAGGCTGGTGGATCCGGATCAGCGGGCGCATGAATTTCTCGGACAGCATCCAGCTTGCAGGAAAGCAAAGAACCGCCCCTGTCATCACGTGTTCGTCGCCCTGTTTCTGCAGGATGCAGAAATCCTCCTGCACCAGACGGCCCAACGTGCCGAGCGGGTCCGAGCGATCCACGGCCACGGTCACACCGTCGGGGCGGGTCACAGGGTCGGTCTGGTCGGGATAAGCGGTCTCGCGTACCAGGTCGAGGAGTTCCTCGGCGGCGGGCCGGGCGGCCTCGTCCAGCGCGATCACGGCGTCGCGCCGATTCGCGATCAGCGCATCGCGATGGGCCATCTGGGCGTAGAATGCCTCGTCGCGATGCAGCCAGGTTTGCATCGTTGCAGGCTGGATACCCGGCAGTTTGCGCGGGGTCAGGTCGTGGGGGATACGGTCATGCAGGATCATGGACCGGGGCATAGCCTGCCCCGGCCCGGTTGAGAAGACCCGTCATTCGAGGCCCATGCAGTTCGCGTAATAGGTGACCGTGGCCGGCCAGTCCGAGAAGACGCCAATCACGCCCGCTTCTTCACGCAGCGCGTGCAGGATCGTGAAATAGTCGCCATCGGTATCGGTGGCCTCCTTGACCGACTGGAAATACCAGCCGCCGCCCGAGGTGAGCGGGCCAGAGCGTTCAAGCGTCCAGGTGATGATGTCCAGATCCGCCTCCTGAGCCGCCTTTGCGTATTCCGAGGCGACCATCTTGCCCGACTCGTCCGTCGTCAGAAGCATCCACATCGGTGGCGCGATATAGTTGACGCCCATATCGGCCAGTTCCTGCATGGTCGGTTTGAAGGTGGCGGGGTCCATCGGGTCGATCGGGCCCTCGTCCTCGTCCGACGCCTCGTAACGGTCGTCGAGATAGACTGCCTGCGCACCGAATTCGGGCTCGTTCTCGATCCAGTACTTCACGTCGTCGAGATTGAAGCTCTGCGGCCAGACGCGCGCCGGGTCGATGCCGGCCGCCTTGTACTCGTCGATCAGCTTCTGCGCATAATCGGCCTGGCTGAACCCGTCGAATGGCATCTCAACCGAGGGGGATTTCAGTTCGGGCGTGAAATCGACCCCCAGGCTGTCGAACAGCGCGATGGACTCGGCATGGGTCATCAGGGTGCCGTCCTGCACCGAGTAGAGATCGGTGCGCCAGTTGGCGGTGCCGTCCATGTACTCGGCGGGCGTGGTGGCGGCGCGGTTTGCCGCATCCATCTTGCCGGTCAGCGTGCGGAACTCGGCCAGCGTGATGTCCGAGGCCCGGCATTCGGCACTGGCCTTCTTGTCGTCCTGCGCGGGGGCAAAGGGCTGCGTGCATTTCGCGGCAAGCTCACCGCCGAGAATGTCGGTCGTGGTATGCAGGTCGTTCTGTGCATGGCGGCAGACCAGTTGCTTGTCCGCGGTGAAGGTCACGTCACATTCCAAGATGCCTGCGCCCATCCGCGCCGCGGCCCGGTTCGATTCGACGGTGTGTTCCGGGAATTGCAGCGGCGCTCCGCGATGTCCGATCGAGAATTTCGACCGCTTCGCGCTCTGCCCCTGGCAGGAGGCCAGCTTGTCCTTGAGCGGTCCGTCCTCCATGCGGTCGATCAGGTAGAATGGGCGCGGCCCGTAGGTGACGCCATCCGGCATGGCGTGGCTGACAGTGCCGGCCGCCATGGCCAGCAGCGCGGTGGTCAGGGTCAGGTGACGCATCGGTCCCTCCAGTGGTTTGTTGGTGAGCGGACAGAACGTCGGAAAGGCAACGGCCCTGTGACCGCCGCGTGAAGCTTTTGTTGCACCTTCGGGGCGGGTGGACCGGCGGCGACAGGTTTTCGCGCCATGAGCGTCGCAAACCGACATGATCGTGCTGGAAGCGCGGTCAAATCTTGGGCCACGGAGGAGCCCGAGATGAATCTGCATTACCGAGACACGCGCAAGATCGACCCGAGCCGAGGGGCCACGCTGGGCGATGGCAGCCCGAACGACAACGACCGTATCGAGATCGGGCCGACGCAGTTGGCCTTTGCCGAATGGGCGGCGGCCGGACTTGACCTGCCCGATCTGGTTCGGATGCGCGATTTCCGCTGGCGGCGTCTGACGCGGGCGGTGGTGGATCGCGGCTATGGCGGCATCCTGCTCTTCGATCCGCTCAACATCCGGTATGCGACCGACAGCACCAACATGCAGCTTTGGAACACGCATAACCCGTTCCGCGCGGTGCTGCTTTGCGCCGATGGCTACATGGTGATCTGGGATTACAAGAACGCGCCCTTCCTGTCCTCCTTCAACCCGCTCGTGCGCGAGGTGCGCTCGGGCGCGGACCTGTTCTATTTCGACCGGGGCGACAAGGTGGACGTGGCCGCCGATACCTTCGCCAACGAGGTGCGCCTGCTGATCGCCGCGCATGGGGCGGGCAACAGGCGGCTGGCCGTGGACAAGGTGATGCTGCACGGGCTGCGAGCGCTCGAGGCGCAGGGCTTCGAGGTGATGGAGGGCGAGGAGGTCACCGAGAAGACCCGCGCAATCAAGGGCCCCGACGAGATCCTGGCCATGCGCTGCGCCAGCCACGCCTGCGAGGCCGCGGTGGCCGAGATGGAACGCTTCGCCCGTGCCAATGTTGGCGACGGCCGGACATCCGAGGACGACATCTGGGCAGTGCTTCATGCCGAGAACATCCGGCGCGGCGGCGAATGGATCGAAACGCGGCTTCTTGCCTCGGGGCCGCGAACGAACCCCTGGTTCCAGGAATGCGGCCCGCGGATCACGCAGCGAAACGAGATCATCGCCTTCGACACGGATCTCATCGGGTCTTACGGGATCTGCGTCGATATCAGCCGGACCTGGTGGATCGGCGACACGCGGCCGCGCCCCGACATGATCGAAGCCATGCAGCACGCACATGAGCATATCATGACCAATATGGAGATGCTGAAACCCGGGGTGGCGATCCCCGAGTTGACCGAGAATGCCCACCGGCTTGCCGAAAAGTACCAGCAGCAGAAATACGGCTGCCTCATGCATGGCGTGGGTCTGTGCGATGAATGGCCCCTGGTCGCCTATCCCGACAGGGCGGTGTCCGGCGCCTTCGACTACGCATTGGAGCCGGGCATGGTACTCTGCGTCGAGGCCTGCGTCGGAGAGGTGGGCGGCGATTTCTCGATCAAGCTCGAGGACCAGGTGCTTATCACCGAGGATGGCTACGAGAACCTGACGAAATACCCGTTCGACGCGGCCCTGATGGGCCGGTAAGCTGCGGAACATGACCGACGACACGCCCGGGAACCCGCCCTGCTTCGCACATGAGCTTGTGAACGGCTTTCCGGTCGATCCCGACGCCTGGCGCGACGTGAACCGGTTTCGCAAGGCCCAACGCGCGCGCCTGCTCGACTTGCGGCGCGCACAATCGCAGGAGATGCGCCAGCGAGAGGCGGAGGTCATCGCGGCAGGCCTCGACAGGCTGGTAAACCCAGCGCCCGGCCTGATCGTCGCCGCCTACTGGCCGATCCGGGCGGAACCGGACCTGCGCGGCTGGATGGCGGCAGCCCATGCGCGGGGAGCGCGTATCGCCCTGCCGGTCGTCGTTGGGCGGAATGCTCCTGTAAGGTTTCGGGAATGGGCACCCGGCGCGAAGATGGAGCGCGGGGTCTGGAACATTCCGGTTCCCGTCTCGGGCGCGTGGCTTGCTCCGGATCTCGTGATCGCCCCGGTGCTGGGCCTCGACAGTGTTGGCTTTCGCCTGGGCAATGGCGGCGGCTACTACGACCGCACGCTTGCCGCGCTCTCGCCGCGCCCGACAGTCATCGGCACCGGGCAGGGCTTCTCGGCGATGGAAACGATCTATCCCATGCCCTGGGACATCGGGATGGACCACGGGGTTCTGGGCGATGGCACCGTCCGGGATTTCCGAACGCTCTAGTTGGGCAATACCCGCGCCAGGACGCCGAAATGGTCCGATCCGAGGCGCGGCATGATCTCGGCCACCCCACCCGGGGCCAGGACGTGGTCGATCGTGACCGGGTACCGAACATGCGGCAGGACGAAGCTGCGCCTGAGCGGACCTATCCGCTCGTTGCCGGTGGCCCGCGCGATCCGACGGACGCTATGCGACCAACCGACCGCATTGAAATCCCCGGCCAGAACGACCGGTCGCGGCAGGGCCTCCAGAACCGGCAGCAATCGCTCTACCTGCGCCGCCTGCCCCTGCGGCCAGGGCCAGCGCAGATGCAGCGCCGCCAGCGTGACCCTGCCCTGCGGCGTCTCGACCTGCATCGCAGCCAACCCCTGCCGCTCGACGCATGTCTCGCTGCCAGGCACCTTGGCAAACCGCGACAGGACCGCCACGCTTCCCACCGTGGCGAACGGGCACAGGACCTGGGCCGGATGACTGTTTCCAAGTCTGCCCAGAAGCACCTCGTTGCGAACCGAAACCTCCTCCAACGTGATCACGTCCGGTGCCGCCCGCGCCACGGCGTCCAGCCAGGCGGCATCGTGCTGACGATTGTAGAGCAGGTTCTGCTGGTACAGCACCAGCCCCCCGGCCGGTACCTGCGACGGGACCCAGAGCGGCCAGACCAAATGCACGATGGCCAGCATCCCCGCCACGGCCAGCGGCCAGCGCACCCGGCGGGGCCACGCGGTCCAGATCACGCAAAGGGCAAAGATCGCCGCCCAGACCGGCCGGAACACCGCAAGACTGTCGCCCGCAGGATGCAGCGCACCCAGATAGCTTGCCACCAGCAAGGCGCCGAATATGCCGGAAAGAATCTTGAGCATCCCGTTTCCTTCGCACAGATCGGCAGAGGTGACATGAGCTCCGGAAAAGGTCCAGTGTCCTGCACGAGGCGTCACCTTGGCGTGACCCGCGGCCCGGCCGGGTTGCGCCCCCCGGGCCGCCCGGCCATCTTGGGCGCGCAGCACCACTCAGGATTTCCCAATGCCCACCGAACGCATCGCATTCACCGGCCACGATGGCAACGAGCTTGCCGCGCGGCTAGACCTGCCCGAGGGGCCGGTTCTGGCCACCGCACTCTTCGCCCATTGCTTCACCTGCTCCAAGGATATCCCGGCCGCGCGGCGCATAGCCGCTCGACTGGCGGCGATGGGCATCGCAGTGCTGCGCTTCGATTTCACGGGGCTCGGCCATTCCGAGGGCGAATTCGCCAACACGACCTTCACCTCGAATGTCGAGGATCTGGTAGCGGCGGCGCGCTATCTTGTCGGGCGCGACATGGCGCCCGACCTTCTGATCGGCCATTCGCTCGGCGGGGCGGCAGTGCTGCGCGCCCGGGCGGAAATCCCCTCGGTGCGGGCCGTGGCCACGCTCAACGCGCCCTTCGACCCGAGCCACGTCACCCATCATTTCTCCGAGGCCCTGCCCCGCATCCACGAGGATGGCGCAGCCGAGGTCACGCTGGCAGGTCGTCCGTTCCGCATCGGCCGCGATTTCGTCCGCGACATCTCGGAAACCGCGCTGCGGCCCGCGATCGAAAAGCTGGACGCGGCACTGCTGGTCATGCACGCCCCGGGTGACGAGACGGTTGGGATCGACAACGCCACCCGCATCTTTACCGCCGCGCGCCACCCCAAGAGTTTCGTGACGCTCGACGACGCCGACCACCTGATCACGCGCGCGGGCGATGCGGAATATGCCGCCGGCGTCATCGCGGCCTGGGTCGCGCGCTATGCCGATCTTTCGCCTCCAGCCCCGCCGCCCGGCGCGCCCGAGGGGATCGTTCGCGTGACCGAGGCCGACCCCGCGGGGTTCCTGCAGGATATCCAGTCCGGGCCGCGCCACCATCTGCTGGCCGACGAACCCCCGGCCTATGGTGGCACCGACCGGGGCATGTCGCCCTACGGATTCCTCGCCGCCGGTCTTGGCGCCTGCACGTCGATGACGATCCGCATGTATGCCCGCCGAAAGGGCTGGCCGCTGGAGCATGTCAGCGTGGATGTCAGCCATGACAAGGTTCACGCCCAGGACGCCGGACCGGGCACGCCCCCGGGCAAGGTCGACAGGTTCGACCGCGTGATCCGGATCGACGGGGCGCTCGATGCCGAACAGCGCGCGCGGCTGCTGGAAATCGCGGACCGTTGCCCCGTGCACCGCACGCTCGAAGCGTCCTCACATGTCGTGACACGTCTCGAGGACTGAGACGGCGATCATCGGTACGTGGCGGGGGCAAACCGTCTCATCACCGCGCGCATGGCTTGTTCCATCGCGCGCCCCGGTCTATGACCCGCGCGAACACGCCCCTTGCCCCCTGTGAGAAGGTCCCGCCGATGATCCCCCGCTATTCCCGTCCCGACATGGTCGCCATCTGGTCGCCCGAGACCAAGTTCCGCATCTGGTTCGAGATCGAGGCCCATGCCTGCGACGCGATGGCCGACCTGGGCGTGATCCCGCGCGAGAATGCCGAGGCCGTGTGGAAGGCCAAGGACGTGGAATTCGACGTGGCCCGGATCGACGAGATCGAGGCGGTCACCAAGCATGACGTGATCGCCTTCCTCACCCACCTGGCCGAGCATGTGGGCTCCGAGGAGGCCCGCTTCGTTCACCAGGGCATGACCTCTTCGGACGTGCTCGACACCTGTTTCAACGTTCAGCTTACCCGCGCCGCCGATATCCTGATCGCCGATCTCGAGGCGCTGCTGGCCGCGCTCAAGCGCCGCGCCTACGAGCACAAGGACACCGTGCGCATCGGTCGCTCGCACGGCATCCATGCCGAGCCCACCACCATGGGCCTGACCTTTGCCCGCTTCTATGCCGAGATGGACCGCAACCTTTCGCGCATGCGCGACGCGCGCGCCGAGATCGCAACGGGTGCCATCAGCGGCGCTGTCGGCACCTTCGCCAATGTCGACCCGCGCGTCGAAGAGCATGTCTGCGACAAGCTGGGACTGGTGCCTGAACCGATCAGCACGCAGGTCATCCCCCGCGACCGCCACGCCGCCTTTTTCGCCACGCTGGGCGTGATCGCCAGTTCGATCGAGAACATCGCGATCGAGATCCGCCATATGCAACGCACCGAGGTGTTGGAAGGAGCGGAATTCTTCTCGATGGGGCAGAAGGGCTCCTCGGCGATGCCGCACAAGAAGAACCCGGTGCTGACCGAGAACCTGACCGGGCTCGCGCGCATGGTCCGTTCGGCGGTGATCCCGGCGATGGAGAACGTGGCGCTCTGGCACGAGCGCGACATCTCGCATAGTTCGGTCGAGCGGATGATCGGTCCCGACGCCACCATCACGCTGGACTTCGCCCTTGCCCGGCTGACCAGCGTCGTCGACAAGATGCTGATCTTTCCCGAGAACATGCTGGAGAACATGAACAAGTTCCCCGGCCTGGTGATGAGCCAGCGCGTCCTTCTCGCGCTCACGCAGGCGGGCGTCAGCCGCGAGGACGCCTATACCTATGTGCAGCGCAACGCGCTGAAGGTCTGGGAACACCGGACCGATTTCAAGCAAGAGCTGCTGGCCGATCCGGACGTGACCGCCGCGCTCGGCCGCGAGGAAATCGAGGAAAAATTCGACCTCGGCTATCACACCAAGCATGTAGACACGATCTTTGCCCGCGTCTTCGGCGAGGAGTGATGCCCCTGTCCTGCCCGTTTCGCGGGCAGGACGCCGCCCAGCCTGACGCTGCGTCAGGAAATTCTTTGAGACACCGGCAATCCGCGCTACCTTTGCTCCTGCACCGATTTCATTCAGGAGAGAGTGATGACTGCCAAGATTGTTCTGACTGCCTTCGCCCTTGTCGCCCTGCCCGCGGCCTCATTTGCCATGTGCTCGGACCGACAGCACCAGGCGCAGTCCTGCGCCATGGGGTCGCAATGGAACGCCGACACGCAAAGCTGCGAAAAGATCGTCAACAGCTGAGCGCGGCTCACCGAAACGTGATGGCAGCGGCGGGACAAGTGGCTCTCGCCGCGACCTCCATATGCCTTATCCTTTCGGAAAGGCCACCTTTCCGAACGGAGTTCAAGATATGCGCGCGCTTCTCGCCCTTGCCCTGATGACGACCCTGCCCGCAGGGCTTCACGCCGCCGGCAGCGACATGACGACGCCGACCCCGCCCAAGCAGACGCAGACCACCAAGGACTGCTACTCCGAGAGGCAATGGGACCCGGTAAAGAAAGCGTGGGTGCGTTATTCCAAGAAGGTCAATGGCGTCTGGGATCCGAAAATCGAACGCTGTGTACGTCCTGACAAGGCCTCCTCCCTCGATCTCGACACGCTGCGCGACGCGGTGCGCGAACTGGCATATGCCGGGCGCCTGGAAGAGGCCCAGATGCTTCTGGACCAGATGCCGCAGGACGATGACCTCGTCCTGACATATTGGGGCTTCACCCATCGCAAACTGGGCAACGCCGCACTGGCGGAGACCTATTACAGCCGCGCCATAGACGCCAATCCCGGCAACCTGCTGGCGCGTAGCTACATGGGCCAGGGGTTCGTCGAAACCGGAGACACCGACCGGGCCATCGCCCAATGGCGCGAGATCAAGGCGCGCGGCGGCGAAGGCACATGGGCCGAGGCCTCGCTACGCGAGGCGATCCGCACGGGGTTGACCTACAGCTATTGAGCCCGGGCGCGTGCGTGAAACCGGTTGGCAGACAGTTCGGACGGACCTGACCTTTACCGCAAAACCGCCGCGCGCGCGTACTGCATTCGCGCGCGCGTACTGCATTTGATGCGACGGCGTGAATTCGCTTGGAACTCCGAGAAGTGATGTCGACTGCGTAGGTTTGCAATTCCGATTGAACAAGCGCTCTCGTTATTGCTAAGCGCACGATGTTCCGCTTGTGTGAACGGGATCGGGGGAGGCGCGCTTGGGGCAATACGACTATATCATCGTCGGCGCCGGATCCGCCGGCTGCGTGCTGGCCGAAAGGCTGAGCGCGTCGGGGCGTCACAGTGTCCTTGTTCTGGAGGCCGGAAACCGTGGCGCGTCCCCGTGGATCGCGCTGCCCCTGGGATACGGCAAGACGTTCTTCGACCCGCGGGTGAACTGGAAGTACGAGACCGAGGCGGAAGAGGCGCTGGCCGGTCGAAAGGGATACTGGCCGCGTGGCAAGGTCGTGGGGGGATCCGGTGCGATCAATGCTCTGGTCTATGCCCGCGGTTTGCCGGGTGACTTCGACGATTGGGAAACGGCCGGAGCGACCGGCTGGGGCTGGTCGACGGCGCGCGCAACCTACGACGCCATGGAAAGACACAGCAACGCCGATGGAACCGTGCATGGAAGCGGGCCACTGCACGTGCAGGACGTGTCCGACCAGATCCACACCGCGAACCGCCATTTTTTTGACGCCGCACGTGAACTTGGCCTGCCCGCCACAGCCGACATCAACGGCGAGACGAACGAAGGCGCGGCCGTCTACCGGATCAACACGAGCGGCGGACGCCGGATGCATTCCGCCCGCGCCTTTCTCGCCCCCGCCCTGAAGCGTCCGAATGTCACCCTGATGACCGGGGCGCTGGTGGAACGGATCGGGTTCAAAAGCCGCCGGGCCGTCAGTGTACAGGTGCGTCACAAGGGACGACCCGTCACCTTTCGATCCAGGGTCGAGATCATCCTTTCGGCGGGATCGGTCAACTCGCCCCGGCTGCTGCAACTGTCGGGCATCGGGCCCGCGCCCCTGCTGAAATCGCACGGGATCGTCCCCCTCCTGCATGCACCGCATGTCGGTGGCAACCTGCAGGACCATCTCGGCATCAACTACTACTTCCGCGCGACGGAACCCACGCTGAACAATGTCCTGAGCCCTTTCACCGGCAAGCTGCGCGCGGCGCTGCAATACGCGCTGACCCGGCGGGGCCCGCTGTCGCTGTCGGTGAACCAGTGCGGCGGTTACTTCCGGTCGGCGCCGGATCTGCCGCAGCCGGATCAGCAGCTGTATTTCAACCCCGTCACCTACACGACGTCCCCTGCCGGCAAGCGCACCGTGGTGCGGCCCGATCCCTTTCCCGGCTTCATCATCGGGTTTCAGCCGACCCGTCCCAGCAGTCGCGGCCGGATCGACATCAGCGCCAACGACCCCGACGCTCCGCCGCTGATCCGCCCGAACTCGCTGTCCACCAACAGCGATCTCGACCAGGTCATCGCGGGCGGCAAGCTGTGCCAGCGCCTGATCAACACGACCGCCTTGGGACGGTTGGTGGACAGCGCGATGGCGCCGGATCTGCGCGGCATGGGACCCGAAGAGATCCTCGCGGATTTCCGCGAACGCTGCGGAACGGTGTTTCACCCCGTTGGCACCTGCCGCATGGGCACAGATGCGGAAAGTTCGGTGGTCTCTCCCCGCCTCAAGCTGCACGGCATGGACGGGCTGCGCGTCGTCGATGCGTCGGTGTTTCCCAACATTACCTCCGGCAATACGAACGCGCCCACGATGATGCTGGCGCACCGCGCCGCCGACCTGATCCTGGAGGATGCCGCATGAGCACGCCCTATTCCGCATCCGGCGCGATGCCGGTCAGCCATGATCGCGGGCGGCAGGACACCGGCCCGCGCATCCGAAACATCGAAACCTTCTGCACCCCGCTGATCGGTTTCGTGCGCGTTACGGCCGAGGACGGCTCGCAGGGATGGGGACAGGTTTCGACCTATAACAGCGATCTGACCTGCGAGGTGCTGCACCGGCAGGTCGCGCCCTGGGCTCTGGGGCGCGGGATGGACGCGCTGGAGGCCGTGATCGACGAGATTCCCCTGCGCGAGCACAAGTTCCCCGGCAGCTATCTGCGCCGCGCGATGGCGGGCCTGGATACCGCGGTCTGGGATTGGCGCGGCAAGGCGGCAGGAAAGCCGGTCGCCGAATTGCTGGGTGGCTCGGCCGGGCCGGTGCGCGCCTATGCCTCCTCGATGCGGCGCGACATTTCCCCCGAAGACGAGGCCGCGCGCCTGCGCACCATCCGCGACCGGGACGGGTTCGGCGCGTTCAAGGTGCGGGTGGGTGCGGAATGCGGCCAGGACCGCGATGAATGGCCGGGCCGGACCGAAGCGATCATCCCCGCGATCCGACGCGCGATGGGCGACGAGGCGGCCCTTCTGGTCGATGCCAATTCGGGCTTCGGCCCCGAGCGCGCCATCCAAGTCGGGCGGATGCTGGAGGACAATGGTTACGAGCATTTCGAGGAACCCTGCCCCTACTGGCTGCTTGAGCAGACCGCCGAGGTCGCGCGCGCGCTGGATATCGACGTGGCGGGCGGAGAGCAGGACTGGGACCTGCAACAATGGAAGCGCATGATCGAGATGCGCGCGGTCGATATCATCCAGCCGGATATTCTCTATCTCGGCGGGATAATACGCAGCATGACCGTTGCGCGAATGGGGGAGGCGGCCGGCCTGCCCTGCACCCCGCATTGCGCGAACCTGTCCCTTGTGACGTTGTTCACCATGCACATGCTGCGCGCCGTCCCGAATGCCGGTCGATACCTCGAATTCTCGATCGAGGGGGACGACTATTACCCTTGGCAGCGTGGTCTGTTCACAAAGGACCCCTATACGATCAGGGATGGTCAGGCCTTCGTGTCCGACGCGCCGGGATGGGGTATCGACATCAACCCGGAATGGCTCGCCAAGTCTTCCTATCGGTCCAGCGATACCGATTGATCTCCCTCACGCGGGACCCGTGTGCTGACGCAAGGACTTCTCTGGCCGGTTTGCCGATATAGCTTTGAGTTTCAGGGTTTCTTTACCCCGAGCGTCCTAGTGTCCCCCGGGAAGGACAGTGTCGGGTGATGCAAGCCAAATGCCGGAGAATCATTCACTTGTGAGGCTGGAGAGCGGCACGCCCCCGTCCGCCGCCGGCCCGGCGGACGAACGGCGCCGCGTACCGCGCCCGCTCACCGGGCGGGAAAAGGCCGCCATCGTCGTTCGGCTGCTGCTGAATGAAGGCGCCGACATACCGCTTGAAGACCTGCCGGAGGAGCTTCAGGTCAGGCTGACCCAGCAGATGGGGCAGATGGGCCTGGTGGACCGGGTCACTCTGGATGCGGTCGCACGGGAATTCTCCGACGCGCTCGAAGGCGTCGGGCTAAGCTTCCCGCACGGGCTTGCCGGCGCGCTCAGCGCGATGGACGGGAAACTCGCGCCCTCGACGGCCGCACGTCTGCGCAAGGAAGCAGGCGTGCGCAGAATGGGCGATCCCTGGGCGCGGCTGCGCGGGCTTGATCCGTCGGAACTGGCCGGGATCGCCCAGTCCGAAAGCACCGAAGTGGCGGCGGTCCTGCTCTCCAAGCTGGAAACCGCCAAGGCAGCAGCGATGCTCGGCAAGCTGCCGGGGCCGATGGCCCGACGGATCGCCTTTGCCGTCTCGCGTACCGGCAAGGTGACGCCCGAGGCTGTCGAACGGATCGGCTGGTCGCTTGTCGGCCAGCTCGACTCGAAACCGGTCAGCGCCTTCCCTCTTGCGCCCGGCGAACGGATCGGCGCCATCCTGAACCAGTCCCCGGCCGAAACCCGCGAGGGCCTGCTGAGCGCACTCGAGGAAGAGGACGCCGAATTCGCCGAATCCGTCCGCAAGGTCATCTTCACCTTTGCCCATATCCCCGATCGCGTGGCCGCGCGTGACGTGCCGGCAGTGATCCGCGCCGCAGATACCGCCACGCTGGTAACCGCGCTTGCCGGCGCCCGGGAGGAGGCCGACCGCGCGGCGGCAGAGCATCTGCTGGGCAACATGTCCAGCAGGATGGCCGACAACCTGCGTGAAGAGATGGCGGATCGCGGCAAGGTCAAACGTGCCGAGGCCGAGGCCGCGATGGCCGACCTGGTCGGCACCATCCGGACCCTTGCCCAGGAAGGCACGATCACCTTGGTCGAGGCGGGAGAAGAGGAGGACGAGTAGAACCCTGCCCGCGATCGGTCAGGACAAAGCTCCCGCACCCGCCACGGCCCCGGCTGCGCCGGACCCGCGCGGCTTTGGGCATGGCCGCGCCTGACGGCGCGGCACGGTGCCGGTCGCCGCCCACAGATTCAGGATGGCCGAACGGGAGAATGGCACTCTCCCCTGCCGCTGGCGATGCGGTTCCCCGAAAGGGCGGTCCCGCCGCGCCGCCAGGCGCGGCGCCCGGCCCAACGCTTTGCCGCGCATCTCCGATGCGTGGCAAAGGGGCGGGAGTGTTCCTGCCCTTCCCCATGACTGGCGGATGGACAGGAGCGGACATCCCGCCTATCAGACCGCATGGACCCCAGATCCCTATCCCCCGTTCAGGCACAGGCGCGTTCGGTTGCGAACCGGGCAATCCTGTTGATGATCGCCGCCATTCTCTGCTTCACTCTGATGGACGCGTCGGTAAAGGCCCTGTCGCCGCGCATCGGCGTGTTGCCGGCCCTCTGGGCACGTTACGCGG
This sequence comes from uncultured Paracoccaceae bacterium, assembly GCA_947500005.1. Lineage (GTDB taxonomy): Bacteria > Pseudomonadota > Alphaproteobacteria > Rhodobacterales > Rhodobacteraceae > Lutimaribacter_A. The sequence continues at coordinate 87,355 of CANMQJ010000013.1, read as the reverse complement.
GGCAGATGGCCGTCGTCTTCCTGCTAGTCCTGCCGCGCCTGCGCCGTGTGGTCCGCACACGCTATCCCAAGCTTCAGTTCTTCCGCTCCCTCCTTCTGATGGGCGCCACGGCCTTCTTCTTTACCGGCATCAGCCGCATTCCCCTGACCGATGCGGCGGCGCTCATGTCGATCAACCCGGTGCTCATCACCCTGGGCGCCGCTCTGTTCCTGGGCGAAGGTCTCGGCCCCCGGCGCATCGCCGGTATCGTCGTCGCAGCGATCGGCGCGCTCATCATCATCCGGCCGGGCTCGGGGATGTTCCAGCCCGCCGCGCTGTTTCCGCTTGGTGCCGCCTGCTGCTACTCGGCCTATGCCCTCTTCACGCGGCGCGTGGGCCCGGACGAGGATCCCTGGACCTCGCTATTCTACACCGGGCTCGTGGGCACGGTGCTGCTGACCCTTCTTGTCCCCGCCTACTGGCAGACGCCCGACACCTTCTCGCTGGGACTGATCGTGCTCGTCGCGGGGTTCGGGACGCTGGGCCAGATGCTGCTCATCCGCGCCTTCAGCACGGGCGAGGCTGCGATGCTGGCGCCCTACGCCTATTGCGGGCTGGGCTTCGCCGCGATCTGGAGCGCGCTCTTCTTCGGCGAATACCCCGATATCTGGACGATCTGCGGTGCGCTTGTGATCGCGGGGGCCGGGCTTTATGTCTGGCACCGCGAAACCTTTGGCCGTTGAGACCCGATGCCCGTCCCCAAGTCCGACCTGTCCCGCAGCCAGCGCAGGAAATACTACCTCTCGAACCTGTTCCTGCAGGGGGTGATCCGGGGGATGCACCTGATCCCCTATGAACGGCGCATCCCCGCCATGGGCCGGATCGCCCAGGCACTTTCGCCCCTGGTGGGTTTCCGCAAGCGGATCCGGGACAATCTCGCCCTGGTCTGCCCCGACCTGCCAGAAGACGAGGCCGCGCGCATCGCGCGCGAGGTGCCGCACAACGCGGGCAGCGCGATCATGGAGCATTTCTCGCCCGAGGAGTTCGTGGCCCGTCAGAAGACCGCCCCGGTAAGCGGCGCGGGGCTTGCCGCCTTTGACGAAGCCGCGGCCGCCGACCGACCGATCATGATCATCGCCGCGCATTTCGGACATTACCTCGCGATCCGCATCGCGCTTCAGGCCCGCAGCGGAAAGCCGATGGGCTGTCTCTACCGCCGCATGGCCAATCCCTATTTCAACGAGGCTTACGTGGAATGCTTCCACAAGACGGGTGAGCCGATGTTCGAACAGGGCCGCCGGGGCATGTCGCAGATGGTCCGCCACCTGCGGCAGAACGGGATCATCGCCATCGTCTCGGACCTGCACGTCCATGGCGGGCGCGAGTTGCAGTTCTTCGGCAAGCCGGCCGTCACCTCCGTCCTGAACGCCGAACTGGCGCTCAAGCACGATGCGTTGATGTTGCCCTGCTACGCGATCCGACAGCCCAACGGGGTCGATTTCGACATTCGCGTCCATGCGCCCGTGCCCCACAGCGACCCCGAGACGATGACCCAGTACATCAACGACGATCTCGAGGCGGTGGTACGTCAGCACATGGGGCAGTGGTTCTGGATCCATCGGCGGTGGAAGCCCTGGGGCGGGCTCGGGATCCAGCCCGAGGAGGCGGAGTGATCACTCCACCCGTGCCGCGGCGATGATCGCGCCCGGCCCGGTGTGCTGGATCAGCACCACGCCCGACGCTTCTCCGGCGTAGGCTGCCTCGAAGGATGCCGCCGACCGGCCGTCCCACATGCCCAGGGTCTCCCAGCTTTCGACCACGTTGGCATAATCGAAACTGCGCCCCGCGTTCTCGCCCCGCTTGATACTGCTGTGTCGAAGCGGCGCATAACGGACAAGGATCACCTCGACCGAACCCTCCACGGCCCTCTCCAGGGGCTCGACCGCGACCGAGACCCGCCCCTCCGCCACACGCGCCCGGACGCGGACCGGGTCGGGCGCGGCGCGGTGGGCCGCGATCACCTTCTCGAGCGCCGCGGCGTCCGCGCCGCGCACGTCTTCCCGACCTGCGACGATCATCTGCGGCGTGTAGATCATCGACCGGCCCGCAACCCGGGCATATCCCTGCTGCCGGTCGGTGTGCCCCGGAAGGGCGAAATGATCCTTCCAGCCGATGTAATCCCAGTAATCGACATGCAGCGCGAGGCCTATCACCTCCTCCCGGGCGGCAAGGCTCCGCATCAGCGCATCTGCCGGCGGGCAGGAGGAGCATCCCTGCGAGGTGAACAATTCCACCACAACGGGGTCCTCGCCGGCCTGGGCCGACGGACCGAACGCCAGGGCGGCGAACAACAGGGCGGACAGGGAACGGATCATGCTGATTTCCCGTTAAGTGATGAAAGGAAGGTTTAGACCGTTCCGCGCGGGAAGGCCAATCAACCTTTAGCGACCCGCTCGAAACCGGGGCGCAGGCGACGATCCGCCAAAATGTGTGCAATGGTATACAAAAATCGTCGCACCCCCCTCGGAACGCTTGAACCGCGCCCCGCCGTGATGCAGAAGGCAGGCAGCGAATCCCCGTTTTCCACCATTCCTGAGAGGGAGGCCAAGAGATGCCCATCACAGTTGGACAGGACAAAGCCAAGACGCGCCGCACGCTGGACGTGGGCGGCAAGTCCGTCGCCTACTACTCGATCCCCGCAGCCACCGAGGCTGGACTGGGCGATTTCTCCAAGCTTCCCGCCGCCCTCAAGGTGGTGCTGGAAAATATCCTTCGCTTCGAGGATGACGGCTTTTCCGTCTCCGTCGACGATATCAAGGCCTTTGCCGAATGGGCGGAGAAAGGCGGCCAGAACCCGCGCGAGATCGCCTATCGACCGGCCCGCGTGCTGATGCAGGATTTCACCGGCGTGCCGGCAGTGGTCGACCTGGCCGCGATGCGCGACGGGATCAAGAACCTGGGCGGCGACGCGCAGAAGATCAACCCGCTCAACCCCGTCGACCTGGTCATCGACCACTCGGTGATGATCGACGAGTTCGGCAACCCGCGTGCCTTCCAGATGAACGTGGACCGCGAATACGAGCGCAACATGGAGCGCTACGAGTTCCTGAAATGGGGCCAGACCGCGTTCGAGAATTTCCGCGTCGTCCCCCCCGGCACCGGCATCTGCCACCAGGTGAACCTGGAATACCTGGCCCAGACCGTCTGGACCGACACCGATCAGAACGGTGAAACCGTGGCCTATCCCGACACGCTGGTGGGCACCGACAGCCATACCACGATGGTCAACGGCATGGCCGTTCTGGGCTGGGGCGTCGGCGGCATCGAGGCCGAGGCCGCCATGCTGGGCCAGCCGATCTCGATGCTGATCCCCGAGGTCGTGGGCTTCGAACTGACCGGCGAGATGATGGAAGGCACCACCGGCACCGACCTGGTACTCAAGGTCGTCGAGATGCTGCGCGAACATGGCGTGGTCGGCAAGTTCGTCGAATTCTACGGCTCGGGCCTCGACAAGCTGCCGCTGGCACAGCGCGCCACCATCGCGAATATGGCGCCCGAATACGGCGCGACCTGCGGCTTCTTCCCCATCGACGACGAGACGCTGCGCTACATGCGCCAGTCGGGCCGCGACGAGGACCGCATCGCTCTGGTCGAAGCCTATGCCAAGGAGAACGGCATGTGGCGCGGGCCGGATTACGCGCCGGTCTATTCCTCGACACTGTCGCTCGACATGTCGACCATCGTTCCGGCCATCTCCGGCCCCAAGCGCCCGCAGGACTACATCGCGCTCGACAAGGCGTCGAAGGCTTTCGCGGAATACGTCAAGGGCGTTCGCGAAGGCAAAGACGTCACCCCCAACGCCGAGGGTCGCTGGGAAGGTGAAGGCGGCGCACCCGAGCCGCGCGAGATTCCCGGTGACGAGGGGCACCACAAGAAAGGCTGGTACAAGTCCGATGACGGCGCCTACCAGCTGCATGACGGCTCCATCGTGATCGCCTCGATCACTTCCTGCACAAACACCTCGAACCCCTACGTGATGATCGGCGCGGGTCTGGTCGCGAAAAAGGCGCATGAGCTGGGTCTGAATCGCAAGCCCTGGGTCAAGACCTCGCTGGCACCGGGCTCCAAGGTCGTCTCCGAATATCTCGAGGCCGCCGACCTACAGCAGCATCTCGACGCCATCGGCTTCAACCTCGTGGGCTATGGCTGCACCACCTGCATCGGCAACTCGGGCCCGCTCGCCGCGCCGATCTCCAAGGCGATCAACGATTACGACCTGATCGCCACCTCGGTGCTCTCGGGCAACCGCAACTTCGAAGGCCGGATCAGCCCGGACGTGCGCGCCAACTACCTGGCCTCGCCGCCGCTCGTGGTGGCCTACGCGCTGGTCGGCGACATGAACGTGGACATCACCAAGGACCCGCTCGGCCAGGACAAGAACGGCAACGATGTCTACCTGAAGGACATCTGGCCCACCAATGCCGAGATCGCCGAACTGGTCGAAAGAACCGTGACGCGCGAAAGCTTCCAGTCGAAATATGCCGACGTCTTCAAGGGCGACGAGAAGTGGCAGGGCGTCGAGGTCTCGGGCGGCGAAACCTATGACTGGCCGGCAAGCTCGACCTATGTCCAGAACCCGCCCTATTTCCAGGGCATGAGCAAGGAGAAGGGCTCGATCTCGAATATCGAGAGCGCCCGCGTCCTGGCCATCCTGGGCGACATGGTCACCACCGACCACATCTCGCCCGCAGGCTCCTTCAAGGAGACGACGCCGGCCGGCAAGTACCTGCTGGAACGTCAGGTTCAGCCGCGCGAGTTCAACTCGTACGGTAGCCGCCGCGGCAACCACGAAGTCATGATGCGCGGCACCTTCGCCAATATCCGCATCAAGAACGAGATGCTGGACGGCGTCGAGGGCGGCTATACCAAGGGCCCCGATGGCGCGCAGATGTCGATCTACGACGCGGCGATGGCCTACCAGGAGAAGGGCACCCCGCTCGTGGTCTTCGGCGGCGAGCAGTATGGCGCGGGCTCCAGCCGCGACTGGGCGGCCAAGGGCACGGCGCTTTTGGGCGTCAAGGCCGTGATCGCCGAGAATTTCGAGCGCATCCACCGCTCGAACCTGGTGGGCATGGGCGTCATCCCCTTCGAGTTCACCGGCGGCGACACGCGCAAGACGCTGGGCCTCACGGGGGACGAGACGGTCTCCATCTCCGGGCTGGACGATGTGAAACCGCAGCAGGAAGTGCCCTGCACCATCACTTATGCGGACGGTACCGAGAAGACGATCACGCTCAAGTGCCGGATCGATACCGCGCCCGAGATCGAATATATCGAGAACGGCGGCGTGCTGCATTACGTGCTGCGCAACCTCGCCAAGGCCGGATAAGATCATGGGGTGGGCAATATCTGCCCACCCCACGCCGACTCCTCCTGATGTGACCGATCTCCGACGGCCAGGTCGATCGCTATCGCCGAAAAAAACCTTTCTGTCTGGACATTTGCATCCTCCCTCCCGAATATGCCGCACGAGGTGAGACTCGTAGAGAGTTCGCTCATGAGATTGTGGCAGAAACGACCGCAATTACAGATCGGATTTAGGTACAGGTAAGCAAGATGGCGACGTATGAGATAGCTGGATTTGCCAGCTATTCGGTAGATTTATCCAACAACGATTCAGCGTTCGGCGGCACCACCAGTGCCTCCGTGGTGTTGGACGACCAGGAGGCCGACAACACCTGGGAAGAAGGCGACGCGGTACTCAATTACGCAAGCTCGCCGAGCAACGACTACCTTGGCAAGATCGAGGTTCAGCTTGTCGGGGGCGGAACAACGACGCTGCCCCTGATTAGAGGGCTGGCGTCATATACGAACCCGAATGTGATCGAGGTGCTGATCGTTATTCCGGCCGGCACCAGCCTTTTGGATTACAACTTTCCCAATCCCATCAACTATGCCGCACGCTCGACAGCGGATTTCACCGTTTGTTTTGGCGAAGGCACCCTGATTGCCACGCCCGACGGTCAGCGCAGTGTCGAAACGCTCGGAATCGGCGATACGCTGCTGACAGCTGACGGCCGAATGTCCCAGGTGAAATGGGTTGGCCGCCAGACCGTGCACCCCTTCTTTGCAGGGGCTCGGGCGCAGCCCGTTCAGATCAAGGCGGGCGCGCTCGGCGACGGTCTGCCGCACAGCGACCTTACCGTCACGGCCGATCATGGCATGGTTATCGACGGGATGGTGATCAACGCCTCGGCCCTGGTCAACGGCAGCACGATTGATTTCGTGTCGCTCGCGGATCTGCCCGACCGCTTCACCGTCTACCACATCGAGACCGAGGCACATGACGTGATCCTAGCCAATGGTAGCGCCGCCGAGACCTTTATCGACTATCGCGGGCGGCAGGTGTTCGACAATTACCGCGAATATATCGAGCTCTACGGCGCCGAGCGCACCATCCCAGAAATGCCGCACCCGCGCATCTCCACGCAGCGGCTTGTTCCCGGTGCGATCCGGAAACGGCTCGGGATCGGCCAAGAGGAAGCGCTTTTCGGCTTGCCCCGGTCGGCCTGAACACATTTCCGGCATCCCTGACGGGAGACCATTTCTTCCGACGCACCGAAAGCTCGGCGCGCCTGGTCTTCTTCTCGCTGGCAAATAACGGGCGGGGGTGAATTGGCGCGACACGTGCCAAGAGGGTGCGGCGCCCCCTGCCCGGTTACCGGTCCGCGGCGCGTTCCAGCGCGGGCCGGATCGTCTTGTCGATGACCCGGCTGGTGATCGGCCCGGCGAACCGCAGCACCACCGTGCCGTCGCCCGCGATCACGTAGGTTTCGGGCACGCCGTAAAGGCCCCAGTCGAGCGCCATGCGTCCCTGCTCGTCGCGGCCGATCGCCGTGTAGGGATCTCCAAGCTCTTCCAGGAAGCCCTGCGCCTGTCCGATCGTGTCCTTGTAGTTCACGCCATAGATCGGGATGCCCTCCCCGGCCAGCGCCTCGAGACTGGGATGCTCGACGCGGCAGGGCGCGCACCAGCTGGCCCAGTAATTCACCAGCTTCACCTCGCCGTCGCGCAGCGTGGCATCGTCGAAGCCGGGCTTGCCGGGAAACTCCGTCAGCACGACGGCCGGCGCGGGCCTGCCCTCGCGCGCCGAGGGCAGGCTCTCCTTGTCCTCGCGCATCATGCCCACGTAGAACAAAACCGCCAGCGCGGCAAAGATCGCCGGCGGCGCGATCATCAGCGGCGAGACTTTAGCCATGTTTCGACACCCGTGCCTCGATCCGTTCCATTTCTGCCCGCACCCGGCGCCCGCGCCAGACCGACAGCGCCACGATGGCGGCCAGCAACAACAGCGACACGATATAGGCCGAGATCACCGTATCGGCGTATTTTCCAAGGTCCGGCATCATCGCCCCATTCCTTCCTGCGCCCTTTCGCGTGCCAGAAGCGCCTTGATCCGCCGCGCCCGGATCTCGGTCCCCGTGCGATAGAAGACCAGCGCGACAAAGAGAAGCACGAAACCGGCGATGGCCACCAGCAGCGGCTGGTAGAAGACATCGGCCACGTTCGTTTCCTTGTCGAGGCTGAGAGAGGCGCCCTGGTGCAGCCCCTGGTTCCAGAAATTGACCGCGTAGCGGCTGAGCAGCGCGAATACCGACCCCACAAGGCACAGGACCGAGGTCAGGTCCGCCGCCGTGTCGGGATCATCGATGGCCTCCCATAGCGCGACATACCCGAGATAGAACAGGAACAGGATCAGAAAGGAGGTCAGCCGCGGATCCCAGGCCCACCAGGTGCCCCACATCGGCTGGCCCCAGATCGCCCCCGTCACAAGCGCGATCAGGGTGAACGCGATCCCCACCGGTGCCGCCGCCCGCGCGGCCAGGGCCGAGACATGGTGCCGCCGGATCAGCCAGATCAGCGAGGTCACAAGCATCATCAGCCAGGTATTGATTGCCATCAGCGCCGAGGGGACGTGCAGGTAGATGATCTTTACCGTCGATCCCTGCCGGTAATCGTCGGGCGTGAAGAAGAAGCCCCAGACCAGACCGATCGCGAGGCAGGCAAAGGCCAGCACCCACAGGACGGGCAGCATCCGTTCCGTGGTGGCCAGGAACTTCTTCGGATTGGCGTAGGACCAGAAGGTGTTGGCTTTATCCGTGCGTGACATGGGCATTATCTAATCCGGTTTCGGGGGCGCCTCAATCGCCAATGGCTAGCGCAGATTGACGCGCAGCACCGCGGCGCTGGCAAAAGGCAGAAGCGCGACGGCCCCGGCGGTGATCCCTGCAAGCAGGAGGAGCGGCGTGGATGTCTCCATCCCCACCGCGCCGCGCCGTGCGACCTCGGCGCCGAAGATCAGCGTGGGCACGTAAAGCGGCAGCACCAGCAACGACAGGAGCAGCCCGCCACGCTTGAGGCCCACGGTCAGCGCCGCGCCGAAAGTGCCGATCACCGACAGCGCGGGCGTGCCCAGCAGCAGCGAGACCAGCAGCCAGGAGAACCCCGGTCCGGGCAGGTTCAAAAGCACCCCCAGCACCGGCGCGGCCAACACCAGCGGCAGACCGGTGGTGATCCAGTGGGCCAGCGCCTTGACGCTCACCGTAGCCTCCAGCGGCAGCGGCGCCGTGGCCAGCAGGTCGAGCGAGCCATCCTCCCAGTCGAGCGCGAGCAGACGGTCAAGCGAGAGAAGGCAGGCCAGCAGCGCCCCCAGCCACAGCACGCCGGGTGCGATGGTGGCCAGCAGGTCCGATTGCGGCCCTACCGAGAACGGCACCAGCACCGTGACGATGAGAAAGAAGGCAAGGCCAAGCCCGAACCCGCCACCCGCGCGAAAGGCAAGGCGCAGGTCGCGCAGGAGCAGGGCGATCACAGGAAGCCTCCATCGAAATCATCGAGGGGCGGCGGCGCGGCCTTGTAGGGTCCGACCTCCAGCACCTCGGCCTCGAGCCCCAGATCGATATGGGTCGCGATCAGCGCCGATCCGCCCTGCCCCAGATGCGCGCGCACCGCATCGGCGAACAGCGCTACCGCGTCCCGGTCCAGCGAGACGGTGGGCTCGTCCAGCATCCAGATCGGCCGTCCGGTGACCAGCATCCGCGCCAGCCCCAGCCGCCGCTTCTGCCCGGCCGAGAGGTTGCCGGCAAAGCGCCCCGCCAGATCGTTCAGCGCAAAGGCATCGAGCGCGGGGGCGATGTCGCGCGTGCCGAACACGCTGGCCCAGAAGGCCAGGTTCTCGGTCACGCTCAGCGTGGGCTTGATGCCGTCGGAATGGGCGGCATAGGCGATGCGGTCCTCTGCCCCCTCGATCCGGCCCGTCAAGGCCGGCTGCAACCCCGCGAGCGTCCGCAGCAAGGTCGTCTTGCCGATCCCGTTCGGCCCGCGCAGGATCAGCGCGCGGCCCGGCTCCAGCACGAAACTGAGGCCCTCCAGCACGGGGAGGCCGCCACGGGCGATGGACAGGTCGGAGACGGTCAAGGTCATGCAGCCCGCTTAGCCCAAAGCCGCCGCATTCAAAAGACCGCATTTGCCGCAGGACCTTCCGCCGCGCGTTGTGCCGCGTCGGGCGATGTCCTAAAGGAGGGCAAGGGATTATCACAGGGAGACGACCACCATGTCCGACAGCCCCACTTACGGGTTCGACACGCTTCAGATCCATGCCGGCGCCCGGCCCGACCCGGCCACCGGCGCGCGGCAGACGCCGATCTACCAGACCACCGCCTACGTGTTCCGCGACGCCGATCACGCCGCCGCTCTCTTCAACCTCCAGGAAGTGGGCTATATCTACTCCCGCCTGACCAACCCGACCGTCGCCGTGCTGCAGGAACGCATGGCCACGCTCGAGGGCGGTGTCGGCGCAGTCTGCTGCTCCTCGGGACACGCGGCCCAGATCATGGCGCTTTTCCCGCTGATGGCGCCGGGCTGCAACGTGGTGGCCTCGACCCGTCTTTATGGTGGCACGATCACGCAGTTCAGCCAGACCATCAAGCGGTTCGGCTGGTCGGCCAAGTTCGTCGATTTCGACGATACCGATGCGGTGAAGGCCGCGATCGACGAGAATACCCGCGCGGTCTTTGGCGAGTCGATCTCGAATCCCGGCGGCTATGTCACCGACATCCGCGCCATCGCCGATATCACGGACGCGGCGGGCGTGCCGCTGATCATCGACAACACCTCCGCCACGCCTTACCTGTGCCGCCCGATCGAGCATGGCGCAACGCTGGTGGTCCATTCGATGACCAAGTTCCTGACCGGGAACGGCACCGTGACCGGCGGCGTGGTGATCGACTCGGGGAATTTCGACTGGTCGGCCAATGACAAGTTCCCCTCTCTCTCAGCACCCGAACCCGCCTATCACGGGCTGAAGTTCCACGAGACCTTCGGGCCGCTGGCCTTCACCTTCCACGGCATCGCCATCGGACTGCGCGACCTTGGCATGACGCTCAACCCGCAAGCCGCGCATTACACGCTGATGGGGATCGAAACGCTGAGCCTGCGCATGCAGCGCCATGTCGAGAACGCCGAGAAGGTCGCGCAATGGCTGGAGAACGATCCCCGCGTCGATTTCGTCACCTATGCCGGCCTGCCCTCCTCGCCCTACGCGCAGAGGGTCAAGCAGCACTATCCCAAGGGCGCCGGCGCGCTCTTCACCTTCGCCGTCAAGGGGGGGTACGAGGCCTGCGTCAAGCTGGTCAACTCGCTTGAAATCTTCAGCCACGTCGCGAACCTCGGCGACACGCGGTCGCTGGTGATCCATTCCGCGTCCACCACCCATCGCCAGCTCACGCCCGAGCAGCAGGAGGCCGCCGGCGCCGGGCCGAACATCGTGCGCCTGTCGATCGGGATCGAGGATGCCGACGACCTGATCGCCGATCTCGACCAGGCGCTGGCCAAGGCCTGCGGCTGACAGACCGGCAAGGGGGCCGCACGGCCCCCTTGCACCTGTTCCGGCGACGATAACGCCCGCTGGGCACATCCCAGGGAACACAAAAGACTCGCGCCGCGCAGGAAACCGGCCGATGCTGAGACCCGGCGGCACATGGCAAGGGGGCGCGCATGAAACGACCGGAACCGGAACGCCTGCGCGACTATCGCGGCGTGGTCACCGACACCGATGTCTGGGGCTGGTTCACACTGCGGCCCGATGACGTCTTCGTGGTCACGCCGCCCAAATGCGGCACGACCTGGATGCTCAACATCGTGATGATGCTGATCCATGGCCGCGCGGTCCCCGATGCCGGCGGATCGCAGCATGCGCCCTGGCTCGACGCCGCCTTTCGCGACCGGCACGAGATAACGGCCTTCCTCGACGGGCTGGAGCGTCGGCGATGCATCAAGAGCCATACGCCGATGGACGGCATCTCCTACGCGGCCGAGCCAACCTATATCGCCGTCTACCGCCACCCGGTCGACGTTCATTTCTCGCTGCGCACCCATGCCGCGAACATGAAACACGACTGGCTCGACTACATGTTCCCCGAGGATGAGCGCGCGGGCTTTCACCGTTTCCTGGACGGGCCGCCGACCGATGGCGGCACTGACGACCTGACCGTCGCCTCGATCGTACATCACTACACCGAGGCGCAGGCGCGCCGGGCCGGGGGCAACGTGCATTTCTTCCATTATGCCGATCTCACCCGCGACCTGCCGGGACAGGTCGCGCGGCTGGCCCGGCTGCTGGACATTCCCCTGCCCGACCGGCTGCGCGATGACATCGCAACGGCGACCACCTTTGCCACGATGCGCAAGGCGGTCGAAGCCAGCGAACGGCGCTTCCACGAGGACACGCCGTTCCACGATCTGGCGGATTTCTACAATTCCGGCAGTTCCGGCAAATGGCAGGGCCGGCTGACCGCCGCTGACATGGAGGCCTATGACGCGCACATCGCCGCCATGCTGCCGGCCGAGGATGTCGCCTGGCTGAACTGGGGCGACCGCCGCACGCCCTGAGGCCTCGCGGAGCCTCTACTCCGCGATGGCGAAAACCATCGAGACACTGACCTGGACCGAGACTTCACCCCCGGCCACCGGCACGCCACCGCCGGAATCGGCCATCGCCATCTCGGCCATCCGGGCCATGGGCCGGCCTCCATGCTCCGACAGGGTAACGACCTCGCCCAGCGTCACGCCCGCCGCCTCGGCAAGTTGCCGCGCCTTGTCCATCGCGTCGCGTACCGCCTCGGCGCGCGCCTCGACCACAAGCGGCTCCGGCTCTTCAAGACCGAAGTTCAGGCCATTGAAATCATTGGCACCATCCCGGATCACGGCATCCATCACCGCCCCCAGACGATCCAGCTCGCGCACCCGCACGAACAACCGGTTCGAGGCGACGAAACCGGTGATCTTGCGCGGTTCGCTCTGATCCACGGGCCGCTGATCGGACCAGACCGGGCGCAGCGAGAGATCGCGGGTCTGCATGTCGCGCGCGGCGATACCCATCTCCTCCAGCCGTGCAAGGACTCGCGTCACCGCCTCCGAGGTCGCCTGCATCGCCGCCCCGGCCTCCGCCGCCTCGTTGGTGACGCCCAGGACGATGGTTGCCATGTCCGGCGCAGCCTCGACCGAGCCCTCGCCATTGACGGTGATCGTGCGCGGTTGCTCCTCGGCCCAGCCCGCCAGGGGCGCGATCAGCGCCAGGGCCAGAAATACGAATGTCTTCAACTGGTCTACTCCCATTGTTGTCGTTAAATCATGCCTGCGCAAAGCTTTGCCGGGCAAGAGGGCGCGCGGCGTTTTCCTTTTCCTCGGCGGGTTCCTGCTTTACAGTCGCGCCACAGGCCGAGACAGGCTTGCGTAGCAGTTGATACGGGTGCCAAGACCAAGACATGAAACCGGCTTTCGCCCTGTCCCTGTCCTTTGAGGGAATTTCGCTCCTGCACCGTGCGGCAGGGGGATGGCGCCGTGTTGGCGGCGCGCCGCTCGATGCCCCGGACCTTGCAGGCGCGCTTTCAACCCTGCGCGACAAGGCTCTCCTGCTCGAACCGCAGGTGAGTTGCAAACTCATCATCCCCAACGACCAGATCAAGTATCTCACGGTCGAGACCGGCACGCTCGACGAGCACGCGCGCCGCGAGGCGGTCGAGGCCGCGCTCGACGGCACGACGCCTTACACGATCGAAGAACTGGCCTATGATATCTCGCCCGACGGCACGGTGACCCATGTGGCCGCAGTCGCTCGCGAAACGCTGGACGAGGCCGAAGCCTTTGCCCGCGAACACGGGTTCGAGGCACTCAGCTATGTCGCGGTTCCGGACGACAATCCCTTTCTGGGAGAGCCCTTCTTCGGCCCCTCGCCCGCCGTTGCGGACCGCACCGGCAGCGCCGCGGTCGAACCCGACGGCATCGCGGTGGTGGTGATCGGCGACGCCGAGATCCCCGACCGGCAGCCGCAGGCCGTGGGCCACGAATCACTCCCCGACCCCGAATCGGACCCTGATTTCGCTACGGACCCCGAGCCTCAGCCTGATCCGGCGGCAGAGCCGCCCAAAACCGACCCAAGCCCCGAAAGCGCAAGCGCCGCGCCCGTGATCGGTTTCGCCAGCCGTCGCGGAAAACCCGACGGTCCCGACACCGCGCCGCCGATTGTCTCCACGCCAAAGGACACGACGTCCGACGCGACCGCGCCGAAGGTCGCGCCCAAGCCGAATACTGCCGCGAAACCAGCCGAACCGCAGACGGAGGCCGCCAGGGCGACCCCCGCGCCGGACGTTGCGAAGCCTGCCGCAAAGCGCGGCGCTCCGGTCTCGGCACCCGATCTCGACCTGCCCGAGGCGCCGGCTGGGGACGAACGCCCGACCGAAAAACCCGCCGACCGCCCCGCCGTCACGCGCCCGGCCCCGCCGCCGCCTCTGGCGCAGGCGCATCCCGTGGCCGACCCTGTACCCGCCTCGGCGGCGTTCGCCGTCGCCCGCGACCCGGCCAGCGAGGCCGAACGCCTTACCATCTTCGGCGCGCGGCAGAGCAATGGCGGGGTCGGTGGCAAGCCGCGTTTCATGGGGCTTGCGCTCTCCATCGCGCTGCTCATTTTCCTCGCCGGCGTCGCCGCCTGGGCCGCGCTTTTCCTCGAAGACGGCGTCACAGGCCTCTTCCGGTCGGCGCCCGAAGACACCGAAATCGCCGCCGGGGAAAACCCTGAGCCCCCCGCGACCGAAACCGCACAGGCCCAACCGTCCGCTGCCAGCCCCGACGAGCCGGAGGCGCCCGCGACCCCCGCGCCCGAAGTGCTGGCAAGCCTGCCGCAGGAGGAGACGCTTTCTGAAACCGATGGCGCCGTGCTCGATGCGTTGCGGATGGAACCGCGCGTGGTCGAGGAGGCGCCGACCGATCCCGAAGAGGCCGCGGATGCCGCCCCTGCGGACGAGGCGCTTTATGCCGCGACCGGCATCTGGCCCAATGCTCCGGCCGTGCCCGAAGTGCCCGGCATCATCAGCCTCGACGATGTCTACATTGCCTCCATCGATCGGCGCGACCTGTCGCAGGACGCCGTGGCCCTCACCCCGGCACAGGAATTCGACACCGACGTGCAGATGGCCGCGCTGGCTGCGCCCTCGGCCGCTGGCGCGGATTTCGAGCTCGACTCGCGCGGGCTGGTGACGCCGACACCCGATGGCACGCTCAACCCCGATGGCGTGATGATCCATGCCGGTCCGCCCCCCGTCGTGCCCCCGGCCACGCCCGTCCGGTTCGAGGAACCGCCCGAGATCGACGAGGCGCGCGAGAGGCTCGCCGGGATGCGCCCGCGCCTGCGCCCCGACGCGCTGGTCGAGCAGAACGAGCGCTTTCAACTCGGCGGACGAACCCGCGAGGAACTTGCCGGCGTCCGCCCCAGGCTGCGGCCCGAGTCGCTGCAGGAGCAGGTGGAACAGGCACAGCCCGAAACCGCCGCCCCGACAGAGAATACCGTCGCCGTCTCCGCACCGCCCAAGGTACGCCCCGAAGATCTGGACACCGAAGTCGAGGAAGGCGCCGACGAGACTGGCAGCTTTGCCGCCCGCACGGTGAAACCTGCTGCCCCCTCGTCCAAGTCGGTCTCGCGACAGGCGACGATGAACAACGCGATCAACCTGCGCAAGGTCAACCTGATCGGGGTCTATGGCACCCCGTCCAACCGCCGCGCGCTGATCCGCCTGCCCAGCGGCCGCTACAAGAAGGTCAAGGTCGGCGACCGCGTCGATGGCGGGCGCGTCGTGGCCATCGGCGACAGCGAACTGCGCTACCAGAAGGGCGGCCGCAACATGACGCTCACCATTCCCAGCGGCTGAACCGCAGGTTCCGCCGCCGCCCTGTCAGCCGACAAGCGCTTGCCTCCCGGGGTGATCCTGCCCATCCTGAACCCGACCGCCCCAGGCCGGATCTTTCCGGCACGGAGGACGACACCGCCCGCCGCCACCCCGACCCGGACCGAGAGGACATATGGACAGCTTTCTCTACCAGGCCACGATCTACCTGGCTGCCGCGGTGATCGCGGTTCCGATCTCGGCGCGACTCGGGCTGGGCTCGGTGCTGGGCTATCTCGCCGCCGGGATCGCGATCGGGCCACTCCTGGGCCTCGTGGGCGCGGCCGAGACCGAGGATCTGCAGCATGTGGCCGAGTTCGGCGTGGTGATGATGCTTTTTCTCATCGGGCTGGAGCTCGACCCGCGCGCGCTGTGGAACATGCGCGACCGGCTGATCGGGCTGGGCGGATTGCAGATCTCCGTCTCGACCATCGTGCTGATGGCCGTTGCCATCCTGGCCGGCCAGAGCTGGAGTATCGGCCTTGCCATCGGCCTCACACTGTCGCTTTCCTCCACCGCCATCGTGCTGCAAACCCTTTCGGAAAAAGGTCTGATGCGGACCAATGGCGGTCGTTCGACCTTTTCCGTACTGCTGACGCAGGACATCGCGGTAATCCCCATCCTGGCCTTCCTGCCGCTTCTGGCCATGGCGCCGGAGCTTGCCCAGCTTGGCGACGACGGTTCGATCAACCGGCTCTCCGAGCATGCCGAGGACGCTCATCACGGCATCAGCCTGGTCGAGGGGCTGCCCGGCTGGGCGGTGACGCTGGTCACCATCGGGGCGGTGGCCTTCATCGTCTTCGCGGGCATCTACCTGACGCGGCCGCTCTTCCGGTTCATCCACACCACCCGCCTGCGCGAGATGTACACGGCCCTTGCGCTGATGATCGTGGTTGGGATTTCCTTCCTGATGACGCTGGTGGGCCTGTCGCCCGCGCTGGGTGCCTTCCTCGCCGGCGTCGTGCTGGCCAATTCCGAGTTCCGCCACGAGCTGGAAAGCGACCTTGAACCGTTCAAGGGGCTGCTTCTCGGGCTTTTCTTCATCACCGTGGGCGCGGGGATCGACTTTGCCTTCCTCTTCGAGGACCCGCTCGACCTGATCGGGCTGGCGCTGCTGGTGATCCTCGCCAAGGGTCTCATCCTCTACCTCATCGCCCGCGCCTTCCACCTCAAGGGACGCGACCGCTGGCTCTTCACGCTCGGGCTGGCGCAGGCGGGCGAGTTCGGCTTCGTCCTGCTGGGCTTCTCGGTGCAGCAGAACGTGATCCCGCAGGACCTGTCGCAGAAACTGCTGGTGATCATCGCGCTCACCATGCTGATCACGCCGCTGCTGTTCATTCTCTACGAGGTCATCTCGCGCAACATGCGCGAGAATCATCACAAGCAAAAACCCGACAGGATCGACGAGGTCGGCCCCGTCATCATCGCGGGCATCGGCCGCTTCGGCCAGATCGTCAACCGCCTGGTCACCGCGAGCGGGTTCAAGACCATCGTGCTCGATCACAACATGGAGACGATCCAGCTCATGCGCCGCTTCGGGATGAAGGGCTTCCTGGGCGATCCCACCCGACCGGAACTGCTCAAGGCGGCAGGGCTCGACAAGGCCAAGGTGCTGGTCGCGGCAATGGACGATCCCCACCAGGTGACCAAGCTGGTGGCCTATGCCCGCCGCCAGCGGCCCGACCTGCACATCATCGCGCGCGCCTATGACCGCAACCATGTCTACGAGCTCTACCAGGCCGGTGCCGACGACATCGTGCGCGAGATGTTCGACAGCTCGCTGCGCGCGGGCCGGTACGTGCTGGAGAATATCGGTCTCACCGAGTACGAGGCGGCGGGCGCCGAGAAGACCTTCTATTTCCACGACCGCGAAACGGTGCGCGAGCTGGCCAAGCTGTGGAAACCTGGGGTGCCGCCCAGCGAGAACCAGGAATACATCGCGCGCGCCCGCGAGTTGCAGAAGGATCTCGAAACCCAGCTGCTCGAGATCGCCGAACGCGATGACCGCCGCTCGGCCTGACACGAAAAAAATCCGCATTGTGATGGAACCCTGACAGTGATGCGCGGCTTGGCCCTGTAACCAAGCCCGACATGTCAGCCAGGGGAGACAGCGCATGACCACCTTCGAACTCAACGGGAAAGAGGTGACGGTCGACGTCCCCGAGGACATGCCGCTGCTTTGGGTCTTGCGGGACGAGTTGCGGCTCACCGGGACCAAGTTCGGCTGCGGCGTGGCGCAATGCGGCGCCTGCACCGTGTTTCTCAACGGCATGACCCGCCGCGCCTGCGTCACCCCCGTCTCGATGGCCGAGGGCGGTTTCGTCACCACGATCGAAGGGCTCGACAGCGCCGAATCCCGCGCCGTGCAGGCGGCTTGGACCAGGCTCGACGTGCCGCAATGCGGCTGGTGCCAGTCGGGCCAGGTGATGAGCGCCACCGCGCTCCTGCGCGAGATCCGCGATCCCAGCGACGAGGATATCGACCAGGCGATGGCGGGCAATATCTGCCGCTGTGCCACCTATGTCCGCATTCGCAAGGCCATCCACGACGCGGCCGACACGTTGGAGGGCTGAGCCATGACACGCCTTTCCCGCCGCGCCTTCGTCGCCTCTTCCGCCGGTCTGGTGATCGGCCTCACCCTGCCGCTCAAGTCCCGCGCCCAATCGGGTGCCGCCGCGGCACTGCAATCGGGTGCGACCGACGGCTCGACCTTCGCGCCCAACGCCTTTGTCCGCGTGGCCCCCGATGACAGCGTGACGGTCCTCATCAAGCATATCGAGTTCGGGCAGGGGCCTTTTACCGGGCTTGCCACGCTCGTGGCCGAGGAGATGGATGCCGACTGGTCGCAGATGCGCGCCGAACACGCGCCCGCGAATACCGAGCTCTACAAGAACCTCGCTTTCGGGATGCAGGGCACCGGCGGCTCCACCGCCATGGCCAATTCCTGGACCCAGATGCGCAAGGCCGGCGCCGCCGCCCGCGCCATGCTGGTGGCCGCCGCCGCGCAGGAGTGGGGCGTGCCCGAAAGCGAGATCACGGTCGCCAAGGGCCGCATCAGCCACCCTTCGGGCCGTGAATCGGGCTTCGGCGCGCTGGCCGAAAAGGCCGCTCAACTGACCCCGCCCGAGGAGCCCGCGCTGAAATCGCCCGCCGAGTTCCGGCTGATCGGCACCGACCTGCCCAAACTCGACACGCCCGCCAAGACCGACGGCACGGCTCAATTCACCATGGATGTCTACCGCGAGGGGATGCAGACGGTCGTCGTCGCCCACCCGCCCAAATTCGGCGCGACGCTCGCCGGCTTCGACGACGCCAAGGCCCGCGAAATGCCCGGAGTCACCGCCGTTCACGAAATCCCGCAGGGTGTCGCTGTTTATGCCCGTTCCACCCATGCCGCCCTCATGGGGCGTGAAGCACTCTCCATCGACTGGGACGACAGCGGCGCCGAAACACGTTCGACCGAGGAAATCTTCGCCGACTACGCCGAGGCCGCGCAGGAGGGCGGCCGCGATGCCGAGATGATCGGCGATGGCGCAGCGGGCATCGACGGCTCCGACCAGGTGATCGAGGCCGAGTTCCGCTTTCCATATCTCGCCCACGCCCCGCTCGAACCGCTCGATGGCGTGTTGGAATGGACCGAGGAAGGGGCCGAGATCTGGCTGGGCTCGCAATTCCCATCTTTCGACAAGCCCACCATCGCGAAAGGTCTCGGCCTCTCGCCCGAGACAATCACCCTCAACGTCATGCTCGCAGGCGGCAGCTTTGGCCGCCGCGCGCAGGACACGGCGCATTTCGCAAACGAGCTGGCCGCCATCGCCAAGGCCGGCGGCCCCGGCGCCTACAAGCTGCTCTGGACGCGTGAGGATGATCTGCATGGCGGATACTATCGCCCGCTCACCATCCACAAGATGCGCGCCGGTCTCGATGCCGACGGCCGGATCACCGGCTGGGAGGATATCGTCGTCAACCAATCCATCATGGCGGGCGGGCCTATGGCAGGCATGATGAAGGACGACATGGACCCCACCGCCTACGAGGGCGCGACAAAGATGCCCTATGATTTCGGCAATGCCCGCACTGGCTGGGTGTCACGGCAAAGCCCGGTGCCCGTGCTCTGGTGGCGCTCGGTCGGCCACACCCACACCGGATACGCCACCGAGGTCTTCCTCGACATGCTGCTCGAGGCGCAGGGCAAGGACCCCGTTCAGGGTCGGCTCGACCTCATTCGCGCGGATGCCCCCCGTGATCGCGCCGTTCTGGAAAAGGTGGCCGAAATGGCCGGCTGGGACGGCACGAAGGTCAAGGGCGACAAGGCCTATGGCGTCGCGCTGCATGAAAGCTTCGAGACCTACGTGGCCCAGATCGCCGAAGTCTCGCAAGAAAACGGCCTGCCCCGCGTTCACCGCGTCTGGTGCGCGGTCGATTGCGGGATCGCGGTAAACCCCAACGTCATCCGCGCGCAGATGGAGGGCGGCATAGGCTTCGGCCTCGGCGCCGTGCTCTTCGACGAGATCACGCTGGCCGAAGGCGGACAGGTCGAACAGGACAATTTCGACACCTACCGGATGCTGCGGATCTCGGAGATGCCCGAGGTCATGGTCGAGATCATCGCCTCCGACGCCGATCCCACCGGCGTGGGCGAACCGGGCCTGCCCCCCATCGGCCCCGCCGTGGCCAATGCCTGGCGGGCGCTGACCGGGCAGACCGTCACCCGCCTTCCCTTCACCCGCGCGACCGGAGCCTGAGCCATGCTGAAACCGACCCTCCTCGCGGCTCTGCTCTGCGCCGCCCCCGCCTTTGCCGAAACCGTCAACGGGCTGCGCACGCCCGACGAATTCTCCTCCATCGAGAACGAGGCCGAACGCTCCGTAGCACTTTTCGAGGAAATGATGGTGGTGATCGAACATCCCCGCTGCCTCAATTGCCACCCGGTCGACAACTCGCCGCGTCAGGGCATGGACATGGAAATGCACCAGCCCCCGGTAGTGCGCGGCCCCGCCGATTTCGGGGCGGTGGGCATGCGCTGCAACACTTGCCACGGGACCGAGAATATCGAGTATGCAAGCGGCGAAGGCTCTATTCCCGGCCATCAACCCTGGCAACTCGCGCCGTTGGAAACCGGCTGGATCGGCAAATCCGCCGCCGAGATCTGCGCGCAGCTGAAAGACCCCGAGCGCAACGGCCACCGAACCCTCGAAGAGTTGCACGAACATAACGCCGAGGACGGTCTTGTCGGCTGGGGCTGGCATCCGGGCAAGGGCCGCGAACCTGCCCCCGGCTCGCAGGAGGTATTCGGGGAACTGACCCGCGCCTGGATCGAAACCGGCGCGGCCTGCCCCACCGGTTGAGGGTTCAGCCCTCGGCCACCCCCGCCTCGGCAAAGGTCGCCATGCCCGAATGGCAGGCCACCGCCCCCTTGAGCACCTGGATCGCCAGGGCCGCGCCCGACCCCTCGCCCAGCCGCAGGCCGAGTGACAGCAGCGGCGCCTTGCCCAGCCGCTCCAGCAAGGCCCCATGCGCGCCCTCGGCGCTCAGATGCCCCGCGACTGCGTGATCCAGCGCGCCCGCCACGGATTCCTCCAGGCAGGCCGCCGCGGCGGTGCAGATGAACCCGTCAAGGATCACCGGAATCCGCAGAAACCGCGCGGCCGTGATCGCGCCCGCCATCGCGGCCAACTCGCGCCCGCCCAGCCGCCGCAACACCTCCAGCCCGTCACCCTGGCCCGCATGCAGGGCCACGCCCTCGCCCACCACGCGGATCTTGTTGGCGAGCCCCGCATCGTCCACGCCCGTGCCGCGCCCGGTCCAGTCCCCGGCCGCGCCACCGTAAAGCGCGCAGGCGATGGCGGCGGCGGGCGTGGTGTTGCCGATCCCCATCTCGCCCACCACCAGCAGGTCCGCGCCCGGATCGACCGCCTGCCATCCCGTCCGCAGCGCGTGGAGCAGTTCCGGTTCGCTCATCGCCGGGCCTTGCGTGAAATCGCCCGTCGGCCGGTCCAGCGCAAGCGCATGCACATCCATCTTCGCGCCCGCCGCGCGTGCCAGCTGGTTGATCGCAGCACCGCCTGCCTGGAAATTCGCCACCATCTGCGCCGTCACCTCGGCCGGAAAGGCCGACACGCCCTGCGCGGTCACGCCGTGATTCCCGGCAAAGACGATCACCTGCGGCGCCGCGATCCGGGGCCGCGAATCGCCGCGCCATCCGGCATACCAGATCGCCAGCTCCTCCAGCCGCCCCAGCGCGCCCGGCGGCTTGGTCAGCTGCCCGTTGCGCGCCTCGGCCCCGGCCCGCGCCGCGCCATCGGGGCCTTCCACGCCCTTCAGGCGGGCACGGAATTCGGACAGGTCAGAGAAATCAGACAGCATGAAGGGCCTCGTTGCATTGCGCGTCGCCCCCGTGTTTAACCGTCCAAGTCCCAGCGACAAGACCGGGAGAGGCCCGCGCATGACGAAAAACGACACCGGCCTGATCTCCCCTTGGGACCCTGCCCTCGCGCTGGTCCTGCTGACGCGCCTGCCGCTGCCCGCCCTGCCCGACCATGTCTTTGCCCGGCAGGCCCGCGCCGCCTGGGCCTGGCCAATCGTTGGCCTGCTGGTAGGCGGGCTGGCATGGGCCATCGGGGCCGCCCTTCTTGCCGCAGGCCTACCGCCCATGGCCACGGCGGGGCTGATGCTCGCGCTCCTTGTCACCACCACCGGCGCGATGCACGAGGACGGGCTGGCCGATACCGCCGACGGGCTCTGGGGCGGTTTCACCCGTGAACGGCGGCTGGAGATCATGAAGGACAGCCGGATCGGCAGCTACGGCGTTCTGGCCCTGATCGTGGTGCAGGGCCTGCGCTGGAGCGCCCTTGCAGGCCTCGCCGCCGCGGGTGGGCTGGGAGCGCTCCTCGCCGCAGCGCTCTGGTCCCGGGCGGTGATGGCTGTGCTGATGACGGCGCTTCCGCATGCGCGCGCGGACGGGCTCGGCCGCTCTGTGGGCCGCCCGCCGGTCCCGACTGCCGCACTGGCCTGCGCCCTGGCCCTGACCGGCGCCGCGCTGACCGGCACGCCGGTTCTGCTGCCCGCGCTTCTCGCCCTTGCGGGGACGGCTGCGCTCGGCGCGCTCGCCCACGCCCGCATCGGCGGGCAGACCGGCGACATCCTCGGCGCGGCGCAGCAACTGGCCGAGACGATCTTTCTCCTCACCGCGCTTGCGATGCTCTGATCGGCGCGCACGGAAAAAGGCCGTGTGCACAGCACACGGCCCCTTGCCTTGCGAACAGCCTGCGAGGGATCAGGCCGCGCGGGACATCAGAACTTCGTCGACCTGGCGGGCAGCCGACAGCTCGTCGCCACCGGACACGGCGGCAACCTCGCGCGTCAGACGCTCCAGCGCCGCCTCGTAGAGCTGGCGCTCGGAATAGCTCTGTTCGCGCTGATCGTCGTTGCGGTGCAGGTCGCGCACCACCTCGGCGATCGAGATCAGGTCACCGGAATTGATCTTCTGTTCATATTCCTGCGCCCGGCGCGACCACATCGCCTTCTTGACCTTGGCCTTGCCCTTGAGGGTCTTCATCGCCTGGTTGATCACGTCCGGCGAACTCAACGAGCGCATCCCGACCTCGGTGGCCTTGTTGGTCGGCACCCGCAGGGTCATCTTGTCCTTCTCAAAGGAAATCACGAACAGCTCGAGCTTGTAGCCCGCCACTTCCTGCTCCTCGATCGAAAGGATCTGACCGACACCATGCGCCGGGTACACCACGTAATCGTTGGGGCGGAATTCGAGCTTCTTGGACTTGGTCATTCAGGTCTTTCCTTGGCTGCGGACCGGTTTCGGGCAACAAAAGCCCCCCGGCAGGAAGAGCATCTCCCGCCAAGCGGCCTATGGTTTCTGTGAAATCAGAACTCGAAACTGAGCATAGTTTCGGAGCGTTTCCCGGTCACGAACATCATCTAGGCCGTTAATATATCATGAAATAGGGTCGAGAGGAAGCGGACGCAAGGCCCACCCCCCTGAAATCCCATGTTTTCCGGGGCTTGCGTCACATTGCTGACGCCATTTTGCCCCGATTTCGCCGCGAATCGGTCAGCCGCCCTCGCCGGGCGCTTCCGAGAAATACTTTTCGAGCTTGCCGCTCTCCCCGTCACGCTCCTCGGCCTCGGGCAGCGGGTCCTTCTTGGTGACGATCACCGGCCATTGTTCCGCGTATTTGCGGTTCAGTTCCACCCATTTCTCCATGTCCGGCTCGGTATCCGGGCGAATCGCGTCGGCCGGGCATTCCGGTTCGCACACGCCGCAATCGATACATTCGTCGGGATGGATCACCAGCATGTTCTCGCCCTCGTAGAAACAGTCCACGGGGCAGACCTCGACGCAGTCGGTATATTTGCAGGAGATGCAATTGTCGGTGACGATATAGGTCATGGGCGGTCATCCGGTCTCAGGGTGTTGCGGTCTAGCTAGAGCAGACGGGCCGCATCTTCAAGGGATCAATCCCCGCCCCGCCTGCCGGAAAGATCAAGCGCCCGGCGATCCTTCTTGGTGGGGCGCCCCTTTCCTTCGTATCGCGGGTTTGCCGGAACATCCTCCCGCGGATCGGGCCGGGGTTCGGACAAGTCGGTATAAAGCGCCTGCGCCTCGGGCGCGGGCCCCCGGCGCGTGCCCAGCGCCTCGATCCGGACCACGCGCACATGGCCTCCCTGCGCAAAGGTCAGCACATCACCGGGAGAAACAGAAAAAGCGGGCTTTTCAACCCGCTTTCCGTTCACCCGTACATGGCCGCCCCCCACCTGGGACGCGGCCAGCCCGCGAGTCTTGAAGAACCGCGCGAACCACAGCCACTTGTCCAGCCGCAGCCGGGGCCGCGGCTCAGACATGGCTTACTCGGCCGCTTGCCCGGCTCACTTGCCGTCCTTCAGCCCCATCAGCGCGGCGGCAAAGGGATTGTCGGGGTCGATGGGCTTGTCCTTCCTGGGCGGGCGGGCCGAGAAGCTCTTGCCGCCCTGGTCGCCACCACCGCGCGGGCCCTTCTTGCCCTGCGGCCGGTCGCCGCGCGGCTTGCCGCCCTGCGGCTTGCCACGGCCACCACCACCGCCCTTGGCATCGCGCTTGCCCTTGCCCTCGGGGCGCGGCCCGCGCTGCTGGCGCGCCCGGCCCCAGGTGAAGGTATAGAACACCTCCGTTTCCGGCCCGGCCAGCGCCGCGTCGGGCGCGGTTCCGGGCATCAGCTCCTCGGCGGGCGTCTCGGGCACGGCGTTCTCGTTGGCGCCCGCGTCGAATTCCTCGGCGGGGTCGGTCGCCACCGGGGCCTCGCCGTGATCGTCCAGCGCCTGCACCGGCTCGGGCGTGTCAGCGGGCTCGGGCGTCTGGGCCGCGTCGGGCGTCACGCCTTCGGGCGCCTCATGCGCCTTGTCGAAAAGCGGCGTGTCGTCCGCGGGTACCGAGTCCTCGGCCAACGGGGCCACGCCCTCTTCGTCGGCGACGACCTGATCGACCGGCTTGACCTTGGCCCGCTCGCCCTTCTCGACGCGATAGCCCAGACCTTCCATCAGGGCGGCGAACTGCTCCAGCGTCATGCCGGTGATCGACAGCATGTCGGGCTTGGCCTCGAACCCGCCGCGGCTGTCCTCGCCGCGCAGGAGATCGGCCAGACGTTCCAGCATGTCGATGCGGATCGCGCGTTCGCCCGCGATGCGGTAGCCGCACATCGTGTCATAGCCCTTGGGCGCATGAGTGTTCGCGGGGATCGTCACCAGGCCGGGCGGCGGCGGCTCGGGGAAATCGTCCAGCCCCTGGCTCAGCGACCACAGGACAAGACGCAGACGCGTCGGCGCGGGCTTCAGCAGAAGCGGCATGAAGATCGTGTACTGACCGAACCGCAGCCCGTGCTTGCGCAGCGCGCCGCGCGCGTCCTGGTCCAGGTCCTTGACCTCCTGCGCGACATCGGCGCGCGGCAGGATGCCGAGGTTCTCCACCATGCGGAAGGCAAAGCCGCGCGCCAGCCCGCTCAGCGTCTCGTCGCGTTGCAGGTTCAAGAGCGGCTCGAACAGCGAGGCGATCTTGCGGTCGATGAAATGCTGCAACCGCCGCTGCACCTTCTGCTCGACATCCGGCCCCGCCGCTTCATCGACAAAGACCTGGATCTGCGGACGCAGCGGCTCGGGCCCCGGCATCAGCTTGCCGATGGCGGCATCGCCCCACATCAGCCCGCCCTGATCGGTAAAGTCGATCTCGGTATCGGGCGCATTATAGAACCGGTCGGCGCGCAGATGGAACTGCGGCGCCAGCGCCTGGAGCGAGGCCGATTTCAGCGTCTTCGCCTCGGCTCCCTGCGCGCTCTTGTCCGGGCTGAACCGGAATCCCTCCAAACGGCCGACGAACTCGCCTTCGACCGTCACTTCACCCTTGTCGTTCACCTCGGCCAAAAGGGCCTCCTTCTGCTTGAGCCGGCGCAGCAGCACGCTGGTGCGCCGGTCCACAAATCTCTGCGTCAGACGTTCATGCAGCGCGTCCGACACCCTGTCTTCTACAGCGCGCGTCTCAGAGCGCCAATGGCTTTCATCAGCCAGCCAGCCCTTTCGTTGCGCGACATATGTCCACGTCCGGATATAGGCCAGACGTTTCGACAACGCGTCAATATCGCCATCGGTTCGGTCGATCCGTCGAATTTGTCGGGCCATGAAATCCTGCGGCACCGCGCCGTGCTCGTGCAGGTGGCGAAAGATGACCTCCAGAAGGCCCGCATGCTCGGCATGACTGATACCGCGGAAATCGGGAATCCGGCACACGTCCCAGAGCAGCCGGACCGAGTTGCCGTCGCTCGCCCGCGCCGCGACCTCTCCCACCTGCGACAGCGATTTCAGCGCGTTGAGGTCATCGGCGGGGCGCGCCTTGACCAGGTGCTCGCTCTCGGGGCTTTCCTCCAGCGTATCGATCAGCGCCTCGATGGAGCCGAAGCGCAGCGCGGAATTGCGCCAGTTGAGTTTCTTCAGCGGCGCAAAGCGGCTGTCCATGATCGCCTGCGCCACGCCTTCCTCCAGCGGCGGCGCCTCGCCCGTCACGCCGAATGTGCCATCCGTCATGCCACGCCCCGCACGCCCGGCGATCTGCGCCAGCTCGTTGGGCGCCAGCGGCCGCATCCGCCGCCCGTCGAACTTGGTCAGCGCGGAAAAGGCCACGTGGTTGATATCCAGGTTCAGCCCCATCCCAATGGCATCCGTCGCCACCAGGTAATCCACCTCGCCATTCTGGTAGAGCTCGACCTGCGCGTTGCGCGTGCGCGGGCTCAGCGCCCCCATCACCACCGCCGCGCCGCCCTTCTGCCGGCGGATCAGCTCGGCGATGGCATAGACATTCTCGACCGAGAATCCCACGATCGCGCTGCGCGCGGGCATCCGGCTGATCTTCTTCGAGCCGGAATAGACCAGCTGGCTCATCCGCTCGCGCTGCACGAAATGCGCGTCCGGAACAAGCGCCCGGATCGGCCCGCGCATCGTGTCGGCGCCCAGGAACAGTGTCTCGTGCGTGCCCCGCGCCCGCAGCAGCCGGTCGGTAAAGACATGCCCCCGCTCAGGGTCCGCGCAAAGCTGGATCTCGTCCACCGCGACGAAATCCGCGCCCATGCCCTCGGGCATCGCCTCGACGGTGCAGACCCAGTATTGCGTGCGCGGCGGCACGATCCGTTCCTCGCCCGTGACCAGCGCCACGACCGACGGCCCGCGCACCGCGACGATCTTGTCATAGATTTCCCGCGCCAGCAGACGCAGCGGCAGACCGATCACCCCGGTCCTGTAGCCCAGCATCCGCTCGATGGCATAATGGGTCTTGCCCGTATTGGTCGGGCCGAGAACGGCCACGATCCGCGATGCGCTCACATCCGCCCCCTGCCCCGTTTTCGGGGCGCTCAGGATTGCCCCGCCTGCCGGGGATCTCAGAGTGACTGGCCGCCCACCCGGGGCCCCAGCCGATTCACGGCCTTGGTTACTTCCTCGTGATGCGGATGTATAGCCAGCGCTCTCTGATAGGCATCATACGCCAGCTCCGTCTCGTCCAACGCCTCGAAGATCAGGCCAAGCCCGTAGATGGCGTTGTAGTTGTTGGGGTTCAAGGCCAGCGCGCGCTCCAGGTCGGCCAACGCCATGCCGTAAAGCTCGGACCCGAAAAAGGCCGAGGCGCGGGCATGCCAGCCTTCGGCGAAATCCGGCGCATGATCGGTCAGTGCCGTCAGATGTTCGATCGCCAGCCGTGTCTCGTCCTCTTCCAGCGCTTCGCGCCCCCGCTTGAGCAGCAGGTCGGCCGAGGGCGAGCCGGATTTCGACCACAGCGCTTGCAATTGCCGGTCCAGCCGACGCGCCTCGGACGGATCGGCCTCGCCCAGCTTTTCCAGCAGTGCGGATTCGTCGGTCAGATCCGCCTCCTGCGCGGCACCAATGCCGGAAAACATGACTAGGACGGCTGCTGCCGCAACGATAGGTTTGAGATTGAAGCCCGCTATGCCCATAACAACGACTGTAGCGTAGCCGACGGCGTTGTCCACACCAGCGGCGATACCGTCACATCACAGGAAAGAGACAGGGACCACCATGAGCGAAACTCTCGAAAAGGCCGCCGCAGAACTCAACTCCAAGACCGCGGGCAGCGATTTCAGCGATTCCGCAAAGTTCGTCATCACCGATCTCGGCACCATCGTGCTCGACGGCCAGGGCGCCCGCGTCGCCGATGAAGAGACCGACGTGACCCTGACCGCAGATCAGGACACGTTCGAGGCGATGATGTCCGGCGATCTGAACCCCACCGGCGCCTTCATGTCCGGCAAGCTCAGCATCGATGGCGACATGGGCGTGGCGATGAAGCTGGCCTCGGTCCTGTCCTGATGGATCTCGCGCCGGCCCCGTTCCTCGATGACCTGGCCGGCGTCCCCAAGGGGGGCGCGGCCCATTGGCTGCAAACCTCCGACGGCATCCGCTTCCGCCTTGGCCACTGGCTGCCGGATGGCACGGGCGAGGCCCGTGGCACCGTGCTGATGTTTCCCGGCCGCACCGAGTATGTCGAGAAATACGGCCATGCCGCCGCCGAGTTCCTCGGTCGCGGCTATGCCTTCGCCGCCGTGGACTGGCGCGGCCAGGGGCTGGCCGACCGCCTTCTCCCGGATGAGCGCGTGGGCCATGTCGTGCATTTCACCGACTACCAGAAGGATGTGGAGGCCGTGATACAGGCCGCCGAGGCGCTCGACCTGCCGCGCCCGTGGTACATGATCGGCCATTCCATGGGCGGCGCCATCGGGCTGCGCGCCGTGATGGAGGGGCTTCCCGTCCGCGCCTGCGCCTTCACCGGCCCGATGTGGGGCATCTTCTTCACCCCCGTCATGCGCCCGATCAGTTGGGTGACGGCCTATTGGGGCTCCCGCTTCGGGCTGGGCCACCGTAATCCGCCCACCACGTCGCTCATCAGCTATGTCGCGCAAACCCCGTTCGAGGGCAACGTTCTCACCCGCGATCCCGACATGCTGCAGATGATGAAGGATCACCTGATCGCGCATTCCGAACTGGCCCTGGCCGCGCCCACCACGATCTGGCTGCGCGAGGCGCTCAGCGAATGCCGCTACCTCATGGGGCAGCCCTCGCCGGACATGCCCTGCCTCACCTTCCTGGGCAAAGCCGAGAAGATCATCGACCGCAAGGCCGTCCGCCAGCGCATGGCCAACTGGCCCAAGGGCGAGCTGGTCGAAATCCCCGAGGGCGAGCACGAGGTGCTGATGGAACCGCCCGAGATACGCGGCCCCGTCTTCGACCGGATCGACCAGCTCTTTTGCGAAGCAGGTCAGGCCGAAGACCGCGTAAGCGCCTGATTTGCCCGAACGCATCGCTGGGCTAGACTGACCGTCATGGCCCGCGATACCGTCCTCAGCTTCACCGAAAAGGGGCTCTATTGCCCCGCCGGGGATTTCTTCATCGATCCCTGGCGCCCGGTGGACCGTGCCTTGATCACCCACGGCCATGCCGATCACGCGCGCCCAGGCCACGCCCGTTACCTCTGCACCAAGGGCGCGGCCCCCACCATGCGCCACCGCCTTGGCGAAATCGACGTCCAGACCGTGACTTACGGCGACAAGCTCACGCTCGGCGACGCCACGGTTTCCTTCCACCCCGCAGGCCATGTCCCCGGCTCCGCCCAGATCCGGGTCGAGGTCGCGGGCGAGGTCTGGGTCGTCTCCGGCGATTACAAGACCACGCCCGACGGCCTGTCCGAACCGTTCGAGCCGGTCGCCTGCCACGCCTTCATCACCGAAAGCACTTTCGGCCTGCCCGTCTTCCACTGGCGCCCGCAAGAGGAGGTCGCAGCCGAACTGAACGCCTGGTGGCGCGACAGCCTCGCCGCCGGAAAACGCCCCGTTCTGGGCGCCTATTCGCTGGGCAAGGCGCAGCGCCTCCTGTCCCTTCTCGACCCCGAGATCGGCCCCATCCTCACCCACGGCGCGGTCGAGGCGATGACCGCCATCCTGCGCGACGAACAGGGCTATGACCTGCCCCCAACCGTTCCCGTCACCCCCGACACCGACCCCAAGGCCTATCCCGACGCGCTGCTGCTCGCGCCGCCCTCCGCCGTTGGCTCGGCCTGGTCGCGCCGCTTCGGCCCGGCCTCCACCGGCTTCGCCTCGGGCTGGATGCAACTGCGCGGCGTCCGCCGCAGGCGGGCGATGGATCGCGGTTTCGTCATCTCGGACCATGCCGATTGGGACGGGCTGCATGCGGCGATCAAGGAAACCGGCGCAGAAAAGGTATTCGTGACGCACGGTTACACGGACATCTTCACGCGCTGGCTGAACGACCAGGGCTACCAGGCCCGCGTCGTGGAAACCGAATATACCGGCGATGACGGAGAGGGCGAATGAAACGCTTCGCCCGCCTCTTCGCCCGCATCGACCAGACGACGAAAACCACCGTGAAAGTCGCGGCACTGGCCGAATATTTCCGCGAGGCGCCGCCCGACGACAAGCTCTGGACCGTCGCGCTCTTCTCCGGTCGCCGCCCGCGCCGTGCAATCACCACCACGAAACTGCGCGAATGGGCGGCCGAGAAGGCGGGCGTGCCGCTCTGGCTGTTCGAGGAAGCCTATCCCATCGTCGGCGACCTGGCCGAGACCATCGCGCTGATCCTGCCGCCCGCCAGCCGCCAGACCGACGCCACGCTCTCCGACTGGATCGCGCATCTGCGTGCCCTCACCGACCGCGACGAGGAGGCGCGCAAAGCCGGCATCCTCGACGCCTGGGACCAGCTCGACCCGACCGAGCGGTTCCTTTTCAACAAGCTGCTGACCGGCGGCTTCCGCATCGGCATCAGCCAGAAACTGATGACCCGTGCGCTCTCTCAGGCCACCGGCCGCGACGAGGCCGAGATGGCGCACCGCCTGATGGGCGACTGGACGCCCGACAGCGTGACCTGGGAAACCCTGATCGAGGCCGAGGATGCCAGCGCCGACGCCTCGCGCCCCTATCCCTTCTACCTCGCTTACCCGCTGGAGGACGCGCCCGAATCCCTCGGCCCCCCCGAGGATTGGCACGCCGAATGGAAATGGGACGGCATCCGCGGCCAGCTCATCCTGCGCGAGGGCGAACATTTCGTCTGGTCCCGCGGCGAGGAACTGATGACCGACCGCTTTCCCGAACTGGCCCGCGCCATCGACTTCCTGCCCTCCGGCACCGTGATCGACGGCGAGATCCTCGCCTGGGATGCCGAGGCGCCGCTGCCCTTCAACGCCCTGCAAAAGCGCATCGGCCGCAAGACGGTGCCGAAAACGCTACTCAAGGAGGCGCCGGTCATCGTCTACGCCTATGACCTGCTCGAGGAACACGGCCAGGACCTCCGCGACCACCCCTTCGCCCAGCGCCGCGACCGGCTGGCCAGCATCCTCACCGACCTGCCGCCCGAGGCCCCGCTGCGCCTCTCGCCCACCATCCCCTTCACCGACTGGCAGGCGCTTTCCGATACCCGCGACACCGCCCGCGACGCCCGGGCCGAGGGGCTGATGCTGAAAAAGCTCGACAGCCCCTACCTCTCGGGGCGCAAGAAAGGCGACTGGTGGAAATGGAAGCTCGACCCGCTGACCATCGACGCGGTGATGATCTATGCCCAGCAGGGCTCGGGCCGGCGCGCCAACCTGTTCACCGATTTCACCTTCGCCGTCTGGCAGGGCAACGACCTCGTCCCCTTCACCAAGGCCTATTCCGGTCTCACGGACGAGGAGTTCCGCAAGATCACCGCTTGGGTGCGCAAGAACACCCTGCAACGTTTCGGCCCGGTCCGGCAGGTGAAACCCGAACATGTCTTCGAGATCGCCTTCGAGGGTATCCACGAAAGCCCCCGCCACAAATCCGGCCTCGCCCTGCGCTTTCCCCGCATGTCCCGCTGGCGCCACGACAAGCCCGTGCAGGAGGCCAACAGCCTCGCCGACCTGCGCGCCATACTCGAGGCGCATGGCTGACCCCGGAACCCGCGCAGCGGCTCGCGGGTTACCGCTCCATGGACCCTAGAACGACCCGCCCCGTGCTCTGGCTCCGCCGCAACGTGGAGCTGACCTCCCTCATCGTCCTCACCACGCTCGTCCTCGCCTTCTGGGCTTTCGCCGAGCTGGCCGACGAGGTGCTCGAGGGCGAAACGCGCAGCCTCGACCGCGACCTGCTGCTGCTGCTGCGCACGCCGGGCGATCTGTCCGAGCCCATCGGCCCGCATTACCTCGAAGAGATCGGCCGCGACCTGACCGCGCTTGGCGGGGTGGTGGTCCTTACCCTCGCGATCATCGCCGCGGCGGGCTTCTTCCTGCTGCGCCGCCAGTTCGGCACCATGCTCTACCTGCTCCTGGCCACCG
Organism: uncultured Paracoccaceae bacterium; assembly: GCA_947500005.1. GTDB lineage: Bacteria > Pseudomonadota > Alphaproteobacteria > Rhodobacterales > Rhodobacteraceae > Lutimaribacter_A. Next base: position 55,255 of record CANMQJ010000013.1, on the reverse strand, counting down.
GCAGCGGCATCCTGCTCTCCAGCTTCGCCAAACAGGCCTTCGACCGCCCCCGTCCCGACCTCGTGCCGCATGAATCCATCGTCTACACCGCCAGCTTCCCCTCGGGCCATTCGATGATGGCTGCGGTCACCTATCTTACCCTGGGCGTGCTCATCGCCCGCGTGCTGCCGCAGCGGCGGCTCAAGATCTACGTGCTGAGCGTGCTGACGCTGGTGACCGTCGCGGTGGGCGTCAGCCGCGTCTACCTGGGCGTACACTGGCCCACCGACGTTCTTGCCGGCTGGCTGGGCGGCGCGGGGTGGGCGATGGCCTGCCTTCTGGTCGCGCGCATGCTGGCCCGCCGTGGCCATGTCGAGCCCGAACAGAACGAAGACGCCCCCGCCCCTACGTAAATTCACGCCCATCGTGACCCGCCGGCCCCGCCCCGCTTGTGCCGCCTGCCCCGGACGCTTAAGTCTGGGCCAACGCAACAAGAGGTTTCCCGATGCTCGATCTTCCCTTCCCCGTGCGCGACGCCAATGCCGGCTCCGGCAACAAGAACCTTGGCGACCTGCCCGAATGGGACCTCAGCGATCTCTACACCGCCCCCGACGCGCCCGAACTCAAGCGCGATCTCGACTGGCTCGAGGAAGCCTGCTCCAGCTTCGCCGCCGATTACGAGGGCAAGCTGGCCGATCTCGATGCAAGGGGCCTGCTCGACTGCGTGCTGCGCAACGAACGCATCTCGGCCATCGCAGGGCGGCTGATGTCCTATGCGGGCCTGCGCTATTACCAGCAGACCACCGATGCCGAACGCGCCAAGTTCCTCTCGGACCTGCAGGAAAAGGTCACCATCTACACCACGCCGCTCGTCTTCTTCACGCTCGAACTGAACCGGATCGACGAGGCGCGCCTGCAATCGCTTTTCGCCGAGAACGCGGACCTCGCCCGCTACGCCCCCGTCTTCCGCCGCATCCGCGCGATGAAACCCTACCAGCTCTCGGATGAGTTGGAGCGCTTCCTGCACGACATGGGCGCCGTGGGCGACGCCTGGGAGAAGCTTTTCGACGAAACCATCGCCGGCCTGACCTTCGAGGTGGATGGCGAAGAGATGGGCATCGAAACCACCCTCAACTTCCTGACCGATCAGGACCGGTCCAAGCGCGAGGCCGCCGCCCGCGAACTGGCACAGGTCTTCGGCGAGAATGTCCGGACCTTCGCCCGCGTCCACAACACGCAGGCCAAGGAGAAGGAGATCCTCGACCGCTGGCGCGGCATGCCCGCCGCCCAGACCGGCCGGCACCTGTCCAACGATGTCGAGCCCGAGGTGGTCGAGGCACTGCGCGAGGCCGTGGTCGCGGCCTATCCCAAGCTCAGCCACCGCTATTACGAGCTCAAGCGCAAATGGCTGGGCCTCGACCGGATGCAGGTCTGGGACCGCAACGCGCCCCTGCCGCTGGAAGAGCCGCGCACGATCAAGTGGGACGAGGCCGAAAGGACCGTGATGGAGGCTTACGAGGCCTTCGACCCCCGCATGGGCGAGCTGGCACAACCCTTCTTCGCCAAGGGCTGGATCGACGCGGGCGTGAAGCCCGGCAAGGCGCCGGGCGCCTTCGCGCATCCGACCGTGACCGAGGTGCACCCCTATGTGATGCTCAACTATCTCGGCAAGCCGCGCGACGTGATGACGCTTGCGCATGAGCTGGGCCACGGCGTCCACCAGGTCCTTGCCGCAGGCCAGGGCGAGATGCTCTCCTCGACGCCCCTCACGCTGGCCGAAACGGCATCGGTGTTCGGCGAGATGCTGACCTTCCGCAAGATGCTGGAAAAGGCCGGGACCAAGGAACAGCGCAAGGTTCTGCTCGCCGGCAAGGTCGAGGACATGATCAACACGGTCGTCCGCCAGATCGCCTTCTACGATTTCGAATGCAAGCTGCACGAGGCGCGGCGCGGCGGCGAGCTGACCCCCGACGACATCAACGCGCTGTGGATGTCCGTGCAGGCCGAAAGCCTCGGCCCCGCCTTCGACTTCATGGACGGCTATGAAACCTTCTGGGCCTATATCCCTCATTTCGTCCACTCGCCCTTCTACGTCTACGCCTATGCCTTCGGCGACGGGCTCGTGAACGCGCTATACTCGGTCTATGCCGAAGGCGAGGACGGCTTCGAGGAGAAATATTTCGAGATGCTCAAGGCGGGCGGATCGAAGCACCACAAGGAACTTCTGGCTCCCTTCGGCCTCGACGCCTCGGACCCGAAATTCTGGGACAAGGGCCTGTCGATGATCTCGGGCCTGATCGACGAGCTGGAGGCTCTGGAAGAGTGACCCGCACCGGAAAGGGCGGCTGGTGGACCCGCCTGCCGCCCTCCATCAAGCGACAGGCCGTGCGCGGCAAGCGTACGGTCGAACGCCGGATCTCGCCTGCTTGGCGCATCACCGTGGGCGCGCTGCTCATCGCCGGCGGCACCGTGGGCTTCCTGCCGATACTGGGCTTCTGGATGATCCCGCTGGGCATCCTGGTCATCGCCGCCGAGATCCGCAGGCGCCGCCGCTTCGACCCGAACAGGCGCGGCACCGGAACGCCGCCCGACAATCCGCTGGGCTGACCCGGTCCCGGCCCGCGCGGCGCCGGCCCCTTCATCTCTTTGCAAATACCTCCGGGGGTGAATTGGCGCATCGCGCCAAGAGGGGGCAGCGCCCCCTCACTTCAGCTGGCTGTCCTTCGATCCCCGCCGGTTGATCCCGCCGCGCGCTTTCCAGGCGCCGTCGCGCTCCTGCTGGCACTCGAGGCACAGCTTCACCCCCGGCAGCGCTACGCGGCGCGGCTCGGGGATTTCCTCCTCGCATTCGGCGCAATGGGTCAGGCTCTCGCCCACGGGCGCGCGCCGCGCCTTCATCCGCGCAAGTTCGTCGCTGATCGAGGCTTCGATCTGTTCGCTCACCGCCCCGTCGCGGCTCCATCCTCCGGCCATGGCATCTCTCCTTTCCTCCAATCTAGGCAGCCCGCGCGACCAATGCAAAACCCCGACGCCGGGTCAGCCTTTCCAATCCCCGCGCAACCTGTACCCTGCCGCCGAACAGGGAGGCACCCATGCGCACATTCGGAAAATGGCTCGGCCGGCTGCTCATCCTCGCGATCTTCGCGGGCGCGGTCTTCTTCTTCGTCATCCTGCCTGCGCGGATCGAGGACAGCCGCAACAGCGTCATCGCGCATGATCCCTATCCCGTCTCCGACGCAGCCCGCGCCCTGCACGAAACGCTCACCATCGGCGACTGGCACGCCGACAGCCTGCTGTGGTCGCGCGACCTGACCGAACGCGGCGAGCGCGGCCAGGTGGACCTGCCCCGCCTGCAAGAGGGCAACGTCGCGCTCCAGGTCTTCACCGCCGTCACCAAAAGCCCCGCAGGCCAGAATTACGAGGCCAATTCGGCCGACGCCTTCGACAACATCACCCCGCTGGTGATCGCCCAGCTCTGGCCGCCGCGCACCTGGTTCGACCTGACCGAACGCGCGCTCTACCAGGCCGAAAAGCTGCGCGAGGTCGAACTGGCCCGGCCCGACGACCTGATGATCGTCGAGACACGCGAGGATCTCGAGGCGGTGCTCACCGCCCGCGAACAGGGTTCGGGCGTGGTGGGCGCGATCCTGGGGATCGAGGGCGGCCACGCGCTCGAAGGCGAGATCGCCAATCTCGACCGGCTTCAGGCGGCGGGCCACCGCGTCGTCGGATTGCAGCATTTCTTCGACAACGCGCTCGGCGGATCGCTGCACGGCCAGGGCAATCACGGGCTCACCGAGTTCGGCCGCCAGGTCGTGACCGAGGTCGAGGCGCGCGGCATGGTGCTCGACCTCGCCCATTCCAGCCCGCAAGTGGCGCAGGACGTGCTCGAAATGACCGACATGCCCCTGATCGTCAGCCATTCCGGCCTGCACGGCCATTGCCCCGTCACGCGCAACTTTCCCGACGACCTCATGCGCCGGATCGCCGCGACCGGCGGCGTGATCGGCATGGGCTACTGGGCCGACGTGGTCTGCGACGAGATCACGCCCACGGGCATCGCCCGAATGATAGCGGCGGCCATCGCCACCGTGGGCGAGGATCACGTCTCGCTGGGCTCGGACTATGACGGCTCGGTCGAGACCGCGTTCGACACCTCCGAACTGGCCGCGCTCACCTCCGCCCTGCTCGACCAGGGCCTGACCGAGGCGCAGATCCGCAAGGTGATGGGCGAGAACATGGTCCGCGTCCTGCGGGCGCGCCTGCCCTGATTGCTAAAGCGGCAGCATGGTGGTCGACTTGATCTCCTCCATCGACAGGAGTGCTGTGACATTGTGCACCCGCACCTCCGAGATCAGCGCCTGGTAGAACGCGTCATAGGCGCGCGCGTTCTTCACCCGCACCTTCAGGATATAGTCGATATCGCCCGCCAGCCGGTGCGCCTCCTGCACCTCGGGACGGTCCTGGAGCGCCTTCAGAAACGCCTGCTGCCACTCCGCCTCGTGTTCCGAGGTACGGATCAGGACGAAGAACGTGGCCTCGAATCCCAGCGCCTCGGCATCCAGCAGCACTGTCTGCTGGCCGATCACCCCCGCGCCCTTCAGCTTGCGGATGCGATTCCACACCGGCGTCTTGGAACTGCCCACCCGGCTCGCGATCTCGTCCAGCGACTGGCTCGCGTCGCGTTGCAGCTCGATCAGGATTTTCCGGTCCATGTCATCCATGCGCACAGCCATTCTCGATTTTCCCTTCTCTCCGGAACATGCCACCCGCAGCGCCGAGCGTTTGGAACGTATGTCCTTATTTCTTCCGCCATATGGCGTTACACCGGGAATATTTCCTATGTTCTGGGACAAGTCAAACAGGAGCCGAGGACAGCCAGATGCACGTTCAGACCAGCAGGGGCCATGTCGATTTCGTGGGCGCGGGCCCCGGCGATCCCGACCTTCTGACCGTGCAGGCCCTGCGCGCGATCGAGGCGGCCGAGGTGATCCTCCATGACCGTCTCATCAGCCCCGAGATTCTCGCGCTCGCAGGACCCTCCACAAGGCTCACCGACGTGGGCAAGGCGGGCTTCGGCCCCGCCTGGAAGCAATCCGACATCGACGCGCTGCTGGTGGCCGAGGCCCTTCATGGCGCCCGCGTGGTGCGGCTGAAATCCGGCGACCCCACCGTGTTCGGCCGCCTCGACGAAGAGATCGAGGCGCTCGACGCGGCGCAGATCCCCTGGCGCATCCTGCCCGGCATCACCGCCGCCTCGGCCGCCGTGGCCGCCATCGGGCAAAGCCTCACGAAACGCGGCCGCAACGCCTCGGTCCGGTTTCTCACCGGCCATGACATGAAGGGTTTCGCCGATCACGACTGGACCGCTCTGGCCCGGCCAGGAGAGGTCGCGGCGATCTACATGGGCAAGAAATCCGCGCGCTTCGTGCAGGGCCGCCTGATCATGCACGGCGCTGACCGCGCCACCCCCCTCACCATCGTCGAGAACGCCTCCCGCCCCGACCAGCGGGTGCTGTCCACCACGCTCGACCGGCTTCCCGCAGATCTCGCCGCCGCAAAGATGGACGGCCCTGCCCTCACCTTTCTCGGCCTCGCCCCCCGCGACGCCGTGCAACGCCTCGACACCCTCAAGCAGGAGTTCGCCTGATGCCCCGCGCCTTCACCCCGAAACTCGTCACCGCCAACCACCTGCTCGAGGGCGACGTGGTCTACCTCACCGCCGATGACCGCTGGACCCGCCGCATCGAGGAGGCCGAACTGATCGAGGACGAGGCCCATGCCCAGATCCGCCTGCTGGATGCGCAGGCGCGCAGCCACGAGGTCGTGGGCACCTACCTCGCCGATGCAGAACCGGGGCCGCATGGCCCCGAACCCACCCACTTCCGGGAGGATTTCCGCCGCAGGGGCCCCTCGAATTACCCCCACGGCAAACAGGAAACCTCCCCGCAGCCCCGGGCCTGAGGCCCCTGTCTCCCCATCGACCGCCCCGCCCGGGGCTGCAAAAAGAAAGGACAGCCAGAATGTATCGCTATTCCGAATTCGACGCGGCCTTCCTGGCCGAACGCAACGCCCAGTTCCGCGCACAGGTCGAACGCCGCATCGACGGTTCGCTGACCGAGGACGAGTTCAAGCCGCTACGCCTGATGAACGGGCTTTACCTGCAACTGCACGCCTACATGCTGCGCGTGGCGATCCCCTATGGCACGCTGAACTCCGCCCAGATGCGGCAACTCGCCCTGCTGGCCGAGAAGTGGGACAAGGGTTACGGCCATTTCACCACCCGCCAGAACATCCAGTACAACTGGCCGAAACTGCGCGACGTGCCCGACATGCTCGACGCCCTGGCCGAGGTCGGGCTGCACGCCATCCAGACCTCCGGCAACACCATCCGCAACGTGACCGCCGACCATTTCGCGGGCGCCGCCGCGGATGAGGTGGCCGACCCCCGCCCGGTGGCCGAGCTGATCCGCCAATGGTCCACCGACCACCCCGAATTCCAGTTCATGCCGCGCAAGTTCAAGATCGCCATTACCGGGTCCGAGAATGACCGCGCCGTGATCAGGGCGCATGACATCGGCCTGCAACTGGTCGAGCGCGAGGGCCGGCTCGGCGCCCGCGTCCTCGTCGGCGGCGGCCTGGGCCGCACGCCGATACTGGGCAAGGAACTGTCGCCCTTCGTCCCGCTTCCCGACCTGCTGCCTTATCTCGAGGCGACGGTCAGCGTCTGGAACCAGATCGGTCGCCGCGACAACAAGTACAAGGCCCGGATCAAGATCACCGTCCACGAGCTTGGCATCGACGAGATCCGCGCCCGGGTCGAGGCGCGCTTCGCCGAGATCCGGCCCGAGTTCTCGGGTGCCGACATGGCGCTGCTGGAGGAGATCCGGGGCCATTTCGCCCCGCCGGATTTTGTACAAAACGGTCAAACCGCCTTTGAAACCATGTACAAAACGGTCAATACGTTCCGGTCCTGGGTGGATACGAATGTGACCCCCCACAAGCGGGACGATCATGCCATCGTGACGATTTCGCTCAAGGCGCACGGCGCAACGCCCGGCGATGCAACCGCCGCCCAGATGCGCGCGCTGGCCGATCTGGCCGAAACCCATGCCTATGACGAGCTGCGCATCAGCCACGAGCAGAACGTGATCCTGCCGCATGTGCCGCGCGACGCGCTGCCCGCGATCTACGAGGCACTTAAGGAACACGGGCTAAGCACCTCTAACATCGGACTTATTTCCGACATCATTGCCTGCCCCGGCATGGATTACTGCGCGCTGGCCACGGCCCGCTCGATCCCCGTCGCCCAGCAGATCGCGACCCGGTTCGAGGAATTGCAGCTAGAGCACGATATCGGCCATCTCAAGATCAAGATATCGGGGTGCATCAACGCCTGCGGACATCATCATGTGGGTCATATCGGCATCCTCGGCCTCGATCGCGCGGGCGTCGAGAACTACCAGATCACCCTCGGCGGCGACGGAACCGAAACCGCCAGCCTGGGCGAGCGCACGGGGCCCGGCTTTGCCTATGACGAGATCGTGCCGGCCATCGAGCGGCTGGTCTTTGCCTATCTCGACCTGCGCGACGGGCCTGGGGAAACCTTCCTTGAGACCTATCGCCGGGTGGGAATGACTCCATTCAAATCAGCACTTTACGAAGAGGTTCGGGCCGATGCCGCTTGATGATCCCGACGCCGGGGACCTGAACGAGAAGGTTGCCGCGCTGAATGCGCGCTACCGTCACCACGGCGCCACCGACGTGCTGCGCGGCGCCCTGTCCGAGGCCGGGCACATCGCACTCGTGTCAAGCTTCGGGGCGGAATCGGTGGTGCTTTTGCACATGGCCGCGGTGATCGACCGGGCGACCCCCGTGCTCTTCATCGACACGCAGATGCTCTTCGCGGAAACCCTTGTTTATCAACAGGAAGTCAGCGAAAGACTGGGGCTGACGAACCTGCGCATCATCCGCGCCGAGGACGAGGAGATCGCCCGCGAAGACCCCTATGGCGCGCTGCGCCTGCGCTCCACCGATGCCTGCTGCGCCCTGCGCAAGACCGTCCCGCTGAACCGTGCTCTTGCCGACTTCGACGGCTGGATCACCGGGCGCAAACGCTTCCAGTCCGGCAGCCGCGCCGCGCTGGATTTCTTCGAGGTCGAGGACGGTACCGGACGCATGAAGATCAACCCGCTCGCCCATTGGGCCGCCGAGGATGTGCGTGCCTATATGGAGGAAAACCGCCTGCCCCGTCACCCGCTGGTGGCGCGCGGCTACCCCTCCATCGGCTGCGCCCCCTGCACCTCGCCCGTCAAACCCGGCGAAGACCCCCGCGCGGGACGTTGGCGCCATGAAAACAAGGAAGAATGCGGCATCCATCTTGTCGATGGCAGGATGGTGCGCACCGGAGAAAAGACATGACCGTGATCGTGACAGACAGCGGATTTTCCCCAGACGACTGGACCCGGGGCTTCTCGACGCCCGAGGATGGAACCAACGACGTGGTTGCCCTGGACCTTCCGCCCGACACCGATCCCGACACTGTGATCGACCGCCTGAACGGAGTCGAGATGGTGCGAATCGCCTTCCCCTCCTTCGCGGATGGGCGCGGCTTCACCATCGCGAGAACCCTGCGGCGCAAGGGCTATACCGGCCGTCTGCGCGCCAGGGGCCATGTCCTGGCCGATCAATACGCCATGGCCCGCCGCTCAGGCTTCGACGAGGTCGAAATCGACCAGAGCCTTGCCGAACGCCAGCCCGAGGCACAGTGGCTTGCCCGCGCCGACTGGAAAAAACACGATTATCAGGCCCGGTTACGCGGCTAACGCCGCGCACTCATTCGCCTACGAACAAAAAAGGGGAGACATCGACCCCTTTCCTGACCTATATCAAAGATCAATCCGAGGTGCCGGTTTACTCAACCGGTAAAGTGACCATGACAGAGATGAGCCCCGTGACCGAAGCGACCGCCGTCAAAGCCGCCACCCTTCCCGACGCCCAGACCGTAACGCAGGTCAAGCACTGGACAGACAGGCTGTTCTCGTTCCGCGTGACCCGGCCGCAAACCCTGCGCTTCCGCTCGGGTGAGTTCGTGATGATCGGTCTGCTGGGCGACAACGGAAAACCGCTGCTGCGCGCCTATTCCATCGCCTCGCCCGCCTGGGACGAGGAATTGGAATTCTACTCGATCAAGGTGCAGGACGGCCCGCTGACATCGAAACTCCAGCACATCCAGCCGGGCGACCAGATCATCCTGCGGCCCAAGCCGGTGGGCACGCTGGTGCATGACGCGCTGCTGCCGGGCAAGCGGATCTGGTTCTTTGCCACCGGCACCGGTTTTGCCCCCTTCGCAAGCCTGCTGCGCGAGCCGCAGACCTATGAGGATTACGACGAGGTCATCATCACCCATACCTGCCGGGACGTGGCCGAGCTTGAATATGGCCGCCAGCTGATCGAGGAGATCCGGCAGGACGAGATGCTCGCCGAACTGTTCGGCGAAGGGTTCGCGGACAAGATCCGCTATTATCCCACGACGACCCGCGAGGAGAGCCCCCGGATGGGCCGGATCACCACATTGCTGGCAGATGGCACAGTGTTCAGGGACCTGGGCATCGAAGGCGGCATAAAACCTGAAACGGATCGCGCAATGGTTTGCGGCAGCCTCGCCTTCAACCATGACATAAAGGCGATTCTCGAAGGCTTCGGCCTGCGCGAAGGGGCCAATTCGGAACCGGCGGAATTCGTGGTCGAAAAGGCCTTTGTCGGCTAGGGCGCGACATCCCGGGTCGCAAGCCGGTATGTACCGTCCACCTGCGGCCCGGCGCTGCGGCATGAACGCCGCATTTACAGGGCTTTCGCGGCGCGGGCCCCCGTATCCGGCTTGAAACGGCCCTGTCACCGGTTTAGATTTCAAACCTGACTTTTTTGCAGCAATCAAAGGAACAAACTCATAGCCCGCAAACCGCATAACGCGCCGCCAACCCGTGACACCGGCCCGCGCGTCAATGAAAAGATCCGCGCCCCTGAAATCCGCCTTATCGGTGCCGAAGGCGAGAACGTGGGCGTCGTTCACCCGGCAAAGGCCATGCAGATGGCCGAAGAGGCCGGGCTGGACCTCGTTGAGATTTCGCCGAACGCCAATCCGCCCGTCTGCAAGATCATGGATTTCGGCAAGTTCAAGTACGAACAGCAGAAACGCGAAAGCGAAGCGCGCAAGAAACAGAAGATCATCGAGGTGAAGGAGGTCAAGTTCCGACCCAACACCGACACCCATGACTACGATGTGAAGATGAGGAACGTCGTCAAATTCCTCGAGAATGGCGACAAGGTGAAGGTCACCCTCCGCTTCCGCGGACGCGAGATGGCCCACCAGAACCTCGGACGCGAGCTTCTCGAACGGGTGGCCGCGGACGTGAAGGAACTCGGCAAGGTCGAGAATATGCCCAAGATGGAAGGCCGCCAGATGGTCATGATGATCGGGCCGCTGCCGCAGAAGTAAGCACTGGCTCCGCCAGGTTTCCACGCCTCCGGGTTGACCCCCCCTGGAGGCGTTTTCCATTCTGCCTCGGAAAGGTAAGGAGCCGGCCATGTGGGAAGAACGCTACAGCAAGTCCGACGGATATCTCTTCGGCAAGGCCCCGGCGCAATTTCTGCGCGATCACGAGGCGCTGTTGCAGCCGGGCCAAACCGCTCTTGCCGTCGCCGATGGCGAGGGTCGCAACTCCGTTTTCATGGCTCAGAAGGGGCTGGCGGTCACCGCGATCGAATTCGCCCCCAGCGCGCTGGACCGCGCCCGCCGCCTCGCGGAAGAGGCCGGGGTGAGCGTGGATTTCCTGCAGGAAGACGTGTTGGCGCGCCAATGGGAACGTGACGCTTTCGACCTCGTGGTCGGCATCTTCATCCAGTTCGCGGGCCCTGAGGACCGCAAGGTGCAATTCGATGGCATGAAGCAGGCCACCCGTCCCGGCGGGCTGATCCTGCTGCACGGTTACCGGCCCGAACAACTCGACTTCGGCACCGGTGGCCCCCCGTTCGCCGAGAACATGTATACCGAGGCCCTGCTGCGCGAGGCCTTTGCAGGATGGGAAATCCTGACATGCCGCGGCTATGACCGCGAGGTGCAGGAAGGGCGCGGACATTCAGGCATGTCCGCGCTCATCGACCTGGTGGCGCGCAAGCCCCGCTAGCTGTCCTTGCCCGGTTTCTGGCCGGGCATGGTCCACATGCCGCTTCCCACTTCGGTCAGACGCTCCATCTCGCTGCGATATTGTTCGATCGCCTCCTGCCAGAACCGGCTTTGCAGTTGCTGCAATTCCTGCACATCGCGGCATTGCAAGAGCTTCTGCTGGAACTCCATGTCCTGCTTCATCCGGTCGGCGGCGAAACTCATCACCTCGGTGCCGACCTTGCTCATGCGCTCGGCCCAGTCGCCACTCATCGACGTCATCGCATCGGTACCCATCTTCTGCATCTGGGCCATCATGTCGGCCATTGCCCGGGCCGGGTCGGCCGTCTTGTCATCCTTGCTCATGCTGTGCGTCTCCTCTGGTTGACCATGGGGCATCCTCAAGCGTCAGGCTCCGGCGCGCCTTGATGCGCGTCAAGTGGAAGGGAACGATTCGGTCCTGTTCGACGTTCAAGAACCAAAGAAAACGACAACAGGGAGACATCCGATGCGAGAAGCGATCCTCGCCCTCCTCATCCTCGCCGCGCATCCCTTCGTCGATGCCGAAAGTAGCAACGCCGGCGAGAACGGCCCCCACCCCGAGGTGGGAACCATCGACTGAGATTTGATCAGGCCGCAGCAGCCACGGCGCGGCGCGTCATCACGCCCACCAGATGGGCCCGATACTCCTTGGAGCCGTGCAGGTCACCGATCATCCCGCCGGCCTCGACGGTGAGATCCTTGATGGCGTCGGCGGTGAAATTGCCGGAAAGTGCCTCCTCGGCCGCGCTCCAGCGGAACACGCCCTCTTCCGACGCGCCGGTGACCGCAACGCGCACCCCGTCTGCGTATTTCGCAACGAACACGCCCACCAGCGCGAAACGTGAGGCGGGTTGTACGAATTTCTGGTAATTCGCAGCCTCGGGCACGGGGAACCGCACCTCGGTGATGATCTCACCTTCCTCCAGTGCGGTGGTGAACATCCCCTGAAAATAGTCGTCCGCAGCGATCTCGCGCGTATTGGTCACGATGGTCGCTCCCGACCCCAGCGCCGCCGCGGGGTAGCAGGCCGAGGGATCGTTATTGGCAAGCGAACCGCCGATCGTTCCCCGGTTGCGCACCGCCGGATCGCCGATCTGCCCGGCCAGCGCCGCCAGCCCCGGATAGTGCTGTGCCGCATCGCGCGCCACCACGGCATGCGGCGTACCGCCTCCGATCGAAACCGCGCCATCGTCATTGACGCAGACACCCTTCATCTCGGGAATGCCGCTCAGGCTCACCAGTTTGCCCGGCATCGCCAGGCGCTGCTTCAGCGTGGGGATCAACGTCTGGCCGCCACCCAGCGCCTGCGCCTCGTCTCCGCCAAGCGCCGCCACTGCGTCGGCGATGGTGGTCGGTCTTTCGAACTCAAAATTGTACATCTCTTCGCTCCTCCAAGAAGTCAGGCCAGGCCTTTCCTCTTGCTGAAAATATCCCGGGGGGTCCGGGGGGCCGGCCCCCCGGCTCCGCCCTTTCAATCAGCCCTGCATGGCCGTCCAGACGCGCCCCGGCGACAGGGGCATGTCGATATGGGTCACGGATTTCCCGGCCGATTGCAGGGCATCCACCACCGCATTCACCACCGACGGCGGAGACCCGATGGCCCCGGCCTCGCCACAGCCCTTCACGCCCAGCGGGTTATGGGTGCAGGGCGTCTGGCAGGAGTGATCGACGGTATAGAACGGCACGTCATCGGCGCGCGGCATCGCATAATCCATATAGGACGCGCTCAGCAACTGGCCGGTCTCGTCATAGACAGCCCCCTCCAACAACGCCTGTCCGATCCCCTGCGCCAGGCCGCCATGGACCTGCCCCGAGACGATCATCGGGTTGACGACATTGCCGAAATCATCCGCCGCGGCAAAGCGTTCGATGGTCACCTTGCCGGTTTCGGGATCGACTTCGACCTCGCAGGCATAGGCACCCGCCGGGTAGGTGAAGTTCGACGGATCGTAGAAGGCCGTCTCCTCCAGACCCGGCTCGATATCGTCAAGCGGGTAGTTATGCGGAACATAGGCCGCAAGGCAGACATCCCCCCAGGCCACCGACTTGTCGGTGCCCGCGACGGTGAACTGGCCATCCTTGAGCTCGATATCGGCCTCGCTGGCCTCCATCAGATGCGCCGCGATCTTCTTGGTCTTGTTGATGATCTTCTCGGTGGCCCGCACCATGGCCGAGCCGCCGACCGCCAGCGAGCGCGAGCCATAGGTACCCATGCCCATCGGCGTCCGGGCCGTGTCGCCATGCACGATCTCGACCTGGTCTTCGGGGATCCCGATCATTTCCGAGATCACCTGCGGGAAAGAGGTCTCGTGCCCTTGCCCGTGGCTGTGCGACCCGGTCATCACGACCAGCCCGCCGGTGGCGTTCACCCGCACCGTGGCGCTTTCATAAAGCCCCGCGCGCGCGCCAAGCTGGCCCACGAGGTTCGACGGCGCGATGCCGCAGGCCTCGATATAGCAGTTCACGCCCAGACCGCGCAGTTTGCCCCGTGCCTCGCTCTCCTTGCGCCGCGCCTCGAACCCTTTGAGATCGGCGATCTCCTCCAGCTTGTCCATCGTCGCGTTGTAGTCGCCCGTGTCGTATTCGACGGCCACCGGCGTGGCATAGGGGAACTCGGTGATGAAGTTCTGGCGGCGCAGCGCGATCGGGTCGACGCCCAGTTCGCGCGCGGCCTTGTCGATCACGCGTTCCAGCTGGAACGTGGCTTCGGGCCGACCGGCCCCGCGATAGGCGTCGACCGGCACCGTGTTGGTGAACACCGCCTTGACGTTCACATAGATCGCCGGGGTCTTGTAATTGCCGGCCATCAGCGTGCCATGCAGCCAGGTCGGCACCGAGGGCGCGAAGGTCGAGAGATAGGCGCCCATGTTCGCATAGGTTTCCGTCCGGATCGCGGTGAAGTTGTTCTCGCCGTCCAGCGCCAACTCGATCTTCGTGACGTGATCGCGGCCATGCGCGTCCGAGATGAATGCCTCGGAGCGCGACGAGGTCCATTTCACAGGCCGCTTCAATGCCTTGGCCGCGAAGGTGCAGAACGCCTCCTCGGCATAATGGAAGATCTTAGTGCCGAAACCGCCGCCCACATCGGGGGCCACCACGCGCAGCTTGTGTTCCGGGATGCCAAGCACGAAGGCGCCCATCAGCAGGCGGATCACATGCGGATTCTGACTGGTCGTGTAGAGCGTCGACTCGCCGTTGTGGCGGGTATAGTCGCCGATGGCCACGCGCGGCTCCATCGGGTTGGCGACGAGACGGTTGTTCACCAGTTCCAGCGTGGTGACATGCGCGGCCTTCTCGAAGGCCTCGTCCACCGCGCCCTTGTTCTCCTCGACGAAGCCCCAGTCGTAACAAAGGTTCGAGGTCAGGTCGTCATGCACCTTGGGCGCACCTTCCTGCACCGCCGCCTTCATGTCGATCACGGCGGGCAGATCCTCGATGTCGAGTTCGATCGCCTCGGCCGCGTCGCGCGCCTGCTCGGCCGTCTCGGCCACCACGGCCGCCACGATCTCGCCCACGTAACGCACCTTGCCCTGCGCCAGAACGGGGTGCGCGGGTTCCTGCATCGGCTGGCCGTGCTTGTCGGTCACCTGCCAGCCGCAGGGCAGACCGCCCACGCCTTCGAAATCGGTGCCGGTAAAGACCCGCAGCACACCGGGCATTCCGGCGGCGTCTTCGGTGTTCACAGCGTTAATCTTCCCATGCGCGATGTCCGAGCGCAGGAAATGGACATAGGTCTGTCCGGGAATGTTGATGTCATCGGTGTAATTGCCGGCGCCAGTCAGAAAGCGCACGTCTTCGCGGCGCTTGGAACTGGCTCCTATCCCATGATCCTTGGGCATTGCTGGTTCTCCTCCCTGAGAAACACGTCTTCGTCGCGCCTATTCGGCGGCGATTGCGTTCACGTCCTGGCCGCTGGCCGCCATGATCGCCTTGACGATGTTGTGATACCCCGTGCAGCGGCAGATATTGCCTTCGAGATAGTGCCGGATCTCGGCCTCGGTCGGCTTGGGGTTATCCTTGAGCAGCGCCGCGGCGGTCATCACCATGCCCGGCGTGCAGAAGCCGCATTGCAGCCCGTGATGATCCTGAAAGGCCTGCTGGATGGTGTTGAGCGAGCCGTCGGCATTGGCCTGCCCCTCGATGGTCGCGACTTCTGTGCCGTCAGCCTCGAGCGCAAGCATGTTGCAGGATTTCACCGCGTCGCCATCGACATGCACCATGCAGGCGCCGCACTGCCCGGTGTCGCATCCCACATGGGTGCCGGTGAGCGACAGGTGATCGCGCAGGAAATTCACGAGAAGCGTCCGCCCCTCCACCTCGCCGCTCACGGATTTGCCGTTCACGGTCATCGAGACCTGTGTCATGAAGTCCTCCCTTTGGATTTCGTCCCTTTGTCGCGGAGTTAAGCATGGGCTTTCCCGTTTGAGAACAGGTTTTCTTTTGCCCGAGGGACTTGCCCCGCCCGCTTCGTGTCCTAGGAACGCCCGGCGCGCGGTTGCGGACGGGTCGGTATCTCCTTCAGCAAACCGCCCACGCCCATGCCGGCAATATCCGCGCCAGTCGTCGGGATGCCGCAGGCCACCCGCGACAGGACCCAGTCGGCACCATTGAGCGCGGGCGATCGCGCGCAGCCCGGCAGCCCGATCACGGGAGACGCACCGCGGTCGCCGAGGAAGAGAAGATTGCCCGGATCGACCGGCATTCCGAAGCGCTGAACCTCGCCTCCTGCGCGGCGCAGAGCCTCGGGCGCGACATCGGCGGGGTCGGACGTGGCCGAACCGGTCAGGATCAGCACGATCTCGCCCGGCGCCTCGGCGATGGCCTCGGCCAGCTGCGCCACCTGATGCGGAACGATCCGTGGTTCGGTCAGCGCCATCCCCAGCGCCTCAACACGAGCGCGGATCGCCGCGATCCCCTTTTCATTGGGCGGCCCTCCGGGGATCTCCGTCACCACGAGCGAGGCGGTCCTGTACCGGGGTGCCGCCAGACGGATCGCACCGGCACCCGCGTCGCAGGCCGCCTGCACCGCCGCACCCGGCACGGCGTAGGAGATCATCTTGATCGTCGCGACCATGCCGCCCGAGGCCATTTGCTGATACTGCGGAACGGTTGCCACGGTGATCATCGGATGGATGGCATTCAACGCTTCGATCGCCGCCGTGTCGAGCACCACGGCACCGGGTGCCTCGGCGATCAGGTTCACCCGGCCGGTGAAGGGCTTCGTGATCTTGAGGTTCGCCGCACGGGGCTCCGGGCAAAGGGCGGTGGCCAGCTTTGCGGCCGCATCGTTCTCGTGCACGTCGCCGGGATCCAGCCGGGCGACGATCACTTCCTCCAACCCCTCGGCTGCGAGTTCGGTCAGATGATCGGCCTCGAGCGTGATGCCTTTTTTCAGTTTTCGGTCCCGGGTCCGGACCGAATGCGCGAGAATGCAGCCCTCGGCCTCGGTCACCGGAACCGCACCGAATTTCACGCCCGTCCCCGCAGGACGGCCGTCATCTGCGCGAGGATCGCCACCGCGATCTCGGCAGGGCCCGCCGCCCCGATATCGAGGCCGATGGGACCATGGATGCGCGCGATCTGATCTTCGGTGAACCCGGCTTCCTGCATCCGGGCAATCCGTTTCGAATGCGTGCGGGTCGATCCCAACGCACCGATATAGAAGACATCGGCCTTCAAAGCTGCCTCAAGCGCCGGGTCGTCAAGCTTGGGGTCGTGGGTAAGAAGGACCAGCGCGGTTCGCGCATCGAGGCCGAGCTGCGCCACCGCTTCGTCGGGCCAGTCATGCAGGATCTGTTCGCCGGGAAAACGGTTCTCCGATGCGAACGCCTCGCGCGGATCGACGATAACCGGGTCGTAGCCCGCGATCCGCGCCATCGGGACCAGCGCTTGGGCGATATGCACCGCACCCACGACGATCAGCCGAAGCGGCGGGTTATGAACCGCGATGAAGGTCTGGCCATCCTCCTCGAACCCGGAGCGGTCCATCCGCATCCTTTCGGCATGGGCTCCGCTTCGCAGGGCGCGGCGACCGGTCTCAAGGTTCACCTCGTAGGCTAGCGCCTCACGCCTGGCCCGGCCCTCGACCAACTCAGTCAGCATCGCCTCGGGCAGGACCTTGCCCACCGGTTCGACCAGGACGCGAATCGTGCCTCCGCAGGCCAGCCCCACGGCAAAGGCGTCCTCGTCGCTCACACCGAATTCGAGCAGTCGCGCCTCGCCCTCCTCGATGGCTTCCAGCGCCTCGACGATCACGGCACCTTCGACGCAGCCGCCCGAGACCGAACCCTCGATCCGGCCGTCTCCGCCGATGGCGAGTTGCGATCCCACGCGGCGCGGGGCGCTGCCCCAGGTCTGGACCACCGTGGCAAGCGCGGCGCAAAGCCCCTCGCGATGCCAGGCGAGCGCGGTTTCCGGGGTGTTGTCGAAACGATCCATCCTGTCCTCCCGCCGCGCAGTATGGCGCAGTACGCTGTCGAGGCAAGGGAGGGTCGGTGCGAATCGCGGTGCGGATAAAAATGCGGCCCGGCGGGAACACGAAAACGCCGGGCCGCAGTGACACGGGGACAGTCAAGCCATCACCCGTGTCGGGAGTTCCGGATCACTCGGCCGGCTGCGCCACAGCGCGGTTGCCCACGAGGTTGTCCGGCAGCGCAAAGGCCAGCACCACGAAGGCAATACCCAGCACGAGGCCCAGAACATCACCCGGCAGCGCGGTGAGCCCGTCGAATTTCGACCCGGGCACCGTGCCGAGCGTGACCTTTCCGCCGGCGACATCGTCCAGCAGGCCCGAGGCTTTCCATGCCGGATAGGTCACCATGTACGCAGCCGCGCCCAGCAAACCGCCGGCGATGAAGAAGAGGGCATCCTTGCGCCCGCTCGCCGCGGCAACAACGCCGGTACCGGGACAATACCCCGCGACGGCCCAGCCGGCCCCCAGCAACAGGCCGCCCAGGAAGACGCCCATATAGGCCGCCTTGACGGACATGTGCCCGACATCGACGAGACCCAGCATCTGACCGCCGAACATCAAGGCCGAGCCCACGCCGATGGCCAGCAGGATCGTCTTCATCAGGTGCAGGTTGGTGAGGTTCAGCATCCGACCGATCCAGTTGGGGTTCGATGCCCCGATCCGGTCGAGCACGGCGCCGAATGCGGCACCGATCACGATGGCGAGAAGTATCGAGGTCATGGCTCAGGCCTCCTTGCGAAAGAGCATCATTGAAACGGGAATGGCGGCGAGGAACGCCCCGGCGGCAAAGATGTAGCCCGACAGAGCGGTCTGCATCATGCCCGACATCATGTGGCCGGAGGTGCAGCCACCCGCGAGACGCGCACCGTAGAGGACGACAAAGCCGCCGGCGAAGGCCGCGGCGTATCGCTTCCACGGCGCATCCCCGAAATTGGCGCGCCACAGCGCGGGAACCGAACGCTCCGCACGATCGATCCCGCCACGGGTCAGGGCCGAGAGGAACCCGCCCAGCATCATCGCCAGCACGAAGACGAAGGAATAGTTGAGAGGGTTCGAGACTGCCTTGGCGTATTTGCCGCCCGATTTCGCCAGATAGGCGTTGGTCGAGGTATAGCCGTCATCGGTGGTGGTGACGAGCGCGGGGTTGACCGCATCGCCCACGATCCCGTCGAGGATCACGAACTGGGTCGAGACGCCGATGGGCTTGACCAGCAGGACGGCGGCGAAGAACACCAGCCCCAGAAGCAGGCCCCCGGCTTTCCAATTGAGTGGCATCGGAGGAATCCTTTCCTATTACATTCCGCCGACAGAATACGAATCACATTCACGAAGATGAATGACATAGATCAAACCGACATTGGCGCTGACCAGCCAAAAGGGCCGCCCCGCGGGACGGCCCTTTCTTCTCATGCACCCGGCATCAATTGAGCAGTGGCGTGATCCGGCGCACCGCGACGCGGCGGTTGGCCGGTTCAGGACCCGATGTCGGCACTTTCAGAACCGACTCGCCATAGCCTTGAACCACCATGTTGGCGGGCGGCACGTTGAAATATTCGGCCAACGCGAGCGCTACGGTTTCCGCGCGACGATCCGACAGGGCCAGGTTGTAGCCCGCCGTGCCCGTGGCGTCGGTATGTCCTTCGACCAGGAACACCTCCGACGGGTCGCGTTCGATCGACTCGCGCATCGCATAGCCCAGCTCGGCCAGATCGCGCGCCTGGTCGGGCCGGATCGCGGCCGAATTCGTGTCGAAACGCACATTGTCGACCGAGATCTCTGGAACAAGCTGGCGCACATCGTCGATATAGCGAATCTGCGACAGAGAGAAATTGCGGTCGATCTCGGCGCCCTGCATGTCCATGATCGCGCGGCGAAGCTCGGTGCCGCTGGCCTGCCCTTCATAGCCGAAACTGCGCCGGTCCGCGCGAGGCAGTTGCGTGACCTCCACCGGCTCGACCGGTTTCGTGTCGTCGAACAGCACGACCTCCTGACCGCCGGGCAGCAGGCGCGACCGACGCAGGACCCGGCCGTCCGCCGCACGGATCGTCACCACCTCGCTGCCGTCGGGCTGGCTGACGAAGGTGCGTGTGGACCCGTCCGAGAAGGTCTCGGTATCCACGTTGCTGCCGGGTTGATAGAGCAGTTGGTTGTCATCCTTGATGACGCGCAATCCCTCATCCCCGCGCACGACGAGCCGGTCGTCGGATTGCGTGACAACCTCCTCGCCGCCGCGCAGAAGCTGGTTGATCGCCAGCGCGCCAACGCCCAGAAGAGCGGCCTTGCCAAAGTCCGAAATCCCGTCATCGTCGCGGGCCGCGGGCTGGTTGACACCGGCGTTCACATCGCTTGCGAATTCCTCGCTGGACCGGCGAACCTGATCCTCTTCGATCTGGCGGCGAACCCGCTTGCCCTGACGGCCGCTCAGGGCTTCGGCAGCCTCCGCTTCCTCGGCGAGCCGCTGGGCGCGCAGCGCTTGCTGCTGGGCGTCCATTTGCGGGGCTGCATCGGCATCCTTGGCACGAACCCGTTCAAGTTCGCGCTCCAACTCCTCGGCGCGCGCCTGTGCCTCGGCCTCGCGGGCAGCGCTGGCCTCGGCCTCTTGCTGGGCCCGGCGCAAATCGTCTTGCATCTGCTGCTCGCCGGCCCGCTGCTCTGCAGCCCGTTCAGCCGCCTGCCGTTCGGCTTCGGCGCGCGCCGCCTGCTCGGCGGCCCGACGTTGTGCTTCGCGCTCAGCGGCTTGTCTTTGAGCCTCCTGCTTGGCAGCCTTGCGTGCCGCCTTCTGCTCAGCAGCTTGCCGTGCGGCCTCCTGTTCGGCTGCGCGCCGTTCTGCCGCCCGGCGTTCTTTCTCCGCCTTTTCCAGGTCTCGTTGGACCTGTTCGGTCTGTTGCTCCAACTGCTGCTGAAGCGTGCCTTGTCCGTTTCCGGCTCCTTCGGCCGCGCGGTCGGGCTCCGCCTGACCGGGCTCTTGGGGCTTGGAGCCCGGGTTTTCCAGCTGTTGCCGGATCTGGTCGGAGGCGGCATCGAGCTCGTCCCGGGCCTGGTTCTGAAGCTGTCGCAACTTCTGCTCGGCCCGTTCGAGACCGGGGTCGGCATCACCTTCGGCCACCGCTCCATGCGGAAGGGTAAGGGCCAGCGCCGTCAACAATGCTGTACTGGATCTGAGAATATTCTTCATGACCATGTGTCCTTTCTCCACCCCTTGTCAGGGACAGTTCATCGCAGAAAGAACGCTGACCGGTACCGAAGAGTTGCACGGAGCCCCGCAAGGAAGCGGATCACCGCGCCAGAATGGCCATCATCCGGGTCTTCTCACCCAGATCATCGGGACGCGAGATGGTGCGGGCGAGATCCTCAAGCGATGCTATGGAATGGCCCGCCCGGAAACTGTCGACATGAGGCAACATCGCAGCGATGCCGCGCGCCTTTGGGGCAAACCCATCCCAGCGCAGAAGCGGGTTCAGCCATATCAGACGGCGGGCCGACAGATGCAGACGCTCCATCTCGCGTGCGAGATGGTCGGGGTCGTCGCGGTCCAGTCCGTCGGTGATCAGCAGCACGACCGCGCCCTGCCCCATCACCCGGCGCGACCAGTCGCGGTTGAAGGCGTGCAGACACTCGCCAATTCGCGTTCCGCCCTCCCAATCCTGCGCCTCGGCCCCGGCGGCGGCCAGCGCGGCATCGACGTCGCGTTGACGCAGATGGCGGGTGATGTTGGTGAGCCGCGTGCCGAAGGTGAAGGCATGGACCTTGGCCCATCCGGCGCCCTTGGCATTCGAAACGGCATGGAGGAAATGCAGGATCACCCGGCTGTATTGACTCATCGACCCTGATATATCGCAAAGCACCACAAGGTTCGGCCAGCGCGGGCGCTGCTTGGCACGGGCCAAGCAATGCAGTTCACCGCCCTGTTTCATCGCCGCCCGCAGCGTGCGGGCCCGGTCGATCCGGTTCCCCAGATGGCTGGCCTGACGCCGGCGCGAGGCTATGGGTTTCACCGGCAATTCCAGCCGCGCCAGCATGCGCTTGGCCTGCGCCACCTCCTCGGTGCTCATCTGTTCGAAATCGAGCGTGCGCAGCTTTTCCTCGGCGGACATGGTCAGAGTGGCGTCGATCTCGATCTCGAGATCCTCATCGGATTCTTGCGAGCCTTCTTCCGGCAGATCCCGCTCCACCCCGTCCAGTAGTGCCTCGGCGGCGCGTTTCTCGGCCGGTTTCGCCGCGCGGTCCTCCTGCACCCCGCGCACGGCGGGCAGCATCATCGCCATCATGTGTTCGAGATAGCGCGGATCACGCCAATACAGGCGGAAGATCTGGCCGAATATCGTGCGATGCTCGGGACGGTTCACGAAGCAGGCATGAAGCACCCAGTAGAAATCGCGCTTGTCGGTGAAACCCGCCGCCTCGACCGCGCGAACCGCATCGACCACGCGCCCCGTGCCCACCGGCATTCCCGCCTTTCGCAGAGCACGCGCGAAATGGAGGATGTTATTCGTGAGTTTCGGATTCTCGGGAAGGTCGAGCGGCGCGTATTCCGGCATCAGGCCGGCTCCAGCGCAGCCTTGGCCTGATCGAGAATGCGCTTGGCCTCGGAACCCTGAAGCTTCTGGATGTCGTCCTGGTATTTCAGGATCGCGCCAAGCGTATCGGCGATCACCTCGGGGCTGAGGTCGATCACATCCAGCGCCAGCAGGCATTTCGCCCAGTCGATGGTCTCGGCCACGCCGGGTTTCTTGAACAGGTCCTCGGTGCGCAATTGCTGTACGAAAGCCACGACCTCGCGGCTGAGGCTCTCGGCGGCTTCGGGGGCGCGGGCATGCAGGATTTCCAACTCGCGGGCAAAGTCGGGATAATCGACCCAGTGATACAGGCAGCGCCGCTTGAGCGCGTCATGCACCTCGCGTGTGCGGTTGGAGGTGAGGATGACGATGGGCGGTTCGGGCGCCTTGATGGTGCCCAGCTCGGGGATCGTGACCTGGAAATCCGACAGCGCCTCGAGCAGGAAGGCTTCGAAGGGTTCGTCGGTGCGATCCAGCTCGTCGATCAGCAGAACCGGGGCGCCGGCTTCGTCGGGCCGCATCGCCTGGAGGAGGGGTCGTTCGATCAGGTAATCGGGACCGAAAAGCTCGCGTTGCAGCAGGTCGCGGTCGGCATTGCCCTCGGCCTCGGCAGTGCGGATGGCGACCATCTGGGCCGGGAAGTTCCATTCGTAGACCGCCGAGGAGGCATCGAGCCCCTCGTAGCATTGCAGCCGGATCAGCCGCCGGCCCAGCGCGGCGGAAAGCGCCTTGGCGATCTCGGTCTTGCCGGTGCCGGCCTCCCCTTCGAGAAAAAGCGGACGGCCCAGCCGCAAGGAAAGAAACACCACCGTGGCCAGTGCCCGGCCGCAGACATATCCCTGTGCGCCCAGCATTTCCTGAACGTCATCGATCGAACCCGGTTTCGTCATGATCCCTCCCTCTGGCGTCACCAACAGGTCACGCTGCTGCGCCCGCGTCAACCGCGCGCCCCGCCGCAGGGGCCGGAATGTTGACGGAGTCGGGTCGAACTGGCATGACTTGGGAAACATAATTCGGTCAGGCCGCCGGGCCACAACGGCGGCGCCCCGCGTCGGGGCGGGCAGTCAGCAAGGGGCGGCAGAGAACGGGCGATGCGGATCACCGCGGTTACCTGCGTCAAGAACGAGGGGCCCTTCCTTCTGGAATGGATCGCCTTCAACAGGCTGTTGGGGGTGACCGATTTCCTGTTCTATTCCAACGATTGCACGGACGCGACCGACCGCTTGCTGGATGTGCTGTCCAGGCGCGGGATCGTGCAGCACCTGCCCAACCCGGCCGAAGGGCGCAACTACCAGATGGAGGCGCTCAAGGATTCCCGCAACCATCCCGTGGTGACCGAGGCCGACTGGGTCTGGGTGGCGGATGTGGACGAGTTCCTCAACATCCACGTAGGCGACCATACCATTCCCGCCCTGGTCGAAGCCTGTGGCGATCCACAGGCTATCTCGGTGCATTTCCAGTTCTTCGCCAATGACGGGGTCGTGGGGTTCGAGGATCGTCCCGTGATCGAACAATTCACCCGCTCGCACAATCCCGACCTTTGGAACGGGGAAAGCGCGATCGAGGTCAAGTCGCTGGTGAGACAGGACTTTCCCCTGCAATACTATGGTGCGCATCGGCCGTTCTTTCGTGCCAAGCTGGCCCCCCGCAAGCGACCGCGCTGGACCGACGGATCGGGGCGCGACGTGCCGCACCGATTCCTGGTCGCCGCCAACCCCAGACGGATCCGCAAGTTTCCCGCTCTGGGCGCACGGGAGTTCGCCACGCTGAATCACTATGCGCTGCGCTCGCTCGACAGCTACCTGGTCAAGAACGACCGGGGCGACGTGAACCGCGAGAACCGCGCCTTCGACGACAGCTACTGGTGCGAGCGCAACGATCCCGCCTGGCAGGACCTTTCCATCCAGCGCTACCTTCCTGCGCTGAAGACTGCGCTGACAGAGTTGAAATCCGACCCTGAAATCGGCGCGCTACATGACGAGGCCGTTCGGCTGCACCGCGAGAAGAGAGACGAATTGCTAACGAAACCGCAGTATCGCGACATGCAGAAGCATTTGCGCGCGGCCCCCACCCTGCCGCCCGAAGAGCTCAAGCTGCTGACCGACCTGGGGATCGCATCATGAAACGTCTGCGCGTCATCAATCTTGGCCTGCCGAAATCGGGGACCACCACGCTGGGCAAGGCGCTGCGCCTGTCGGGGCTCAAGATCGCCGACTGGAAGGTGCGCAAGGGCCAGTCCACGGACCCCGCCGTTGCCGGTCAGTTCGTGGGCGATCTGATGTATCGCGGCTATTTCGACTATGGCGACCCGCTGTTTCACCTGGCCGAATTCGACGCGTTTTCCGAGATCAGCCTGGCCCGGCCGGACCTGAACCGCTGGCCGCAAACCGATTGGGGGCTGATCCAGACGATCATCGACCGCCACCCCGGCGCGCGCTTCATCCTGAGCTATCGCAATGCCGCCGATCACGTGGACAGCATGATGCGCTGGACGAACCTGGGCAGCCAGCGCCTGCCGCGCCTGTCGGTGCCGGGCCTGCCCTCGGGCTTCGGCCAGAGCCGCGAGGAGTTGATCCGCTGGGTCGAAGGGCATGAGAGATTCTGTCGCCAGGTCTTCAAGGGACGCCGCGACTTCCTTGCCTATGACATCCGCGATCCTGATGCGCCTGCCGAGATCGGCGCCTTCCTGGGAATGGAAATCAAGTGGTGGGGCACCGCCAACCCCAACCCGGATGGGCCGCAGACGCGCACGGCAGATGCGCAATTGGTTCCCGAGGGCCGGCTGAACTGATGCGCATCTACCTGCATATCGGGCCTGAGCCGGCGGGCGCGCAGCGCCTGCAACAGGTGCTGTCCGACAAGCGCGAGCAATTGCGCGCCAAGGGCGTGTTGTTCCCCCGCAGTCCGGGCGGCGGAAACCACACCCGTCTTTTCATGGCGGCAACCGATCCCGAGCATGTCGACGTGCTGCGCTTCAACCGCGGTTTTGCCGACTCCGCAGCCCAGCAGAGCCTGTACGACGGCTTGCGCGATGGGCTCGCGCAGGAGATCGACGCGGCCCGGCCCGAAACGGTGATCCTGTCCGCCGCGCAGCTAGGCGCCTCGGTTTATCGCCGGTCCGAGATGGAGCGGTTACGCGCCCTGCTGGGCACGTTCTCCTCCGACATCCGCATCCTGGCTTACCTGGGCGAACCGGCCTCCATGCTGCTCGACCACTATGCCCGGCAGCTGGCCGAGGGACGCGCCTTGCCGCTTTCGGCCGAGTTGTCGTTGCTACAGGAGCAGGACTGGTGGGGCGCCGCCCTGGCCCGGATGCCCTCGATCTCTCCCATGGCCGGTCAGTTCGAGGAGACGCAAGGCCCCGCCTTCTGGCTGGATTACACCGCGCTGGCCCGCAATTGGGGCGCGGTCTTCGGGCCGGGAAACATCGACTTGCGCGGGTATTCTCCCGAACAGTTTTCCGCGCCGGAAGTCACCGAGGAATTGCGCGCCGCCTTCGGGATCGCCGACACGATCGGACGGGCCGACCCGCAGGAGGCGTCGCCCCACCCCTCCGCCGCGACGATGGCGCGGAAGCGTCAGTTCAACGAGATCCTGCTGCGCTATCTCGCCGATGGGCGACGCCACCTACCGCGCCAGCTCTGGCGCGGGCTTCTCTCCGAGACGGCCCTGCCCGGCGATCCGCCCGACCCGGCGGGGCTGGGAGCCGTCTCGCGCCGCTTTCACCCCGAGAACCTGGCGCTGGCCGAGGCGCACGGCATCGACCCCACGCTCTTCGAGCTGCCGCAAGACGCGCCCGCCTGGCAGGAAGCGCCGCCGGAACGCGGTTTCCGCGCCTCGCAATACCTGCTCGCCGCGCGATTCCGCATAGACAAGGCCAGCAAGGAGAAATACGCCACCCGCGCCGGCGAACTCGGCACGCGGATGGAGATCGCCACCCCCCCGGAACCTGCGGCAGCACCCGACCCTGCCCCGCCCGGCCTGAGTGACACCGCGCGCGCGATCCTGCCGCCGCTTGCCGTTCAGAAATTCGAGTCGCTGCGCGCCACCTCCTATGCGCCCCACAACAGGATCGGCGCGGTGGACGAGGAACAGCTTGCCGCAGCCTTCGACCCCGCGCCGCCGCGCCTCCTGCCCGAGAATCGAACCGGCAACGTCATCGTCGGCTGCATGAAGAACGAGGCCCCCTATATCGTCGAATGGGTCGCCTATCACCGCGCGATCGGCGTGGACAATTTCCTGATCTACACCAACGACTGCACCGACGGCACCTCCGAGATCCTCGACCGGTTGCAGGAGATGGGCGTGCTCGAGCACCGCAACAACGACGCCTGGAAAGGCAACTCGCCCCAGCAATACGCGCTCAACCGGGCGATGAAGGAACCGGTGGTCGCGCAGTCGGACTGGATCATCCATATCGACGTGGACGAATTCATCAATGTCCGCTGCGGCAACGGCACGCTGGCCGATTTCCTTGCCCGCGTGCCCGAGGCCACCAACGTGGCGATGACGTGGCGGCTTTTCGGGCATAACGGGATCACGCGGCTGGCCGATGATTTCGTCATCGACCAGTTCGACACCTGCGCCCCGAAATACTGCCCCAAGCCGCACACGGTCTGGGGCTTCAAGACGATGTTCCGCAATATCGGCGCCTATTCCAAGCTGTCTTGCCACCGGCCCAACAAGCTGGACGAGGGTTTCCGCGAGAAGGTGCGCTGGGTCAACGGGTCTGGTCAGGACATGACTGGAGAGGCCGTCGAAAAGGGCTGGCGCAGTTCCAAGAAATCCATCGGCTACGACCTGCTGCAACTCAACCACTATGCCCTGCGCAGCGCCGAAAGCTTCCTGATCAAGCGCCAGCGCGGGCGCGCGCTGCATGTGGACCGCTCCATCGGGCTGAACTACTGGATCCGGATGGACTGGGGCGATTTCCGCGACATCACGATCAAGCGCAACCTGCCCCGGCTGCGCGCCGAGTATGACCGGCTGATGCAGGACGCCACGCTGCGCCGCTGGCACGAGAAGGGGCTGGACTGGCACCGGGCCAAGGCCGAAGAATTGCACGCCATGCCCGAATTCGAAGATCTGTACCGCGAGGCGCTGAAGGTGAAGCTGACCGAGACCGAGCGGGTTGCCTATGCCCTCGCCCTCGATTTGGAAAGCTGACGCCATGGCAATCGCGCAGAACCAGGCACCGTCGGCCGACGAACGCGTCATCACCTGCCGAGGCGTGCGCTTTCCGATCGAGCCGGGGTTGATGCCCTGGCGGATGCGCAGGGCGCTGCGCAGCGACAGCTACGAATCCCGCGAGGCCGAGGCCGCGCTGAAACTGATCGGTGGCGGAGATGTGGTGATGGAACTGGGCGCGGGCGTGGGCTTCATGTCGTCGCTGATCGCCACGCAGACCGGGGCCGCGTCCATTCATGCCTTCGAGGCCAATCCGCGGCTGATCCCCTATATCCGGCGCGTCCATGCCGAGAACGGTGTGACCAATGCCAGTGTGTACCATGGCGTTCTGGGCGCCGAAGCGGCGAGCGCCGGATTCTACGTGCGCCCCCGCATCCTCGACAGTTCCCTGACACCGATGGCCGATGACGGGGAAGCCGTCGAACTGACCGAAGTGCCGGTCCTCGGCGCGCAGGAAACCTTTGACCGGATCGCGCCCACGATCCTTGTCTGCGACATCGAAGGGGCCGAGGTGGACCTGCTCCCGCTTGTGGATCTTTCCGGCCTGCGCGGAGTGGTGATAGAGCTGCATCCGCAATTCGTGGGCAAGCAGGGCATCGCGCGGGTGTTCTCGCATCTGCACGACTGCGGGTTGGTCTTTTTCCCCCGCTTTTCCGACCGAAAGGTCGCCGTGTTCCGCAGCGACTGGTAGCCATGCGCATCGCAGCCATCCTGACGGTCCGGAACGAGGCGGCTTTCCTCCTGGAATGGCTTGCCCATCACAAGGCGGTCGGGATCACCGATTTCGTCATCCTCTCAAACGACTGCCAGGACGGTACCGATGCGATGCTCGACCGGCTCGAGACGATGGGTCTGGTGCATCACATCCGCAACGATGGGCCACATGACAGGCGCGGCATCCAGTTCACCGGCCTGAACCTGGCCGCGAAACATGCCGCCATCCGCAGGGCCGACTGGATCCTGCCGATCGACATGGACGAGTTCGTCAACATCCATGCAGGCGACGGCACGATCCCGGCCCTGCTCGGCGCCCTGCCTCAAGCAACGGCCATCACGCTGACCTGGCGGCTTTTCGGCAATGGTGGCCAGCTTCGATACGAGGATTCAGCGGTTCTGGAGAGTTTCACCCGCTGCGCGCCCCCGGTGATGTACTGGCCCTGGCGCGCCTCGATGTTCAAGACGCTATACAGAAACGACGGAACTTACCGTAAACCGGGGGTTCACCGGCCCCGCCAGCCAGTCCCCGAACGGCTCGACGGCGCGCGCTGGTTCGATGGTCACGGCCGGGAACTGGAGCCGCAATTTCGGGAAAGACGCATCTTCTCGACCTACGGGCGCGACAATTACGGTCTGGCCCAGCTCAACCACTACCCCCTTGGCGCGATGGAAAGTTTCGTACTCAAGGCCGATCGGGGCCGCGCGGTGCATTCCGATCACATGCTCGATGTAGATTACTGGGTGGAGCGGAATTTCAATACGCATGAAGACCGCTCGATCCAGCGCATGGCCCCGGCCCGCGACGCGATCCGGTCGGACCTGGCGCGCGACGACGAACTTGCGCGCCT
Organism: uncultured Paracoccaceae bacterium; assembly: GCA_947500005.1. GTDB lineage: Bacteria > Pseudomonadota > Alphaproteobacteria > Rhodobacterales > Rhodobacteraceae > Lutimaribacter_A. Next base: position 26,290 of record CANMQJ010000013.1, on the reverse strand, counting down.
GCACGACGCCGCGGTCGGGTGGCGCAAGGCACGGTTCCACGAATTGATGACGGAGGAACCCTATCGCGCCCTCTTCGCGCGCCTGATGATGACCCCGCCATCTCGTCCGGTCGATGCCAGGTCGGCCAGAACCCTCGCGCGCTATGCCACGCTGGCACGGCAAGGCCCGGAAAACGGCCCCGAGAACGACCCGAAACCGGCCTGAGTTTTACCCAATTTGGCCGTATTTCCAGACTAGAACCGGTCCTTGAAACCGTCCCGTCCCAGCGGATGGAAGCGAGGATCGAACGATGCAGGACGCCCAGAACAATCTCGACGATTCGATTGCGGGATACCGTGTCGGCGTCTGGAAGGAAAAGCTGATCGCCCAGGCCGAAGCCAACGGGATGGCGCAGGAACTTGGCGAGCGGCATTTCGCGACCTTCGTCGACCGCGAGAGCACCCTGATCGTCACCTTCGAGACCACGCAGGGCATTCGCGCCATGTCGGAAACCCAGCAGCCCTTCGGGTTCGAACTGGTCAAGTCTCAGGGGTGGTCGCACCTCTGCATCATCTCGGACGGCGACACCTGGTTCCGCGACCCCAAGGTCTATGGCTTCTTCGACCGGCTGGTGGATGACGGGTTCTTCGAGGATTTCGACCATGTCGTGTTTTACGGCGCGGGTCCCTGCGGCTATGCGGCGGCGGCGTTTTCAGTTGCCGCGCCGGGTGCGACAGTTGTCGCCGTGCAGCCGCAGGCCACGCTCGACCCGCGCATGACCGAATGGGACGACCGGTTCACCGAGATGCGCCGCGTCTCCTTCACCGATCGCTATGGCTATGCCCCCGACATGCTGGACGCAGCCGATCACGCCTTCATTCTCTACGACCCGCACGAGCAGCTTGACGCGATGCACGCAACCCTTTTCGCACGGTCCAATGTCACGCGGCTCAGGATGCGGATGATGGGCGGCGAGTTGCAATCGCGCCTGCTGGACATGAACCTGCTCTACCGGCTGCTGACACTGGCGGGTACCGGCAAACTGTCCGATCGCAGCTTTGCCCGGCTCTACCGTGCGCGGCGCTCCTATCCCAAATACCTCAAGATGGTCGTTTCGCGCCTGGACCAGCAAAACAGGCCGTACCTGACGATGCTGACCTGCCGCAACGTGATTGCACGCCTGCCGATGCGCAGGTTGCGCCTGCGTCTCGAAGAGCTCGAAGAGAAGGCCAAAACCGGCGCCTTCACCCCGCCGCCGCCTGCGCGAACCTAGTCGCGCAGCAGGCGCCGCCGGACCAGGGCTGACCCCGCTTTTCCCAGTGGTCGGCACCGGAAGGTAGCCGATGGTGGCAAGGCCCGCCGCATGTTCCACCTTCGCGGAGGCGCGCAAATTGCCTCGCCCCCGCGCGCGAGGCCTTTCCCGGCGCCGGACCCTGTGCTAGCGGATCGCCATGACCCAGAGCCTTACCCTGCGCCGCCCCGACGACTGGCACCTGCATCTGCGCGACGGCGCGATGCTGCGGGCCGTCCTGCCCGAAACCGCCCGCCATTTCGCGCGCGCGATCATCATGCCCAATCTCGTACCCCCGGTTGTGACGGGCGAACAGGCCGCCGGCTATCGCGACCGCATCCTGGCCGCCCTGCCAGAAGGGATGACGTTCGAGCCGCTGATGACGCTCTACCTGACCGAGGAAACCGATCCCGACGATGTGTCCGCCGCCGCGGAAAGCGGGCTGGTCAAGGCGGTCAAGCTTTACCCGGCCGGGGCCACCACGAACTCCGCCTCGGGGGTGCGCGATTTCGACAAGGTGCGCGGCGTGCTGGACCGCATGGCCGAGATCGGCCTGCCGCTTTGCGTGCATGGCGAGGTCACCGATGCCGAGATCGACATCTTCGACCGCGAGGCGGTGTTCATCGACCGCGTGCTCGACCCGATCCGGCAGGCGACGCCCGGGCTGCGCGTGGTGATGGAGCACATCACGACCGAGAATGGCGTTGACTACGTGAAATCCGCCGAAAAGGACCTGGGCGCCACGATCACCGCGCATCACCTCGTGATCAACCGCAACCACATCCTCGTGGGCGGAATCAGGCCGCATTACTATTGCCTGCCCGTCGCCAAGCGCGAAAGCCACAGGCTCGCCCTGGTTGCCGCCGCAACCGGCGGAGACGCGCGCTTTTTCCTCGGAACCGACAGCGCGCCCCATACCGACGCCAACAAGGAAAGCGCCTGCGGCTGCGCGGGCTGTTTCACGGCCACCAATTGCATGAGCGTTCTGGCCGAGGTCTTTGATCGCGAAGGCGCGCTGGACCGACTCGAAGGCTTCGCCTCGCTGCACGGTCCCGCATTCTACAAGTTGCCCGCCAACGACGCGACCATCACGCTGACCAAGGGCGAGCCGGTCACTTATCCCGACCGCATCGACAGCGGCGAAGGCCCCGTCACTGTCTTCGACCCGGGCTTCCCGCTCCATTGGCGCGTCGACTGACGCCACGCTGTTCGAGAAAGAAAAAAGATGATCCCCAGTTCCTACCCCCCGAAGGAAGAGATCGCCCGGCTCACAGCACGGATGCTGCTGGAAATCGGTGCCGTGAATTTCAACACCGACGAGCCGTACACACTGGCCTCGGGCCTCCCCTCGCCCAGCTATATCGACTGTCGCAAGCTGATCTCCTTCCCGCGCATCCGCGCGACTCTGATGGATTTCCTGACTGTCACCGTGATGCGGAACGCGGGGTTCGAGGCGTTCGACAATATCGCCGGCGGCGAGACGGCGGGTATCCCCTTTGCCGCGCTGGTGGCCGAGCGCATGGCCCTGCCGATGACCTATGTACGGAAAAAGCCCAAGGGATACGGCCGCAACGCCCGGATCGAGGGCGCGATGACCGAGGGACAGCGCGTGCTTCTGGTCGAGGATCTGACCACCGATGGCGGCTCGAAGCTGTCCTTCGTGGACGCGATCCGCGAGACCGGCGCCACATGCGGGCACACGGCCGTCATCTTCTACTACGGCATCTTCCCGGAGACCGAGAAGACGCTGGGCGACCACGGCGTGGCGCTGCATTACCTCTGCACCTGGTGGGATGTGCTGGCCGAGGCCAAGTCGCAGGGCGCATTCGACGCCCAGACCTTGGCAGGGGTCGAGAGCTTTCTCACCGATCCGCGCGCCTGGCAGGAGGCTCACCGCCGATAGGGGCGAAACGGCCCTGTGGGCCATATGGGGACAAGTGGACGTCGAATCGCGGCTCCACGGCCATAAACTGGGCCCGAACACCCATACGCTACCAGATGTTGCGCCATGAGGGTCAAGCTGGCATAGTCTTCGGAGGTTATCCTTTTCGGTCACGCCGTTATCCCGGCCTTATCCCCAACCATTTCCAGATGGTTCCGGGACGCGATCCGGGTATATGCCTGCCGCTCAGGCGGAGAGAGCAGAAATGAACGAGATCAGCAGTATCGCACAGGCGCAGATCCAGGACGCCGAGACCATGCCGCATTCGGTCGAGGCCGAGCAGCAGCTTCTGGGCGCGATCCTGACCAACAACGACCTATACGACCGCGTGGCCTCGATCATCGGGTCCGAGCATTTCTACGACCCGGTGCATGCCCGCATCTGGGAGGTCGCGGCGGCGCGCATCGCAAAGAACGCGCTGGCCTCGCCCGTGACGCTCAAGGCGTTCATGGCCGATGACGCGGGCCTTCAGGAACTGGGCGGCGCGGCCTACCTGGTCAATCTCGCCGGTGCGTCGATCAGCGCCTTCGCGGTGCGCGACTACGCGCAGATGATCTATGACCTCGCCATCCGGCGCGAGCTGATCCGGCTTGGCCGCGACATCTCGGACAAGGCCGCGCGCGTCGATGTGGCGAGCGAGCCCAAGGAACAGATCGTCGAGGCCGAGCAGAAGCTCTACCAGCTCTCCGAACAGGGCCAGACGGAAAGCGGCTTCAAGTCCTTCCTCAAGGCCGTGACCGAAGCGGTCAACGTCACCAACGAAGCCTATCAGCGCGGCGGCGGCATGGCGGGCATCTCGACCGGGCTTGTCGATCTGGACAAACAACTGGGCGGCTTGCACCCCTCCGACCTCATCATCCTGGCCGGGCGCCCGTCGATGGGCAAGACATCGCTGGCGACCAACATCGCCTTCAACGTGGCCAAGGCCTACAAGCGCGGGCTGAAATCCGACGGGTCCGAGGGCGCGATCGACGGCGGCGTCGTGGGCTTCTTCAGCCTGGAAATGAGCGCCGAGCAGCTTGCGGGCCGTATTCTCGCCGAGGCGTCCGAAATCTCCAGCCACAAGATCCGGCAAGGCGACATGACCGAGTCCGAGTTCCGCCGTTTCGTCGATGCCGCCAAGGCGCTGGAGGCCTGTCCGCTTTTCATCGACGACACGCCCGCCCTGCCGATCAGCCAGCTTGCCGCCCGCGCCCGCAGGCTCAAGCGGACGCATGGGCTCGACCTGCTGGTGATCGACTACCTGCAGCTCTGTCGCGGCATGGCCGAGAATCGCGTGAACGAGATCGCCGAGATCTCGATGGGCATGAAGGCCATCGCCAAGGAACTGAACATACCCGTCATCGCGCTTTCGCAGCTTTCGCGCCAGGTCGAAAACCGCGACGACAAGCGGCCTCAGCTGTCGGACCTGCGCGAATCGGGCTCGATCGAACAGGATGCCGACGTGGTGATGTTCGTGTTCCGCGAGGAATACTACAAGGAACGCGAGAAACCCGGCGATCACGAGGCAGACCGCATGGCCGAATGGATCGAGGCGATGGAGCGCCTGCACGGCAAGGCCGAAGTCATCGTGGGCAAGCAACGTCACGGCCCGATCGGCACGGTCGAGCTGGCCTTCGAGGCGCAATTCACGCGCTTCGGCAACCTCGTGAAGCCCTGGCAGCAGAACGGCGAGGGCTACTGACGCAGGTTTGAGTGGACAGGGCGGGCCGTCTCTGGCCCAATCGGCACCATGCTGCGCGCCATTCTCCTTTGCCTGACGCTCGCCGCCCCTGCCTTGGCCCAGGACCGCGAGGTGGATGTCGAGCTGTTCCTGGCCGTCGATGTCTCGCGCTCGATGAATCCCGACGAATTGGAGATCCAGCGCCGCGGCTACGCGATGGCCCTGCAAAGCGATGAGGTGATTGCCGCCATTCTGAACGGCATGATCGGCACCGTTGCCATCACCTATGTCGAATGGGCCGGCAGCCACAGCCAGCGCACGGTTGTGCCCTGGACACTTATTGATAGCGCCGAGGATGCCCATGCCTTCGCCGGGCAGATCACCGCCAATTACAACGCCTCGATGCGCCGCACCTCGATCAGCCAGGCGCTGCGCCATGCGGCCGATGCGTTCGAGGGCAACGGTTTCAGCGGGCTGCGCCGGGTGATCGACATCTCGGGCGATGGCCCGAACAACCAGGGCGGGTTGGTGACCGCCGCGCGCGACTCGGTGCTGGACCGTGGCATCACGATCAACGGTCTGCCGTTGATGACCGAGGATCCGCTGACCGCCTCCTGGGGCATACCCGACCTCGACATCTACTATATTCGCTGCGTCATCGGGGGGCCCGGCGCCTTCATCCTGCCCGTCACACATTGGGACCAGTTCGCCGAGGCGGTGCAGCGCAAGCTGATCCTCGAGATCGCCGGAGACCTGCCCGCCCGGCTCCATCGCGCGCAAAGCCGCAGCCTGCCGCCTTATGATTGCGAGGTGGGCGAAAAGATCTGGGAACGCAACCGGCGTTATCTCGATTGGCCCTGAGCGGGGGCTGCGGCCCTCTTTCCTCTTGACCCGGCCGCGCCCCATGTCAAGAACGCGGCTATGGGAACCGCACGCCTGACCATCGACCTCAACGCGCTTGCCGAAAACTGGCGTGCGCTGGATGCAATGACCGAAGCCGAGACCGCCGCCGTGGTCAAGGCGGACGGCTATGGGCTGGGCGTCGCGCCCGTGGGCCAGGCGCTGGCCCGCGCCGGTGCGCGCAGCTTTTTCGTGGCCATCGCCGAGGAAGGCGCCGCCCTGCGTCGCGCCTTGGGGCCCGGCCCGGTGATCTGCGTCTTCTCCGGCCACATGCCCGGCGATACCGAACTGCTGCGGGACCATGATCTCGTGCCGATGCTCAACTCCATCGACCAGATGCTGCGCCATGCCGAGGCACTCCCGGACCAGTCTTTCGGCATCCAGCTCGACAGCGGCATGAACCGCCTGGGGATGGAGCCCGCGGAATGGTCCGCTCTGCGCGATCTCGCCCTGCGGCTCGAGCCCGAACTCATCATGTCGCATCTGGCCTGCGCGGACGAACCCGGCCACCCGATGAACGCGCGCCAGTTGAAGTGTTTCCGCGAGATGACCGACGGGCTCGGCATCCCGCTTTCGCTTGCCTCGACGGGCGGGATCCTGCTCGGGCCGGAATACCATTTCGATCTCTGCCGGCCCGGCGTGGGCCTTTATGGCGGGATGCCCTTCGCCGAGGCGCAGCCGGTGGTCGCCCTCGACGTGCCAGTGATCCAGGTCCGCGATGTCGAACCCGGCGAAACCGTTGGCTATGGCAACACCTGGTTCGCCACCCGTCCCAGCCGGATCGCCACCATATCGGCAGGTTATGCCGACGGCATATTGCGCGGCACCAGCGGCGGGCTGGCCGCCCATGCCGACGGTCGGCGGTGCGAGGTGGTCGGCCGCGTATCGATGGACCTCATCACGGTTGACGTGACCGATCTGGGGTATGACCCCGAGCATCTGCGCCTTCTGGGCGAGAAGCAGCGGATTGACGACTGGGCAAACGCGGCCGACACGATCGGCTATGAAATTCTGACCTCTCTGGGCGCGCGCTACAGCCGGGACTACCGGGCATGAGCCCTACCGCTCCGCTTGGCGCGCTGGGGCGCGCGGTGCTGGCTGTGCTGGCCCTGTTCGGCCGGGTGACGCTTTTTGCTGTCGACGCGATCGGTCATATCTTTCGCCCGCCCTTCTACCCGCGCGAATTCGGGTTGGCGCTGCTCAACGTCGGCTGGCTTTCGCTGCCCGTGGTCGGGCTGACGGCGATCTTCACCGGGGGCGCGCTGGCGCTGCAGATCTATTCCGGCGGGGCCCGCTTCAACGCCGAGGCGGTGGTTCCCCAGATCGTGGCCATAGGCATGGTGCGCGAACTTGGCCCGGTTCTGGTCGGGCTGATGATCGCCGCCCGTGTCACCTCCTCCATCGCGGCCGAGATCGCGACGATGAAAGTGACCGAGCAGATCGACGCGCTGGTCACGCTTTCGACCCATCCGATGAAATACCTTGTCGCACCCCGCGTGCTGGCCGCGCTGCTGACGGTGCCCGCCCTGGTCGCGGTTGGCGACGTGATCGGCATCGCGGGAGGGTATGTCGTCGCCGTGGAACGGCTGGGCTTCAACCCCGCCACGTATCTCAAGAACACGGTCGATTTCCTCGAAATGCGCGACATCGTCTCCTCTCTGGTGAAGGGCGCGGCCTTCGGCACCATCGCCGCTGTCATGGGCTGCTATTTCGGGATGCAGTCGGGCCGTGGCGCGCAGGGCGTCGGCCGCGCCACCAAGGGCTCGGTCGAGGCGGCAGCGGTGTTGATCCTGGCCGCGAACTTCCTGCTCACGGGGCTGTTCTTCTCGCTATGATCACGCTCGAGAACGTAAATAAATCCTTCAGCGACAACGCGGTTTTGCGGGGCGTTTCGCTTTACGTGCCCAAGGGCAGCTCGATGGTCATCATCGGGGGCTCCGGCACCGGAAAATCCGTCGCGTTGAAATGCATCCTCGGACTCGTCACGCCCGACAGCGGCCGTATCCTTGTCGATGGCCGCGACGCCACGCAGGGTGATCGCGACGCCTTTCTCGCGCGGTTCGGCATGCTGTTCCAAGGCGGGGCGCTGTTCGATTCCCTGCCCGTCTGGCAGAACGTGGCCTTTCGTCTGCTGCGCGGCGCGCTGGCCCGCCCCCGGGGCGAGGCGCGCGAGATCGCGATCGAGAAACTGCGGCGCGTGGGTCTTACCCCGGATGTGGCCGATCGCTTTCCGGCGGAACTTTCGGGCGGGATGCAGAAACGCGTGGGCCTCGCCCGCGCCATCGCCGCCGAGCCCGAGATCATCTTCTTCGACGAACCGACCACCGGGCTCGACCCGATCATGGCAGGGGTCATCAACGACCTGATCCGCGAGATCGTGACCGAGATGGGCGCCACGGCCGTCACCATCACCCATGACATGTCCTCGGTCCGTGCCATCGCCGACACGGTCGCGATGCTCCATGGTGGCAAGATACGCTGGACCGGTCCTGTCTCGCAGCTCGACACGTCAGGCGATCCTTACGTCGAGCAATTCGTGCACGGCCGCGCCGAAGGCCCCATCGAGGCCGTGAGGTGAGACCATGCTGCTGCGCCTCGCCACGCTCTCGCTGCTGATCCTCTACCCCGTCGCCTGGTTCGCGCCGCTGATGCGCGCGGGGCTGCTGCCGATTTTCGGCCTCAGCGAGATCAGCGTGATCACCGGGTTGCAAAGCTTGTGGGAAAGCGATGTGGCTCTGGCCCTGACGGTCACGCTCTTTGCGATTTTCGCCCCCTATGCAAAGACCATCGGTCTTGCACTGGTGCAGTGGCGTCTGCTCGACCCCCGCGCCTTGCCCGCGCTGCATGTGCTGGGCAAGCTTGCGATGGCCGACATCTTCCTCATCGCGCTCTACATCACGCTGGCGAAGGGCATCTCCTATGCCACGATCGAAACCGCCTGGGGCCTGTATCTCTTCACCTTTTGCATCCTGGCCTCCATCGCGCTCTCGCTGATCACCGAAAGAGCGACCTCACGAAATCCGTAAATTTCGCTTTTGGCTGGAACCGAAACGCGGCTCCGACGCTTCCTATCTCAGAAAACCGGCAGAAACTTGCCAGACGTCGTCAAGCGGCTATACTTAACGGTATTTTACGCTTGCATTCTGAAAATCGGAGTCCTCCATGGCGACATTTCGACCCCAGCCGGCCGAATCATCGTTCAGCTTGGTAAAATCTATTTTGTATAACGTCGTACAACCTGTCCTCCTTGCCTGTGCGCTGCTGTTCGCCCTCAGCCTCGTGATCGCGACGACGCTTGCGGCGTTGGGTGTCATTCCGTGGCTGGATATTCCGGTCGCCTTCGATGGCACCCCGGTCGAGAATGCCGGCATGTGGGCGCAGATCGGCCTTACCGCACTGGTCGTGGCCCTCTGCGCCTTCCTGCCCGCCAACGGTCGGGTTATGAGGCTGGAGCATTCGCACCGTAAATTCCAGCTTTCGATGAACGACATCGTTCATGCCTACAACGTCGCCCACGCCGCCGACCGCGAGGGCACCTTCCGGATGAGCCACGAATTCGATGCGGTACGCGAACGGATCGCCTTTCTGCGCGACCATCCCGACCTGCAGGCGCTTGAGCCCGAGATTCTCGAAGCGGCCGCGCAGATGAGCACCGTCAGCCGCGAGCTTGCCGACACCTATTCCGAAACCCGCGTGAACCGCGCGCGTGAGTTCCTGCGCCAGCGGCAGGAGGAACTGGAAGAATTCAAGGACCGCATCGACACCGCCAAGATCCTGACCGAGGAAATGCGGCAATGGGTGCAGGCCGTCGAGATCGAGGAAGCCGTGGCCCAAAGCCAGGTGAACCGGCTCAAGGCGGACCTGAACGACATCCTTCCCGAACTGGATCTCGGCCTTGCCGAACTGGAAGCACGGCGGGGAAAGGCGCAGCCCGACGCGGAGCGGCCAGGCAACGTGGTCGGGATGGCAAAGACGGCGGCGGAGTGATCTACCTCTCGGATCGTGGTGCGCTGCAGCACCACGATTGACCACGCGGTCGAAGCGCGCCAAAAGCCTTTAATGGCAAAAGCTCTTCCCTTCTCCTGCTCCGCCTGCGGCGCGAGCCATGCCCGATGGTCGGGGCGTTGCGACGCCTGCGGCGAATGGAACACGATTTCCGAAGATACGCCGATCTCGGCCGGTCCCGCCGGCAAGTCGCTGGGTGCGAAACGTGGCCGTGCGATCTCGCTCAGCGATCTCTCGTCCGAGGAGACCCCACCGCCCCGCGCCACCAGCGGCCTGGCCGAGCTTGACCGCGTGCTGGGCGGCGGGCTGGTCGCGGCCTCGGCCCTGCTTGTTGGCGGGGATCCCGGAATCGGCAAATCGACACTTCTGCTTCAGGCCGCCGCCAAGTTCGCCCAATCCGGGCTCAAGACCATATACGTCTCGGGCGAAGAGGCTGCGGCGCAGGTCAGGATGCGCGCACGCCGCCTGGGCCTTGCCGACGCGCCGGTGAAACTGGCCGCCGAGACCAACCTGCGCAACATCCTCACAACGCTCGAGGCCGAAAAGCCGGGCCTTGCCATCATCGATTCGATCCAGACCATGTGGCTCGACACCGTCGACAGTGCACCGGGCTCGGTCAGCCAGGTCCGCGCCGCAGCACATGAACTGACCACTTTCGCCAAGCGCCACGGCGTCTCGGTTGTCCTGGTGGGCCACGTCACCAAGGAAGGCCAGATCGCCGGCCCCCGCGTGGTCGAGCACATGGTCGACACGGTGCTATATTTCGAGGGCGAGCGCGGGCACCAGTTCCGCATCCTGCGCGCGGTCAAGAACCGGTTCGGCCCCGCAGACGAGATCGGCGTGTTCGAGATGACCGGCAGCGGGCTGTCCGAGGTGGTCAACCCCTCCGCCCTCTTCCTCTCGGAACGCGGCAAGCCCAGCCCCGGCTCGGTGGTCTTCGCCGGGATCGAGGGCACACGCCCGGTGCTGGTCGAAATTCAGGCCCTCGTCGCCCCCTCGCCCCACAGCCAGCCGCGCCGCACGGTGGTCGGATGGGATGGCGGGCGGCTTGCCATGATCCTTGCCGTGCTCGAGGCGCGCTGCGGCATCCCCTTTGCCGGGCTCGATGTCTATCTCAACGTGGCCGGCGGGCTGAAGATCACCGAACCCGCCGCCGACCTCGCCGTGGCCGCCGCCCTGCTCAGCGCGCGCGAGGATGCCGCGCTGCCGCCCGAAACGGTCCTGTTCGGAGAAATCTCGCTCTCGGGGGGGCTCAGACCGGCACCACAGACCGAAAACAGGTTGAAAGAAGCGCAAAAACTTGGTTTCACCGCAGCGATTGCTCCGGCAGGCGGCAAGACCGGCACCGTGGACGGGCTGACACTCAGCCGCCCCTCCGATCTCGTCGGCTTTGTTGGCGAAACCTTCGGGGCGGGATAGAATGGCCCGCAAGCCGGGCGACAAATGGACAGGCGAGGGTCATGGAAGGTTTCACCATTATCGATGGGGTCGTGGCCCTTGTGATCGTCATTTCGGCACTGCTGGCCTATTCGCGCGGCGTCGTGCGCGAGGTCATGGCCATCGCGGGCTGGGTGGCGGCGGCGGTGCTGGCCTTCATCTTCGCGCCACAGGCCGTGCCGCTGGTGCGCGAGATTCCTGTCCTGAACGAATTCCTTGCGGGCAGTTGCGAGCTTTCCGTCATCACCGCTTTCGCAGGCGTATTTGCGCTGGCGTTGATCGTCGTCAGCTTCTTCACACCGCTCTTCTCGTCTCTGGTGCAGCGTTCCGCACTTGGCGGAGTGGACCAGGGCCTGGGCTTTCTCTTCGGCGTCGTACGCGGCATCCTGCTCGTGGCCATCGCGTTTTTCGTCTATGACACGGTTATGGCAAGCCAGACCTTCACCATCGTCGATGAAAGCCGCTCGGCTCAGGTCTTCTCGCGGATGTCGGGCACGATCGACGAACAGAACCCCGAAGAGGCGCTGGGATGGATCACCCAGCAATACGAGCAACTGGTCGGCACCTGCGCCCAGTGATCTCAGCCCTCGGCAGTGTCGCAAGGCGGCCCCCTCGGGGCCGCTTTCCTGTTTCGGCACAGGAAATGCCGGACCCCGGCCTGAAGAAAAGTTAATTATGATCCTTTGGTGACACCGGCGGCCAGAGGCATTATGTGGAAGCGTGACCATCATGGAATCGGAGCTGCACGTTTTGCAAAGCCCGCAGATGCCTCCCGCCCATCCCTTCGACGACGACAAGCTCCGCGAGGAATGCGGAATATTCGGCGTGATCGGGGTGAAGGATGCCGCCACCTTCGTCGCCCTCGGCCTGCACGCGCTGCAACATCGCGGGCAGGAGGCGGGCGGAATCGTCACCCACGACCCCGAGCACGGCTTTCAGTCAGCCCGCCGCTTCGGGTATGTGCGGGACAATTTCACCTCGGCCGACATCATGGAAACCCTGCCCGGGCCGCTGGCCATCGGGCATGTGCGCTACTCCACGGCAGGGTCCAAAGGCCAAACCGCGATCCGCGACGTGCAGCCCTTTTTCGGCGAGTTCTCGATGGGTGGCGCGGCCATTGCGCATAACGGGAACATCACCAACGCCAACGCGCTCCGGCGCGAGCTGATCGAACGCGGCTCGATCTTCCAGTCGTCCTCGGACAGCGAATGCATCATCCACCTGATGGCCCGGTCGCTGCAACGCAACATCCCCGAGCGGATGGAAGATGCGCTGCGCCGGGTCGAGGGGGCCTTTTCGGTCGTGGCCATGACCCGCACCAAGCTCATCGGCGTGCGCGACCCGCTGGGCGTGCGCCCTCTGGTGCTGGGCCGCATCGGTCCGGAAGAGGATGGCGGCTGGTGCCTGAGTTCCGAGACCTGCGCGCTCGACATCATCGGGGCCGAGTTCATCCGCGAGATCGCGCCGGGCGAAATGGTGGTCATCAGCGCCGAGCACGGCGTCGAAAGCCATTTCCCCTTCCGTCCGCAGCCTTCGAAATTCTGTATATTCGAGCATGTCTATTTCTCCCGCCCCGATTCGATCCTGGGCGGACGGTCGGTCTATGAAACGCGCGAGGCGATCGGGCGCGAACTGGCCAAGGAAGCCCCGGTCGACGCCGATATCGTCTGCCCCGTCCCCGACAGCGGCACGCCCGCGGCCATCGGATTCTCGCTGGAATCGGGGATCCCCTATGCGATGGGCATCATCCGCAATCAGTACATGGGCCGAACCTTCATCGAACCGACCGAGCAGATCCGCAACATGGGCGTCCGGCTCAAGCTCAACGTGAACCGCGCGCTTATCCGCGGCAAACGTGTCGTGCTGGTGGACGACTCGGTCGTGCGCGGCACGACCAGCCGCAAGATCAAGGAGATGATCCTCGATGCCGGCGCCAAGGAGGTGCATTTCCGCATCGCCTCCCCGCCGACCGCCTGGCCCTGCTTCTACGGTGTGGACACCCCCGAGCGCGAGAAACTGCTGGCCGCGACCATGTCCGAGGACGAGATGGTCAAGCACCTCGCGGTGGACAGCCTCAAGTTCATCTCGCTTGACGGGCTCTACCGTGCGGTGGGCGAATCGCAGGGCCGCAACAGCGCCTGCCCGCAATATTGCGACGCCTGTTTCTCGGGCGAATACCCTGTCGTGCCTGCCGACAAGATCGAGCAGGGCTTCAAGATGCGGACCGCCGCCGAATAGGCGGCCGCATCGGCATCCTTCCGCCCGGCGGCCCTTGGGTCAGGCCGGAGGACACTTCCGGCCTCTCGCGCCATCTGTTAGCCAGCCCCGACACTTCACACAACTGGCGGCCCGCAGGGCCCGACGGGTATCTGACATGGCGAACAAGACCATCGAAGGCGCGGCCACGCAGAATGGCGCGCTCAACAAGCGCGACCTGGCCGTGCTGGGCATCTTCGGCCCTGAAAGCAACCTCAACGCACTCCTGCGCCTGCCCAACGGGCGCATCGAGACCGTGACACGCGGGGAACGCGCGGATCGCGGCACCGTGGTGGCCATCGACAGCCAGGGGATCGTGGTGCAGCGCAATGGCCGTACGCACCGGATCGAGATCACCGGCGGCTGATCCCCCTTGACGGGTGCCGGCAGGGGGTTCAAACCCCCGCCCATGACAGAGACTTCCTCCCCCGCCAGACTCGCCCTCGTGACCGGCGCCTCGCGCGGCCTGGGCGCAGCCCTCGCCGAGGCGCTCGCGCCCGAATACCACGTCGTCGCCGTGGCCCGGACAACCGGCGCGCTCGAAGAGCTTGACGACCGAATCAAGGCCCGCGGCGGCGCGGCGACGCTTGCGCCGATGGACATAACGGACCCGGGCGCGATGGCCACGCTCTGCCGGGGCATCCACGACCGCTGGGGCAAGCTGGACCTATGGGTGCACGCCGCGATCCACGCCGCACCGCTCAGCCCCGCGAATTTCGTCGACATGAAGGACTGGGAGAAATCCGTCGCCGTGAACGCCACGGCGACCGCCCGTCTCATCCCGTTTGTCGCCCCGTTGCTGGGGCTGGAAGGGCGCGCGCTGTTCCTCGACGATCCCCGCGCGGGTCAGAAGTTCTTCGGCGCCTACGGCGCGACCAAGGCCGCGCAGATGGCGCTGGCGCGCAGCTGGCAGGCCGAGACCGAGCGGACCGGACCGCGAGTGGTCATCGCTGCGCCCGCCCCGATGCCCACCGCCACACGCGCACGCTTCTTCCCGGGCGAGGATCGCGGGGCGCTCACGCCCTGTTCGGACGAAGCCGCCCGGATACTGTCGGAATTGTAAGGGAATGGCCCTTGCGGGCCATGCCTCCGGCGGGAGTATTTCCCGAAGAGATGAAGGAAAAGCGGGCGCGCCTCACTCCAGCCGCAAGCCATGCCTCCCGGCCAGATCGGTGAAGAACTGCCAGGCCACCCGGCCCGAACGCCCACCGCGCGTGGCCTGCCATTCGATCGCCTCGGCCCGCAGCTCTGCCGGGTCGGGCTCCAGCTTGAAAGCAGCGCAGTAACCCCTTATCATTTCAAGGAATTCGTCCTGGCTGCACGGATGGAACCCGAGCCAGAGACCGAACCTGTCCGAAAGCGACACCTTCTCCTCCGTCGCCTCCGAGGGCGAGATCGCCGAGGAGCGTTCGTTCTCGATCATGTCCCGGGGCATCAGGTGGCGGCGGTTCGAAGTGGCATAGAACACGACGTTCTCGGGCCGCCCCTCGATCCCGCCGTCGAGGACTGCCTTCAGGCTCTTGTAATGCTGGTCGTCATGGCTGAACGACAGGTCGTCGCAGAAAAGCACGAAGCGATAGGGCGCGCCGCGCAGGTGGTTGAGCAGGCGGCCCACCGAGGGCAGATCCTCGCGCTGCAGTTCCACCAGTTTCAGATCGGGGTGCCCTGCCTGAACCGTGCCATGCACTGCCTTGACCAGGCTCGATTTTCCCATGCCGCGCGATCCCCATAGCAGGGCGTTGTTGGCCGCAAATCCCTGGGCGAAACGACGTGTGTTGTCCAGAAGCGTGTCGCGCGACCTGTCGATCCCCACCAAGAGCGACAGGTCCACCCGGTTCACCTTTTCCACCGGCTCGAGGCGGTCCGGCGCGACATGCCAGACAAAGGCCGACGCCACCGAGAAATCGGGGGCTGCAAGCGGTGCGGGGGCCATGCGGTCGAGCGCGTCGGCGATGCGGGAAAGCGTGGTCTGGTCCATCGGTCTGCTCCTGTCCTTGGCCCGGAGACAAAGCAAATTGTTCCGTTTTGTACAAGGTTTTCAGGGAGCGTCTGTCGTTTTGTACAAAACTTCCGGGTCCGTCTTGACCTTCCTGCAGGTGGAATCCCTAGCTCGGACCGCAGAGGAGGATTTGCGCATGAAATCGACGATCACCTTCGGCCTGCTCGGCGCCGCTGCGGCACTCGCCCTCGGCCTCTGGGCCCTCGCCCCCCAGGGCCCCGACCCGCAGCCCGAAGGCACGCCCCTGGCGGAGGTTGACCTGCCGGACCGGCTTTCCGAGGATGCCAAACTGGGCAAGGCGGTGTTCGAGGCGAAATGCAGCGCCTGCCACGGCGAGAACGCTGCCGGGCGCGCGGGGATGGGACCGCCGCTGGTCCACAGGATCTACGAGCCCTCGCATCATGGCGACGAATCCTTTCAGCTCGCCGCCGCGCGCGGCGTGCGGGCGCATCACTGGGAATTCGGCAACATGCCCCCGGTCGAGGGCATCACGCGCGACGAAGTGGCGCTGGTCACCCGCTACATCCGCGAGGTACAGCGCGCCAACGGAATCGAATAGAACACCGTAGGGAGGCGTCAATTGGGAGAAAGGCAGATGAAGGGACGGCACTGGACGGCGATGTTTCTGGTCCTGGGACTCGGGGCCGGCGTTGCATCCGCTCATGAGGGCGTGAAGGATCCCGACGTGCTGGCCCGCATGCAGTCGATGAGCCGCCTGAAAGAGGAGCTTGCCCTGCTCGGGGGCATGGCCAAGGGCGAAGCGCGGTTCGACGCAGCAGAGGCCCGGGCGGCGGCCCGGTCCCTGTCGCAAGAGGCGACGCGTATCGTGCCCCTGTTCGATGTCCGCGCCAACGATCCCGCCTCCGAAGCCCTGCCGGAGATCTGGACGCGCTTCGACGATTTCGAGACAAGGGCCGCGGCCACGGCCGACGCCGCGGCGGGCGCTGCCCAGGGCATCACCGACCGGAAAAGCCTGCGCAGAGCGATGGGAAGGATCGGAAAGACCTGCCGCAGCTGTCACGAAAACTACCGCGCTCCCGGATCGTGACGCTGGCCCTCAGCGGCGAAAACCGATGCTGACCCCGGCAACGATGGCAAGCTCGTCAGCCACCCAGTCGAAATTGATCTCGGGCTTGATCGAATAGGCCTCACCATCGATCTCGTAGCCGATCCCGACCCGGATCAGGAACTCCGAGGATCCGCCCTCGATCTCGGCCCCGGGCATGGCCGTGAACTGCCAGCCGCTGTCGCCGAGCGAAAAGACCACCGGCACGCCCACAACCCAGCTGTCGAACGGATCGAAAGCATATTCCGCAAGCAGGCCCATGCTGACCCCGTTTCCCAGGTCATGACGATATTGCCCGCCCAGCGAAAAGGCGGTCTCGTCCTGACCGCGGTGATCGGCATGGGTCGCGCCCAGGAAGAACTCGAAGATATGCGGCCCCTCGGCGGCCTCCTGCGCGCCCAGCGGCGCGGCGAGGCCCAGCAAGAGCGCCACGGGCGCAGCCGGCAGACGGCGGGACGGAATCGGGGCCATGGGAAACTCTCCGGGAAAACCGCGGGTGCGGCGTCGTGGCACCCTAACCCGTTCCCGCGCCGCAGTTCCCATCAAATGACGTCGAACGAAACCGGGCCGGACGCATGATCCCATGCTCCGGCCCGTCCTTCCTCTTGCCCGAAATATCCCGGAGCGCGAGGCGGAGCCTCGCCCGCGCACGCGCCCTGCGCGTGCTGATCGAGCGCGCGCGGAACGCGCGCTCCATCGGGTTACCGGTCGCGATCGTCCTCGTCGAACTCGTCCATCAGCGGATCGTCGAACTCCTCCTCGTCATCGTAGTAGCCCTCGGCGCGCAGCTGGTCCTCGCGCTTGGTCTCGACGCGGCGGACCAGGAAGATGGACACCTCGTAGAGCCCGTAGACCACGACGAAGAGGATCACCTGGGTGATCACGTCGGGCGGGGTGACGAGTGCGGCGAGCACGAGGATGGCCACCACGGCGTATTTGCGTACCGCGCCCAGCCCCTCGGCGCTGACCAGCCCGGCCTTGCCCATCAGCGTCAAGAGCACGGGAAGCTGGAAGCAGAGGCCGAAGGCCACGATGAACTTGATCGTCAGGTTCAGGTATTCCTGGGCCGAGCCCTGGAAGACCACGGACAGCCCGGGCTGCACGGCCTCGGGACCGGCCGGGATAGCCTCGCCCTCGGCACCGAATTGCTGGAACCCCAGGAAGAAGTCATAGGCCAGCGGCGTCACGACATAGAAGGCGAAGGCCGCGCCCAGCAGGAACATCAGCGGCGACGCCAGCAGGAAGGGCAGGAAGGCGTTCTTTTCCTGCCGGTAGAGCCCCGGCGCCACGAAGCGCCACATCTGCATCCCGATATAGGGGAAGGACAGCATGAAGCCGCCCAGCAGCGAGACCTTGATCGCGACGAAGAACCCCTCCTGCGGGGAGATGAAGATCAGGTCGCAATCCTGCCCGCGCTCGGCCAGGACCTGGCAGAGCGGGTTGGTCAGGAAGTTGAAGACGGGCGTGGCCACGGTGAAACAGATCACCATCCCGATGATGAAGGCCACCACCGAGTGAATGAGCCGCGTGCGCAGCTCCGCCAGGTGTTCGATCAACGGTGCGGCGCTGTCGTCGATCTCGTCGGTCTGGGTCATGTCTTGTCCGTTTCAGGGGAGGCATCGGGCGCGGACGGGGTGCTGTCGGCCAGGGCGGCCTCGTATTCCTCGGCCTTCTTCAGCGCGTCGGCGGCCTCGCGCGCCTTGCGGTCCGCGGCCGAGCGGGCGGTCGCGGCCTGTATCTTGCGGGCCTTCTCGGCGCGCTCGGCGGCGAGTTTGCCGGTCTCGCTCTCGGGGTCGTACTTGGTCGGGTCGAGCCCCTTGGTGATGTCCTTCGTCGCGTCCTTGACGCTGTCCATC
Source organism: uncultured Paracoccaceae bacterium (assembly GCA_947500005.1). Classification (GTDB taxonomy): domain Bacteria; phylum Pseudomonadota; class Alphaproteobacteria; order Rhodobacterales; family Rhodobacteraceae; genus Lutimaribacter_A. The sequence goes on along the minus strand of CANMQJ010000013.1, from coordinate 7,895 downwards.
GCCGAGCCGAGCGGGTTCGAGGCGGCCTTGAAGCTTTTCTGGATGTCGCTCACGCCGGCTTCGTCGGCGGCGTCGTTCATGGCGCGGCTGAACTCGCGCGCCATGCCCTTGGCGCGTCCGACCCAGCGCCCGACGTTGCGGAAGAGCACCGGCAGGTCCTTGGGCCCGACGACGATCAGCGCGACGATGCCGATGACCAGAAGCTCGGTCCAGCCAAGGTCAAACATGGATCAGACCTTGTCCTTCTCGGCGTCGGTCCGGGGGGTGACGTCCTTGGCGGTCTCGGCGTCATCCTGTTCCAGTTGCTCTTCCGAGCCGTCCTTGACGCCGCGCTTGAACGCGGTGATGCCCTTGCCGACCTCGCCCATCAGCGAAGAGATCTTGCCGCGGCCGAACAGGACGAGGACCACGACGGCGATGAGCAGAAGGCCGGGAAGGCCGATATTGTTGAGCATGGATCATGTCTCCTTTGCGGTGGCGGACCTGTCCCCGGCCCGCCTCGTGTCATGTCGGGGCCGGTTTTACGTCCTGTCGCGCGGCGCGGAAAGATCCGGACGCGCAGGATCGGCCCCTTGGGGGCGTGAAGGGGTGCGGATTCTGGCCGCGGCGCTTGACAGCTGACAGGTTTTTGTCAGTTGTGGGCAAGGGAGGACGCGATGGCACGCACCGAGAGGCTGATGGAGATCCTGCGCCTGCTGAGCGATGGCGGGGTTCATACGGCGGCCGCGCTGTCGGACCGGCTGGGCGTAGCGCAGCGAACGCTCTATCGCGACATGGAATTGCTGGCCGCGCGCGGCGTGCCGGTCGAGGGGACGCGCGGCGAAGGTTACCGCCTGGCGCCGCGCATCGTGCTGCCGCCGCTGGAGTTGAGCGAGGCGGAAATGGAGGCGTTGAGCCTGGGCCTCGCCATCGTGGGCGAAGCCGCCGATCCGGCCCTGAAGGCTGCGGCGCTGGCACTGGCCGACAAGGTAGAGGCGGCGTTGCCCGCCGAGGGGCTGGCCGAGGCCGAGGCATGGAAGCTGGCACTGAACCCGCTGGCCGACGCGGCGCGCGGCTTTGCCCATGTGGCGCCGGTGCGCGCTGCCATCGGCGCGCGACAGAAGCTGGAGATCGTGCCCCGCGGCGATGCGGCCGAGGTGGTCCGACCGCTGAAGTTGGAGGTGCTGGGGCGGATCTGGCTGCTGACGGCGTGGTCGGACACGCGCGGCGGTTTCGCCGAATACCGGCTGGACCTGCTGGAGCGCGTCAGCCCCCTGCCCGCCCTCTTCACCGAGGAGCCGGGCAAGCGGCTGCAGGATCACTTCAGATAGGGTTCGGGATCGACCGAATCGAACCCCTTGCGCACCTCGAAATGCAGATAGGCGTTATCGCCGCCGCGCAGACGGGCGATCTGCTGGCCGCGGCGCACGGTGTCGCCCTTGTTCACCTCGATCCCGTCGACATTGGCATAGACGGTCAGCAGGTTGTCGGCATGGCGCAGCACGATGATCGGCACCTGGTCGGCATCCGAGGTGATCGCGGCCACGGTGCCCCCGTCCGAGGCTGTGACGGCGGTGCCGGGGGCCGCCGCGATGTCGATCCCCTCGTTCTTGCCCTTGGAATAGGGGCGGATGATCCGGCCCTTGACCGGCAAGGCCAGCTGCGCGCTTTGCGTGGGCGGGGCCACCGTGGTCTTGGGCGGTTCGGGTTTCTCGGCGCTGGTCTTTTCCTCGGGCAGCGGCTTGGTGGCGCTGGGGGGCGTGGGAGTCGGGCTGCCCTGCCCCGGCGCGGTGACCGATGTGGCGGCCGCGGCGGTCGTCGCCGTGGCGGCGGCGGTGCTGCCCGCGCTGGCCGTCGCGGCGGTCGCCGCGGCTGCGGTTTCGGCCCGGCGCGGGGCGGGCTGATCCTTGATCGGGATCAGCAGGTACTGCCCCTCGCGAACGGCGAAATCCGAGCCCAGCCCGTTCCATTCGGCCAGCGCCTTGACCGGCACCTGGTAGAGCCGCGAGATGGTATAGGCCGTCTCGCCCCGCGTGACCTTGTGCCGGACGGGTTCGGGGCCCGAAGGCGCGGCGGGCTGCGGCGCGGCGGGCGCAAGAGTGGAGGTCTGCACCGGCGTGGTGTCGGGTGCGCTGTCGATGGCCTGGCCCGCGACGGCGGCGATATCGACGCTGCCGGCACTCGCGGCGGCAGGCACCTTGCGCGGCAGCGCCAGCACTTCACCCTCGCGCAGGGTCGTGCCGGTGTCGAGCCCGTTGAACCGCGCCAGGTCATTCGCGGGCAGGCCCACGCGCGAGGCGATCTGCGCCACGGTGTCGTTGCGGCGCGCCACCGCGACCTGGTAATTGGGATACGTGATCACGCCGCGCGGGTCGGGCGTGGGCCGGTCGGCTGTCGAAACCGCCTGCGCCGCGGGTGCGGTCGAAAAGCCCCCCACATTGCCGCGCAGATCGTAGTCGAGCGGCTCGTCACAGCCCGCGACCAGCGCCACGGTCGCCAGCAGCGCGGCGCCCCGCGCGAATCTGAGCCGGTTCAACCGGAAAACATGCCGGAAATCGTCTCGCATCTTGCCATCCTCGATCCTGCCCCCGTTCGTCGGGGCTTGGTCCCTGCCCGCCGGGCTCCTGTCTTTCCTGTCCGCTCAAGCTCCGTCACGTCCCAGCCCCTCGAGCAGGGGAACGAAACGGACGGGCCTGAGTTCGTCGTATTCGAACCCGGTTTCGGTGCGGCGCACCCGGATCAGCGTCTGCACCGCATCCGACTGGCCCACCGGCACGACCATGATACCGCCGATTTTCAACTGCGCCAAGAGCGGCCCCGGCGGATCCTCGGCAGCCGCGGTCACGATGATACGGTCGAAGGGCGCCTGCTCGGGCAGACCGAAGGAGCCGTCCGAGACCATCGTGGTGATATTGACGAGATCGAGATCGCGAAACACCTGCGAGGCCTCGCGCACCAGCCTTGCGTGACGCTCGACCGTGTAGACCCGGCGCGCCAGCCGCGCCAGGATCGCCGCCTGGTAGCCCGAGCCGGTGCCCACCTCGAGAACCTTGTCGCGGGGGCTGACCTCCAGTGCCTGGGTCATCAGCCCCACCACCGAGGGCTGGCTGATGGTCTGGCCGCAGGCGATGGGCAGGGGCATGTCCTCATAGGCGCGGCCGGCAAAGATGCCGCGCACGAAGAGGCCGCGATCGACCGCCTCCATCGCGTTCAGGACGCGCCGGTCCGTCACGCCCCGCGAGCGGAGCGCGAAAAGGAACTGCATCTTGGTTTCGGGATCAGGTCCGCTCATTCGATCGCTTTCAGCGCCTCCAGCGCGTCATGCGCGGTCAGGTCGGCGCGCATCGGCGTGACCGAGATGTAACCCGCGAGATTGGCGGCGGCGTCGGTGCCCTCGGCGGTGGGGATCTGCTGGTTGCCCCCCGTCACCCACAGGAACCGCCGCCCCGAGGGCGAGGTATGGGCCTGCACCCCGAAGAACGTGTCATGCCGCCAGCCCTGCCGCACGGCGCGGACGCCCTTGACGGCATATCCCGCTACGGGTGGGAAATTGACGTTGTAGAACAGCCGGTAATCGGCCTCGGCATCGGTTTCCGGCGTGGCGGCGAGGATACGGCGGATCACCTCGGCGCCGTGCCGGGCGGCGGCCTCGAACGGGTCTTCGCGTTCCAGGTTGCCCGGCCCGTAATATTGCGACAGCGCGATGGCCGGCAGGCCCTGCAGCGCCCCCTCCATAGCGCCGCCCAGCGTGCCGGAATAGAGCGCGTTCTCGGCCGAGTTGTTGCCGCGGTTGACGCCCGAGAGCACGAGATCGGGGCGCGCACCGGTCATCACGTCATGCACGCCCGCCAGCACGCAATCGGCCGGGCTGCCCTCGGCGGCAAAGCGGCGCTCGCCCATCTGGGCGATCATGGTTGGATGGGTATAGCTGATGCAATGGGCGACGCCCGACTGCTCGAAGGCCGGGGCCACGACCCAGACCTCGCCATCGGGCCCGGCGATCTCGGCCGCGATGGCCTCGAGCACCTTCAGCCCCGGCGCGTTGATACCGTCGTCATTCGTGCACAGGATCCGCATCGCTGCCCTTGCCCCCTTGTCGTCTCCGGCTCTTGATAGACGCGCGGCTTGCCAGCGGCAAGCAAGGCGCACGTGCAATCTGCCGCGAAAGGGCACAAATCGCGGGGCCGCGCCGCCTGCTACCCCGCCGGAAAGACGAAACAGCGGTCGCGGCGGATGGTCAGCCACATCACCCGGCCCGGCTTCGGCATGAAGACATTCGGCACCGTGGCACGCAGGACAGAGCCGTCATGGTCCATCCGGAACTCCACCAGGCTCTCGTTTCCCAGAAAGCGCGAGCGTTCCACCACGCCGCGCGCCGCCACCCCGTCCGAAGGCGTGGGCACCGGCCCCTTGCCGCCCCGGTCGAAATCGAGCCGCACATGCTGCGGCCGGAACACGATCTCGACATCCGTGCCATCGGGATGGCCCGGCGCCAGGAACTGCCCGAAGGGCGTCTGCGCCAGCGCCCCGTTGACCTGGGCGCGCAGCACGTTGATATCCGAGAAGAAGGCCACCGCCGCCTTGTCGGCGGGCCGCGTGTAGACATTGTAAGGCGCGCCCCGCTGCACGATCCGTCCACCGCGCATCAGCGCGATCTGGTCGGCCATGCGCATCGCCTCCTCCGGCTCATGCGTCACCAGCAGCACGGCCGCATCCTCTTCCTTCAACAGCGCCAGCGTCTCGTCGCGGATACCGTCGCGCAGCCGGTTGTCGAGCCCGGAAAAGGGCTCGTCCATCAGCATGATGCGCGGTCTCGGCGCAAGCGCACGGGCCAGCGCCACCCGTTGCTGCTCGCCGCCCGAAAGCTGGTGTGGATAGAGATCGATATAGCGTTGCAGATGCACCTTGGCCAAAAGCTCCTCGACCCGGTCGCGCCGGGCGGCCCTTGGCCCCTTGAGGCCGAATCCCACGTTGTCGGCCACGCTCAGATGGGGAAACAACGCGAAATCCTGGAACATCAGCCCGATCCCGCGCCGTTCGGGCGGAACGCGGAACACCGTGTCGCAGATCAGCTTGCCATCGACCCAGATCTCGCCGGTGTCCTGCATCTCCACCCCCGCGATCATGCGCAGCGTGGTGGACTTGCCGCAGCCCGAGGGGCCAAGCAGGCAGGTCACCTGCCCCGCCGCGATGGTCAGCGACACGTCGTCGACCACCGCGCGCCCGTCGATGCGGCGCGTGATGTGGCGGATCTCCAGCCGAGGCGGCTCTTTGGTGGCGGTCAAACTCGGTCCCCTTCCGATCCCGAGCGTATCTGTCGGGCATGGGCGGGAATAGCAAGCACCCCGCCCGCCCGCAAGCGGTCGGCATGCCGCGGCCGGTCTCCCTCTTCTTCTCGTCCGAAAATTCCGGCGCGGGCGAGGGGGCGTCTCCGGGACCCTCCCGCGCGCGATCCGCCCCCCTCTTGTCCACAACCCCTAGCGTCCCCCTTTTCCCCGACCCCATCCCCTGCCATAATGCCGCCCAACCCAAGAATAAAGAGCAGCACCCCATGCCCGACGATCTTCTGACCGGCAGCCAATCGGCCTCCTATGACGCCTCCTCGATCGAAGTGCTCGAGGGGCTCGAACCGGTGCGCAAGCGCCCGGGCATGTATATCGGCGGCACGGATGAGCGCGCGCTGCATCACCTGGTGGCCGAGATCCTCGACAATTCGATGGACGAGGCGGTGGCGGGCCATGCCAACCGGATCGAGGTCGAGCTGCATGCGGATTACTCGCTCACCGTCCGCGACAACGGGCGCGGCATCCCGGTGGACCCGCATCCCAAGTTCCCCGGCAAGTCGGCGCTCGAGGTCATCCTGTGCACGCTGCACGCGGGCGGCAAGTTCTCGGGCAAGGCCTACCAGACCTCGGGCGGGCTGCACGGCGTCGGCGCCTCGGTGGTCAACGCGCTGTCGGATTCGATGATCGTGCAGGTGGCCCGCGACCGCGAGCTTTATGAACAGCGCTTCTCGCGCGGCACCCCGCTGGGCCCGGTGGAAAAGATCGGCGCCGCCCCCAACCGGCGCGGCACCACCGTCACCTTCCACGCCGACGAGGAGATCTTCGGCTCCCACCGGTTCAAGCCCGCGCGCCTGTTCAAGTCGATCCGCTCCAAGGCCTACCTGTTCTCGGGCGTCGAGATCCGCTGGAAATCGGCCATCGACGACGGCGAGACCCCGCTCGAGGCCAGCTTCCACTTCCCCGGCGGCCTGGCCGATTACCTGCGCGAGACGATGAACGGCGCCTCGACCTATGCCGACAAGCCCTTCGCCGGCACGGTCGAGTTCCGGGAACGCTTCGGCGCGGCGGGCAAGGTCGAATGGGCGATCAACTGGACGCCCTCGCGCGACGGGTTCATCCAGTCCTACTGCAACACCGTGCCCACGCCCGAGGGCGGCACCCATGTCGCGGGCTTCTGGGCGGCGATCCTCAAGGGGATCAAGGCCTATGGCGAGCTGGCCAACAACAAGAAGGCCGCGCAGATCACCCGCGACGACCTGCTGACGGGCGGCTGCGCGCTGGTCTCCTGCTTCATCAGCGAGCCCGAATTCGTGGGCCAGACCAAGGACCGGCTGGCCACCGTAGAGGCGCAGCGCCTGGTCGAGGGCGCGGTACGCGACCATTTCGACAACTGGCTTGCCGCCGACACGAAATCCGCGGGCGCCATCCTCGATTTCCTCGTGCTGCGCGCCGAGGAACGGCTGCGCCGCCGCGCCGAGAAGGAGACGCAGCGCAAGACCGCCACCAAGAAGCTGCGCCTGCCCGGCAAGCTGGTGGATTGCTCGGCCACCAACCGCGAGGGGACCGAGCTGTTCATCGTCGAGGGCGATTCGGCGGGCGGATCCGCCAAGATGGCGCGCGACCGCAAGACCCAGGCGCTGCTGCCGCTGCGCGGCAAGATCCTCAACGTGCTGGGCGCGGCCTCCTCGAAACTGGGCTCCAACCAGGAGATCAGCGACCTCACCCAGGCGCTCGGAGTGGGGTTGGGGACGAAGTTCAGCATCGACGACCTGCGCTATGACAAGATCATCATCATGACCGACGCAGACGTGGACGGCGCGCATATCGCCTCGCTGCTGATGACCTTCTTCTACACCCAGATGCGGCCGATGATCGACGCGGGCCACCTCTACCTCGCCTGCCCGCCCCTCTACCGCCTGACGCAGGGGGCGAAGCGCGTCTACTGCCTCGACCAGGCCGAGCGCGACGAATGGCTGGAAAAGGGCCTGGGCGGCAAGGGCAAGATCGACGTCTCGCGCTTCAAGGGCCTGGGCGAGATGGACGCCAAGGACCTCAAGGAAACCACGATGGACCCCGCCTCGCGCAAGCTCATCCGCGTCACCATCGACGAGGACGAACCCGGCGAGACCGGCGACCTGGTGGAACGCCTGATGGGCAAGAAACCCGAATTGCGGTTCCAGTACATCCAGGAGAACGCGCGGTTCGTGGAGGAGTTGGATGTCTAGCGATCGAACTCTTTAAAGCGCCAGTCCGCTTTTTCTTCATGGTGGAGCCAATTTGGGTAACTATGGTGAAGGCACTCCGCCGAAAAGTCCCCTTTCTCTAACGCAAGCTCTTGTTCTCGCTTCCGCGCGTCAACTACCTTTTTTCCCTCGTACAACACTTGGAGAAATTTGGTTTCATCGGTGCTAGGCGAAGTAATAATATCGAAGATAAACGTCACATCCATTTCAAGCCTGCCAAATGTTTGCAAAAACTTGGCGATTGATTGGAGTGCTTGCTCGACTGAGTGTCTTGAGGCTTTTTCAAGTACTGCCTGACCATGCCGCACCCTCGGCTCTGTTGCACAAATCGTCTGATGGCCAAGCTACCCCTTTCCCCGGACACACTTATCCCACGGCCTCGGTCACG
>CANMQJ010000012.1 GCA_947500005.1 uncultured Paracoccaceae bacterium | reverse complement strand
CCGAATGCTCGGAAGAAAACTCGCCACTCGGGCCGCGCGCTGGAACCGCGGAAATCAATGGGGCGGAGACGGCGCATACGCACGGGTGACACCGCGAGCGCGATCGTTGCGAAGGTTGCGCGGGGTGAAAACAAGCCCCAGAACGACAACCAGAAGGACGATGCGAAGGACAATCGCGCCGGACGCTTCGATCGCGATCTGATTGGTCCAGTAGCCGCGGCGAGTTGTCCACGTGACGTCGACGGTGATCTCATCGCCCACGACCGCGCCGTACCATACGACCGTGTGCGGCGCGTCCGGGCAGAGGGTCGTAGCCTCGGATTGGAACGTGCCGTCGCGAAACGGCAATTCGTCGGTGAGCCGCGCACCGCTGTCAAGATAGATGCCGTGAATGGTGAAGGCGCGTCCGTCCAACGCGCCGGCCCCCACCCAGGGGCGGTCGGGCACGGCCAGCTCGGGAATATCTTCGTTCATGACGGTCGGCGTGGCGGCGCCTGTCCCGGGCGGTGGCAAGGACGATCGCGGCAACTTGCAGAAGCTGGGCATGTCTGTCTCCGCCGATCAATGTCTCTGGGCGCTATGCACGGAGAGATGTTATGGCCTTGGGAGGCAAAGCGAAATCGTCCGTTGTCGGTGCGGTCTTGCGGGAAAGTGTCATCGGGGCTGGGTTCCGCCGCACTGGAACGGATTCGCAGAAACGCGCGCTCGAGATATTGGGGTACGGCCCCCGCCACCCACATGTACGAGGTCCTGCCGCATCAGGGTCGCGTCAACATGTGGCGCGGCATCTTCGGCGGCACGCTCGGCCCGGACTGGGACGCGGTTTTGGAGGGCTGTTCCTTAGCCGTGAACTGGCCGACGACCCATTACTGGCGCGAGTTCGCTGCGCATAATCCGGATGCGAAGATCGTTCTCTCCTGGCGCTGGCCCGAGAACTGGTAATCCAGCATGGATGCCACGATCCTGGATAAATTCCGCGCCGAAACGGACCCGAACTGCGGTCAGAAGCGAGGCCCGTCCTATCTCTTTCAGACCTTGCGAATGACATACACCTGGTGGCCGCCGTCTTCGCTTTGCGACACCAGTTCGTGGCCGGCTTCGGCGCAGAAATGGGGGACGTCCACAATTGCTGCGGGATCGTCTGCAAGAACGGTCAACGTTGCCCCTGACGGCAGCGCCTTGAGCCTCTTGCGAGCCTTGAGGACAGGAAGGGGACACAGCAGCCCCAGCGCGTCCAAAGTATCGTCCGATTGATCCATGAAGCCGTGATAGGCCTGCCCGGAACGCCTGTCCAGATCGCGTCTCACGTATCGGCACGGGGATGTGACCGTGTGGCCCCGTGACCTTGCCCGCGCGATGGCCTATGTGCTGATTCATGTTCGGAATCGATATCATAGACGCGGGGCTCCTCCCTGCCATGACCGTGGCTCTGATCGCCGGGATCGTCAGCTTCCTCAGCCCCTGCGTGCTGCCTATCGTGCCGCCCTACCTGGCCTATATGAGCGGTGTGACCATCGGAGAGATCCAGGGCACCGGCGCGGCGCGGCGCAAGGCGACCCTGGCTGCGCTGTTTTTCGTTCTGGGGCTATCGACGGTGTTCCTCTTCCTGGGTTTCACGGCATCGGCCTTTGGTGCGTTCTTCTTGCAGAACCAGGTGCTGTTCGCCCGGATCGCAGGAGCGGTGGTGATCGTTTTCGGCCTTCATTTTCTTGGTGTTTTCCGTATTCCGATCCTCGACCGCGAGGCACGAATGGAAACGGGCGAAGCGAGCGGGTCCGCCTTTGGTGCCTATATTCTGGGCCTTGCCTTCGCCTTTGGCTGGACCCCTTGCATAGGGCCGCAACTGGGTGCGATCCTTTCGCTCGCAGCCTCCGAGGCCTCGGTGACGCGCGGAACGGTCCTGCTGGGGGTTTATGCCGCAGGGCTGGGAATCCCGTTCCTGTTGGCGGCCATGTTCCTCGGTCGCTCGATGGCGGTGATGAACCGGCTGAAACGCCACATGGGTGCCATCGAGAAGGGTATGGGCGTGCTCTTGTTGATCGTTGGCGTGATGCTGGTGACGGGGCTTTTCTCGACCTTCTCCTTCTGGTTGCTCGAAACCTTCCCGGGGCTTGCCGTACTGGGCTGACCTGCCGTTTTCAGGTCTTAAACCCGCCCGATTGCTGCGCTACGCTGCTGGCGAAAGGGGAGGCGCATGAGCGGCAATGCAACAGGGCAGACGGTGAAACGGCGCAGGGTCTTCTACATTCCCGGCTACGATCCCTTTCATCCCCGGCGCTACCGCGAGCTTTACCGCAGCGAAGGCGCCGCGCAGGCCGCGATTTCGGGCTACGAGATCGGGCTGAAGCCAAAGACGACCAAGGGGCCTTATGGCTGGCACGTCATTTCGGTACAGGACGGTAACAAGGTCGAAACCGGTATCGAGGTTCTTTACTGGTCCGACATCGTCAAGCAAAGCATGTCGAATTCGATCCCGGCCACCTATCTGCAACTCGCGCGGACGGCCTGGATCTACATTTCCTCCGGCGCGCTCTTTCGGTTGATGCGCCTTCGCAAGGGGCCAGTGATCGCGGCCCTTTACCCGGTGGGGATGCTTCTGGGGCAGCTTTTTCTTGCACTCGCATCGCTTTGGACTTGCGTCTGGGTGGCCTCCTTCGCCGCGACCTGGATCACCTCCCCGGGGGCGACCCTTCTCGGTATCCTGGCCGGGCTCGCGGCGGCAATCGGGACCCTCCGCTGGTTCCGGGCGCGGGATGGCAAGTTCTTTGCCTACTATCTCATGCACGACTATGCTCATACGGCTCAGGCCCGTGGCGCTACGCCAGAAGACCTGCGGCAACGGATGAGCGAGTTTGGAGAACTCATCGCCTCTGCCCTGCATGATCCCGTAGACGAGGTCCTCGTGGTGGGTCACAGTTCGGGTGCGCATCTGGGAGTTTCGGTGCTGGCGGATCTCTTGCGAACGGGCAGGGTGCCAGACAAGGGGCCGGTTCTGTCCTTCCTGACATTGGGGCAGGTCGTCCCCATGGTCTCTTTCTTGCCCGAGGCGCATGAGCTGCGTGCCGACCTGCGCGACCTGTGCCGATCCGACCGGCTGGCCTGGTTGGACGTGACCGCGCCGGGCGATGGCTGCGCATTCGCCCTGTGCGATCCGGTTTCGGTCAGTGGTGTCGCGCCCGAGGGCAAACGCTGGCCTCTTGTCATCTCGGCTGCCTTCACACAGACATTGTTGCCTGAGACTTGGGCAAAGCTGCGTTGGCGGTTCTTCCGGCTGCATTTCCAATATCTCTGCGCCTTCGACCGGCCGGGCGATTACGACTATTTCCGGGTGACTGCTGGTCCGATGACCCTGGCGGAGCGGTTCGCCGGACGCGCGCCATCGAAATCGCGGATCGAGAAGGCGGTTTCGCGCTTTACCAGCGTGGCGGCCGCATGACCCCACCCAAGCCGAAGGCGCGGCCGGACCGCGTATCGCTGTGGCGATACATGAAACTGTTCCGGCAGGACCTGTTGTCGGCTCAACCCGCTCGGCTCTACCGGGCCTGGATGGCGGAGTTCCGCACACCTTTCTTCCGTTCGTTCCTCGTGAACCAGCCTGCGCTGGTCGAGACGGTGCTCAAGGACCGTCCCGACGATTTCCCGAAATCGGGCCGAATTTCCGAGGGTTTGCGCCCCTTGCTGGGGGATTCGGTCTTCCTCACCAATGGCGAAACATGGAAGCGGCAGCGCCGTATCATCGACCCGGCCTTCGAGGGCGGGCGGCTCAAGGATACCTTTCCGGCCATGCGCGCGGCGGCTGAGGCGGCTGTGGACAGGTTGCGGCGGCATGACGGCGACGTTGTCGAGATCGAGGCTCAGACGAGCCACGCCGCGGCCGACGTCATCTTTCGCACGCTCTTCTCGATCCCAATCGAACACGAGATCGCGGCCCAAGTTTTCGACCGCTTCCGCGCCTATCAGCGTGAGCAGCCGATCCTGAACCTTGGCGCTTTTGTCCCCTTGCCAAGGTGGATGCCACGCTTTCACTCGCGTCGAACCAGGACGACGGCCGCCGAGATCCGGGGACTGATCACCCGACTGACCGCGGACCGCATGGCCGAGATCGAGGCGGGGACAGCACCGGACGATCTGGCGACAAAGATCATGACGACGGCCGATCCGTTGACTGGAGTGAAGTTCGACACCGAGGAGATGGTCGACCAAGTGGCGATCTTCTTCCTGGCGGGGCACGAGACCAGCGCCTCGGCGCTCGCCTGGACGCTTTATCTCATGGCTCTCTATCCCGAATGGCAGGAGCGTCTGGCACAGGAAGCGCAAGCGCTTGACGATCTCGGGTTCTCGGTCATGTCGAAGCTGCGGCTCAGCCGCGATGTTTTCCGGGAGGCGCTGCGACTCTATCCGCCAGTGCCGATGATGGTGCGTGAAGCTTCCTGTCCCGAGCGGTTCCGCGACCGGGATGTCCCCAAAGGTGCCCAGATCGTCCTCAGCCCGTGGCACCTGCATCGCCATGAAAGACTCTGGGAGCGGCCCGACGCGTTCGATCCGACGAGATGGCAGACGGAAAACGGCCGGAAATGCGGACGCGAGGCGTATCTTCCTTTTTCCGCCGGGCCGCGCGTTTGTACTGGGGCCGGCTTCGCCATGGTGGAGGGACCTTTGATCCTGTCGATGTTGCTGCGGTATTTCCGCTTCGAGAGGGTTCAAGGTCGCGATCCCGTGCCGGTCGCCCACCTGACCGTCCGGGCGGCAGATGGCATCTGGCTTCGTGTGCTTGAGCGCTAACAAACTACCATCGTTCAATGCCTTGATGTATGCGGTGCCAAAGCGGAATCAAACATGGGATAGTGAGATGTCGAAGGCAGAACAGCGCGACCGGATGCAGAACGGTGCAGGGTTCATCGCGGCCCTGGATCAGAGTGGCGGTTCGACGCCGAAGGCGCTGGCCCTTTACGGCGTGGATGCCTCGGAATACGGCTCCGAGGAGGAGATGTTCGACGAGATCCAGAAAATGCGTGCACGCATTATCCTTGCCGACGCCTTCACCAAGGACAAGGTGATCGGCGCCATTTTGTTCGAGCGTACGCTGGGCGAAACCATCGAAGGGAAGGGTGTGGCCGACTACCTCTGGCAGAACAAGGGTATCGTTCCCTTTCTCAAGATCGACAAGGGTCTGGCAGATCAGGAGAATGGCGTCCAGATGATGAAGCCGATCCCGGGTCTTGCCGAAACGCTGGCACAGTATCCCAATGTGTTCGGCACAAAGGAACGCTCGGTCATTCACGAAGCGAATGCCGAAGGGATCGCCGCCGTGGTGGCCCAGCAGTTCGATGTAGCCCGCACGGTTATCGCGGCTGGCATGGTCCCGATCGTCGAGCCGGAGGTGAACATCCATTCCGAGACGAAAGCCGAGGCGGAAGAGATGCTGAAGGCCGAGATCACCAAGCAACTCGATAGGCTGGAAGAGGGGCAGGAGGTCATGCTCAAGCTGACCATTCCTACGGAGGCCAACCTCTATGACGCGCTGGCCGAGCATCCCCGCGTGCTGCGCGTGGTGGCCCTGTCGGGGGGCTATTCAACCGACGACGCCTGCGAAAAGCTCAGCAGGAACGGCAAGATGATCGCCTCGTTCTCGCGCGCCCTGACCGAAGGTCTATCGAAGCAACAGTCGGATGCCGAGTTCAACGCCGCCGTGGCGACCAATATCGACAAGATCTACGCGGCTTCGGTCTGACCCTCGTTGCGCGGTCCGGTCTTCCGGACCGTGCTATTTCTGGCGAAAATGGTTGAGGACATAGACCCGGATCGCCGAGGCCAGCCCGGTTGACGGGTCGCGTTCGACGTCGATCTCGGCAGCCAGGCTGTTGATCGGCATGTTCTTCGCCTTCGCAATCTCGCGAAAGGCCTGCCAGAATTCCTCTTCCAGCGACACCGATGTGCGGTGCCCCTTCAGGGTCAGCGAGCGTTTGACCGGAGGTCCGCTCATTCCTCGATCTCGTGCCCGTCGAGTTTCTGCCTGGCCCGATGCTCCTCGACTTTCTGTCTTTCCTTCTCGGACTTGTTCCGACCGAATGCCACGGCATTCCGGTCGGCGCGGGCCTTTTTCTCGGCCCGCGCTTTTTCCTTGCGATACCGGTTCAGATTGACCGGCTTCGACATCAGTCCTTGGGTCCGATCATCTGCTCGGGGCGTACCACGGCATCAAAGGTCTCTTCGTCCACGAAGCCCAGATTTATGGCCTCTTCCTTGAGGGTCGTGCCGTTCTTGTGTGCCGTCTTCGCCACCTTCGTCGCATTGTCATACCCGATGGTGGGCGCCAGCGCGGTGACGAGCATCAGCGATTCCTTCATCAGCTTTTCTATGCGAGGCTCATTGGCCTGGATGCCCATCAGCATACGCTCGGTGAAGCTGTCGGCCGCGTCGCCCAGCAACTGGATCGACTGGAGCAGGTTGTAGCTCATCATCGGGTTGTAGACGTTGAGCTCGAAATGACCTTGGGAGCCGGCGAACTTGATCGCGGCGTCATTGCCCATCACATGGGCGGCGACCTGCGTCAGTGCCTCGGCCTGGGTCGGGTTGACCTTGCCCGGCATGATCGAGGAGCCCGGCTCGTTCTCGGGCAGGATCAGCTCGCCCAGGCCCGAGCGGGGACCGGAGCCAAGGAAACGGATGTCATTGGCGATCTTGTAGCAGCTGCCCGCGATGGTCGCGAGCGCGCCGGACAGGAACACCATGGCGTCATGTGCGGCCAGCGCCTCGAACTTGTTGGGTGCGGTCACGAAGGGCAGGCCGGTGATCTGGGCCATGTTCGCCGCGACCGTCTCGCCCCAGCCCTTTTGCGTGTTCAGGCCGGTGCCCACGGCGGTGCCGCCCTGCGCAAGCTCGTAAATGCCGGGCATCGCGGCCTCGACCCGTTTGATCCCCTGACGGATCTGGTGCGCGTAGCCCGAGAATTCCTGGCCAAGGGTCAACGGCGTCGCGTCCTGGGTGTGGGTGCGGCCGATCTTGATGATGTCTTTGAACTCTTCCGACTTGGCCTCCAATCCTTCGGCCAGCTTGCTCAGGCCCGGCAGCAACACGTCGCGCACCGTCATTGCCGTGGCGATATGCATCGCGGTCGGAAAGGTGTCGTTGGAGCTTTGGCCCATGTTGCAATGATCGTTCGGGTGCACCGGGTCCTTTGAGCCGATCTCACCGCCCAGGATCTCGATGGCGCGGTTGGCGATGACCTCGTTCGAGTTCATGTTTGACTGGGTGCCCGAACCGGTCTGCCAGACCACCAGCGGGAAGTTGTCGTCGAACTTGCCCTCGATCACCTCGCCGGCCGCCTCGATGATCGCGTCGGCGATTTTGGCATCCAGCTTGCCCGACTCCTTGTTGGCCATGGCGCAGGCTTTCTTGATCACGCCGAGCGCGCGCACGATGGCGACGGGCTGCTTTTCCCACCCGATGGGGAAATTCATGATCGAGCGCTGCGTCTGAGCGCCCCAATACTTGTCTGCGGGAACCTCGAGCGGGCCGAAGCTGTCGGTTTCGGTGCGTGTCCGGGACATGTGTCACTCCGTCTGGTATGCGGTCGCATGCCGTCTAGCCTTGCAACCATGCGGGCGCAATCGGGCATTCGCGCGCAGTCTAGGGTGCGTCTCTGCCAAGGTACAGTCGGACTGCCCGGGTTTCACTTTTTCGTAGTGCGGCAAGTGTGGGAGATTGTTCCCGGGCCCCCCATCTATAGTATGACCGACAGGACTTTACGGGAGGCCGACATGCGAATTGAGACCCTGATACCCTTTGGGATCGTCATCCGGCGGATGGCCTGGCTGCTTGTGGCGATGATGGCAATGTCTGCCCCGGCCCGTGCCAACGAGATCGCGCCTTTCGTAGGTTCTTACGTCGGATCGGCCGAGCTTGTGGATGCAGACGGAACCGTCACGCCACGTGACATGAGCGTCCAGATCGCCGAGGCGGATGAAGGGTTCAATGTCAGCTGGACCACCACGACCTACAAGGAAGGCGGTCGCATCAAGGAGCAGACCTATTCCCTCGATTTCCTGCCATCGCCCCGCGAGGGAATATATTCCGCCGCGATGAAGCGGAATGTCTTCGGCCACGCCGTTCAACTGGACCCGATGAAGGGGGAGCCTTTCGTCTGGGGACGGATTATTGGTGACACTCTTACGATCTATTCACTCTTCATCGCCGAAGACGGGGGGTACGAGTTGCAGCAATATGACCGCACCCTTGCGGACGGTGGTCTGCAGCTTTCCTTTACCCGGATCCGCAATGGCGAAAAGGCCCGGTCGGTCGAGACCTTCCTGCGCAGGGAGTGACGAGGACTATTTGCGGAACTTGTCCAGAGACACGACCTCGGCATCCCGCTGCTGGACGGGTTCGGTCTCTTCATCGTCCTCTGAACTCAGATCGAAATCCTCGTCGTCCAGATCATCTTCCGGAGAGCTTTCGAAGCGCAGTCCGAATTCGACCGAAGGGTCCACGAAGGTCTTGATCGCCTTGTAGGGGACGTAAAGCGGCTCGGGCGCATCGCCGAAATTCAGGGTGATGGCAAAACCCTCGTCGCCGACCTCGAGGTTCTCGAACCAGTGCTGCATGACGATCGTCATCTCGTCGGGATAACGGTCGGAAAGCCAATCCGCGATTTCCACCCCGGGGGCGCCGGTGTCGAATGTGATGAAGAAGTGATGAGACCCGGGCAGACCGTTTCGAGCCACATCGCCGAGGACCGTCTTGATCAGCCCCCGCATCGCGGCATGCATCAGCTTTCCATAATCAATGTCGCGCGACATGGCAGGTTCCCGTTTGACTTGCGGTCAGCATAGAAGATTCGAACGGAGATAAAAGGGCAGTCGTGCACCCGTCAAACAAGATGCAGGGCCATGCCCGTGACCGCGAGAAGGACGAGAGTGAAGACCAGCCCGCACCTGAAGAACCAGAGTGAAATTGCCGCGGCGCAGGTCAGGAACAGCGCTTCGGCATCGAGGCTCGCAGGCTTCGGCAGAAGCATCGAGACAGGACCGGTCTGCAATTCCACGGCTTCATCGAAAAGCACATGCAGTGAAAACCACAGGGAAAGGTTCAGGATAACGCCAACAACCGCTGCGGTGATTGCCTTGAGCGCCGAGTTCAGCCGGGGTCGGGCTGTGATCCGATCCAGGTATGGCGCAGCCAGGAAGATCCAGAGAAAACAGGGAACGAACGTGGCCCAGAGCGCAAGAAGCCCGGCGGCGAACGCCAGGGCCGGGCCGCCTGCGGCATGACCCGCAAGCATCGCCACGAACTGGGTGACCAGAATGAGCGGGCCGGGCGTGGTTTCGGCGAGGCCGAGCGCGTCGATCATCTGGGAGGTGCTGATCCAACCATGATCCTGAACGACGGTCTGCGTCATGTAGGCCAGCACCGCGTAGGCGCCGCCGAAGGTCACGACCGCCAGCTTGGCAAAGAACCAGCCGATCTCGGCAAGGATCGTCGGCCCTGCCAGGGAGAGAAAGATCAGCGGTCCCAACCAGAGCGGTATCCAGAGCGCCGCGGTGCGGATCGGCCGTGCGTCAGTTCCGCAAGGTGTCATCAGCGGTAACGGTATGTCCGGTTCTGCTGTCAGATAGCCCCAGAACGCTGCTGCCCCTATGATGAAAGGGAAGGGCAGGCCCAGTGCGAAGATCGCGAGAAAGGCGGCCGCAGCGATCGTCAGGGACGTGACAGAGGTCAGCGCCTTGCGCGACAGATTGCGCAGGGCCTCCAGCACGATGACGATCACTGCGGCTTTTACTCCGTCGAACGCGGCCTGAACCAGGGGCTGTGTCCCCATCGAGACGTAGAGAACGAAAAGGGCCGCTATGATAACAGCGCCGGGCAGGACGAAGAGTGCACCCGCGAGCAAACCTCCTGCCGTTCCACGAAGGCGCCATCCCGCGTAGGTGGCCAACTGCATCGCCTCGGGCCCCGGCAGCAGCATGCACAAGGAGAGGGCGCGCAGAAAACTCTGCTCGTCGAGCCACTGACGCCTGTCGACCAGTTCCCGGTGCATCAGGGCGATCTGCGCCGCAGGTCCGCCGAAAGACAGCAGGCCGATCCGCCCGAAGACCTGAACAAATTCGCGCACCGATACGATCACCGGGCTTTCGCAGGGGAATTCGTGCGGGAAACTCGCCGCCGCAGTTGCGCCTTGGACGACCAATATGCTCGCATGTCTCACCTCCGCCATCCTGGCAGCCCAGCGTTACTTCCGACGTGCAACGGAAACGTGTCGGGCCCGAAGATTGCGGGGCTGCGCGGATGTGCTAGAGCCGAGCGCTCTCGCGGTCAACGCGGATCATGCCCAGTCAAGCCTTTGTCCTGTCATGCAGACGGGCAGGGTATCTTGTGGAAATTGCCCGGTCTGCTCGAAGAGAGAGACGAAGTCGAAATGATTGTAGGCTTCGACCATTCGCTCGCCGTCGAACCGGGCCATGACCTGACCTGTGGCCAGGATCGGCGCGCCGTTATCTGCCCGGGTGGAATGAAACCGCAGCAAGGCGGAGACCCAATCGCCGCTTTCGATAATCTTGGGTATCTCGACCTCGATATCACCGAACAGATGCCCCAGCGCCATGACCAGGTCACGGAAATCGCCTGGACCGACCTGCATGTCCGGCACGAGCCCCTCGGCCATCGTGTCCGGTTCGAAAAGCCGATCGATTGCTTCGAAATTCCGGCGCTCCCAGATCTCTCGATACCATTCCCTCAAAAGTTCCGCTTTTGACATCAGAGCCTCCATCGCTGCGACCGTCAGCATGAGCCTGACAGGTGAAGAAACCCTGAACAGGAATTTCGAGGATGAGGAGGAAGTGCAGGTTTCTGTTGCCAGGTACCTGCGAACCCCGCCTTACGCTGCTAGGCGCAAGGGCTTAGATTTCGGTATTTCTAACCGCTTACGCGGCCAGAGCCACCGGAGCACGATTGTCGTTGGCAATTATGCTTAGTGAACCGATAACGGTGGTATCTCACCGGGACAAAGCCACATCTTTACACGTTCGTCGATCCTGTTTCGGCCCCATGATCCCCCAACGACGGGATATTTGGTGGAGCCGCCGGGTACCGCCCCCGGGTCCGATCCGCTTATTGCATGCGCGTTTATGCCCATAGTCCCGAAGGACATCCCAGATATAGGCAACTCCTCAGCGTCATGCAATCAGCCAGCGGAAAGAAATCTTGTCCAGCTTGCCCAGTGGATCAGGCTGCTCGGCTCATGTTGGCGAGGATCAGCCAAGCGGCCAGCACTGCCTCTATTCCGCCGAAGAGAAGCGCTTTCATCAATGGCGGGTTGTCGGCGATTACCGAGACGAACCGTCCAAGCGCCGCGCCGGCATAGACAACACCCAGCATCGTCCAGGCCATCGGGTGACCCAGCAGCAGCACGGCGATCCCGCTCACCACGAAAAGACCGCCCACCGATGCGCGCATCTCGCTCAGTCCCATCGTGCTGCTGGTCGGCGCGAGATCGAGCGCATTCGCCGTGTAGGCAGGCGCGATCAGGCCGAACAGGCCGAAACCGACCGTCAAAAGGGCGGCAACGGTATTGAGCGTGGCGATCATGTGCGGTCCTCCGGGGATCCCTCGGAATTAACCTCTCTCTCCCGGGCGACAAGGGCGCGTGCGGCAAAGACATTCTGTGCCAAGGCGCGGGTTTCGCTTTCAAGGGCGCTGAGGCCGTGCCCTGCATCCTCTCCGTCCTGCGCCTCTATGGCATCGGCGATGCGGGCGTGCAGGGTCACGATCCGTTCGCGGGATCTCGCGGTGAAGGTGATCATGTTCATCAGGGGCTGCATTGCCTCCACCGCTCCGGCAAGCTGGTAGGACAGGACCGGATTGCCGGCACCGTCGACCAATGCCCTGTGGAACGCGACATCGGAGGCGCAGAATGCCTCGTCCGTCAGGCCGGGCTGGGACTGCCGGAATATCTCGGCCCGCATGGTGGCCAGGTGATCGGCGCTGCGCCGCTCGGCTGATAGCGGTGCACAGGCGCGTTCCAGCGCATAGCGTGCTTCGCAGGCGGTGTCGAAACTGACTTCGTTCATCGATAGCAGCAATGTCGAGGTGGTGATCTGCTGGGTATAGGCGTCCTCGTAGCTCAACCGCTTCACGAACGCTCCGCCCGAGGCGCCACGTTGCGTCCGGATCAGCGATTGCGCAGCAAGCCTTTTGAGCGCCTCTCGTACCGTGGGGCGAGAGACCTGGAACTGTTGCGCCAACTCCGATTCCGAAGGCAGGCGTTCATCGACGATCAACTCTCCCGAAACGATGGCGTCCCGGATTGCGTGGGCGATCTGAGCGGAAAGGTCCGCGGGGTTCTTGGGGTCGATTTTCATGAGCGCCTGAATTTTTTATTTGTCTGACATTTAAAAGTCTGACATTTGATTTGGCAAGCGCCGAGTCGTGCCAGAGGAGAGGAAACCATGCTGGGCAACAGGATCAGAGCGATGAGTGCGCCGCATTGGCTGGCCCTCTTCGGTGCGATCCTGGGGGCGTGGACTCTTCTTTATCTGATGGCGGTGCCGGCCGAAACGCGAGCATTTGGCGACGTCTATGGCGCCGAGTTCTGGCGCAGCCTGTGTATCGTCACGCCTGACGCCGCAGGCTACGCGCGCATGGTCATGATGTGGGCTCTCATGTCCGCCGCGATGATGGCGCCGACCGTTCTGCCTGCGCTGGCCACATATGACGATTTGGGCCAGAGCGGCGCCTCGACGGCAATGTGGCGCCTGGTTGCAGGCTATCTGGCGATCTGGCTGGGATATTCGTTTCTCGCGGCCGGAGCGCAGATGACGCTTTTCGCTGCCGGGTTGCTGGACCCGTTGGGCCAAAGTGCGGCAGCGTGGCTTTCGGCCTGTCTGCTGGCCGGGGCCGGCCTCTACCAGTTCTCGGCTCTCAAGGAGAGCTGCCTGAGCAAGTGCCGCCATCCGCTGACCTTTTTCATAGCGCATTATGAAGAAGGTCCTTGGCGCAACGGTCTGCGGCTGGGTCTGGTCTGCCTCGGATGCTGCTGGGCACTGATGGCCTTGGCTTTCGTGGGCGGGGTGATGAACCTTGCTTTCATGGGGCTGGCCACCGTTCTGATGGTGCTGGAGAAACTCCCCGAGATCGGGCAGCGCATAACGCGGCCCCTGGGGTTTGGATTGATCGCGGCGGCAGGGCTTGTCCTGTCCGGCGCGTTGTAACGAAAGAAACGGAGGAAGAGAGATGGCGCTGGACACGATGGAAGTCGGAACGGTCCCCTGGACGATCAAGGGCGAATTGATCCTCAACTGCAACTGCACGGTGTTCTGTCCCTGCGTGATCTCGCTGGGCCAGCATCCGCCGACCGAAGGCCATTGCCAGGCATGGGCCGGCGTACGGATCGACGAGGGAAAATATGGCGACGAGGATCTCAGCGGGTTGAACGTGGGTCTTTTCCTCGAGATTCCCGGCAACATGGGCCGTGGAAACTGGAAGGCCGCGGCCTTCATCGACGATCGCGCCTCCGAGGCGGCTTATGACGCGCTGGTCAACATCTTCAGCGGTGCCGCGCGGGGCACAACGGGCCTTTTCGGTGTCCTGGTCGGTGAATTCCTGGGCGCGCAGCGCGAACAGGTCGTCTTCGAGACCGAGGGAAAAGAGCGGCGTCTGCAGGTCGGTCGCAAGATCCAGGGCGCGGTCGTCCCTGTCGAAGGCAAGGGCGGCGAGGAGATCGTCGTCACGAATACCGAGTATTGGATGGGGCCCGATATCACGGTTGCCACGGCCACGAAGGGTCGCGTTCGCGCTTTCGGTCGTGTCTGGGATTTCGATGGCCGCTCAGCCGAGATCTGCCAGATCGACTGGCATGGACCGCGGTAAATCCTGATGATCGGGGCCGAGTATACCCGGATGATGGCCCGCTACAACCGCTGGCAAAACTCCCAGCTTGCGGGCTGTTTCTCTTCCTTGCCCGCATCCGAACTGACGCGGGAGAGGGGGGCGTTCTTCGGGTCGATCCTGGGCACGGCCAACCACCTGCTTTGGGGCGACATGATGTGGATGGGGCGGTTCGACGGGGGTGATAAGCCCGCTGGCGGTATTCCCGGCAGCGACAGGCTTCATCCAGACGGCGAAGGGTGGCGCGTGGCGCGACAATCGATGGATGCGCGCATATCGGACTGGGCCGAAGGCTTGACGGACGCCCAACTGGCCGGTGACCTGACCTGGTACTCCGGCGCGGCCGGCCGCGAGGTCACGAAACCTTTGGGGATGCTGGTCGTGCACATGTTCAACCACCAGACGCACCATCGGGGCCAGATCCACAAGATGCTGACCGAGGCGGGGGCCGAGGCGCCCGTCTCCGACCTGTTCTTCATGCCGGAGGATGCGTGATGGCCCTGATCTCCCCCTCTCGTCGGCTGCGCCGGACGCCCTTTTCCGAAGGTGTCGAAGCGGCTGGCGTCAAGGGCTATACGGTTTACAACCGAATGCTTTTGCCCACGGTTTTCGAGAGCATCGAGGCCGACTACCACCATCTCAAGCGTGCGGTGCAGGTCTGGGACGTGGCATGCGAACGCCAGATCGAACTGCGTGGTCCTGACGCGGCACGGCTGATGCAGATGCTCACGCCGCGCGACCTGCGAGGAATGTTGCCGGGGCAGTGTTACTACGTTCCCATCGTCGACGAGACCGGGGGGATGCTGAACGACCCGGTCGCCGTGAAGCTGGCCGAGGACCGCTGGTGGATCTCGATCGCCGACAGCGATCTTTTGCTTTGGGTCAAGGCGATCGCACATGGCTGGCGGTTGGACGTTCTGGTAGATGAGCCGGATGTCTCACCGCTCGCGGTGCAGGGTCCGAAGGCGGACGACCTGATGGCTCGGGTCTTTGGTGACAGGGTGCGCGACATCCGGTTCTTCCGCTTCGGGATGTTCAACTTCGAAGGACGCGACCTCGCAGTCGCGCGGTCCGGCTATTCGAAGCAGGGCGGATTCGAGATTTACGTGGACGGTTCCGATATGGGGATGCCATTGTGGAACGCGCTCTTCTCCGCAGGCGAAGACCTTGACGTTCGCGCCGGATGCCCGAACCTGATCGAGCGGATCGAAAGCGGATTGCTATCCTATGGCAACGACATGACCGACGACAACACGCCGCACGAATGCGGTTTGGGCCGGTTCTGCAACACCCATACGGCCATCGGCTGCATCGGGCGCGATGCGTTGCTCAGGGTGGCAAAGGAAGGTCCGGTTCAGCAGATCCGCGCGATCGAGATCGTGGGCGATGCAGTGCCGCCCTGCCATCACGCCTGGAATTGTTTTGCCGGTGGCAAAAGGGTGGGGCAGGTGACCTCGGCCACCTGGTCGCCGGATTTCGAAACGAACGTGGCCATCGGCATGATCCGTTTGAGCCATTGGGACGCGGGCACGTCGATAGAGGTCGAGACGCCCGATGGAATGCGACGCGCGACGGTGCAGGAGAAGTTCTGGAATTGATGGCTGACGCGCACCCGCCGAAGATTTGAAAGCCGTGCCAAGGGCAAACCCCTTTATCGGCAAGAAAGGAGAGACGACATGTTCAACGCCTTGGTGATGGAGCAAAACGAAGAAGGCCTTGCTTCGGGTTCGGTCAAGCAACTGGGACTCGATGATCTGCCCCATGCGGATGTCACGGTCGCAGTCGACTATTCGACGGTGAACTACAAGGACGGGCTGTGCCTCAGTGCCAAGGGCGGCGGTCTGGTCCGCAAGTATCCGCATGTGCCGGGGATCGACTTTGCCGGTACGGTCGAGGAGAGTTCGGACGACCGGTACAAGCCCGGCGACCGGGTGGTTCTGACCGGCTGGCGCGTGGGCGAAGCGCATTGGGGCGGGTACTCGCAGAAAGCGCGCGTCAAGGCCGACTGGCTGGTTCCTTTGCCGGACGGAATCGATACGCGCCAGGCGATGGCGGTTGGAACCGCCGGTCTTACGGCGATGCTATCCGTCATGGCGCTTGAGGATCACGGTTTGAAGCCCGGTCACGGACCGGTTCTGGTGACCGGTGCCGCAGGCGGGGTGGGCTCGGTTGCGACTGCGATCCTGGCCAAGCTGGGCCATGAGGTGGCCGCCGTCACCGGACGCCCCGAGACGGCCGACTACCTCAAGGCGCTCGGAGCGACCAGCATCGTCGCGCGCGAAGACCTGACGGAGGTCACCCGCAAGCCACTCGAGAGCGAACAGTGGGCCGGCTGTGTCGATGCCGTGGCAGGCGCCATGCTGGGCCGTGTTCTCAAGCAGATGAAATACGGCAGTTCGGTCGCTGCGGTGGGTCTGGCTGGCGGCGCAGCCATCGAAGGGGCGCTGATCACGCCCTTCATCCTGCGCGGTGTGAACCTTCTCGGGATCGACTCGGTCATGCAGCCCTATGACAACCGCCTCCGGGCCTGGAAGCGGATCGCCAACGACCTGCCGATCGACAAGCTGGAGGCGATGGTTCAGCCAGCAACGCTCTCGGATCTGCCCAAGCTGGGCGCTGACATCCTCAAGGGCCAGGTCAAGGGTCGGGTCGTGGTTGACGTGAACGCCTGATACTTCGGAAGATATTGGACCGCGGCGGGAAACCGCGCGGTCCCTCCGCATCCTCGAGGCGGCAAGGGGGATACGCAAAGCGCGCCAAGATCGCTATACATCCCGAAGGTGATGGCGTAAGAGCCATGCGGATGGCACCTGCAAGACGGGGAGAAGAGCAGCATGTCTGACGATTTCGAACTCGATACCGACGATCTCAAGCGGCGCATGGACGGCGCGATGGCGAATCTGCGTACAGAATTCGCCTCGCTGCGCACGGGCCGCGCTTCGGCCTCGATGCTCGAACCGGTCGTGGTCGAGGCGTATGGCCAGCCCACGCCGATCAACCAGGTGGGCACGGTGAACGTGCCCGAGCCGAGAATGGTCACCATCAATGTCTGGGACAGGGGCCTGGTCGGCAAGGTGGAGAAGGCGATCCGGGAAAGCGGTCTTGGCATTAATCCGCAGACAAACGGCACCATCATCATGTTGCCGATCCCCGAACTCAACGAGGAACGGCGCCGCGAGTTGACCAAGGTGGCCGGTCAGTATGCCGAACATGCCCGTGTCGCCATCCGCAACGTGCGGCGCGACGGTATGGACCAGATCAAGAAGGCGAAATCCAACGGCATGTCCGAGGACGACCAGAAATTCTGGGAATCCGAGGTTCAGGACCTGACCGACCGCATGATCAAGGCCGTGGACGACGCGCTGGAGACCAAGCAAGCCGAAATCATGCAGGTCTGATCCCTGTTTATGCCCAGGAACTCTCATACCGAACCGGGCTCTGGCCCGCGCCATGTCGCCATTATCATGGATGGCAATGGACGCTGGGCCCAGGCCCGGGGACGCCCACGGCTCTTCGGCCATCACGCCGGCGCCAAACGCGTGCGCGAGGTGGTAGAGGCCTGTCCGCGCCTGGGCATCAAGTACCTGACGATATTTGCCTTCTCGACCGAAAACTGGAAACGGACACAGGTCGAAGTGGCCGGGTTGATGAGCCTGTTCCGGCGTTACATAACCAAGGAGGCGCATGCGTTGCATGCCGAAGGTGTCCGTGTCCGTTTCATCGGTGACCGGGTGCGGCTCGACCGGAAGCTCGTCGAGATGATGGATCATCTCGAGGATCTGACCCGCGAGAACGACAGGGTGCACCTGACCATCGCTCTCAATTACGGGGGCCGGGACGAAGTGGCGCGCGCCACCAAGCGGCTGGCCCGGGACGTGGCAGAGGGACGGCTCAGTCCCGCTGACGTGGACGAGGAAACCCTGCCGCGCTATCTCGACACACATGTTCTGCCAGACCCCGACCTTGTCATTCGTACCAGCGGAGAGGCTCGCATCTCGAATTTCCTGCTCTGGCAGTCAGCCTATTCGGAATACGAGTTCATCGACACTCTGTGGCCGGACTTCAGCGCCGGAGAACTTGAAAGGCTGTGTCACAGCTATGGCAGTCGTGACCGACGGTTCGGAGCCGTCAAGGCATGAGTGACGGAAGATGGTCAGATCTCTTTGCGCGGATCATTTCCGCGCTGGTTCTCGTGGCCGTCTTCGCGATCGAGCTGTGGCTTGGGGGCATCTGGTTCGAGGTCTTCGTCGCCGCCGTCTGCGGGATCATGGTCTGGGAACTGGTTCTGTTGCTCAATCCCGATGCTCGGGCGGCTTCGGTCCAGTTGGGCCTGCTGACTTTCGTGGCCTTGCTGGCGAGCCTTCATCTGCCGCCTCTGTATCAATTTCCGCTGTTGTCCGCCCCGGTGCTGGTGGGGCTGGGGCAGGTCAAGCGGCGGAGGCGGGCCTTTGCCGCCTTCACCGTTTGGATCGTTGCGGCTGGCCTTGGTTTCGTATCCATCAGATCCGGGCTCGGACTGGAATGGATGCTGTGGCTGGTCGGGGTGGTGATTGCCACGGACGTAGCCGGATACTTTGTCGGCAAGACGTTGGGAGGGCCGAAATTCTGGCCTCGCGTCAGTCCTAAGAAGACGTGGTCGGGTACTTTGGGTGGCTGGGTAGCGGCCGGTGCGGTTGGCGCGGCCTTTGCAGCATATGCCGGGTTCGGCCCGGTATTCGTGCTGATTTCCGTCATGGCATCGATGGCCAGTCAGGCCGGGGATATCGTCGAAAGTGCCCTCAAGCGGCGCGTAGGCGTCAAGGATGCGTCCAACCTGATCCCGGGCCATGGCGGTTTTCTGGATCGTTTCGACGGCATGATGGGGGCGGCGGTCTTCGTCCTGATCGTCGGCATGTTCTACGTTCCCGGGGGGATGTGATGCGCCGTGTCACAATTCTTGGGGCGACGGGATCCATCGGACAGAACACCATCGACCTGATCGACCGCCAGCCAGACCAATATGAGGTTGTTGCCCTTACTGGAGCAGGGAACATCGCCCAACTGGCCGCCGACGCGCGGCGCCTGCGGGCGAAATACGTCGTGACGGCCCATGAGGATCGTCTGAACGACCTGCGCGATGCGCTGGCGGGGACCGATATCGAGGTTGGGGCAGGGCAGGCGGCCCTGATCGAAGCAGGCGCGCGGCCCGTCGATTGGGTCATGTCGTCCATTGTCGGCGCGGCTGGACTTGCCCCGGGTCTCGAAGCGTTGAAACAGGGGGCCACCCTGGCGCTTGCCAACAAGGAATCGCTGGTCTGCGCCGGAAAACTGGTGATGGAGACGGCGGGTCTGAACGCGGCCCGGGTCCTTCCGGTCGACAGTGAGCATTCCGCGGTTTTCCAAGCGCTGGTGGGCGAAGATATCGGGGCGGTAGAACGGATAGTCATCACCGCCAGCGGCGGGGCTTTTCGCGATTGGCCACTTGAGCAGCTGGAACAGGCGACGGTCGAAGAGGCTTCGAACCACCCGAACTGGGACATGGGGCAGCGGATCACCATCGATAGCGCGTCCATGTTCAACAAGGCGCTGGAAGTCATTGAAACGCATGAATTCTTTGGGGTCGATCCGGATCTGATAGAAGTCGTGGTTCATCCCGAGTCGACGGTACATGCGCTGGTCGGTTTCCGGGATGGTGCTTTGATGGCGCATCTTGGGGCTCCGGATATGCGCCACGCGATTGGCTATGCATTGCACTGGCCGGAGCGGCGCGAGCTGCCGGTTGCGCGGCTCGACCTCGCGGCGATGGGACAGTTGACGTTCCGCGCGCCGGATCCCGCCCGCTATCCCGCACTCGGTCTTGCCTGGGCGGTCATGCGTCGAGGCGGGTTGAGCGGCGCGGCTTTCAATGCGGCCAAGGAAAGGGCGCTCGACCATTTCATCGCACGTCGCATCCGGTTCACGGAAATGGCAGGGCTTGTCGAGGCGGTTCTGGACAGGTTTGAGGCCGACTCACGTCTTATTGATGCCGGAATGACCCTTGATAACGTAATGATAACGGACCATTTCGCGCGACGATGGGTCGACGAGGAAATGACCAAGCGAGCAGGGTGAAGTTTTGGACGCAGTTTCTTTCATTCCCGAATTCGGCGGGCTTCTTTACACTATCATCGCGTTTGTCATCGCGCTGTCCGTGATCGTCGCCGTTCACGAGTTCGGACATTACATCGTCGGTCGCTGGTCCGGTATTCATGCCGAAGTCTTTTCCCTTGGCTTTGGCCCGGTTCTCCTCAGCCGCGTCGACCGCCGCGGCACGCGCTGGCAGCTGGCAGCGCTTCCCTTTGGTGGATACGTCAAGTTCCTCGGTGACTCGAACGCCGCCTCGGGCAAGGACGCCCAATCCATGGCGGACCTGTATCGCGAGAACCCCGATAGGCTTCGCAACACCATTCATGGCGCGCCGCTCTGGGCGCGGGCTGCGACCGTTGCGGCCGGGCCGGTCTTCAATTTCATTCTTTCGGTGATCGTTTTCGGCGCGATATTCATGATGCGCGGCGCGCCCAGCGACCCCCTGACAGTGGGAGAACTCCATCCTTTGCCGGCGCAGGTGCAGGAACTCCAGGAAGGTGACGAGATTCTTGCCATGAATGGCAAGCCGTTGCCGGATTTCTCCGACCTCGCCTCGTGGGAGGGGTTCTTCGCGGATCAGGCGGCGGCGCCCACGGTCGAGTACACGGTTATGCGAGATGATCGGGAACGGGTCGTCCAGGGGCCGTGGCTGTATCCTCCGCGTATTGCGCAGGTCGCACCGCGCAGTGCCGCAATGGATATCGAACTCAGGCCCGATGATGTCATCACGGCTGTCGATGGCGAGAAGATTTTTGCCTTCTCCCAGCTGAAAGAGAAGGTCGAAACCTCGGATGGCAGGGCTCTTCTTCTGGATGTTTGGCGTGATGGCGAAACGCTGGAATTCGCTCTCAAGCCGCGTCGCACGGACGAGCCCCAGCCGGATGGCGGCTTCGTCACCCATTGGCGGATCGGCATTGTCGGTGGCATGGCGCTGGAGCCCGCGTCGGAACCTATGGGATTTTTCGCCGCCGTCTCCGACGGTGCGGGGCAGACCTGGCGCATCGTCGAGGGGTCGTTGTCGGGCATCTGGCACATGGTTACCGGGGCGATCAGCACCTGCAATATCTCGGGTCCCATCGGCATAGCCGAGACCTCCAGCGCGATGGCAAGTCAGGGGGCGCAGAGCTTCATCTGGTTCATCGCGGTTCTGTCGACGGCGGTGGGATTATTGAACCTCTTCCCGATCCCGGTTCTCGATGGCGGGCATCTCGTATTCTATGCCTACGAGGCAGTGACCGGACGCCCGCCCAGCGACAAGGTGCTGCGCGTGCTCATGGCTGTCGGTCTGACGCTGATTCTGTCGCTGATGGTTTTTTCGCTCAGCAACGATCTTTTCTGCTGAGCCTGCACCTCGGATCGCATTCGGTCGCCCTAATCTGGACATATTCGGGCGATAGTCTGCTCCGGAACTCTCAATACGAAGGAGCTGTTTCCGATGCAGACCTTGCAGCAATCCTATCGCGGCCTGAGCCTGGTCATGGAGCTCAACTGGGACCGAATTCTCTATGTGGGAATGATCGCCCTGGCGCTTGCCGCAGGCGCCTGGCTGGGCAGCTTCTGATTCCCGCCTCACCACTTGAAATTTCCCAACTCGAACTTCGCGCGGCCCAGTGGGCCGCGCTGTCTTTTGCAGTTTTGACAACCGTTCCCGATCCCGGTACTCACAACTCGATGTCTGCTTGAATCTGGGTGGCGAAAAATATGGATAACGGGACAGTCACAGGTAGATCCTGTGGTCATGGGTTCGGCTTCAGCAAGATGTTGACACGGACAGCGGCAGTTTTTTTTGTAGTCTTTGCAATGACCTTGGGGGTTGCGGTACCCCGGGCGCAGGCTCAGAACTACAGCTTCACCAATGTGCAGGTGGAAGGGAACCAGCGCATCCAGGCTTCGACCATCATCAGTCGTCTGGGAATCGAACGGGGCCAGGCGGTGTCGGGCGGGCAACTCAACGACGCATATCAGCGCCTGCTTGACAGTGGCGTTTTTGAAACAGTCGAACTGACGCCCCGCGGGAACACACTGATCGTCAATGTCGAGGAGCGTCCGACGATCAACCGCATCAGCTTCGAGGGAAATCGCCGGATCAAGGACGATTCCTTGTCCGAGGCGATCAATTCACAGCCGCGCCGGGTGTTTTCGCCTGAGCAGGCGGAAGCGGACGCTGCGCGCCTGGCGGAAGTTTATTCTGCACAGGGGCGTGTCGCGGCGACCGTCGTGCCGCGCATCATCCGCCGTAACGATAACCGGGTCGATCTTGTCTTCGAAATCGCCGAAGGCGACACGATCGAAGTCGAACGAGTGAGCTTTGTCGGCAACCGCGCCTATTCCGATCGTCGTCTCCGTCGCGTGCTCGAGACGAAGCAGGCCGGCTTGCTGCGGACGTTCATCCGTTCGGATACTTTCATTGCCGACCGTATCGAGTTCGACAAACAGGTCCTGCGCGACTTCTACCTGTCGCGCGGCTACGTCGATTTCCGGGTGAACAGCGCGAATGTGGAGTTCACGCGTGAGCGCGATGCGTTCTTCCTCGTCATGAATGTCACCGAGGGGCAGCAATTCTCCTTTGGCCGGATCTCGACCGTCAGCGAGATTCCGGGCGTCGATGCCGCGGCCTATCAGGCGGCTCTCAAGGTGCAGCCCGGGGTCACCTATTCCCCATCGATCGTGGAAAACTCCATCGCCCGTCTTGAGCGGTTGGGGCTGAAGAACAACGTAGATTTCCTGCGGGTGGAGCCCCGTATTTCGCGCAACAATCGCGACCTGACGCTGGATGTTGAATTCGCCCTCGTTAAGGGACCGCGGGTCTTTGTCGAACGCATCGACATCGAGGGTAACACCACCACGCTGGACCGCGTGATCCGGCGCCAGTTCCTGACAGTAGAGGGTGACCCGTTCAACCCCCGCGAGATCCGCAATGCCGCGGAACGCATTCGTGCCCTGGGCTTCTTCAGTGAGGCGAACGTGGAAACGCGCGAAGGGTCCTCGCCCAGCCAGGTGATCGTGGACGTCGATGTCGTCGAGCAGCCGACCGGGTCGCTCAACATCGGTGGCAGCTACTCGCTGGCAGATGGCTTCGGGATCGCGCTTGGCCTTCAGGAAAGCAACTTTCTCGGACGCGGGCAAACCCTTGGCTTGACGCTCTCGACTGCTCAGGATGCCGAACAATATGTCATCAACTTCAGCGAACCCTATCTTTTGGGGCGTCGCTTGCGGTTCGATATCAATCTCGGCCTTGCAAAGCAGAATTCCAGCTATGCCTCGTTCGACACGAAGCGTGCGTTCTTCAATCCGGCTCTGACATTCGATATCGGCGAACAATCCTCGGTCCAACTGCGCTACAACTGGGACAACAGCGAGATGATATCGCGCGTCAACGTTCCGAATGGTGCGGTGATTGCCTCGGAAATCGCACAGGATGAACGTTCAAGCAGTGCGTTGGGTTTGAAATACGTCTACGACAGCCGTCGCTCGGGGCTGAATCCGAACGCGGGCTGGCTCTTCGAGGCCGGTGTGGACGCCGCTGGGCTTGGCGGGGACAACGAATGGGTCAAGACCTCGGCCAAGGCAGTTGCGCAAACGATGGTCCTGGCAGAGGAGGTCACCCTCAGGGCGACTTTCGAAGCGGGTGCGTTCAGCTGGCGCGGCAACGGGTTCAGCCGGACGATTGACCGCTATGTTCTGGGTTCGGACACGTTTCGAGGCTTTGAACCCGCAGGTGTCGGGCCGCGCGATCTTTCGAACGGTCAGAACGACGCCCTCGGGGGCAACTATTTCGCCGTGGCCCGTTTCGAGGCGGAATTCCCGTTGGGACTGCCCGAGGAATTGGGAATTCGTGGCGGCCTGTTCTACGATGTCGGAAACCTCTGGGATCTGTCCGACGCAAACACCGCTGTCGATCCTATGAACTGTGCCACGCCCTCCGGGTCGTGCATCGTGGGCGCCGACGGATCCTTCCGCCACGTCGTAGGGTTCTCGATACTCTGGACGACCGGATTCGGTCCGCTGCGCTTCAACTTCTCGAAAGCGCTCAGCAAGGAAAGCTTCGACAAGGAGCAGAGCTTCGACCTGACGCTACAGGCACGGTTCTGAACTGGATGGAGCTTTTCCTGCGCCAGAAGACGACACGACGGGGCCCCTTTGGGGCCCTGTTTGCGCTGTGCTTGGTCGGACTGCTTGCGCCCATGCCTGCGCAACCTCAACAGTTGGGACTTCCGCAGCAAACGACGATTCTCACGATCTCGTCGGACCGTCTCTTCTCGGGTTCGGCATTTGGCGAAAGAGTCCTGGCGGAACTCGAGGCGGAGAGTGCCGTTCTGGCCGCCGAGAACGAACGCATCGTGGCCGAGTTGAGCCGAGAGGAACAGGAGCTGACGCGTCGCAGGACCGAGATGGAGCCGGACGCTTTTCGTGCTTTGGCCGATGCTTTCGATGAAAAGGTGCAACGTCATCGCGAGAACCAGAAGGCCAAGCTCGATGCGTTGGCGATCAAGGATGACGAGGCGCGTGCCACCTTCTTTCAGCTGGCGCGCCCGGTTCTGTCGGAACTCATGCGCGACACCGGCGCAGGCGTGATCCTGGAACGGTCGAGCGTGTTCATCAGTGCCGACAGCACCGATGTTACCAGCCTTGCGATTTCCCGTATCGATGCGGCCATTGGCGATGGGGCGCAACTGGAGAAAACCCCTCAGGAGTGAGGAGCGCCATGCTTGCCCTGCGGCGGCGGGGTTGCTAAGGCCATTGCCGGAACCGACGAGAACAGGACGCCCGACGATGAGTGAAGACCTCAAAAGCGCCGATATCCAGCTGATCCAGCGGATCCTGCCGCATCGCTATCCGTTTCTGCTGGTGGACAAGGTGCTCGACATCGACGGCTATCGCTCCGCGCGCGGCATCAAGAACGTGACCATGAACGAACCGCATTTCCAGGGACATTTCCCGGGCACCCCGATCATGCCGGGCGTGACCATCATCGAGGCGATGGCACAGACCGCTGGGGTGATGCTGGGCGTCGGCTTTGACGTGGTCGACAGCGAATTGCTGATCTATTTCATGAATATCGAAAAGGCGAAGTTCCGCCGCAAGGTCATACCCGGCGACGTGATGGAAATGCATGTCGAAACCCTGCGCGGCAAGCCGGGCGGCAAGATCTTCAAGTTTGGCGGCAAGGCCATGGTCAGCGGCGAAATCGCTGCCGAGGCCGAATTCTCGGCCTATGTCGACTGGACGATGGAAAAGACGACATGAGCCGGATCCACCCGACCGCCATCATCGAAGAGGGCGCGCGCATCGGCGACGACTGCGTGATCGGTCCCTATTGCGTCATCGGTCCAAAGGTCCGTTTGGGCGACCGGGTGGAACTCAAGCCCCATGTCGTGATCGCCGGCGATACGGAGATCGGCGAGGACACGACGATTTACAGCTTTGCCGTCGTCGGCGAGATCCCGCAGGACAAGAAATTCTCGGGCGAGGACACGAAACTCGTCATCGGCAAAAGGAACCGTATCCGCGAGCACGTCACCATGAATCCCGGAACCGAAGGGGGCGGCGGAATCACCAGGGTCGGGGATGACGGGCTTTTCATGGCAGGGTGCCATGTCGCGCATGATTGCCAAATCGGAAACCGCGTGATCGTGGTCAACCAGGTGGCGCTCGCCGGGCATGTCATTTTGGGCGATGACGTGATCATCGGTGGTTTGTCCGGTGTGCATCAATTCGTTCGGGTCGGTCACGGTGCAATCGTTGGTGGCATGACCAAGGTGACGCATGACGTGATCCCTTACGGCCTGGTACAGGCCGGCGCCGGGCATCTCGACGGTCTCAACCTCGTCGGTCTGCGCCGTCGTGGCGTTCCGCGCGAGGACATCACCGCCTTGCGCGACGGCTTCAAGGCCCTTGCCAGTGAGAACGGATCCTTTCAGGAACGGGCCCGCGCCCTGGGCGAAAGAACCCAAAGCGACTATGTCCGTGAGATCACCGATTTCATTCTGAGCGACAGCGACCGCTCTTTCCACACACCGAAGGCGTGATCCGATGCTGGCCCTGATCGCAGGTTCGGGCACGCTCCCGGCGGAACTGGCCCGCAACCAACTCGAAGCGCCCCTCGTCTGTGCTCTCGAAGGGTATGCGCCTGACGGTCTCGCCGTGGATATCTGGTTCCGGATCGAAACCCTTGGTGGCCTTCTGGCAACTCTCAAGGATCGCGGGATAGACGAAGTCTGCATGGCTGGCGCGATCCGCCGGCCGCCGGTCGACCCTGCCAGGATCGACGCTGCGACAATGCCTTTGATCCCGCGTTTGCAACAGGCGATCATGTCCGGGGATGACGCCGCGTTGAGGGCCGTGATCGGCCTCTTCGAGGAGGCGGGTTTTGCCGTTCGCGGCGCGCATGAGATCGCGCCGGACATCCTGCCGCCGGTGGGATGCCTCACGGAAAGCCAGCCGGGGGATCAGGATCTTGACGACGCGGCCCGGGCGGCTGGCATCCTGCGTGCGATGAGCGCCGCCGATGTCGGCCAAGCCTGCGTCGTGCTGCGCGGTCAGGCGCTGGCGATCGAGGGGCTTTTCGGAACTGACTGGATGCTGCGCTCGCTCACCTTGCGGCCTGATGCGGGGGGCGGGGTGCTGTTCAAGGCACCGAAGCCCGATCAGGACCGCCGCGCCGACCTGCCCACCATCGGCCCGGACACTGTCAGTGCGGCGGTCGCAGCCGGCCTCTCGGGTATCGTGATTGAAAGGGGCGGCGTGATCGTTCTGGACCGCGCCGCGGTGGTGGCGGAATGCAACGCGCTGGGTCTCTTCCTGATGGTGCGGGAGCGGGCCTCCTGATGCGCGTGTTCCTCGTCGCCGGGGAGCCGTCGGGCGATCGGCTGGGCGGGGCGCTGATGGCAGGATTGCGAAACTTGCGGCCCGATGTCCAGTTCGACGGGATCGGCGGGGCAGAAATGCAGGCGCAGGGCCTCGTAAGCCGGTTCCCGATGGAGGAGTTGAGCGTCATGGGCCTTGTCGAGGTCCTGCCGAAATTCTTCCACCTCAAGCGACGCATCGAGGAAACGGCACAGGCTGTTCTGGCCACGCAACCCGACGTTCTGATCACCATAGACAGCCCGGACTTCGGCCTGCGTGTCGCACGCCGCGTGAAAGCCGCGAGCCGCATCCGGACCGTGCATTACGTGGCGCCGAGCGTTTGGGCCTGGCGGTCGGGCAGGGCGGACAAGATGGCCAAGGTAATCGACCATGTTCTGGCCTTGCTGCCTTTCGAGCCGCCATGGATGGAACGCGCGGGCATGGAATGCGATTTCGTCGGGCATCCCGTGGTGAACGAACCTGTCGCGACCGAGACGGAAATGTCGGAATTTCGTGCGGCAAAGGGTTTGGGAACTGCTCCGGTCCTGCTGGTGCTGCCTGGCTCCCGTCGCGGAGAGGTCGAGCGTCTTGCCCCGGTGTTTGGTGACGCCGTCGGGCGGTTTCTGAGCGACAAGCCGGACTGGCGGGTCGTTGTGCCGACGGTTCCGCATGTTGCGGATCTCGTCGGGGCGCAGGCAGCCAATTGGGTCGGCAACCCTGTCGTTCTCTCCCCTGACACCCAAGCGCCCGAGACGTCGGCGCAGGCCAAACGCGCAGCCTTTGCCACGGCCGACATTGCCCTGGCTGCCTCCGGGACCGTGTCGCTGGAACTTGCCGCGCAAGACACGCCGATGGTGATCGCTTACAAGGTCAGCTGGCTGACCCAGAAGATAGCCGAGCGTATGGTTTCGGTGGATACCGTGACACTGGTCAACCTGGTCAGCGACACGCGCGCAGTGCCAGAATGCCTTGGCGCGGACTGCACGCCTGAAACGATCGCCGCCCGACTTGCTGCGGTCGCGGCGGCGCCGGGCGCTCAAACGGATGCCATGCGGTTGACGATGGAGCGGTTGGGCCGAGGAGGAGAAGCTCCGGGCCTGCGTGCGGCACGCGCGGTGCTGAACCGCATGCCCGGCTAGATTTCAGCGCCCGCGCCAGATCCACCCACCGCCGAAGATTCGGCTGCCTTCGGTCTCGTAGAAGACGCATGCCTGTCCTGGCGAGACGCCCTCCTCCGGTGTCAGAAGTTCAACCTCGGCCTCGGTATCCGAGAGCGGGCGGACAATTGCCTCGCGCGGGGGGCGGGTGGAGCGGACCTTGACTGAAAGGTGCCATTCCTTCCGCGATGTGAAGGCCGCGTCGCCCAGCCAGTTGATTTCGCGGACCGGGATCGTGCGGGTGGCCAGCATCTCCTTGGGGCCGACGACCACCCGCTTTTTGTCCACGTCCAGGCGCACGACATAGAGCGGCTCGCTCAACCCGCCGATGCCCAGGCCGCGCCGCTGCCCGATCGTATAGTGGATGACGCCCTCATGCGTGCCCAGTACGCGCCCGTCCGCATGGACGATCTCGCCCGGTTCCGCGGCGCCGGGGCGCAACTTTTCGATCACGCTGGCATAATTGCCATCCGGCACGAAACAGATGTCCTGGCTGTCGGGCTTGTCGGCCACGGCCAGCCCGTACTTGGCCGCCAATTCACGCGTCGCGTCCTTTGAGGGCAGGTGGCCCAGCGGAAAGCGCAGGAAATCCAGCTGCTCGGGCGTGGTCGAGAACAGAAAATAGCTCTGGTCGCGATTGGCATCTGCCGCGCTGTGCAACTCGGCGCCCTGCGCTCCTGCCTTGCGCTGGATGTAATGACCCGTCGCCATGCAGTCGGCCTCGAGATCGCGTGCGGTCTCGAGCAGGTCCTTGAACTTCACCCGTTCGTTGCAGCGGATGCAGGGAACGGGTGTCGCACCGGCCAGGTAGCTGTCGGCGAATTCGTCGATCACCGCATCCTTGAAGATGTTCTCGTAGTCGAGGACGTAATGCGGAAACCCCCGCTCCTCGGCGACACGGCGGGCATCGTGGATGTCGATCCCCGCGCAGCAGGCGCCTTTTTTCGCCAAAGCCGCGCCGTGATCGTAAAGCTGCAACGTCACGCCGACGACGTCATAGCCCTGTTCGTGCAGATGCGCGGCAACGACCGAGCTGTCCACGCCGCCCGACATCGCGACCACCACGCGCGTCTGCGCGGGAGGCTTGGCGAAGCCGAGGGAATTGAGCGGGGTCTCGCTGTCGAGGGCCATGTTTAACCGTCCTGGTCGGAGCTAGGGAAGACCGGCAGAATATAGGAAAATCCGCGATACTCTCAAGGGGCGGTTTCATCCGCCGTTAAGTAGGCTCCGCAAAAGTTCACCGATATAGCCAAGAGGGAATAGGTGATGTTCTTGCGAAAGGTCGAAGGCCCCCGTTCCGTGACCCTGCCTGACGGGTCGATCATGACCCGCGCGGACCTTCCGCCCGCCGATACGAGGCGATGGGTCGCGTCGCGCAAGACCGCGGTGGTGCGCGGCGTGCTCTACGGGCTGATCACGATCTCGGATGCGAAACGGATCTACGGCCTGAGTGACGAAGAATTCAATTCATGGGTCGGAGCGCTGGCAGAGCATGGGGAAGACGCGCTGAAAGTGACAGCCTTGAAAAAGTATCGACAACTGCAGGTTGATCGTGAATAAATGCATTATCGGTAACGCGGAGTTAACCTTTATTGGCGACGGTCGAACCGAACGGGAACATCGGTTTAAGGCGGAGAATTGATAATGCGTATACTTCTTGTCGAGGATGATCCGACCACCTCGAAAAGCATCGAGCTCATGTTGACCCATGCCAATCTCAATGTCTATGCGACCGATCTGGGGGAAGAGGGGATCGATCTCGCCAAGCTTTACGACTACGATCTGATCCTTCTCGATCTCAACCTGCCCGACATGAACGGTCACGAAGTGCTGCGCCAATTGCGGTTGAGCCGTATCGAAACGCCGATCCTTATCCTCTCCGGGGCCGATGACACCGAAAGCAAGATCAAGGGGTTCGGGTTCGGAGCCGATGATTACCTGACCAAGCCCTTTCACCGGGAAGAGCTTGTTGCGCGTATCCATGCGATCATCCGCCGGTCCAAGGGCCATTCGCAGTCAGTCATTCGCACGGGAAAGATCTCGGTCAATCTTGACGCCAAGACGGTCGAGGTCGAGGGCCAGTCCGTGCATCTGACAGGCAAGGAATACCAGATGCTCGAACTGCTCTCGCTCCGCAAGGGCACGACGCTGACGAAGGAGATGTTCCTCAACCACCTCTACGGCGGCATGGACGAACCGGAACTTAAGATCATCGACGTCTTCATCTGCAAGCTACGGAAGAAACTTTCCACTGCCACGGGCGGCGACAGTTACATCGAGACTGTCTGGGGACGGGGCTATGTGTTGCGCGATCCGCAGAAGGAACCGCTCGACGATCCCCGGCTCGCCATCGGGGCCTGAATACCGCCCCTCGGTCCGGACCGGTCATGTCACACACTCACGGGATGTCTGGACCTGCTCATGGCCTCGCCCTATCACTTGTGCGGAACTGAACGCACCTGGGCGAGGCCATGACCGACACGAAAGAACCGAGCCAGCTGACCAAGGCAGAGGCGCGCGCCGAACTCGACCGGCTTGCGGCGCTGTTGGCCCGGGCCAACGAAGCCTACCACACCGAGGACGCGCCCGAAATCAGCGACGCGGAGTATGACGCGCTGAAGCGGCGCAACGCTGAGATCGAGGAGTTCTTCCCCGGTTTGAAGCGTACAGACAGTCCGTCGGAGCAGATCGGCGCAAGACCGGCCGAAGGCTTTGCCAAGGTGACTCATGCCGTGCGAATGCTGTCCCTGGGCAATGCCTTCGACGATGAGGATGTCCATGCTTTCGACAGGTCGGTGCGCAAGTACCTCGGGCTTGGCGAAGACGCACCTCTTGCCTATACCTCAGAGCCCAAGATCGACGGGCTGTCCCTCTCGCTGCGATACGAGGGGGGCGATCTCGTGCAGGCAGCCACGCGCGGGGATGGCGAAATCGGCGAGAATGTGACCGCGAATGCACGAACCATCGCGGACATCCCCGAACGGATCGACCAGGCACCCGAAATTCTCGAAATCCGCGGCGAAGTTTACATGTCGCATCAGGACTTTTCCAAGCTCAACGACCGTCAGGCCCAGCGGGGCGGGAAAAGCTTCGCCAATCCGCGCAACGCGGCAGCCGGATCCTTGCGGCAACTCGATGCCACTGTCACACGCGACCGCCCCTTGCGTTTCTTTGCCTACGGTTGGGGGGAGATCTCGGCACCGCTTGCGGAGACGCAAGGAGAAGCGATCGAACGCCTCGCGGCGATGGGCTTTGCCACCAACCCGCTGACTCGTCTTGTCGATGGGCCG
Organism: uncultured Paracoccaceae bacterium; assembly: GCA_947500005.1. GTDB lineage: Bacteria > Pseudomonadota > Alphaproteobacteria > Rhodobacterales > Rhodobacteraceae > Lutimaribacter_A. The sequence goes on along the minus strand of CANMQJ010000012.1, from coordinate 135,166 downwards.
GAGGCGATGCTTGCCCATTACCGCGAGATCGAGGCACAACGGGCGACGCTTGGTTACGATATCGACGGCGTGGTCTACAAGGTGAACGATCTTGGCCTGCAGGCCCGGCTGGGGTTCCGGTCGACCACGCCCCGCTGGGCGATCGCGCACAAGTTTCCCGCCGAACTGGCCTGGACCCGGCTCGAAGCCATCGACATTCAGGTTGGCCGTACCGGAGCGCTGAGCCCTGTGGCCCGGCTCACCCCGGTCACGGTCGGCGGGGTCGTCGTCTCGAACGCGACATTGCATAACGAGGACTACATTGCCGGGCGCGATGCCCGGGGCGAAGAAATTCGCGCGGGAAAGGATATCCGGGTGGGCGACTGGGTACAGGTCTATCGCGCCGGTGACGTCATTCCCAAGATCGCCGATGTAGACCTGTCGAAGCGCCCCGACGGAGCTAAGCCCTACGACTTTCCCACCACCTGCCCGGAATGCGGAAGTGATGCGGTGCGCGAGGAAGGCGATGCCGTGCGCCGTTGCACCGGGGGACTCGTCTGTCCGGCGCAGGCTGTCGAAAAACTCAAGCATTTCGTGTCGCGCGCGGCCTTCGATATCGAGGGGCTGGGCGCCAAGCAGGTCGAACAGTTCCATCGAGACGGCTGGATCCGCGAGCCGGCCGACATATTCATACTGCGCGACCGCTATGGGAGCGGGATCCAGCAGTTGAAGAACCGCGAAGGCTGGGGCGAGAAATCCGCCGAGAACCTTTTTGCCGCCATCGAGGACAGCCGCCGGGTCGACTTCAACCGTCTGCTTTTCGGTCTGGGCATTCGACATCTGGGTGAAGTCGCGGCCAAGGATCTGGCACGCCATTTTACCGATTGGCCTGCACTGGCCGCCACCGCCGACAAGGCGGCCGAGGAGGGCGAAACCGGCCCCGCCTGGGCCGAGTTCACGGGCATTGACGGGATCGGCGACACGCTGACGCGTTCGCTGGTGACCACCCTGGCGCAGGAGGAGGAGCGTGCCTCCATCGAAAGGCTCATCGGTCATCTCGATATCCAGCCGCTTGCGGCGCGCGCGACTGACAGCCCGGTCGCGGGCAAGACGGTGGTGTTCACGGGCACGCTTGAAAAGATGACCCGCGCCGAGGCCAAGGCACGCGCCGAGGCGCTTGGCGCCAAGGTGTCGGGCTCTGTCAGTGCCAAGACCGATCTGCTCGTCGCGGGCCCCGGGGCGGGATCAAAGGCCAAGAAGGCCGCCGAACTGGGTATAAAAACCCTCGACGAAGACGGGTGGCTTGCCCTTGTCGGCGACGCATGAGCGGCCGTCCCGAGATACTCTTTCCGCTGTTCGCGGATCTCGAAACGCTTGAGGGGGTCGGGCCGAAAACCGCCAAGCTCCTCGGGCAGATCGAGATCGAAAGCCCGCGCGATGTCCTGTTCGCCTTGCCTTACGCGGTGATCGATCGCCGGCGGCGCGACACGATCCGTGGCGTCGACCTGCCGACCACGGTGACGGTCGAGGTCACGGTAGGCACCCATCGCCCGCCCCGCAATCGCGGGGGTGCCTATCGTATCCATGTCGAGGATGCACGGGCCGATTTCCAGCTGGTCTTCTTCCATGCGCGCAGCGAATACCTCAACAAGGTTCTGCCGCAGGGTTCTCGGCGGATCGTCTCCGGCAAGCTGGAGCTTTTCGACGGCATGGCGCAGATGGTCCATCCCGATCACATGGCTGCGGTTGAGGAGGCGGGCGATATCCCCGAGTTCGAACCGGTTTATCATCTGACGCAGGGAGTGACGCAGAAAACCGCTTTCAAGGCTGCGACAAGTGCTCTCGCGCGGGCACCCGACCTGCCGGAATGGATCGATCCGGCCCAGATGGCGCGCGAATCCTGGCCGTCCTGGCGCGATGCGATCCGGGCGGCCCACGCGCCCAAGGGGCTCGATGACATGATGCCAGCAGCGCCCGCCCGTGCGCGGCTTGCGTATGACGAACTTCTGGCGCATCAACTGACGCTGGCCCTGGCGCGGAGGCGAGAGCGCAAGGCTCGTGGGATCTCCAGCCGCGCAACGGGCCGATTGCAGGCGAAAGTGCTGCAAAGCCTGCCGTATCGGCCCACAACTGCACAGTCTCGTGCCATCGAGGAGATCGCCGCCGACATGGCGGCCGAGACGCGTATGAATCGTCTGCTTCAGGGGGACGTAGGCGCGGGCAAGACACTGGTTGCCTTCATGGCGCTGCTGGTCGCGGTCGAGGCAGGCGGGCAGGGCGTGATGATGGCGCCGACCGAGATTCTTGCACGTCAACATCTTGAGGGGTTGCGACCCTTGGCCGAGCAGGCGGGTGTGGTTCTCGAACTGCTCACCGGCCGGGACAAGGGATCGGAACGGCGCGCAAAGCTCGATGCGCTGGCGCGCGGTGACATCCAGATCCTCGTCGGCACCCACGCGGTTTTCCAGGGCGACGTGGCTTTCCGGGACCTAAGGCTTGCCATCGTGGACGAACAGCACCGGTTCGGCGTGCGGCAGCGGATGGAACTGGCGGAAAAGGGCAGGGGCGCGGATGTGCTGGTGATGACGGCGACGCCGATCCCGCGCAGCCTGGCGCTGTCGCAATACGGTGACATGGATGTCTCGATCCTCGACGAAAAGCCGCCGGGTCGAAAACCGGTCAAGACCGCTATCGTCAGCACACAGCGCATGGACGAAGTGGTGGGCCATCTGCGCAAGGCGATCGGCGAGGGCCGCCAGTGTTACTGGGTCTGCCCCCTGGTCGATGAATCCGAAGTCAGCGACCTGACTGCGGCTGAGGAGCGGTTCAAGAGGCTGCGTGCGGTTCTCGGCGATGAAGCGGTGGGGCTTGTCCACGGCCAGATGCCCCCGGCCGAGAAGGACGCCGCCATGGCTGCCTTTCAGGAGGGGCGCACCAAGGTCCTGGTGGCGACGACCGTGATCGAGGTGGGCGTGAACGTGCCCAATGCCTCGATCATGGTGATCGAGCGCGCCGAGATCTTCGGACTTGCCCAGCTTCACCAGTTGCGGGGCCGCGTCGGGCGTGGCGCGACCGAAAGCACATGCCTGCTGATGTACCAGCCGCCGCTGAGCGAGGGCGGTCGAAAACGGCTGGAGGTTCTGCGTCAGACCGAGGACGGGTTCCGCATCGCCGAGACGGATCTGGAAATGCGTGGCGCGGGCGACCTGATCGGCACCGCGCAATCCGGCCTGCCCAAATTTCGTATCGCCGATCTGGAGCGACAGGCGGCATTGATGGCGGTTGCGCAATCGGACGCCCGGGCCCTGCTGGCCGCCGATCCGGAGTTGAAGGAGCCGCGTGGCAAAGCGGCGCGCATCCTCCTATGGCTGATGCAACAGGACAGGGCGATCCGGCTCATCTCGGTCGGATAGCAGGTACGTTCCGCTTGGTTCACGAATGTTCTCATAAAGTTCTTGACTGGCAGGCGAAGAAATGAGAACAAAAGGTCAACAAAGACTTAACGACTGACCAATACAGGGAGACGCGCCATGCTGAACCAGATCAAGATCGCCCTGATCCGTTCGCGCGAAACGCTTCTACAGGACATGATCGGGGCGGCTTCACTTGTGGTGATCCTGATGGTCGCGCTCCACCTGCCCGGATTCTGAGTTTCTGCCTGCGTTTGCCATGCCGAACCGACTGCGCATCCTGTCCCATTCGATGCCAAGGGTGACCTGCCTATCCCAAGACCCCTGAGGGGCCGCGCCTCGGCCCCGCGTGACGGTTCGGATCCCACATGGAAACGCTTTCCTGCCGCCGCCCTTCCCTGACCGGAGGAGCGGCGGTTTTTTCTTTTCAGAATTGTCTTTGGGGAAAGCGAAGCCCTGATCGCGCCCTCAGGCGCAATCGGCCTTTTCGGCCTGTTCCATCGCCTCGGCCGTCGCCTCAAGTGCCAGCAGGATCGACGCATGGCGATTCTTGTAGTCGCGTGCCGGCATCAGCACCTCAAGCCCGTCGAACGGCGCCGCCGGCGCGTCTCCACCCTCTTTCAGCATCGCCTTGAGCTGGTCCCTTGCAGCTTCTATTTCCGCACGGGTGCGGCCGATCACGGCATTTCCGACCACGGCGGCCGATGCTTGACCCAAGGCACAGGCCTTTACGTCCTGCGCGAAATCGGAGATGCGACCGTCAGCGACTTTGACGTCCACGGTCACCGTAGACCCGCACAGGGGTGAGCGTTTCTTGACCGTGGCATCCGGATGGTCCAGCCGTCCCAAGTGAGGGATATCGGCGGCCAGCGCCAAGATGCGCCCGGAATAAAGCTTTATCAGGTCGGTCTCGCCGGACATGGCTTTCCCTCGTCTATCGTTCCCCATACATAGTGGCCGAATTCGCCAATGCAAAAGGTTTTCACGCATGTCCGACGTCGCTGCTTTCGACCCTGAAACCCTGCGCTTCAACGAGGCAGGATTGATCCCGGCCATAGCCCAAGACGCACAGAGCGGCGAGGTGCTGATGATGGCCTGGATGAACGCCGAAGCGGTGACCCGAACGCTGGAGACGGGGCGCGTGACCTATTGGTCGCGGTCCCGGCAAAGCTTCTGGATCAAGGGCGAGAGCTCGGGCCATGTCCAGGAACTGGTGGACCTGCGCGTGGATTGTGATCGGGATTGCCTGCTCGTCCTCGTAAGGCAAAGCGGGCCTGCGTGTCACACCAATCGCCGGACGTGTTTCTACACCGCGGTCCGCGACGGCATCGAGGTCGAGTTGATGGTCCCGGAAAGCTAATCACCGATCAGTTTTCAGGCAGACCGACCATGGCCCGTATATCGGCCGGGCTGGCGCCCTCCTCGCGATACCTGGCAATTGACCGCGCATCGTCGCGCTTTGCAAGCCGCTTTCCTCCGGCATCGCGGATCAGCCGGTGGTGATGAAAGACGGGAACGGGAAGCCCGAGCAGGGTTTGCAGCAGGACGTGAATGCGCGTTGCCTCGAACAGGTCCTCGCCGCGCACGACATGGGTAATGCCTTGATCGCCGTCATCGACCACCACAGACAAATGATAGGACCCGCCCATGTTACGCCGCACGAGGATGATGTCGCCGACTGTCTCGATCAGATCGTCGCGGTCCAGAGGGTGCTCGGCTGCGTGCGCCTCGCCGGTTTCGTAGAAAGATGATAATTCAACGGCTTCCGTGGCCTTCCTCATGTCAAGACGGATCGCGTCCTCTGGTCGCGCTTCGGACATGGCGCGGTGTCGGCAAGTACCGGGATAGATCCTGCCATCCGGCCCGAATTGCGGGACACCTTCCTGTGGAGCGCCGGCTGCCGCTTCGATATCCGCGCGGTTGCATCGGCACGGATAGGTCAGACCCATTTCCGTCAGATGCGCGACTGCTTCGGAATATCGCTGGAGACGCTCCGACTGCCGCATGACGGGAAGGGGCCAGTCCAGCCCCAGCCAATGCAGGTCGTCGTATATCTGTTTTTCCCACGCAGGGCGCGACCGGCTCTGATCGATGTCCTCGATCCGCAACAGGAATTGCCCTCCGGCCGCGCGTGCCATGCCATGCGCGAGCATGGCAGAATAGGCATGGCCAAGATGCAGCGGCCCGGTCGGTGACGGTGCAAAGCGTGTTCGGAAGTTCAATTCTTTTCAACGACGTAAACATTGGCCTTCAAGTCGAGGCCGGGAAGGTGCGGGCCGTATTCCTTGCTGAGCAACCGGGCGGCCCCCATGTCCAGCCATTCCGACAGACGCCCCTCGAAGGCACGATCGGCAAGGGCATGATCGTTGAAGGAGAACGCAAGTTTCCCGCCGCGAGGCAGAGCTTTCATGAGCATGTCGAAGGTCATGGGGGGGGCCGCGCCCACCCCGATCACGCCGGTCGCCGTGATCAGGTGATAGGCGCCCTGGGCGATCGGGGCGTCCTTTCCGAGGTCGAGCAACGTCAAGTCGCGATAAGCCCCTTTGTCCCGGGCTCCGGCCAGCATCTCGGCCGAAGGGTCCATTCCGTCGACAATGGCGTACCCCGCCTTGCGCAGGGCCAGGCCGGAAAGGCCAGTGCCGCACCCGAAATCCAGGACGGGGATTTCAGGCATCGGTGCGCATGCCCAGAGCGCCTCGGCGACACGTCCCGGCGTGGCATAGCCGTTCTCCGCGATTTCGGCATCATAGGAGGACGCCCAGGCATCGTAGTGATCCCGCGTTTCTTCGGGCGTTTCGAGACTGTATGTGTCGGACAGGAACTTCTTGCTCATGTCCCCATCGTAGACGGGCCGGTCAGGCTGCGTCCACCCCGGAGCGAGTGAGCCAGTTGGTCCACGCCGCCTTGGCGCGGTCCGTGTAGGCCTTGTAGCGGTCCTTGCGTCCCCGGCGTCCGCCTTTCAGGCCGTCAACAGGGCGGAACAGTCCGAAATTCACGTTCATCGGCTGAAAGGTCTTCGCCTCGGCCCCGCCCGTGATGTGATGGATAAGAGCGCCCATGGCGCTGTCCTGCGGAACCGGAGAGAGGGCGCGGCCCTGCATCTCGGCAGCGGCCAAGCGTCCAGCCAGCAAACCCATGGCAGCGGATTCGACATAGCCCTCGACACCGGTGATCTGTCCGGCAAAGCGGATATTGGGCCGCGCACGCAGGCGCATCTGCTCGTCAAGCAGCGTCGGAGAATTGAGGAACGTATTCCGGTGAATGCCGCCAAGACGTGCAAAGCGGGCCTCCTTCAGGCCGGGAATCATCCGGAAAACATCGGTTTGCGCGCCGTATTTCATCTTGGTCTGAAAGCCGACGATGTTGTAGAGCGTGCCAAGCGCATTGTCGCGGCGCAATTGGACGACGGCATGGGCCTTTTCGGTCGGGTTGTGGGGGTTGGTCAGCCCGACCGGCTTCATCGGTCCATGGCGCAGGGTTTCGCGGCCCCGCTCGGCCATGACCTCGATCGGCAGGCAGCCATCGAAATAGCCCGCGGTTTCGCCTTCGTGAAACTTGGTCTTGTCGGCCGCGAGCAGCGCGTCGATGAAGGCTTCGTATTCATCGCGCGTCATCGGGCAGTTGATATAGGCCGTCCGTTCTTCCTCGGTTTCGCCCTTGTCATACCGCGATTGGCGCCAGGCCACGTCCATGTCGATGCTCTCGGCATAGACGATGGGCGCGATGGCGTCGAAGAAGGCCAACGCATCCGACCCGGTCACCCGCGCGATGGCCTCGCCCAGGGCCGGAGAGGTCAGGGGCCCGGTGGCGAAGATCCACTGCCCGCCATCCGGCAGGTCGGTCACCTCTTCCTCGGTTACCGAGATCCGGGGGTGCGACCTCAACCGTTCCGTGACAGTTTCCGCAAAGGGGTCGCGGTCGACCGCAAGCGCGCCGCCGGCTGGAAGGCGGTGGGCATCGGCGCTGGCCATGATCAACCCGCCCGCTGCCCGCATCTCCCAATGCAGCAGGCCAACCGCGTTCTGCTCGTCATCATCCGAGCGGAAGGAGTTGGAGCACACCATTTCGGCCAGGTTGCCGGTGTGATGAGCGAAGGTTCCGACCTTGGGGCGCATTTCGTGGATGACCACGTCCACGCCCATTTGCGCCGCCTGCCAGGCCGCCTCGGATCCGGCCATGCCGCCGCCAACGATATGCAATTTCTCTGTCATGGATGGCGACATAGGGCAGGGCGCGGCGGCGCGCAACTGGCCTGCGGCCTGTCAAGCGGTCAACCCGTGACGATTTCAAAGCTGCGGGAATTGTGGCTGCGCTGTTTTGGGGTCGCCGCTGCGGGAATGTCGCGCTGGAGAGAGAGCCAGCTAGGAGGGACCTTCCGCCAACGGCGACCCAAAAGCATCTACGGTCATTTACCGTGCCAGAGAATTGCCACAGTCTTGCCCTGATTTAAAGCCTCAATTTGGAAACAGTTTGTCTCGATTGATCCCGTCCGGTCTTTTACTGCGTCCAATCGGGCGCGCGCTTTTCGATGAAGGCGGCGATGCCTTCCTCGGTATCGCGGTTCAACATGTTCTCGACCATTACCTCACCAGTATAGGCATAGGCCGACTCGAGCGGCATCTGGATCTGGTGGTAGAAGGCCTCTTTCCCGACCCGGACAGCCGATCCCAGCTTGCCGGCAACGGTGCTGGCAAGCTTGTCCGTCTCGGCGGCAAGATCCTCCATCGGCACGACACGGTTGACCAGCCCAAGTTCGCGGGCACGGCCCGCCTCGATGAATTCGCCCGTCGTCAGCATCTCGAAGGCCAGTTTGCGCGGAATGTTGCGCGACAGCGCGACCATCGGCGTCGAGCAGAAAAGGCCGATATTCACCCCGTTCACGCCGAATCGCGTTCCCTCGGCCGCCACCGCCATGTCGCAACTCGCGACCAGTTGGCAGCCGGCGGCGGTCGCGATCCCATGCACCTGGGCCACGACCGGCTGGGGCAGGGTTTGCACGCTCATCATCATGCGCGCGCAGCGGTCGAAGAGATCCTTGAAATAGGCTCTGCCGCCATCCTCGGACTGGCGACCGGCGGTCATCTGTTTCAGGTCGTGCCCCGCGCAGAACGCCTTTCCTGCACCCGAGAGGATCACCACCCGGATCGTCCGATCCTCCTTCAGCCGGTCGAACTCCTCCTGCAGCGCGGCCAGCATCTCGTCGCTGAGCGCATTCAACCGCTCGGGCGCGTTCATGGTGAGATGCGCAACCGCGCCAGCGTCGTTACGTTCAAGAATTGCCATCTTGCCCTCTCTCGCAAACTTGGCCCAACTCTATGCGCAAGAAGCGAGGAGGAAAAGCATGGCGCTGGCAATGGCCCGTGACGAATTGGCCGAGTACCTGATAAAAGTGTTTCCGCAGGTGGCGGATGATTTCGCGCTGGAGCGTGTGGACGAGGAAAGCCTGACCATGCGCCTTCTTGTGGCCGACAGGCATCTGCGTCCGGGCGGGACGGTCTCGGGACCTTCGATGTTCGCGCTGGCCGATGTCTGCGTCTATGCGATGGTCCTGGCCTGCAAGGGGCGACAGGCGCTGGCGGTGACGACGAATTGCTCGATGGACTTCATGCGCAGACCCGACGGCGCAAGCGATGTCGTGGCCGAATGTCGGTTGCTGAAACTGGGCCGTACGTTGGCCGTGGGTGATGTCCTGATGTATTCCGAAGGGTCGGACAAACCCGTTGCCCGGGCGTCCATGACCTACTCGCTCCCGCCCGAGGGGTCCGCGGCGGCCCGTATGGGGTAGTCGCGTGCAAAAAAGAGGCCGGGGACAAGCCCCGGCCAGGAAGAGGTCCCTTGGGACAGGGACTGGGGAAACTCTCAGATTTGCCAGAAGGCGCGGCGTGCCTCGTAATGGGCTGCGCGTGGAGAAAGCCCGACATCCTGCAACAGGCGATCATCCAGCTTGCCCAGGTTCAGCCGGGTGCGGCGGCGTCGCTGCCACAGGGTGACCGTCGCGGCAAAGCGTACCGCCAGCGCAGCGATCAGCGGCAGCCGGGGGCTGGCGTTCAGCAGCGTCAGGGAGCGGAGGGGCATCGCGCGGGTCATGGTCCTTGGCCTTTCAGATTGTATTGACACATTTCATGTTTGATTGGTACACGATCTTGATACATTCGGAATTGTGTCGTGCGCAAAGGAAAGATTGTAATGAGTACAATTTGGCCGGAAACTCTGCCGCCGGGGCGAGGACCCAAGTACAAGGCGGTCGCGGATACGATTCGTCGGGCGATTGAGGACGGGACGCTGGCCGTGGGCGCGAAACTGCCTCCTGTGCGTGATCTGGCCTATCGATTGGCGATTACCCCGGGCACCGTCGCCCGCGCCTACAGCGTACTGACCGACGAGGGGCTTTTGCAGGCCGAAGTCGGGCGCGGAACGTTCGTGGCGCCGCCAAAATCTCCCTTGCTCGACGATGTATGGTCACGCCAGTTGCATCTGCTGGAACGCTCGGACCCGGACCATGTCAGTCTGTTCAGCCCGCGCCTGGCCGATGTGGGGCAGGTGGCGCTCATCCGTGAATGCCTTGAACGCATCGCGCGGGCCGATGCCTGGCTCTTTCTCAATTACCCGACGCGGGATTCCTATCATCCCCTGCGCCAGGTGGTGGCGGATTGGCTCTCGACCCTGCCTCTGGGCCCCCTGACGCCCGAGGATGTGGTCCTCACCCATGGTGGACAGAACGGCCTCTGCGTCACGTTTCAGACTATCCTCAAGTCTCCTCGCCCGGCCATTGCGGTCGAGGAACTCTCCTATGCCGGGTTCCGGCGCGCAGCCGAGCTTATGCGTGCCGAGGTGGTCGCGGTCGAGATGGACGCACATGGTATCCTTCCCGATGCGCTGGAGGCTGCCGCCCGTCAGCACCGGGTGCAGGCTGTCTGCGTCTCGCCCGAGGTGCAGAACCCGACAGCCTCGCACATGCCGCTTTCCCGCCGGAAGGAGATCGTGGACGTCGCGCGCCGAAACGACATCCAGATCGTCGAGGACGATTGCTATCGCATCGGCGAGACCCGTGCGCCCAGCTTTCGTTCGCTGGCGCCCGAGCGTGGCTGGCATATCGCCTCCATTTCGAAGACGCTCACCCCGGCCCTGCGGGTAGGGTTCGCCATTGCCCCCGAAGGGCGGGGGGCCGATCTGCGCCGGGCGGCGGAATACGGTTTCTTCGGGCTGGCCCAGCCGCTGGCCGAACTCACGCGCCTGATGCTGTCCGACCCGCGCACGCCGGACCTCGTCGTCAAGGTACGTCAGCGCATGTCCGAATACGTCCGGGTGACAGTGAACGCCTTGGGTGGCTTCGATCTGGTCTGGGATGCCGAGGTGCCCTTCGTCTGGCTGCGGTTGCCGGCGGGTTGGCGTGCGGCGGCCTTCACACGAGCGGCGGAGAAGGCCGGGGTGCAGATCCGTTCCGCCGACGAGTTCGCCCTGCGCGACGGCCGCGCTCCCAACGCGGTTCGCATCGCGATGAACGGGCATGTCCCGCTCGCCACTTTCGAGGCCGCGATGCTCAGCCTGCGATCGCTGCTGGACAATCCACCTGAGCAGATCAGTGTGTGAACTTGGGGTATTAAGATACCTAATTTGCAACCACATGATTTAAAAATATATTTTCGGAATGGCGACGCTTGACGAGTCAGCGCGGCTTACATAGAACCCGTCCATCGAATTCGGACCGGCCTGTTCGCAGGTCGGTCTTTCACATCAAACAGGATTATCCTGCCATGAAAACCTTTTCTGCAACTCCGGCAGATATCGACAAGAAGTGGATCCTGATCGACGCCGAGGGCGTCGTTCTGGGCCGCCTCGCCTCGATCATTGCCATGCGCCTGCGCGGCAAGCACAAGGCGTCCTTCACCCCGCACATGGACATGGGCGACAACGTCATCGTCATCAACGCCGACAAGGTGCAGATGACCGGCAACAAGCGCCAGGAAAACTTCAACTGGCATACAGGCCATCCCGGCGGCATCAAGTCGCGCACCAAGCAGCAGATCCTCGAGGGAGCACATCCCGAGCGCGTGGTCTTCCAGGCCGTCAAGCGCATGCTGCCCGGCAACCGCCTGGCGCGCCAGCAGATGACCAACCTGCGCATCTATGCCGGGGGCCAGCACCCGCACGAGGCGCAGAACCCCGAGATTCTGGACGTGAAGTCCATGAACAAGAAAAACACCCGGAGCTGAGTTAGATGGCTGACGAAATCAAGACGCTCGACGAGCTCGCCAAGGCCGTGACCGACGATATCGGTGCCGTCCAGGGCTCCACCGCCGAAGAAACCGAAATCGCCCGCGAGCCCGTTCGCGACGAGCTGGGCCGCTCCTATGCCACCGGCAAGCGGAAGGACGCGGTCGCCCGTGTCTGGATCAAGCCCGGTTCGGGCAAGGTCGTGGTCAACGGCAAGGAAATGGCGACGTACTTCGCCCGCCCCGTGCTTCAGCTGATCCTGCGCCAGCCCTTCCAGGTGGCCGGTGTCGAAGGCCAGTTCGACGTTCAGGCGACCGTCAAGGGCGGCGGCCTGACCGGTCAGGCCGGCGCCGTCAAGCACGGTATCTCGAAGGCGCTGCAACTTTACGATCCCTCGCTGCGCGGCGCGCTCAAGGCCGCGGGCTTCCTGACCCGCGACAGCCGTGTCGTCGAGCGGAAGAAATACGGCCGCGCGAAAGCCCGCCGCAGCTTCCAGTTCTCGAAGCGCTGATCGTTTCGGAGACAAAAGGAAAAGGCCGCGCAACTTGCGCGGCCTTTTTTGTTGCGCTGTCCGATCTCAAGCCGCCGGAACGTACCAGTCGTCGAACATCGAGCAATCCTCCATAACCCGTACATATCCCTTGTCGGTCAAAAGGTCATGGATGGGCTCCCGCTGCGGCTGGAAATTGTGTTCCACCGTCATGGCGCCGAATGTCCAGCGATCGAAATCGACCGCTTGGAGGATGTCCAACTCGCTGCCTTCGGTGTCGATCGAGATATAGTCGATATGCGACGGCGCACCGTGGCCTTCCAGCAAATCGTTGAGAGAGATCGTTTCGACCTCGTAATTCTGACCGCGCAGGCGCCGGGTGGACTTGACGAAGGTCGAAATGCCCGAGTTCTCACCCCGTGGGGCTTCGGTAAAGGCCAGTTTCTCGCCGCTCGCGTTCCAGACGCAGCGCGTCTCGATGGTGCATTTGCGGTTCTTCTTGAGGTCGCCATGCCATCCCCGCGCCGGTTCGGCCAGGATGCCGGTCCAGCCGAACCCGTGTTCGAGAAGATGGGTGTTGTTCAATTCGACCCCGTCCGTTGCCCCGAATTCCACGAAGAAGCCGCCGCGCCGGAAATCCGTCCGCGAAAGCGCGAAGAGGTCCTGGCGCAGCTGCGATCTCGACTGGTCCAGCAGGTCGATGCAGCGGCTGCGGTGTTCGGCCTCAAGAGCCTTTAGGAAAGTCAGGTCGAACCAAGCCTTTTCACGTTCCTTGAGCTGGCGCAGCCGGTCGCGGCGGACGAGGGTGGTATTGGAGATTGAGTGGCTCACGGAAGTTGTCCCTTGACGCAATTCCCATCGGTCATAGCGAGGCGTTCCCCCCACGACAAGCATCCGCATCAATCCGGGGCGATAAGTCCCAACCCGCGCAGGTATATCCCGATCCCGGATTCCAACAGATCCTCGGGCGAAAAGGGCGACGCACCGCCATTGTTGCGCGCGAAAAGCTCCACGACACCGTGGCTCATCGCCCAGATATGTGCGCTGAACATCGAGGCGGGCGGGCGCTTTTCTGGCGGAATATGTTTCGACAGGTCTGCGGCGGCCATTTCGAGTACCGCTTTCGCCCGCGCGGCCGCGGCCGCCAGTTCCGGCGTACGGTTCACCGAGATCGAGCTTTCGAACATCGCGATGTAATGGCCCGGATGCTTGCGGGCGAAGGCGAGATAGGCGCGCCCCGTGGCCTCGAACGCGGCAAGGGCCGAGGGTTGCCCCGTGTCATAGGCGTATTGCATGAGATCGGCGAACATCTCGAAACCCTGCCGGGCGGCCTCGGCGATCAGGTCCTCGCGGCCGTCATAATGACGATAGACCGCTGCCGGCGTTACACCAGCCTTCTTTGCGGCTTCCGAAAGGGTAAAGCCCGTGGGCCCCTTCTCCTCGATCAGGGTAAGGGCGGCGTCCATCAGCGCCTGCCTGAGATTGCCGTGATGATAGCCGCGTTTAGGCATCCCAGATTTCGGGACCTCCACAGATCTTGTCGTCGACCTCTCCCAGCGCTTCGGGGTCCTTGTCGTCGTAGTCGAGACCGTGGAGGACGGTCCGGATCGCGGCAAGCCGGGCGCGTTTCTTGTCGTCCGACCGGACGACTGTCCAGGGTGACCTATCCGAGTGGCTTCGCGTGAGGGTTTCGACAATGGCGTCCGAGTACTGCTCCCACCGTCCCAAACCCTCGACATCGATGGGGCTTAGTTTCCAATGCTTCAGCGGGTCTTCCTCGCGTTTCAGAAAGCGGCGAAGCTGTTCGGACCGCCCCACGTTCAGCCAGAACTTGAAGATGCGGATGCCGTCATCGGCCAGGCCATGCTCCAGCGGCAGGACCTGTCGGAAGAAGCGTTCGCGCTCCTCACCGGTGCAGAAGCCGAATACCGCCTCGACCACACCGCGATTGTACCAGCTTCGGTCGAAAAACGCGATCTCGCCGCCCGATGGCAGATGCGGAATGTAGCGCTGGAAATACCATTGCGTCTGCTCTGCATCGGACGGCTTCGACAAGGCGACCACACGCGCTCCGCGGGGATTGAGATTCTCCCGGAACCTCTTGATCGTCCCGCCTTTTCCAGCGGCGTCGCGCCCCTCGAAGATGCATAGCACGCGTTGCCCGGTTTCCTTGACCCAGGACTGCATCTTGACCAGCTCGATCTGCAATGCCTCCATCTGTAGATCATAGGATTTGCCGGACATGCGCTCGTCATAGGGGTAGTCGGGATTCAGGATTTCATCCTTGTCCGCCTCCAGCACGCGCTTGCGGATTTCCTTCGGTGCCTCTTCATGCAGGAACTGGGCAATCGCCCCCTGTTTCGCCTTGGTCATGCGGCGCCTCCCAAAGAAATCCGTGACTTATTATGTAATGTGAATCCGCTTAACGCAAACCCGCACGTGTGGCGGCCCGATCGATTGCGGCCACCACTTCCCCGGGCTCGGCATGATGCAGCATATGTCCCACGCCGGGCAGGACTGTAAGGTTTGCCCCCGGAACCTGATTGGCCAGGTTGGCGGAATGCAGCACCAGAGCGACGGTGTCGTCGGCATCGCCATGCAGGATCTCGGTGGGAACGGAGATCGCGTCATACCGGGTGTGCAGCGCCTCGATCTCTTCCAGCAGATTCGCCCTCTGCTTGGCATTTGCGCGCAGTGACTTGCGCCGCAGGGTCAGCGCGGGTCCGAAATGATCGGCATAGCCCTCGGGCACCGCCTGCGGCCAGAAGGCACGGCCGACAGCGGTCTCGACATAGCCATCGGGCACGAAGGCGGTGAGCATGGGCACCAGAATGGTCGAGCCGACGGGATTCGACGTGACGCGATAAAGAATGTCGAGCGGCGTGTTCCACGGGTTGGACGCGGCTGCGAGGGGCACAAGTCCCGAGATGCGATCGGGGTGGTTCACGGCCCAGGCCAGCGCGACCGAGCCGCCATAGCTGTGACCGACGACGATCGGGCGCTTGGCCCCAAGGTCCGCCGCCGCGCGGGACAGCAGCGTGGCCTGCTCGGAAATCGTGGCGCCCGCCTCGTGCAGCCGGTCCGTGAACCCAAGACCGGGACGGTCAAATGCGATCACCCGGTAAGTCTCGGCCAGTCGCGGGGCCAGGTCGAATGTCATGTCGCGGGCATTGCCGCTGGAGCCGTGGATCAGCACCACGTCCGGCCCTTCGCCCATCACCACCGCGTGAACCTGCACGCCGTCGATCTCCAGCAGCTGGCCCCGGGGCGGGTAGGCGGCATTCGCCCGGTCCTCGTGCCGACGCGCGAGGAACACGGTCAGCGCGGCCAGCAGGGCGAGGCCGACAATCAGGGAGAGGAAGATCTTAATGGCCGATTGCCTCCAGGTCGAACGGAGTGGTCTGGTAAATCTCGTTTATCCAGTTGCCATATAGAAGATGCGCGTGGCTCCGCCACCGGTTCTGGGGCGTTTTCGTCGGATCGTTCTCCGGGTAGTAGTTGATCGGCACGTTGATCGCGGTGCCAGCCGCCACGTCGCGATCGTATTCCTGTTTCAGCGTGTCGCTGTCATATTCGAAATGGTTGAAGATGTAGAGCGCGCGATGCGCGGCATCCTCCACCAGGCAGGGACCGACCTCGTCGCTGCCCAGAAGCGTGCGCAGCCCGGGTACGGCGTCGATCTCGGCCTGTTTCATCTCGGTCCAGCGGCTGACCGGCACCACGCAATCATCCGAGAACCCGCGCAGGTAGGGCGAAGCAGGCGCCAGATTGCGGTGCCGGAAACAGCCAAACGCCTTGTTGTTCAGCATGTGCTTCTTCACGCCGTGGAAATGGTTGATCATCGCCATCCCGCCCCAGCACACGCCGAATGTCGAATGCACGTTGCTCTGCGTCCAGGCGAAGACCTCGCGCAGTTCGTCCCAATAGGTGACCTTGTCGAACTCCAGATGTTCGATCGGCGCACCGGTGATGATCAACCCGTCGAACTTGCGGTGCTTGATCTCCTGGAAGGGGTGATAGAACTCCTCCATGTGCTCGGCTGCCGTGTTGCGGGTCTGATGCTCGGTCATGCGGATCAGGCTCAGCTCGATCTGCAAGGGGGTCGCCCCGATCAGCCGGGCGAACTGGTTCTCTGTCTGGATCTTCTTGGGCATCAGGTTGAGCAGCCCGATATGCAGCGGCCGAATATCCTGCCGCGCGGCCTGGTCCTCGGACATGACCATCACGCCTTCGCGGGTCAGCACGTCATAGGCAGGCAGGTCGGAGGGAATCTTGATCGGCATCGGAGGCGGCTCGCATTGTTGCGGGAAAGTCGGGTTTAGGGCGCGGGACGCGGGGCGGCAAGGGCGGCGGCGATCACGTCGTCGAAATCGCCCGCATCGCGCACGCGGCCCATGTCCTCGGCCTTGACGGTGACGCCCCAGTTGCGCGCCATCTCGGCATAGCGGGGCTGCCTGTGCGCCAATGCGCGGGCATAGGTCCAGCGGATGAAGGCGTCCGGGTCGACCTCCTCGGGCGCGGCACCCGTTTCAGACAGGTAATCCTCCCACACGCGGCTCAGGAATTCCGGCTGATAGGACATCGGCTTCGGCGCCTTGTCGAAGCGGCGGATCAGTTCCGCGGTATGGGCTTCGTTGCCCTCGATCCAGATCATGAGCGTGTGTTTAGCCAGTTCCTTCAACACGGGATCTTCGGGATTGCCGGGATCGACCCATTCGCAGATGGACCCGCCCGTGTCGCATATGAAATGCGGATAGCCGTAAAGACGCTCGGCCCGGTCGATGAAATACTCGGTATCCAGCAGAGCGTGGATCTCGGCCAGTCGGAATTGCTCCTGTCGGCGGCGGTATTCGGCGATGGGCAGGCCGCCGCGCGCCGGATCGCCCGGCTTGCCAAGGTAGGTCGAGACGGGGGTGAGGTTCGAGAACGAGATGTTCGAGCCGATATAGATCGAATCCGACAGGAGCAGGTCGCGCAGAAATGGCACCTTCATCGCCTGCGCCTTGGCATTGTCGGTGATGTATTCGCCCATGTAGCGTGTCCCGATGCGGTAATCGATCGAGTAATGGAACCAGTCCCCCTGGTCGCGCAGGATGTTCGAGACATGGGTCTTGCCCAGTCCCGACATGCCGAAAAAAAGCACCCGCTTGCGCGGGGCCGCGCGCCACTCTTCCGCAGATGCATAGATCATGTGGTTCCGTCCCGGTTTTTCGCCCTTGCTAGACCGGGGCGAACGGCTGGTCAATCTTGGGCGCGCGGTCTTCGGCGCGGCCGGAGCGTGCCGTTGAGCACCAGAAGCCCCAGCGCCAGCAGCGCGAAGCCGGCGAATGCCTCCGGGCGCAAGGTTTCGCCGCGCACCATCGCCCCCAGCATGATCGCCACCGGAGGAATGACCAGTGTCACGAGCGTCAGATTGCCCGATCCGGCCATCCCTAGAACGCGGTAGTAAAGCAGGTAGGCCCCCGCCGTCGCGACCAACGCGTAATAGGCGATCGCGACCCAGGTTGCCGGGGGCATCGCTAGTGCGGGCATTCCGTCCACGTAGATCGTTACCGGCGCAAGGATCAGTGTCGAACCTGTGAGCATCCCGGCTGCCGCAACCTGCGGCGGCAGGCCCCCGAGGGATACGCGCGCCCAGGCCGCCGCACAGGCATATGACAGGGTCCCGCCAAGAACCGCCAGTTGTGCCAGCGAACGCGGGTCGAACTCTGCGAGATCTCCGAGCCCGATCGCAGTGGCCACGCCCAGAAAGCCCAGGCTCACGCCAAGAGCACGGCGCGGCGTCAGCCGTTCGTCCGCGAAGACCAGCGAGGCGACGATCACGCCGAATACCGCTGTCGCTGCGTTGAGGATCGAGGTCAGCCCGGTTTCGATATGGAGCTGACCCCAGGCCATGAGGCCGAAAGAGATCACGTTGTTGAGAAGCCCCATCACGAGGAACGCCACCCAGATGCGCGGATCACGCGGCACGGGCAGCCGCATGGCGGCGATGGCGACCCAAAGCGCCAGCATCGCCCAGAAGACGCGATGAAATACCGTGGTCAGGACCGGCACCTCGTCCAGCGCCACACGGATGGCGAGGAAGGAGCCGCCCCAGATCAGGCCCAGCAGCAGAAGCTCGGCCCAGGCGCGTGGAGAGAGGGATTGCTGTGTCATGGCGCCATCTGGCCCGGGCGCGATGGCTCACGCGACCCGGTTCCTGCGCCTTTCGGTCAGGATGTTGAGGTAATTGCCGCCAAAGATCACCGCGGCCCCCACCAGAACCCAGACGTCCAGCGGTTCCCCGTAAAGGACCATGCCGATCACCGCGATGGTGGGCAGGCGGGCGAAATCGAAGGGCACGACTACCGTGGCCGGGGCGACCGACAGCGCGTTGGCGATACAGAAATGCGCCAGCAGCCCGGCCAACCCCACAAGCACCAGCCAGGGCACGGTCTGCGCCGTGGGCGGGTGGATCTGCATGTCCCACCCGGCGGCGACGAGGCCCAGAACGGCCTGCATCACCGTGAGCCAGAACATGATGCAGGCAACCGGTGCGATCTGCGTGAGCCTTTTGGTGGAAATCGTCGTCAAGGCGAAGAAAACCGCCGCCAGTGCCGCGGCGCCCACGCCCAGGCTGAGCGAGGCGGCCCCCGGCCGCGCCACGATGAGGATGCCCACGAATCCGATCATCGCCGCAAGCAGGCGTACCGGCGTCAGGCGCTCTCCCAGCAGAAGCGGCGAAAGCACGATCACCCAGAGCGGCTGGGTGAATTCCAGCGCGAAGACCTGCGCAAGCGGGATCGCCGTGATGGCGAAGAACCACAGGTTCTGGCCTGTGAAATGCACCGTGTTGCGCAAGGCGTGCAGACCGAAATCGCGCGTGGAAATCTGGCTCCAGCGACCTCTGACGGTCAGGATCAGCGAAACGACCAGAATACCCACGAAACTGCGATACATCATGATCTCGAACGTGTCGTGAACGGCACCCAGTTCGCGTCCTGCAACGGCCATCGAGGAGAAGGAGGCAATCGCCCCGGTCATCCAGAGCGCGGCCTTGCCGATCTCGCTGGGTGTCTGTTGCATGGGATATCCTTTCGGCCGCTACGAGGAGCCGGAACCGGTGACGAGGTCAAGCCCATTTCTCCCGATTTGAAACCTGCCGACTTCGCTATAGGGTCGTTTCAGAATTCCGGATTCGAGAGTTGAGATGATCTTCAGGGCATTTATCCTATTCGCGGTGGGAGTTTCGCTCCAGACGCTTCCGGCCGCTGCCGAGTTCCGTATCGCGTTCGACTGGTCAGGGTTGCAATTGTGCACTTCCGGCAAGCCGAACGTGGTTCCCAATCCGCAGTTCCGGGTCTCTGGCCTGCCTGCGGGCACGCGTGCGGTCCGGTTCCGTCTCAAGGATCTCGACGTACCGCAATACGATCATGGCGGCGGCTGGGTCGAGATGAGCAGTGACGGGACGGTCCCCGCAGGCGTCTTCACCTACAAGAGCCCCTGTCCGCCCGGGGCCGTGCACGATTACGAGTGGACCGCCGTTGCCAAGACAAAGACTGGCGGCGGCAAGACCCTCGCCACGGCGAAGGCACAGCGCAAATATCCCGAATAGGGGGGCTCCCGCCCCCTGCGGGGCCGCCCTTCGGGCGCCCTCCTCGGGGTTGGGCCCGGCCGCGCCTGCGGCGCGGCGGCTTCAGTCCTCTGTGACGGTGTAATCCCGTGTCAGACCGCCGGTCACCTGCGCCCAAGGTGAGGCCTTGACCCTCGACTGGTGCGCGTCGAAGGCGGCGCGATCCACGAACCGCTCGGTCACGTCGAAC
The DNA here is from genome assembly GCA_947500005.1 of uncultured Paracoccaceae bacterium. Classification (GTDB taxonomy): domain Bacteria; phylum Pseudomonadota; class Alphaproteobacteria; order Rhodobacterales; family Rhodobacteraceae; genus Lutimaribacter_A. The sequence continues at coordinate 115,271 of CANMQJ010000012.1, read as the reverse complement.
AGGCCCGGCGCGTCCGGGCGCTCTCTTACCGAGAAGGACAGGCATCCCGGCTCGGCGCGCGTCAGGCGGATATGCTCGGGCAGGGCGGTACGCACTGCCTCCAGCCGTTCCGGCGGAACGGAAAGCGTGCCGGAGAGGCTCACTCCCACTCGATCGTTCCCGGGGGTTTGGAGGTGATGTCATAGGTGACGCGGTTGATGCCCTTGACCTCGTTGATGATCCGCGTCGCCGTCTCGCCCAGGAAATCGTGGCTGAACGGATAGTAATCGGCCGTCATTCCGTCGACGGATGTCACCGCGCGCAGCGCGCAGGCGTAATCATAGGTCCGTCCGTCGCCCATGACGCCGACGGTCCGCACCGGCAGGATGGCGACGAAGGCCTGCCAGATCTCGTCGTAAAGCCCGTGCTTGCGGATCTGGTCGATATAGACCGCATCCGCTTTGCGCAGGATCTCGAGCTTTTCGCGCGTGATCTCGCCGGGGCAGCGGATCGCCAGACCGGGGCCGGGAAAGGGGTGACGGCCAATGAAACTGTCGGGCAGACCAAGCTCGCGACCCAGGGCGCGGACCTCATCCTTGAACAGTTCGCGCAGCGGCTCGACCAGCTTCAGCCCCATCTTCTCGGGCAGGCCGCCCACGTTGTGGTGCGACTTGATGGTGACCGAGGGGCCGCCCGAGAAGGAAACCGATTCGATCACATCCGGGTAGAGCGTTCCCTGCGCCAGGAATTCGGCCCCTTCGATACTGTCGGCGTGTTTCTGGAACACGTCGATGAAAAGCCGGCCGATGGTCTTGCGCTTTTCCTCGGGGTCGCTGACGCCTTCGAGCTCGCCCAGGAACAGGTCGGATTCGTCGGCGTGAATCAGCGGGATGTTGTAATTGTCGCGGAACATCTTCACGACCTCGTCCGCCTCGTTCAGGCGCAGCAGACCGTGATCGACGAAGACGCAGGTCAGCTGCTCGCCGATCGCCTCGTGGATCAGCACCGCCGCGACCGAGGAGTCGACACCGCCCGACAACCCGCAGATCACCTTGCGGTCGCCCACCTGCTCGCGGATCTTGCGGATCGCCTCGTCCTTGTAGGCGGCCATCGTCCAGTCGCCGGTAAAGCCCGCCATCCGCACGAAGTTTTCCAGCATCACCTTGCCGTTGGGCGTATGGTGCACTTCGGGGTGGAATTGGACCGCGTAGAATTTGCGTGCCTCGTCCGCGATCATCGCATAGGGCGCGTTGGGCGAGGTGGCCACGACCTCGAACCCCGGGGCCAGCGCGGTGACGCGGTCGCCGTGGCTCATCCAGACCTGCTCGCGTCCTGTCTCGGTAAAGAGACCGGCAAAGATGCCGTCCAGCTTGTGCCCCTCGGCCGGCGTGACCTGCGCGCGGCCATACTCGGCATGGTGCCCGCCTTCGACGCGGCCGCCCAGCTGTTCCATCATCACCTGCTGGCCATAGCAGATGCCGAAAACGGGCAGCCCCATCTCGAACAGGACCTGCGGCGCACGCGGGCTGCCCTCGCGCGTGACGCTGTCGGGGCCGCCCGACAGGATAACGGCACGCGGTGCAATCTCGCGCAGGCTCTCCTCGGTCACGTTCTGATAGGGATGGATTTCGCAATAGACGTTCAGTTCCCGCAGGCGGCGCGCGATCAGCTGCGTCACCTGGCTGCCGAAGTCGATGATGAGAAGGCGGTCATGCGATGTCTGGCTCATGCGTGGCTCCTAGGGCGGGGCAGGGCCAAAGGCAAGTCTCTTGGCGACGCGTGCCGCCCGACATGTCGCTTTTGCCTCTTAACCGCCGCAAAACCCCAAGGGCTGCGGGGAGAGGGCGGATAAAAGAAACTTCAATCCACGATCCCTTGATGAGGAACGAACATGGCTGAAGCAGCAACTGCCCGTCGACGCAGCCGCGGCGGTGGTGGTGCGGCCCGCCGCGCCGAGCGCACCGCGGTCACAATCGAGACCGCGAAATACATCGAGCGCAACATCCCCAATTTCGAGGTGCTGAACGAAGAGGCGCTCGAGATCATCGAGACCAACGCCGAGACGGTGCTGGCAGAGATCGGCGTCAATTTCGTCAACAACCCCGCTGCACTCGAGCGCTGGCGCCAGGCCGGGGCCGAGGTGACGGGCGAACGCGTGCGGATTCCGCGCGGCCTTGCCCGCGAGTTGATCAAGACCGCGCCCAGCCAGTTCACCCAGCACGCCCGCAACCCCGAGAAATCGGTGGTGATCGGCGGCCGGAACCTCGTGCTCGCCCCGGTTTACGGCCCCCCCTTCGTGCGCGACATGAACGGCGGCCGACGCTATGCCACGATGGAGGATTTCCGCAAGTTCGTGAAGCTCGGCTACATGTCGAAATGGCTGCACCATTCGGGCGGCACGGTTTGCGAACCCACCGACATCCCGGTGAACAAGCGCCATCTCGACATGCTGCATGCACACATGACCCTGTCGGACAAGCCCTTCATGGGCTCGGTCACCGACCCCGAGCGCGCGCGCGATTCGGTCGAGATGTGCGAGATCCTCTTCGGCAAGGATTTCGTGCGCGAGAACACGGTGATGACCTCGCTCATCAACATCAACTCGCCCATGACCTTCGACGAGGTGATGATGGGCGCTCTCGAGGTCTATGCCGAGGCCAACCAGGCCTGCATCATCTCGCCCTTCATCGTCGGCGGTGCCATGGCGCCCGTTTCGGTGGCGGGCACTCTGACGCAGGTTCTGGCCGAGGTTCTGGCCGGGATCGCCTATTCCCAGATCATCCGCCCCGGCGCGCCGGTCATCTTCGGCGCCTTCGTGACCTCGATCGACATGAACTCCGGCGCGCCCACCTTCGGCACGCCCGAGGCGGCGCTGATCACTTATGGCGCGGGACAGCTCGCACGACGCCTCAACCTGCCTTACCGGTCCGCCGGATCCTTCTGCGGATCCAAGCTCCCGGATGCGCAGGCAGCCTACGAGACGTCCAACTCGCTCAACATGGGGCTTCTGTCCGGCGTCAACTTCATGCTGCACGCCTGCGGCTGGCTCGAGGGCGGTCTGGTGGCCGATTTCGAGAAGTTCGTGATGGATGCCGACCAGCTGGGCGTGCTGCACGGTCTGGCGCGCGGTGTCGCCTATGACGAAGAGGCACAGGCGATGGATGCCATCCGTGAGGTGGGGCCGGGCGGCCATTACCTGGGCTGCGCCCACACACAGGCCAATTTCAAGTCCGCCTTCTGGAAAACCCAGGTCTTTGACTACAAACCTTTCGAGACCTGGGATGAGGAAGGGGCCCGCGATACCCGCACGCTGGCTGCCCAGAGAGTCGAGAATCTGCTGAACACCTATCAGCAGCCCGCGCTCGACCCCGAGACCGCCGCTGCGCTCGCGGCCTATGTCGCCGAGAAGAAGGCGTCGGTCCCGGACTCGTTCATGTGATCACTGCAGCGGGGCGCGGCTGGCCTGCAACAGCTGCGCCTCGCCCATCATGGCGATGAGCAGGTCCAGATGACGCGGCAGGGAATAGCCCGCGTCATCGGCCTTCCGCTGTTCGTCCAGCCCGCGTTCCAGCTCCATCAGCCGCATCAGCGCCGCCGCCGGGCGCGGCAGGGCGCCATAGCCCAGGATGCGCTGCAGGTGGCGGTCCCGATTATACTCCTGCGCCCCCATCCGGGCCGCGCGCACAAGCAGCCGCGGGCGCTTGAGCGTCGAAAGCATGGTCGTGAGATCGTGCATGGCCTGTCCCTTTCCAAACACTGAAGATCGAAGTGCCATCTTTCTGCCACAATCGATACGGGTGTTGCGGCGCGTGCCATTCTACCGTTCGGCGATTTCAGCAGTGTTTATGTATTGGAAACAATTATCGGTTCGGCCCCGGAATCTTAACAATACGGTAACTAGTACACTTCTAGGTTGTGGATCATTCTTGGGATAACCGGGTCAGTGTTTTTGCCGTTGAGGATGTGCCGACATGACTGAAACCTCCGCAAATTCCGCACCTGGCTGGGTGCCCGAAGGCGCATTGCGCTATCTCGCCCATACCGAGGAAGGGCGGTCGATCCGCGATCTGGCCCGCGGGGCGGGGTGCCATGCCTCGACCATCCTGCGCCAGATCCGCCGGATCGAGATGCGACGCGACGACCCTCTCGTGGATGCGGCCTTGCAGTCCTTGGCGCAGACGCATTTTCCGCCCATCACGCTGCCGAAACAGCGTGCCGTGGAAGCCGAGGCAACGCCGGACACCGCCACCTTCGACCGCGAGGCGCTGCGCGTGCTGCGCCGTATGTGCGAAAGCGGTGCGGTCCTGGCTGTGGCCGAGGACATGGAAAAAGCCGTTGTCGTGCGCGATGACCGCGCCGGCGGAAGCACCCGAACCGCGGTCGTGGAACGCTCCATCGCGCAGGCGCTTGCACTCAAGGACTGGATCGGTTGCGACAAGCCTGCCCGGATCAGCCGCTATCACATCACCTCGGCCGGACGCACCGCACTTGGCCGCCTGATGGCCGAGGCCGAGAACCGCGCGCGCACGCAAAAGGAAAACGGCTTTGCCGAGGCGCAATCGACCTTCGGCCATGCACGCGGGTGCGATACCGCCCAGGATGAGGATGACACCCGCCGCCGGCGTTTCCGGTACAACCTGGCCGAAAGCCCGCTCGTCGCGCTGGCCCGCCGCAAGGACCGCGATGGGCAGCCCTTTCTCGACGACGGACTCGTCCGTGCCGGGGAGCGTTTGCGCGAGGATTTCGAACTGGCCCAGATGGGGCCGCATGTCGCGCAGAACTGGGATCGTTTCCTGACCGGCGGCGGTCGCAGCACGTTTCACGTTTCGGGACCCGTGGTCAGCGGCCGCCCGGACGCGCGTGACCGGGTGACCCGCGCGCTGGCGGAACTCGGGCCGGGGCTCAGCGACGTGGCGCTGCGGTGTTGCTGCTATCTCGAAGGCTTGGAACTGGCCGAAAAAAGGATGGGCTGGTCCGCCCGCTCGGGCAAGATCGTGCTGCGCATCGCGCTCCAACGGCTCAAGCGTCACTATGACGAACAGGCAGAAAGCGACCGGCTGATCGGATAGAGGAAAAGGGCCCGCCGGTCAGGCGGACCCAATCATTTCAGGCTTTCGTATCAGGCTCAGGCCATTTCGGGTGCGCGCGCCTTTTCCAGCCAGGCCAGCAGTGTTTCCGGCGACGACTCGCCATAGGGGTCGTCGGGGCAGTTGTCCATCAGGCCCGGTTCCTCGAACCATGCCTCGACCATACCGTCGTTGACGATGGCCGCATAGCGCCACGACCGCATGCCGAAGCCCAGGTTCTCCTTGCCGACCAGCATGCCCATCTTGCGGGTGAATTCGCCCGACCCGTCGGGGATTACCTTGACGTTCTTAAGGTTCTGCGACTCGGCCCATTTATTCATGACGAAGCTGTCATTGACCGACATGCAATAGATCGCGTCTATCCCAAGCTCCTGGAACTTCGCGAAATTTCCTTCGAAGCCCGGCAGCTGGTAGGTCGAGCAGGTGGGGGTGAAGGCACCGGGCAGCGAGAACAGGATCACGCGCTTGCCGGCAAAGTAATCGGCGGTGGTCATGTCCTGCCAGCGGAAGGGGTTCGGCCCGCCTACGGCCTCGTCGCGGATCCGGGTATGAAACGTGACCTCGGGAAGTTTCGCGCCTGTTTTCATCGGGAATGTCTCCTGCATTAGTCTTGCCGCGTCGGATTAAAATGATTCCAGATCGACGACAACGGGGTTTTCTGCACCTGCACATGGGCCGCTTTCCTTCCGAAAACAATGGGCTGCGTAGCTGACTTCAGGTGACGAGGTCCCGGTTATGCCGCATCTGCATGGCCGGGTTGCGGCTCGCGGCAGGCGACCATGCGTCACTGGTCCTTTGCCTGACCTTGCGCTAATCTGATCGGAAATCGATCCACAAGGCGGGAGCACCCCACGTGCGAGACCTCAAGATCCCCGAGCAGCGCCACCCCGAGAAAGCGCATCGCCCGGACCAGGCGCAACCCAAGAAACCCAGCTGGATCCGCGTCAAGGCGCCGGGCGGCAAGGGCTATGCCGACACGCACCGGATCATGCGAGAGAACAACCTCGTCACCGTCTGCGAAGAGGCCGGTTGCCCCAATGTCGGCGAATGCTGGAGCCAGGGCCACGCCACCATGATGATCATGGGCGAGATCTGCACCCGCGGATGCACCTTCTGCAACATCGCCACCGGCCGGCCCGATGCGCTCGACGCGTTCGAGCCGGGCCGCGTGGCCCATGCGGTCGAAAAACTGGGCCTAAACCATGTCGTGATCACCAGCGTCGACCGCGACGACCTCGACGATGGCGGGGCCGAGCATTTCGCCCAGACGATCCGCGCGGTGCGGCACCGCTCGCCCAAGACCACGATCGAGATCCTGACGCCGGATTTCCTGAAATGCACGCCCTCGGTTCTGGAAACCGTGGTCGAGGCCAAGCCGGATGTGTTCAACCACAACCTCGAGACCGTGCCGGGCCTTTACCCGTCGGTCCGGCCCGGCGCGCGCTACTTCCATTCGCTGCGCCTGCTGCAGCGGGTGAAAGAACTCGATCCCTCGATCTTCACCAAATCCGGCATCATGGTCGGCCTGGGTGAAGAGGCGCAGCAGGTCCGGCAGGTCATGGACGACATGCGCGCCGCCGATGTCGATTTCCTGACCATCGGCCAATACCTGCAACCGACCCCAAAGCACCACCGTGTCGACCGGTTCGTGACGCCCGAAGAGTTCGCGGGCTACGAGAAGGCCGCCTATGGCAAGGGCTTCCTGATGGTCTCGGCCACGCCGCTCACCCGTTCCTCCTACCACGCAGGTGACGATTTCGCCCGCCTGCGCGCCGCGCGGCTTGACCGCCTTGCAGAAGCTTGAGGAAAAGGCGCTTCTGGCGCCAGCGCCGCTATATGTCGCCGAGAATTCGGCCGCGTTCCTGAACCCCGACGAAGGGGTCGGGCTGAACAGGAACATGATCATCGAGGCCGCCCTGCGCCGCGGCTTGCGGGTCGAAACGCAAAATGCGCGACTCTACCGCGTCAGCAGCGCGGACCGTTACTTCGATTTTACCCTGGGCATGTCCTCGCGCGTGCCGCACGTGACGCGGCAGCAGACCAACAGCAAGACGGTGACGAAGAAGCTGATGCACCGGGCCGGCCTGCCGGTGCCCGAGGGCAGGCAGTTCATGCCATCCGAGGTCGACCTGGCCTGGGACTTCGCCCGGGACCGGGTTCCCGTCGTGGTGAAACCCTCGGTCGGGACCTTCGCCAGCAACGTGTCCGTGGCCATCGCCACCGAGGAGCAGTTCCGGACCGCGTTCGAAAGGGCCGCGCAAAAACGTCGTTATCAGGTCGTCGTCGAAACCTATGTCGAAGGCAACGATCACCGCATCCTGCTGATCGGAACGCAGGTGCGCGCGGTCTTGCACCGGCGCTACGCGTCGGTTCTGGGCGACGGTCAACGAACGATTGCCGAACTGATCGACGTAGAGAACGACCGGCGGCGTGCCTCTCTCATCTACCGCGGCCACCTGATTCCCCACAGGCCGGGCGTGCACTGGGACCGGGACCGGATCCCGGTCGACTATTCTTCGGTGCCCGGCTTGGGTCAGCGGGTCCATCTCCGCAATGACGAGGCCGTTCTGGAAGGCTGGGAAAACATCGACATCACCGAAACGGTTCACCCGGGCTTCCTTGAGCAGGCGCTGAAGGTCCGCGAGGTGTTCGGGCCGATGCCGACCTTCGGGCTCGATTTCCTTGCCCCGGACATCACCAGGTCCCCGTCCGAGCAGTCATGGGCGATCTGCGAGGTCAATCTCAACGCGACGATGTCTACCCACCATTTCAAGATGACCGGCCCGGACCGTGACGTCGCCGGCTGCGTGGTCGAGGATCATTTTCCCGGCTGCTCGCTGGAGCGGGAAAGAGACGCCCCGCGCGACGGCATGCGCCTTAGGATCGGCATGAGCGCGGAGCGGGAAGAGGCGCAGGACGAGGTGCGGATGGCAATCGGCCTGCACCATCTGCACGTGGATGCGACCCGGATCGTGGGCGCGGAACTTGAATACGACCTCTCGGGGCCGGATTTTTTGGTAGAGGGCTTGAAGGACTGGCTCGACCGCGAATGCGACCCTTCCGCTTACAGGGTTTTCGGATAGCGGCGCGTTGAAATCTTACCCTGTCCCGCGCCGCGCAGCGAGGCCCGGATCACTCGCCCGCGGGTTCCGAAAGCGCCTTGACATAGGCCGCGACGGCCGTCCTGTCCTCGGGCGACAGTTCCGCGAAATTGTCGATCACCGCGACCATGTGCCCGCCCGCACTGTCATAGTCGGGGGTGAAGCCGCTTTCGAGGTAGTAGGCGATATCTCCCGCCGACCAGTCCAGCTTGTCGGGCGTCAGCGCCGGAATCTGGCCCTTGCCGCTCGGGTCGGGCGCCCCGGCCATCCATCGCGCGGTATCGAGATTGCCAAGCGCCCCGCGCGGTGTGTGGCATTCGCCGCAATGAGCCAGCGCTTCGGCCAGGTAACGCCCGCGCTCTTCCTCGGGTGACAGGTCGCCCGCCATCACCCAGTCCGGATCGACGAACATCGCCTTCCAGAGACCAAGTCCCCGCCTGATGGAGAACGGAAATCCCACCTCATGCGGCGCACTGGCCTGATCGCTTTGGGGCAGGGTCTGCCAATAGGCCCAGAGGTCGGCCACGTCCTGCCGATCCATCCGCGCATAAGCGGCATACGGGAAGGCCGGGTAGTAATGCCTGTTCTCCGGCGACACCCCGCGCATCACGGCCGAGGCGAACTGATCCAGCGACCAGTCCCCGATGCCGGCCTCGGGATGGGGCGAGATGTTGGGCGCGAGAAACGTGCCGAAATCCGACGGGAAGCGTTGGCCGCCCGCCAGCAGGTCCTTGTCCTCCGATTCGGGTGCGGTATGGCAGGAGCGGCACCCGGCCGCCAGGTAGACCTGCCGCCCGTGCTCCGCGTCGCCTTCGAGGCCCGCCATCGCGTCGGCGGGCAGCGGTTGCGGACGCGACAGCCAGAAAAGGAAACCGGCCGCCACGAGGACGGCCAGACCCACTATGCTCAGAATGCGCCGCACCGATCAGTTGGTTTCGCGGAAATCGTCGTGGCAGCTCTTGCAGCTTCCGCCCATGTCCCGCATTGCGGCGCCGATGGCCTCCTGTCCCTGGCCCGCGGCCTCGGACATGGCGGCAGCTGCGGCGACATAGGCTTGCCAATCCTCCATGAAACCGGACGTGTTGTCCCAGATCGCGGGCAGGGCACGGGTGCCCTCGATGCTCATCGTGTCCGATCCCTCGACCCAGAGCGGCCCCTGGTCGATCATCGAGATACCCACCAGGCTGTCGGCCGCGCGCTGTGCGGTCTCGGCATCATAGGCGATCTCGCCTTTCGCGATGCCACCCAGCACACCGAGGTTCATGGCGACGATCTGCATCTGCCCCTGGCGGGCCTTGACCTGCTTGCTGACGTCCTGCGCCAGCGCAACGCTTCCCAGGCCCATGGCGGCACCGGCAATCGCAAATTTCCAAAGTTTCATGCTAGGACTCCCTGTCTTGGCCGGACCAGCGTGGAGTGGGGTCTTGGGCGCGTCAAAAGTAATCTCGCGACATAACGGAAAATTGAGGGGCGCCCGGCCTCAGAGACCCGTGCGCGGAAGACGGGCCGGGGCGCGCGGTTCGGTTCGTGCCCAATCGGGCCACCATCCCATGTATTCGATACCCAGGATCACCAGGCAGATCGCCAGCGCGACCAGCACGATCTTGACCCGGCGGGCCGAAGGCGGATTGCGGGCCCATCGCGCCATGAAGAAGAAATGATGGAGGTTCATGGCGCCAATCTGACCCTCCGCCGCCGCGCTGTCCAGCCGAACGCGGCAAGAGGCGGCAAGGGGGAATTTCCTCGCCAGAGCTTCAGATATGCGCCGATGCGTGCAGCGCAGCGCAAGCCGGTCTTGACTTGAACCTGTCCCGGTGAAACCCTTTCAGCAGGAGAGACTGATTTTTCAAGTGCTTGGCCGGAACGGTTACCCGAAAAGACCCGTTCCCTGGCCCGGCTGCGCACCGCTCGTCGCGGAATCACGTCTTTTCGACCGACAGAAAAACACTGGGAGTCCACTTCATGAAACATGTCAGCAAGCTCAGCCTCGCTGCGCTGGCCACCGCGGCCTTCACCGCGCCCGCGGCCATGGCCGAGGAGTTCATCACCATCGGCACCGGCGGTGTCACCGGCGTCTATTATCCGACGGGCGGGGCGATCTGCCGCCTCGTGAACAAGGGCCGCAAGGAACACGGCGTGCGCTGCTCGGTCGAATCGACCGGCGGCTCGGTCTACAACCTCAAGACCATCCGCGAGGGCGATCTGGAATTCGGCGTCGCGCAATCCGACTGGCAGCATCACGCCTATCAGGGCACCTCCGAAAACTTCGAGGGCGACGGACCCTTCGAAGGGCTGCGGGCGGTCTTCTCGGTCCACCCCGAGCCCTTTACCGTCGTCGCCCGTGCCGATGCAGGGATCGAGAATTTCGACGATCTCAAGGGCAAGCGCGTCAATATCGGCAACCCCGGCTCGGGCCAGCGCGGCACGATGGAAGTGGTGATGGACGCCAAGGGCTGGACGATGGACGATTTCGAGCTCGCGACCGAGCTCAAGGCCGCCGAACAGTCCGCCGCGCTCTGCGACAACCAGATCGACGCGATGATTTATACCGTCGGCCACCCCTCGGGCTCGATCCAGGAGGCGACGACCGCCTGCGATTCCGTGTTGGTGAACGTGGACGGCGAGGCGATCGACAAGCTGATCGAGGAGAACTCCTATTACCGCAAGGCCACCATTCCCGGCGGCATGTATCGCGGCAATGACGACGCCACCCAGACCTTCGGTGTCGGTGCGACCCTCGTAAGCTCGGCCGATGTGTCCGAAGAGTCGGTCTATGCGCTCGTCTCGGCCGTGTTCGAGAATTTCGACCAGTTCAAGGGCCTGCACCCGGCCTTCGCCAACCTCAAGCCCGAGGAGATGGTCAAGGACGGTCTTTCGGCCCCGCTGCATGACGGCGCTGCGAAATACTACCGTGAGAAGGGCTGGATCGAGTGATCCTAGCCTGATCGATCCGGCAGGCGGCGTCCCGGCGCCGCCTGCATTTTCCCCGCGGGGAACAATGCCGCCGGGCAATGAGCGGCAGACTTGGGAGACATGAACGGATGGCCACGGACAGCAAGGGCAACCGCCCCCTCAGCGAAGAAGAACTGCAGGAACTCGTGGCCGCATCCGATGCGGGCGCGCGTGACCCGGGCGGCAATGTGGGGCTGTTCCTCGCCATCGTGGCGGCGATCTGGTCGATCTTCCAGGTCCTGCTGGCATCGCCCATTTCCAACGTGGTCCTGCCCGGCAGCGTCGTGAACAACGCCCGGCAGATCCACCTGGCCTTCGCCATCTTCCTCGCCTTCGCGGCCTATCCCGCCTTTCGCACCAGCCCCCGCCACAAGGTGCCCGTGATCGACTGGCTGCTTGCGCTGCTGGCCACCTTCACCGCGCTCTACGGCTATGTCTTCTACGAAAAGATCACCACCGCCGGCGGCAAGGCCGACGCGATGGATACCTGGTTCGCGGTGATCGGTCTGGTGCTGCTGTTCGAGGCCGCGCGCCGCGCGCTCGGCCCGGCCATGGCGATCGTCGCAAGCGTCTTTCTCCTATATGTCTTCTTCGGTGCATCGGAACTCGTGCCCGACGTGATCCGCTGGAAGGGTGCCGATCTTCAGCGCGCCATGGAACAGATGTGGATCACCACCGAGGGCGTCTTCGGCATCGCGCTCGGCGTCTCGACCAAGTTCGTCTTCCTCTTCGTCCTTTTCGGCGCGCTTCTCGACAAGGCCGGTGCCGGCAACTACTTCATCAAGATGGCCTTCGGCGCGCTCGGCCACCTGCGCGGAGGCCCGGCCAAGGCCGCTGTGGTGGGCTCTGCCGCCACCGGCCTGATCTCCGGCTCCTCCATCGCCAACGTGGTCACCACCGGCACCTTCACCATCCCGCTGATGAAACGCGTGGGCTTCACCTCCGAACAGGCGGGCTCGGTCGAGGTCGCCTCCTCGGTCAACGGGCAGATCATGCCGCCGGTGATGGGCGCCGCCGCCTTCCTCATGGTGGAATACGTGGGCATCTCCTATGTCGAGGTGATCACCCACGCCTTCCTGCCGGCGGCGATCTCCTACGTCGCGCTGGTCTATATCGTGCATCTCGAGGCGGTGAAGCGGAACATGCCCACGCTGGGCAACCGCGAGGTTCATCTGGCCCGCACCATCCTGGGCATGTTCGGCTTCTTCGCCGTCTTCGCCGGGCTCTGCTACGGCTCGCAGTTTCCGGTGCAGGCGGTCACGTCCGTTGCCCCCTCCGCTTCGGGGCTGATCCTCTCGGCGGTCGTCGTGGTGATCTACCTCGTACTGCTGCGGATGGCGGCCTCGGTGCCCGACCTTGAACCGGACGATCCCAACGACCCGAATGTCGAGCTTCCCGATATCGGCAAGATCTACAAGGCAGGGCTCCATTTTTTGCTGCCCATCGTGGTCCTCGTCTACTTCCTGATGATCGAGCAGAAATCCCCTGGTCTCTCCGCCTTCTGGGCGACCGCACTTCTCTTCGTGATCCTCGTCACGCAACGGCCGCTGAAATCGATCTTCCGCGGGGAAAGCGACACGGCCAACGCCTTCATGGCCGGCATCCGCGACCTGTGGGAGGGGCTGATCGCCGGTGCCCGCAACATGATCGGTATCGCGCTTGCCACCGCCACCGCCGGCGTCATCGTCGGCACCGTGACCCTGACCGGCGTCGGGCAGGTCATGGCGGACCTGGTGGAGTTCCTCTCGGGCGGCAACCTGATCCTTATGCTCGTCATGGTGGGGCTGCTCAGCCTCATCCTCGGCATGGGCCTGCCCACGACCGCCAATTACATCGTCGTCTCCTCGCTGATGGCGGGGGTCGTGGTGGAACTCGGCGCGCAATCGGGCCTGGTGGTGCCGCTCATCGCGGTGCATCTCTTCGTCTTCTATTTCGGCATCATGGCCGACGTGACGCCGCCCGTGGGACTTGCCAGCTTCGCCGCCGCCGCGGTGTCGGGCGGGGACGCGATCCGCACCGGCTTCACCGCCTTCTTCTACAGCCTGCGTACGGTCGCGCTGCCGTTCGTTTTCATCTTCAACACCGACCTGCTGCTGATCGACGTCGGCTGGGTGCAGGGGATCATCGTGGCGGTCACCGCGACCATCGCGATCCTGGTCTTCACCTCGGGCACGATGGGCTGGTTCCTGACCCGCAACCGCATCTATGAAAGCGTGGCGCTCATCGCCGTGGCCTTCGCGCTGTTCCGGCCCGACTTCTTCATGGACCGCATCGCGCCGCCCTACATGGAGGTCGAGCCGGCACAGTTCACCGAGACGCTGGGCGCTCTGCCCGAGGGAGACACATTGCGCCTGCGCGTCGCCGGGCCCGACTTCGATACGGGCGAGATGGTCGAAAAGGCGCTGGTGGTCACCGTCGGCCCCGAGGAGAGCGGCGAGGCCCGCGCCGACGCGATCGGCTTCATGATCCTCGAGGAAGACGGGCTGGTAAAGCTCGACGAGCCGATGTTCGGTACGCCGCTGCAATCCGATCTCGACGGGTTCGACTTCTACGCGGACGAGCCCGTCCGCATCACGCTCGTCCGGGCCGACGCGCCGCAGCCGCCCAAGGAACTGATCTTCATCCCCGCACTGGTGTTCTTGGGCCTCATTGCGCTGCTGCAACGCGCCCGCCTGGGACGATCCGCCCGTCAAGGAGAAACCGCATGACCGAATCCGTTCTCTGCGCCGTCGATCTGTCCAATGGCGATCATGACGTGCCGGTGCTGAAACAGGCGGCCCGGCTCGCCGATCTCGACGGCGCGCAGCTCGACGTGGTGACGGTGTTGCCCGATTTCGGTGAAAGCTGGGTCTCGGGATTCTTCGAGGCGGGATTCCATGACAAGGCGGTGGCCGAAGCGCGCGCCCGTCTCGAGGCGATGTGCGAAACCGCGCTCGGGCCCGACCGGAACGCAACCGTCCGCCATATCGTCGCCACCGGCACCGCCTACCAGGAGATCCTGCACACCGCCCAGGAGGCCGGGACCGACCTGATCGTGATCGGCTCCCACCGCCCGGACCTGCGCGATTACCTGCTCGGACCCAATGCCGCGCGGGTGGTGCGCCATTCCAACTGTTCGGTCTACGTCGTCCGGCCCTGAGCCTGGCCGCACCGGCGGTCGGCTCTGGATACAACCCTTGGGGCGCTTAAGCTATGAAGAGAAAGCAGGCTTCTGCCTCTGGCAACATGAGCATATGGATGCTCCGCCGATTATCATTGCATTTTGTACTATTCGGAGTGCTTGGCTGCATCGGCGCTGCCGCTGCGGAAGAACAACAGACCTGCAAACAGGTGCTGAACGGTCCCGTTCTCAAAGATGCTCTAACCCGCAATGACGGTCGCGACTGGCGGGTGTTTGTCGATAGTGGATTGCTGATCGGCATTGCCTGTGAACCGGACGAGTTGGATGCATATTTCTGGGCTGGTGGTTGGAACATTGGCGGTAAATCTCCAACCCCACCTGGAGCTTCCAAAGGGCCATTCGGTCCACCCGGAGCGGAATTCTACTCTGACTACGTTTTGGGATATCCGTACTGCAGGCGCAGCGGACTGTTTCCGCTGTTTGGGCGGAAATGCAGCAAGTCGATCGGGATCCACATGTTCGAGGGTCGCGTCACGCACATTCATGGCGGTGCAAACAAGTAACTAGCAGCTCAAGAAGCTTGGGGGAAAAATGCCGATCTATGTCGAATCACGCGGTATTCTGGTCAACGGTGATTTGGCAGCGCGGCACGAGTACCTTGTCTATATTCCGGAAGGCGAAGAACTCAACTACAACAGTTGGCGTACAATTAATCCGATCCCGAGAGTCACAAGATCTACGAAACGGCCAAGGTGATGATCCGCGAAGGGTGGGCTCGTCCTCGCCGCTCCACCGCAATTTCTTCACCGCCGGTTTCCTGCCTGACGCCCCCCGCGCGGTGCAGGAAAAGTTCGACGAGGTCCAGCGCGTCAGCGAAGAGGCGATGATCGAGGACATGGAGGAGGTGGCCGCCGCCAGTGGGCTCGACCGCTTCGCGCTTCTCGGGCTCAGCCAGGGTGCGGCCTATTGCCTGCGGTATTGACAATTCTAATTGACGTTGCACACGTCAAGGTTGATCTTTGGCCAAGGTGACGTCCGTTCTGAGATGCAGTTACGAAGGTACCTTCGCGTCGCATCGTTGTTGGGATGAGAAGTATCTCTATCTTGCTTAGCTTCACTCCGCGCAATCTCGGCTTCTCCAAATTCCAAACTCGGGAAGCACGCGGTCGTGCACTTGGGTTGCTCGTAGCCGGATGTCTGTGGATGACGCTCGCGTGGAGCACGGCCTTTGCGCAGTCGACGACCGGTACGTCGACGGCGTCAAACCCTGATGCCGAGGCGTTCGACTGCGCGCGCGCCCTTTCAGACCCCCCTTTCGCCGGATTGCACGGGGAGGAACTGATGCGACTGGGGGCCAGCAAGCGCGGCGGAACGCTGAGCGAACCGCTGATTGGCAAGAACTGCCCCAAAGAGGTGATCGTTCGGTACTTCGAGGCCGGTCGCTGGAAACTTCAAGCGGAGGGCGAGATGGCTAACCGCGAGTCGATTGTTCCCGCAGCACGCGCGAACCACTGGTTGTCGTTCTGTCTTCCCAGAGCAATTCCGTTGCGATGGATAGACAGATGCCGTGCCACCTTGAACGTTTATTCTTTAAATGACGCGATCATCGAGATCAGATCAGGTTTCAGTAAGTAGCCGCGCGGCATCCCGAGCGGGTCAGTTGCATCGTTCTGCTGGGCGGCTTCCTGCGTGGAGGGGCGCACCAACCCGATCCCGAGAGTCACAAGATCTACGAAACGGCCAAGGTGATGATCCGCGAAGGGTGGGCTCGTCCTCGCCGCTCTGCCGCAATTTCTTCACCGCCGGTTTCCGGCCGGATGCCGACCGGTCGGTGCAGGACAGGTTCGACGAGATGCAGCGCGTCAGCCTGTCGGCCGAGAATGCCCTGCGCCTGCAGCGGGATAGACGTGACCGATATTGCCGGCCCAGTTGCGACGCCGGTTCTAGTGCTTCACGCCGCGGGCGACCGCATCGCACCGCTGGAGGAGGGGCGCCGGATCGCGCGAACCCTGCCGAACGCCCGCTTTGCCGAACTGCCCGGCAACAACCACATGGTGCTGGAAGGCACGCCAGCCTTCGACCGGTTCTTCGAACTGGGCGAACCCTTCATTTGCGAACACGCCCGAGTCAGGCCGTCTCCAGCGACAGTTTCCGGGCGATCTCCTCGGCATGGTGGCACGCCACCCGCGTCTCGCCCATCCGGCGCAGCTCTGGCCGCTCGATCCGGCAGCGCTCGGTGGCGTAGGGGCAGCGCGGGTTGAACACACAGCCCGGGGGCGGGTTGATCGGGTCGGGGATCTCGCCCTGCGGCACCGCCTCGGTTTCACCAAATGAATCGAGTTTGGGGGCCGCCGCCAGCAGCATCTGGGTATAGGGATGGCGCGGCGTCTCGAACAGCGTTTCCGGATCGGCCTCCTCGACCAGCTGGCCGAGGTAGAGCACGCCGATCCGGTCCGCCATGTGGCGCACCACCGTCAGGTCGTGGCTGATGAAGAGATAGGTCAGCCCCAGCTCGTCCTTGAGGTCCGACATCAGGTTCAGCACCTGCGCCTGCACCGAGACGTCCAGCGCCGAGGTCGGCTCGTCGCAGACGATCAGCCGCGGGTTCGAGGCCAGTGCGCGCGCCACGCAGATCCGCTGCCGCTGCCCGCCCGAGAACTGGTGCGGGAACTTGCCGGCATCCTCGGCCGAAAGGCCCACCTGCTCCAGCAGCTTCTCGGCCAGGCCCTCGGTCTTGCCGCCGCGCACCTTCACAGGCTCGACGATCACGTCCTTGACCCGCCAGCGCGGGTTGAGCGAGGCATAGGGATCCTGGAAAATCATCTGGATGTTCGAGCGCAACTCCTCGCGCACCTTGGGGTCGGTCTCGGTCGCCAGGTCCACGCCCTCCACCCGTACCTCGCCCGAAGAGGGCGGCAACAACCCCACGAGGATCTTGCCGATGGTCGACTTGCCCGACCCGGATTCGCCCACCAGCGCATAGACCGACTTCTCCTCGATCTCCAGCGTGACGTCGGAAACGGCGGTCAGCTTCTGCCGGGGCAGCCGTTCCAGCACCCGGTTCAGCCAGGGTTTCGACACGTCGAACGTGCGTGTCAGGTTGCGGATCGTCACCATCGCGCTCATGCGTCTTCTCCCACGGGGAACCAGCAGGCCGCCCCGTTCATCAGTTCAGGCTCGGGCGCATGGCGGCATTTCTCCTGCGCCTTGGGGCAGCGGGGGTGGAACGCGCACCCCTCGGGCAGGGCATTGAGCCGCGGCATCGCGCCCGGGATCTGGCGCAGCCGCGCCTGCCCGTGGCTGTGGGCAGGCATCGAGCCCACAAGCCCGTCGGTATAGGGGTGGTTCGGATGGGTCAGCACGTCGCGCACCGGCCCGATCTCGACCAGCTTGCCGGCATACATCACCGCCACGCGGTCGGCGGCCTCGGCGATCACGCCCATGTCATGCGTCACCAGGATGACCGAGGTGCCATGCTCGCGGCAGAGCCGCTTGAGCAGCGCGATGATCTGCGCCTGCACCGAGACGTCGAGCGCCGTGGTCGGCTCGTCCGCGATCACCAGCGACGGCTCGGCACACAGCGCCAGCGCGATCACCACCCGTTGCCGCATGCCGCCCGAGAACTCGTGAGGATAGCTGTCCAGCCGCTCGGCCGCGGCTGGAATACCCACCTCCTCCAGCGAGGCCAGCGCGCGCTTGCGCGCCTCGGTCCTGGAGACGTTCAGATGCGTCTCGATCGTCTCGGCCAGCTGGTCCCCGATCGGGATCAGCGGGTTGAGCGAGGTCAGCGGGTCCTGAAAGACCATGCCGATCTCCTTGCCGCGGATCTTGCGCATATCGCGCCGCGACAGGTTGTCGATCCGCTTCCCGTTCAGCAGGATCTCGCCCCCCGCGATATGGGCGGGCCGGTCCAGCAGGCCGATCACCGCGTTCCCGGTCATCGACTTGCCGGCCCCCGATTCGCCCACCACGCCCAGGATCTCGCCCGGCGCCAGGTCATAGCTCACCCGGTCCACCGGGCGCAGCACACCGCGCCGGGTGGGGATCTCGACCACCAGGTCGCGCACCGAGAGCGTGGGCTGCTGCCCTTGTTCCGGCTGCGCCGATCCCTTATATTCTGTCTCAGCAACAGGAGAGATTGCCATGTTCTCAGGCCCCCCGATCGTTATCGTTTGACGCGGTGTCGGTGCGCGCACCGGTTTCCCGGTGGCGCGCAAGCTCCTTTCGGATCCCGTCCGCATCCTGTTTCATCTTTCGCGCCGCCGTGCTGCGCACGGTCTTCTGCGCGTCCAGTTCCGCATCCACTGCCTCGAACGCCTCCAGCGCTGCTGCCAGAGCCGAGGCTCCCACGGTGAACAGCGCCTCGATCGCGCGCTTGCGCCGCTCCTTCGAGACGGTCTCGAATCGCCCCTCGGCAAAACGCGTCAGCAGCTGGCTGACATATTCGTCCTGCTGGTAATAGGCGATGACCGGCGCGATCACCGTCTCGGGCAGGTCGGCGATCTCGGGTTTGATCGCGTCGAACACATCGTTGGTCTGGCTCACGACCGCCATCGGCATCGATACCTCGCCGCGCCCCGCCTTTTCCAGCTCGGCCAGATAGACCGGCTTGCGCGCCGCCATCTGCGCCGGGCCGAACTGCGCATATTGCGCCGCAAGGTTCAGCCCCAGCTCCGCCCGCAACGCCACCAGCAGCCTGTGCCGCCGGTCGCGCCGCCGGTCGCGTTCGCGCTGGCGGTCGGCGGCATGCTGCATCGACCACAGGGCAAAGGCCCCCAGCGCGGTCAGCGCCGTTCCCATCACGCCCAGCACCGCCGCCACCAGCCGCGCACGGCTTTCCGGTACGCCCCAGGCCTCGCCCACGAAGGGCGCGCCATAGGCGGCAAGGGCCAGCAGCCCCGCAAGCGACAGGATCAGGACCCAGCGCATCCGGTCAGTTCAGCTTGGGGTTCAGCGCGTCGCGCAGCCAGTCGCCGAGCAGGTTCACCGACAGCGCCAGCGCCAGCAGCGTCACGGCGGGAAAGAAAAGGATCCACCACTCGCCCGAGAACAGGAACCCTTGCCCGATCCGGATCAGCGTTCCCAGCGACGGCTGCGTCGGCGGCGCACCCACGCCCAGGAAGGACAGCGTCGCCTCGGCGATGATCGCCAGCGCCAGGCTGATCGTCGCGATGACCAGAACCGGCGACAGGATGTTGGGCAGGATATGCCGCATCATGATCGCCGGGCCCGTGCGTCCGATCATCCGCGCGGCCTGTACGTATTCGCGGTTCTTCTCGACCAGTGCGGCGCCGCGCACCACGCGCGCGAACTGCACCCAGTCCGACAGCGCGATGGCCACGATCAGCACCCAGATCGCCACCTCGTTGCGGTATTCCGGCGGGGTGAATCCCTTGGCCACGCCAAAGATCAGCATCGCCACCAGGATCGCCGGAAAGGTCAGCTGCACATCGGCGATGCGCATGATGATGGTCTCGGCCCAGCCGCCGACATAGGCCGCGACCAGGCCCAGGATCACGCCGATCACCATGGCCAGGAACACCGCCGCGGCCCCCACGAACAGCGAGATCCGCAACCCGTAGAGGATGGTCGAGAACACGTCGCGCCCCTGGTCGTCGGTGCCCAGCAGAAAGGTCTCGCCGGTAAAGGCGTTGGGCTCGCCCGGCGGAGTGAATCCGTTCATCAGGTTCAGCGTCGCGGGGTTGAACGGGTCATGCGGCGCGATCCAGGGCGCGAAGATCGCGGCCAGGACCAGAACCGACACCACCAGCAACGCCAGGATGGCGACGGGCGAATGGCGAAAGTTCCAGACGAAATCGCTGTCCCAGACTTCGGCAAATCGAGTGGTCATCAGGCGGTCCTCCCGTCGATGCGCAGGCGCGGGTCGATGGCGTAATAGAGAAGGTCGACGATCAGGTTGATCGTCACGAAGAGAACGGAAATCAGCATCAGGTAGGCCGCCATCACCGGGATATCCACGAACTGGATCGCGTTGATGAAAAGCAGGCCGACACCCGGCCACTGGAACACCGTCTCGGTGATGATGGCGAAGGCGATGATCGCGCCCAGTTGCAGGCCCGTCACCGTGATCACCGGCACCAGCGTGTTGCGCAGCGCGTGGCGGAAATTCACGGCCCTCTCGGTCAGGCCGCGCGCGCGGGCAAAGCGGATGTAATCGGCGCGCAGCACCTCCAGCATCTCGGACCGCACCAACCGCATGATCAGCGTCATCTGGTAGAGGCCCAGCGTGATCGCCGGCAGGATCAGAGCCTGAAGCCCCGATGTGGTCAGGAACCCGGTGGTCCAGAATTCGCCGACGCGCACGGTCTCGCCCCGGCCGAACGAGGGCAGCACGCCCAGCTCCACCGCGAAGACATAGATCAGCAGGATGCCGATTAGGAAGGTCGGCAACGACACCCCGACAAGGCTCAGCGTCATGATGATGTTGGCCGCGGCGCCCCGCCTTCGAATGGCGGTGAAAACACCCAGGGCAATGCCCATGGTGATCGCCAGCACGCCCGAGACAAAGGCCAGCTCCAGCGTGGCGGGCGCGCGCTCGGCGATGATGGTCGCCACGGGCCGCCCCTGCCGGTAGGAGACGCCGAAATTCCCCTCGGCGGCCCCTTTCAGGAACCGGAAATACTGCACCGGAAACGGTTGATCGAGGCCCAGTTGCGTCCGCAGCCGTTCGATATCGGCCTGCGTGCGCTCCTGCCCCAGCATGTTGTCGACCGGATCGCCGACGAAGCGGAACATCGAAAAGGCGACCAGCCCCACCACCAGCAACACGATGACGGACTGGAAGACCCGCCGGATGATATACGCGAGCATGTTCTTCCCCCAGTTGGTTGCGCGTCTTTGTCAAAGCGGGGCGCGATGGTCAACATGCCGCATCCCCTGCCTGACGCAGGGTCGGGCATCAATCCGGCCTTCCGGCCTGGCCGTTGGCCTTCGCGCGCCGAAAGTCGGGCATTCGACATCCCTCGCGAAGCATCCCATGATGACCCCCGACGCCGCAACAGGTTTCGACCGAGGATCGCCGATGTCCCAACGACCCGCAGAGATGTCCCCCGAAGCCCGCGCCATTCAGGCCAGGCTCGAAGGAACGGATGTCGTCGATCTTTCCGCCATGCCGATCGAGGCGATCCGCGCTCAGCTGCGGGCACGCTACCAGCCGGCCATCGACACCGTGCTTGCGGAGACCGGTGTTCGCTGCGCACGCGCCGCGATCGCCGATGTGCCCTGCCTCATTCTCGATCCGCCCGGGGCCGAGCAGGGCAGGGTGGTCCTGTACGGTTTCGGCGGCGGCTTCACGGTGGGCTCCCCCGAAGAGGATCTGCCGATCAGCGCCCGTCTTGCCACGCTCACACGGTCACGCGTCGTGGCGCCCGCCTATCGCCTTGCGCCGGAATACCCCTTTCCAGCCGCGCTCGACGACATGGCCGCCGTGGCCGCGTCGCTGCTGCAAGGCCGCGACCGCGTGGCCATGATCGGCGAAAGCGCGGGCGCCTCCCTCGTTCTTGCCGCGCTGCACCGTTTGCGCGGGCATCGCCTTCCCATGCCGGCCTGCGTCGCGCTCATGTCGCCCGCGACCGATCTGGGCGAGATCGGACATTCCGGTCAGATCGCCTGCGATCCCAGCCTCTCGCCCCTGCGTGTCGGTCAGGTCGCGCAGGTCTATGCGCCGGGCGGCGACCTGACCGACCCCGAGATCTCGCCGCTCTTCGGCCCGTTCGATCCATTCTTCCCGCCGGTCCTCCTGACGACTGGCACGCGCGATCTGTTTCTCAGCCAGGCGGCCCGGCTGGCCCGGGTGATGCGCGCCTCCGGCGCAAGGGTCGATCTGCGCCTGTGGGAGGGGATGTGGCATGTGTTCGAGTTCTACGACATGCCCGAGGCGCGCGCCTCGCTGCGTGAAATCTCGGAATTCGTCGTCACGCGGCTCCAGGCGGCGTCTGACCCCTGTTGACCGGGGCCGGCCCGGCAAACCCGCGACCTCCCCGGTGCCGCTCGACATGGCGCAGGTCCGACCACCGGCTGCGCAGAGCGGGAGCACCGCCAAATGCAAAGGGCGGCCACTTGGGCCGCCCTTTTCCGTCACCGGCGGACCGGGATCAGTTCATCGTGAAATACTTGAACTTCGGGCTGTCCTCGGGATCGACCTCGGTGCCGACATTCTCCTTCATGCCCCAGTTCAGCACCTGGTGGTGAATCGGGATGTAGAGCTGTTCGTCCTGCACCACTTCCCAGATCTCTCCGATCATCGCGTCGCGCTTGGTCAGGTCGGTTTCGGATGCCAGCGCCTCGATCTTGGCGTCAAGCTCCGGGTTCGAGAAACCGGTGCCGTTCCACGACCCGCGATCGTTGCCCTTGGTGTGCACCAGGAAGTTGAAGATATATTCCGAATCATAGGTCGGAACACCCCAGCCCAGCATGTAGAAATCCGTCTCGCCCTGGTTGATGAGCGGGAAGTGCTGCGCCTTGGGCTTGGCGTCGAGGTTCACGGTCACGCCGATCTGCGCCAGCATGCCGACCGCCGCCTGGCAGATCGCCTCGTCGTTGACATAGCGGTCGTTCGGGCAATCCAGCTGGATCGAGAAGCCGTCGGCATAGCCCGCTTCCTCCATCAGCTTCTTGGCCGCCTCGATATCGGTCTTCGACGCGCTGTCCATCTCTTCGGTCCAGCCGTTGACGAAGGGCGGTGCGATCATGCCGGCGGGTGCGGACTGGCCGCGCATCACCACCTGCTTGATGGCATCGCGGTTGATCGCCATCGACATGGCCTTGCGCACGCGCACGTCCGACAACGGGTTCTTGCCGTCCACGTTATCGGTGGTCAGGTCCTCGTCGGCCTGGTTCATCCCGAAGAAGATCACGCGGTTCTGCGGCGCGGTGCGCACGTCCAGCCCGGCGGTCTCGCCCACGCGGCCCAGATCCTGCACCGGCACGTCCTGGATGAAATCGACCTCACCCGACAGCAGCGCGGCGACACGGGTCGCGGCGTTCTGGATCGGGGTATAGACGATCTCGGTCACCTGCATGGGGAACTCGTCCTTGCCCCAGTAATTCTCGTTGATCTCCAGGACCGTCTTCACGTCCGGCTCACGGCTGACCAGCTTGTAGGGGCCGGTTCCGTTGGCGTTCTTCGCGGCAAATGTGTCCTCGCCGCCCTCGACATCCTGCACGTCGACCGCGTTGTTGGCTTCGGCCCAGTCCTTGTCCATCATGAACAGGTTGGTCAGGTTGTTCGGCATGATCGGGTTCGGGCCGTTGGTCTCGATCTCGACCGTGTACTTGTCGGCGGCGCGCACCTCCTTCACCGAGGAGAGCAGCTCCTTCATGTCCGACTCTTCGCTCATCGCGCGGTTGATCGAAAAGACCACGTCCTCGCTGTCGAACTCGGCCCCGTCGTGAAAGGTGACGCCCTCGCGCAGCTTGAAGACCCACACATTGGGGTTCTCTTCGGACGGGCTCCACTCGGTCGCCAGCGTCGGTACCATCGCGCCGGTCTGGTCGCGGATGATCAGCGGCTCCGAGATCTGGTGCTGAAGCGCATGGGTCGGCCCCTCGTTCTGGGCATGGGGGTCGAGCGTCAGTGAATCGCCCGCGCGCGCCCAGCGCAGTGTTTCGGCCGATGCGCCGCCCGCCAGCAGGGCGGTCGTGCTGGCAGCCAGCAGAAGATGTTTGAAGGTCATGCTTCTCTCCCGTTATGTCGTTTCCCGCCCGGATTCGGGCAGGCGGCCGGTTGATCCGGCCTTCATGCGCGGTATCTTTCTTGGCCTTTGCGCGATTTGCAACCAAAGATCGGGTGATGCCCTTGCGTAAGCCCGCGCGTTTTTGTCGGTCTCAGGGTGAGAGCCACGTTCCGCGCCACTGTTCAGCACGGAAAACCGCCCGGCTATGGCCCGTGTCGGCAAGGCTCACATGCTCGATGGCCGAGAGGGTGACCGTGAGGCGCGCGAATTTCTCCCGCGCGGGCTGCTCCTCCCAGGCGTCCGCGGCCGGAATCGGCGTCCCGGGCGACGGCTCGTGGCTATAGGGTTCGCGCCGATCCTCGGGAATGTCCCGCCACAGCTCTGCAAGCCCCGGTTCCACCTGCGCACGCCCCGTCAGACGCAGCTGCACCTTCGCCTCCGGCACCCACAAGACCAACGCCACGCGCGGCTCGGCCCCGATCTCGGCCAGCTTGTGCGAACGCGCATCGGTGTAAACCGCCACCGCGCCCCGGTCGCGCGACACCTCGCGCAGCACAACGGTTCGCCCCTGCGGGGCGCCCTGCGCATCCACGGTGCACAGCGTGACCAATCCACGCCCCGGCTCCACCCCCGCTTCCAGCAGGGTCCAGGCCTCGTCCAGGACGGCCGCCAGCTCACTCATATCCCGTCATCTCCAGGTATCCCTTGCCCGCGTGGCTGCCGCGTACCCGCACCGGCCCCTCCCAATAGGCGAAGTTCGTATCCATCCAGGCCTCGTCGTTCAGCGCCTCGACCTCGACATCCACGCCCCGTTCGGGCAGGCGCAGCCGCCAGTCGACCGGCACCTCGCGCCCCGCGACCTCGGCTTCGCGCAACGGCTCCACCACGATCCGCCCGTCCGGGATCGGCTCGGCGCTCCCATCCGCGGCGATCCAGGTGCCCGAGGTGAAATCGCCGCGCCCCCCGCGCAGCCTGAAGGCCATCATCTTCTCACCCGTGTCGAAGGAAAGCGAGAACCAGTCCCACCCGCTCTGATCCTCCGAAAGCGGTTGCGAAGACCATTCCCGGTCCAGCCAGGCCTCGCCCGTCACCGCGACATCGCCCCCGGGCAGGGTCAGCACGCCCGTCACGTCATAGAAGGGCTGAGAGTAATAATGGCTCGCCTGCCCATCGGCCGATTTGACCGAATAGCCCTGCGCCCCATGCAGTACGAGCGGCCCCCGCGCCTCCATTTCGAGGCGATAGGCGAACTCCGGCCCCGCCGCCCGCATCTCCAGACGGTCGAAATCCGGCCCCGCCATGCGCCATTCGTCGATCCAGGCCGAGAACGGCGCGGCGATGACCCCCGCCTGGCCGATCCCGCCACGCGCCATGCGCTCGGCGCTGAAATGCCGCTCGGGCGTGGTCAGCCCCGCATGGCCCATCCAGAGCTGCGGGCTTTGCCAGCCCTCGCGCTCCTCCGGCGCCAGGGCCGAACGGAACAGCGTCCATTGCACGCCATAATCGCGCCCATCCGCACCCTCCAGTGTCGCGGTCACATACCACCACTCGATGCGATAGGTTGGATGCGCGCCGTGATCGGCGGGGAACGTCAGCCGGTACGCCGGATCGGGCACCGCGAACCCCTCGGCCGTGGTACCCAGCCCGGCAAAGCCCTGCGCCTGCGCCATCACCGGCAGCAGCAGCGCCAGTATCCATGCCCTAACGTTCATTCGCGAACACCCCCAACATCTGCGCCGGCGGCAAACGGCCCAACCGCCGGGCGGGCAGGGCGGCGGCTATGAGCGCCGCGATGATCGCGAGCGCGAAGAGCCTCAGCCAGTCCAGCGGGAAGAGATGCATCGGCAGCCGCCAGCCGAACGCCTCGACATTGATCACCGCCAAAAGCGCCCAGGCCAGTACCAGCCCCAGCGGCAGCGCCAGCACCGCCGTCATCGCTGCCAGCGCCACGCTGCGCAGCAGTTCCAGCCGCGCCAGCCGCGCCCGCGTCAGACCCAGCGCCCAGACCGGCGCGATCTGCGGCAGGCGCTGGGTCCACAGCGTCAGCAGGCTGGTCAGGATCGCGAAACCCGCCACCCCCAGCGTCAGCACGTTCAGCGCGCCCGTGACAACGAAGGTCTTGTCGAAAATCGCCAGCGACTGCGCCTTGACGCCCGCCTGCTGCACCACCGCCCGCGGCGGCAGGTCGAACGCCGCCCGCAAATCCTGCGCCAGCGCCGTCGCCCGATCGGGCGGCACCCGTACGCCGAAACGCTGGTTCGGCACGCCGTCCACGTGGCGCAGCAGCACGTCCAGCGCCGTGATCGCCTGTCCGGTCGGGTTGCCGTAATCGGAATAGACGCCCACCACCTCCATCCGCCAATCCGGAGCCAGCACGATCTCTTCGCCCGGCGTGATCCCCTCACGCCGCGCAAGCTGCTCGTTGATCAGGATGCCATCGCCCGCCACCACCCGGTCCCAGACGCCCGGCAGCGCGTCGAGCAGGGGCCAGTTCTCGCTATAGGTCGGGTGATCCACGATCCCGTAAACGAACAAGGGCGCGCCCGCATACCGGATCTCGGCCGACCGGATGGGCAGCACCGCATCGGCGCGGGTTTCCAGCCATGCCGCCACCGCCACGCCTTGCGCATCATCGCGCGCTGTCACATAGACCTCGGAGACCAGCCGCTGATCCAGCCAACCGACAAAGGTCAGCCGGAAACTCGACACCATCGTACCCACCCCGATATTGGCCGCCAGCGCCAGGAGCAGCGCCATCAGCGCCAGCGAGATGCCGGGCAATTGCGCCCGCATGTCGGCCCAGACCCATTGCGCCACCAGCCCGCGTGCCCGGCCTGCGGCCAGCCGCAGCACCAACGCCAGCGCGGGTGGCAAGAGCAGCGCACCGCCCATCAACAGTCCGCCCAGGAACACGAACCCCGCCACCAGCCCGTCGAACAGCGCAATCGCGCCGACCCCGCCGCCGATCAGCACCAGCCCGGCCCCCGCCATCATCCGCCAGCCGCGTGGCCTCAGGCTCCAGGCCCGGCTCCCCGCGCCGGCCAGCAGCGGCATCCGCGCCAGCCGCCCGAGGCTCGCGGCGGAGGCCGCCAGCGTCCCGGCTACCGCCATCGCCAGCCCCGAGGCGACCCAGCCGGGCCGCAGGCTCAGCCCGCCCTCGACCGGCGCGCCGTAAAGCCCGCGCAATGTGGCAGAGACATCGGGCAGCAAAAGCCCTGCCAGCAGGAAGCCCAGCGCCAGCCCCGCCAGCCCGCCGATCAGCGCCAGCGCCAGCAACTCCGCCGCCACCAGCCGCGTGATCGTGCCCAGCGGCGCCCCCAGCGCCCGCAACGTGCGGATCATCCCCCGACGCTGTTCCAGCGCCAGCCCGACCGTCCCATGCACGATGAACAGGCCCACGGCAAAGGACAGAAACCCGAAGGCCGTCAGGTTCAGGTGGAAACTGTCGGTCAGCCGCGCGGTATCGGCCCGCCCCTCGGGCGCGACCTCGACCAGATCCGGCGCGACCTCGTTCAAAGGCGCGCGCCCCAAAGGCTGCTCGGGCAACACAAGCAACCGCGACACCTCGCCCGGCCGGCCCAGCACCGCCTCGGCCGCGCCGATATCGGTCAGGATCAGCCCCGGCGGCACCGCCTCTGTCGCGACCACCGGCGGCAGCCCGTCGCGCCCGGCCAGCGCCGCCGCATCCCCGGGCCGCGCGAACAGACGCCCCGGCGCGCCCAACGCCTCGACCGGGGCGATATCGGCCCCGCTCTCGGCGATCGCGGGCAGCGGCGGATGGGTCAGCAGGTCCACCCCCATCACGGTAAAGACCCGCCCGCCATGGCGCAGCGGCCCCTCCAGCACCGGCGAAACCTGCCAGCCCGCGCGCCGCAGCGCCACATAGGTCGCAAGCGGGATCACCCCCGAGGGCGCGTGCAGCTCGGCCAGGCCCGCGCCGCCCATCTGCGCCTCGGCCCGCGCATAGCTGGCCCGCGCCTCGGCATTGATCGCCTGCACCGCCGACCACAGCCCGGTGGCCAGCGCCAGCCCGACCAGCAGCGTCAAGAGCTGGACCGGATGCCGCCGCCAATGCGACCAGAGCGCGGCGAGGATTGCCCGCCTCATGTCGACTCCGGCGCCGGAACCGGGGCCAGCCGCCCGCGCGACAGGTGCAGGTGACGGTCCAGCCGCCGCGCGATGGCCATGGAGTGGGTGACAAGCAACAGCCCCGCCCCGGAGTCCCGCACCAGCCCCAGCATGAGATCGAGCACCGCCTCGCTCGCCGTCTCGTCCAGGTTCCCCGTGGGCTCATCCGCGAGCAGCAGCCGGGGCCGCGCCGCCATCGCGCGGCCGATGGCGACGCGCTGCTGCTGCCCGCCCGACAGCTGTTCGGGATAGGCTCCCATGTGATCGCGCAGCCCCAGCCGCCCGGCGATCTCGTCGGTCCAGGCCCGATCCTCGCGCCCGGCAAGCCGCGCGTGAAAGGCCAGGTTCTGCGCCACGTCCATCGAGGGGATCAGGTTGAACTGCTGAAACACCAGCGCCACCCGCTCGCGCCGCATCCGCGCGCGCCCCGCATCGTCCAGACCCGACAGGCTGACACCATCGACCACGATCTCGCCCGCATCCGCGGCATCCAGAGCGCCCGCGAGGTTCAGCAGCGTGCTCTTGCCGCTGCCGCTCTCGCCGGTCAGCGCCACGGTCTCGCCGGGCGCGACCCGCATCGTCACGCCCTGCAACACGGGGCGCCCGCCGGGATAGGTCTTGGCGACATCGTCGAGCGAGAGGAGGGCAGGGGCATCGGTCATCGCCCTGCAATGTGACGCATCCCGCGCCGCTGTCCAGCCCCGCCGGTGGGTCGAAAAGCCCGGTTGCCCTTGCTGCGTCACAAGGTCATTCTGCCCCGGCAGGTGACGGCGCGGGGACGTATGGGACTGGGACATCAGATACTCTGGGGTACGCTGTTTCTAGGCATCTGCTTCGTGATCGAGATCCTGCTGCTCGCGCTTTGCACGCAGTGGCTGCGCATGCTTGGCATAAGGTGGCGGCGCGATTCCGCCCTCTGGCGGAACACCGGCCTGATCGCGATGTCGCTCGGACTCATCGTTTTCGCCCACACGATCCAGGTCTGGATCTGGGCGCTGGTCTGGGTGGGGTTCGAAATCCTGCCCGACTGGAACGAGGCGATCTATTTCTCGCTCGTCACCTATTCGACCGTGGGCTACGGCGACGTGGTGCTCGGCCCCGAGGTGCGCATCTTCGGCGCCTTCGCCTCGATCACCGGCATCCTCGCCATCGGCCTCTCGACCGCCTTTCTCGTGGCGCTCATGTCGCGCCTCTTCGAGGGGCGGATGATCCGTTAGAGGATCGGCGCGAAAAGCCGCGCCAGCGGCGCGCCATAGCGAATGGTCGCGGGCTGGCTCGACAGCTGGCGGCGTAGCTCGAAGGCGCGTGCGAAATCCAGTTCCAGCATCCCGGCCACGGCCCCCGCCGCGCGCGGATCGAAGAACAGCGCCATCGCCTCGAAATTCAGCCGGAAGGAGCGGTTGTCGAGATTGGTCGTGCCCACGGCCGCCAGCGTGTCATCCACGACGAAGGCCTTGGAGTGCATGAAACCGTCGGTATAGCGAAAGACCTTGCCGCCCGCCGCGCGCAGCTCGTCGAAATAGGCGAATGCCGCCAGCCAGGGCAGCCGGTGATCGATCGTGTCGGGCACCAGCACCCGCACATCCACCCCGCGCAACGCGGCATGGCGCAGCGCGCTCATCACGTCGAGGTCGGGCACGAAATAGGGCGAGGCGATCCAGATCCTTTCCCGCGCCGCCGAGATCGCGGCAAAGAACAGCATCGAGCCGGTCTCCGTCATGTCGCCCGGACCGGTGGCCACGATCAGGCCGTTCATGTCCTCCTCGTCCAGCCGCGGCTGCCAGGCGAGGTCGTCCAGCAACGCTTCCTCGTCGCGGGCCCAGTGCCAATCCTCGACGAAGATTAGCTGCAACTGCTGCACCATCGGCCCGCGTAGCCGCAGATGGGTGTCGCGCCACGGCCCGAATGTCTCGTCCTGGCCCAGGTACTCGACCCCCACGTTATGCCCGCCGATGAACCCCACCAGACCGTCCACGATCACCGTCTTGCGATGGTTGCGGTAATTCAGCTGGAACCGGTGCCGGGGGCCGCGCTGGTCGGCGGGGTCCACGACTTCCACCCCGGCGGCGCGCAGGTCGTCGTAATAGCGGGCGGGCAGGGCATAGCTGCCGACCCGATCGGTCATGAAACAAACCCGCACGCCGCGCTCGCGTGCCGCGATCAGCCGGTCGCGCAACTCCAGCCCCAGCGCGTCGTCGCGCACGATGTAGAACTGTATCAGGATATAGTCCCGCGCCGCGTCCACAGCCTCGAAAATCGCGTCGAAGGTCGCCTCGCCGTCGATCAGCAGGTCGGCCCCGTTGCCGCGCGTCACCGGCAGGTTGGCGATCCGTTCAAACGGCAGGTGGTTCGCGGTCAGGGTCTCGGGGTCCGGGGCGGCGTCGGCCGCCAGCCGCCTGATTCCCGCCGCGACCCGCGCGCTTTCATTGCGCGTGATTCGATACCCCTTGAACCGGTGATGGCCCAGGAACAGGTAGAGCGGCACCGCGATCCAGGGCGTCGTGAACAGGAACACGCCCCAGCCCACGGCGCCCTGCGGGGTGCGCGCGGTCTGGGCCGCGCGCAGCGCCGACAGGGCGGCGGCCACGTAGATGAGAACGACGGCAAGACTGACCAGAAAGGTCCACATGCGGAAACCTGCCCTCCATCGGGATCATTTCCGTCCTGTATAGATACGCTCCCAGTCCTTGGCCATGTCCACGATCAGCCATCCCATCTCGGGCCCCTTGTCCAGCCCGTCATTCAGCTGGCCGATATGACTGTCGCGGTCATAGGCATATTCGCGTTCCGCATCCGTGTGATGCACGATCATGCCCAGCCGGGGGCCATTGCCGGCGGTGGTCCATTCCAGCATTGCGAAATCGCCGTCGGAATTGCCCGCCGCCAGAATCGGCCGCTGGCCCACGACCCGCTCGATATTCGCGGGTTTGCCCGCCTTGTCGTCCAGGAAGGCCATGCCGGTCGTCTTGACGATCTCCGGACCGTTCTCGCCCGTGCGGTACTCGGTCTCGCCGTAGGAGCCCAGCACCTGGTTGCCCGGGATGCCATAGGCCTTGTCTGTGAAGACGCGCATGAAATGCAGCCCCCCGCCCGACACGATATAGGTGGTGAACCCCTCGTCGCGCAGGTAACGCAGCAGCTCGACCATCGGTTGATAGGTCATCTGGTCATAGGGCAGCCCGGTATCGGGATGGCGCGCCTTCTTCAGCCAGGTCGCCACTGCTTCCTGGTAGGCGTCGACCGTAAGGCCGGTATGGGTTGCGTTGATGACCTCCAGCAGGGCGGATTCGCCACCTGCCATCAGCGCTTCCATGTCGCGCGCCGCCGCCGCCTTGAGCGCGGCGGTATCGGCCAGCGACGGGTCGGCCTCGGCCATCTGGCCGAACCGGTCCAGCGCGAAAAGCAGCTGGAAATAGACGGGCTGCTCGGCCCAGAGCGTACCGTCATTGTCGAAGACCGCGATGCGCTCGTCGGCGGGAACGAAATCGGCATGGCCGGAATCGGTCACCGTCTCGACGAACTCGATGATCCGGGCCTTGGCCTCGGTGTCGCGCCAGGACGGCAGGTCATCGGCCAGTAGCGGGGTGGCGGCCAGAAGCGCGCCGGCAAGCGTGATCAGTCGCATTGAAATACCTCCTGTTCCAAACGGAACGCGGGCGGCACCGCAAAGGTCCCGCCCGCGCAGATCTCGTCGGTCAGCCCGTCAAACTCACTGGGTGCCGCCCGGGTTGGACAGTTTCTCCATCACCTTGTCCAGGCTGAACGAGGCCGCCTCCTGCCGCGGCGGGAACTCCTGGAAGGTCGCCAGGAACTGACCCACATAGGCTTGCGCCGGCACCAGCATGTAGGCGCGGTCGAGCATCCAGTCGTAATAGGTGTTCGACGTGCGATAGCCGCGCTCGTAGGGGTCGCGCCGCAGGTTGAAGATCAGCGGCGTGCGCAGCGGCGTCAGCGGCTCGATCCAGGCGCGGAACGTTGCCCATTCCTTCTGCTCGAGGAAGGTGATTTTCCAGTCATTGAAGCGCAGCGCCGCAAGGTCGCCATCGTCGGTGAAGTAGAAGATCTCCTTGCGCGGGCTTTCCTCCGTCTCGCCGGTCAGCATCGGCAGGATGTTGTAGCCGTCCAGATGCACCTTGTAGTCACGTCCCAGTGTCTCGCTGGTCACGCCGGCCTTCAGGTCCTCCTTGACCGTCTCGTTTCCGGCTGCGGCCAGGAAGGTCGGGAACCAGTCCATGTGATGCACGATCTCGTTGGAAACCGTGTCCTCCGGGATCTTGCCGGGCCAGCGGACCATCGCCGGAACCCGCCATGCGCCTTCCCACTGGGTGTTCTTCTCGCCCCAGAAGGGCGTCATGCCGGCATCCGGCCAGGTGTTCATGTGCGGCCCGTTATCGGTCGAGTAGAACACGATGGTGTTGTCGGCGATGCCCAACTCGTCCAGCACGTCGAGGAACTTGCCGATATCCATGTCATGCTCGATCATGCCGGCGGTGTACTCGTCCACCTGCTTGCCGACCGTCTCGTTGGCGATCTCGCGGTTCTCCTCGCTGACATGGGTGCGGAAGTGCATCCGCGTGCCCGACCACCAGACGAACCAGGGCGTGCCCGCCGCTTCCTGCGCGCGGATCCACTCGATCGCCGTGTCCGACGTGTCGTCATCGACGGTTTCCATCCGCTCCTTGGTCAGCGGACCGGTGTCCTCGATCTCCTGGTCGATCGTGCCGTCGCCGTTATAGCTCGCGCTCGAGCGCAGCACGCCGCGCGGTCCGAACCTTTCGATGAAGGTCTGCCCGTTGGGCATCTGCATGTCGGCCGGGTAATCCTCGTTCTCGGGTTCTTCCTCGGCGTTGAGGTGATAGAGGTTGCCATAGAACTCGTCGAAGCCGTGATTCGTCGGCAGGTGCTCGTCCCGGTCGCCCAGGTGGTTCTTGCCGAACTGCGCCGTGGCATAGCCCATATCCTTGAGCATGCCCGCGATGGTCGGGTCCTCGACCTGCATCCCTTCCTCGGCGCCCGGCAGGCCCACCTTCGACAGGCCCGTACGGAAGACCGATTGTCCCATGATGAAGGACGACCGCCCCGCGGTGCAGGACTGTTCGCCGTAGTAATCGGTAAAGATCATGCCTTCTTCGGCGATCCGGTCGATATTGGGCGTCTCGTACCCCATGAGACCCATCGTATAGGCCGAGATGTTCGACTGGCCGACATCGTCGCCCCAGATCACCAGAATGTTGGGCTTGTCGCCCTCCTGCGCCCAGCCGGCCGAGGCAATCGTCAGCGCCGCCGCGCCGACGGCAGCCAGCCGCCCGAGCCTGAATCTCCTATTGATCACTGTAAACCTCCATATAAATTGCCCGCCCATGCGGCGGGGGACACAATGGTAGAACCGGGCCGTCACGACCGAGGGGATTGCGTGACCGGCACCCAGAGGTTCCGGGTTCAGTTTACTGCTTATCCGTGCAAGGATTGTGTCAGATGACATGATTGCAGTGGAGATTCCTTCATGAAATCAGGCAGCGACCTCGGCCCGATGCTAACGCGCGGCTGGCTGTCGGAGCGGTCCGAGGCTTTCCGGTCGGCCCTGCTGGACGGCGCGCGGCGCCGTCGCTATGCCGAGGGAGAGGCCGTCTACCGTTACGGCGATACGGCCCAGGGCCTCTATGGGGTTATCGACGGGGCGGTCACGATCACCATCCCGGCCGATGACGGACAGGAATTCACCGCCAACCGCGAGGGGCAGGGCTTCTGGATCGGGGATCTGGCCATGCTGTCGAACCAGACGCGGCTGATCACCGTCATCGCCCATGCCCCGACCGAGATGCTGGTGATCCCCACCCCGCATATCCAGCGGATTTTGCAGGAAAAACCGGTATTCTACCGAGAGTTCTACGCGCTCAACCATGCCAACACGGAACTGGCGCTGAGGCTGCTGGCCAATCTCGCCGTCGCCAGCGCCGACAGGCGCCTGATCCTGCGCCTGCTGATGTTCGAGGAACGTCTCGACGCGGGTGACGGCTGGATCGATGTCGGCCAGGAAAACCTGGCCGCGATGGTCGCGGTCTCGGTCCCCACGCTCCAGCGCAAGCTGCGCAGCCTCGGCGAGGCGGGGCTGATCGAACAGGGCTATGGCCGCATTCGCATCCTCGACCGCGCGCGCCTGCTGGAAAGCTGCCAGAGCTAGACGAGCCGCGCCCTCAAGGAGCGGACCCCGTCGCGCACCTCTTCCCGAACCGGGCCGGGGCGGGCGGCATCGGCCAGCGTGGTGAACCAGTGGCCGGGCGGGTTGCGTCCCGCCGCGCGCGACCAGCTCAGCCCGCGCAACACCGCCTCGGCCCCGGGCGGCAGCCGGTCGGGGATCTCGTGACCCGCCAGCGTGGCCCACACCCCGGTCCAGCAGCGCGCCACCGACCACGGGTTGTAACCGCCCCCGCCCAGCACCAGCAGGCGTGGGCAGATCGCCTTGAGCGCCCGCACCGCCGCCCAGTGGCTGCGGTTCGACAGCGAGAGCCGCGACAGCGGGTCCTCCGCCACCGCGTCCGATCCGCATTGCAGCACCACCGCCTCCGCGCCGAACCCTTCGACGCCCGGCAGGATCACCTCCTCCAGCACCATCGCGAACTCGGTATCGTTGAAGCCGCGCGGCACCGGCAGGTTCAAGGCCGCCCCGTCCGCATCCTCCTCCAGCGCGCCGGTAAAGGGCCAGCGCCGTGCCTCGTGGACCGAGATCAGCCGCACGTCCTGCGCGCCCCGGAACGCCGCCTCGACCCCGTCGCAATGATGCGCGTCGATATCGACATAGGCGATCCGGTGCATCCCCAGCGCGCGCAGCCGCAGGATCGCCAGCACCGGGTCGTTGAGATAGCAGAATCCGCCCGCGCGGTCCGCGAACCCGTGATGCGTGCCGCCGCCGGGGTTGTAGACATGCCCGCCGCCCGCAACCAGCTCGGCCCCCAGGATCGAGCCGCCCGCCGCCGTTGCCGGGCGCCGGTACATCTCGGGGAAAACCGGGTTCGATACCGTGCCCAGCCCGTGCCGCGCGCGCACCGCCGGGCTCACCTCCTGCCTGTGCTCCGCCGCCTGCAACGCGGCCACATAGGCGGGCGTGTGAAACGCCTCCAGCGCCGCGGGCTTGGCGCGCGGGCTCACGCGATAGGTCTCCCGCGGCAGCCAGCCCAGCGCGCGGGCCAGGTCGATCACGGTCGGCACCCGCGGGATGGCCAGCGGATGGGCGCGGCCATAGCTCGATCCGCGATAGATCTCGGACCCGATGAAAATGGCGCTCATTCCGCGGGCACACCCGACCCCAGCCGCCCGTCCTGGCTCATCAGGATCGCCACCGGCCGCAGGCCGGGCACGTGACTCATCACGATCAGGATGCAGACCGTCACCGGCACGCTCAGGAACGCCCCGATCAGCCCCCAGACCGTCGACCAGAAGGTCAGCGCCACCATCACCATGAAGGTCGACATGTTCAGCGACCGTCCCAGCAGGGCGGGATCCAGGAAATTGCCCATCATGAACTGGATCGTCCCGCAGCCCAGAACGATGATGACGAAGGGCGTCAGCGTATCGAACTGCAACAGCGCCACGATCGCGGGAAAGATCACCGCGATGATCGACCCGATCGACGGGATGAAGTTCAGCGCGAAGGTCAGCACCGCCCAGGTCTCGGGAAATTCCAGCCCCAGCGCCCGGAACACGCCATAGCTGATCGCCGCCGTCACCGCGCTGACAAAGCTCTTGACGCCGACATAGCGCTGCAGGCTGGTCGAGATCGTGTCCATCATCACCGTCAGCTCGGCCCCCAGCAGCGGGCTGGCCGCCGCCTTGGCGATCTTGTGGCGAAAGGCCAGCCGCTCGGCCAGCAGGAACGCGATGTAGAGCACGATCAGCAGGAACGAGTTCAGCATCACCGTCACCCCGCCAAAGGTGCTGCGCGCCAGCCGCGACATGTCGATCCCCACCAGCGTGTCATGCAGAAAGGTCGCAAGTTCCGTGCCCACCAGCCCCGCCAGCCGGCCCAGCGCGGCATCGATCTCGCTCTCGTAGCCGGCCGTCGCGCGCAGGAAGGCCGTGGCCTGGCTGGCCAGGATGTAGATCACCAGCGACAGCCCCGCCAGCACCACCACCGCCGCCAGCAGGCTCGCCAGCCAGGCGGGCATCGCCACCAGTTCCCGGAACCGGTCGGCCATCGCGATGATCAGCACGAACAGCAACAGCGCCACCACCAGCGGAACAAGAAAGGCCGCCCCGGCCCACAGCCCCCAGATCGCCACCGCCCCGATCAGCGCCACGTCGCGGGTGGCGGCCAGGCTCGGGCGGATCCGGCCGGGCAGGGGGGCGGTCTCGGAAGAGGGGGTCTTGTCCATTCGGGCGCGGGTCCTTCGCTGCACATGCGCAACAATGCTGCACCGGGCAGGGGGCGATATGCAACGCCTCACGCCACGGGGCTTTGTTCCCGTCCCGTCGCGGTCTAGTCTTTGACCATGCCGCGGTCGAATCCATCCCTTCCCCGCCATGTCGAGGCGCTGCTCATCGCGGCCAAGCGCTTCTCGTCCAAGCAGGGCTTCGTGATGGCCAGCCACGTGGCCATGTCGCTGATGCTGGCGCTCTTTCCGTTCATCCTGTTCACCGTGGCTCTGGCCGGCCTGGTGTCTCAGGAATACCTCACGGACGACGTGATCGGCCTGGTGTTCGGCGCCTGGCCCGAAGAGGTCGCAAGGCCCATCCTGCGCGAACTCGACGCCGTGGTCGACGGCCCCGGGACCGGCACGATCACCCTGGGCGGCCTGCTGGCGATCTATTTCGCCTCCAACGGGGTCGATGCGGTCCGCGTGGCGATCACGCAGGCCTATCACGACCAGGACGACATGCCCTTCTGGAAATCGCGGCTTTTGTGCATCGGGCTGGTTCTGGGCGGCGGGGCCGCGCTGCTCTTCGCCGCTGCGGTCGAACTGGTGCTGCCCTTCTACTCCCAACTGGTGACCGAGCGGCTGCCGGGGGAAAAACCCGACTGGATCTCGATCGAACGCCTGCAATGGATCTTTGCCGTTCTGATGCCCGTCGGGCTGGTCTTCGGCGCGCATCTTCTCTTGCCCACGCGGCGCCACTCGCTGATGCAGATCCTGCCGGGCGTCGTCTTGACGCTTGCGCTCTGGGCCGCGGGCGGCTGGGTGTTCTCCTTCTATATCAGCCAGTTCGCAAGCTATTCGGCCACCTATGCCGGTCTTGCAGGGGCGATGGCCGGGCTGATCTTCCTCTATTCCTACGCGGTGATCCTGATCCTGGGCGCCGAGTATAACGGCGCGCTCATGGATCTGGGTGTGCGCGCACCCCAACCCGTGGACGGCTAGACACATGATGACACGCGCCCTTGCGCTCCTTCTCCCGCTCTTGGCAACCGCCCTCCCGGCCCAGGTTCCCGACTACATCGGCTCCGAGGCCTGCACCGCCTGCCACGAGGAGGAAGCCGCCGCCTGGTCGCGCTCCCATCATGCCCTCGCCTGGACGGAGCCCGGCACCGACACGATGCTGGGCGATTTCGACGGCACCAGCTTTGCCCATGACGGGATGGAGGTGATCTTCTCCCGCGAGGGCGGCGAAGTCTCCGCCCGCGTGACCGAGAACGATGGAATCACCACCACCTATCCGCTGCACTCCGTCGTGGGCATCGCCCCCCTCCAGCAATACCTGTTCGAGACCGAGCCGGGTCGGCTGCAAAGCTTCGACGTCACCTGGGATGTCGAAAGGCAGGAATGGTATCACCTCTATCCCGACCAGCACCTGCCGCCCGACGATGGCCTCCACTGGACCGGCCCCTACAAGAACTGGAACGCCCGCTGCGCCGAATGCCACGCGACGGGGTATGAAAAGAACTACGGTTTGCAGACCCGCCGCTACCGCTCCACCCAGGTCGAGATCGGCGTCGGCTGCGAGGCCTGCCACGGCCCCGGTGCGGCCCATGTCGAATGGACCACCGGCAAGGCCCCGGCCGAGGGGCTCGACGCATACGGCTTCACCATGTCCTGGGGCAAGGGCGACACCGAGGCCGAAATCCAGCAATGCGCGGGCTGCCATTCCCGGCGCGAGGCGATCCTCGACGGCAACCCCGTCCCCGGCACGCCCTTCCACGACGCCTATACGCTCGCCCTGCTGCGCCCGGGACAGTACCATGCCGACGGGCAGATCCTCGACGAGGTCTATGTCTACGGCTCCTTCCTGCAATCGAAGATGTATGCCCAGGGCGTCGGCTGCATGAACTGCCACGAGCCGCACAGCCCCGACCTCAAGGCAACCGGCAACGCCATCTGCACCCAGTGTCACTCCGAGGCCGGCAATCCCGATTTCCCGACGCTTGCGCTCAAGGAATACGACACGCCCGACCATCACAACCACCCGCCCGGCAGCGACGGCGCGCAATGCCGCGCCTGCCACATGATCGAACGCACCTACATGGGCATCGACGGACGGCGCGATCATTCCTTCCGCATCCCGCGCCCCGACCTTGCGGCCGAGACCGGCAGCCCCGACGCCTGCACCGATTGCCACGCCGATCAAAGCCCGGACTGGGCCGCCGCCCGCATCGCCGAGTGGTTCCCCGACAGCCAGAACCGTGGCCCGCATTTCGGCCAGGTGCTCGCCGCCGGGCGCACCGATCCGCAACTGGCCTCGACCGATCTGCGCGCCCTGGCCGCCGATCCCGGCCAACCCGGCATCGTGCGGGCCACCGCGCTGTTCCTGCTTGAACCCGTGGCGGATCCGGCGCTGGCCGAGGCGACGGCCGACCTGCTCTCCGATCCCGATCCGCTGGTGCGCATGCAGGCCGCCGCGCTGCAACCGGCGGCCCCTGTCCCGGACCGCATCGCGCGGCTCATGCCGTTGCTGCAGGACCCGATGCGCTCGGTCCGGCAATCCGCCGCCAGGACGGCGCTGACGATCCCGCCCGACGCGCTCGGGCCCAGCCAGGCCGCCATCGTCCGGCAGGCCATGACCGAATGGCAGCGCAGCCTGTCGAACCGTCTCGATTTCCCCGAAACCCATTTCGTGCTCGGCGGCATGGCGCTGACCATGCGCAACGCCGAGGCCGCGCAGCGCGCCTTCCGCGAGGTCGTCACCCTCGATCCCCAGCGGGCCGAAGCCTGGCCCATGCTCGTCCAGCTCACAGAGATCGTCGAGGGACCAGACGCCGCCCGACGCACCCTGCGCGAGGGGCTCGCCCGCATCCCCGATCACCCCGGGCTGGCCGGGCTCGCCACCCGTCTGCGCCCCTGACCCGCGCTCCGGGACAGGACGCCGGGAAAGCCGGTATCGCAAAACCGCCCCAACCCCGCCACAGTTGGGCCACCTCGTCCGCGTACCGCGAAAGAACGTGTTTTCAAGTCTTTCGAAAGGGTACTTCATGGCGGTCATCTCCCTGTTTGGAAAGAAGGATCCCGCGGACCAGGCCTATCGCAAGGGGCTGCGCCACCTCAAAGCCGGCGAAATGGCCGAAGCCAGCCAGTGCTTTTCCGAGGCGATGCAGGCCGGCCATGCATCCGCCACCTACAACCTGTCGGTCCTGTGGGGGATGGGCGCGGTTTCGCCCTATGATTTCGATGTCGCCGCCGATTGCTGGTACAAGGCCGCCGCCGCGGGGAACGAGACCGCCAAGCAGTCGCTGGGGCTGCTCGAGGCCGCGGACCGCGCCGGCTTCGGGAACGACAACCTGATCGCGCTGCTGGGCAATCAACCCAAAAGCCCCTCGCTCAACGGGTCGCTGATGATATGCGCGGCGCGGTTCTACGATGCGGTCTGCCGTCAATACGGTGCAACCGCCGACGTCATCGCCTATGAGCTCGACGGCGCCTCATCCAGCGAGATGCCTTTCGTGCACGCTTTCATCGCGCGCACCGGCATCGATCGCGGCTTCTACGCCGGAGGGCTGAACCGCCTGACCGAGGGCAGCGCCGCGGATCAGGTGACCGACGGGCTCAATGCCTTCTCCGCGGCGCTGCGCCAATCCGGCTGCTCGATGGAGATGTCGATCATGGCCCGCTGTTCGATCGTCGGCTACATGATCCGCAAATCGCCCTATGGCGGCGCGTCCGAGCCGCTGTTGGGAACCGATCGCTTCTTCGAGGCCGAGCAACCCGCCCAAGAAGCCGCCGCACGACCCGCCGGGAACCACCCGATCCTGCAACGGCTCTGCGATTTGCTGGAGGACGAAACCTGCGAGCAGTATTTCGTCATGGCGCTCTATTCCGGCAAGGTTCAGGCACCCTTGACCATCGCCAAGAAGGTGCAGGAGGCGATCACCGTGGCGCGCGAGATCAGCGAGTTGATCGGCCTCGAACCGATCAAGATCTACGAGGCGATCAAACGCGAACACGGGGCAGAGACCTGAGGCGCATCCCCGCCCCGGTTCCGCCTCAATTTCTCCGGGTTCGTCGAACATGCTCCGGCGATCTCTTGTTCCGCTGCCCCGGAGAGGTCATGAGGCACCAACCCGACCCGACGACCCGCCACGCCCGCCTGTTTCGCCTGCTCGCCCAGCAGCATGCCGCTGAACGGGTGCATGACGTGACGAAATGGCGGCCCGGTCTCAGCCGGGCAACCGCGATGCTGCTGCAATCGCAGGCGCTGGTCTCCTTCCGTCCGCAAAGGCTCCCGCAGGCGCCGCGCGATTAGCCCCGGAACCCCGTCGCCACCACGAATTTCTCGGAACTGTCCGAACGCGAGGCAGGCGGCTTCACGTTCACCACCTTCTCGAATTTCTGCTTGAGGAGTTTCTGCAGATCGCCCTCGGCACCGCCCGCCAGCACCTTGGCCACGAAGGTGCCGCCCGGCGCCAGCACGTCGAAGGCGAATTGCGCCGCCGTCTCGCACAGCGCGATGATCCGCAGGTGATCGGTCTGCTTGTGCCCCGACGAGGCCGCGGCCATGTCCGACATCACCACGTCGGCGCGCCCGCCCAGCCAGCCCTTCACCGTCTCGTCGGCGTCGTCCTCCATGAAGTCGAGCTGATGCACCTCGGCCCCCGCAACCGGCTCCACCTCCTGCAGGTCCACGCCCAGAACCGTGCCCACGCGCTTGCCCTGCTTCTCGCCCAGCGCGTTCACCCGCTGGACCGCCACCTGCAACCAGCCGCCGGGCGCGCAG
Source organism: uncultured Paracoccaceae bacterium (assembly GCA_947500005.1). Taxonomy (GTDB): domain Bacteria; phylum Pseudomonadota; class Alphaproteobacteria; order Rhodobacterales; family Rhodobacteraceae; genus Lutimaribacter_A. The sequence continues at coordinate 74,071 of CANMQJ010000012.1, read as the reverse complement.
CCCAGGTCGACCACCCGCGCACCGGGCACGAGAAAGCGGTACTTGTCGTCAAGTTCCAGGATCTTGAACGCCGCCCGCCCGCGATAGCCCTCGGCCTGCGCGCGCTTGACGTAAGGATCGTTCAGCTGCCGCTCCAGCCAGCGGGTCGAGCTCAGCTTGCGCCCCCGCGCGGTCTTGACCTTGACCTTCAGGTCGCGCTGCCCGCGCCCGGACGTGTTCTTGGCCATGACCAATCCCCTTTTCTTCTGGATACCGCCCCCGCGCAGCGCGGGCAAGGTTACGGCGATATGAGGATTTTGCCGATCACGTCAAGCCGGTCGCCCGCGCGCCGCACGACAAAGACCTCGCCCGAGCGCGGGAAATCCCCCGTGAGCGCGGTGATGTTGACCTGGTGCGTCACCAGCATCGGTCGCCCCCCGCGCGCCTCGATCAGTTCCAGTGTCCGCCGCGTCTGCTCCGGCCCTTGCGACCGGTTGCCGAAAAAGGAGTTGAGCGCGGGAACCTTTTCGACCTCTCCCAGGCCCAGCAATTCCGCCGTCTCCGCGCAGCGGCACCATTCGCTGGTCCACACCGCGTCAAAGGAAATGCCCCGCTCCCGGAACGCGGCCCCGATCTCGTGCGCCTGGCGCCGCCCCCGGTCGTCCAGGTTGCGCTGCGTTTCGCAGCGCCCGATCTCGAACTCCGCCGGATCGCCCGTTCCCGGCGCCAGCGCATGGCGCATGATGGCAAAGGCGCCGGGCTCCTCCAGCGCCTCCCAGTCCTGGGCGACGGCGGCGGTGGCGGCAAACAGCACAAGGCAAAGCATGACAAGATATCTCATGCAGCGAAAGCTAGGGCAGGGGCCAGGCCTGTCGAGCGGGACGCATGTCCCATGACATGCTATCTTCTCCCGAACAGGGGGGGGTGCGACATGACTGGAACGGACGAAAATTTCGGCACTGACGATCAGCGCGCGGTGCTGCGCCGCGGCCAGGCGCTTGCGACGATCCTCAAGGGCGATCCGCGATATACCTATTATGGCCGCACCGTCGGGCTCGCCCGCCCCGCCGACGGCGATCTCGACCAGCTCGCCGCGCTGGTCCGTCTCCAGGGCAACTCCAACTACGGCGCCGTACCCGAGACCGAGGCGGGCTCGCTTGCGGAAACCCTGCGCGGTCAGGGACTTGCGCCGATGCTCTACCGCAAGTGGGAGGGCGGCCGGGATGAGCTGGCCGCCGCCCGCGCGGTGATCGAGGCCACCCCGCTGCCCGCCGATCTGGAAATGCGCCATCTCGATGCCGACAGCCCGCCCGACCTGCTCGACTCCCTGGCCGCGATGGCGCTCGACTGCGGTGTTCTGCCTGCGAGCGGCGCGGCGTTGCGCGGGCAGGTCGGGCGGTCGGTCTGCATCGTGGCGACCGACCGGACGGGCCGGGTCGTCTCCTGCGCCGCCAGTGCCGCTTATGCCCATCGCGATCATCCCACGCTCGGCGGTCAGTGCTGGTGGGGAATGCTGGCCACGGCCCCGGACAGAAGGGGACAAAAGCTCGCCCTGCTGCTCGGCGCGCATGCCCTGGTCGACATGGAAAAACGGTACGGTTTTCGCGACTTCATGACGGGGGTCGAACCGGGCAACGCCGCGTCCGAGGCCGTCTGCCGCCGCATGGGCCTTGCGCCGCGCGGCATGGCGATCCTGGGCTGCGCCGATCCGGCCGCGCTCAGGGGTGGCCGGATGACGAAGTGACAGGCGCGGCCGTCACGTCAGCGTCCGGTCATGGTCCTCAGGATCAAGGTCCATTCGCGGGACTCCTTCGACAACCCGGTGACCTCGTCAACGAGCCGGAAAGGGCCGGTACCATTTTGTACAAAACGGTCAAACCGGGTCTGAACCCTCGTACAAAACGGTCAAAACCCTCAAAACGGCCCGTCTTCCAGCACGCCATCGGCGCTCATCTGAGCATAGAGCAACCCCTCACGCAGCCCCCGATCCGCCACCGACAACCGGTCGGTCGGCCAGCATCTGAGCAGCGCCTGAAGGATCGCCGCGCCCGACATGATCAGCGCGTGACGGTCCTCTCCGATGCGCGGATCGCGCCTGCGCCCCTGCGGACCAAGCTCCAGGTAGGTGCGGATCACCTTGTCGATCTGGTCCGAGGTCATGCGCAGCCCGTCCACCTTGGTCCGGTCGTATCGCTTGAGACCCAGATGCGAGGCGGCGACCGTCGTGACCGTGCCGCTGGTGCCGACGATCTGGAACCCCTCGCGCAGCTGTTCGTCCTTGTAGGGTGCGAAATCGGCCAGATTTTCCTCGAAAAACCAGGACATTAGCGCAAATCTTGCCGCGTCGTCCTCGACATCCGAGAACTGGTCGCGCAGGGTCGCGACGCCGAGGGGCACGCTGATCCAGTCCACCACCTTCGCCGCCGGAAAGGGGCTTTCGGGCGGGTGAAAACCCGCATGCAACCGCATGATCGCCGCCGGCCTGTCGCGGCGCGGGACCGAAGAAAGGTCGATCCACACAAGCTCGGTCGAGCCGCCACCGATATCCACGACCAGCAACTGCTCGGTCCGGGTCGAGACCAGCGGCGCGCAGGAGATCACCGCCAGGCGCGCCTCCTCCTCGGGCTGGATAATCTCCAGTGTCAGCCCCGTCTCGCGCTTGACCTGCCGGATGAAATCGCGCGCGTTCTTGGCGCGCCGACACGCCTCCGTCGCGACAAGGCGCATCCTATGTACCTTGTTTCGCTTGATTTTTTGCTGGCAGACGCGCAGCGCCTGGATGGTGCGCGACATCGAGGATCGGGACAAGCGTCCCGTCCTTTCCAAGCCCGAGCCAAGTTGCACGGACTTGGAGAAACTGTCCACCACATGGATGCCGCTGCCCTTCGGCTGGGCAATCAGCATCCGGCAGCTATTTGTGCCAAGATCAAGCGCTGCATACAGAGCATCAGGATCCGGCCGGGACGGCGCGGGGCTTTCAACCGGTTTCGGGAACGCGCCCGCACCCTTGGGACGCCTGGGCGCCATCACACACGCCCTCCGATTTCGAGTTGTCTCAAGACTAGGGCCCGGGCAGGATCGGCGCAAGCCCTTTCCCCGTGCCGGGCGCACAGTTCGTCATGACGTTTTTACAATCGCGTGCCATTCCTCCCGCATCACCGCGCGGCCGTCATCGGTCATTGCGCGGACCTTGATCCATCCAGTTTCCGGAGCGAGACATGAAAGACGAACACAGCCTTTCCTTTGACGAATTCGACGAGGTCGTGACCCCACGGCCCGAAACCTGCGATTTCGATCGTGTGGTGGACAAGGCCTTGTCCCGGCGTGGTTTTCTGGGTGGCGTTCTGACGCTGGGCGGCTTCGCTGCGCTTGGCGGATCCGTTCTGCCGACAGGGGCCCAGGCCGCGCCCAAGCGCTTCGCCTTTGACGGGATCGCGACCTCGACCGCCGACGAGGTCATCGTGCCGCCGGGCTACAAGGCCGAAGTGCTCGTGCGCTGGGGCGACCCGCTCTGGTCCGACGCGGCCGAGTTCGACCACGACACGCGCGGCAACGCGGCGAGCCAGGAACGGGCCTTCGGTGACAACACCGACGGGATGGATGTCTTCGTCCATGACGGTCACACGCTGCTGGTGGTGAACAACGAATACACCAACCGCTCGATCATCTGGGGCAACAACCCCGATGGCAAGGCGGCAAGCGATGACGACATCGCCAAGGGCATGATGGCCCACGGGGTTTCCGTGGTGGAGATCACGCGCGAGAACGGCCGCTGGACCATCGTCAAGGACAGCCCGTTCAACCGCCGCATCACCCCACAGACCGAGATGGAATTGACCGGCCCCGCCGCCGGCCACGACCTGCTCAAGACCGCCGCCGACCCGTCGGGCACCCGTACCCTTGGCACCTGGAACAACTGCGGCAACGGCGTCACCCCCTGGGGCACCTACCTGGCGTGTGAAGAGAACTTCAACGGCTACTTCTCGTCCAGCGAGACGGTCCAGGACCAGAAACCCGTCAGCATCTCGCCGGAAATGTCGCGCTATGGCATCAGCACCAATGACTGGGGCTATGGCTGGGCGCAGATCGACGAGCGGTTCGACGTGGCCAGGCACCCCAACGAGCCCAACCGCGCGGGTTACGTGGTCGAGATCGACCCGACCGATCCGACCTCGACCCCGCGCAAGCTGACCGCGCTGGGACGGTTCAAGCACGAAAACGCCGAGGTCGTGGTCAACAATGACGGCCGCGTGGTCGTGTACATGGGCGATGACGAGAGGGGCGAGTTCCTCTATCGCTTCGTCTCCGAAGGCGTTTACGCGCCCGGCGCGCCCACCGACGAATTGCTGGAGAAAGGCACGCTCTCAGTCGCAAAATTCGCCGAGGACGGAACCGGGCAGTGGATCGACCTGACGCCGGAGACCACCGGCATGGCCAGTGCCGCCGAGATCGCCATTCATACGCGTCAGGCAGGTTCCGCCGTCGGCGCAACCACGATGGACCGCCCCGAGTGGGTCGCCGCCAACCCCAACATTGCCGAGGTCTATTGCTGCCTCACCAACAACAAGAATCGCGGCGTGAAACCCAATGCCGGCGGCGACGAGACACCCGCCACGGGCCCCAACCCGCGCGAGGCCAATCATTACGGTCAGATCGTGCGCTGGCGTCCCGAGGGCGGGGATCACACGGCGGCCGTCTTCGATTGGGATCTCTACCTGCTCGCGGGCAACCCCACGGTCCATTCCGACGCCTATGCCGGATCCGAGAACATCAACGAGGCGAACATGTTCAATTCGCCAGACGGGCTGGCCTTCGACAGCAACGGGCTGCTCTGGATCCAGACCGACGGGAATTACGGCAACGATGGCGATTTCGCCGGGCACGGGAACAACCAGATGCTGGCTGGTGACCCGGCGACGGGCGAGATCCGCCGTTTCCTGACCGGCCCCAAGGAATGCGAGGTCACCGGCCTGACCTGGTCGCCGGACCGCCGCACCATGTTCGTGGGCATCCAGCACCCGGGCGAGGATGGTGACAGCCATTGGCCCGAGGGCGGCAACGCGGTTCCGCGTTCGGCCATCATCGCGGTCACGCGCGAGGATGGCGGGCTGGTCGGCTGACCCTCGGACCTCCGATCTGATACTGGGCCCCGGCGGATCACTCCGCCGGGGCTTTTTTACGCGACTTGCATCAGATTCATCATCGTTCTGAGCAATTCGGGGAAGCATCGCGCGGCGTTTCGCGCTACCCCTCGGCACGCGGCCTGCCCATGCGCGACGGCAGAGGTCGCTTCACGCTGCGGGTGTGTCGAAATCCGACCCACCCGACCCCCCTGTGAGGTCTAGAACCGCAGTCACCGGACAAGGAGGAATCACCCGCGATGCCCGACGTCACCATCGTCTACTGGCGCGACATCCCGGCCCAGGTCATCGTGGGCAAGGGTCGCCGCGGTGCAAAAAAGGTTCTGCCCGAACGCTTCGAGCAGGCCATCGACCGCGCGGCGATGAAGGTTGGCGCACGCGAAACCGATGCTTACCTTGCGGAATGGCGCAAGGCGGCCCCCTACGAAATGGACGGGGATCCTGCCGCGATTGCCGAAGCCGAGGCAGCGCGCCTCGATACCGAGTATGATCGCGACCGCATCAAGGCGTTGATCGACAATGACGGCTGGGCATGAGCCCGAGATCTTTATGGGAGGCCGCGATGGCTTTGCTTAACTTCAAGAAACGTGACGCGGTCGAAACCAAGCCCGTCAACCCCGCCGTCGAAGCCTTCCTTCGGGGCTATTCGATCGAGGTGATGCCGCGCACCGCCGAAAAGGTCGAGAATTTCCGCGACCTGCTGCCCGAGGGCACCCGCGTCTACATCGCCCATATCGAGGGCACGCCGATCGAGGACATGGTGGCCACGGCGCGCCGCCTGGCGAAAGAGGGTTATCCCGTGATGCCGCATTTTCCCGCGCGCATCATCAAGGACGCGGCGACGCTGGAAAACTGGATCGCCATGTATCAGGGCGAGGCCGGAGTGGAGCAGGGCCTGCTGCTGGCCGGCGGTGTTTCGGAGCCGCATGGCGCCTTTGACTGCTCGATGCAGATGATGGAAACCGGCCTGTTCGACAAGGCAGGCTTCAAGCGTTTGCATGTTGCCGGTCACCCCGAGGGCAACCGCGATATCGACCCCGATGGCTCGTCGAAGAATGTCGATGACGCGCTGCGCTGGAAGCAGGCGTTCTCCGAGCGGACCGATGCCGAGATGGCGCTGGCCACGCAGTTCGCCTTCGAGGCCAAGCCGATCATCGCATGGGCCAATGCACTCAAGGACGCCGGCATCACCCTGCCGATCCATATCGGTATCGCAGGCCCCGCGAAGCTTCAGACGCTGATCAAGTTCGCCATCGCCTGCGGCGTGGGACCGTCCCTCAAGGTCCTCCAGAAGCGCGCAATGGACGTCTCCAAGCTGTTGCTGCCCTATGAGCCGACCGATGTCGTGACCGAATTGGCCGAGTACAAAGCGGCCCATCCCGACTTCAACATCACCAATGTGCATTTCTTCCCGCTTGGCGGGATCAAGACGAATGCCACTTGGGCCATCAACAACGGCGGCGAGAGCACTCGTCCCGCAAACGCATCCTAAGCCCCGGGGAAGACCGATCCATGACGCAGACCATCGTTGAAAGCAAAACCAAGACCGCGATCATCGGCTTTGATCAGCCGTTCTGCGTGATCGGCGAACGCATCAATCCCACCGGCCGCAAGAAACTTGCGGCCGAGCTGGAAGCGGGCGATTTCTCGACCGTGGAGAAGGACGCGGTGGCGCAGGTCGCTGCAGGCGCAACCGTTCTCGATATCAACGCGGGTGTGGTCTACAACTCCAACCCCAATCCCAACGAGACCGAGCCGCCGCTGATGACCAGGATCATCGAGTTGGTGCAGGCGCTGGTGGATGTGCCGCTCTGCATCGACAGCTCGGTTCCCGGCGCGCTCGAGGCGGGTCTCGCCGCCGCTCATGGCCGTCCGCTGCTGAACTCGGTCACGGGCGAGGAAGAGCGGCTGGAGGCGATCCTGCCGCTGGTGAAGAAGTACAACGTGCCGGTCGTGGCGATCTCGAACGACGACACCGGCATCTCCGAGGACCCGGACGTGCGCTTTGCGGTCGCCAAGAAGATCGTCGAGCGCGCCGCCGATTTCGGGATCCCCGCGCATGACATCGTGGTCGATCCGCTGGTCATGCCGATCGGTGCGATGGCGACCGCGGGCAACCAGGTTTTTGCCCTTGTACGTCGCCTGCGGGAGGAGCTGGGCGTCAACACCACCTGCGGTGCATCCAACATCTCCTTCGGCCTGCCCAACCGGCATGGCATCAACAACGCCTTCCTGCCGATGGCGATGGGCGCTGGGATGACCAGTGCGATCATGAACCCGGTGGCCCTGCCGATCGGCCCGAAGAAGATCGCCGAGAAGAAGGCCGAGATCGAGGCAAAGGGTGTGATCCTGCCGGCGGATATGGACGATGAGACCTTTGTCCAGCTGTTCGGCCTGGGGTCCACCCTGCCGCGGGCGGGCAAGGAAATGGAGGCGATCCGCGCGGCCAACCTGCTCACCAACAACGATCCGCATGGCGGCGAGTGGATCCGCTTCAACAAGGTCCCCTCGGCCGATGGTGAGGATGAGGGGCGCGGCCGCCGCGGAAGCGGACGCCGCCGCCGCGCAGGCTGAATTTGCAAGAATGAACGTTTCGGCCGGGTTCTTTGCCCGGCCGAATTTTTCTGCTCAGTCGACGATTGTAACCGGTCCATGACACAGGTCATTGCGGACTGCCGGGAGGGCGGTGAAAAGCACGAGCGAGACCAAACGGTTCCGACCGAGGTGCCATGCTCAAAACTCCATCGCTCCGCCTGTCCGATGCCGACCTGACCAAGAAGGTCTCGAAGGACAAGTACCAGCTGAAACTGTTCGACTTGCAGCAGCAGTTGGCCCGGATTCAGCAAGCCTATCTGTTTCATGGCCACAAGGCCGTTATCGTGTTCGAGGGCTGGGACGCGGCGGGCAAGGGCGGCACGATTCGTCGGATCAGCCAGGCGCTCGACCCGCGCAGTTTCAAGGTGTGGCCCATCGGTGCGCCGCGCGACTATTACCAGGCCCGTCATCACCTGTTGCGGTTCTGGGAGCGGCTGCCGCCCGAGGGCGCGATCTCGGCCTTCGATCGAAGCTGGTACGGTCGGGTCCTGGTCGAACGGATCGAGGGGTTCACCGCCGAGAAACGCTGGCGGCAGGGCTACCGCGAGATCAACGAGTTCGAACGGATGCTGGTCGACAACGACACCCGCGTCATCAAGCTGTTTTTTCACATTTCCGCCGACGAGCAGATGCGTCGCTTCGAAGAGCGTCTGCGCAACCCGATGAAACGGTGGAAGCTGACCTATGAAGACTTCCGCAACCGCACCAAGTGGGAAGCCTATTCGGAAGCGATCGACGAGATGTTCGAAAAGACCTCGACGCGGATCGCGCCGTGGCACCTGATCCCGGCCAACCACAAGCGATATGCGCGGTTGACGGCGATCCGGAAGGTGGTCGCGGCCTTGTCCGACGGCGTCGATCTGGATCCGCAACATCTCGACCGCCGGACCCTTGATGCCGCGAGCGAGCATCTCAATGTCGAGCAGGAGTTGATCGACAGCCTGCGCGCCCGAACAGAGTGAACCTCAGCGATAGGTGCGTTCGTCCATCGGGGTTGTCTCGATGGCGGTAAGGAGGTCTTGCAAGAGCAGCTCTTCGGCGCGGTTCCTGACCGTTTGCGGATTCCAGACGAGGTGGACGTCGATTGCGGGCAAGCCCTCAAAGGGCGGAACCTGCCAGAGCTGGCCATCTGCCACGTCCCGCGCGGCGACGTGCAGGGGCAGGGGGCCGATACCCAACCCCGCGACGATCATGCGGCGTACTTCTTCCAGATGGCTGGAAACCCCGGTGATCTTCTGGCCCAGTTCGGCCTGCGCGCGCATGACGGTGACGGGGCGCAGCACGTCCTGCAGGCGATCCGTCTCGAAACTGACCGAGCTGTGGCCCGCGAGATCGGCCATGCTCAGGTCCTCGCGGGCGAAGAGCGGATGGGCCGGCCCGCAGAACAGACCGAAGAACTCGCGGTAGAGCCTGCGATAAAGCAGCCGGGGATTGTGATCGCGGACAAGGCAGACGGCAAAGGACGCACGCTTGGCCGATACCTCGGCGATGGCGTCGGCGCTTGAATGCACTTCTATGGAGAAACTGGCGCGCGGGTGCGCCCTGTGGATGCGGGCCAGTGCCGCGTCGAAGATCGGGCAGACGACATGGCTCGCCACCGCGATCTTGACATGGCCCTGCACCTCGTCCGTGAGTTCACGCATCAGGGTGGAAAGCCGCAGCACGGAGCCATTGATCTCCACCGCTTCGCGATAGAGCAATCGCCCGGCATCGGTCATCTGGAAATGACCCGGTGACCGGTCGAGCAGCTTGCGCCCGATCCGCTCCTCCAGCTTCTTCAGCGCGGCCGAAACCGAAGGCTGGCGCAGGCCCAGACGCTGCGCCGCGTCGGTAACCGAATGGCTTTCCGCCAACACGACGAAAGTGCGCAGCAGGTTCCAATCCAGCTCGCGCGCGATCCGGTCGGGGGCAAAGCGGCTTTCAGGCCGGTCCATCGTTACCATCTATATTCACCATTCCAATTATCTATTTGATCTATGAATGACGCCTCGTCATGGTTCTGGCAAGACCAAGAACAACGGGGACGTACATGTCGATCGAGGCCCGCGAGGCGCGCCAACCCTGGATATTGTTGTCGCCGGCGCTGGCCGCCGTGACCCTTCTGCTGTTCGTGCCGCTCATGTTCATCGTGGTCTACAGCTTCTGGCTGCGGACCGCGACGGGGGCGGACCAGGTCGGTTTCTATTTCGACAACTGGCGCGAGGCGCTGACCGACCCGTTCTATCGCGACATCCTGATCAGTACGTTGCGGATCGCGGCGATCACGACGGTCGTCTGTGCCGTCATGGGGTATCCGTCGGCCTATTTCATTGCCAGATCAAGGGGTAACAAGGCGATCTTGCTGCTTCTCCTGATGCTGCCCTTCTGGATCAGCTACATCATTCGCACGATGAGCTGGATCAACATCCTCGGTGTCTCGGGCGCGTTCAACACGGCGCTTCTGGCGGTTGGCATCATCGATGAGCCGATCCAGATGCTTTACAACGAGGTGACGGTGATCCTTGGCCTGGTGCATTTCCTCCTGCCCTTCATGATCCTGAACATCTATGTCAGCCTCGACGGCATCGACACCAACCTCGAGGATGCCGCGAATTCGCTCGGCGCGACCAAGTGGCAGAGCTTCATCCAGGTGACGCTGCCGCTTTCCCTGCCCGGATTGGCCGCCGGAGGGCTTCTGTGTTTCGTATTGGGCGCGGGTACTTACATCACGCCCCTCGTCCTTGGCGGGCCACGCGACGCGATGTTCGCCAACCTCGTCTTCGAGGCGATCATCACGCAGCTCAACTGGCCGCTGGGCTCGGCGCTGAGCCTGATGCTGCTGGCGGTGCTGGGAGTGCTGGTGATGATCTACAACCGCTACCTCGGCATGGCGCAACTGATGAAGGGGTTGGGCTGATGGGCAGCGTCGGTTTTGGATGGCACCTGATCCGCGGCTGGGCGATCCTCGTCTATGTCTTCATGTTCCTGCCGGTGGCGGTGGTCGTCCTGCTGAGCTTCAACGCCTCGCAGTTCGGCAGCTTCCCGATGACAGGGTTTTCGTTTCGCTGGTTCGTGGAATTGTGGAACAACGACGCGATCCTGCGCGCGTTCCGCACGTCGATCGTGCTGGGGCTGATGACGGCGGTGATCTCGACCACGCTTGGCGTTTTGGCAAGTCTTGCCTTGGTGCGTTACCGGGTGCCCGGTGAAAACGTGATCTCGACGCTGCTTATCGCGCCGATCCTGGTGCCAGAGGTCGTTCTGGCCGTGGCGCTGCTTCTGTTTCTCAACTTCCTGGGCATCAACAAAAGCTTTGCGCTTCTGCTCTTCGGCCATGTGATCTTTACCCTGCCATTCGTGATCCTCGTGGTCCAGGCACGGCTGGTCTCGATCAAGCGCGATGTCGAAGAGGCGGCGATGAGCCTTGGCGCGAGCCCGATGCAGACCTTCTTCCAGATCACGCTGCCCCTGATGCTACCCGCCGTGCTCGCCGGTGCGCTCTTCGCCTTCACGATCAGTTTCGACGACATCACCGGCACGCTGTTCTGGAAGCCCGGCGGAGTCGAGACCGTTCCCACCCAGATTTTCGCCATGCTGCGCAACTCGATCTCGCCCGAGATCAACGCGCTTGGCACCGTGATGATTGTCATGACGGTCGGCCTTCCCCTGCTGGGGGTGGCGATCGCACGGCAGCTTGCCAAGAAAAGCGGCACCTAGAACCGCTTCCCCTTTTGATCCGACAAGGAGTGACTTGATGACAAGAAAGATCGACAACACAACCCGTTACGAGCGTCTGCGCGAGCGGTACATGAATGGTGACCTGAGCCGGCGCAACTTCCTTGGCCTGCTGGGTGCGGCTGGTGCGGCCTATGGCCTTGTCACCCCGTACCGCGCGCTGGCGCAAGAGGTGAAACAGGTCCGGTTCGACGGTTGGGGCGGCGTCGTCTCCGAAGCGCTCCGCGAGAACGCCTTCGATCCCTTCACCGCCAAGACCGGGATCGAGGTCGTGGATGGAACCTTCGGTGGCGGCGACGAATACCTGAGCCGCGTGAAAGCCAGCCAGCCGGGCGAGTACAACATCGCGCATCTTTCCGGCGTGTTTGATTACGCCCGCTATCACAATCTCGGGCTGACCACGACGCTGAACGAGGACAACATCCCCAACCTGGAATACGTGATCCCCAAGCTGGTCGACGTGTTCCGCAACGTGACCGACGGATCGCTGTCCTGCGTTCCCTATGACTACGGGACCACGGGTCTTGCCTATAACCGCAAGCACATCTCGGACGACGAGATGAAGGAGAAGGGCGCACGGATCCTCATCGACGAGGCGCACAAGGGCAAGATCGCGGGCTGGTCCGATTGGCGCACGCGGATGTGGTATGCCGCGCTGCAGACCGACCAGGACCCCAACGGCATCACCGACGAGGAGGCGGCCTGGGACGCGGTGCGCCAGCATCGCGACCTCGCGCTGAAATATTGGGGGTCGGGTGCCGAGTTGATGAGCCTGCTGGCCGAGGAGGAGATCCACGTGACCGAGGGCTGGTCGGGCCGCATCTACGCGTTGCAGGAACAGGGGCACGATATCGGCTACATGGACCCGCCAAACGGATTCGGCTGGCAGGAATGCATGTTCGTCATCAAGGGCTCGCCGCTCGAGGCCTGCGAGGAATTGCTGAACTTCATGCTGGCGCCCGAGACCTCGATCGCGGTTGCCGAGGGGCAGAACTATCCCCCCGCGCTCGACCCGCAAAAGGTCGACCTCGGTGACAAGATCCCGACGCTGCCGGCCTTCGATCCCACAGGCACGCTGGACAACCTGACCTTTGCCGATCCCGCCTATTGGAACGGGCACGAGCAGGAATGGTCCAAGACCTTCGGCCGCGTGCAGAAGGGCTATTGAGGCAACAGGCCGCCCCGGCGTTTCGGGGCGGCCCCCAACGGGAGCACCCCCTTTGAGTTCCGTCACCCTCAACAACATCGTCAAGCGGTTCGGCGACTTCACCGCCGTGCACAAGACGTCGCTCGAGATCCCCGAAGGTGATTTCGTCACGCTTCTGGGGCCTTCGGGCTGCGGCAAGACCACCAATCTGCGCATGATCGCGGGCCTTCTGGACCCGACCGAGGGGGAGATCCTGATCGGCGGACGGCGCGTGAACGACGTGCCGATCCACAAGCGAAACCTGGGCATCGTGTTCCAGAACTACGCGCTGTTTCCGCACAAGACGGTGGCCGAAAACGTGGCCTTCGGTCTGAAGTATCGCGACGTTCCGAAATCCGAGATCGCGGGCAAGGTACAGGCGGCTCTGGACCTTGTGCAGTTGCCGAATGTGGGCGACCGCTATCCCAAGGCGCTGTCTGGCGGGCAACAGCAGCGTATCGCGCTGGCCCGCGCCATCGTGATCGAACCCGACGTGCTGCTGCTGGACGAGCCGCTTTCGGCGCTCGACGCCAATCTGCGCGAAGACATGCGGGTAGAGCTCAAGCGCATCCAGGATCAGATTGGCGTGACCACCGTCTTTGTCACCCACGATCAATCGGAGGCGTTGGCCATGTCCGACAGCATCGTGGTGATGAGCGCGGGCCGGGTCGAACAGGTCGGCACGCCCGAGGACGTCTACAACACGCCCGCAAGCGAGTTCGTGGCGAATTTCCTGGGTGCGTCGAACATTCTGCCCGCCAGGTGCACGGGACGCGACGCACAGGCCGCACATCTGGACGTGCCGCTGTTCGGTGACGTTCCGATACCGGGGGACAAGACCGGAGGGGTGCAACAAGGTCCGGCCAAGCTTGTCCTGCGCGCCGAGAAACTGCTGGTGCTGGGCGAGGGGGCCGATACCACGGGCCTCATCACCGCGCCGGCCACTGTCGAGACTGTCGATTACCAGGGCCAGACCGTGCGGTATTTCGTGCGCGTGGGCGATGAGCAGCTTCAGGCGATCAACATGATCGATGTCCACCCTTTTGCCGAAGGCGCGGCCGTCTCGGTGGGCTTCCGCCCCCGCGACTGCGCCGCCTTGCCGGGATAACGAGATGAGCAATCTTTTCTACCAGGGACGTGGGCGCAAACCCACGCTGGACCAGGCGCGCGGCGTCTATATGTGGGACACCGACGGGCGGCGCTATCTCGACGGGTCCTCCGGAGCGATGGTCTGCAATATCGGCCATTCCAATCCCAACGTCCTGGCCGCCATGCAGCGGCAGATGGAGAAGTCCACCTTCGGCTACCGGCTGCATTTCGAGACCGAAGCCTCGGAGCGACTGGCGGCCAAGCTGGCGGGCCTGGCACCCGAAGGGATGAACCGCGTCTTCTTTGTCTCGGGCGGGTCCGAGGCGGTGGAAAGCGGACTGAAACTGGCACGCCAACACGCCTTGGCCACTCGCCAAGAGAAACGGTGGAAGGTCATCTCGCGCAGCCCGTCCTATCACGGCTGCACGCTTGGGGCGCTGGCGGTGACGGGATACACGACGCTGACCGCCCCGTTCGCGCCCATGATGCGCGAGATGCCCAAGGTCCCCGCGCCACGCGCCTATCTGGACAGGCTCGACCCGGAAGACCCCGAAACGGGGCGCCATTACGCGGACATGCTGGAGAAGCGCATCCTGGCCGAAGGGCCCGAGACCGTTCTGGCCTTTCTGGTGGAACCCATTGGCGGGGCCTCGACCGGAGCTCTCGTGCCGCCGCGCGGCTACATGGAGCGGGTGGCCGAGATCTGCCGGGAACATGGCGTTCTGCTGATCCTCGACGAGGTCATGACCGGCGCGGGGCGCACCGGAACCTTTCTGGCATCCGAACACTGGGACCTGCGACCGGATATCATCGTCATGTCCAAGGGTATCGGTTCCGGTTACGTGCCCCTTGGCGCGATGATTGCCCATGAAAGGCTGGTGGAGGTGGTGCTTGATGCCGGCGGTTTCGCGCATGGTTTCACCTATGCCGGCAATCCGCTCGCCTGCGCGGCGGGCCTTGCCGTGGTGGAAGAGATCGAAAGCCAGGGCCTTTGTGCCAATGCCGAACGGATGGGTGAAACGCTCCTTGCGCGGTTGAAGGGGCTCATGCAAAAGCATGAAATCATTGGTGATGTGCGGGGGAAAGGATTGCTCACAGCCTTCGAGTTCATGGCCGACCGCGACAGCAAGGCGCCGCTGCCCAAGCAGCTGAACGCGCATCAGCGCTTCGTCGATATAGCTTATGAAAAGGGCTTGATCGTCTATTCCCGCCGCACCCGCGACGGGGTGGAGGGCGACCATATTCTCGTCTGCCCGCCGCTGATCGTGACCGAGACGCATATAGACGAGATCATCGAGGATCTCGACGCCTCGTTGGTCGAATTCGCCGCCGAGATCGCGGGACAGGTGGCCTGAGATGGCCAAGATTCTCATCACCTGTGCCGTCACGGGCTCGATCCACACGCCATCCATGTCGCCGCATCTGCCGGTGACGGCCGACGAGATCACCGAGCAGGCCATCGGTGCGGCCGAGGCGGGCGCCTCGATCCTGCATCTGCACGCGCGCGACCCCGAGACCGGGCAGCCCTCGGCCAGCGCGGAGCATTTCATGGCTTTCCTGCCGCGGATCAAGCAATCGACAGACGCGGTGCTGAACCTGACCACGGGCGGCAGCGCGGTAATGACGCTCGAGGACCGGCTGGCGGCGCCCAAGCGGGCCGAGCCCGAGATGTGCAGCCTGAACATGGGCACGATGAATTTCGCGCTTTACCCGGCGGCGGATCGTATCACCGAGTGGAAGCATGATTGGGAGGAACCGTTCCTGCGCAATTCCGATGATCTGGTCTTCAAGAACACGCCGCGCGACATGGCGCGGGTCCTGTCCGAGATGGGGCAAGATCGCGGCGCGCGGTTCGAGTTCGAGTGCTACGATGTCGGGCATCTCTACATGCTGCGCCATTTCATGGATCGCGGGTTGGTGCGGGCGCCGCTGTTCATCCAGTTCGTCTTTGGCGTGTTGGGCGGCATCGGGCCTGACCCCGAGAACCTGACCCATATGAAGATGATCGCCGACAAGCTGTTCGGCGAGGATTACTTCTTTTCGGTGCTGGCGGCGGGACGACATCAGTTTCCGTTGATCACGATGGCCGCTGCTATGGGCGGGCATGTGCGCGTGGGACTGGAGGACAGTCTCACGATCTCGCGCGGGACGCTTGCGCGCAACAATGCCGAACAGGTGGCCAAGATACGTCGGATCGTCGAGGATCTGGGCCGCGAGGTCGCCAGCCCGGCGGACGCGCGCGACATGCTGGGCTTGAAGGGTGCCGATCGGGTGGCGTTCTGATGGAAATCATCCTGCGACTGGCCGGGAAGGGCGATGCTTCCCGATTGAACGGGGCGCTGGCACAGTTGTCCGTTGCCCTTGGCGACGATCATTGCGCCGTGCCTGAAGATCTCGAACGCGCGGGTCTGGGAGAAAGTTCTATCCTGCGCGCGCAGCTTGCCGAACGCGGAACGGAGGTGGTGGGGGCCGCGCTCTATTCCCCGGTCTTTTCGACGCGCGTGGGCTCGACCGGTGTCTATGTATCGGACCTGTGGGTCGCGCAAACAGCGCGGCGTCAAGGGTTGGCGCAACGATTGCTGCGGACAGCCATGGCGGATGGGGCGGGGGTGTGGGGCGCCACTTTCCTCAAGCTGACGGTGGCGCAGGACAACAGCGCGGCGCGCGCCTTCTATGCCCGGATCGGGTTTCGGCCACTCGAAGAAGACATCAACATGTTCATAGATGCAAAGGCGCTGACCGGCGTGGAGGAAAAAGCATGAAAGCGGTATTCGACGAACGCCAATGGCAACATGATCCCCAGCATTTCATGGCAAACGGGGCGATGCTGCCAAATCCGGAACAACCAAAGCGGATCGAGGTGCTCAAGGCTGGGGCCGAAGCCGCCGGTTGCCGGTTCGAGGCGCCGGGCGATGCGGGGCTTGGCCCCATCGCGGCGCTGCATTCAGCGGAATACCTGACCTTTCTCGAGACGATCCACGCCCGCTGGCAGCGCATTCCGGGCTCCGGGGCCGAAGTGATCCCCAACATCCATCCAGCCGCCCGCACCGACGGATATCCGAAATCCGCGGTCGGGCAGGCGGGCTATCACCAGGCGGATACGGCCTGTCCGATCTCGGACGGGACGTGGGAGGCGGCCTATTGGTCGGCGCAATCGGCGATCACCGGCGCCGATATGCTCGCGGGCGGAGAGCGGTCGGTCTATGTCCTGTCGCGACCGCCGGGGCATCACGCCTTTGGCGATCTGGCGGGCGGGTTCTGTTTCCTCAACAATTCCGGCATCGCCGCGGAACGCCTGCGGGCCGGGGGGCTGCGGCCGGCGATCCTCGATGTGGATGTCCATCACGGCAACGGCACACAAGGTATCTTCTATGACCGCGACGACGTGCTGACGGTATCGATCCATGCCGATCCCGCGCGCTTTTACCCGTTCTTCTGGGGGCATGCGCAGGAACGTGGCGAAGGTCGCGGCTTGGGCTATAACCTCAACCTGCCGCTTGAGCGGGGCACGCCGGATGACGATTACCTTGCCACCCTGGACACCGCCTTGCAGCGGGTGCGCAGCTTCGGGACCGATGTGCTGGTGGTGGCATTGGGGCTCGATGCCTCGATCGACGATCCGTTCCAGGGGCTGGCCGTGACCAAGGAAGGCTTTGCCCGGATCGGCGACGCGATAGCCAAGACCGGCTTGCCGGTTCTGTTCGTGCAGGAAGGCGGCTACCTGTCGGACAGTCTTGGTGAAAACCTCACCCGCGTGCTGACAGGGTTCCAGGAGGAGGCATGAGCCGCGCGGATGTCATCGTCATCGGTGGCGGTATTGCCGGGATCAGCGCGGCGGCCGAACTGGCCGAGACCGCATCGGTTCTGGTGCTCGAGAGCGAGCCGCAGCTGGGCTATCATTCCACGGGGCGGTCGGCGGCAATCTTCATCCGGAACTACGGAAATGCAACCTTGCGGCAGCTCAATGCCGCGTCCGCCCCCTTGCTGGAAGAGCCCGAAGGTGTCAGCGACCACAGCCTGCTGTCGCCCCGTGGCGAGTTGATCGTCGCGTCCGAGGAGGAGCTGCCGGATCTCGAAGCCTATGCTCAAGGGTCCAGCGGGCTGGAGCGGTTGAGCGCAGAGCAGGCGGTCGACCTCGTCCCGATCCTGAGATCCGATCGTATCGCAGGCGCGGTGATCGAATGGGACGCACAGGACATCGACGTGGACCGTATGCTGTCCGGCTATGCCCGCCTGCTGAGGGAGCGGGGCGGCCGGATCGAAACGGGCGTCGCGGTGGACGGCCTCGAGAGGCGCGATGGCGTCTGGCGCGTGACGACCGGCAGCAAGCGTCACGAAGCGCCCGTCGTCATAAATGCCGCCGGAGCCTGGGCGGGCGCGGTCGGTGCGATGGCCGGCGGCATCCGGACCGGCCTGCAGCCCTTGCGCCGGAGTGCCGCGATTCTTCCAGCACCCACGGGATACGACCTGCGCCATTGGCCTCTTTTTGCTAGCGCGGCCGAGACCTGGTACGCCAAGCCCGAAGCGGGAAAACTCATGGTCAGCCCGGCGGACGAGGATCCGGTGGACCCGCACGACGCCTGGGCCGATGACATGGTTCTTGCGGAGGGCCTGTATCGGTTCGAGCAGGCGGTGAACGTGCCGGTGACGCGGGTCGAGCACAGCTGGGCCGGGCTGCGCACTTTCGCACCAGATCGTACGCCGGTGGTCGGACCGGACCCGCAGGCCGAGGGGTTTTTCTGGCTTGCGGGGCAGGGTGGCTATGGCGTGCAGACAGCTCCGGCTCTGGCCCGCCTTACAGCTGCACTTGTGTCCGGGCGGAACGCCGCTCTTTCACGCTCCTGCGTCGATGCGTTGTTTCCTGGTCGCTTCCAGGGTTGAGGGGTTGCGCTTCGGCCACGTTTTCGTGAATGGACCTGTTCACCGTTCCGATAGTTTGATTTCATGAAGACCGATTATTGTGGAGCTGCCCCATGCTGACCAGACGCCATTTCGTTGCGACGACCCTTGCCCTGTTTTCGCCCCCGATCCTTGGGGACGGGATCGCCCATGCCTCGACCCAGGATCAGTGGGAGGCCTGGGACGCGCAGGTTACACCGCCAGGGTACGATCCGGCGACCTCCAATCCCTGGGGTCTCCATCCGCGATTCCTGCCGACCCGGGTAGAGACCAACAGGCCGCTTACTCCGGGCGATCTGCATGTGGATGCCGTGGCACGCTACATCTATCACATTCAGGGTGACGGGACGGCCATGCGCTATGGCGTGGCCATCGCACGCGGCGATCTGTACCTGCCCGGCACGTTCACGATTCGCAGAAAGGCGAAATGGCCGCGCTGGACTCCGACGGCGAACATGATCCGCCGTGACCCGGATCTCTATGCCCAGCACGCGGGCGGGATGCCGGGCGGTCCGACCAACCCGCTGGGGTCGCGGGCCTTCTATCTCTACAAGGGAAACCGGGACACTTACCTGCGCATTCACGGCACGCCACATCCCGGGTCGATTGGCGGCCGGGCAAGTTCCGGCTGCGTGCGAATGGCGATGCCGCATATCATCGGCCTGTACGAGCAGGTGCAGACCGGCGCGACGGCGCATCTTTACCCCGCCGAAGACGGGGTCATCGCGACCAGCTGACGGCCACTCAGGCCCGGGTGCAGATGGGGCGACCGTCGATCGTGCGAAGCGGAAGATAGGTTGTCTCGACCGGGCCGACATAACGATACCAGTAACAGCCATCCCCGGGCATGATCTGCAGTGCGCTCAGATCCTGCCCGGGGGCGGCGAGTTGAACGACCTGGTCCGGAACCTCGGTCAGGGTCGCAGGCTCGCCCGTGGGTGTCCCGGTATAGGTTTCGGTACAGGCGCCCAACAGGGCGAGAGCGGGGAGAAGGCGAAAGATCGGGCGCATGGCTGGGTTCCTTCCTTTTGTCTATGCCGGCCGATCATACGTCGAAGCAGCCGTTTCAGTTCAAACTGTTATCGCGTCAGGTTTGAAACCGCCACCCCGTCGAACCATGGGATGAAAAGCGCGCAGCTATGTGCCGGGAATGCCCAAATCGGACGCGCCGGGCCGAGGACGTCAACGGGGCCAGATCGAAAATTGATCAAAACCCTTGATCGGTTCTGCGGGGCAGGCCACTCTGATCCGAAAGAGGGCGGACGATCCGTCCCGCTTCGGCCAAGGGACGCCGCATGATCGAAATCGACAGCGTTACCAAGATCTTCACGGGCCGTGGTGCGCCATTCACCGCCCTCGATGATGTCTCGGTCACGATCCGTGAAAACGAGTTTTTCACCTTACTGGGACCTTCGGGCTGTGGAAAGACGACCCTTTTGCGGGTGATCGCGGGATTCATCGATCCGACCCGGGGCCGCGTTCTGCTGGACGGGCAGGATCTGCTGTCGCTGCCGCCATATCGCCGCCCGGTCAACACGGTCTTTCAGAACTACGCGCTGTTTCCGCACATGACGGTGGCGCAGAACATCGCCTTTGGACTCGAGATGCAGGACCGCCCCCGCGCCGAGGTTTCCGCGACGGTCGAAGAAATGCTGTCGCTCGTGCGAATGACCGAGATGGCCGGTCGCAAGACAAGCGAAATCTCCGGCGGCCAGCAGCAGCGCGTTGCGCTGGCCCGTGCGCTTGCGCCGCGGCCCAAGGTGCTCTTGCTGGACGAGCCGCTTTCGGCGCTGGATTTCAAGCTGCGCAAGGAAATGCAGCTGGAACTCAAGCGGCTGCAATCGGAAACCGGTATCACCTTCGTCTTTGTCACCCACGACCAGGAGGAGGCGCTGACCATGTCGGACCGGATCGCGGTGATGAACGCAGGCGAGATCCGTCAATTCGGCGGCCCTCGTGACATCTACGACCATCCGGCGGAACGTTTCGTTGCAGATTTCATCGGGGACACGAATTTCCTGGACGTAACGCTGCTGTCGAGCGAGGGCTCGACGGCGCGGGTGCGTTTGTCCTCCGGCTCCGAGCTGGACGTGCGGGCCCCGCAGGCGGATCTGCCGCCCGGGCCTGCAACACTGGCAATCCGACCGGAACACGCCCAGATCACGACGCCCGACACAGCTCCGCTGCGCGGTGTCCTCAGCAATATCGTGTATTTCGGAACGGACACGCATTTCCATGTCGAGCTCGACGCGGCAGGATCTTTCGTCCTGCGCAGGCAGAACCAGCCGGATCAGGCGCAGGACTGGGCGATCGGGGATGCGGTCGGGGTAAAGGTTCCCCCCGGGGTCGGCCAGGTCTTGCAGGATTGACACCATGACCGATGTCGCCCCCGTGACCGCCCGACGACAGGCCCGCGCCCGCTGGCTGCTGCTGGTTCCGGCGCTTACGGTGCTGGTATTTGCCGCCTCGGGGCCGCTGCTGATTGTTCTTATCTATTCCTTCCTCACACCCGGCGATTACGGGGGCGTCTTATGGGAGCCTTCCGCACAGGGCTGGTTCTCGGTCGTGTTCGAGCGTGACTTCTTCACCGACGAACTGAGCCTTGCGGATGCGCATCTCTCCATCTTCTGGCGGTCGGTCAAGCTGTCGCTGATGACCGCTGCGCTGGCCTTCATCTTTGGTTTTCCCACTGCCTATTTCATCGCGACGCGGCCGAAGGAAAAGCGCGACCTGTGGATGCTGCTCATCATCATCCCATTCTGGACGAACCTGTTGATCCGAACCTTCGCCATTGCCGAGTTGATCCGCAACGAGGGGACCGTGAACACGCTCCTGATCACGATGGGCGTGATCGACGAACCGATCCAGATGCTGTTCACCGAATTCGCCATCCTTCTGGGGATGGCCTATGTTTACTTGCCGCTCATGGTCTTGCCCATCTACGCCTCGCTGGAGCGTCTGGATTTCAGCCTGGTCGAGGCGGGTTACGACCTGTACGCGACGCGCTGGCGCGTGTTGCGCAAGGTGATCTTTCCTCTGGCCAAGCCGGGAGTGATTGCGGGGTCGATCCTGGTTTTCGTGCCCAGTCTCGGTGCCTATGTCACGCCGCGGGTGCTTGGCGGCGGCAAACAGTTGATGCTGGGCAACCTGATCGAGCTGCAATTCGGACAAGGCCGCAACTGGCCGCTGGGAGCCGCGCTATCACTGACGTTGCTGGCCATCGTGATGGTGGCCCTGCTGTTCTACGTGCGTGCGGCGGGCGGAGAGGAGGGACGCCATGGCTAAACCCTTCGAAGTGCACCGGCAGACCGGCTTTGCCACCATGGCGGGACTGTGCTTCGTGGTGCTTTACCTGCCGATCGTTCTGCTGGTTGTCTATTCCTTCAACCAGGGCGACAGCATCGCCATTTGGGAAGGCTTCAGCTGGCGCTGGTATGTCAGCGCCTGGGACAACGAGCAGGTTCAGGCCGCCACTGTCCGCTCGCTTGTCATCGCCTTCTGGGCGGCGCTGATCGCGACCACCTGCGCGGTTCTGGCCGCGCTTGCCACCACGCGGCAGGAGCGGTTTCGCGGCTACACATTCGTGTTCGCGATGATCAACCAGCCTCTCATGGTGCCCGAAATCGTCACCGCGGTTGCGCTGCTGATCTTTTTCGCCATGATCAAGGTCCAGACCGGGTATACCGGACTGGGTTACCTGATCCTTGCCCATTCCGCCTTTTGCCTGCCCTTCGCCTACATGCCCATCCGCGCGAGGTTGCAGGGCATGGATCTCAGCCTGGAGCAGGCGGCGATGGATCTTTACGGCACACCGTGGCGCGTGTTCCGTCGGATCACCCTGCCGCAACTTTGGCCCGGTATCCTTGCAGGGGCCATGCTGGCCTTCGTCATCTCGCTTGATGACGTCGTAATTACCGAATTCGTCAAATCGGCCGGGCAGGACACCTTGCCCACCTACATGCTCGGACAGATGCGTCGCGTCGTGACGCCCGAGGTGAACGCGATTTCCACGGTCCTGCTGGCCATCTCGGTCGTGATGGTGGTGGCGTTCTATTTTCTCAGCCGGACCAAAAAGCAACCGACAGGAGGGTAACATGAAACTCAAGGTTACATTGGCAGCACTGGCTGCCGCGACCGCCGCCCCGGCGTTCGCCGAAGGTGAACTCAACATCTACAACTGGGGCAACTACACGAGCCCCGAGATGATCGAGAAGTTCGAGAAGGAATACGGGATCGACGTCACGATCACCGACTACGACAGCAACGACACCGCGCTTGCCAAGATCAAGGCGGGCGGTCACGGTTTCGATATAGTCGTTCCATCAGGGACTTACGTCCCGATCTTCATAAGCGAAGGTCTCTTGATGGAATCGAAGCCCAACGAGATGGAGAACTTCAAGAACATGGATCCCGTCTGGGTCGATGTCGAGTTCGATCCCGGCCGCAATTATACCGTTCCCTGGCAGTGGGGCACCGTGGGCATGACCGTCAATACCAGCGTCTATGACGGCGATATCAACACTGCTGCAATCATTCTCGACCCGCCCGACGAGTTGAAGGGCAAGATCAACGTGGTGCCCGAGATGATGGATGTGATGTCCACCACCATCTATTACATGGGCGGCGACCAGTGCACCACGGACAAGGAGGTCCTGAAGAAGGTCCGAGACAAGCTCGTCGAGGCCAAGCAGCATTGGCTGTCGATGGATTACGGCAATATCGAGAAATACGCCAAGGGCGACCTTTCGGCCGGGGTGAACTGGAACGGCGCCAGCCTGCGCGCCCGTCTCGAGAACGAGGATATCGCCTTCGGCTATCCCGTCACCGGCTACCCGGTCTGGATGGACAATGCCGCGATCCTTGCCGATGCGCAGAACGTCGAGAACGCCAAGCAGTTCCTGAACTTCATCATGGATCCCGAGAACGCGGCGATGCTGTCTAACTTCGCGCGCTATGCCAACGGCATCAAGGGGTCGGAACAGTATCTCGACCCTGTGATGGCCAGTGCGCCCGAGGTCGTGGTGCCGGACGAGTTGAAGGCCGCAGGCAAGGTCTCCAAGACCTGTCCGCCGGAAGCGCAGAAGATCTATACCGCGATCTGGACAGAGCTTCAGAAATAAGTGTTCGGGCGGGCCTTCGGGCCCGCTCTTTCAATCCCGGAGAAATACCAATGACCCCTGATCTCGTCATCCTGAACGGGCGCCTGATCACTTTCGACGACGCGCGCCCGGTGGCCTCTGCCCTTGCCATTGGCGGCGGCACGATTCTGGCGGTGGGAGAAACCGACGAGATCCGTGGCATGGCCGGTCCGCATACCCGGATTGTCGATGCGGGTGGGGCAACGGTTCTGCCGGGCTTCATCGACAGCCATGTCCACCTGTTCGGCGGGTCTGTCGAGCTTGGATATCTCGATCTGCACGGGGTTCAAGGCATCGACGCTTTGACGAGGGAGGTCAGGGCCTGGGCCGATCAATGCCGCGATGACCGTATCGTGTTCGCCGTTCAGGCCGACTACATGATCCTGGGAACGGGTGCGCTGGTCACCCGGCATGATCTGGACAAGGTGATGCCAGATCGTCCCTTTGCGATGTTCGCACCCGATCATCACACGATCTGGGCCAATACCCGCGCTCTGGAAATGGCGGGGCTGCAGAATGGCGGAGACGTCGATCAAGGCGCCGAGATCGTCATGGGATCCGACGGCAAGGCGAGCGGCGAGTTGCGCGAACCGGGCGCCTACGCGCCGATCCTTGCGCTCACGCGTCACGGGGGGCGCGACCTGATGGGTCTGGTGACCGGGGCGGATCCGGTTCCACCGGCCACCGCCGCCGAACGCGCGATGGATCGCGATGCCATCCGTCGCGGATTGCAGCACTGCGCCAGCCATGGCATCACCGGCCTGCACAACATGGACGGCAATTTCTATACGCTCGAGCTTTTGCAGGAGATCGACGAGGCAGGAGACCTGCTCTGCCGTACCGAGGTCCCGTTTCACTTCAAGAGTTATGATGCGCTTGACCGGTTCGCCGAGGCGGAAGAGATGCGCCGCCAATATGCCTCGGATCGGGTCTGGTGCAACCGGGTCAAGATGTTCGCTGACGGCGTGGTCGAAAGCTCCACAGCCCTGATGTTGCAGCCTTATCCAGGGCTGGAAACCATCGGCGACGCCGTGTTCGACCGCGACCATTTCATCGATGCCTGCGTGACGGCCGATGCGCATGGGTTCCAGATCGCCGTCCACGCGATCGGTGATCTCGCGATACGGCAGACCCTGGACGGATACGAGGCGGCGATCCGCGCAAACGGCCGCCGCGACAGCCGCCATCGGGTTGAGCATATCGAAGTGTTGCATCCGGACGATCTGCCGCGTTTCGCCGAACTCGGGGTCGTGGCCTCGATCCAGCCGGGACATGCGCCTTTTGGTGGGTTCTTTCCGTCCGAGGGGGTCGGCCGGATGCTGCATGACCACCAGATCCCCACCGCATATGCCTGGCAGGACATTCGCGCCTCCGGAGCACGCGTCGTGTTCTCGACGGATTGGCCGGTGATTCCTGTGGACGTTATGCCCTCGGTCAAGGCGGCGGTTGCGCCGGTCAGCATGCCTTCACCCTGGCGGGATCAGAGGCAGAGCCTGATGGATACGCTGAAGTCATATACTGCCGACAATGCCTGGGTTGAGTTCAACGAGAAGCGCAAGGGGCGGCTCGTGCCGGGCATGATGGCGGATGTTGCCATCATGAGCCATGACCTGGTTGCGATGGAACCCGAAAGCCTAGATCAGGCGCGCGCCCGAATGACGATCATGGGCGGACGCGTAACCTACGAGGCGTGAACCGAGCATAACGCCTGCACCTTCAAAGAAAGCATGGCGACAGCCGCAGACGACGCATCGAGGGTCAAGACCCCCGATCCATCCGGCAGCATCGGCGCGCCGTCTTCGACACGAGCATCGGGGAGCGGTCTAGAAAGTATTACAGATCAGCTGGTTATGTTCCCGCCCCCCCTAAGCCGTGCATCTGAATCAGCCGGCAGGGCCGCATGGCCTGTTTTACCAAGAAAATCGCGGTGAGGCAGGGATTTGACCCCTGGTCCCCCGTGAAGGGTCAAATGTTTTCGAGACCGTTTCTTCGGGTCTTCCGTGTATCAAGCAGTCAACGAAACAAGGAAATTGCCTGGTCCCAAACGGGCAGACCCGGCATGGTGGAAGGGTAGGGCTGTGATAGGAAAGCGTCGTAGTGAGCGACGAGAAGTTCCGCCTTTTCGGATTTTGCGCTTTCGTGAGCCTCAGTTCGGGGCAGGTCTATGAAGATGCATAGGTTGGTGCACATCCTTGTTTGGCAGGGCCCAACGCGAAGGAACACGGCAGCGGGTCACTGACCGCGTTCGAACATGACAGGGGCGCTTTCAGGCTTTCCCGAATTGATCTGAGTCATCGTTCCGAAGACGCCAGCGCGGTAGCGCCAAGCACGATACCTGACCGAGGGGCCACAATGAAAATTCTCTTCGCGATCCTGATCGTCCTGGTGATCGTCCTTCTGGGGTTGGCTGTCCTTGCTTTTTTAGATCGGCGGGCGGATCGCGCGGAGTGGGGCCGACTCGCGGCGCTCCGGCCGGACGATCCGCGGGTCTTTGATGAAGCGATGGTGGCGGACCTGCCCGAGCCCGCGCGCCGTTACTTCAATTATGCCATCCGTCCGGGCACGCCGCTCCTTCCGATCGTCGAGATCGAGATGACGGGGCAGTTCAGCCTCGGGACCAAGGACGCCCCGCGCTACCAGCCGATGGAAGCGCGCCAGGTGCTCGCCGCTCCGGAGGGATTCGTCTGGGCCATGAAAACCCACGGCGGCATGCCGGTCGCGGGGTCGGACTCTGGCCTCTGGACGCGGTTCCGGATCTTCGGCCTGATCCCGGTCGCCCGCGCCGGGGGCGATCCCGACCACGCCCGCTCCGCCTTCGGTCGTTACGTGTCCGAGGCGGTGATCTGGTCTCCCGCGGCGGTGCTGCCCGGACCAGGAGTCATCTGGACACAGGTGGATGACAACACAGCCCGCGTCACGATCCGACGCGGAGAACTGAGCCAGGAGGTCGACGTGACCGTGGATGCCGAAGGCCGTACGGAAGTCGTATCTTTCGAACGATGGACAAACGCCAACCCGGAGAAAACCTACCGCTTGCAGCCCTTCGGTGCGGTGGTGTCCGATTTCCGCGAGGTCGGGGGATATCGCCTGCCGTTCCACGCCGAGGCGGGCAACATGTTCGGGACCGATGACTATTTTCCGTTCTTCATCGCCGATGTCACCGAGATCCGCTTCTCCGGAGCGCGGCCATGACGGCCATGGTCATCGGCTTCCAGGTCCTGCTTCCGCTGGCATTGCTCGCATGGCTGTTCTTCCTGCCGGCTAGAAACGGCGCGGGGTTCATTCTTCAGGCGGCAGGCACGGGGGCGATGCTGTTCGCGCTGGCGCGGATCGCGCAATGGGCGGTGCCGGTCTGGTGGCTGCCATGGCTATACGGAGCCCTCTGGCTAGGCATCGTTGTCTTCCGAACAGTGGGTCTGCGCCGAGGCGACCTGCCGCTCTGGCCCGGGATCGCATGGGGATGGACGGGGCTCGCGCTGGCGGTGCTGCTATGCGCCGTCGGCGGGTGGTTCGGGACACGGGCGCTGATGGGGCGCAGCCTGCCACCGGTCGAGGTCGTCGATATCGCCAACCCGTTCGGCCCTGGCCGATATCTTGTCGGGAACGGCGGGTCCAACGCTGTCGTGAACGCCCACTTGAAGACGTTGGATTCCAGCGTCGAGAGATTCCGCTCCTGGCGCGGTCAATCCTACGCGCTCGATTTCTTCGGCGTCGGACCCTTCGGCCTGCGCGCCGACGGATGGCAGCCGGCCGATCCGTCGGCCTATGCGATCTTCGGCGCGGAGCTTCGCGCGCCTTGTGCGGGAACGGTCGTCGCGGCAGAGGGCAGCATGCCGGATTTCCAGGTGCCGGAACAGGATCCGGTCAATCGCCTCGGCAACCATGTCATTCTGCGTTGCGGTGAAGCCGAGATCGTCTTTGCCCATATGCGCAATGCAAGCGTGAGCCTCGCACCGGGGGACATCGTCGCCGAAGGAGACCATTTGGGCGAGGTCGGCAATTCCGGCGCCAGCACGGAGCCGCACCTGCACATCCATGCGCAGCGCCCCGCGGCCGAAGGGGCGCCGCCGGTCTCGGGTGAGCCTCTGGCTCTTCGCATCGAAGGCCGGTATCTCGTAAGGGGTGACAGACTGACCGGCCGAGTCGAATGACAGGTTGCCGCCTATGTCGCGTTGACTTTTCTTCTGTCGGGGGGCGCTTGAGGCGCGGCGATCCTCACTGGCAGCGATGCCGCTATCGGCGGGCCGGAAGACCTCGGGCAGTTGCTCGCCAGGTTTCACCGCTGACGTGCT
The DNA here is from genome assembly GCA_947500005.1 of uncultured Paracoccaceae bacterium. GTDB lineage: Bacteria > Pseudomonadota > Alphaproteobacteria > Rhodobacterales > Rhodobacteraceae > Lutimaribacter_A. Next base: position 46,038 of record CANMQJ010000012.1, on the reverse strand, counting down.
GCGTTCAGGCTCCGGGGCTTTGCCATCCCTTCTGACGCGGTTCTTGTTCTTGCCGCCCTCGCTATCGACGAACTTCTTGGTGGCACGCCTCCTTGCCGTCGTCATGGCCGTCAGCTTGGCCGACCGGAACAAGAATGACGTGGTCTGTTGAACGCATAGGCCCGGCTCAGCCGGCGCTTGCGCCGGACCCCGGCCTCAGCGCTGTCCAGGCCAGGCCGAGCCCCGCAGCAACAGAGGCGATGCCGAGCCACTTCCACAGACCGGGCAGGATCGAAAAGAGGAACAGATAGTCCTGCGTCGCCGCCCAGAGGGGCCAAAGGATGAGCGCCGCAGAGACCCCACCAGCGCAGATCCTGACGAACCCTTTGGCGGGATCGTCACGAAGGAGCACCAACCCGACTGCGGCCACCGCCACGATCCAGAGTATGACGATAACGACGCGTGCCGCCGTTTCGGCCAAGAGCACGTGCGTCATGCCCACGGGCGCGACCCCCAGGCGGTCGGACCAGTCCCGCAGGATCGCGGCGAACAGGGGCCAGGCCCGCTGACTGTTCGACAGGATCACGATGCCGTCCCCGCTCTGCGGCACCATGTGAAGGTGGCTCATCCAGCCGTATCCCTGTCCGCCATGCCAGACCGCAGCACGCCCGTCCGAAAGTGTCTCGGTGAAATGTCCCAGCCCGTAGCCGTCAGCGGCGAAGCCGAACAGGTCGTCGACCTCGACGACCGGACGATGCAGGTCTGCCACCGCGCCCTCCGAGAGAACGTCCTGAGCGGAACCGACCATCCCCGCCGCGACGAAGCGTGCGATGTCATGGGCGGTCGCGTGCAGCCCGCCCGAGGCACGGCCCGGATAGACGTAGGGTGCGACGGGGCAGCCACGCAGATCGTGGCCCACTGGCATCTCCGCGCCGGTCCAGTCGAAGCTGGCGCCTTCCATGCCAAGCGGCGCGAACAGATCCCGGTCCATGAGGGCCGCGAAATCCTCTCCGGTACAGGTCTCGATCATAAGTTCCAGCAGGTTGAAGCCGGTATCGGAATAGGCAAAGTGCGTGCCCGGCGGGGCAACCATTGTGAAGTCTTCGGCGAGATGCGTCTCCAGGTCTGGCAGCTTCGCATCCGGCGGATACCGCTCCGAATAATCGCCGAGGCCGGTCCCGGCAGTATGCGAGAGAAGCTGGCGCGCCGTGATCGCCGGCAGCCCGATGGGCAGGTGCCAACCTGTCAGGCAATCGATCACCGGTGCATCGAGGTCGAACTGCCCGTTTTGGGCAAGCCGCATCGTGCCCCAGGCCGTGACGGGCTTGGCAATGGACTCGACCCGAAACAGTGCATCCTCGGTCATCGCCCTTCCAGTGGCCGGGTCCGCCACGCCGAAAGCACGCGTCCACACCGACGCGCCGTCCTCCAGAAGCACCACCACGAGGCCGGCAACGTCATCGCTCGCCATCCGGCGGGAGATCGTTTGGGAGAGCCGTTCGGTGAACGCGAGAGGCTCGTCTTGCGCTGCGCCATGCGAGGCCGTGATGACAGTAACGCAAGACAAGGCAACAATCTGAACCGCCTGCTTGGCGCGCCCCGCAGCAAGAGCACGTATTGTCGAAAAACGACACATGGCTGCCGGTTTACCCATCCAAAATCCAACGCGGCGGGTTCCGCGCGCGAGCCGGCAGAGGAACGAGGTCGCTCCGGCAGACACAACCGAGAAACCGGTCGTAGGGGGCCGCTGCCTCAGGTCCAAACTCCGTTCCGGCGTTCAGCTGCATAATCCTCTGCGCCAGAAGCATGGGCAGAAGCAGCGCCGCGATGGCGAGCAGCGGTGTCGCAGCTCGCTGCTTTTCCGGCTGCGGCAATGATTCAACCGTCTGCACCGCCAGCTTATCCGGGCCACCGAGCCCGGTCGGCACGATCCTTTTCCAGGTCATGTCAAGTTCTCCATCAGGCGGCCCCCACGAACTCTGCGATGGCTTGCGCCACGTCCGCGTCATGGCCAAGCCAGATGTGACCGCCCTCGGGCCAGATCGTCAGGGTCGCGTCCGGGATGTGCTCGGCGAGGCGTCGCGCCGTGTCCGCCGTAGCGAAGAGGTCGTCCTCACATGACAGGATCAGCGTCGGTACGGCAATGTCCTCATAGGAGGTCGGCGATGGCGTGCCGGCCCAGAACCCGTCGGTCCGCAGGCCGTCCGCCTTGCGGCTGATCGGCATGAGCCCGTCGAGGATGAGGTCCGCGCGCCGCCGTTCTTCCGGCCCCACGCGCGAGAGGAGCGCGGAGTCGGTGGCCAGAAGCGTCCGGATCATCTGCCCCGGCGCGAGCGAGGAGAGCGCCCAGAACGCGAGGTCCGACCCAAGGACGACGTTCACCGCCCGTCGCTGAAGGGCGGTGAACTCCACCGGGTCGCGGCCGGTCAGGTTGGCCGCCGGCACCAGCAGGACGAGGTACGAACATCTGTCCGGGTGCCGCAGCGCGAACTCGGCTGCGGTCAGGGCGCCGGCCGAGCCTCCGACGACGGGCAGGCGCTCGATGCCCAGGTGGTCGAGAAGCGTGACCAGGACATCCGCCTGGTGCGCGGGCGAGGCGTCTTCGGGAAAGGCGCTGCGCAGGTAGCCGAAGCGCGAGGGCGCGACGATCCGGAAACCGCGATCGCGCAGCGCCTGGGCAAAGAGCAGGCCCTGATCAAACCCCCCGCCGGTGCCATGGATCATCATCACCGGCGGCCCGGCTCCGGCAACGGCGTATTCCAGCGGGCCGGAGGCGGTCTCTATCAGGCTGCTGCGACGGGCGAGGCGCGCGTCTGCCGCGGTAATCGTGCGTCGGTAGGCGCCGGTCGCATAGGCGCCGCAGGCCACAACGAGGGCGCCGAGGCCGGTGAGGACCGCTCGTCGGGAGATCATTGCAGGGCCGCCACGGCGAGCCGGGCCAGTGCAGCCTCCGCCAGAGTCGCGGCCGCTTCCAGTAGCGACAAGACCGTCGCGACCGATTCAAGGAAAGTCCGCATGACGCTCACCCAGCCGTCCTCAGCCAGGCCCGCGCCGGGGTCGGAATGACCTCCGTCACGGCGCGCTCTCGGGTGAACATCGTCTCGCGGTGCCACCAGACGGCCAGGGCCGCGACACCGACGAGGATCCCGGTGTCCCATGGCTGCGCGTCGGGCCAGAAGGGCACGATCAGTTGCCAGTGGAACAGCATCGGCCAGAGTAGGCTGCCGCCCGTCCGGTTGAACAGCGGCGTTACCAGCACGGCAAGCACCACGTTGCCCATGAAGAACGGCAGGAAGTTCCAGCCACCGAAAACTGTGCCCGCAAGATAAAAGGCCGGCAGGTGCCAGACCCCCCAGATCGTTCCGATCAATGCACCCGCCCAGATCGGCGCCATGTCCCGCTGAAGGAGGGGCTGCAGCACACCGCGCCAGCCAAGCTCTTCTACGGGGCCCAGGAACAGCATCATGAACAGGATCGCCACCATTGGGCCTGCGCCTTCGGGCGGCAGTTCCGCCAGCTCCGGACCGCCCTTGATCAGGGACCCGGAAACGAAGACCAGAGGCAGCCCGATCAGAACGAAGACCACCCAGCCCGCCGGCGCCCGCCAGAGCAGGAGCCGCGACAGGAAACGCCCCAGACCTGCGACGCCGGAATGGGACAGGACCAGCACGAGTGCCGCGATGGCGGGCGCCCATGTCGCGAGGAAGAAGAGCGGGTGCGAACCGCTGATTTCTCCGAACCAGCTCGACGCCAGTTTCGGGGCCAGCACGTAAAAGCCGACGATGCCCCAGGTGATGAAGAAGGTCATGGCAAGAAAAAGCGGAATGGTGCGTGTCGGCATCGGACCTCGCTTGTCCTCCTGTCGGAGGACCGGAAGACATATGGCGCCCCCCGAGCGGGGCGTTTTTCTTCCTATCCGATTCTACGCGGCCCGCAGTGATTTGCATCAATTGGCTACCCAAATGGAACGCGTCGGATTCACATTGCCGGGCAACATCTTCTTGCGTTGATCGCGATGGTCCTTCTTCCGCTCGTCTTCACGTCGATCGTCGGCGCCTTGTCCGTGGCAACGTCCGTCGCGTCGGCGCATGGGGGCCGTTTCGAAGTCACATGCGACAACGGCACAACGGTCTTCCCACTTACTCTGCCAACTCTCCCGGATGCCGCCTGACCGGCGCGGAAACGCTTCGAACCGTCACGGGCGGCTCATCGCGAGCTCTGAAGCGGTGCAGCAGTAGCCCTGCGGCTCAGTGGCCCATGGAACTGCGCCGGGAGTTGGCCGGTCATTCGATACCCGGCCAGCTTGAGTGGCAGCCGCTACTGTGCCCGCACCTTTCCGAAGTAACCATGCAGGCGCGGGTTGAACGTCAGTTCTCAGAGGGTTCTCGCCTCCGCAAAGGAGATCAGACGCCGGCTTTGCTCGTCCCAGAGCTTCAGCTTCACGCAACTCAGACTGCGCCCCAGGGTCAAGCGCTGAACCTCATTCAGGCGGTGGTGATCTTTCAGGATCTCGGGCAAGCGGTAGAACGGCACGCGGCTCTGGAGGTGGTGCACATGATGGACCCCGATATTCGCGCTGAACCAGCGCAGGATCCCGGGCAGCACATAGTGCGAACTTCCGCGAAGCGCCGCGTCCTGCAATTGCCAGTCGGTGTCGGTGTCCCAGCTGGTCTCCTCGAACTGATGCTGGACGTAGAACAGCCACACCCCGATCATGGCTGCGCCGGCTGTCGTGGGAAGAAAGACCCACACAAGCGGCTCCCATCCGCCGAAATGGAAGATCGCGCCCAGCAGCACCAACAGTGTCAGGTTGGTCCCGATCGCGCTGACCCAGTATCGCCAGCCGGCGCGCATCAGGCCCACGGGCACTCGGTTCTGAAACAGGAACAGGTAGACCGGGACCAGCCCGAACAGGAATGCCGGATGCCGGTACAGCCGATAGCGGAGGCGGCCGAGGGGCGTCCGAGCCCGGTATTCGGCCACGGTCAGCGTCAGCACGTCGCCAATTCCGCGCTTGTCGAGATTGCCGGCAGAGGCGTGATGGACCGCGTGGGACCGACGCCAGACCTCGTAGGGCGTCAGCGTCAGCACACCGAGGGCGCGGCCAACCAAATCGTTCAGCGCGCGGCTCCTGAAAAAGGCGCCGTGTCCGCAGTCGTGCTGGATGACGAAGAGGCGCACAAGGAACAAGCTGTTCAGACCCGCGAGGCCTGCCGCCAGCAGAGGGTTGAGCGAAAGGCTCCACCAGGCAAGAGCCCAGAGCCCCAAAAATGGAATGAGGGTTACGAGAAGTTCCGCGACACTCCGCCTGTGCGACGGTTCGCGATAATTCGCCAGAATACGCACCCAGGATCGGGCGTTCCGGTCTTCGGCGGCCGAAGGCGCGAGGGCGCACCTGTCCGGGGCCGGGATCACATCGTGAAGCAAGGCGGTTCGCTCAGGTCTCGGACCGAGGTTCTGCGGGGGCCTTTTTCCGCGTCTTCTTCTTCGTGGCAGCGGCCTGGCCCTTCTCCGCAGAGGCCTCGCGTGCGACGCGTGCCGCGCGCAGGCGCGCCGTCTTGGCGTCCCGCTCGGCGTTTTCGGCCTCGATGAGTTCCATGGCGATCTTGGTGGTGCTGTCGGCCTTGGACTCCGACTTCGAAGGGCGGAAGAGGGTGTTCTTGGTCAGCATGGTGCTCCTTTCGGTGACACGGGACGGCGGCGTCGCGCCGGCGTGTCGCGGGCACCCGGGCGCCGCCCTGAGGCAAGACCAGGCTGCGCAGACGTTTTTCGACCCTGCCGTGACGGCGCGTTAGTCCCGCGGGGTGAGACAGGGCGGATCAACACCGCCCCGCTGCACGGCTCATGCCAGGACGAGATTGCCGGCGGATTCGCGGCCGTCCCGGCCCGACTCGAGGTCGTAGGTCACTTTCTGATCGTCGGAAAGCCCCGTCAGCCCCGCACGCTCGACGGCGGAGATGTGGACGAAGACGTCCTTGCCGCCCGTTTCGGGCGCGATGAAGCCGAAGCCTTTGGTGGTGTTGAACCATTTCACGGTGCCAGTGGCCATATCCGTGGTCTCCTGTCTTGAATGCTGCCCGCAATATGCGGCAGCCCGGCATTGTCGGTCTGGATCGATCAACTGAGAGCCGGGTTAGCGGAGACAGAGAGTCGAAAAGAAATAACGTCGCCTCTCTGACATAAGGTGCGGCGAGGCAATTGCAATGTCTTTTGGACACGGGGCCCGATATTCGGATCGCGTGGCTTTCCAAATGTCCGTAATGTCACCTGCGAGGGCAAGAGTATCACGATGGAATGGCCGCAGGCACGCAGAACGGCCGGACCGGCCTGGCACACCGCCGATCGGCCTTGGCGCCCGCGAATCGGACGTCTCCGCTGTGCCCGGCGTTCTTCGCCGCCCAAGGCGGCTATGCCGTCATCCCGCCGCGCAGGAACGATTCCGGGTTAGGGCGCCGTCGCGAGAGCAATTGTTTTGGCAACCTTCTCATGATCGCGATCCAACATGCTGGTCCCGATGCGGATGAACCCTGTTCCTCCGAGAAAACACTTCTCTCCGGGCAGTACAGCGATTCCATGCGCGGCCAGGGTGATGAGCGCATAGTGTTCAGCGACCACGGGGAGCCAGATGCAGAGGCCGTCGCCGCGATAACCGGAAATTCCCTCCCGCTCGAGCGCATCCAGGAGGGCATTGCGGCGTTCCGCGTAAACCCGTCGTGCATTGCCGATTGTCCGTGTGGTTTCCTGCTGGCCGAGAAGCCAGGCGGCCGCGCCCTGCAGCAGGCGGCTGGTCCAGCCGGCGCTAAACAGACGATAGGACTGCACGCGCTCGATGATCTCCTCCCGTGCCGACATGACCGCAAGCCTCAAGTCTGGTCCATAGGATTTCGAGAAGGAACGAACGTGGATGACCCGGTCCGGAAAGCGCGTGCCAAGGCTTCTGGCCGGATATGCCGATACATCGCCAAGACCGTCGTCCTCGAGGATCAGGGTGTTCCGCGGGGCGAGCGTTGCGGCAAGCGCCTCGATCCTGTCGTCGCTGACATGGCGGCCGGTCACCGAATGGGTGCGCGGCTGGTAAAGGAACAGCACGGGATTCGTGGTTAGGGCCTCTGAAAGACTTTCGGGGATGGGTCCCTCGTCATCGCAGGCAACCGGCACGATATGAGCCCCTGCGTCTTCGAGGATATCGAGAAGGCGGATTGCCGTCGGCTCCTCGCAGGCCACGGTGTCCCCCGCCAACACCAGCGCGTGCACGGCGGTGTAGATGGCGTTGTAACCCCCATTTGTCGCCAGCATCGCGTCAGGCGTATAGGGCCAGCTGGCACGTAGCGCGCCCTCAAGCTCAGGTTCGATCCGGGAGCGATCATAACTGTTGATGGATGCGCTGCCGGAGGCATTGCGCAGCGCTTCGTCGAGGCGGGGCAGAAGGGCGGGATCCGGAACCGCCCGGCTGAGGTCCAGCGCATCGGGGCCATAGTGACCCATCCGACCGGTCCGTGCCGGAGCGCGCCCGATCGCATCGCCGATGATGCGCGTCCCGTTGCGGCCTCGGCCGGAGATGACCTTCTGCCTTCGCAGGTCGGCCCAGGCCATGGACAGGGTCGCGGGACTGATTCCCAGCCTGAATGCGAGGTCACGCAGCGCCGGCAGGCGGGCTCCGAGCTGGATTTCGCCGGTCCGGATGAGCCGCGCCGTTTCCACCGCTATGCCTTTGGAATCCCGTCCCATTAGTCGTTTTGCCAACCATTCCGCATCGACTTGGTGCATCGCCTGTTCCTCTTCTTAAATGTTCAGTAACGTAATAACATTTGATCGGCAAGGTCTGAACATTTAACCATCTGACGAAACGTAACCACAAGGAGCGTTCATGCCGCTGTCGCTGAGCCTTGCATTCCGGGACTGGGATTTCCTGACGCCGCTTCTTTTGGGCGAGGTCGCCGACGACCGACTCGAGCTTCAGATCGAGCGCGTGGGCACCATGCCCGGCAACCCGTCCGAAACCGAGGGTTTGGACGGTGCCGAGGTTTCGCTCAGCCGTTTCGTTCAGCAGCGCGTGGCAGGCCGGGACCGAGACGTGGGTATCGCGAACTTCCCAATGCGGGCGTTTCGCCACCGTTGCATCATCACACGTGCCGACCACCCGGCGCGGCATCTCGGTGATCTCAGGGGGGGGCGGATCGGTGTTACCGGCTGGCAGGACTCGGGCAACACCTGGACCCGCGATGCGCTGCTCGATGCGGGGGTGTCGCTCGAGGAGGTGCACTGGTTCGCGGGACGCCTGACCGCGCAGCATCCCGTCATCGACCGCCTGGGGCCGTTCGCGCAGCCGGGCTGGATCGAGGCTGTCCCCGGAGAACGGCCGATGCTGGACATGTTGCGCGAAGGCGCCCTGGATGCGGTCTTCACACCATTCATGCCCGAGGGGTTCTTCGCGCCCGATGCCGAATTCCGCCCGGTTCTGGATGATCTGCCCAATGCCGAGCGCCGGTATTTCGAAACGCGGGGCTTCGTCCCAGGCATTCACGCCGTGGCGCTGCGGGCCGACCTCGTGGAACGTGAGCCGTGGCTGCCCGACGCCGTCAGCGATCTTCTGGACCGGTCCCGTGCAATCTGGAAGGCGAAACGGCGACGTTATGCCGACACGTCGCCGTGGCTCTTCGACGAGTTGCTGCGGGTCGGGCGCTGGTTGCCGGAAGACCATGACGCCAGCGGGCTGGAAGCGAACCGGCCGATGATCGAGGCCTTCGTCGCGGCCGCGCACGCGCAGGGCCTGATACCGGCGCCAATCGCGGCGGACGAGATCTTCATCGCAACCGGCCCCGTTCCGAATATCGAAAAGAAAAGGGAAGTATCCGCATGAAAGTGGCTCTCGGCCAGTTCGCAGCAGCGAACGACTGGCAGGCAAACGCAGCAACGGCCAAGGATCTGATCCGGCGCGCAAACGCGGCAGATTGCGACCTGCTGGTCATGCCCGAAGGAATCCTGGCGCGTGACATCGCCGATCCCCAGATCGTGCTGAAGGCCGCGCAGCCGCTCGACGGACCGTTCATGCAGGAGATGACGGCGGCGTCCGCCGGCTCCGACCTGACCATCACCTTCTGCTTCCATGTGCCGGTTACAGGTGAAAACCGCGTCCAGAACGTGCAGGTGGTGCTGCGGAACGGCGAGATCTTGACCACCTACCGGAAGTTGCACCTATACGATGCCTTCGCGGTGCTCGAGTCCGAGCACGTCATGCCCGGCGACCGCATTCCGGAGCTGGTCGAGGTGGCAGGCATGAAGCTCGGGCTGATGACCTGCTACGACATCCGCTTCCCCGAGATGGCGCGGCATCTGGCGCTGGAGGGCGCCGAGGCCCTGATCCTGCCGGCCGCCTGGGTGCGGGGGCCTGGCAAGGAACATCACTGGGAAACGCTCGTGACGGCACGGGCGCTCGAGAACACCTGTTACGTGATCGCCGTCGGCGAATGCGGACCGCGCAACATCGGGGCCAGCATGGTCGTCGATCCTCTGGGCGTGACCACCCACAAGGCAGGAGACGGCCCGACGATGATCGTGGCCAATATCGATCCCGAAGAGGTGGTACGCGCCCGCGCCGTGCTGCCCGTACTCAACAATCGCAGGTTCGGGCGGTCCGAGCTTGCGGAGATGACCTAAGACACAAAGGGAGACTGACATGATCAAGACAAGCACAGCCGTGGTGGGCCTCGTATTCGCCGCCGGACTGTTCGGAACGGCAGCATACGCGCAGGACGCCGAGATACCGGAACAGGCCCTGAATGAAGAGCTGCACGGGCAGCTTCCCGAAAAGGTCCGTGAAAAAGGCTACATGACAGCCGTGAACGCCGGCTCCTTCCCGCCCTATGACTTCGTGGAAAGCTCGACCAAGGTCACCGGCGCGTCCGCGGACATGGCCGAAGCCCTGGGCGAAGTGCTGGGCGTCGAGATCCGCCACGCCTCGGTCGCTGGACTGCCGGCGCTGCTGAGCGGCATCGGCGCGAACCGTTTCGAATTCGCGATGGGCCCCGTGGGCGATTTCGTGTCGCGCCGCGAGTCGAACGACTTCGTCGATTGGGTGCAGGAATTCGTTGTCTTCGCCGTGCAGGCCGGAAACCCGAAAGACATCGACGGGCTCGAAACCGCGTGCGGCGCCCGGATCGCGGTGCAGGCGGGCGGTTCGGCCGAACGCGTGATCACCGAGCAGGCTGCCAAGTGCGAGGAAGACGGCAAACCGGCGATCGAGGTCAAGTCCTACGCCGACCAGCCGACGTCGATCCTGGCGGTGCGGTCCGATCGGGCTGACGCGTTCTTCTCCTCCCAGGCACCGCTGACATATTTCGTGCAGCAATCTGACGGACAGCTGGAACTGGCCGGCGTCGGCAAGAGCAACGGCTTCAAGGACCTGTTCCAGGGCGCCGTTGTCCCGAAGGACTCTCCGCTGGCCGATGTCTTGCTGGGCGCCATTGAGGTCCTGCACGAGAACGGAACCTACGAGGCGATCATGACCAAGTGGGGTCTCGAGAACAACATGCTGGACGAACCCGGCATCAACCTGTCGACGTGGTAACATGACCTCCATAAGCAACACTTCCCAGGTATCGCCCCGAAAGGGCGATACCGACGGCCGGCCCGCTACCGATGCGTACGACGTTTCACGGGCTCACCGGCCGCTTCCGGTCTGGCGCATCGCAGCCTGGCTGATCCTTGGCTGGATCTGCCTGCAGGCGGTGATGATCGTCGCGCTGAACGATAATTTCGGTTGGGGTGTGGTCGGAAAATACCTGTTCCACCCCAATATTCTTGACGGGCTTACGGTCACGCTGGGCCTGGCGGCGGTTTCGATGTTTCTCGGGATCCTGTTCGGCCTCGTCATCGCTATCATGCGCATGTCGCCGGACAGGCTGCTGTCCGGGTTCGCCGGCGGGTTCCTGTGGTTCTTCCGCGGCGTGCCGCTGCTGGTGCAGCTGATCTTCTGGTACAACATGTCGACCCTGTTCCCGGAGGTTCGGCTGTCGATCCCGTTCGGTCCCGATCTTGCGGTATGGGAGACCAACAGCCTCATCTCTCCGCTGACGGCTGCGATCATCGGTCTCGCGCTGCACGAGGCCGCGTATATGGCCGAGATCATTCGCGGGGGACTCCTATCCGTGGATCACGGACAGGTCGAGGCAACGCAGGCCTTCGGCATGTCGAGGGGCCGCTCCCTGCGCCGGGTGATCCTGCCGCAGGCCATGCGTTCGATCGTGCCCCCCACGGGTAACCAGTTCATTTCGATGGTCAAGGCCACGTCGCTGGTCAGCGTCATCGCGATGTCGGATCTGCTCTATTCCGTGCAAGCGATCTACAATCGTACCTTCGAGGTCATCCCGCTGCTTCTGGTCGCCGTGGCCTGGTATCTGTTCATCGTCTCGATCCTCAATGTCGGGCAGGGCTTCCTCGAGCGGCACTTCGGCCGCAGCGAGCGCGGCGCGGTAGAGGACGACGTCAAGGCCGAGGAGGCAGAGGTATGAACATTCGTACGGATTTCCCCGTGGTCCGCACCGTAGGTGTCCACAAGTCCTTCGGCAGCAACCACGTCCTGAGAGGCATCGACCTCGATGTGTCAGCGGGCGAGGTCGTTACCGTGCTGGGCCCCTCGGGGTCGGGCAAGTCCACGCTTCTGCGTTGCATCAATCAGCTTGAGGAAATCGACAGCGGCGCGGTTTTCGTCGACGGCGAACAGATGGGCTTTGACCTGCGTGGCGACCGGCTGCACAAATTGTCGGATGCCGCCGTGCGCCGGCAGCGGCGCAAGATCGGCATGGTGTTCCAGCACTTCAACCTGTTCCCGCATCTCACCGCGCTCGAAAACATCATCGAGGCGCCGGTTGGTATCCATGGCCGGTCGAAGGCAGAGGCGAAGCGGGAGGCGATGGAACTGCTGGACCGCATCGGACTGTCCGACAAGGCCCGGCATTATCCGAGGCAACTCTCCGGTGGTCAGCAACAGCGCGTCGCAATTGCACGAGCTCTCGCCATCAAGCCACGCCTTCTGCTTTTTGACGAGCCCACCTCGGCGCTCGACCCGGAACTGGTGGGCGAAGTGCTGTCGACAATGCGCGACCTCGCCGAAGGCGGGCTTACAATGCTGGTCGTAACGCACGAGATCTCGTTCGCCCGCGAAGCGGCTCATCGGGTGGTCTTCATGGATGGTGGCGTCATCGTGGAGCAGGGGGCACCTGAAAAAGTGCTAAACGATCCAGAGAGCCCACGGACACGCCAGTTTCTCAGCCGGTTCATTTAGCGGAGGTCAAGCGACCCCGCGCTATATCGCCCAATGCGGGCCCGAAGCGGCCACTCACTGCGGTTTTCGACTGAATTGGCCTTCGGCTCGCCTCCGCCAAGTGGTCCGATTTCAAGCCTCAGGGGCTGGCCGGTTCGGCTGGCCTGCCCCTTGAAGGGCACCTCCTCGAGAATTTCTCTCAGAAGGTCATTGCCAGTGGATTCGAACCTCCTGCGCTGCTCCCCGACCTTTATCGTGACTACTTGGACCGGGCGCTGCGCATCGTCGGTAGTACGGCGAACACAACATTACTCGCGACGAGAGACGACAAACCCCTTTAGGCTCGGAGATGATACACAATAATCCGCGCGCAGGTCAGGCTCAACCGCTCTACCTGCATCCCGACTTGGAGACAATTGATTTGAGCGCCTTTAACCATTGGCATCGAGTGAACCACGGGCACGCGTTCACTGCCGCTGAAGTCGTCTCAGATCTGTCGCAGCTATTCGATGAAGGGAAGTCAGCATAAGAACGCCGGGTGGAGCAGTGTACCTCCCCCAGGCTCGGCTCGTCATGTTTTTTTTCCGGGAGCCAGACGGCTCATGAGCTGTGCTGACAATGAATACTTTTGCCGTCGCAACCGGTTGGGTTCAAGCGCCAATCGTTTGGCGGGTCTATTGGCGGGTGACGCCGCCAGGACCCAAAAAATCCATCTTATCAAGAGTTAGTGGCGGAGAGACAGGGATTCGAACCCTGGGACCCCGTGAAGGGTCAACGGTTTTCGAGACCGCCCCGTTCGACCACTCCGGCACCTCTCCGCGGGGGTCTGTGAGCGGGGGGTTTAGTCAGGAACGCGGAGGCGCGCAAGGGGGGCGGATGGAATTTCTCGCGGAAAATCGCTTGTGGTTTCAGTCAGGCTGCGCGGAGCCTATTGCCGCGGGGTAGGGCGCGCCCTAGGCTTTCGCGCATGAGACATGTTCTGACCCTCTCCCGCCAGCTAACCCTTTTTCTCGCCCTTGGCCTTATGGTTCTTGCCTGGCCGTTACACGCGGCCGACAGGGACAGGATAGACGCGTTCCTGAAAACCACCGGATTCGACGTGGCGCTCGACAGCATTGCCTTTGCATCGGCATCGGCACCCGACATGCTGGGCATGGAACCCAACAGTTTCGGCTCTGACTGGACGCGGATCACGGAGGAGGTGTTCGACACCGAGGTCATGCACGCAATCGCCGTCGACATCCTGTCGGAGACCCTGAGCGACGAGGCTCTTCTCCATGCGGTCGAATTCTATGCCAGCGATCTTGGCCAGCGGCTTGTGGAGGCCGAGAATGCCTCGCACATGATGGAGGACGACGAGGCGAAGCAGGCCGAAGGAAGGGCGCTGGTGGCCAGGATGGTCGAGGATGGGTCGGACCGGCTGGAATTGCTGAAAAGACTGAACCGCGCGGTCGATAGCGGTGATACGGCGCTGCGTGCTCTGCAGGAGATCCAGTTGCGGTTTCTGCTGGCCGCGGCCGCGGCCGGAGTGATCGAATTGCAGGCCGATCCCCAAGACATGCGCGAGATGCTGAAACGGAACGAAGGTTCGATGCGCCGTGCATTGCAAGCCTCGGCGCTGGCTGGTGCGGCCTACACTTACCAGGACTTTTCGAAAGAGGATTTGGAAGCCTATGCAGAGGCGCTGGAGAATCCGCTGATGCAGGAGGTCTATCAACTGCTCAACGCAGTTCAGTATGAAATCATGGCCAATCGGTTCGAGGTTCTCGCGGTCGAGATGGCCGATCTTCACCCGGTTCAGGATATATGATGCGACGTGGCGTTCTTCTGACACTTGTCCTGATCTGTGCGGCAGGCCTGGCCCGCGCCGAAGCCAATGCCTCGCGTCTCGTCGAAGTCATGCGGTTGAGCGAGGTCGCGGCCATCCTGCATGACGAGGGTCTGCGATACGCGCGCAACCTTGACGAAGCGATGATGGACGGGCAGGCAGGTACCCATTTCCACCTGCGCGCGGCGCAGATCTATGACGAGGGTCGTATCGCCGACGAGATTGCCGAGGCGCTTGCCAAAGGCATGACCACTGAAGAAATCGACGCCGCGGCAACCTTTTTTTCCACGGAATTGGGGCAATCCATCCTTTCGCTTGAAAATTCCGCCCGTCGTGCCTTGGCGGATCCGGCGGTCGAGGAGATTGCCGAGGCCTATTACAAGGATCTGCCCCCCGACGATCTGCGCCTGACGCAGGTCGAGGAGTATATCGCCGTCAATGACCTAGTGGATCGCAACGTCGAGGGGGCGCTGAGCGCCGATTACCACTTCTATCTCGGCCTTGCCGAGGCGGGAGGAGGGCCGCGTGACGACGGCAGCCTTCTGTCGGGTCTGCTCGAGTCGCGGGACGAGACCGAGGCCGAGACATCGACCTGGCTGCACAGTTTCCTGCTTCTCGCCTACCGGCCGCTGACGCCCGAGCAAATGGATGCGAACATCGCATTTTCGAGCACCGTGGCGGGACAGGCGCTCAACTCCGCGCTCTTTGCCGGCTTCGACCGTCTTTATGACGAGATCTCGTATGATCTGGGTGTAGCGATGGGTCGGGCCATGTCGGCGACCGAACTCTGAAAAGCGCCTTTGCCGGCTTGACAATCACCAGCGTGCGATGGATAAGCCCGCATCCCGGCCGGCACTCCGCGCCGGGTTTCGTTATCATTGGCCCGTGATGGGCCTCAACCACGCCCGCAAGGGCGCGCTGTTCGAGGTGGCCGTTTGGTCGCAAACGCCCGCGACGCGGGGACCACAGAACGCGGCAATGAAAAGGAATGGCGCATGTTTGCGGTCCTCAAAACCGGCGGCAAGCAGTACAAGGTTCAGTCCGGGGATGTCCTCCGGGTCGAGAAACTGGCTGCGGATGCCGGCGAAACGGTTCAGTTCAACGACGTGTTGATGATCGGCGGCGACAGCCCCGTGCTCGGTTCGCCCCTCGTCGAGGGTGCCGCGGTGCAGGCCGAGGTGATCGACCAGATCAAGGGTGACAAGGTCATCAAGTTCGTCCGGCGCCGTCGGAAGCACAGCTCCAAGCGTACCGTCGGTCACCGGCAGAAGCTGACGCTGGTCAAGATCACCGACATCCTGTCTTCGGGCGGTGAGAATTCCGGTATCAAGGCCGCGATCGGCGCGGGTTCGGTTTCAGATGCACCTGTTTCGTCTTCCAAGGCGAAGGCGCCCAAGGCAGCCGCTCCGGCGACGGATGAGGCGGCAGACGACCTGACCAAGTTGAACGGCGTTGGCCCGGCCGCTGCAACCAAGCTGAACGACGCAGGCATCACCACCTACGCGCAGCTTGCTGCCTTGTCGGAAGAGCAGATTGCTGCTATCGACACCATCAAAGTGAAGCCCGAGTGGGTCGAGCAAGCCAAAGAATTGGCTCAGGGCTAATCGAGGCAAAGGAGAGAAAGAATGGCACATAAAAAAGCTGGCGGTTCCTCCCGTAACGGCCGCGACTCCGCGGGTCGTCGCCTTGGCGTGAAACTCTATGGTGGTCAGGCCGCCATTGCGGGCAACATCATCGTGCGTCAGCGCGGGACCAAGTTCTGGCCGGGCGCAGGCGTGGGCATGGGCAAGGATCATACCCTGTTCGCAACCGTCGATGGCGCCGTGACCTTCCACAAAGGTCTCAAGGGTCGCACCTTCGTATCGGTTCTCCCGCAGGCGGAGGCCGCTGAATAAGCCGTACCCGGTAAGGTTTACCAGAAATCAACGGGGGATCGGCAAGAACTGCCGGTCCCCCGTCTCGTTTCGGGCAGGATGATCTGCGAGCCAACGAAAGAACGAGGGATGCGCGCACGATTTGTTTCCCGAAGTGACGCTTGTGGCAGGCTTCCCCGATGTCTATCTCGCGGGAACCAGGGCAGAATTTTCGCTCGGAACCGCATTTCGATTTGTGTTCGGAGGAGGAGCACATCAAATGAAAATTGATACGATCATCAATCAGCCTGTCATAGAAACCGAACGGTTCGACCTGCGCCCCTTGCGC
The DNA here is from genome assembly GCA_947500005.1 of uncultured Paracoccaceae bacterium. Classification (GTDB taxonomy): domain Bacteria; phylum Pseudomonadota; class Alphaproteobacteria; order Rhodobacterales; family Rhodobacteraceae; genus Lutimaribacter_A. Next base: position 29,767 of record CANMQJ010000012.1, on the reverse strand, counting down.
AAGTCCGACAAGGGATTGATAGAGCACTATGCAAGTGACGAGCGGGTCGCGCGCATGACAACGTCGATCCCGCACCCCTTGCCGCCAGGCATGGCCGAGGGGTTTGTCGCGCGTGCCATGTTCGAGGAGCGTGACGAGGATATCTGGGCCATGGATGGCACCAAGGATGGCGGCCCTGAACTGATGGGTGTGATTGCGCTCAAGAAGATGGACCGCAACCAGACCGAGGTCGGCTATTGGGTCGCACCGATCTTCTGGAACACCGGCCTCGCATCCCGCGCCGTGCAGGCGCTCGTCGAGGCCAATCCGCTTGGGAATGCGACCATGTTCGCGAGCGTGTTCCAGGACAATCCCGCGTCAGCCCGGGTTCTGACCCATTGCGGTTTCGAATACCTGGGCGACGCCGAAAGCTATTCGGTGTCGCGCGATACGACGGTACCCACCTGGACCTACAGCCGAAAACTCTGACTTGAGGCCGGTGTGGCCTTTGCACTAGGAGACGTGACATGAAATTCCTCGATCTCGCAAAGGTCTATATCCGGTCCGGGGCCGGAGGCGGCGGATGCACCAGTTTCCGCCGGGAGAAATACATCGAATATGGCGGCCCGGATGGCGGCGACGGCGGCAAGGGCGGTTCGGTCTGGGCCGAGGCGGTCGACGGCTTGAACACGTTGATCGATTTCCGATATCAGCAGCATTTCTTCGCCAAGAACGGTCAGCCCGGCCGAGGCCAGCAGAAAACCGGTGCCGATGGGGACGACATTGTCTTGCGCGTGCCCGTGGGGACCGAGATCCTCGACGAGGATCAAGAGACAGTGCTCGCCGATCTCACCGAGATCGGCGAGCGGGTGCTTCTGGCCAAGGGCGGAAACGGCGGCTTTGGCAACCTGCACTTCAAGACGTCGACCAACCAGGCCCCGCGCCGGGCCAATCCCGGCCAACCGGGTGTGGATCGCACGATCTGGATGCGCCTCAAGTTGATCGCCGATGTCGGGTTGCTGGGCCTGCCCAACGCCGGCAAATCCACCTTTCTCGCCGCCACATCCAATGCGCGGCCGAAGATCGCGGACTATCCGTTCACGACGCTGCATCCCAATCTGGGGGTCGTAGGGGTCGACAACGTGGAATTCGTGATTGCGGACATTCCGGGTCTCATCGAAGGCGCGCATGAGGGGCGGGGGATCGGTGACCGGTTCCTGGGTCATGTCGAACGTTGCGCGGTTCTTCTGCACCTGGTCGATGGCACGTCGGAAACGGTGGCCGAGGATTACCGTACGATCATCCACGAACTCGAAGCCTATGGCGGCCATCTGGCCGACAAACCCCGCGTGACTGTCCTCAACAAGATCGACGCGCTGGATGCTGAAACTCTGGTCGAGACGAAGGCGGAACTCGAAGACGCTGTGGGTGGCCCGGTCATGGCCATGTCTGGCGTCGCGCGGGACGGGGTAACCGAGGTACTGCGCGCACTGCGTACCCAAATCGACGAAGATCGCTTGCGGCACAAACCCGTCGAGGAGGCGCAATCGTGGCAACCCTGACCGCCGCCCGACGGCTCGTGGTCAAGATCGGATCGGCCCTGCTGGTCGATCGGTTAACTGGTATGCTGCGTGGTGAATGGCTGCGCTCTCTTTGCGCTGATGTGGCTTGGCTCAAGGGACAGGGCATCGATGTGGTCCTCGTCTCGTCGGGATCCATCGCGTTGGGGCGCGGTGTTCTCGGCCTGCTGGCCCAGGCGTTGCCCCTTGAACAATCGCAAGCAGCTGCGGCCGTTGGCCAGATCCGTCTTGCGCGCGCATATGAAGAGGCCCTCGCGCCGCATGGAATCACGACGGCGCAAGTTCTGGTGACACTCGAGGATAGCGCGGACCGTCGGCGCTATCTGAATTCACGGGCGACGCTGGAAACCTTGCTGGGACTGGGCGCGGTGCCCATCGTGAACGAGAACGACACGGTCGCCACCGATGAGATCCGCTATGGCGACAACGACCGACTGGCAGCCCAGATCGCGGTGACGATAGGGGCAGACCAGTTGATCCTTCTGTCCGATGTGGACGGGTTCTATTCAGCCAATCCCAACCTTGACCCGACAGCGCGCCGTTTCGACTTTATCGAGACCATCACGCCCGAGATCGAGGCGATGGCGGGTGACGCGGGATCGGGGCTTTCCAAAGGAGGGATGAAGACCAAACTTCTGGCCGCACGCATGGCGACATCGGGAGGATGTGCCATGGCGATCACTGAAGGGTCGATCCTCAACCCCTTGAAAACGCTTTCGGAAGGGGCAAACTGCACTTGGTTCATGGCGGGCGAGGACCCGCAGGCGGCGCGCAAGCGCTGGATCTCGGCGATGAAGCCGCGGGGCGAGATCAAGGTCGATGCCGGCGCCGCACATGCGCTGTCTTCCGGCAAGAGCCTGCTTCCTGCCGGCGTGACCGAAGTGACAGGGGAATTCGGCCGTGGCGATCCGGTTGCAATCCTCGATGGAGCTGCTCGCAAGCTGGGACAGGGTCTCTCCCGTTACACCGCACAGGAGGCCGACGCGATCAGGGGACGAAAGAGTTCCGAAATCGAGGCGACACTCGGTTATCCCGGCAGGGCCGCTCTTATCCACCGTGACGACATGGCGTTGTGACGCCAATCCTCCAATATCATCCGACCAGACAACAAAGGGCCGTACCGATGAAGGATATCGACAACATTCCTGCCTTGATGGCCGAAATCGGGGCGCGTGCCAAATCGGCGGCGCATCAACTGGCCTGTGCCAGTGCAGGAAGCCGTCGCACAGCGCTTCTGTTGGCTGCTGATGCCGTCTGGGACCAACGCGCTGACATCCTCGCCGCCAATGCGCGGGATCTGGAATACGGCAGGGAAAAGGGCCTGAGCCCTGCCATGATGGATCGCCTGATGCTGGACGAAGCGCGTGTTCGTGGCATGATCGACGGTCTTCGGGCGGTGGCCGAGCAGGCCGACCCGGTGGGCGAAGTTCTGGCGGAATGGGACATGCCTTCGGGCCTGCATATCCAGAGGGTCCGCACGCCCCTTGGTGTGATCGGAGTTATCTATGAGAGCCGTCCCAACGTGACTGCCGATGCAGGGGCGTTGTGCCTGAAGTCGGGAAATGCCGTGATCCTGCGGGGCGGCTCGGAAAGCTTTCATTCTTCCAGGGCAATTCACGCCTGCCTGGTCGAAGGGTTGCGCGGCGCAGATTTGCCCGAGGATGGGATCCAACTGGTTCCGACGCGGGATCGTGCCGCCGTTTCGGAATTGCTGACAATGACCGACTATGTCGACGTGATCGTACCGCGCGGCGGCAAAGGGCTGGTTGGCCTCGTGCAGCGTGAGGCGCGCGTGCCGGTGTTCGCGCATCTGGAAGGCATAGTTCATATTTACGTCGACAAGTCTGCGGATCCTCAAAAGGCATTGGCTGTGGTTCTCAACGCCAAGACTCGTCGGACCGGCATCTGTGGCGCGGCCGAATGTCTGCTGGTGCATGAAGATGTGGCCGCAACGCTGGGTGCCGACCTGGTCCGTGCCCTGATCGCGGCCGGCGTCGAAGTCAGGGCCGAAGGTGCGCTTGCCGTGGAGGGGACGGTACCCGCGGGTGAGGATGACTGGGGGAAGGAATATCTCGACAGCATCATTGCAGCCCGGCCCGTGACCGATCTGGACGCGGCTATCGCACATATCCGCAAATACGGCTCAAGTCATACCGAATGCATTCTTGCCGAAGATGACGCTGCGGCTGAGCGGTTCTTCGAGCGGCTGGACAGCGCGATCCTGATGCGAAACGCCTCGACACAGTTCGCCGACGGGGGAGAATTCGGGATGGGCGCCGAGATCGGCATCGCGACGGGCAAGATGCATGCACGTGGGCCCGTGGGCGCGGCGCAACTGACAAGCTTCAAGTATCTCGTTCGGGGCGACGGTACGACGCGGCCTTGATGTTCAGAAACGTATCGAGAGGGTCGTGGCTGCGGTCTCGACCCTGATACGTCGTCCCCACAAGGCCGCCTCGCGCGGCAATAGCGCGAACTGGACAAGCGCCGGTGTGATCCTCGCTGTAGAGCCGGCCGCGCCGAGCACTTGCCACAACTCGGGGTCCACCTTGAGTTTCTCTGCACTCCCGGCGACGACCCAACGACCGTTTTCCGAGGAGATACGCACGGAGCCGCCAAATGGCATGGCAGTTTCGCAGCACTGATGCGCGAGAAACGCCAGTTTCACCTCGTGGCGCGGCATCGGCTCGGCGATCTCCCAGTAACATTTTACCCGGGAACCGTGATTGAGATCGTCGAGAACGGCCCGGATTTCGGCGGTGCTGATCTCGTCTTGGGATGCGGTGCCGTAAGCTATCCGAAAGAACCGGATCCGCGCGCCCGCATTGCCGACGCTGTCTGAAATCAACGCCATTTCGGCACCCTCGACGGAACCTGCCATGTCGAGCAGTTCCAGCCCGTTGGTGATGGCGCCGATCGGGCTGATCAGGTCGTGACAGATCCGCGAGCCGATCAGCGCTGCCAGGTTGACGTCATGTTCACCCATACTTACCTCATTACCACAGTCCCACCCGGGCCCGAGCACCGAAAGACCGTCATGACCGATCTCAACGCCATTCTCGCACCCGGTATGTTCGTTCGCCACCCTGAAAACCCAGATTGGGGCGTGGGGCAGGTCCAGTCGAGCATCAACGGCAGGATCACCGTGAACTTTCCCGATCAGGGCAAGGTTGTGATCGACGGAACGCGGGTCACCTTGATGCCCGTCTTTGATCCCTGACAAAGGTTGACAGAGGGTTAACGGACGTCTCGCTGGCTGCCATTGTTGCCAAGCCCGGCAGGCCTGCGCTATGCCCTCGCGCAGAGGTCACGAAACGGAAATCCGATGACAGCGCAGGGTTCAGCCTTTACCGTCAAGCTCGCTGAAACCGAGGCCGAGTTGCGTGCGGCCCAGCGACTGCGCTACGACGTGTTCGTTCGCGAACTCGGCGGAGCCGGCGACCTTGTGGATCACGAGGCGCAACTGGAGCAGGACCGTTTCGATCCGCATTTCGACCATATGCTTGCCATCGACGATGGGACGAGTGAAGTCGTCGGCGTCTATCGCCTGTTGCGCGGTGACGTTGCAGAGAAACTTGGTCAGTTCTATTCCGAAGACGAGTACGATCTCAGCCCCTTGCGACGGAGTGGACGCCGATTGCTCGAACTCGGCCGATCGTGCGTGCATCCCGATTATCGGGGCGGCACAGCCATGTATCATTTGTGGTCCGGTTTGGCGAATTACGTAGAGTTGCACCGGATCGAGATTCTCTTCGGCGTCGCAAGCTTTCACGGAACGGATGTTCAGGCCTTGGCGCAGCCTCTTTCGATGCTCCACGCCAACTACCTGGCTCCTGTCGAATTGCGCGTGCGTGCGCAACCCGGCCAGTTTGCGCCGATGGACCTGATCGCGACGGAACAGATCGACCGTGTCGCGGCGATGAAGGCGGTTCCTGCTCTGATCAAGGCTTATTTGCGTCTGGGAGGGTTCGTCGGCGAAGGGGCCTTCGTCGACCACGCCTTCAACACCACGGATGTGTGCCTGATCCTCGACACGGCACGAATGAACGAGCGCCAGCGGCGAATTTACTCAAAATGAGCACCTGGTATTCGGAGGTTCCCCCCGACCGCGTGAAAATCTCCGCCTCTGGGTGGCTACGCGCCGCGCTGCGCGGGTCGGCCCTGATCCTCTTGATCCTCGTCTGTCTGGGAGCGCTGCTGATCTTGCGCCTTGTGGAGCGTCCGATCTACGGCCTGCATCGTCCCTGGACACCTTTCATCGTGCAGTTCGTCAGCCGCAACGTCTTCCACATCCTGAGCATGCGCCATAGGATCCACGGCGAACAGATGACCGGTTCCGGGGCCGTGGTGGCCAACCATTCCTCATGGCTCGATATCTTCGCACTGAATGCGCGAAAACGGGTCTATTTCGTTTCCAAGGCCGAGGTTGCAGGCTGGCCGGGCATCGGTTTTCTGGCGCGGGTGACCGGGACCCTGTTCATCGAGCGGGACCGGCGCAAGGCACGTGAGCAGACCGAGCTTTTCGCCGAACGCCTGAAGGCCGGGCAAAAGCTCCTTTTCTTTCCGGAAGGGACGTCGACAGACGGCCTTCGGGTGCTGCCTTTCAAGACAACGCTTTTTGCCACGTTCTTCGCCCCGGACCTGAGGGACAAGATGTGGCTGCAACCGGTTTCGGTGGTCTATCGCGCGCCGAAAGGGCAGCCGCTGCGCTTTTATGCCTGGTGGGGAGATATGGATTTCGGGCCCCATCTTTTGAAACTGCTTGCAGCACCACGGCACGGGTCTGTGGACCTTATCTATCACCCACCCTTGTGCGTGAAGGATTTCACGGACCGGAAGGTTTTGGCGGCCGCGCTGGAAGTCAAGGTCCGGGAGGGCCATCACACATATCTTGAGGACGCGGAATAGCCCTTGCATCCGGGTCACCGCCCGAGTATACGCGCGCCACTCAATCCCGCAGGCGGGGTTTGGGCCTGTCCGGGGGAGACATCCCCGGCAGACCGCCGGTTGGAGCATTTCGCTCTGAACCCCCGTCAAGGCGAAAACCGGAAAGGAAAAAATAGCATGGCTCTTCCCGAGTTCTCCATGCGTCAGCTGCTCGAAGCTGGCGTTCACTTCGGCCACCAGACCCAGCGCTGGAACCCGCGCATGTCGCCCTTCATTTACGGCGCGCGCAACGGCATCCACATTCTGGACCTGACCCAGACCGTCCCGATGCTGGACCAGGCGCTGCAGGTCATCCGCGATACCGTCGCCAAGGGCGGCCGCATCCTTTTTGTCGGCACCAAGCGCCAGGCATCCGCCCCGATCGCGGACGCGGCCGAGAAATCGGCACAGTATTACATGAATCACCGCTGGCTGGGCGGCACGCTGACCAACTGGCAGACCGTGTCGCAGTCGATTCAGCGTCTCAAGAAGATCGACGAGACCATGGAAGGCGGCGCCGAAGGCCTGACCAAGAAAGAGCGTCTGGGCATGGAACGTGATCAGGAGAAGCTTCAGGCGTCTCTGGGCGGCATTCGTGAGATGGGTGGCGTACCCGACCTGCTTTTCGTCATCGACGTGAAGAAAGAGGCTCTTGCAATCGCCGAAGCCAAGAAGCTGGGCATCCCGGTCGTCGCTGTTGTCGATACCAACTGCTCGCCCGATGGTGTGGATTACATCATTCCGGGCAATGATGACGCGGCACGTGCCATTTCCCTTTACTGCGATCTGGCCGCGCGTGCCGCGCTTGACGGGATGACCGCACAGCTGGGTGCTGCCGGCGTCGATCTGGGCGAGCTGGAAGCACAGCCCGAGGAAGAGGCGTTGAACGAGAACGCTGGCGCCGAGGCGTAAGCGACCGTCACGGAACTGACATGCGGGGCAGGGTAGACCTGCCCCGATTTCCCAAGATTTGAGGAGAGCCGAGATGGCAATCACTGCTGCACAGGTGAAGGAACTGCGCGAAGCGACCGGCGCAGGCATGATGGACGCCAAGAAGGCGCTGACCGAGACCGACGGCGATTTCGAGGCCGCGGTCGACTGGCTGCGCACCAAGGGCCTGGCAAAGGCCGCCAAGAAATCCGGCCGGACCGCGGCCGAAGGCCTCGTGGCCGTCGAAGTCGAGGGCGGCAAGGGCGTCGCGCTGGAAGTGAACGCGGAAACCGATTTTGTCGCCAAGAACGCCGAGTTCCAGGAAATGGTCGGCAAGTTCGCCAAGGCGGCTGCCGGTGTCGACGATGTCGAGGCGTTGAAATCCTTCGAGATCGACGGAAAGCGCGTCGAAGACATCCTGACCGACAAGATCGCGACCATCGGTGAGAACATGTCGATCCGTCGCATGGCAAAGATCGCAGGTGAGACCGTTGCCTCCTATGTCCACAACGCCGCAACCGCCGGCATGGGCAAGATCGGCGTGCTGGTTGCCATGAACGGTGGCGACGAAGCGCTCGGCAAGCAGATCGCGATGCACATCGCAGCCGTCAATCCGGCCGCGCTGAGCGAGGACGACATGGATCCCGCGATCGTCGAGAAGGAAAAGCAGGTCCAGATGGATATCGCTCGCGAATCCGGCAAGCCCGAGCAGGTCATCGAGAAGATGATCGTCGGCCGCATGAAGAAGTTCGTGGCCGAATCGACCTTGCTGAACCAGCAGTTCGTGGTGAACCCCGACTTGACCGTCGGCGAAGCTGCCAAGGAAGCCGGCGCGACCATCACCGGGTTCGTCCGCCTGGAAGTTGGCGAAGGGATCGAAAAGAAAGAGGAAGACTTCGCCGCCGAGGTCGCCAAGGCCGCTCAGGGCTGATCGCCCGAAGCCAACGCAGACCTCTGCACGTCTTTGACCGGCCGCCTACGCGTGGCCGGTCTTTTTCGTTCGGCCAATTGGACGCGGCGGAACAGGTGAGGGACCCCGACAGATGGGGATGGACGGGGCCCCTCGAAAGTTCCGGCCGACCCGTGGATCAATACACGGGACCGGCAACGGACAGAAGGTGATTGCCCCGCAATTTCGGGGGTCGCCTTCCAGTGTTCCTTGGCCAAAGCCACCACTCACGGAACTGTTCTGATGGTGCGTAAATCGTGCCAAGGTTGATAGTCATGGATTCCTTACCCAACGTCACTTCGATGTGTGACCGGTAATTTACCCCTCGATGCGGCAGGTTACACTTCCATCACGAACATCTGGTTGTGAAGCGAGGCCTTGAGCACGGCCTGCGCCGTGGTTTCGACAGAAAGCGCCTCGCGCGCAAGGCGAAGGTGCTTCTCGACCGTGGCCGAGGTCAGCCCCATCAACAAGGCGATGTCTTGCGTGGTCTTGCCGTCACCAACCCATTCAAGCGCCTCGCGCTGGCGTTTCGTCAGCGCGCGGTTTGGAGTGGAATAGGGCAACGTCAGGATCTTGAGATGGGCCATGTTGTTCATCAGCAGGATGTCCTGCCCATGCTCCTGCCAGATCGCGTCGACCTCCTCCTGCTTCAGGTTTGCCCGCGCACAGAGCGAGATCGCGCCCTTGGACCGCACCGAGACGGAGTTGAAGCTAACCGTGTAGCCAGCGGTGACACCGTGTTTCCGATTGAACTCGTAGACCCGGAAACCTTCACGGCTCATGGTTTCACTGGCCATCATTTCGCTGATCATCTTCCAGCTTGCGGCGCCCTCATGCTCGAGCGCCCAGCGAAGCATCGGGGCATGGGAATAGAGGCCCGATGCGATGAAGCCGTCTACATAGGCTCGGTCATGGTTGGTCAGGATGACAAAATCCTCGGGGTCACCCAAGGACGTCGCGGTTCGGTATTGTGTGTAGCCGTACAGCAGCCGGTCGAAACCGAATTCAGCCATCTGTCGGGTATGCGCGTCCCAGAGCTCTTCGAGAGTCTTCACGTAGCTGAGAAAGTGAAGATAGTCGCGCAGTTTCATGCGGTCCTCACATTCAAATGGGCGACGAGCGCCTCAATCGCCAGCAGGTAGCCGGTCGCACCGAACCCACAGATCTGGCCGATCGCGACGGGCGCGATATAGGACCGGTGCCGAAACGGTTCTCGGGCATGGATGTTGGAAAGATGAACCTCTACCGTGGGAAGTTCGACCGACGCGATCGCATCCATCAGCGCGATCGAACTATGTGTGTAGGCGCCCGCGTTCAGCACGATCCCTGCCTTCTGTCCCCGTGCGGCGTGGATCGCGTCGATCAAGGCGCCTTCGTGGTTGGATTGCTGGCAGGTCACCGACAGGCCCAGGGAGCGACCGCGCTCGATACATGACTCCTCGATCATCTCCAGCGTCGTGGAGCCATAAACCTCAGGCTGCCTCGTTCCCAGCAGGTTGAGGTTCGGTCCGTTCAAGACCAGAATTTCAATCATGCATTCCCTCGTCTCGTCTAAAACGAGTCATAGCGAGGAAGTGGAACGGCTGTCTACTGCACGGTCGTGAATTCCTTACTTGACATTGAGCCGACGCGGTCGCGTCGACGTCAGTCGGCAAAGACTGTCATGCCAAGCCAGTCCGCCATCAGCGCCGGCGTATCGACGCCCTCGATCTCGATGGTCATTTCATGCGTCCGCAACAATCTCGTCGATGATCGTTTCTGCACGTCCTTCAATTTGAATCGGCCGCGAACACGGCTGTCTGCCGGCACCGGTGTCAGAAAACGTAGCCGGTTGAAACCGTAATTCAGGCCAAGCACCTGCCCATCGAACTTCTCAAACACGTCATAGGCAAAGCGGCTGGCCAGCGACAGGGTAAGAAAGCCATGCGCGATCGTCCTGCCGTAAGGGGTTTCTCGGGCCGCGCGTTCCGTGTCTACATGGATCCATTGGTCATCGTGCGTGACCCGGGCAAATGCGTCGATCATCGGCTGGTCTATCGTGATCCAGTTGGATACGCCCACCTCGGCGTTGAGCTTGGTACGCTCGAGTTCCAGCGCAGTGTCGATATGGCTCATGACCGGTTCCTTTCTGTGGCTGTTCTGATTTCGCGCGATTGCGGTATGGCGGTGCTCATTGCAATTCCGATACCACCCGAAGCAGGATGCGCCAGTCCAGTCCGGAGGTCTCATGTCCCGCGAATACCGCCAATCCGTCTATGCGCCGCCACCGGGCGCGACCGAGCTGTTGCTTGTGCGTCATGGCGAAAGCGAACCGGCCCGTCCTGGAGAAAGCTTTGCGATGCTGCAGGGCCAAGGCGACCCGGCGCTGCATCCTGAGGGCGAGCGACAGGCCCGGGCGGTGGCCGCGCGGCTGCGCCATGAACCGATTTCGGCGATCTACGTCACGATCCTGCGTCGCACGCATCAAACCGCCGCGCCGCTTGCCGAAGCTCTTGGCCTGACACCCATCGTCGAGCCCGACCTTCGCGAAGTGCACCTTGGAGCCTGGGACGGCGGTCTGTACCGGATCAAGGCGGCAGAGGGAGACCCGGCGTTCATGCGCGCCAAGGAACGCCAGGAATGGGGCGAAATCCCGGGGGCGGAGACGACTGCCGCACTTCACGCTCGGGTCCGGGCCGGAATTTTGCGGATCGCCGAAGCCCATCCCGACAGACGCATAGCCGCGTTCGTGCATGGAGGCGTCATCGGCGCGGCAATGGCAGTGGCCACCGGTGCACAGCCATTCGCCTTCAATGGCGCCGCAAATGGTTCTGTCAGCCGGATCGTGATCCGCGACGAGGAAATTGTTGTGCGCGGTTTCAACGACGTTGCGCATCTCTAGGCCTCAATCGAGTGTGATGACCACCTTGCCCATCGCCTTTCGATCCTGAATCAACTCCAAGGCCTGCGGCACGTCCGCCAAAGGGAACCGCGCGCTGATACGGGGCTTGATCTTGCCGTCGGCGTAGAGACGGAAGAGATCGGCCATGTTCGCGGCATGCCCTTCTGGTTCGCGGTAAACCGACGCGCCCCAGAACACGCCCATGATCTGGCAGCCCTTGAGAAGCGTGAGGTTGAGAGGGATGCGGGGAATCCCGGCGGGGAACCCGACGACGAGATAGCGCCCTTTCCATGCCATCGCGCGCAAGGCAGGCTCGGCATAGTCGCCGCCCACTGCGTCATAGATGACGTCGACCCCTTCACCTCCCGACAGCTTCTTGATCTCTGCGGAAAGCGCCTTTTGCGCATCCCGGTCCATGTCTCGGGGGTAGATCAGCGTCTCGTCCGCGCCATGCTCGCGGCAGAAATCGGCCTTTTGCTGTGAGGAAACAGCCGCGATGACCTTGGCACCGGCGGCCTTGCCCAACTCGATCGCTGCCACGCCGACGCCGCCGGCCGCGCCAAGGATCAGCAGCGATTCCCCCGGTTGGATCGCTGCGCGGTCCTTCAGCGCATGATGCGACGTGCCATAGGTGAAGATGAAACAGGCCGCATCCTCATAAGGCATGTCATCCGGAATCTTGACCGCGCTATTCGCCTTGAGTGTGAGATGCGTGGCAAATCCCCCGTGCCCGGTGAGCGCAAGGACCCGGTCGCCTACACTGAACCCCTCGACACCTTCATCCAAGGCCAGAACGTCACCGGCGACCTCGCCGCCCGGCGCGAAAGGGCGCGGCGGCTTCATCTGGTAAAGGTCGCGGATCATGAGCGTGTCCGGAAAGTTGACGCCGGCAGCGCGGACCCGGATCAACAGTTCGCCCTTCTTCGGTTCGGGGTCGGGAAGTTCGGCAAGTTCAAGGGTTTCCGGCCCGCCGACCGCGGTGCTGAGCATTGCTTTCATGTCTGTCACTCCTCTGCGCGGCAGGTTGTCGTACCGCGATTTGACGTGAAGTCTTGGCGCCGGGCAATGTGTTGTCAACCATATCCCGAAATGCAATTCTGCACTGCGAAACGGCAAATCTGCATGTGGGAGGAGACATGGCGGAAGAGACCGAAGACCTACGCGCTTTCCGCGAAGAATTGCGCGCCTGGCTTGACCAGAACTGTCCGCAATCGATGCGCGACGGTCGCAATGACGAGGCTAGCATCTGCTGGGGCGGAAAGAACTGGCAATTCGACTCCGAAGACCAACGTACCTGGCTGGAACGCTGCGTCACAAAAGGGTACACGGTTCCGACATGGCCGGTCGAATATGGCGGCGCGGGGTTCGACCGGGACCAGGACAAGATATATCACGAGGAAATGGCCCGGATCGGAGCGCGATATCCCTTGCGCAGTTTCGGGATCTGGATGCTTGGACCGGCGCTGTTGTACTTCGGCAGCCGTGAGCAGAAACTGCACTACCTGCCGCCGATCGCGAGAGGCGAAGTCCGTTGGTGCCAGGGCTATTCTGAACCCGGTGCCGGATCAGATCTCGCCAGCCTGCAGACGAGATGCGAAGACGAGGGTGATCACTGGCTGATCAACGGTCAGAAGATCTGGACCTCCTACGCCGACAAGTCCGACTGGATTTTTGCGCTGGTGCGCACGGATCGCGACGCGCCCAAGCACAAGGGAATTTCCTTTGTTCTGATCGACATGGCGAGCGAAGGAGTGTCGACCCGGCCCATCAAGCTGATCTCTGGCAAGTCGCCTTTCTGCGAGACCTTCCTCGACAATGTCCGCATCCCCAAGGAGCAGGTCGTGGGGGAGGTCAATCGAGGCTGGGATGTTGCCAAATACCTTCTCACCCATGAGCGCGAGATGATTTCGGCCGGGGGCGGTGTCATGGGGTCAGGTCGCGCATTGGGTGCGGTTCTGGCCGACAGTGAAACCGGTTTGTCCGACCCGGTCCTGCGGGCAGATGCGATGCGCGCCGAGGTGAACGGTTTGGCGATGGCGCTCACGCTGGAGCGGTACAAGGACCAGGCCGAGGCCGGGCAGGGCGCGGGGGACGCCTCGGCCATGCTGAAATACATGGGCACGGAACTGAACAAGCAACGGCTGGAAGTGCTGATGGCGGCCGCCGGTGCAGACGCGCTGACCTGGGAAGATGACCGCGCGCCGAGTTGGCTCAGAGCAAAGGCCAACTCCATCGAGGGCGGCACATCCGAGGTGATGCTCTCGATCATATCGAAACGCGTTCTGGGACTGCCGGGGTAAAGACATGGCCAAGCTCGTGAGAACCGAAGAGGAGACCATGCTGGCTGACGCGGCACGTGGTTTCCTGGACCAGAAAGCTCCGATATCGCACTTGAGGCGCATGCGTGACGAAGGCAGGGTTTTCGATTCCGGCCTTTGGAAGGCGATGGCTGAAATGGGGTGGGCGGGAATACTCGTCCCCGAGGATTGTGGCGGCGCCGGCATGGGCCATTCTGCGGCATGTGTGCTGGCGGGCGAAATGGGCCGCACCTTGGTGCAAAGCCCGTTTATCCCCACGGCAGTTGTCGCAACCACCGTCTACTCATCGGTGATGGACGACCGGTCGCGGCACGCGCTGTCACGGATTGCGACCGGGGACATGACAGTCGCGCTTGCGGTTGACGAAGGCGCGAAGTTCGATCCTGAGCACATTGAATCAAAAGCAGAAAAAGTTGGAAATGGCTATCGCCTGTCAGGCAGAAAGCGCTTTGTCGTCGGAGGTTTGTCCGCCGACAGGCTATTGGTGCTGGCCCATACCGAGGAAGGACCGACCCTGTTCGAGGTTGAAGCGGACCAGACTGGTGTGAACAGAAGCGCCCTGCATCTGATCGACAGCGGCGATGGGGCGGACATACTGTTCGACGAGGTCGAATTGGATGGGGAAGCGATCATGGGTCAACTGGGCCGGGCAAGGGACGTTCTGGTGCCTGCTTTGCGCGCAGGTCAGGCAGCGCTGGCAGCAGAGATGACGGGGCTCGCTTCGGCAGCCGTGGGAATGACCATTGCGTATCTCAAGGAGCGGAAACAGTTCGGGGTGCCCATCGGTGCCTTTCAAGCGCTTCAACACCGCGCGGCGCATCTGTGGTGCGAATGCGAAGTGACTGCATCGGCGGTTCTGAATGCCGGGAGAATGTTGGACACAGATCCGGGCAATGCTGCGATGGCTGTCTCGCTTGCCAAGGCCCGTGCGACCGACACCGCTCAGCGCGCGGTACAAGAGGGCGTGCAGATGCATGGCGGCATCGGAATGACCGACGATTTCGACATGGGATTCTTCATGAAACGCGCACGGGTTGCCGCCGAATGGCTTGGCGACTACGGATATCATGCAAACATCGTCGCGCAAGCCCGCGGATTTTAAGGAGTTTTAATGACACCAGAAGAGTTGTTCTCGCTTCCGGGAAAGACCGCGCTGGTCACTGGTGGCGCCACCGGGATCGGTCGGATGGCCGCCGAGGCGATGGTTCGCGCCGGGGCGCGCGTCTTGATCGCCTCGCGCAACACGGAGGCCTGCGAAGAAGTTGCGCAAAAGTTGAACGCGCTGGACGCGCCGGGTTCGGCCGTGGGCTTTGCCGGCGACGTGGGAAATGCGGAAGGGATCGACGCCTTGGTTGGCGAGGTAAGGGCACGCACCGAGACTCTCGATATCCTCATGAACAACTCCGGGGTGACCTGGGGCGCGCCGCTTGGGAAGTTTCCCTATGAGGCTTGGGAGAAGGTCATGTCGGTGAACGTTGCCGGTGTTTTCGACCTGACGCAGAAACTGCTGCCAATGCTGACTGCATCCGGGACGCTCGATGACCCGGCGCGGGTGATAAATGTCGGTTCGGTGATGGGAGAGATCCCGATGGGCGACGGCGCATATAGCTACGCGGCGTCAAAGGCAGCCGTCATGCATATGAGCAAGATCCTCGCCAAGGAACTGGCGGGCCGACATGTCACGGTCAACGCGCTGGCTCCGGGTCCCTTCGTGTCGCGGATGACGGCATTTGCCACGGGCGACGAGAAGATGCGCGAAAAGGTCGGCCAGGATGTTCCCATGGGCCGCGTTGGACGGGACGAGGACATCGCGGGATGCGTGTTGTTTCTCTGCGGAAAAGGTGCTGCGTATGTAACGGGCGCGATCATTCCGGTCTCGGGCGGGATCAACGTGATGTCGGGGCACAACATCTTCGAAAAAGCGTTGCAGTAGAAGGCATTGCGAATGGATATTCGATTTGATGGGCGCGTCGCCATCGTTACCGGGGCAGGGACCGGGCTGGGCCGGAGCCACGCGCTCGGGCTTGCCGCGCGTGGCGCGAAGCTGGTGATCAATGACTTGGGCGCGGCTACCGATGGCTCGGGCCGAAGCGGCGACGCCGCCAGCCAAGTGGTAGATGAGATCCGTGCAGCGGGAGGAGAGGCGGTCGCGCATGGTGCCGATGTCTCGGACGAGGGCGAGGTTCGCGACATGGTCGAAAAGACCATGGCGCAATGGGGCCGCGTCGATATCGTGGTGAACAATGCCGGCATCCTGCGCGACAAGAGCTTTGCCAAGATGACCATGGCCGATTTCCGCAAGGTGGTGGATGTTCACCTGATCGGCAGCGCGAATGTAACCCATGCCTGCTGGCCGATCCTGCGCGAACGGAAATATGGGCGCGTGGTACTGACCTCCTCGGGATCGGGGCTTTATGGCAATTTCGGCCAGTCCAATTATGGGGCGGCCAAGGCGGCCATGGTCGGGCTGATGAACGTGCTGCACATCGAAGGGGCCAGGGACAATATCCGGGTGAACACGCTGGCGCCCACTGCAAGGACGCGCATGACCGAAGACCTGCTGCCCCCAGAGGCCGCGGACCTGTTGGCGCCCGAGACGATCACACCGGGACTGCTGTACCTCGTGAGCGAAGATGCCCCGTCGCGCGTGATCCTGGGAGCGGGGGCCGGATGTTTCGCGCAAACGCGGATCTACGAGACCGAAGGTATCGAACTGGCCAGCGGCGAGATCACGCCGGAAGAGGTGGCAGCCAGCTTTGCGGAGATTTCGGATCCCGCCGGACAGGTAGAACTGCACGATGCCTTTGGCCAGACACGAAAATACGCTCGCAAGGCCGCAGAAGCGCGCGGCATGAGCCTGAACTGGAAAGAATGACAATGGTCCGTGACGATTCCAACTTGCCTAAAACCTTGCGCGGATTGCGCATCCCTCTGATCGGTTCCCCGCTCTTCATCATCTCGAATCCCGATCTGGTCATTGCCCAGTGCAAGGCCGGGATCATCGGAGCCTTTCCCGCGTTGAACGCGCGCGAAGCGGATGGAGAGCCGCCGCTTCTCGAAGCTTGGCTGAAACGGATCACCGAGGAGCTGGACCGCCACAACCAGGAGAACCCCGACACACCGGCGGCGCCTTTTGCCGTCAACCAGATCGTCCACCGCTCCAACGCGCGTCTGGAGCGCGACCTTGAGATCTGCGTCAGGTGGAAGGTGCCGGTCTGGATCACGTCCCTCGGCGCCCGGGTCGAGGTGAACGAGGCTGCCCATTCCTGCGGCGGCGTGGTGCTGCACGACATCATCAACAACACCTTCGCAAAAAAGGCCATCGACAAGGGGGCCGATGGGCTGATCGCCGTGGCGGCCGGCGCGGGTGGTCACGCAGGGCAGCAATCGCCTTTCGCGCTTATGCGCGAGATCCGGTCCTGGTTCGACGGACCGGTGGCGCTTTCAGGTGCGATCGCAAGCGGAGAGGCTCTCTTGGCGGCGCGCGCTCTCGGCGCCGATTTCGGCTACATGGGGTCGCCTTTCATCGCCACGCACGAGGCCAATGCCGATGCGGCCTACAAGCAGATGATCGTCGACAGCACCGCCGAGGATATCGTCTATTCGTCGCTCTTCACGGGTGTCCACGGCAACTACCTCAAGGGCTCGGTCGAGCGCGCGGGCCTCGATCCCGACAACCTGCCTTCGGCCGACCCGTCCGCGATGAACTTCGGGTCGGGTTCCTCCAAGCCGAAGGCCTGGAAAGAGATATGGGGCTCGGGCCAGGGTATCGGTGACGTGAAGGAGGTCGTAGGCGCGGCTGACCTGGTCGACAGGGTGGCACGTGAATACATGTCCGCAGGCAAGAAACTTTCCGCCGAGTTCGCAGGATAGGGCATGGCCGAACTTCTTGTCATCCGCCATGCCCAAGCCTCATTCGGCGCAGACAATTACGATCTGCTGAGCGAACTCGGCCATCGTCAGTCGCAAGCGCTTGGGCAGGCGCTCCGCTCGGCGGGCTGGGTGCCGGACCGATTGGTGACCGGCACGCTGACCCGTCAGAGGGAGACATTGCGCTCGATGGGGTTCGACGCAGCCCCCGAGGAACATCCGGGCTGGAACGAATACGATTTCCACGACCTTTTGCGCGTCAAGCACGGCGGTACGATCCCGGATATGGTCCAGAAGGATCGCAAAACGCATTTCCGCACGTTGAGAGCCGTCTTGCGCGAATGGCAGCAAGGCGGGATCGCCGGTGCTGCGGAAAGCTGGACGGAGTTTTCCGCGCGCCTGGAGGCTGCAAGGCGCTTTGCCATCGACACCGAGGCACGGCGCGTTCTGGTGATCAGTTCCGGCGGGGCCATCGGACAGCTGGTGGCAACGGCCCTGGGCGCGCCGGCGGAACAGATGATCGCATTGAACCTTCAGATCAAGAACACCTCGATGACGCGTTTCGTCTTCAATGAGCGCGTCTTCTTCTTGCATGAATTCAACAGCACTCCGCATTTTGCCACGCCCGAAGGCGCGGACCTGCTGAGCTACAGCTGAGGAGACTGCCCATGTCCGTTTCACAAACGCTCGATCTCGACGCGGTCGACGCTTATCTCTCCGCTCATCTCGAGGGATATCGCGGCCCGCTCGAGGCAAGGAAGTTCGAAACCGGGCAATCGAACCCGACCTTTTTGCTGAAGACGCCGGATCGAAACTATGTGTTGCGGCGCAAACCGCCGGGGACACTTTTGAAATCAGCGCATGCTGTCGACCGCGAATTCAGGGTGCAAAGCGCGCTTGCCGACACCAATGTCCCCGTCGGCAAAATGTATCTCCTGTGTGAAGACGATGCTGTGATCGGCTCGGCCTTCTATGTGATGGAACATCTCGACGGCCGGAATTTCAATGAGCCGACGATGGAAGGGGAAAGCAACGAAACCCGCGCAGCCATCGTTGACGAGATGAACCGCGTATTGGCCGAGTTGCACATGGTCGACATCGACGCGGTCGGACTGTCCGGTTACGGGCCGCCGGGCAACTACTTCGAACGGCAGATCGGGCGCTGGTCCAAGCAGTATCGCGCCTCTGAAACGCAAGTGATACCGGCCATGGACGCGCTGATCAAGTCGCTCCCCGAGGCCATGCCCGAAGATGACGGGCAGCGAACGCTGGTGCATGGCGATTATCGCATCGACAACATGATTTTCGAGAAGGACGGCACGGCGTGCCTTGGCGTTCTTGATTGGGAATTATCCACGATAGGCCACCCTTACGCGGATCTGGCGGCGGTGATCATGCAGTGGCAGATGCCGCCCGGCAAGGAAGGACGCGGTCTGGCCGGGATCGACAGGGCGGCCCTTGGGCTGCCGACGGACGAAGAGTTCATCGCCCGCTATTGCCAGCGTCGCGGTCTGCCCGGAATCGACCGGTTCGGCTTTTATCTGGCTTTCAACTTCTTCCGTATGGCGGGGATCATCCAGGGCGTCTACAAACGCGCTTTGGACGGCAATGCCTCGAACCCCGAACGCGCAAAGCGTCTGGGCCAGTATGTCGATGTCTTTGCCGAAAACGGCCTGAAAGCGCTCAAAGGGTAGAATGATGGTCGGGCCGGATTTCCCCGAAGACGCCAAGGATCGCAATTTCGTCACCGCGTTGGCGCGCGGTCTGGACGTTTTGCGCTGTTTCCGGCCCGGCGAGACGCGGCTCAGCAATCTCGACCTGTCCGAGCGAACCAGGTTGCCACGCCCGACCGTGTCCCGACTGACCTATACGCTTTGTCAACTTGGGTATCTTGTTCAGGAACGCGACAGCGGCGCATACAGGCTGGGGGTAGGGGTGTTGCAGCTGGGGTTCGGTGTGTTGGCCGGCCGTGACATTTCCGAGCGGGCCCGCGACGTGCTGCGTGGGCTGAGCAGTGGACCCAATTCCTATATCACGGCGGCGCTTGGCGAAGCTCACCGTGCGGACGTGGTCTATGTCGCCGTGCACCGCTCGCGCGAGGATGTGGCGCTGTCCATGCATGTGGGCAAACGCTTACCTCTTTTTCGTTCAGCGATGGGACGAGCGATCCTGGCAATTATGCCCGAAGCCGAGCGCGAAGCAGCAATCCGTGCAGGTTGCGAAGATCGCGATCTGGACGAAGCGCAGTTGAGGCGCATGGCGAAAGAGGCGGTCGGGGAATTTGCTGAAAAGGGGTTCTGTACCAGCTATGGCGATTGGCGCCGCGATGTGAACGCCGTGGCGGTCCCGGTATTGTCGCTTAACGGAAGCAGGATTTGGGGATTGAACGCCGGCGGACCCAGTTTCCATGTCTCCCGCGAGGAGTTGGAAAACCATTATGCGGGCGAATTGCGCAACGCGGCGGGGATCCTTGGTCTCAGGCCCGATCAGACATCGCGCAACTCCACGTCCAGTTCATAGAGCGAGTCCTTGCCGAAAAAGGGTTCATCCCCGAGAAACATCATCGGCGCGCCAAACACGCCACGCTCGACCGCTGCTTCAGTCGCACCCACAAGTGCCTGCTTGACCTCGGCACTCTGTACCGCCTCGCCAATTTCGCGCGCGGGCAACTCCCGTTCCCTCAGAACCTCGGCAATCACTGCGAGATCGTCCATCTTCTGGCCATGTACCCAGATCGCGTCGAACACCGCGTCGGTGTACTCACGCTCCCAAGGCTTGCCCTGAGCGTGGACAGCGCCACGCATCACGGTCAAAGTGTTGAGTGGAAAATGCGGGTTCATGTAGAACTTGATCCCATGCCGGCGGACAAAACGCTGAGTTTCGCGCTGGAAGTAGCCGAGCTTGTGCCGGATGCCTTCAAAAGCCTCCATAGGACTTTTGTTACCGGTCGCCTTGAACACCCCGCCCAAGAGTATAGGGCGATAGACAAGGCTTGCTCCACCACGTTCGATGAGCCCCGCAAGTGTTTTGTGGGCGAGATACGCGTTGGGGCTGCCGAAATCATAGTAGAATTCGATGATCTTGCTCACTGCATCGCCTCCTGTCTCGCGCAGCTAAGGATCGGCGCGCCCTCGCCCGAAATTTCGATCACAGCGCCAGCGCTTTTTGCAGTGCGGGACGCTCCTTGAGCCGCTCGATATAGGGCGGAAGGTTCGGCTTGTCGGAGAAGTCGGCACCCAGCCCTTCGGACACGATGACTGCATGGCCCGTCATGATGTCGGCCGCGGTGAATTCCCCCGCGAGATAGTCGCGATCCGCCAGCCGGTGGTCTACCGCTGTCAGCATCTGGTTGAGAAGGTTGGTCGCACGTTTCACATTCACCTCGGTGCGTCGCTCGGGCGGCAGCAGGACGGTTTCGACCACGATCGTGTTGATCGGCGGCATGATCATGCCTTCGCAGTAGTGCAGCCATTGCAGGAAATCGGCATAGGCGGCAGTCATCGTGCCCGGCTGCAGTTGCCCATGACCATAGACCGCGAGAAGGTACTGTACGATCGCTCCGGACTCGAAAATGCGGATATCTCCGTCTTCGAGCACGGGAACCCGACCCATCGGATGAATTGCACGATAGTCCGGTGCACGCATGGATGCATCACCGAGTTCGTATTTCTCTATCTCGTATTCCAGACCCAATTCTTCGAGCAGCCACGCGACGCGGACAGCGCGACTGTTGGGCGCAAAGTAGAGTTTCATGGGGCCGCCTCCCTCCCGCCTGATGTCAGTGCGGGTTGCTTTGTCGACCCGCACTGGATCAACCTATGAGGGTCGTTTCCCAAGGTCAACGCAGGAACGCTAGGGGCATTCCTCCATCGGACCCGAGGTCACGTAAGGGCTTGCATGATCGGGGTATCGACGCAGGATGCGCAGCGCGGTTAGGCTTTGGAAAACGGAGCAATGGGAGCCTTGGGAATGAGTGCAGAAACCTGGCTGGAAAGGCGCGACCACGCGGAGGGGGTGACTGAGATCTGCCTTAAGCGTGCGCCGGTCAACGCGCTATGTCCGGAATTCCTGATGGATTTCGCCGGATTGCTGGAAACGTTGGTGCATGATGAAGGTGTTCGCGCAATCGTCATCACCAGCCCTTTCAAGGTTTTCTCTGCAGGGCTCGACCTGAAGGAAGCGCAGTCTTATGACCTTGGCGAACAACAGGCTATCGTGAAGGGGCTCAACGTCGGGTTCCTGGCCCTGTTTTCCTGCCCCAAGCCGACCGTTTGCGCGGTCTCGGGCGCAGCCATTGCCGGCGGGCTATTCTTCGTTCTCGCGGCCGATTTCCGCGTCGCGCATCCGGCCGCCAAACTGGGGCTCGCCGAAGTTCGCGTGGGTGCCGACTTTCCCTTCGGCCCGATGGAGATCGCGCGGGCCACGCTGGATCCCAACACGCTGCGCCGCTTGATGTTGACCGGGCAGCCAATGAGTGCGGATGATGCCCATCGCTGCGGCGTGATCGACATAATCGACGAGGAGACACGAGCGCGTGCCTTGGCCGAAGCTGGCCGGCTCGCGCAGAATCCGCCCCTTACATATGCGACGATCAAGCGGCAGATTCGTGGCAGCGTCATCCAGCAGATAGAACATGCCGCCGCACACGGCGCCAACGAGCCCAGAGGTGGCTGGTACAACGAGGAGACTCGAGCCGCGATGGCGCGGATGATGGGCTGATGTGCGTATTCATACGTAATTCCATCCGGGGGTATGAAGGGTGAGACTTGCGGCCAAGTCGAGGAGGAGGAAACCCGGATGAAAGACACGTGCAACGCGCGGTTGGACCCAGCGCGTCTGAACCGCATCGCGGATTGGATGGAGCGTTATGTCGAGGCGCGGAAATACGCCGGGAGTTCGATCCTGATCTGCGAGGGTGGAACAGAAAGGTACTTCCATGCCTGCGGCCAACGCAGCATCGAGAATGATCTGCCATGGGAACGGGACACGGTCGCCAGGATTTATTCGATGACGAAGCCCGTCACTTCGCTGGCCATCATGAAGTTGGCTGAAGGCGGGCTGTTTCACCTCGATGCGCCGGTCTCCCAGTTTATTCCGGCGTTTTCCGACATGCAGGCACTGATCCCCGGTGCACAGCGGATCGATCAGACGGAACCGGCCGCACCGCTCACCCTGCATCACCTGCTGACGCATACGGGGGGCCTCAGTTACCCATTCAACCCGGGCCTCGTCGCGCGCGAGATGGAAGAGCGCAAGATCATGTTCAACCCCAACCAGGGGCCGTTGGCGCCGATGGTCGACCGTGTTGCCGAAATCCCGCTGGCATTCCAACCCGGAGCGCATTGGGAATACTCGGTGGGTATCGACGTGTTAGGACGGGTGGTCGAAGTCGTCTCGGGGAAATCTCTGGACCGTTTCCTTTCAGAAGAGATTTTGAGCCCGCTCGGCATGACCGAAACAGCTTTCCGCGTACCCGAAGGCGTCGGGGACCGGTTCGCGTCTCTCTACACGCCCCTTGCAGGGGATGCGATGGCGCTCAACGCGGCGAGATCAGGCGGCGAGACCCTGCGCCTTGTCGATCAGGCGGGCCACTCGGCTTTTCAGACGACCCAGATGCATTCAGGCGGCGGTGGGTTGGTCGGCACAATCGACGACTACATGCGGTTCGCGGAAATGCTGCGCCAAGGGGGGGCATTGAATGGTGAGCGTGTCATCGGCGAAAGCACCCTCGACTTCATGATGCGCAATCACCTGCCCGGCGACATCGCCTCCATGGGACCGCAGAGCTTCGCGGAACAGCCGATGGACGGTGTCGGCTTCGGCCTTGGCGGTGCCGTGGTTATCGACCCCGCGCGGTCGCGTACGCCCGGTTCGGTCGGCGATTTCAGCTGGGGAGGCATGGCATCCACCTTTTTCTGGGTCGATCGGACGAATGCGTTGTCAGTCGTGTTCTTCACGCAGCTGTCACCATCCAGTTCCTATCCTTCCCGCGCCGAGTTGAAGGCGCTTGTTCATGGAGCGCTTGCCTGATGCCCGATTCCCGCCCGATCCTCTGGAGGCCAAGCCCGGACCGTATCGAGAAGAGCCGCATGGCCGAGTTCATGCGCTGGCTCGAGGCCGAGCGGGGGCTGACCTTCGATGACTACAACGCGCTGTGGCGTTGGAGCATCCAGGATCTGGAGGGGTTCTGGCAAGCCATCTGGGATTTCTTCGACCTCCGCGCGAGCGTGCCGCACGAACGGGTCCTGGCCAAACGGGTCATGCCGGGCGCCGAATGGTTCCCCGGGGCAGAATTGAACTTTGCCGAACAGATGCTGCGCCAGGGCGAGAAAACGCCGGACGCGCCCGCCTTGATCGTGCGTTCGGAAACCTTTGGCCGGCACGAACTGAGTTGGGCGGAACTCAAGGCGCAGGTCGCAAGCGTGGCCGCGCATCTTCGACGCATGGGCGTAGGGCAGGGAGACCGCGTGGTGGCGATCCTGCCCAATACCGAGGCGGCGATGATTGCGTCGCTTGCCACGATGAGCCTTGGCGCGATCTGGTCGCTCTGCGCCCCTGACATGGGGCAAGTCGCTATCCTCGACCGGTTCCAGCAGATATCCCCAAAGGTGCTGATCGCGCAGGACGGTTACGTTCATGCAGGCAAGATGATCGACCGGCGTGACGTCATCGATACCATCCGCGCAGGCCTGCCATCGGTCAAACATACGGTACTGATCCCCGTCGCGGGAGACCTACCGGATGGTGTCACGGATTGGACAGCGCTGACGGGCGAAACCGCCGAACTGCAGTTTGCCCAGGTTCCCTTCGATCATCCCCTATGGGTCGTCTATTCCTCGGGAACGACAGGCAATCCCAAGCCGATCGTTCACGGTCATGGCGGCGTCCTGATCGAGGGGGCCAAGAAATGCCTGCATCTGGACCTGCGCGCCGGAGACCGGTTTTGCTGGCTCACCTCTTCGGGGTGGATCATGTGGAACGCGCAATTGTCGGCGTTGGGGCAGGGCGCGACGATCATCCTTTTCGACGGTGCGCCCGGCCACCCCGACATGATGGCCGTCTGGCGCGCGATCGCCGAGGAGGGCGCCAGCTACTTCGGGGTGGGCGCGGCTTATGTCACGGTATGCGCCAAGTCCGGTATACGTCCGCGCGAAGAGCTGGATCTTTCCGCGTTGCGCTCGGTCGGGGCGACGGGCTCTCCTCTGACATCGGATGGATATGACTGGATATATGACGCGGTCGATGCCGACATCTGGCTCGCGCCGATCTCGGGCGGCACGGATATCTGCGGTGCTTTCGTCGGCGGCAATGTCATGCTCCCGGTGCGGGCAGGCGAGATGCAGTGTCGCTACCTGGGCAACGCTGTCCGCAGCTTCGACCCCGAGGGTAACGAACTGATCGGCGAAGTGGGCGAGTTGGTCTGCACCGAGCCTTTGCCCTCGATGCCGTTATATTTCTGGGGAGACGAAGACGGATCGCGGCTGCATGAAAGTTATTTCGACACCTATCCCGGAATCTGGCGGCATGGCGACTGGATCGAGATCACACCCGAGGGCGGATCGGTGATCTATGGCCGCTCCGACGCCACGATAAACCGCAAGGGGCTGCGTCTGGGCTCTTCGGAAATCTACAAGGCGGTCGAAGGTCTCGACGAGGTGCTCGACAGCCTGGTTGTGGATTTGGAATTTCTCGGCCGGGACAGCTTCATGCCGCTTTTCGTGGTTACCACTGAGGGTGCGCATCTCGATGACACGTTGCGCGGCAAGATAAACGACGCGATCCGCCGCTCTGTTTCCGCGCGTTTCGTGCCGAACGAGATCGTGGAAGTTGCTGAAATTCCCCGGACTCTCTCAGGCAAGAAGCTGGAAGTTCCCGTGAAGAAGCTGCTATTGGGCGGTGACCCGGAGACCGTCGTGAACCGGGATTCAATGGCAAACCCGGAGAGCTTCGACATTTTCATCGCTTACGCGAAGGCTCGGGAGGAAAAGGAAATCGCATGACCGACGCCGAAGAACGTTTGCTCGACCTTCTGGATATCGAACGACTGGAGGTGGACCTGTTCCGCGGCACGGGGGCTGGCGGAGAGACGCCCACCCGGATTTACGGCGGCCAAGTCATCGCCCAAGCGCTTGCAGCAGCCTATCGAACGGTCGAGGACAGGTTGTGCCATTCGTTGCATGCATATTTCATCCGGCCGGGCGACCCGTCGATTCCAGTTGTGTACGAAGTCGACCGCTCGCGCGATGGTGGCTCCTTCACCACTCGAAGGGTTGTGGCCATCCAGAACGGTCGGCAGATCCTGAACATGTCGGCGTCGTTTCATGTCGAGGATGAGGGATGGGAGCACCAACACCCCATGCCAAGCGTCGAAGGTCCCGAGATGCAGCCTACGCGTAGCGAGTGGAATGCACGGTTTGTCGACCAGATACCAGAGGCTTATCGGTCAGAGTTCATGCGCCCGCGTCCCATCGATATTCGGGAGGTAAGCCCGCGCGACCTATTCGATCCCAAGCCCGAAGACGATCGGAACCACCTCTGGTTCCGCATGGCGGCAGCCGAGGGAACCGATCCGAAAACGCAACATATCCTTCTGGCCTATGCCTCGGACATGGCTCTGCTCTCGTCGGCGCTCAGACCGCATGGCCTTAGCTGGTTCCGAGGCGACGTGAACGGCGCGAGCCTGGACCACGCGATCTGGTTTCACGCTCCAATCCAGTTCCAGCAGTGGCATCTCTATGCCATGGATTCTCCTTGGGCGGGGCGCGGACGCAGCTTCAATCGTGGGTCAATCTATGCGCAGGATGGCACGCTTGTGGCTTCGGTCGCGCAAGAGGGGCTGATGCGACGGCCGAAGCCCAAAGCTTAAAGTTCTCCGCCAAACTGCCTGTTAAGTTTACGCATTCCGCCAATCCAGCGATCATAGTCGGCGGTTTTCATCCGGATGTAGTCAAGCACCTTGGCATGCGGCAGGATGAGGAAACGCTCCTCCCGTATGGCTTCGACACAGGCTTCGGCCACGGCCGCGGGTTCGAGCATCCCGTCGATGGCGGCCACGGATTCCTCGTGCCCGGCCGTCATGGCCGAACGAACGGCCTGCGGGCAGAGCACGGAAACCTTGATTCCCTGATCGCCATATGTCAGCGCCAGCCACTCGGCAAGGCCGACTGCCGCGTGCTTCGTCACCCCGTAAGGCGCCGCGCCCACCTGGTTCAGAAGGCCTGCGGCCGAGGCGGTGTTGACCAGATAACCACCGCCGCGGGCAATCATCTTGGGTACGACATGGCGTGCCGCCCAGACATGGGACATCACGTTGATTTCCCAGATCCGGAGCCATTCGGCATCCGGCACCTCCATTCCGCCGGCAGTCAGGATGCCCGCATTGGAGCAAAACATGTCGACGGGGCCGACATTCTCTTCGGTGAAATCTATGAGTGCCTTGATGTCGGCCTCACTGCCAACGTTGCAGGCGCGGGCGATCCCGCCGATCTGCTCGGCTACCTGCTGTGCCCCCGTGCCGTCCAGATCGGCGCAGACCACGCGCGCGCCTTCGGCTGCGAAGCGGTCTGCCATTCCGCGTCCGATACCACCGGCCGCGCCCGTGATAACGATGATCCTGTCTTTTATTTCCATATCAACCTCTTACGTCCACATGTTGGAGCCGCCGCAAACCGTCAGTGCCTGGCCCGTCATGTATTGGCTTGCATCGGAGGCGAGATAGACCGCGAGGCCCTTGAAATCCTCCGGTTCGCCCAGGCGCCTTAGTGGAATATCATTGCTGACACGTTCTTCGACGCCTGGATCTTCCCAGAGCTTTCGAGCGAACTCCGTGCGAACCAGCCCCGGGCAAATCGCGTTGACCCGGACACCGTTCGGGCCAAATTCCGCAGCAAGATTGCGCACAAGGCCGATCAAGGCCAGCTTGGACATTCCATAGGTGCCCAACGTGGTCGACGGTTTGAAGGCGCCAATAGAGCTGGTAAACATCATCGATCCTTTGCCCTTTGCGATCATGTCGGCAGCGACTTGCTGGGCAAGCCAAAGGTTGGATTGCACGTTGACCTGCATCGTTTTTTCATAGGACTCATCCGGGATCGCGGTCGTTGGGCCGAAATAGGGGTTCACTCCCGCATTGCCGATCAATATGTCGATTGGGCCGGCTTCCTCGCGTGAGCGCGCCACGAGCCGTGCAAGATCCTCCTTCTTGCCAGCATTGGCAGCTATGGGAATGGCACGGCCTGCACCCTTGGAGTTGATCCCTTCGGCGGCGCGGTCCAGGTCTGCTTGAGTTCGCGACGACAGGATGACCGTCGCGCCGTGTTCCGCCAGCGCTTCGGCCATAGCCAGACCCATCCCGCGCGAGGCACCGGTCAACAAGGCCACGCGGCCGGTGAGATCAAACATCATGCAGGTTCCTCCATGTCCGATATGCAGGCCGCGCGGATTGCACGGCGGTCGATCTTGTCCGTAGCGGCGCGGGGCAGGGGCTCTGACTGCATCCAGATGCGCTCGGGAATCTTGAAATGTGCGATCTGGCTTTCAAGAAACGCCATCACTTCTTGCTGTGTGGCGGTCACTCCCGGGCGTATGTGCACTGCGGCACCGACGACCTCGCCCAGACGATCATGCGGGATCGCAAAGGCGCAGGCTTCCTGGATCGCGGGGTGGCGATGCAGCGCTCCTTCGACATCGAGGCAGGCGATATTCTCGCCCCCACGAATGATGATGTTCTTCTTTCGATCGACGATGGTGATGATCCCGTCGGAATCGATGCGCGCCAGATCGCCGGTCAGCAACCACCCGTCGCGCAACACCTCGGCGGTCGCCTTGGGTTGGTTGATGTAACAGCGCATATTGGTGACGCTCTTGATCGCCAGCTCACCGACTTCACCGGTGGGGACATCACGGCCGTTCTCATCTAGAAAACGAACTTCCTGAAGAGGTGGGTAGAGACGTCCTGCAGCATCGGGATGATCGATGTATTCGGCACCGGAAAACCCGATGCCAAGCGCATTGGTCTCGGTCATTCCCCAGCCAGTCGCGACTTCGGCTTTCGGAAAAATCATCTTGAGTTCGGATACTTGCGCCGCAGGGCGCTTTGCCCCACCAGACACCATTTGGGCCAAGGTTTCCAGTTTCCGGCCAGAGGCTTGGGCGGCAACTCTGATGTCGATCGACTGGGTTGGAACACCCACGAAACGCGTGACGCCCTCGGCTTCTATCAATCGAACGGCCTCATTGGCATCCCATCTGTCCATCAACACCACCTTTGCGCCGGCCGGAATGCTCAGAAGGAAGCTGGGATGCGTCGCCGTGACGTGAAAAAGCGGCGTGGTGATCATTGTAACCGGTCGAACGGGTGGTGCGTTCGGGTCATCGGGCGGGCTCACCATCGGTGCGATCACGGCCTGAAGCAGCCAGGTAAAGACCGCGTTGACAGCGCCGCGATGGGTCAAGGCAACACCCTTGGGATGGCTTGTCGTGCCCGACGAATACATGATTGCGAAATCGCTGTCGGGATCTATCTGGGCCTGCGGTACTGGCGCTGCGTGTCGCTGCATAATGTTGATGTCGAAATCCGACGGGCCAGCATATTGGCTGACATTCACAAAATCCAGCGAGTCCCTGAATGGATGCAGGCGCGCGATCCGATCCGTATCCGCAAAGACCAACCGGGCGCCGGTATCGCGGAGCGCGAAATCCAGTTCCGTGCCGGTCCACCATGCGTTGAGGAAGACAACGACAGCACCAAGGGACGCAATCGCCATCAGGAGGATCAGCATCTCCGGGCAATTCCGCATCGCCAGCGCCACGCGCGTTCCGGGCCGGACGCCATAGTCCCGATATAGCACAGCGGCGACGTGGCCCACATCGCTGCAGAACATATCATAGGACCACCGTTTGCTACCGTGAACGAGAAACTCGGCTTTTCCACCGGCTTGCGCTTCGCGGCTCGTCTCCAACAACGCTCTCAAGTCCTGAGGAATATTGGTGAAAACAGGATGTTCGATACCGCGTATCGTCGCGGTGCCGACAGCGAAGGTGGGATTTTTTGCAAGTACTTCGGCTACAGCATCCTGCGCTGTCATCGGCATCTTGCGCTTCTCCCATAGCCTTATAGTTCCCGGTATCCCGATCCGGCCAGTCAAACCTAGTATGGAGGGCGCGACGTGCCAACCCTGAGTGTCAAGCTGACGTTGGGATCCGGTTTGGCTTAGTAAGTATTTACCATAATACAGATTACACACAATTCGACTTGTAGCCGCAAAGCTAAAATGTCACCCATGAGCAATTCAGGAATGTCACTCTCCCTTCCGAGACTGAGGGAGATTGG
>CANMQJ010000011.1 GCA_947500005.1 uncultured Paracoccaceae bacterium | reverse complement strand
GAAGTTCCGGCAGGCCTCAACACCCGCCACGATACGCCGCTCATTCAAACCGAGTCACCCAATTCCCGGCATAGCTCTTTTGCTCGCGGCGCTGTTGGTTGCCCGTGTTTTGGTCCTGTGCGACTGTCGAGGCGAGTTCAAACGGAGAGATGCCCCGCATGACCGCTCGTCAGCTTTCCGCCCTTGCAGGCTGCGCCATCTTGGCATGTGTTGCCACTTCCGGCTCGGCCGCCGATGAGCGCAGTTTGAAGAACGGCGTGACGTACCGCTTCTACGGCCACCTGGCCCCGGCGGTGGTCAGTTTCGATGATGGCGACACGTCCACGCGCCGGTTCGCCGACAACGGCAATTCGCCCAGCCGGCTCGGGGTGTGGTACCGGATGCCGACAGACCAGGGACGTCTGTCCTTCAACTTCGAGACCAGCGGGGGCTTTGCCTCGACCAGCGCGCAGAGCCAGATCCGCGCGGTGCGGGAATGGGACTGGACAAAGGCAAGCATCCGCAAATTCGAGGCGATTCTGGAAACTGAACGCGCGGGCACGTTCTACTTTGGTCAGGGGAGCATGGCGAGCGACGGTGCCGCGACCGTGGATCTTGCCGGTACGTCGATTGTCTCTTCTGTGGGAATACCCGACACGGCCGGGGCGTTCTTCCTTCGGTTCCGGTCGGGCGGGTTGAGCCCGGTTTCCATCGCGCAGTCGTTTCCCAGTTTCGACGGAGGGAGACGTTTTCGAATTCGGTACGACACCCCGTCCTTTCGAGGTTTCTCGGTCGCGACCTCGGTCGGGCGGCAGGTTCTTTCGACGGTATCGGACTCGATCGATAGCGACATCGCGCTCCGGTACGCCCATGACGGTGCGCATTTCAGGATCGAGGCACAAGGTTCCTACATCTGGGTGGACCGTCGGGCCGGGGGGAGGAACAACCGCACGGCCATCGCCTCGATGAGTGCCGAACACAAGCCCTCGGGACTGATCCTTTCGGTGTCAACCGGCACCCGCGACATTGCGGGCAGCTATCACTACGTCAAGCTGAGTTATGATCCCGTGATACCTCGGATCGGGCCGCTTTCGGTTTCGGTCGACTACTATTCGGGGCGCGACATGGTTTCGGCCGGTTCGCGATCGGAATCCTGGGGCATCGGCTTCATTCAGAGCTACGAGAAGCTGAAGGTGGAAACCTATCTGGGTGTTCGGCACTATGCCTACCAGGACAGTTCGGCCTTCGACTATCAAAACGCGGTCTCGGTGCTTCTGGGCGCGCGCTGGCGGTTCTGAGCGCTTTGGCCGACAAAGGGTGCCTTGACCCCTTGCGCGCGCAGGTCTGGACAAATAGAAGGCGTCAAATTTGCCCGGCGCGCGTCCGGCACGCGCGCCCCGAATCCTATGGGGAATACCAGAATGCAGGTAACCGAGACGCTGAACGAAGGTCTGAAACGCGGCTATGCGATCACCGTGACGGCCGATGAACTGGACGCCAAGGTAAACGAGAAACTGGCCGAGGCGCAGCCCGAGATCGAGATGAAGGGCTTTCGCAAGGGCAAGGTGCCGATGGCCCTTCTGAAGAAGCAGTTCGGCCAGCGTCTGATGGGTGAAGCGATGCAGGAAAGCATCGACGGCGCGATGACCACGCATTTCGAGGAAAGCGGCGACCGCCCCGCGCTTCAGCCCGAGGTCAAGATGACCAACGAGGACTGGAAAGAGGGCGACGACATCCATGTCGAGATGTCCTACGAGAAACTTCCCGAAATCCCCGAGGTCGATCTTTCCGCGATCACTCTTGAGAAGCTGGTCGTGAAAGCCGGTGATGACGAGGTGGATGAGGCGCTCAATAACCTGGCGGAGAACGCCAAGGACTTCGAGGCGCGCGAGGAAGGTGCCGCTGCCGAAGACGGCGATCAGGTCGTCATCGACTTCGTGGGCAAGATCGGCGGTGAAGCCTTCGAAGGCGGCTCTGCCGAGGATTATCCGCTGGTTCTGGGGTCCAACTCCTTCATACCCGGTTTCGAAGAGCAGCTGGTTGGCGTGAAGGCGGGCGAGGAAAAGGACGTTACTGTCAATTTCCCCGAAGACTACCAGGCCGAGCATCTGGCCGGCGAGGAAGCGGTCTTCAGCTGCACCGTGAAAGAAGTCAAGGCGCCGAAGGCGGCCGAGGTCGACGACGAACTGGCCAAGAAATACGGGGCCGAGGATCTGGACGCGCTCAAGGGTCAGATCCGCGAGCGTCTGGAAGCCGAATATGCCGGCGCCTCGCGCGCGGTGATGAAGCGGGCGCTGCTCGACAAGCTGGACGAGGTCGTGAGCTTTGACCTGCCGCCGTCGCTTGTGGATGCCGAGGCAAAGCAGATCGCCCATCAGCTTTGGCATGAGGATAACCCCGAAGTCCACGATCACAACCACGGTGAAATCGAGCCGACGGACGAGCACAAGAAACTGGCCGAGCGCCGCGTGCGGCTGGGCCTGCTGCTGGCAGAACTGGGCCAGAAGGCCGAGGTCGAGGTGAGCGACGCCGAAATGACGCAAGCCGTCATGAACCAGGCGCGCCAGTACCCAGGGCAGGAGCGTCAGTTCTTCGAGTTCGTGCAGCAGAACCCGCAAATGCAGCAGCAACTGCGCGCGCCCATCTTCGAGGACAAGGTCGTCGACCATGTTTTTGAGCAGGCCGAGGTGTCTGAAAAGGAGGTTTCCAAGGATGACCTCCAGAAAGCCGTCGAGGCTCTGGACGACGAATGATCCCACGGCCCGGGCCTGCCATGCAGGTCCGCGGCCGCCGCTCCGCCGGGGAGGATGCGGAGCGACGACCCTTGACGGAGCCGCCCTTTAATCAAAGGGCGGCTCCCTTCGCTTGCGGGGTCGAGGCGAGGGGGTTAAGCCTCGTTCGCAAGCGCCGTGCGGCCATTTCTCGGCAGCAGTCGTTCCTTGACCGCGTAGCGGTCGGAGAGAGCTTCGATCAGGTCCAGAACGGCCTGCTTCTCCTGTTCCGATCGTGCTTCGCGCATCTGCTCGACGAAATACTTCTCGAGCGTGCTGAGCGGTTTGTGGTCTCGGTTCGCGGGGCTGGGCGTGGCAGCCGAGCCGGATGCGACCGGTGCGGTCCAGGCAAAGAGTTTCAAGGCTTCATCCTCGCTGAGAAACACGTCATGTTTGATACCCGCATAGTCGCGGATCGAAGAAATGCGCTCGTCCGAGCAGTCCATAAGCGCGGCCATCGCGGTGACCTTGCCCATGGGTTTTGCAGAACCCAGGTAATCTACCGGTGCGTTACCCGACCTTTGCAGAACACGGTTCATGACCGGATCGATCACCGCGACCGCGTCAAGCACCCCCGCCCGCTGGGCATATTCGAAGGCGCCGATCATTACCTCGCTGGTGACATAGGACACCGTATTGCGCCCACGTCCCCCGGACAGGCGCTTGGTGTCGACACAGAACCGGGTCGCCTCCCAGATCTGTGCGCTGCGAAGCGGCGGTTCACCGTCCAGGATCGAGTGGAACACGTCGGCCAGCATGTGTGGACCAGTTGTTTGCAACAGTCTCATGCAGCCGACGACATGGCCACAATCGTCAAGACTGACCACATGAACGGGATTCAGGTCGTCGAAGGCGTCCCGCTCCATTCCATCGACAACCTTGACGTCCCAACCGAGCCGGCCCTCGAACACACGCGCGCGCAAACGGAACATCTCGTCCAGAACCGGAGAGAATTGGTGTTTGTTCAAGGCGTCGATCACGATAATCATATGGCATCCCCCTACCAAGTTGAGATTTGAGTAAAGGGATGGTTACCTAACCTGTCGGCGAGGGCTATTGGGGTTTTCCCGTATATGCCTTTCAAGGCGGATCTGTGCGAAACGACAAACGCTCGCGCGCGGAACATTGCGCGTTTCTGCGGGAAGCGGTTTTTCGGCAGAGGTTCAGGCGGGGTGGATCAGACCCATCCCGATGGCGCGACCGACGGCCTGGGCGGTGGTCAACGCGCCGAGTTTGTCACGGCCCGAGCGCAGATGAACCTCGACCGTCCGGTGCGAGATCGACAGGATGTCACCGATATCCTGCTGTGACTTGCCCTCCGCCACCCATTGCAGGATCTCTACCTCGCGTGAGGACAGGGCAGGGCGGTAAAGCGCTTTTGCCAGCACCCCGGACGCCATCACCCGGTCATGCATATGTACGGCCGCGACCTGCAGGTTGCCGATCACGTCCTTTTTCTGGAGTTCCCACTCCCGGTCCGAGCAGTCGCGGGTGACGCTAAGAAGGCCTACCTCGCCATAGGGTCCACGAATCGGCACGGTGAGACCGCGTTTGGTGATCCCGAAATCATGGGCGTCGCGAAAGACTGCGTTGAACTTGGAATTCTGTTCGAACCGGCCCCAATCGACCGGTGCCACGCTGAGACAGGACGTGTAGATCGTCGGATCAAGGTGATGGTAGCCCTGCTTGCCGTAATGCAGTTTCCACTCATCGGGGTAATTGGCATAGCCCTGCACGTCGCCGTGAAGGGCGTTGAGGGTCGCGTAGGAGGCATAGTCGAACCCGAGTTGGTCGCACAGAGCGTCAATGAAAGCTCCGCTCGAAGCCTCCCCGACGTCCAGCGCGCCCAAATCGATCAGTTTGACCAAAACATCCTCTCAATCCGATGTGGTCCACCTTATCCGCTTGCGACCTTGCGGTCCTGATCGACATCCGTCAAACTTTTGACGAACGACAGGACCGCGTGCCGATGTGCCGGCGAGAGTCTGCGATACACTCCCACCAGCTCTAGGGTGTCATGGTCTTTCAAAAAGTCCAGCTTGTCCACCGGTACCCGACCGCTGGCACCGGAATCGGCATCAGCTGGCCGAATCCCTTCGAAAAAGTGGCTGACATGCACACCAAGCACCTCGGCTATGGACCAAAGCCGAGATGCACTGACCCGGTTCGCACCGGATTCGTATTTCTGTACTTGCTGGAAGCGGACGCCGATAGCATCCCCGAGGTCGGCCTGACTCATCCCGAGCGCCATCCGGCGCGCCTTGATGCGCTGCCCCACGGTAACATCAACTTCGTTCATACACCTGCACCTGTTTGCGACTTGCTACTG
Source organism: uncultured Paracoccaceae bacterium (assembly GCA_947500005.1). Taxonomy (GTDB): domain Bacteria; phylum Pseudomonadota; class Alphaproteobacteria; order Rhodobacterales; family Rhodobacteraceae; genus Lutimaribacter_A. The sequence goes on along the minus strand of CANMQJ010000011.1, from coordinate 164,244 downwards.
ACTGCAAAAATCTTCCGTAACGGCCCGACCGAAAAATCGATCATTCCGACTGTGGTAATCCGGTCTCCTGAGGAGACGATCTGCAAGAAACCTGCCTCAGTAGATGCGCAAACTCAATGCTTTTCGTTCTAAAGTTGTTAATATGAGGCTTTCCCTCGCGTCAACTTTTGGCAGGGCGCAAGCCTGTTTCGACCAGCATCCCCCTCGCCTTGGCCTCGTAATAGAAGCCCTTGGCGTAGAGAGCGATTGCTCTGTCCTGGCTGCCATCGGCCAATAGCCAGGCCCCGCGAAGGTACCTGCCCGCGTATTTCAGGTTGGTTTCTGCATCCAGCAGCCCCTCTGGCGATCCGCGATAGCCCATCGAGCGGGCAGTGGCCGGCAGGATCTGGAGCAGCCCGTAGTAAGGCCGGTTCACCGCCCAGGGCCTGTGTGTGCTCTCGCGGATGGCAAGCTTGTGAAGCAGCTGCCGGGGATATCCGTAGTGATCGGCCCATTTGTTGATGAGCGCGCGCAGTTCAGGCGTCTCATTGGGGTAGAGCGGCGGATCGAAGGGCGCGTTACGGGTGCTGAGATGCTCCTCGCGTTTGGCACAGGCAGTCAGGGCGCTTGCTCCCAGCAGGGAGATCACGGTCCTGCGCGAAAATGATGTCATGTTTCACCTCTCGAAAGACCCGCAGAGAGTAGCGATTCGCGGGCCGGTGGGAAACGTCTCTTTCGCCGCATCCGCAGGATGCTGCCGAGCCGCCTTGCAGAACAACGAAAAAAGCCGCGCCCGGGGGCGCGGCCTTGCGGTTTTCATGGCCGAAGGGATCACTCCCGACGGTCGCTTTCGTCCTCTTCGGCGGCTTCTGCGGCGGGCGCCAGCGCCCCGTCCTCTTCGGCGGCCGAGCCGATGTCTTCGAACAGTTCGGCGATCTCGAATTCGGCTGCGGCCTCTTCCTCGGCCGCCAGTTCCTGGATCGATTTGCCCGACGCCTGAAGCTCGGCCTCTTCGGGCGAGCGGGCGACGTTCAGAGTGATGGTGACCATGACCTCGGGGTGCAGGTGCACCTCGACCTCGTGCAGGCCGAGCTCCTTGATGGGCGTGCGGATCAGGACCTGCTTGCGGTCGATCGAGAAGCCTTCCTCGGTCGCCACGTCCGCGGCGTCGCGGGTCGAGACGGAGCCGTAGAGGTTGCCACCGTCGGATGCCTGGCGAATGACGACGAATTGCTGGCCGTCAAGCTTCTGTCCAAGGGCCTCGGCCTCTTTCTTGGTCTCGAGGTTACGCGCCTCGAGCTGGGCCTTCTGATCTTCGAAGGCGGCGATGTTCTCCTTGGAGGCGACGAGCGCCTTCTTCTGGAGCAGCAGGTAGTTGCGCGCGAAGCCGGGCTTGACGTCGACGACATCGCCCATCTGGCCAAGCTTGGCCACGCGTTCGAGAAGGATGACTTGCATGTGTCCGGCTCCTTATTTCACGGCGTAGGGCAGCAGGGCGAGGAAGCGGGCGCGCTTGATGGCGCGGGCCAGTTCACGCTGCTTCTTGGCCGAGACGGCGGTGATGCGCGAGGGAACGATCTTGCCGCGCTCGGAGATGTAGCGCTGCAGCAGGCGGGTGTCCTTGTAGTCGATCTTGGGTGCGTTGTCGCCCGAGAAGGGGCAGACCTTGCGGCGGCGGAAAAACGGTTTTGCGGCCATGGGAATATGTCCTTTTCTTCAGGCTTGGATCAACGGCGCTCGCGGCGGCCTTCGCGCTCGTCGCGCTTCTGCATCTGGACCGAAGGCCCTTCCTCGTGCTCGTCCACCTTCACGGTGAGGACGCGCATGACGTCGTCATGCAGGCGCATCAGGCGCTCCATTTCCTGTACGGCTGCCGAAGGGGCGTCCGAGCGCAGGAAGGCATAGTGGCCCTTGCGGTTCTTGTTGATCTTGTAGGCCATCGTCTTGACGCCCCAGTACTCGTGATCCACGAGTTTTCCGCCATTGTCGGAAAGGACGGCGCCGAAATGTTCGATGAGTCCTTCGGCCTGAGTGTTCGACAGGTCCTGGCGTGCGATCATGACATGCTCGTAAAGCGGCATGTGAACTCCTGTTCTTTTGTCGAGGCGCACTTCATAGGCCGGGTCAGATCCCTTTCGCGACCCTGCCACGAGAGGCTGCGCGGATTAAGACTTTGCGAAAGGATGGCCCCCTATACAGGTTTGCGCAGGGCGATCAACCCCCGGCAGGCGGATCGTGTTCTCCGCCGCCCAAATTCCCCGGCTCCGCCGCATTCCTGACGTTTTCGTTACGGATGTTTAACCTTGCCGAAACACAACCGGCAGGTGAAACCCGCGATAAGGACGCTGACGGATATGACTGCGATCTACACTCGTTCCCTTAACAAGTCGATGTCGCTCCCGAGTTTCGAGGACACCGTTCCCCTTATGATAACCTTCGCGCCAAACTGGCCGGTCCGTACCGTGATTTTCCGGGTCTTCGGGACTGCGCTCATCCTCAGCTCCGCGGCCATGTGGGTGATGCCCGGAGTTAGCCTGAGCGCCGAGTTTGCCCTGATGAAGTTCGGCTCGTCGCTGTTCTTCCTGCTCTGCGGCCTGGCCCTGTTGATGATGCATCACGCCGACAACCAGCCGGACGCCTATTTCGACCCGATCCGGCGCGAGCTGCGGGTGCTGCAGAAGAACAATCGCGGCCGCCCTCACACCATCCTGCGTCGCAGCTACGAGACGCTTGGCAGCGCGCGGTTCCGCGACCGGCAGGTAGAGCTTTACGATGTGGACGGCAGCCTGCTCCTGAAGCTTCCCGTCCAATCCCCCGAGGTACGGCAAGCGTTGCGGATGCAGCTCAGCGGGTTGGTCAACATCACGTCCTGACACGCCGGAGAAAGCTGTTCATTCTCTCACAGACTCTGTGAGGGAATGAAGAATTGTTAAGTACACGGAATGGCGTAGCTCCTGTCGCATGCGGTTCGATCCGGACCGCATCACGGATTTCTAGGATTGGAGCCAACGCACATGAAAACGACCCTCCTTGCCGCCGCCCTGGCGACCGCAGCGACGGCGGCCTTCGCCGCGCCCGAAAAATACGTTCTGGACGCAAGCCACAGCCAGGTTCTGTTCAGCTACAACCATCTGGGCTTCTCGACCACTTATGGCCTGTTCTCGGGCTTCGAAGGCGAGATCATGTTCGACCAGGACGATCCCGCCAGTTCCTCCGTCAGCGTCTCTATGCCCGTCATGTCGATGCTGACCGGCTGGGAAGAACGGTTCCAGCACTTCATGTCCGACGATTTCTTCGGCGCGTCCGAGGATGACATGATCACCTTCACCTCCACCGGCATCAATGTGACGGGCGAGGATACCGCGCAGATCACCGGTGATCTCACGCTGAACGGCGTGACCAGGGAAGTGGTTCTGGATGCGGTGCTGAACCAGACCGGCAATCACCCGATGGCCAACAAGCCCTGGGCCGGGTTCGACGCCACCACGACGCTGGTCCGCTCCGACTACAACCTGGGCATGTTCGCACCGCATGTCAGCGACGAGGTCGAGGTGCGGATCTCGATCGAGGCGATGAGGGCCGACTGAACCCTTCCAGTCGCGCAGGAACGACGCCGCCGGTCCCCAAGGGCCGGCGGTGTTTTCGTCTTACTGCGCCCGCGTGGCGGTCAGGGACACCTTCACAGCCACGGCGAAGGCGACAGAGCTTTCGTCGGCCATGTGTTCCCCGATGCCGAAATCGAGGCGGTCGACTGTCAAGCCACCTTCCATTCGCGCGGTGTCATCCTCGATCTCCAGCGTGAAGGGGAGTGTGACAGGAACGCTTTGTCCACGAATGGTCAGCGGTCCGCGCGCCTCGTACCCGGTTTCGGTCTTGAAGATCTCCGCGTCGAATCGCGCGGTCGGATACTCTTGCGCGGCAAAGAAATCCGCCCCCAGGGCCTGATCCGTCACCGATCCCAGCGTGAGGGACGGGATCGAGACGGTAACGTCGACCGCTCCGGCCCGGCCAGGCGCCTCGGGTTCGGCAAAGGTGATCGCGGCCGTCCAGTCGGCAAAACGTCCCTCCACCGGGCTGCCGAGTTGCGTCACGGTGATGCCCAGCATGCCCTCCTGTACCGTCCAGTCCGACTGCACCTCGGCGAGGGCTGCGGTGGGCGAGTTTTCCGAACTGTGCGAATAGGCGCCCGAAATCGCTCCACCGCCGAGCGCGGCAAGCCAGAGCGCGATTGCGGCCACGAAAGGCGCGAACCCGTGGCGCTGTCTCGGAGGTTCGGGGGCCTGCGCCTGTCCCGGCAGCATCCGGCGCAAAGTGGCATCCCGGTCGATGAGATGGTGTTTCAGCGCGCCGGCGACGTGAAAGGCGAGCGCGGCCACCAAAACCCAGATCAGGACCCAGTGCAGCCCGGCGGTCACCTCTGCCCATGCTTCGCTTTTGGGGACAAGAGGCAGTGACTGGCCGAATGGCCACCAGATCGGCGCGAACCCCGAGGTGGCCGCGTGATGCACCCAGCCCGACAGGGGCACGGCCAGCAAGGAGCCGTAGAGCAGCCAGTGCACGGTGTGCGCGGCAAATGCCTCTGCCTTGTTGCCTGCATTCAACAAGCCGGGCAGGGGCTGGATCAGCGCCCAGATGATACGGGCCAGTGCCACGAAGAAGATCGTGACGCCGATCGTCTTGTGTATCGAGAAGAGTGTGGCGGCGCGGGCCACTTCGGCGGCGGTGGCCCCGCCGTCCTCGATGGCGTGGGCCTGTTTGTTCGCGATCCAGCCAAGCGGGATGACGGTCAGGATGAGCAAGGCAGTCAACCAGTGAAAGGTCTTGGCGACACTGCCATAGCTGCGGGTGGTGTTGGAAAGCGGCATCGGGTTCTCCATCCGGTTCGGCACGAAAAGTAGAAATGCCCGCGGGCCGGACAATCCCCGCGACCGCACAGGTTCCGTGCCGGGATGCAGAGCTTGTGTGGCGCGCGCGAGCGGTCTAAACCCGGGCGCAATCAAAACGACGGAAGAAAAGGGTCGCTCATGTCACTCGCATTCGTTTTCCCGGGGCAGGGGGCCCAGTCGATCGGCATGGGACGCGCGCTGGCGGAAACCTACCCCGCCGCCCGGGCCGTGTTCGACGAGGTGGACGAGGCGCTGGGAGAGAAGCTCTCGGCGTTGATATGGGAAGGCGATGCCGAGGAACTGACCCTGACACAGAACGCGCAGCCTGCGCTGATGGCGACCTCGATGGCCGCGATGCGCGCGCTCGAGGCAGAGGGCGTCGAGATCGGCGCCGCCGCGTTCGTCGCCGGTCATTCGCTGGGCGAGTATTCCGCGCTGGCCGCCGCTGGCGCGCTTTCGGTTGCCGATACGGCCCGGTTGCTGCGCACGCGCGGCAGGGCCATGCAGCAGGCCGTGCCGGTGGGGCAAGGTGCGATGGCCGCGATCCTCGGGCTCGATCTGGAAGCGGTCCGTGCGGTGGCCGAGGAGGCCGCGCAGGGCGAGGTGTGCCAGGCTGCGAATGACAATGACCCGACGCAGGTCGTGGTCTCGGGCACAAAGTCGGCGGTCGAACGCGCGGCAGAGATCGCCAAGGAGAAAGGCGCCAAGCGCGCCGTTATGCTGCCCGTCAGCGCACCGTTCCATTGCAAACTGATGCAGCCCGCCGCCGACGCGATGGCCGAGGCCTTGGCGGACGTCGAGATCAAGGCGCCCGCCGTTCCGCTGATCGCCAATGTCCGGGCCGAGGCCGTCACCGACCCCGAGACCATCCGGCAACTTCTGGTCGAACAGGTGACCGGCGCGGTGCGCTGGCGCGAAAGCGTGCAATACATGGCCGGCCAAGGCGTGACCGAAGCGTGGGAGATTGGCGCGGGCAGGGCGCTTTCCGGCATGATCCGCAAGATCGACCGCGCCATCGCCTGCCAGGCTGTCGGGACGCCGGAAGAGGTGAAAAAGGCTTTGGACAGCCGGGGCTAGGGCCAGGTCAGGATTATTCGCCGAATGATCTTTGGCGACCGAAACGGGAGAGACGAATGTTTGATTTGACGGGCAAGAATGCGCTGATCACCGGAGCATCGGGCGGCATCGGCGGCGAGATCGCCAAGGCGCTGCATGCGGCGGGGGCTACGGTGGGCCTTTCGGGGACGCGGGTCGAGCCGCTGGAGGCGCTGGCGGCGGAACTGGGCGAGCGCGCCCGTGTGCTGCCCTGCAACCTGAGCGATCCCGAGGCCGTCGCGGCGTTGCCCAAGCAGGCGGCCGACGCCATGGGCTCGGTCGACATCCTGGTGAACAACGCGGGAATCACGCGCGACAACCTGTTCATGCGGATGTCCGACGACGAGTGGCAAAGCGTGATCGACGTGAACCTCACCGCCACGATGAAGCTTTGCAAGGGCGTCCTGCGCGGCATGATGAAGGCGCGCTGGGGCCGGATCGTCAATATTTCGTCCGTGGTCGGCGCGACGGGCAATCCCGGTCAGGGCAATTACGCCGCCTCCAAGGCAGGCATGATCGGCATGTCGAAATCGCTGGCCTACGAGGTGGCCAGCCGCGGAATCACCGTAAACGCGGTGGCGCCGGGTTTTATCACCACCGCGATGACCGACAAGCTGACCGAAGATCAGAAATCCGCGATCCTGACCCAGGTTCCCGCCGGCCGCATGGGAGAGCCGTCTGAAATCGCCGCCGCTGTCCTGTATCTCGCAAGCCCCGAGGCCGCCTATGTCACCGGGGCCACCTTGCACGTCAATGGCGGCATGGCCATGTTGTAGGCGCATTCGGGCGCCATCGCGAAACCGTTTGCCTATGCGATTGTCTATGCTATAGGCGGCGCATGTTTCGGGGGCTGGGGTCGTGAAAGGGCCCGCTCCCACCCTCCCGGGCAGCCGGGACCCAAACCGCCCCGACCGGGCAAAACCAAGCCATCCCGATCGGGCAAGGGCAGAACCGGGCAAATCGCCCTGAAGGAATGAGGAAAAGATATGAGCGACGTCGCAGAGCGCGTGAAGAAGATCGTGGTCGAGCACCTGGGTGTTGAAGAAGAAAAAGTGACCGAGAACGCGTCCTTCATCGACGATCTCGGCGCAGACAGCCTTGATACCGTCGAACTGGTGATGGCTTTCGAGGAAGAGTTCGGCATCGAGATCCCCGACGACGCGGCCGAGACCATCCAGACGGTCGGCGACGCGGTGAAGTTCATCTCCGAAGCCTCCTGAGCCTCAGGCTCTTTCGGTTCGAAGCGGCGCGGCCCGGCGGGCACGCGCCGCTTTTGCTTTCCGGCTCCGGAACCTGCTTGCCCGAATCCGCTATGCCCTTCACCTTCGGGAGGAGGCAGGCAGGAGCAGGACGGGCACCCAATGATCCGATCCATTCCGACGATAAACACCGCGCGGCTGACGCTCTGCGCGATGCGTCCCGAGGATTTCAACCGGTTCGCCGAGATATGGGCCGATCCGCAGGTCGTGCGCCATATCGGCGGCACGCCCCGCAGCCGCGGCGAGGCGTGGGAGGCGTTCCTTCGGAATGCAGGGCACTGGCAGATGACCGGCTTCGGGCAGTGGGCCATCGTGCTTCAAAGGACGCGATGCATGGTCGGGCAGGCGGGATTCTTCTTTCGCGACCGCGCTCTGGGTGAGGATTTCGACCCATATCCCGAAGCGGGTTGGGTTCTGGCGCCCGAAGCACAGGGCCAGGGACTGGGATTCGAGGCAGCGCAGGCGGCGCATGACTGGTTCGATCGCATCGTGACAGGCCCCTTGGTGGCCTTGGTGGATGCTGCGAATGCCTCCTCCATCGGGCTGGCCGAGCGGTTGGGGTACGCGCCGCTGCGCCGGGCCGAGTATGGAGGTACGCCTGTCATCCTGTATTTCCGCAAGGGACCGCCCGCACCCCAATAGGCGCAAGCGACAGGGCGTGACGCAAATGAATGCAGGCGTGCCGGAAATCGAGACAACGTGCCCCTCCGTTTTCCGGTATGGTCGCCGCTAAGAGCGTGGCGACAATCGGAGGAACCGGCCATGATGATCTATCCGACTATGGAGCTTCAGCGCGGCCGCTGCGTCTCGCTGGAAAAGGGCCGTCTCGAACAGGCCATGCTGTGGCATGTCGATCCGGTCGAAACCGCCCGTGGCTGGGCGGGGGCGGGCGCCTCCTGGATGCACCTGACCAATTTCGATTCGGTCGAAGGCAGCAGTGAGAGCGATGCGCTGGTCGAGGAAATCATTCGGACCGCGGGCATCCCTGTGCAAGTGGCCGGCGGGATGCGCTCGCGCGAAACCATAGAACGCTGGATCGACAAGGGCGCAGGCCGCATCGTGGTCGGCACCGTGGCCGCGCGCGACCCGGAACTTGTGAAGCAACTTGCGAAATACTATCCCGATCAGATCGTCCTGTCCGTCGATGTCTGGCAGGGCCATGTCATGACCGAAGGCTGGCGCACGCACAGCGCCTTCACGCCCGAGGGGTTCATCCGCGAATTCGCCGATGTGCCGCTGGCCGCCGTCGTTGTCACCGACATCGACAGCGACATGGAAAATGTCGAGGCGCAGCTGGGCCTGATCGCGGGCCTGGCCTCCGAGTCGCGCACACCCGTCATCGCCAGCGGCGTCGTTCGCACGGTCGATGACATCTCGCGCCTTGCCTATATCCCGAACATCTCCGGCGCGCTGGTGGGACGAGCCCTGTTCCGCAAATCGGTCGACCTCGCGAAGGCGCTCGACATGGTGCGCCCCGCGGGCGAACCGGTTGCCGATTTCCAATAGGGGTTGCTCCGGCCCGCCTGATGCGACAGCCTGCCTGCCATGGATAGAGAAAGCATGATGGTCGGGCTCAAGGACATGTTCGGCGGTGGCGGCGAAGCGGGCAGCTTTCTTGGCTTGCCGCGCTGCGAAATCGAGGCGCCGGAGGGGGATATCGTCCTTTTCGGTGCCGATTGTGCGACCCCCTACGGGTCGGTCGGCGCCTATTGCTCTGGGGGGGGCGACTCGATCCGGGCAGGGGCCGAGGCTTATGCCGGCGATCTTTCCAAGGTGAATTTCGATCTTGGCGGGCCCGTTCTCCCCCCGGGGATCGAGGCCCGAGATGCCGGCAACCTCGCGGTTTCTCCGGGGGATGCGGCGGGCAACCGGGACCTGATCGAGGCGATGACGCGCCGCGTCCTGACGGCGGGTGGTGTCCCCGTCCTGTTGGGGGGTGATGACAGCCTGCCTATTCCGATGCTGACCGCGCTGGACGATGGTCCGCTCACCATCCTTCAGATCGATGCGCATATCGACTGGCGTGATGCGGTCGAGGGGGAGCGCCTGGGCCTCAGTTCCACCATGCGACGCGCCAGCGAAATGGCGCATGTCGAACGGATCGTGCAGGTCGGTGCGCGGGGAATCGGGTCCGCGGGAATGGCCGAGCTGGATGCCGCCCGGGCCTGGGGTGCCCATCTTGTCCCGGCACGCGAGCTTGCGCGACATGGTGTGCATCAGGTTGTCGACCTGATCCCCGAAGGCGCTCGGGTGGCGATTTGTTTTGACTGCGATGCCCTTGACCCGGCAATCATGCCGGCGGTGATCGCGCCCACGGCGGGCGGGCTGACCTATGACAGCGCCCTCGACCTGATCGCCGGCGTGGCCGCGAAGGCCCGCATCGCGGCGGTCGACATGGTGGAGTTCATGCCCGCACGTGACCGCGACGGGATCGGTGCGCGCACGGCGGCCCAGCTTCTGACCTCAATCCTTGGGTTGATCGCACGGCAACGGGCCGAAACACGCTGACCGGGCGGGGGCCTTACTCTTGCCCCCGGCCCCCACGACGGGGTAAGAGCCGTTTTTGATACCAAAGCAGGCATGAGGCACGAGATGCGCAGAGTCGTTGTAACCGGGCTGGGGTTGGTCACACCGCTGGCAAGCGGGGTCGAGGAAACCTGGTCGCGGCTTTTGGCCGGGGAATCCGGTGCCGGACCGATCAAGCAATTTGACGCCGTGGCTGCCGGGGTGACGACAACCTATGCCTGCGAAGTGCCGCGCGGGGACGGGTCGAACGGCACCTTCAACCCGGATGACTGGCTGCCTCCGAAAGAGCAGCGCAAGATCGAGGATTTCATTCTCTATTCCATCGCCGCGGCCGAGATGGCCTGCAAGGATGCCGACTGGCTGCCTGAAGGTGACGAAGACCGCGAACGCACCGGGGTGATGATCGGCTCGGGCATTGGCGGGCTGGGTTCCATCGCCGAGACTTCTTTGCTGATCCGCGATCGCGGGCCACGGCGGGTGTCGCCCTTTTTCATCCCCGGCGCGCTGATCAACCTGGCCTCGGGCCAGGTTTCGATCCGCTTCGGTTTCAAGGGGCCGAACCACTCGGTCGTCACGGCCTGCGCCACCGGCGCCCACGCCATCGGTGATGCAGCGCGGTTGATCGCGCTGGACGATGCCGACGTGATGATCGCGGGCGGCGGAGAAGGCTGCATCTGTGAAATCGGGATCGCCGGGTTCAACGCCTGCAAGGCGCTTTCGACCAAATACGGCGACAATCCCAAGGCTGCCAGCCGTCCTTATGACATCGATCGAGACGGGTTCGTGATGGGCGAAGGGGCGGGCGTCGTCGTTCTGGAGGAATATGAGCATGCCAAGGCGCGCGGCGCCAAGATCTATGCCGAGGTGCTGGGATACGGCCTTTCGGGCGATGCCTATCACATCACGGCCCCGTCCGAGGACGGCGAAGGCGGCGAGCGCGCGATGAAGATGGCCTTGAAGAAGGCCGGGCTGCAACCGGGCGATATCGACTATATCAACGCGCATGGCACCTCGACCATGGCGGACGTGATCGAACTGGCCGCGGTGGAGCGGCTGATGGGCAACGCGGCGGGCAATGTCACCATGTCCTCGACCAAGTCCGCCACCGGTCACCTTCTGGGGGCCGCGGGCGCGATCGAGGCGATCTTCTCGATCCTGGCGATCCGCGACCAGGTGGCGCCGCCGACGATAAACCTGGACAACCCGGCCGTCGAGACATCGGTGGATCTGGCCCCGAACGCCAAGCGCGAGCGCGAGATCACCTATGCCATGTCGAACTCCTTTGGCTTTGGCGGCACAAACGCTAGCGTCATCTTCGGAAGGGCCGACTAGATGTGGCGTTCTTTGGCCTCCAACATGCTGACCGTTCTCGCCGTGGGCCTGTTCCTAGTCGCGGGACTCGTCCTTTGGGGGCGGTCGGAATACAGCGCGCAAGGTCCGCTTGAGGAGGCGATCTGCCTGCGGGTGGAGCGTGGGTCGAACATGAGCCGGGTCAGCCGCGATCTCGAGGCGCAGGGCGCGATCTCGAGCGGGACGGTCTTTCGCCTGGGGGCGGAGTATTCCGACAAGGCCAGTGCCTTGAAAGCAGGGAGTTTTCTGGTCCGCGAAGGCGCTTCGATGGAGGAGATCGTGGATGCCGTCACCCGGGGCGGTGCCAGCACCTGCGGGACCGAGATCGTCTATCGCATCGGCGTGACGCGGACATTGGCCGAGGTCCGGGAACTGGACCCGGTGACGCAGGCGTTCACCGAACTGGCGGAATTCGACTATGCCACCGAGGAAGTCCCTGAAGTTTATGAAGAAAAACGTGATGAGCCCGATACCCGCTATCGCATCGCGATGGCCGAGGGGGTGACCTCGTGGCAGGTGGTCGAGGCGCTCAAGTCGATGGACCTCCTTTCGGGCGAGGTGGCGGATCTGCCGCGTGAAGGCACGCTGGCGCCCGACAGCTACGAGGTGACGCCGGGCGAAGATCGCGCCGAGATTATCGCCGAGATGGTTGAGCGTCAGGCGCTAAGGGTTTCTGCAGCTTGGGAAAATCGCCGTGATGATCTGCCGGTTTCGTCGCCCGAGGAGATGGTGATCCTGGCATCGATCATCGAGAAGGAGACCGGCGTGCCGGAAGAGCGGCGGCAGGTGGCCAGTGTCTTCGTCAACCGCTTGCGCCAAGGGATGCGTTTGCAGACCGACCCGACGGTGATCTATGGCATCACCAAGGGACAGGGCACGCTGGGACGGGGCTTGCGGCAAAGTGAACTTCGAAATGTAACACCCTGGAATACTTATGTTATCGAGGGGCTTCCGCCCACGCCGATCGCCAATCCCGGCATGGCGAGCCTGGAGGCCGCGGTGGACCCGGCGAACACCGATTACGTGTTCTTCGTGGCCGACGGGACGGGGGGCCATGCCTTTGCGGAAACCCTTCAGGAGCATAACCGCAACGTCGCCCGCTGGCGTCAGATCGAGGCGGAGCAGCAGAACTCGGGGAACTGACCGGTTCCCCCTGTTTTGACCGTTTTGTACATGGTTCGGGCCGGGGTTTGACCGTTTTGTACAAAACCCCGGCGACGGATTTCGAGGTTTCGGAGCAGATCCGGGCGCTGATGGCTTAACCGTTCGGCAACGGTTTCCGCACCCTTCCTTCAGCCAGAAAATTAGGAATCTGTTAATTATTTCAGGACGTTGGTGTTGCGTGTCCGTTGCCGGGACGGTTGACTTTCCGCCCTTTGCCGCGTAAAGGTTGTGGCATGCTAGAAGACGTGGGTGAACGGCCCCGGGGGTGACTCCGGCGGTCGTTTTTTCATGTCTCTCGTGCGGAGATCACTCACGCATGAGGTCGATGAGCATGACTTTGATTACCCCGGAGGAGCGGATTTCCCGGACGGCTGACTTGTTGCGGTCGCTCGAGAATTCCATTCGCGAGTTGCGCAACGCGGCGGAAGACCTGCGCCAGCGGCTGGCGGCCGGGGAGGATGTGGATCTTGCAGGCACCAGCAAGCAGCTGGGTCAGGTCGATGGCCTGATCCGCAGCTGCCAGAAAGTGGAGACGAGTTTTGTCGAACATCACTACCGCGAAGCGGGCATTGCCCAGGGAGGCTATGCCCTTGACCTTGAACGGGCCCGATCTGAGATCGGGTGCCGCCTGGCTCGCCTCCGCCAGTGCTGCGGTGCGGGATCGGTTCCTGAGTGACATCGGGGAGGGAGGGCTTTGCGCCCTCCCTTTCCTGTTCGAGTTCTGGGCGCTGCCGCATCAGCTGCCGCCCGAGGGGGAGTGGCGGTCCTGGGTGATCATGGGCGGGCGCGGGGCGGGCAAGACGCGGGCCGGGGCCGAATGGGTGCGCGCGCAGGTCGAGGGCGCGCGGCCGCTGGACGCGGGGCGCGCCCGGCGCGTGGCGCTGGTGGGCGAGACCTATGACCAGGTGCGCGACGTGATGGTGTTCGGGGAGAGCGGCATCCTGGCCTGTTCGCCGCCCGACCGGCGGCCGAGATGGAAGGCTACCGAGCGCAAGCTGGTCTGGCCCAACGGGGCCGAGGCGCAGGCCTTTTCCGCGGCCGATCCCGAGGCGCTGCGGGGGCCCCAATTCGATGCGGCCTGGGCGGACGAACTGGCCAAGTGGAAGAAGGCGGGCGATGCTTGGGACATGCTGCAATTTGCGTTGCGGGTTGGAGACGATCCGCGCGCCTGCGTGACGACGACGCCGCGCAACGTGCCGGTTTTGAAGGCGCTTCTGGCCGCGCCGTCCACGGTGGTGACCCATGCGCCGACCGAGGCGAACCGGGCGAACCTGGCGGCGTCCTTCCTGGAGGAGGTGCGTGCGCGTTACGCCGGCACCCGGCTGGGGCGGCAGGAGTTGGATGGTGTGCTGCTGGCCGATGCGGAGGGAGCGCTCTGGACCGGGGCGATGCTGGAGGCGGCGCAGGTTGGCCGCGCGCCCGTGCTGGACCGGGTGGTGGTGGCGTTGGACCCGGCGGTTTCCTCGGGCGCGGGGGCGGATGAATGCGGCATCGTCGTTGTGGGGGCGCGGCTTGAGGGGCCGCCGGAGGACTGGCGTGCCTATGTGCTGGCCGATCGCACGGTGACGGGGCTGGGTCCGGCGGGTTGGGCGCGTGCGGCGATCGAGGCGATGGATGAATACGGGGCCGAGCGGCTGGTGGCCGAGGTCAACCAGGGTGGGCAGCTGGTCGAGGAGGTGGTGCGCCAGGTCGCGCCGCTGACGCCCTTCCGCGCGGTGCACGCGGCGCGCGGCAAGAGCGCGCGGGCCGAGCCGGTGGCGGCGCTTTACGAGCAGGGGCGGGTGAAGCATCTGCCGGGGCTGGACGCGCTGGAGGAGCAGATGTGCCTGATGACGGCGCGGGGCTACGAGGGGACGGGCTCTCCGGACCGGGTGGATGCGCTGGTCTGGGCGCTGCACGAGCTGATGGTGGGGCCAGCGGCGCAGGTCCGTCGGCCCCGGTTGCGGGTGCTATAGGCCCAGAAAGTCGAAGGGTTCGGCCTCGACCAGCGCGTCATTGGCGCGTCCGGAGAAGGTGTTGCGCTGGTTCGGGCCGAGGTCGAGCTTCATCACCTGGCCGGTTGCCGTGTCGAAATCCAGGGCGTTGAGGTCGATCCAGAAGGTGTTGGGCGTGAGCGCGGACTCGAAGAAATAGAGCTTGCGCGTGTGATCGGCGACGGTGCGCCAGCGGGTCGAGGAGATGTTGGGCTGGCCCGGCGTCGAGATGCCGTAGGGCACCGAGACGTTGCGGATCACGCTGAAGACGCTGGCGATGGTCTCGACCGGGTCCGAGGTTTTCGGGATCGCGTCGACATAGAAGGAGGCGCGCGCGAAGCGGTCGGCGGAGCGGTTGGTGCCCGGCAGCATCACCGTGCCGCCGATTTCCTTCCAGTAGGCGTTCAGCGCGAGCTGCTGGTCGAAGACGGGCGAATTGGTCATCACCTGGTGGTCGCGGCTGTGATGGATGACCTGTTCGCCATCGATATATTCGACGATGGCGCTGTCGCCCGACGCGTCCGAGATCGACAGGTGAAGGGTGGCGAGCCTGTCCTCGCCCGGCAGGGCGTCGGTGACGAGGATGAACGGCTCCTGCTCGAGCGCGGCCACGGCCTCGGCCACGGTGGCGAAATTGTCGAGCACATATTGCGCCCAGGCCGAGATGGCGAGGCCGGGCCCGGTCCCGTCATAGGCGGGATAGTCCGATTCCACGAGCCAGAGCAGGTTGGCGACAAGCCCGGCCTCGTTCATGCCGTCGGTGGTCGATATGTCGTAGCCCGAGGCGATCACGCTGCCATAGCGCGAGGTCCATTCGATAGAGTTCGGACCGGCCGCGCCGTTGCGCTCCATCCCCCGCGGAAAGACCCAGAGATTGGTGCCGATATCCTGTTTCCAGTCCATCGAGCGGGCGGTGACGATCTGGCCGTCGCCGCCGTGATGCACGAGCCGGGTGCAGGCCTGGGCCGCGGGCGCGAGCACGGTGGCGGCGGCGAGGGCAACGGCGGGAAGGCTGTAGGGAAAGGGCATCGGATCACCTCGGAATTTGCCTGTCACAGGACATAGCCCGCGGGGCGGGGGCGGCAATCGGGCGGGTGTTGCCGGAGGGCCGAACGGTGCGTTTCGCCCGGTTTAAGCCCGATGCCGGATAACGCTGTCAACGAGGCCGGCGAGCGCGGCGGCGGGCAGATAGGAGCGGCAAGCATGGTATTCGATTTCTTGCGTCGGGGGACAAGGACCGAGGCGCCCGAGGCCAAGGCGAGCGCGGCGGGGCCGGTGGTGGCCTGGCACGGGTCGGGGCGCGTGGCCTGGAGCCCGCGGGATTCCGTCTCGCTGACCCGGACGGGGTTTTCGGGCAACCCGGTGGGGTTCCGCTGTGTCAAGCTGATCGCCGAGGCGGCCGCCGCGCTGCCGCTGGTGTTGCAGGATGCCGAGCGGCGCTATGAGACGCACCCGATGATGCGGCTGGTGCGCAGGCCCAACGCGGCGCAGGGCAAGGCGGAACTGCTGGAGGCGCTGTTCGGGCAGCTGCTGCTGTCGGGTAATGCCTATGTCGAGGCGGTCGCGGGCGAGGCGGCGCTGCCGCTGGAACTGCATGTGCTGCGCTCGGACCGGATGAGCGTGGTGCCCGGCGCGGATGGCTGGCCGGTTGGCTACGAGTACACGGTGGGCGCGAAGAAACATCGCTTTGCCGCCGAGGCGGTGTGCCACATCAAGAGCTTTCATCCGCAGGACGACCATTACGGGTTCTCGGCGCTTCAGGCGGCGGCGATGGCGATCGACGTGCATAACGCCGCCTCGCGCTGGTCGAAATCCCTTCTGGACAATGCGGCACGCCCCTCGGGCGCGCTGGTGTGGAAGGGCGGCGACGGGCAGGGCGTGATGGCCGAGGAGCAGTTCCGGCGCCTCTCCGACGAGATCGAGGCGAATTATCGCGGCGCGCGCAATGCGGGGCGTCCGATGGTCCTGGAAGGGGGCCTCGACTGGAAACCGATGGGGTTCTCGCCCTCGGACATGGAGTTTCAGAAGACCAAGGAAGCCGCCGCCCGCGAGATCGCGCTGGCCTTTGGCGTGCCCCCGATGCTGTTGGGGATCGTCGGAGACGCGACCTATTCGAACTACCAGGAGGCCAACCGGGCGTTCTATCGCCTGACCGTCCTGCCCCTGGTGACGCGGGTGGCGGCGGCGCTGTCGGACTGGCTGTCGGGGCTGGCGGGCGAGGCGCTGGAGCTCAAGCCCGACCTCGACCAGGTGCCGGCGCTGGCCGCCGAGCGCGATGCGCAATGGGCCCGCGTGGTACAGGCCGATTTCCTGACCGCTGCCGAGAAGCGCGCACTGCTGGGTCTGCCCGCGCTGTCGGAGGAGGCGGATGGCTGAGGGCCCGGGATACCCGCCTTTCGATTGTGCGCCGGGGCTGAAACTGGCCGCCCATGAACGGGTCGCGGCGATCCAGCACGATCACCTGTGCCGCAGGCTGGACCAACTTGAAGAGCTGATCGAGCGGCTGGAGCGGCGGCTGTGGCTGGCCGTCTATGGCGTGGCGGCCGCGATCCTGGGGCAGTTGTTCCAATCGCTTCTCGTAGCGGCACCCTGAGGTGTTCCAAGGGTTTACAAGGAGTTTCTCATGAAGATGGAAAGCGGGCTGGAAACCAAGTTCGCGCGGTTCGGCGATGGTCTGGTCATCAGCGACGACGCGGTGATCGAGGGCTATGCGAGCCTGTTCGGGCAGGTCGACCAGGGCGGAGATTGCGTGCAGCCGGGGGCCTATGCGCTGTCGCTGAAGGCGCTGAGCGCGGCCGGGCGGCGGGTCAAGATGCTGTGGCAGCACGATCCGGCCCAGCCCATCGGTGTCTGGGACGAGGTGCGCGAGGATGCGCGCGGCCTGTGGGTCAAGGGGCGGCTGCTGGACAGCACGCAGAAGGGCCGCGAGGCGGCGGCGCTGATCGCGGCGGGGGCCATCGACGGGCTGTCGATCGGATACCGCACCAGGCGCGCCACGAAAGACGACAGGGGCCGCAGGCTTCTGACCGAGCTGGAGCTTTGGGAGGTGTCGCTGGTGACCTTCCCGATGCTGCCCAGTGCGCGGGTGGCGGCCAAGGGCGAGACGCCCGAGGAGCCCGGCACCTGGCGCGAGATTGCCGAGGTTCTGAACGAGGCCCGGCAGGAGCTGGCGCGGGGCTAGCGCCGAACATCCACCCGAGAAAGGACATGCCGATGGACAAGATCGAAGGGGGCGCGCCCATGGTTCGCGAGGTGAAGCAGGCGATGACCGGCTTTGTCAGTGAATTCAAGGGGTTTCGCGACGACATGAACACCAGGTTGAAACAAGCAGAAGAGCGACTGACCATGCTGGATCGTAAATCTCAACTCGCGGCGCGTCCGCATCTTGCCGCCACCGAGGCCGGCGCGCCGCATCAGAAGGCGTTCGACGCCTATCTGCGCTCGGGCGACGATGACGGGCTGCGCGGGCTGGAGATCGAGGCGAAGTCGCTCTCGACCGCGGTCAACAGCGATGGCGGCTACCTGGTCGATCCGAAGACCGCCGAGACGATCAAGTCGGTTCTGCATTCGACCGCCTCGATCCGGTCGATCGCGCAGGTGGTGAATGTCGAGGCCAATTCCTTTGACGTGCTGGTCGATCATGCCGATCTGGGCGCGGGCTGGGCCGACGAGACCTCGGCCACCGGCGAGACGGGCACGCCGTCGATCGACCGCATCTCGATCCCGCTGCACGAGCTGAGCGCGCTGCCCAAGGCGAGCCAGCGCCTGCTGGATGACAGCGCCTTTGACGTCGAGGGCTGGCTGGCCGAGCGGATCGCCAACAAGTTCGCCCGCGCCGAGGCGGCCGCCTTCATCAACGGGGATGGCGTGGACAAGCCGTGCGGGTTCCTGAACCACGCCAAGGTGGACAATGACGTCTGGACCTGGGGCAACCTGGGCTATGTGCCCACGGGTGTTGCGGGCGATGTCGAGGCCGATGCGATCATCGACCTGGTCTACGCGCTGGGGGCGCAGTACCGCGCCAATGCGAGCTTCGTCATGAACTCCAAGACCGCCGGGGCGATCCGCAAGCTGAAGGATGCCGATGGGCGTTTCCTGTGGTCCGACGGTCTGGCGGCGGGGGAGCCCGCGCGGCTGATGGGTTATCCGGTGCTGATCGCCGAGGACATGCCGGATGCGGCGACCGACAGCTTCTCGATCGCGTTCGGCGATTTCTCGGCGGGTTATACGGTTGCCGAGCGTCCCGACCTGCGCGTGCTGCGCGACCCGTTCAGCGCCAAGCCGCATGTCCTGTTCTATGCCACCAAGCGCGTGGGCGGCGACGTGAGCGATTTCGCCGCGATCAAGCTGCTGAAATTCGGCACCGCGTAAGCGGACCGGATCCCGGGGGGAGGGTGATCGCCCCCCGGGTCGCGGGCGCGGGCCGTGCATCCGGCCTTGCGTCGTCTAGCTGCTCCCCCTCCGTCCGAGCGGCGTGGGGCGCGCGGTTCGCGCCCGCCACCTGCCAGAGATGACGGCCCGGAGGGGTCCGAGCTTCGTGGAGTGAACGGATGATGTTGAACGAAGAGACCACGGTTCCGGAGGCCGCGCTGCCGGTGCAGCAGTTCAAGGCGCATCTGCGGCTTGGCACCGGGTTCGCCGAGGACGCGGTCCAGGATGCGGTGCTGGAAAGTTTCCTGCGGGCGGCCATCGCCGCCATCGAGGCGCGCACCGGCAAGGTGCTGATCGAACGGCGGTTTTCCTGGGTGCTGAATGCCTGGCGCGATCGCTATGGCGAGACCTTCCCGGTGGCGCCGGTGGTGTCGGTCGAGGCGGTGGTGCTGCGCGATGCCGGCGGGGTCGAGACCGCGTTGGAGCCGGGGGCGGTGCAGTTGGAGCAGGACGGGACGCGGCCGGTGTTGCGCCCGCGGGGCACGCTGTTGCCGAGCCTCGGCACGGGCGGGTCCGTGCGGGTGGAGTTCACCGCCGGGATGGCTGCCGACTGGGGCGGGTTGCCGGCCGATCTGGGCCAAGCGGTTCTGCTGCTGGCGGCGCATTACTACGAGTACCGCAACGAGACGGCGCTTGGCGATGGCTGCATGCCCTTTGGGGTGACGAGCCTGATCCAGCGATATCGCGTCCTGCGCTTCGGCATGGGGGGCGCGCGATGAGGCAGCCGCATCTGAACCGGACGCTGGTGCTGGAGGCGCCGTCGCGAGTGGCCGATGGCGCGGGTGGATATGTCGAGAGCTGGGAGGCTTTGGGCACGCTCTGGGCCGAGGTTTCGGCCCGCACGGGGCGCGAGCGGGAGGCGGGCGGCGCCGTGGTGTCGCGCACGGGCTATCGCATCGTGGTGCGCGGTGCGCCGGTGGGGTCGTCCATGCGGCCCGCGCCCGAGCAGCGGTTTCGCGACGGCACGCGTGTCTGGCTGATCCGGGCCGTGGCCGAGCGCGACGGGCGCGGCGCCTACCTGACCTGTTACGCGGACGAGGAGGTGGCGGCATGAGCTATGGCATGGCGGCCGGATTGCAGGCGGGGATCTATGCGCTGCTGGAGGGCGATCCGCGGCTGGCGGGGCTGGTGCATGATGCGCTGCCGGCGGGGGAGTTGCCCGAGATATACCTGCGTCTTGGGCCCGAGGAGGTGCGCGATGCCTCGGACCGCGAAGGCGGCGGCGCGCTGCACCGCTTCACCGTCTCGGTGGTGAGCCGGGCGGCGGGTTTTGCCGGGGCCAAGGATCTGGCGGGTGCGGTCTGCGACCTGCTGGAGGGAGCGACCCCCGTGCTGGAGCGAGGCCGCGTGGTGGGGATCTGGTTCGAGCGGGCCAAGGCCGGGCAATCGGGCGGTTTGCGCCAGATCGACCTGCGTTTTCGCGCGCGGCTGGAAGACGACTGAAACCTGAAATCTGGAGAGAAGATATGGGTGCCCAGAACGGCAAGGACCTGCTGGTCAAGGTGGACATGAATGGCAGCGGTTTGTTCGAGACCATCGCGGGGCTGCGCGCCACGCGGGTGAGCTTCAACGCCGAAAGCGTGGATGTGACGAGCCTGGAGAGCCAGGGCGGGTGGCGCGAGCTGCTGAGTGGCGCGGGCGTGAAATCGGCCGCGATCTCGGGCTCGGGCGTGTTCAAGGATGCGGGCACCGATGAACGCGCGCGGCAGCTGTTCTTCGATGGCGAGACGCCCGCGTTCCAGGTCATCATTCCGGATTTCGGCATTGTCGAGGGTCCGTTCCAGGTGACGGCGATCGAATATGCGGGCAGCCACAATGGCGAGGCGACATACGAGATGTCGCTGGCCAGCGCCGGTGTCCTGAGCTTCACGGCGCTTTGAGCATGGCCAATCCGTGGGCGGGCGAGGTGGCGCTGACCATCGACGGGGAGGGCCACGTGCTGAAGCTGACGCTGGGCGCGCTGGCCGAGCTGGAGGCGGAGATCGAGGCGGGCTCGCTGGTGGAGCTGGTGCAGCGTTTCGAGGGCGGGGCCTATTCCAGTCGTGACGTGCTGGCGCTGATCCTCGCGGGGCTGCGTGGTGGCGGCGCGGAGGTGACGCGGGCCGATCTGATGCGGGCCGAGATCGCGGGCGGGCCGATGGCGGCGGCGCGCGCGGCGGCGGAGCTGCTGGCGCGGGCCTTCATGGTGCCGGGGCAGGGATGAGCGGGTTCGACTGGCCCGCGCTGATGCGGGCCGGGATGCAGGGGCTGCGCCTGACGCCCGCGCAGTTCTGGGCGCTGACGCCCGCCGAGCTGCGGCTGATGCTGGGACAGGCGGGCGGCGGCGGCGCGCTGAGCCGGGCGGGTCTGGATGCGCTGCTGGCGGCCTGGCCAGACGAGGGGCCGGACGAGGAACAAGGAGAGAGCGATGACGGAGCGTGACGGGTTTTCCGAGCTGGAAGCCTCGGGCGAGGCGCTGGGTGACGCGCTGGGCGATGCGGCGGCGATGGCCGCCGGGTTCGACGCGGAGCTGCGCCGGGTACGCGAGGCCTTTGCCGCGACGGGCAAGGATGTGGCTGTGCTGGAGCGGGGCATGTCCAAGGGGCTGCGCCGCGCCTTCGACGGGGTGGTGTTCGACGGGATGAAGCTGTCGGACGCATTGGAGACCATCGCGCGGTCGATGATCAACACGACCTATTCGGCGGCGATCAAGCCGGTGACGGATCATTTCGGCGGGCTGCTGGCCAAGGGGGTGGGCAGCCTGGTGGACGGGATCCTGCCCTTTGCCGATGGCGGGTCCTTCGCTCAGGGGCGGGTGATGCCCTTTGCCAATGGCGGCGTGGTGAGCGGGCCGGTCACCTTTCCGATGCGGGGCGGCATGGGGTTGATGGGTGAGGCGGGGCCGGAGGCGATCATGCCACTGGCGCGCGGACCCGATGGCAAGCTGGGTGTGCGCCAGTCGGGCGGCGGGCGCGCGGTCAACGTGGTGATGAACATCACCACCCCGGATGTGCAGGGGTTCCGCCGCAGCCAGGGCCAGATCGCGGCGCAGATGAGCCGGGCGCTGGGACGCGGCAATCGCAATCGGTAAGCGGGGAGAGGGGCGATGAGCTTTCACGAGGTGAGATTTCCGGCGAACCTGAGCTTTGGCTCGGTCGGCGGGCCGGAACGGCGCACGGATGTGGTGACGCTGGCCAACGGGTTCGAGGAGCGCAACACGCCCTGGGCCCATTCGCGCAGGCGTTATGATGCGGGGCTGGGGATGCGCTCTCTCGACGATGTCGAGGTGCTCATCGCCTTCTTCGAGGCGCGGCGCGGGCAGATGTTCGGGTTCCGCTGGAAGGACTGGTCGGATTTCAAATCCTGCCGCGCCTCCGCCGAAGTCACGCATGGCGACCAGGTGATCGCCGAGGGCGATGGCGCCACGGTGGCCTTTCCGCTGGTGAAGACCTATCGCTCGGGCGGGTTTTCCTATGCCCGGCCCATCGCCAAGCCGGTGGCGGGCACGGTGCGGGTCGGACTGGACCAGGACCGCCAGCGCGAGGGCGTGGATTTCGAGGTGGATATGGCGACCGGTGTGGTGACTTTCGCCGCGCCGCCGGGCGAGGGGGTGCAGGTTACCGCCGGGTTCGAGTTCGACGTGCCGGTGCGCTTTGACACCGACCGCATCCAGACCAGCGTGGCGAGTTTCAAGGCGGGCGATGTGCCTAACGTGCCGGTGGTCGAGGTGCGGGTCTGATGGTGGGCATGAGCGAGGCATTCCGCGCGCATGTGGAAAGCGGGAACACGACGCTATGCCGTTGCTGGGCGATCCGGCGGGCGGACGGGGTGCAGCACGGGTTCACGGATCACGACCGGGATCTGGCCTTTGACGGCGTGACGTTCCGCGCCGATACCGGGCTGACCGCCCTGACGCTGGACCAGTCCACGGGGCTGTCGGTGGACAATACCGAGGCGCTGGGCGCGCTCTCGGATGCGGGGCTGCGCGACGAAGAGATCGAGGCCGGGCGGCTGGACGGGGCCGAGGTGCTGGCCTGGTTGGTGAACTGGGCCGCGCCCGAGCAACGCTGGCTGAAATTCCGTGGCCATATCGGCGAGTTGCGCCGCAGCGGCGGGGCGTTCCAGGCCGAGCTAAGGGGTTTGACGGATGCGCTGAACCGGCCCCTGGGGCGGGTTTATCAGAAACCCTGTACGGCCGTTCTGGGTGATGTGGCGTGTCGTTTCGATCTGGATCAGCCGGGATATATCGCGGAGCTGGCGTTGGAGACGATCGAGGAGCGCGTGTTCCTGCGCTGGGCGGGGCTTGAGGGTTTCGATCCCGGATGGTTCCAGCGCGGGCGGCTGACAGTGCTGGACGGCGCGGCGGCGGGGCTGTGGTCGCTGATCAAGCGCGACGTGGTTGAGAATGGCACGCGGCTGATCGAGCTGTGGGAGCCGATCCGCGGTGCGCTGATGCCGGGGGATCGGGTGCAGCTGGTTGCGGGCTGCGACAAGCGGATGGAGACCTGCCGGTTGAAATTCGACAATCTGCTGAACTTCCAGGGTTTTCCCGACCTTCCGGGTGAGGACTGGATGGTCGCCGTGCCGAAGAAGACCGGCGCCAATACCGGCGGGAGCCGGCGATGAGCCGGGCCGCGATCGTGGCAGAGGCGCGGGGCTGGATCGGCACGCCCTACCTGCATCAGGCTTCGGTGCAGGGGGCGGGGGCGGATTGCCTGGGCCTGATCCGGGGCGTCTGGCGGGCGGTCTGTGGGGCCGAGCCGGAGCGACCGCCAGCCTACAGCATGGACTGGTCCGAGCCCCAGGGCGACGAGCGTCTGTGGGCCGCGGCGCGGCGGCATCTGCGGGAGGTGCCGCTGGGCGCGCTGTTGCCGGGCGACGTGCTGCTCTTCCGGATGCGGGCGGGAAGCGTGGCCAAGCATCTGGGCATCGTCGCAGAGGCGGGCGCGCGCCCGAGTTTTGTTCATGCCTATTCGGGGCATGGCGTGGTTGAAAGCTCGCTGAGCGAGCCGTGGAGAAAACGGATCGTGGCGCGGTTCGAATTTCCGGAGGTGAACTGATGGCGACGATACTTCTGTCCGCGGCGGGCAATGCGATCGGGGGCGCGATCGGAGGGTCGGTCGCGGGCATGGCGACGGCGAGCCTGGGCAAGGCGGTGGGTGCGACCATCGGCAAGGTTCTGGACCAGCGTCTGCTGGGGGGCGGAGCCGAGGCGGTGGAGACCGGCAAGGTCGACCGGTTCCGCCTGACCCGCGCGGGCGAGGGCGCGCCGATCCCGCAGGCCTTTGGCCGGGTGCGGCTTGGGGGGCAAGTGATCTGGGCGTCGGATTTCATCGAAAGTTCGACCACGACAGGTGGCGGGAAAGGCGGGCCCGCGCAGCCGAAGACCACGCGCTACAGCTATTCCGTCTCGCTGGCCATCGCGCTGTGCGAGGGCGAGATCGCGACGGTCGGCCGGGTCTGGGCCGATGGCGAGGAGATCGCGCCCGCCGATCTGAACATGCGGATCTATCGCGGGACGGCGGATCAGCTTCCCGACCCGGTGATGGAGGCCGTGGAAGGCGCGGGGCAGGTGCCGGCCTATCGCGGCACGGCTTACGTCGTGATCGAGGATCTGGCGCTGGAGCCGTTCGGCAACCGGGTGCCGCAATTCTCTTTCGAGGTGGTACGGGCCGAGCAGCCGGGCGCGCCGGAATACAGCGATCGGCTGGGCGAGATCGTCAAGGCGGTGGCGTTGATGCCGGGCACGGGCGAATACAGCTTGGCCACGACGCAGGTGAACTATTCGGACGGGCCGGGGAGTTTCTGGGCGGCGAACAGCAACTCTCCCTCGGGAAAGTCGGATTTCCTGACCTCGATGGATGCGCTGGAGGGGGAGTTGCCGGGATGTGGCACGGCCTCTCTCATCGTGTCGTGGTTCGGCGACGATTTACGCTGCGGCGAGTGCCGGATCCGGCCCAAGGTGGAGCGAACCGGGATCGACGGTGCCAACATGCCCTGGAGCGCGGGCGGGTTGACGCGCGCAACGGCTGAGCAGATCGCACAGGTGGAGGATCGCCCCGTCTATGGCGGCACGCCGGCCGATGCGTCGGTGGTCGAGGCGATCCGGCACATGCGCGACCGTGGCCAGCGCGTGATGTTCTATCCCTTCATCCTGATGGAGCAGCTTGAGGGCAACGGGCTGCCCGATCCCTGGAGCGAGGCGGAGGATCAGCCGGTGATGCCCTGGCGGGGGCGCATTACCCTGAGCGAGGCGCCGGGGCGCGACGGCTCGCCCGACGGGACGGGGATCGCCGATATGGAGGTGGCGGCGTTCTTTGGCACGGCCTCGGCTGCCGATTTCGCGGTGGGCGATGGCGTGGTGAGCTATTCCGGACCCCAGGAATGGGGAATGCGGCGGTTCATCCTGCATTACGCGGCGCTTTGCGCGGCGGCGGGCGGGGTCGATGCGTTCTGTATCGGGTCGGAAATGCGGGGGCTGACACAGATCCGGGGCGCGAGCGGCTTCCCGGCGGTCGCGGCTTTGCGGTCGCTGGCGGCGGAGGTGCGCGCATTGCTGGGGCCGCAGACCAAAATCGGCTATGCGGCGGATTGGACGGAGTATTTCGGATATCAGCCGCAGGATGGAAGCGGCGACCGGTATTTCCACCTCGACCCGCTCTGGGCGGATACGAATATCGATTTCGTGGGGATCGACAATTACATGCCGGTGTCGGATTGGCGGGACGGGTCGGATCACCTCGACCGGGCGGCGGGGGCGCGGAGCATCTATGACCTGGGCTATCTCGCGTCCAATGTCGAAGGCGGCGAAGGCTATGACTGGTATTACCATTCGGACGAGGCGCGGGCGGCGCAGATCCGTACGCCGATCAGTGACGAGGCGCATGGCGAGCCGTGGATCTGGCGCTACAAGGATCTGCGCGGCTGGTGGGAGAACGAACACCACGAACGGATCGGCGGGGTGCGGCAGGCGCAGCCCACGGCATGGGTTCCGCGGTCGAAGCCTTTCTGGTTCACCGAGCTCGGCTGCGCGGCCATCGACAAGGGCACGAACCAGCCCAACAAGTTCCTCGACCCGAAATCCTCGGAATCCGCCTTGCCGCATCATTCCAACGGGTTGCGGGACGACCTGATCCAGCGGCAATATCTGCGTGCGGTGCTGGGTCATTGGTCGCGCGCCGAGAACAACCCGGTTTCCGACGAATATGGCGGGCCGATGGTGGACCTGTCCAACGCCTATGTCTGGGCCTGGGATGCGCGGCCTTTCCCCGCCTTCCCGAACAACCGGACGCTGTGGGAGGATGGCGCGAACTTTGCGCGCGGCCATTGGTTGAACGGGCGGTCGGGCTCGCGCAGCCTGGCCTCTGTCGTGGCAGAGCTGTGCCATCGCTCGGGCGTGACGGATATCGATGTCTCGGGCCTGTGGGGCGTGGTGCGCGGGTATCACCTTGAGGATGTGGGTGACGCGCGGTCTGCCTTGCAACCGCTGATGTTGCGCCATGGGGTCGATGCCATCGAGCGGGACGGGGCGCTTGTTTTCCGGATGCGGGAGGGGGCGGATCCGGTCGTGCTTTCGCAGGACGCTCTGGCGCGCCATCCGGACCTTGAAGGCGATGTGGAACACCATCGTGACTCGGCGGCCGAGATGACGGGGCGCGTCCGGTTGCGGTTCGTGCAGGCGGATGCGGATCACGAGGTCGTGACCGAGGAGGTGGTGCTGCCCGATGATCGGACACATGCTGTGGCCGCGAGCGAGATGTCGCTTTCGATGACCCGCGCCGAGGGCCGGCAGACGGTCGAGCGATGGCTGTCCGAGTCGCGGGTATCGCGTGACGCGGTTCGGTTCGCGCTGCCTCCTTCGCGCATGGCGCTTGGTGCGGGCGACGCAGTCCGGCTGCCCGGGCAGGGTGAGACGCTGTACCGGATCGACCGGGTGGAGCAGGGAGAGATGCAGCTGCTGGACGCGGTGCGGATCGAACCCGGTGTCTATCGCCCCTCGGAGATGCCGGAGGACGCGCCGGCGGTCAAAGCCTTTGCTGCGCCCGTGCCGGTCCTGCCTGTCTTTCTCGACCTGCCGCTGCTGACCGGGGACGAGGTGCTGCATGCGCCGCACCTGGCGGTGACGGCGCAGCCTTGGCCGGGCAGCGTATCGGTCTATTCCTCGCTCAGCGACGAGGATTACGCGCTGGACCTGCTGGTGGAGGAGCGCGCGGTGATCGGGGTGACCGAGAGCGTGCTGCACCGCGCGCCGGCGGGGCTGTGGGACGAGGGGCTGGACCTGCAGGTGCGGCTGACGGCGGGGGCCTTGGAGACGCGCTCGGCCGAGGCGGTCCTCAACGGGGCCAACCTGGCCGCCATCGGGGACGGGAGCAGCAGCGGCAATTGGGAACTTTTTCAATTCCGCGAGGCCGAACTGATCGCAAGCGGGACCTACCTGCTGCGCGGGCGGTTGCGCGGACAATTGGGAACGGACGCTCTGATGCCCGAGCTTTGGCCCGAAGGATCACTCTTTGTGCTGGTCGACGAGAGGCTGACACAGCTTGACCTTCCCAGCTCTCAGCGGCGCATGGCCAAGCATTTCCGTATCGGGCCATCGAAGCGCGGCTATGCCGATCCGTCCTATCGTCACGTGGTCGAGGCATTCGAAGGCAACGGCTTGCGCCCTTACGCTCCGGTCCATCTGCGGACGCGCAAGATCGGCGACGACATCCAGCTGGACTGGATTCGCCGGACGCGGATCGACGGGGATGATTGGTCGCTGCCCGAGGTGCCATTGGGCGAAGAAAGCGAGCGTTACCTGCTGCGCGTGATGCAGGGCACGGTCGTGCTGCGCGAGGTGGAGGTCAGCGTGCCGAACTGGACCTACAACGCGACGATGCAGGCCGAAGACGGGGCGAACGGGATCGTCGAGATGCAGGTGGCGCAGGTGTCGGCGCGCTACGGGTCCGGGCCGTTCGGCAGCTTGCGGATCGGGGTTTGAGCCATGCTGCCGGTTCTGCACGGCGATGTCTGTGCGGCGGCGCGGGCGTTGCTGGCGGTTCCGTCCGGCCAGCGTGCCCGGCTGTGCAGGCGTATGATCCGGGAGGCCGACCGGGCGCGTGCCCATGTCGGCGCCACGGGCCGTATCCATCCGCTCTACGGCAACGGTTCGCTCATGTCGGCGGCGCGCAAGCGGATGCTGGTGGACGAACCGGGATTCGACGACCCGGATTACTGCCAGTGTTTCGAAATCGTGTTGCGCGAGATCACGCTGTTCCGCCTCAGCCCGAAGCGCAGCTGACGCAACGGGTGGCTGCGGGGTCGAGCTGCAGCCGCCCCTTGGCGATCTGCTCGCCGCAATCCTCGCAATAGCCGTATTCGCCGTCCTCGATGCGCTCGAGCGCGGCGGTCAGACGTCGGACTTCGCCGTCGCGTCGCGCTTGTTGGGCCTTCGCCATCGCCTGGTTCTGGAGCGCATCCATCCGGCTGAGCCGGCCTATCGCCTGCTGGTCGAGTGTGACCACCGACTGCCCCTCGCGCCCGGCCTCGGAGCTTTGCTGCAGCTCAGCCAGCCGTTGCCGGATGAGCGCAGTGAAGGCGGCGAGGTCCGTCTCATTCATTTTCGTGGTTTCCCTCATCAAGGAATTGCGATTGGCCAAATGCGTCTTAGATGACTAGATTAAGCGCAGCAGAGGATGGTTGGCCATGTTGGAAAAACGCTCGAAACTGATGCCCGTCGATCCTGTATGGGACCGGATCACCGAGGAAGCGGAACGCGCGGTTCGCAAGGAGCCGTTGATGGGCGGGCTGGTTCATGCCTGTATCCTGCACCACAAATCGCTGGCCAAGGCGCTGTCCTATCGAATATCGGCCAAGCTCTGCTCGAACGAGATGTCGATGATGGTCCTGCGCGAGATCGTCGATGAAGCCTATGCGAACGAGCCTGCGCTGGTCGAGGCCGCGCGGGCCGATCTGATGGCCGTATTCGAGCGGGACCCGGCCTGTCACCGGCTGCTGCAGCCGATCCTCTATTTCAAGGGATACCAGGCGATGCAGGCCTATCGCGTGGCGCATTGGCTGTGGCGCAAGGAGCGGTACGACCTGGCCTATTTCCTGCAGATGCGGATTTCGGAGATCTTCGGCGTGGATATCCACCCGGCGGCGCGGATCGGCAAGGGCATCATGATCGACCATGCCCATTCCATCGTCATCGGCGAGACGGCGGTGGTGGGCGACAATGTCTCGATGCTGCATTCGGTGACGCTGGGCGGAACCGGCAAGGAGGAACAGGATCGTCACCCCAAGATCGGCGATGGCGTGCTGATCGGGGCCGGGGCCAAGGTCCTGGGCAACATCACGGTCGGGCATTGCAGCCGGATTGCGGCAGGGTCCGTGGTGCTGGAGGATGTGCCGCCTTGCAAGACCGTGGCCGGTATCCCGGCGCGGATCGTGGGCGAGGCCGGGTGTGACCAGCCGTCGATCCGGATGGATCACATGCTGAGCCGATACGAATAGGGTTCGGGTCCGATAGTCCTTGAAAGAAGCCGCCCCGAGGGGCGGCTTTTGACGTTATGCCAGCATCACCATCGGGTTTTCGAGGTTCTCGACGATGGCCTGGAGCAGTTGCGCGCCCAGTGCGCCGTCGATGACCCGGTGATCGACCGAGAGCGTCACGGACATCACCGTCGCGACACTCACGTCGCCCTCGGCGGTCACGACGGGTTTCCTGACGCCCGCGCCGACGGCCAGGATGGCGCCATGGGGCGGGTTGATGACCGCGTCGAAATTGTCGATGCCGAACATCCCCAGGTTCGAGATGGCAAAGCTGCCGCCCTGGTATTCATGCGGGGCGAGCTTGCGGTCGCGGGCGCGGGCGGCGAGATCCTTCATCTCGGCCGAAAGCGCCGAGAGCGATTTCATCTCGGCATCCTTGAGGACCGGGGTGAACAGGCCGCCCTCGATGGCAACTGCCACGGCCACGTCCGAAGGTTTAAGCTGCAGGACCCGATCCCCGGCCCAGACCGCGTTGGCCTTGGGCACCGATTGCAGGGCCAGCGCGCAGGCCTTGATGATGAAATCGTTGACCGACAGCTTCACGCCCCGGCCTTCGAGCTGCTTGTTCAACTCGCCGCGGAACTTGAGCAGCGCGTCGATGCGGATGTCGCGGCGCAGGTAGAAATGCGGCACCTGCTGCTTGGCCTCGGTGAGGCGCGCGGCGATGGTCTTGCGCATCCCGTCGAGCTTGATCTCTTCGTACTCACGACCTTCGTAAAGCTTGGCCACAGCATCTGCCGAAGGTCCTGCAGTGGGCGCAGGCGCTTGTGCCTGAGATAGTGCGGGAGCGGCGGCGGCGGCCGGTTCCTGCGCCTTGGCCGGGGCTTTCTCGGCCCCTTCCACATCGGCCTTCACGATGCGGCCATGCGGGCCGGAACCCTTGATCTGCGACAGGTCCAGCCCCTTGTCGGCGGCGATACGGCGCGCCAGCGGCGAGGCGAAGATGCGTTTGCCATCGGCGTCCTGCGACGCGGCCGGGGCGGGGCTGGCGGGTGCGCTTTCTTCGCCGCCATAGCCGCCCGCGACCGGTTCCTTGGCCGCGGCGGGCGCGGTTTCGGTGGGCTGGTCGGCGGGGCGGGGCTGAGTGTCGGCCTTGCCGATGTCATCGGCGCTTTCGCCTTCTTCGAGCAACACGGCGATGGGGGTGTTGACCTTGACCCCCTCGGTGCCCTCCTCGATCAGCAGCTTGCCGATCACGCCTTCATCGACGGCCTCGAATTCCATCGTGGCCTTGTCGGTCTCGATCTCGGCCAGCAGGTCGCCAGAGGAGACGGTGTCACCCTCCTTTACCAGCCACTTTGCAAGCGTGCCTTCCTCCATCGTGGGCGACAGGGCAGGCATCAGGATTTCCGTTGGCATGATCCCGTCTCCTCAGCGGTAGGTGACTTTGTGCACGGCTTCGATCACCTCGGCCGTGGTGACCAGCGCCATCTTTTCGAGATTGGCGGCATACGGCATCGGTACGTCCTTGCCGGTGCAGTTGATGACCGGCGCGTCGAGCCAGTCGAACGCCTCCTGCATCACCACCGAGGAGATGTAGCTGCCGACAGATCCCTGTGGCCAGCCTTCCTCGACGGTCACGAGGCGGTTGGTCTTCTTCACCGACTCGATGATTGCGGCGGTATCCATCGGCCGGATGGTGCGCAGGTCGATCACCTCGGCCTCGATCCCGTCCTGGGCCAGTTTCTCGGCCGCTTCCAGCGCATAGGTCATGCCGATGCCGAAGCTGACGATGGTCACGTCGGCCCCCTCGCGCCAGGTCCGCGCCTTGCCGAAGGGAATGGCAAGGTCGTCCACCTGCGGCATGTCGAAGGACCGGCCGTAGAGGATCTCGTTTTCCAGGAAGATCACCGGGTTCGGGTCGCGGATCGCCGATTTCAGCAGCCCCTTGGCGTCGGCGGCCGAATAGGGCATCGCCACCTTGAGGCCGGGGATCTGCATGTACCAGGCGGCGTAGTCCTGGCTGTGTTGCGCGGCCACGCGGGCTGCGGCGCCGTTGGGGCCGCGGAACACGATGGGGCAGCCCATCTGCCCGCCCGACATGTAAAGCGTCTTGGCGGCGGAATTGATGATCTGGTCGATCGCCTGCATGGCGAAGTTGAAGGTCATGAACTCCACGATCGGACGCAACCCGCCAAAGGCGGCACCGACCGCGATGCCGGCGAAGCCGTGCTCGGTGATCGGCGTGTCCATGACCCGGCGCGCGCCGAACTCGTCGAGCAGGCCCTGGCTGACCTTGTAGGCGCCCTGGTATTCGGCGACCTCCTCGCCCATGAGGAAGACATCCTCGTCGCGGCGCATTTCCTCGGCCATGGCGTCGCGCAGCGCTTCGCGCACGGTCTGCGGCTGCATCTCGACGTCAGCGGGCCAGTCTGGCGCGCGGTCGGCCTTCACCGACGGTGCGGGCGGCTTGGCGGGTTCCGTCGGAGGGGCTTCGGCATCGGCGGCGGGCGCGTCGGAGCCCCCTGCGGGGGCCGCCTCCTTGCCCGCGTCGGCATTCGCCTCCTGCGCGACGGCGTCCACGTCTTCGCCCTCCTCGGCGAGGATCGCGATGGGCGTGTTAACTTTAACGCCCTCGGTGCCTTCGGCGATCAGGATCTT
This sequence comes from uncultured Paracoccaceae bacterium, assembly GCA_947500005.1. Lineage (GTDB taxonomy): Bacteria > Pseudomonadota > Alphaproteobacteria > Rhodobacterales > Rhodobacteraceae > Lutimaribacter_A. The sequence continues at coordinate 132,468 of CANMQJ010000011.1, read as the reverse complement.
GCCGATCACGCCCTCATCGACGGCTTCGAACTCCATCGTCGCCTTGTCGGTCTCGATTTCGGCCAGGATGTCGCCGGAGGAGACGGTGTCGCCCTCCTTGACCAGCCATTTGGCCAGGGTGCCTTCCTCCATCGTGGGGGAGAGGGCGGGCATCAGGATCTCGGTTGCCATGGGTCAGAATCCCCCCTTGGTGCGGGCCATCATGTTGGAATCGGTCATGTCACGCCTCCTCCTTCTGCGGGACGGCGTCGGCATAGATATCGGTCCAAAGCTCATCCGCAGCCGGTTCGGGGCTTTCCTTGGCGAACTCGGCCGAGGCGTTGACGATATCCTTGATCTCCTTGTCGATCGCCTTGAGGTCCTCCTCGGTCGCGTGCTTGCCCGAAAGCAGCATCCCGCGCACCTGTTCGATGGGATCGCGTTCCTCGCGCATCTTCTGCACCTCTTCGCGGGTGCGGTACTTGGCCGGGTCGGACATGGAATGGCCGCGATAGCGGTAGGTCTTGACCTCGAGGATGTAGGGGCCCTTGCCCGCGCGGCAGTGCGCGACGGCCTTTTCGCCCGCATCCTTGACCGCCAGCACGTTCATGCCGTCGACGATCTCGCCTGGAATGCCGAAAGGTTCGCCGCGCTTGTGGATTTCCTCGGTCGAGGTGGAGCGTTTCTGCGCGGTGCCCATCGCATACTGGTTGTTCTCGATCACGAAGATCACCGGAAGCTGCCAGAGCGAGGCCATGTTGAAGGTCTCGTAGACCTGGCCCTGGTTCGCCGCGCCATCGCCAAAATAGGTGAAGGTGACGCGGTCATTGCCCCGGTACTTGTCCGAAAAGGCCAGCCCGGCCCCCAGCGGCACCTGCGCGCCGACGATGCCATGGCCGCCATAGAAATGCTTCTCTTTCGAGAACATGTGCATGGAGCCGCCCTTGCCCTTGGAATAGCCGCCCTCGCGGCCCGTGAGCTCGGCCATCACGCCGTCGGGGTCCATGCCGCAGGCCAGCATGTGGCCGTGGTCGCGGTAGGAGGTGACGCGCTTGTCGCCTTCCTCGGCCGCGGCCTCGAGCCCGACCACGACGGCCTCCTGCCCGATATAAAGGTGACAGAAGCCGCCGATCAGGCCCATGCCATAGAGCTGGCCGGCCTTTTCCTCGAAACGGCGGATCAGAAGCATCTCGCGGTAGTAATGCTTGAGTTCGTCGCCCGAGACATTCGACTTGCGGGCACTTGAGGTCGTCTTTCGCGTGGCCATCGCCGTGCGTCCTCCCTTGCGCATAATAGTTTAGCGTTAAACTAATTTTACAGCATTTCGCGTCGGGGTGCGAGAGGGAATCTGAAATGAATTATCGAATGACGATTTCGTCCGAGCGCAGAAGGCCCAGAACCGAGCGCGCCTGCTCGTCCAGCAGGTCGAGATCGAGGTAATGGTCGGACAGCCGCCGGGTGAGATTCTCCATCTCGGCGATCTCGCGTTCCAGTTTTTCAAGGTCTTCGGTCAGCGCCTTGCGTTCCGCTGCGATCTCGACCCTGCGAAACAGCCCGTAATCGCCCTGCACGGCGGCGAAGGTGAAATAGGTGCCGAGGCCGAAGGCCACGGTAAAGAACACGGCCGCGCCCAGGCCGGGGCGGTTGGAACGAAGAGGGGGTCGGGTCACGGATAACCTCTGTCTGCCTCGGGACTGCGCCTTTTGCCGGCGCTTGCCAGCACTATGGCACAAGCCGCCCCGGTTGGAAAAGCTCTGTCATGCGAGAAACCCTTACTGCGACACGGGAATCACGGTTTCGGGAAATTCCTCCCGCGCGACGCGGCGGATCATCTCCGCCAGCCGGACAAAAGCGGGCGGATGGCCGGAAGAGGCGCGCCAGCCCAGACCGACGAGACGGTGCAGCGCCGGGCGCAACGGCAGGGTGGCCACGTCGGCATCGGGCTGCGCGACCTCGGACCGGATGTAGAGCGCGGGCAGCAGCGTGACGCCCATCCCAAGCGAAACCATCTGCCGCAGCGCGTCAAGGCTCGTGCCCTCGAAGGCCTCGTTCCGCGCGGCCCCCGTGGCGGCGCAGATCTCCGCCACCTGGCGGTGCAACTGGTAGGAGGGACCGAGGCTCAGAAGCGTTTCGCCGCCCAGATCCTGCTGCCGCGCCTCGTGCCGGTCCGCCAGCGGATGATCCCGCGCCACGGCAAGGCGCAATTCCTCGCGAAAGAGCGGCGCGCTGCGCAACTCGTCGTGGCGGACCGGCAGATGGGTGAGGATGACGTCGTGATGCCCCCCGGCCAGTTCTTCGGCCAGGTCCTGCGGGGCGCCGTCGCGGATGATGAGCTTGAGATCGGGATGGTCTCGGTGAATCCGCCGCAGGACGCGGGGCAGCAGGTAGGGCCCGATCGTCGGCGTGGATCCAAGCCGCAGCGTGCCGCTGAGATCCGCCTGCATGGGGCGGGCGAGCAATTTCAGCGCCTCGACCTCGCGCAGGATGCGCCGTGTCTGCGCCGCCACCTCGCGTCCCTCGGGCGTCAGGATCAGACCGGAACGGCGTCGTTCCAGCAGCCTTGTTCCCAGGTTCTCCTCCAGCGCTGCAATCTGAAGGCTGAGCGAGGGCTGGCTGATCCCCAGCAGGCGGGCGGCGCGCTGATATTGCAACGTGTCGCTCAACGCGGCGAAATAGCGGATCTGGCGCAGGGTGATCTCGGACATGGCACCGAATGCTGCATTGGTTTTTCCAATGTATAAGTCGAATAAGATTATCTTCAACTATTTGGTCGAGATGCCACCTTCTGTGAAGAACAGAAGGGAGAAGAGCATGAAGACCAAGAGTTTCAGGGTAAGCCGCTTCTCGCTGGGGGTGAAGATCGCAGCGCTGAAGACCAGGCATCACGAGTTGAAGCAGAAGATCGCGGAAGAGCTCAAGCGCCCCGTGCCCTGCGCAATGTCATTGCAGAAGCTCAAGCGAAGAAGGTTGCGCATCAAGGATGAGATGGCCCGCTACGAGGGGTTGCTGCGGACGTTGACCTCGTTGTCGCGGAACCCGGGTCGCGACGGGGCAGGGGGGCTGTCGGCATGATGCACCTGTTCCTGCCGACCAGCGTGAGGCGGTTTCACAGCCCCGATCTCGCCGACATGCGGCGCGCGCTGCTCGAGGATGATCCGCGTGGCCACACGGGCAAGGGGGCGGCGTCCACGCCGGTCGAGTTCGACTGGCCATGGGCACGCGCGGGAAGCGGTGCCCGGCCCTGATACGCGGCTCAGGCCGGCTCCGACTGCGGCTCCATCTCGAGGGCCGCGACCCCGGGCAGCGTCTTGCCTTCCATCCATTCGAGGAACGCGCCGCCCGCGGTGGAGATATAGGTGAAATCATCCGCCGCGCCGGCCTTGTTCAGCGCGGCGACCGTGTCGCCACCGCCCGCAACGCTGACCAATTCGCCCGCGCGGGTCAGTTCGGCCGCCTTCTGCGCGGCGGCATTGGTCGCCGCATCGAAGGGCTCGATCTCGAACGCGCCCATCGGACCGTTCCAGATCACGGTCTTCGCCGCGTCGAACACCTCGGCAATCCGTTTCACGGTCGCAGGTCCAGCGTCGAGGATCATCGCATCGGCGGGGCAGGCATCGCTGGCCACCGTCTCGGTCTCGGCACCGGCCTTGAATTCGCGCGCAACCACCACGTCCACGGGCAGCACGATCTCGCACCCGGTCCTTTCCGCCTTCTTCAGGATCTCGCGCGCGGTTCCGGTCATCTCGCGCTCGCACAGCGACTTCCCGATATCCACGCCTTGCGCGGCAAGGAAGGTGTTAGCCATGCCGCCGCCGATCACGAGGTACTCGACCTTTTCGACAAGGTTGCCCAGCAGTTCCAGCTTGGTCGAGACCTTGGCTCCGCCGACGACCGCCGCGACCGGACGCTCCGGCGCGCCCAGGGCGCGTTTCAGGGCGGTCAGCTCCGCCTCCATCAGCCGTCCCGCGCAAGAGGGCAAGCGCCGCGCGACGCCCTCGGTCGAGGCGTGGGCGCGATGCGCCGCCGAAAACGCGTCGTTACAATAGATGTCGCCAAGCTCGGCGATCTCGCCGGCAAGGTCCGTGTCGTTCTTTTCCTCGCCCGCGTGAAAGCGGGTGTTCTCCAGCAGCAGGACCGAGCCTTCGGCCAGGCTGTCTACGGCGGCGCGCGCCGCGGGGCCCCGGCAATCGGCGCAGAAGCTGACCGGTGCACCAAAGGCCTCCTCCAGCGCCGGAACCAAGGGTTGCAGCGACAACTCGGGCACGTGCTTGCCCTTGGGGCGTCCGAAATGCGCCAGCAGGATCGGCTTGCCGCCCTTGTCCAGGATGTCGCGGATCGTCAGCGCCACGCGGCGAATGCGGGTTGCATCGGTCACCCTGCCGTTCTCGACGGGCACGTTGATATCCACGCGCACGAGGACCCGCTTGCCGTCAAGCTCCATGTCGTCGAGGGTCTTCCAGCTCATACCGGTCGCTCCGTTTCTGTCATGCCTGCGTTTGCTTCTGCTGCGGGGTCTTTCCCCGGAATCGGCCGTGAGGTCAATGCGCGACTTGGCAATCGCCGGGTCGCGGCTTAGGTATGCGCGCAAGACCAAGGACACAGGAGGGCCATATGGCCGAGATCAAGGATCCCGAAAACACCATCCTCATCGAGCTCAAGGACGGTACCGTGACGGTCGAGCTGTTGCCCGATGTCGCCCCGAAACATGCCGAGCGCATGAAGGAGCTGGCGCGTGCGGGCGAGTATGACAACGTGGCCTTCCACCGTGTGATCGACGGTTTCATGGCGCAGACCGGCGATGTGCAGCATGGCGACATGGAAGACGGGTTCAACATCCGCATGGCCGGCACCGGCGGTTCGGCGCTGCCCGACCTGCCGGCGGAATTCTCCAAGCTGCCGCATGATCGCGGTACGCTGGGCGCGGCGCGGTCCTCGAACCCGAATTCGGCCAATTCGCAGTTCTTCATCAATTTCAAGGACAACCATTTCCTGAACGGGCAATACACGGTCTATGGCCGCGTGGTTTCGGGGATGGAGCATGTCGATGCCATCACCCGCGGCGAGCCGCCCGCGAACCCTGACCGGATGATCAGCGTCAAGGTGGCCGCCGATGCGTAAACTGGCCCTCCTCCTTGCCTGCGCCGCCAGCCCCGCGCTTGCTACCGGTCTCGAGATCGAGGTCGCGGGCGAGGCCAACGGAACCGTCACGATCGATCTTTTCGAGGACGTGGCGCCGCAGCATGTCGAGCAGATCACTGCACTGGCCGAGGCCGGAAAATATGACGGCGTGGTCTTTCACCGCGTGATCGACGGCTTCATGGCCCAGACCGGCGACGTGGAATTCGGCCGCAAGGGCGGTGACATGCGCCGCGCGGGCATGGGCGGGTCCGACCGTCCCGACCTGCCGGCCGAGTTCTCCGAGATTCCGTTCGAACGTGGCGTCGTCGGCATGGCCCGGTCGCAGGACCCGGATTCGGCCAACTCGCAGTTCTTCATCATGTTCGAGCCCGGTCCGTTCCTGAACGGTCAATACACCGTCGTAGGCGAAGTCACCGGCGGCATGGACGTGGTCGATGCCATCAAGCGCGGCACCGGGCCCAACGGCGCGGTCGTGGGCGAGCCCGACATGATGGAAGAGGTGACGGTCATCGACTGACCCCACGAGTTTTCACATCCGCGTGGGGCGGCTTTCCAGAACCTCACGACCCGGTCACGATAAGGCGCATGGAGGAGACACCATGCGCCTTTTTGCTGCCCTGATCGCAATATCCCTTGCCCTGCCCCTGGCCGCCGACCCGTCTGCCTGGCGCGGAGAGTGGCCCCGGACGGATTTCTCCAAACGCGGTATAGAGGACTGGTCCGAGATCCGCTCGGGCGGGCCGCCGCGCGACGGCATCCCCGCGTTGAGCGATCCCGACCTGACCCCCGTGGACGCGGCCGAACTGGAAGACCGCGAACCGGTCATCACGCTGACGCTCGACGGCGAGAAGGCGCGGGCATACCCGCTCCGCTACCTGATCTGGCACGAGATCGTGAACGATACGGTGGGCGGGATTCCCGTCGCCGTCACCTATTGCCCGCTGTGCAACTCGGCGCTGACCTTCGACCGGCGAACCCGGGCCGGCGTGCTGGAGTTCGGCGTTACCGGCAAGCTGCGGCAGTCCGACATGGTGATGTATGACCGCCAGACCGAAAGCTGGTGGCAGCAGGCGCGCGGCGAGGCGATCGTGGGGCAACTGACCGGCGCGGAACTGGTCGCCCTGCCGTCATGGATGGAAAGCTGGGCCGCATTCCGCAGCCGCCATCCGGACGGCCTGGTGATGGCCGAACCCGACTACAACCGCGCCTATGGCCGGAACCCGTATCGGGGCTACGACACGTCGCGCCGGCCGTTTCTCTATTCCGGCGAAATGCCGCCGCACGGGCTGGAACCGCTGGAGCGCGTGGTGCGGGTGGGCGAGCGTGCCTGGCCGCTCAGCCGTCTGCGCAAGGCGGGCGAGTTGAACGAGCAGGGCGTTACCCTGACCTGGCAGGCCGGGCTTGCCTCGGCGCTCGACAGCGGAGAGATCGCGCGCGGCCGCGACATCGGCAGCATCCGGGTGCGTGATGGCCAGGGCAGGGACCTGCCCCATGACCTGCTATTTGCCTTCGCCTTTCACGCCTTCTGGCCCCAGGGCAAGTGGATGCTGGGACAATAATCTGGAGGCCCGAAAAGGCTGACGCCGCGGCAAAGCCGCGGCGCGTTCCGGTTCTTGAAACTGCTTCGGGTCAGATCACTCGGCCGATTGCCCGGCTTGCGCGGCGGGCCTGGGCTGGGGCGCGGCTTGCGCGCTCGCGGGATTGCCGCCGGGCTTGTTCGCGCGGCCGGGGTTGAGCGGATCGTCCTGGCGCTGCACCGAGCCTTCGAAATGGGCGCCCGATTCGATGGCGATGGTCTTGTGGATGATGTCGCCCTCGACCCGCGCGGTCGAGGTCAGGCGCACCTTGAGGCCCCGCACCCGGCCCACGATACGGCCGTTGATCACGACGTCATCGGCGGTCACTTCGCCCTTGATGGTGGCGCTTTCCCCGATGGTCAGCAGGTGCGCGCGGATATCGCCTTCGACCGTACCCTCGACCTGGATGTCGCCCGTGGTCTTGAGGTTGCCGGTGATATGCAGATCCGAGGACAGCACGGATGCGGGCGGCTTCGCCTTGGGGGCGCTGGGGCGATGGTCGGACTGCGCGGGCGCCGACGAGGGGGTCGCAGGGGCGGGGGTGGTCTTGGCCGCGTCCTGCGCGGGCTCGTTGATTTTGCTCTTAGAAAACATTGCGTGCAGCCTTGATGTAGATCATGGGGTTAACAGGTCGTCCGTTCACGCGCACCTCGTAATGCAGATGGGTGCCGGTCGACCGTCCGGTGCTACCCATATCAGCAATATGGTCCCCGCGCGAGACTCTTTGACCGACTTTCACGCGAAGCTTGGTGTTATGCGCATAGTAGGTTTCGATCCCGAAGGCATGCTGGATCTTCACCAGGCGGCCGAAACCCGACAACCAGCCCGCATGGGTCACGACCCCGTCGGCGGTGGCGTGGATATCCGTGCCATGCGCGCCGGCGAAATCGACTCCGTTGTGCATCCGGCGACCGCCCGTCTTGGGGTCGCGCCGGCTGCCGAACCCGCTGGTATAGCGGAAGGAGGATTTCACCGGGATGGCAAACGGCGCCTGCTGGGCGGCGATGCGGTAGAGGTTCAGCTGATCCATCTGCTGCAGGATCGCGTTGGCGCGCAGTTCGTCGGCCGTGGCCTCCTCACCGCGCGTCGAGAAGGATAAAGGGGTCAGCGGCCCGCCCTGGCCGCTATAGCCGCGACGCACCTGTTCGATGATGCTGTCGGTCGGCATGCCCGCGCTGCGGAACATCTTGTCCAGCGGCTCGACCGAGATCGCCATCGCCTCTTCCAGCTGGCGGAAGATCTGGTCGTTGCGCTCACGCATGAGGTCGATTTCCAGCTCGAGCTCCTCGCGCTGCTCCAGCGCGGCGCGCGCGTCTTCCAGGATCCGGTCCCGCTCGGCCGCGGTATCGGCAAGCGCAGCGGCCATGAAGCTCATCTGCGCGGGCGCCGCTGCGGCCACCTGCTGCACCGCCCCGTCGCCATTGAGCTTCTGCTCCAGCTCGGTCGCGGCCATGCGGGCATTCTCGCGCTCCTTCATGACCGAGCGCAGGGTCGTCTGGATGACCTCGATCCCGGTCTCAAGCTCCCGCCGGCGGGTTTCGGACTGCAACAGGTCCGTCTGCATCACCGAGATCTGACGCAGCGCGGCGTTGAACCGCTCCTGCGCGGCCAGCGCCTCTTCGGCGCGGGCATCGCGTTCGGCCGACATCTGGTTGAGCCGTTCCTGATAGGTGGCCCGGTCGCGCTTTGCCTGTTCCCGGAAATTGCCGGCTCCGATGCTGTCCATCAGGATCATCGCCGTGGCCACGATCGTCCAGGCGATGGTCACCGTGACTCCGGCATAGGCGGCCAGCTGCGTCGCCGGTTTCAACCGGATGAAACGCGTGTCCGTGTCGGATTTCAGAAAAACCCGGCGTTCCGGGAAATGACGCTCAAGAAGCGCGTGTATGCTGATTGCCAGACGTGTTCTCACGCCGTCGTCCTTCCTTCCCCAACCTCGTCTGCCCGGGTGAGTATCCGGCCAGCCCTTGGGACGTTTGCATAAAGCCGGGGCGACAATTGGGCAAGTTTGTTAACCGCCGTGACGTTTTTGCGCCGGAAATGAAGTGTTTATGGGCGGAAAGTTGCCGATGCAATCACCCGGCGCTGCGGTCGCGCGGCGGCGTCTCCTCGGCCAGCGGCCAGTAGAAATCGGGCGGCAAACCGGCCTCGGCGCGTTTTTCCTCGTTGAAGGGCGGCTTCAGCGCGCCGTGGAAATAGCGCCGGACGAGGTCGTGAAACACCTCTTTCGGGTCCGCATCCTCGCGCCCGCACAGGAAGTGGAACCATTTCGAGCCATAGGCGACATGAGCCACCTCCTCGGCATAGATCACCTCCAGCGCGGAGACCGCCTGTGCCGCGCCCGCCTTGCGGAAGATCTCGATCATCCCGGGCGTCACGTCCAGCCCGCGCGCCTCCAGCACCATGGGAACGACGGCCAGCCGCCCCATAAGGTCATGGGCGGTATCCTCGGCCGCGCGCCACATGCCTGCATGGGCGGGCAGGGCGCCATAATGGCTGCTCAGGGCCTCCAGGCAGTCGCAGACGAGGTTGAAATGCTTGGACTCCTCGTCGGCGCATTTCACCCAGTCGTCATGGAAGCCCGGCGGCATGGGCACATGCCCGAACCGCGCGATGATGTCCCAATGCAGATCGACCGCGTTCAGCTCGATATGCGCCACCGCGTGCAACAGCGCGATGCGTCCCGCCTCCGATCCCGGGCGCCTGCGCGGCACATCGCGCGGCGAAAGCAGCTCGGGCCGTTCGGGGCGCGCCGGGTGCAGCGGCGGCGCTGCGGTGCCGATCTCGATGGGCGGGGCATCGCCGCGCCGCGCGGCGAACCAGGCCCGCGCGTGCCGGCGGGACAGGGCGGTCTTCTCGCGCCCGTCGGCCGTCATCAGCACTTCGGTCGCCATCTGCGTCAGGGTCGTCGTCACGGCGCGCTCCTTTCAGGGTTTCCGCCGCGCGGCATAGGCCATGACGCGCGGCGGGTCGAGCTTCAGCCGCCCTTGACCGCCTCCAGCACTTCCTCGACATGGCCCGGCACCTTCACCTTGCGCCAGACCCGGGCGATCTTGCCGTTCTCGTCGATGAGGAAGGTCGAGCGTTCGATGCCCATGGATGTCTTGCCGTACATGTTCTTCTCGACCCAGACGCCGTAATCCTCGCACACCGTGCTGTCGGCATCCGAAAGCAGCGGCACCGTCAGGTCGTGCTTGGCGATGAACTTGTCATGCTTGGCCACCGTGTCGCGCGAAATCCCCAGAACCGTCGCCCCTGCTTGTGCGAACGCGTCCTTATGCTCGGAAAAGGCGATGGATTCCTTGGTGCAGCCCGGCGTATCATCGCGAGGATAGAAAAACAGAACGACCTTGCCGCCGCGCAGTTCGGACAATGTCACCTCACCGCCGCCATCTCGCGGCAGGGTGAAGTCAGGGGCGGTATCGGACGTATCGGGCATGGGGCACCTCCGGGTTGGATAAGTCGGTTGAATGAGGGGCATAATAGACCGCCGGACGGGGGTGGAAAGGCCCCCGCGCGCGGATCCGGCAAACCCGCCGGCAAGGATGGCCGGGGCAAGCGCGGTACCGGGCTGAAGGCCATACGCGGCACCATCCTCCTGTCCGCGCTGGCCCTGCTCGCGGCGATCATGGTGGTGGGGCAGCGCCTGCACGCGCCCGACTGGCTCAAGACGCGGATCGAGACCCGGCTGGAAGAGGCGACCGGCGGGCTGCGCGTCACCTTCGGCGATGTCAGCTTCATCATCAACCAGGGATGGCGCCCGCGGCTGCGGCTGCTTGACCTGAGCCTCGCCGACGCCGAGGGCCGCGTGATCCTCGACCTCGACCATGCCGAGGCAAGCCTCGCCATGCGGCCACTGCTCAGGGGCGAGGTCCGGCCCAAACGCATCGCGCTCAGCGGCGCGCGGGTCGATCTGCAACGCGACGGCGACGGGACGCTGACGCTCTCGGCGGGCAGCGCCGCCCGGGCCGAGCAATTCCCCGACCTGCCCGCGCTGATGGAGCGATGGGATGCCGTGTTCCTGTCGCCGCAATTCTCGGCCCTGACAGGCTTCGAGCTGACCAATGTCTCGCTCGATTTCCGAGATCTGCGTGCCGGGCGGTCCTGGGCCGCGGATGCCGGGCAGATCCGCATCACGCGCGAAGGGCCCGACATGCGGGTCGCTACCGCCTTCTCGGTCCTTGGCGGGCGCGACTATGTCAGCACGGTCGAGGCGAATTACACCAGCCGCCTGGGAGAGCCCGACGCGACCTTCGGCATCACCGTGTCGGACCTGGCGGCCGAGGACATCGCGAGCCAGAGCCCGGCCCTGCAATGGCTGGGCGTGCTCCAGGCCCCGATCTCGGGCAGTCTGCGCGGCAGCGTCGGCGCCGAACGGACGCTGGGGCCGGTCTCGGCCACGTTGCAGATCGGCGCCGGAGCGGTGCAGCCCAATCCCGGCACCCGACCGATCCCCTTCACCGCCGCGCGCACCTATTTCACCTACGCCCCGAATGCCCAGCGGCTGGATTTCGACGAGATCTCCATCGAATCCGCCTGGGGGTCCGGCGTGGCGGACGGCCGCGCCTATCTCGACGGTGTTGCTACCGGCAGGCTGGAACGCCTGGTGGGGCAGTTCGACCTGACCGGGATCCGCGTCAATCCCGATGACGTCTACCCCGAGCCTCTGCGCCTTGACCGGACCTCACTGGACCTGTCGCTGCGTCTCGACCCGTTCCGGCTGGTCCTGGGCGAGATGGTCGTGCGGCACGAGGATCGCAACCTGCACCTGTCAGGCGGTCTCGACGCCCATCCCGAGGGTTGGGAGCTGCGGCTCGACGCCTGGCTCGACCGGCTGACGCCCGACCAGCTGCTGGCCTACTGGCCAGAGGCCATCGCCGACAAGCCCCGCAAATGGGTGACCGAGAACCTGCAGTCCGGCCAGCTCAGCGACCTCGACCTCGCCCTGCGCCTGTCGCCTGGGCAATCCCCCGCGCTCCACGCCGATTTCCGCTTTGCCGAGGCCGCGATCCGCTTTGCCAAGGCACTTCCTCCGCTCGAGGAGGCACGCGGCCGTGCAAGCCTGACAGGCAGCCGGTTCTCCGTCACCGCGCATGCGGGCGTGGTGCGGCCTGGCGCGGGCGGAGAGGTCGATGCCACCGGCAGTTCCTTCATCATCCCCGACATCGGCATCAAGAAGGCCGCCCCCGGCATCGCGCGGCTGCGCGCACGGGGCAGCGTCACGGCGATGATGGCCATGCTGAACCACCCGCCGATCGAGGTGCTGACCAAGGCCGGGCTTCCCGTCGATCTGGCGCAGGGGCAGGTGGCCATGCAGGGTACGCTCGCCCTGCCGCTCAAGGACAAGGTCGTGATCGGGGATCTCGACTATCATTTCACCGGCGAAGTCACGGATCTGGCCTCCACCGTCCTCGTGCCCGGCAAGACGCTGCGCGCCGACCGCCTGGCGCTGCGTGGCGACGGCACGCAGGTCGAACTGTCCGGCGAGGGGCTGTTCGGGTCCGTCCCGGTTCAGGCCCGCTGGCGGCAGCCCATCGGGGCCGATCCGGGCACCCGCAGCCTGTTGTCGGGCCGGATCGAGCTGTCGCCCGACCTGCTTGCCGAGATCGACGCCGAACTGCCGCCCCAGATGGTCTCGGGCCGAGGCGCGGCAAGTTTCGAGCTGCAACTCGGCGGTGGCGCTCCGCCCGCGCTTTCGGCCTGGTCCGATCTGACCGGCGTGGCGCTGGCGATCCCGCAGCTCGGATGGCGCAAACCGGCCGCAACCGAAGGACGCCTCGACCTGACCGCCCGGCTGGGGCTGGACCCTGCGGTCGAGACGCTTGCCCTCGACGCCGCCGGGCTGCGGGCGCGCGGCTCCATCGCCTTTGCCGAGGGCGGTGGATTCGACCGGCTGCGCCTGTCGAGCTTCGAACTGGGCGACTGGCTGGCCGTCCCCGCCGAGATCGTCGGGCGCGGCGGCGCCGCCCCGGAGATTCGCGTGCTTGGAGGAACGCTCGACCTGCGCCGCGCGGCATTCGGCGGCAGCGGTGGGGCCGGCGGCGGGGACAGCCCCCGCCTCTCGGTCGCGCTCGACCGGCTCCAGATCACCGAAGACATTGCCCTGACCGGGCTGCGCGGGACCCTGACCACCACGGGGGGAATGGCGGGCACCTTCACCGCGCGGCTCAACGGCGCGCCCGAACTCACGGGCCAGATCCTGCCGCGTCCGCAGGGCGCGGGCGTGCTGGTCCAGGCCACCGATGCGGGGGCGGTGTTCCGCGCGACCGGCATCCTGCGCCAGGCGGTCGGCGGCAGTTTCCAGATGGTGATCGAGCCGCTGGAGGCCGAGGGGCACTACAACGCGCAGCTGGCCGTGCGCGACACCCGGATCAAGGACGCCCCCGCCATGGCCGCGCTGCTCAACGCGATCAGCGTGGTGGGCCTCATCGACGAGATGTCGGGGCAGGGGATCCTCTTCACCGAGATGGATGCGCAGATGCGGATCACGCCGCAGGCGCTGCGCGTGCTCTCGGCCAGCGCGGTGGGGCCGTCGATCGGCCTTTCGTTGGACGGCGTGGTCGACACGCAGCGCGAGGTGCTGAACCTGCGCGGCGTGGTCTCGCCGGTCTACCTGCTCAATTCCATCGGCTCGGTCCTCACCCGCAAGGGCGAAGGGGTGATCGGTTTCAACTATACGCTGACCGGTCCGACGGCCTCGCCACAGGTCAGCGTGAACCCGCTTTCGGGTCTTGCACCCGGCTTTCTGCGCGAGATCTTCCGCGAGCCCGCGCCGAGCGTTCCGACCGCGCCGGGGGTGCAGGCTGCGCCCGATCCGGCCGACGAACCCAATCCCTACGCAGGCTCGCGCGGCGACCGCTGAAAAGCGGTGGCCGAATCCGTTCCGCTTGGGTAGGGGCAGCCCCATGAAGCTGAGCGATTTCGATTTCCAACTGCCCGAGAGCCTCATCGCGACGCGCCCCGCGCGGCCGCGTTCCTCCGCGCGACTGCTGGTGGCGCAGGGTGAGGCGATCACCGACTCCGTCGTCTCCGAGCTGCCCGGCTGGCTGCGCCCGGGCGACCGTCTGGTGCTGAACGACACCCGCGTGATCCCCGCGCGCCTCTCGGGCCGCCGGCATCGCGACACCGCCCAAGGCCGCGTGAGCGCCGGGATCGAGGCCACTCTGCTCGAACCGCAGGCGGACGGGACATGGACCGCGCTCCTCAAGCCGCTCAGGAAGATGCGCGAGGGTGAGGACATCGTCTTTTCCGACGCGCTTTCCGCGCGGCTCGAAAAGGTCGCCGAAGGGCAGGCCCACCTGCGCTTCAACCTCGCGGGCGAGGATTTCGACGCGGCCCTGGCGCAGGCCGGCGCAATGCCGCTGCCGCCCTACATCGCCGCGAAACGCGCCGCCGACGAGCAGGACAAGACCGACTACCAGACGGTCTGGGCCCGCCATTCGGGTGCCGTGGCCGCGCCCACCGCCTCGCTGCATTTCGACGAGGCGCTTCTCGCGTCGCTCCGGGATCGCGGTATCGGCTTCACCCATGTGACGCTGCATGTCGGCGCGGGAACCTTCCTGCCCGTCAAGGTCGAGGATGTGACCACCCACCGGATGCATGCCGAATGGGGCCGCGTCAGCCCAGAGGCCGCCGCCGAGATCGCGGCCACCCGGGCGGCGGGCGGGCGCGTCATCCCCGTGGGCACGACGGCGCTGCGCCTGATCGAAAGCGCCGCGCAAGGGGGAGAGATCGCCGCGTGGGAGGGCGAGACCGACATCTTCATCTATCCCGGTTTCACCTTCCGGGTCACCGACGCGCTGATGACCAATTTCCACCTGCCGAAATCCACGCTGATGATGTTGGTCTCGGCGCTCATGGGGCAGGACCGCATCCAACGCATCTACGATCACGCGGTGGCGGACCGTTACCGGTTCTTCTCCTATGGCGACGCGTCGCTATTGATCCCGTGAAGGACGTGAACTCGGGGGCGAATCCCCCTAGGTTCGTGGCAGTTTCCGTCACGAGACGGCCGTAAGCTCCGGGCAAGGCACCGGGAAATTCATTCCGAACACCGGAGGCGACGGATGTTCCAGTTCTTCTTGAGCGCATGGGCCCTGCTGCTGGGCATGGGGCTGCTGATGGTGGGCAATGGCCTGCAAGGCACCTTGCTGGGCGTGCGCGGCGAGATCGAGGGGTTTACCACCTTCGAGATGTCCTTTGTCATGTCGGCCTATTTCCTGGGCTTCCTCGGTGGCTCGCGCCTCGCGCCCGAGATGATCCGGCGCGTGGGCCATGTGCGCGTCTTCGCCGCCCTGGCCTCGCTCATCTCGGCGGTGATGATCATCTATCCCTTCTTCCCGGAAACCTATGTCTGGGTCGCGGGCCGCGTCCTCGTCGGATTCTGCTTTTCGGGCGTGTACGTGACCGCGGAAAGCTGGCTCAACAACGCGGCCAACAACGAGAATCGCGGCCAGGCGCTGTCGCTTTACATGATCGTTCAGATGATGGGCATCGTCGCGGCCCAGGGGCTGATGCTGGCGGGCGATCCGGCGGGATACGAGACCTTCGTGATCGCCTCGATCCTCGTCTCGGTCAGCTTCGCGCCGATCCTGCTGTCGATCTCGCCCACCCCGGCCTTCGACTCGACCAAGCCGATGACCCTGCGCCAGCTGATGGAGATCTCGCCGCTGGGATGCGTGGGCATGTTCCTGCTGGGTGGTGTCTTCTCGGCCCAGTTCGGCATGGGTGCGGTCTATGGCGCGCGCGCGGGTCTGACCCTGCCGCAGATCTCGACCTTCGTGGCCAGCTTCTATGTCGGCGCGATGCTGTTGCAATACCCGCTTGGATGGCTTTCGGATCGGATGGACCGCCGCTTCCTGATCATGCTGGCGGCTGCGCTTGCCGGCGGCGGCGCGATGGTGGGCATCATCGCGGGCGGCAACTTCACCCTGCTGCTGGTTGCGGCCTTCTTCATCGGCGGGCTGTCGAACCCGCTCTATTCGCTGCTGATCGCCTACACCAACGATTATCTCGATTTCGACGACATGGCGGCGGCCTCGGGCGGGCTGGTCTTCATCAACGGCATGGGGGCCATCGCGGGGCCGGTCATCACCGGCTGGCTGATGGGGGATGCGATCTTTGGCCCGGCCGGGTTCTTTCTGTTCGTGGCGACGCTGCTCTTCGCCACGGCGCTCTACGCGCTCTACCGGATGACCCAGCGGCCATCGACCCCGGTGGACGAGACGGGCGCGATGGCGACCATCTATCCCACCGCGTCGCCCGTGGCGCTCGATATTGCACAGGAAATCGCCTACGAGGCCGATCAGGAGGAGAAAGACGAGCAGGAAGTCGCTTAAGGGGTGGAAATATGTCGTCGGTGTTGCAAGATGTTACTATGACGGTTTTGTAAAAGATTTTTTAATCCTTTAGTGAACCGGGCGAGGAAAACGGGAGGCGATACCCATGGTCGGCCCTGAGCAGATTTTGAATTACTGGCTTGACGAAATCGGGCCAAAAGGATGGTACCGGCAGGACGAGGCGCTCGACGCCGCGATCCGTGACAGGTTCCTGGACACCTGGAAGCAGGCGGCAGAGGGCAGGTTCTCGCTCTGGCTGACCTATCCCAGCGGTGCGCTGGCCTACATCATCCTGACGGACCAGTTCCCCCGCAACATGTTCCGGGGCGAGGGGCGCGCCTTTTCCACCGACAAGGTGGCGCTGGCGGCGGCCAAGGCCGCGGTGGACAAGGGCTGGGACCTCAAGATCGACGAGCCCGCCCGGCAGTTCTTCTACCTGCCGATGATGCATTCCGAGAACCTCTGCGACCAGGAACGCTGCATCCGCCTGATGTGCGAGAGGATGCCCGAAACCGGGGCCGATAACCTGCTGCATGCCCGCGCGCATCGCGAGGTCATCCGCGAATTCGGCCGGTTTCCCTATCGCAACGAGGCGCTTCGACGGGACACCACGCCGGGTGAGGCCGCCTATGTGCAAGACGGCGGATATGGCAAGACGGTGAAGGAACTGCGCGCACGCAAGGGCGCGCGTGCCGCCAGCTAGTCCGGCAAGCTGCAGCCGCGCAGATCTGCGATGGACCGGGCCGCCGCATCGGCGGCGGTCTCGATCGAATGATCGATCAGCTCCTCCGGCGATCCCAGCGAGGTCGAAATCTGCGACCGGACCTCGTCCATGCGCGCCTCCAATGCCTCCGCCCGCAGCTGCAGCCGCTCCGCCGCCGCCGCGCTGATCCCGTCCGCGCCGTCCGCCATGGTGGCCAGATCGCTGCGCAGGCCCTGCACCTCTTCCCGCATGCCGGCCACTTCTTCGCGCAAGGGGCGCAGCACCTCGAGATTCGCCGCCGCGTTGGAAACCACGCCATCCACGGTCGACATCAGTTTCCATCCCAGAAACAAACATACCGCAACAAGGATCAATGTTGCGTTGAGCAGGGCCAGAAACAGATCCTTGATCACTTTTCCCATCGGCGCGTCCTTTTGTCCGTGATCCGCCACGCGGTTTCTCCAAAGCCTAGCCGCCGGACAGGTGTCGGTATAGGCTCCATTTGCGCCGGTCGGCCATTGATGCAGGCCACGCGCTGAACTAGGAAAAACCTGTGACGTGGCGGAAAAGCCGGGGAGGACAAATGGCGCAATCATTCGATGTCATCGTGATCGGTGCAGGACCCGGTGGCTATGTGGCCGCCATCCGCGCGGCGCAGCTCGGGCTCAAGACCTGCGTCGTCGAGCGCGAGCATCTGGGGGGCATCTGCCTCAACTGGGGCTGCATTCCCACCAAGGCCATGCTGCGCTCGGCCGAGGTGTTCCACCTGATGGAGCGCGCCAAGGAATTCGGCCTTTCCGCCGACAAGATCGGCTATGATCTCGACGCCGTGGTCAAGCGGTCGCGCGGCGTGGCCAAGCAGCTTACCAGCGGCGTGGGCCATCTTCTCAAGAAGAACAAGGTCACGGTAATCATGGGCGAGGCGACGATCCCCGCCGCAGGTAAGTCCGGGGGCAAGGTCAGCGTCAAGACCGACAAGGGCACCGAGGAGCTGACCGCCAGGAACATCGTGCTGGCCACCGGTGCGCGCGCCCGCGAACTGCCGGGACTCGAGGCCGATGGCGACATGGTCTGGACCTACAAGCACGCGCTGCAACCCAGGCACATGCCGAAAAAGCTGCTGGTCATCGGCTCGGGCGCGATCGGGATCGAATTCGCCAGCTTCTACAACACGCTCGGCGCCGAGACGACCGTGGTCGAGGTGATGGACCGCATCCTGCCGGTCGAGGATGCCGAGATCAGCGCCTTCGCGAAAAAGCAGTTCGTCAAGCAGGGCATGACCATCAAGGAAAAGGCGATGGTCAAAAAGCTCGACCGCGCCAAGGGCAAGGTCACCGCCCATATCGAGATCGGCGGCAAGGTCGAACAGCACGAATTCGACACGGTGATTTCCGCCGTCGGCATCGTCGGCAATACCGAGGGGCTGGGCCTCGAGGCGCTTGGCGTCAAGGTGGACCGCACTCATGTGGTGACGGATGAATACTGCCGCACCGGCGTTGATGGGCTCTATGCCATCGGCGACATCGCGGGCGCGCCCTGGCTGGCGCACAAGGCCAGCCACGAAGGCGTGATGGTGGCCGAACTGATCGCGGGCCAGCACGCCCACCCTGTCAAACCCGAAAGCATCGCGGGCTGCACCTATTGCCAGCCGCAGGTCGCCAGTGTCGGCCTGACCGAGGCCAGGGCCAAGGAACAGGGATACGAGGTCAAGGTCGGCCGCTTCCCCTTCATCGGCAATGGCAAGGCCATCGCTCTGGGCGAGGCCGAAGGCATGATCAAGACCGTGTTCGACGCCAGGACAGGTGAGCTTCTGGGCGCGCATATGGTGGGCGCCGAGGTCACCGAGCTGATCCAGGGCTATGTCGTGGGCAAGCAGCTTGAGACCACCGAGGAAGACCTGATGCAGACCGTGTTCCCGCATCCCACGCTCAGCGAGATGATGCACGAATCCGTCCTCGACGCCTATGGGCGCGTCATCCACATGTAGGGCAGGGGCAGAGCCCCCTCCACCTATTCGGTGACGGTGATAGGCTGCGTGATCGCCACCTCGCTGCCGCGGAACATGTAGCGCAGCTCATAAACTCCGGGCTCTTCCGGCGCCGTCAGCGTCACCGGGTTCAGGCCGCGGACATAGGAATAGTCGCTATAGCCTCCTTCGGGCTTGCCGATCTGGATATGGTCCCCGGCCTGGTCCGGACCTGACCAGCCGACCTGGAAGTCCGCGCCTGGCTCCACCCGCTCCGGCGCGGTCAGCCGCAGGTCGGGCGGCGTCACGGTGATCGGCTGCCGCAGCAGCACCTCGCTGTCGCGAAAGACATAGCGGATCTCGTAGTCCCCCGGCTGGAGCGGCGCCCCGAGGCTCAACGGATTCCGTCCCTGCGTATAGGCATAGTCCAGCTGCGGCCCGCCATCGCGCGGCCCGATCTGGATGGTGTCGCCCTGCTGGTCCGGGCCCGACCATGACACATCGAAATTCGACCCGCCGGGCACCGTTGCGGGAAAGTCGAGCGTCGGGGTCGCCTCGGTCACGGTGATCGGCGCGGCGATCAGTGTCTCGCTGTCCTGAAACCTGTAGCGCACCTCGTATTCCCCGGCCTCGGTGGGGGCGATCAACTCCACCGGGTTGCCGGTCGAGGTATAGGCGTAGTCGGCATACTCGTCGCTGCCGCGCGGCCCGACCTGGATGTTGTCGCTGACCTGGTCCGGACCGGTCCAATGCACGGCAAAGCTCGACCCCGCGGGCACCTGGGCCGGGAAGTCCAGCGCAAGCTCGGCCTCGGTGACCGTGATCGGACGGGCGATCAGCGTTTCGCTGTCCCGGAACCTGTAGCGGATCTCGTAGGCTCCCGGTTCGGTCGGCGCGACGATCTCGACCGGGTTGCCGCTGCGCGTATAGGCGTAATCGGTATAGTCTTCGCCGCCGCGCGGACCGATCTGGATGTTGTCGCCGCCCTGGTCGGGGCCGGTCCAGGCCACCTCGAAACTTGACCCGGCCACGACCCTT
The DNA here is from genome assembly GCA_947500005.1 of uncultured Paracoccaceae bacterium. Lineage (GTDB taxonomy): Bacteria > Pseudomonadota > Alphaproteobacteria > Rhodobacterales > Rhodobacteraceae > Lutimaribacter_A. The sequence continues at coordinate 112,728 of CANMQJ010000011.1, read as the reverse complement.
TTGGGAAACTCAAGCCCCAGCGCGGTCTCTGTAACCGTGAGCGGGCGGGTCAGGATCGTCTCGCGGTTGCGAAAGACATATCGGATCTCGTAATCGCCCGGATCGGTCGGGGCGACCATCCGGACCGGGTTGCCCGACCGGGTATAGGCGTAGTTGATGTAATCCTCGCTGCCGACCGGCCCGACCTGGATGTTGTCGCCACGCTGGTCGGGACCTTGCCAAACCACGTCGAAACCGGCCCCCGCCGCCACCTCGGCCGGAAAGTCCAGCGCCAGCTCCGGCGCGCTCAGCGTGATCGGCGCGCTCTCCAGAACATCGCGCCCTGCGGTGACATAGCGCAACTCGTACTCCCCCGCGTGGGGCGGCAGAACGATCTCAAGCGGGTTACCCTTGTCGGTATAGGCATAGCCCAGGGACCGGCCCTCGCCGGGCTTTCCGATCTCGACGTAATCGCCGCGCTCCCCCGGACCGTTCCAGCCGACCGAGAGGGTCGAGCCCGCCACCGCCTCGACCGGGGCGATAATCTCGGCTACGGGCAGCATCTGGGGAAAGCGCACAACCACCTCGACCGGCCCGTCGCCTGTGGCCACGAACTGCGCGCGGGCCTCGGTTTCGGCGCTCAGCCGATAGGCGCTCGCGGTATAGGAGCCCTCGGCCAGTTCCTCCTCCAGCGGGTTGCCCTGCGTGTCGGCGAACAGCGCCTCGCCGTCCTGCGTGACGGTCCACAGGACGGGATCCTCGAAGGGCGTGTCCGATCCCTCCTCGACGGCGCGGAAGGTGATCGCGACCGCCACCGGTTCGGGCACCGGCGCAGGCTCGGCCACGGTCACCGTGGTCAGCGCCTCTGCCAGTTCCACCGCGTTCGCCGCCGAGCGGAAACTGCCGCCGGTCGCGTCGGCCAGGCACTGCATCTGTTCCAGCGCCACGGGATCGGTCACATCGAATCCCACCACATGGGCGGTGAAATCCACCCCCGCGGCCTCCAGCGTCCGCGCCGTGGCACAGGGATCGGCGTCGCAGGTCTCGACCCCGTCCGAGACAAGGATCACCGTGGCCTTCTCCTCGGTATAGCGAAGCGCCTCGGCCGCCTGCCGCACGGCGTCGAGCATTGGCGTCTTGCCCTTCGGCCGGATCGCGTTGACCGCTTCGGCGATCGCGGCGCGCGTGTCCGTCGCGGGCGCAACGAGGGTTTCGATATCGCCGCAATCGCCCTTGCGGCGGTGGCCATAGACCGTCAGGCCCAATGGCTGATCCGCGGGCAGGGCGCCCAGCAACTCGCCCACCACGTCGCGGGCGATGGCGATCTTGGCCTTGCCCTCGATCTGTCCCCACATCGAACCCGACCCGTCGAGAACCAGGATGGTCGAGGGCTTCTCCTGCGCGGCCAGCGCCGCAGGCAGCAGGCAGGCAGACATAAGAAGAGAACGAAGTCCAATCATATCAACACCTTTCGCAGCTAAGGACTGTCGCGCGTGCCTATCGGCCGCGCGCGGCCCGCGCAAAGGGGGAAAATCCCGCCATCCCTCCCGAGACTGACGCCTGCGGCGGGAATTCGCAAACACCATGCGACAGGCGAAGGAAAATCGCGGCGTTCATATTTTGTTCACTTTTCGGGGTTGGAGACTCGCCCGCCGTCGCCTATTTCAGGAAGTATTGTTGAGTGGGGGCTTGAATGGCCGAGTTGAAGACGATCGAAGTGCGCGGCGCGCGCGAACACAATCTCAAGAGCATCGACGTGGACATCCCGCGCGACCAGCTGGTGGTGATCACCGGCCTGTCGGGCTCGGGCAAGTCCAGCCTCGCCTTCGACACGATCTATGCCGAGGGCCAGCGCCGCTATGTCGAAAGCCTCAGCGCCTATGCCCGTCAGTTCCTCGACATGATGGAAAAGCCGGATGTCGACCACATCTCCGGCCTCAGCCCCGCGATCTCGATCGAGCAGAAGACGACAAGCAAGAACCCCCGCTCGACCGTCGGCACGGTGACCGAGATCTACGACTATCTCCGCCTGCTTTTCGCGCGCGCCGGCACGCCCTATTCCCCCGCCACCGGCCTGCCCATTGAGGCGCAGCAGGTGCAGGACATGGTCGACCGTATCATGGCGCTGGAGGAGGGCACGCGCGGCTACCTGCTGGCCCCCATCGTCCGCGACCGCAAGGGCGAATACCGCAAGGAATTCCTGGAACTGCGCAAGCAGGGTTTCCAGCGCGTCAAGGTCGACGGTCAGTTCCACGAGCTGGACGAGCCGCCGACGCTCGACAAGAAATTCCGCCACGACATCGACGTTGTCGTGGACCGTATCGTCGTGCGCGAGGGGATGGAAACCCGGCTGGCCGATTCCCTGCGCACCGCGCTGGACCTGGCCGACGGCATCGCCATTCTCGAAACCGCCCCGCGGGAGGGCGATCCCGAGCGGATCACCTTCTCCGAGAATTTCGCCTGTCCCGTCTCGGGCTTCACCATCCCCGAGATCGAGCCGCGCCTCTTCTCCTTCAACGCGCCCTTCGGGGCCTGCCCCTCCTGCGACGGTCTGGGCGTCGAACTCTTCTTCGACGAACGGCTCGTAGTGCCCGACCAGTCGCTGAAAATCTCCGACGGGGCGCTCGCGCCCTGGCGCAAGGGCAAGTCGCCCTATTTCCTCCAGACGATCGAGGCCATCGCGCGCCATTACGGGTTCAAAACGAGCACCCCCTGGAAGGATCTGCCCGAAAAGGTGCAGCAGGTCTTCCTGCACGGTTCGGGCGACGAGGAAATCCAGTTCCGCTATGACGAGGGGGGCCGCGTCTACCAGGTCAGCCGGACCTTCGAGGGCGTGATCCCCAACATGCAGCGCCGCTACCGCGAGACCGATTCCAACTGGATCCGCGAAGAGTTCGAGCGCTACCAGAACAACCGCCCCTGTGGCACCTGCAACGGCTACCGCCTGCGCGAAGAAGCGCTGGCGGTGAAGATCGCGAAAATCCATATCGGCCAGGTGGTCCAGATGTCGATCCGCCAGGCGCTCGCCTGGATCGAGGACGTGCCGAACCACCTGAGTCCGCAGAAACAGGAGATCGCCCGCGCCATCGTCAAGGAGATCCGCGAGCGGCTGGGCTTCCTGAATAACGTGGGTCTCGAATACCTTACGCTGTCGCGTTCAAGCGGCACGCTCAGCGGTGGCGAAAGCCAGCGCATCCGGCTGGCCAGCCAGATCGGTTCGGGCCTCACGGGCGTGCTCTACGTGCTGGACGAGCCCTCCATTGGCCTTCACCAGCGTGACAACGACCGGCTGCTTCAGACGCTCAAGAACCTGCGCGATCAGGGCAACACGGTCATCGTGGTGGAACATGACGAAGAGGCGATCCGCGAGGCCGATTATGTCTTCGACATCGGCCCCGGTGCCGGTGTGCATGGCGGCCAGGTGGTCAGCCACGGCACCCCCGCGCAGATCGCCGCCGATCCGGCCTCGGTCACCGGCCAGTACCTCGCCGGCACGCGTGAGATCGCCGTGCCCGCGACACGGCGCGAGGGCAACGGTAAATCCGTCACCGTGGTCAAGGCGAATGGCAACAACCTTCAGGATGTCACCGCCGAATTCCCGCTGGGCAAATTCGTCTGCGTCACCGGCGTCTCGGGCGGCGGCAAATCCACGCTGACCATCGAGACACTGTTCAAGACCGCCTCGATGCGGCTCAACGGTGCGCGCCAGACGCCCGCACCCTGCGAGACGATCAAGGGGCTGGAACATCTCGACAAGGTGATCGACATCGACCAGCGCCCCATCGGCCGCACCCCGCGTTCGAACCCGGCGACCTATACCGGGGCCTTCACGCCCATCCGCGACTGGTTCGCGGGCCTGCCCGAGGCCAAGGCGCGCGGCTACAAGCCGGGGCGGTTTTCGTTCAACGTCAAGGGCGGGCGCTGCGAGGCCTGCCAGGGCGACGGCGTCATCAAGATCGAGATGCACTTCCTCCCCGACGTCTACGTGACCTGCGAAACCTGCAAGGGCGCGCGCTACAACCGCGAGACGCTCGAGATCAAGTTCAAGGGCAAGAGCATCGCGGATGTCCTTGATATGACCGTCGAAGATGCACAGGAGTTCTTCAAGGCGGTGCCATCGATCCGGGAAAAGATGGATGCTCTGGCCCGCGTCGGGCTCGGCTACATCAAGGTCGGTCAGCAGGCCACGACGCTTTCGGGCGGCGAGGCGCAGCGGGTCAAGCTTTCCAAGGAACTCGCCCGCCGCTCGACCGGGCGCACGCTCTACATCCTCGACGAGCCCACGACCGGCCTGCATTTCGAGGATGTGCGCAAGCTGCTCGAAGTGCTGCACGAACTGGTCGAGCAGGGCAACACTGTCGTGGTGATCGAGCACAATCTCGACGTCATCAAGACCGCCGACTGGCTGATCGACATCGGCCCCGAGGGCGGCGATGGCGGGGGAGAGATCGTGGCTGTCGGAACCCCCGAAGAGGTGGCCGGGGTCGCGCGCAGCCATACCGGCCATTACCTCAAGCCGATGCTCGACGCCCGAAACCTCGCCGCGGAATGAAAATGGCCGCCCAAAAGGGCGGCCGCGTCGAGACAAGGGGGGGCAGGTTCCGTTCAGAAACTGGCGTTGGCCAGATGAGTCACACGCTCGATCACCCGGCGCGAACCCGGATCGGCGCGGTAGATCTCGCCGCCCGCCTCGAAATACCACCATCCCCCGGCCGCGGGGGGCAGGCCGTAATAGGCGGTGTTGATCATCACCATCGCCCGTGCGGGCAACTGGTCGCCGGGTTTCAGAACGTCGCGCGACTGCGTGACCGAGATGCGCTTGGCCTCACCCGGCGCCTCGACCTCCTGCTGGCAGTCCAGCGTGCCATCGACCAGCGCCAATGTTCCGCATGTCGAAGCATGGGCGGCAGGCGCAAGAAAGCAGGCGACGCCCGCGGCATAGAAAACGGATTTCATTGTCTTTACCTCTTGTTGGCCGATCTGGTGAAAGGTCAACCGGGCAAGAGGTCAAATGGTTCCCTGTGCCGCGAAGCGCAGTCAGCCGCGCCGGCCCGCGGTCACTTTCGCGGGCAGGTGCTGATCCCCAGCAGCGCATAGGGCGGGCAGGAGCCCATCGCCGAGGTGGCCAGCATCAGCACAGCCACCACCAGCAGCAGCCAGGCCCAACTGCCCGAAACCGAAAAAAAGGCGATCAGGGCGACCACCCCGATGACGGCCCGGATGATCCGGTCCGTCTGACCCATGTTCTTTGCAAACATCGTGAACACTCCAAGCTCAGCGAATGACAGATGCAGCATATGACGACGGATCGGTCTGCAAGTACATGACCGAGATCAAGTCACCGTGTTCCGACGGCTCTTATCGCAGGATATCCGCCACCGCGCCGATCAGGTTGAGAACCTCGCGCGTCTCACGGTCGATCCGGTAGACGTAATCGCCCAGCCGGACATAACCGCCGCCGTCCAGCCCCCAGCGTCCCGGATCGTCGATCCAGACATAGTCGCGGGGCAGAACCTCGCCCACGCGATAGCGCTTGACCTGCCCGGGGGGAACACAGGGCACGTCTTTCTTGGCCAGACCCGGCGGGCAATTCAGCACGGCAGAGGCGGGTCTCTCGGGCACGCGAACGACCGAAGGCGCATTTCCCTGATGTGCCGGGCGTTCGACCTTGGCAGGCTTGCCATGCCCCTTGGCCTTGCCGTTGTCGTTCTTCGCGATCGCGGCGGGTGCACCAAGGCTCAATGCCAGTGCGACCGTGGCCAGGACGGGGATTCTCATTTGACGCCTCCAATCGGCACCTCCGAAAGGCCGGAGGCGATACCGCGTTTCCATGAGATCAAGCTAGGCTCGCCATCCCGACCGTACAACGGGCCGGTTTCCGGCTCGGCAGGCCAGCGCCCATTCAAGGCCGGGCAATGGGCGGGCCTCCGCGCGGTCCGGCGCGAAGGCCCCCGGGGTCATCCCTTGTCGCGCCCGCGCGTCTCGAACCGGGGCAGCATGGCGCTGAAATCGCGACCCGCGCCATCCTCCTCCTCGACGAAGCGGGCATAGAGCGCCTGCGCCAGCGCGCCCATCGGCGTGTCGGCATCCGCGCTTTCCGCGGCCTGCTGGCTCAGCCGCAGATCCTTGAGCATGAGGTCGGCGGCGAAGCCGGGCTTGTAGTCGTTATCGGCCGGGCTTTGCGGCCCCACGCCCGGGGCAGGGCAATAGGCGTTCATCGACCAGCTGTAGCCCGACGAGGTCGAGACCACGTCGAACATCTTCTGCCGGTCGAGGCCCAGCTTGTCGGCCAGCGCAAAGGCTTCGCAGGTCACGATCATCGTCGCGCCCAGGATCATGTTGTTGCAGATCTTGGCCGCCTGTCCGGCGCCTGCCTCGCCGCAATGCACGGCCTTCTGGCCCATGATGTCGAAAAGTGGCTTCGCCTTGTCAAAGGCGTCCTCCGATCCGCCCGCCATGAAGGTCAGCGTGCCGCCAGCGGCCCCGCCGATGCCACCCGAAACCGGCGCGTCGACCGACAGCAGCCCGGCCGCTTCGGCCTTTTCCGCAACCGCGCGCGCGCTGTCCACGTCCACGGTCGAGCAATCGACCAGCGCCGCGCCCTTGCTCATCGCCGGGATCACCTCGTCGGCGACCTTGCGCAGGATCTGGCCGTTGGGCAGCATGGTGATGACCACATCGGCGCCCGTGGCCGCCTCGGCCGCCGATCCGGCCATCCTGATGCCCTCGACCGAGACGTCGGCCATGTCGAACCCCGTCACCTCATGTCCGGCAGCCGCCAGGTTGGCCGCCATCGGCGCGCCCATGTTCCCCAGCCCAATGAACCCGATCTTCATCCCTTACTCCTCCTCGAATGTCAGGGCCTCGGCCCCAAGCGGTTGCAGCATCCGCGACACCGCCACGGCCGGCACGTCCTGTCCGGCGAATTGCCAGTTCGGGTTGCGGTCCTTGTCGATGATCTGCGCGCGGATGCCCTCCAGGAAATCGCCGTGCTCCATCGAGCGATAGGTAAAGCGGTATTCCAGTTCCAGTGCCTTGCGGATGCTCAGCGAGGGGCCCCGCAGCCGGTGCAGGATCTCGACCGTGCAGGCCATCGACAGGGGCGCGTTCCGCCCCAGCGTCTTCAGCGTCCCGGTGGCGAACGCGCCCTCGTCGCCCCGCAACAAGGTCAGGATATCGCCCAGCGTCTCGCCGCCGAAATGGCGGTCGATCTCGTCCTGAATGGCCTTCAATTCGCCCTCCGGCGCGGCCTCCGCATGGCTTTCGACATGGGCCGGATCGCCCGAGGCCTCCAGCATCTCGATCACGTCCGCCCATTTTCCTTCGGGGATGTAATGATCGGCAAAGCCTGCATGGATCGCGTCGCCCGGACCCATCCGCGCGCCGCTGATCCCCAGGTACTCGCCCAGCCGTCCCGGCGCCAGCGCCAGCATCAGCGTCCCGCCCACATCCGGGATCAGGCCGATCCCGCATTCCGGCATCGCGATCTTCGAGCTTTCGCCGACGACCCGGTGCGAACCGTGACAGCCCAGCCCGACGCCACCGCCCATGGTGAAGCCCTGAAGGAAACTCACCACCGGCTTGGGATATTCGAAGATCATCGCGTTCATGCGATACTCGTCGCGCCAGAAGGTTCGGCCATAGCCGTAATCGCCCTTGGTGCCGGTATCGTAGAGCTCCGCGATGTCACCCCCGGCGCAGAACGCCTTCTCGCCTTCGGCGTCGATGATCACCAGCGCGACATCGTCATCCTCGCGCCAGTTGCGCAGAGCGGCGTCGATCGCCATGCACATCTCGTAGCTCATCGCGTTCAGAGCTTTCGGGCGGGTCAGGGTGATGCGGCCCACGCGGCCCGTCACCCGGATGTCTATATCGGCCATTCGGTTCCTCAGCGGTTGGCAAGCATGTGGCGCGCGGTGATCATCCGCATGATCTCGTTCGTGCCTTCCAGGATCTGGTGAACGCGCAGGTCGCGCACCAGCTTCTCGATCCCGTAATCGGCAAGGTAGCCATATCCGCCATGCAGTTGCAAACACTGGTCCACGATGCGGCTGCCCGCCTCGGTCACGAATTTCTTGGCCATGGCGCAGAACTTGGTCGCGTCCGGCGCGCCGGTATCCAGCTTCCACGCCGCCTGCCGCAGGAAGGTGCGCGCCGCCTGCAACTCGATCTCCATGTCCGCCAGCCGGAATTGCAGCGCCTGGAACTGGTCGATGGACTGGCCAAAGGCGCGGCGTTCGCTCATGTAATCCAGCGTCATGTTCAGCGCCGTCTGCGCCGCACCCAGCGAACAGGCCGAGATGTTGAGCCGCCCGCCATCGAGCCCCATCATCGCGTATTTGAACCCGTCGCCCTCGGTGCCCACAAGGTTGCCGGCGGGAACCTTGCAATCGTCGAACTGCACCTGCGCGGTGGGCTGGCTGCGCCACCCCATCTTGTCCTCGAGCCCGCCAAAGCTCAGCCCCGGCGTGCCGTCCTCGACATAGACGGTCGAGATGCCGCGCGGCCCGTCCCCGCCGGTGCGCACCATGCACACATAGGCGTCGGAATAGCCGCCGCCCGAGATGAAGGCCTTGGTGCCGTTCAGCACATAGCCCTCGTTGGTCTTTTCCGCCCGCGTCTTCAGCGCCGCCGCGTCCGAGCCCGATCCCGGTTCCGTCAGGCAGTAGCTGAGCACGGTGTTCAGGCTCAGCACATCCTCCATGACGCGGCCCTTCAATTCGTCCGACCCGAACGTGTCCAGCATCTTGGCACACATGTTGTGGATCGACAGGAAGGCCGCGACCGAGGGGCAGGCCATGCTCAGCGCCTCGAAGACCAGCGTCGCGTCAAGCCGCGTCAGACCCGCGCCGCCCGCCTCTTCGGACACGTAAAGCCCGCCGAAGCCCAGCTCGCCCACGCGCGGCCACAGATCCTTTGGGATCGTGCCCTCAGCCTCCCATTTCCGCGCGAAGGGCGCGATATGCTCTTGCCCGAAAGCCTGGGCCATGTCGAAAATCGCGGTCTGTTCCTCGGTCAAAGCGAAATCCATGACGTCTCCTCTTCCGGCATGTGCCCGGCATGCTCTGGCACGGGGCATAAATGAACGCTCGTTAAATTGTCTACGCCTGCAGTTTCGCAGGATCAAGCGCCAATCCCGCAAAGGCGGCTTGCAGGGGCGCAAGGCTTCATCTTCATCTCTTCCGAAATACTCCGGGGTGAATTGGCCGCAGGCCAAGAGGGGCAGCGCCCCCGCGCTCAAAGGTCGGCGTTGAACTCCTCGATCAGGTGGCGCACCACGGCGCGGCCCGGTTCCTCGCCGCGCGCCTCGGCCTCGGCATGGACCCGGCGCTGTCGCGTGGCCGAGGTCCCGTCGCGCGCGATCCGGGGCAGGCGGGCGATCTCGGCCATCGTGCCCAGCGCCTCGCCATCCTCGGCCAGCAGCCCCACCAGTTCGTCCATCAGCGCCGCCACCGGCTTGATCGTGCGATCGCCGAAATCGATCAGCCCTTCGCCCACGCCGTATCGCTGCGCCCGCCAGCGGTTCTCGGCGATCAGGAAGCGGTCATAGGCGCGCCAGCGCAGGTTCCGGTCGCGCAGCCGACACATCATCCGCACCAGCGCCTGTACCATCGCGGCCAGCGCCAGCGCATCCTCCAGCCGGGGCGAGACATCCATGATCCGCGTCTCGAGCGTGGGATAACTGTGCGAGGGGCGCAGGTCCCACCAGATCTTGCTGGTATCCTCGATCAGCCCCAGCTCGATCAGCGTGCCGGTGGTGCGCTCGTATTCCGCCCAACTGCCGAAGGCGGGCGGCAGGCCGGTGCGGGGCAGGTTGTCGAACACCGTCAGCCGGTAGGAACTCAGCCCCGTATCCTCGCCGTTCCAGAAGGGCGAGGAGGTCGAGAGCGCCAGCATGTGGGGCAGGAAATAGGACAGCTGCGGCATCAGATCGGTGCGCAGGCTGCGATCCTCGACGCCCACATGCACATGCATCCCGCAGATCAGCATCCGCCGCGCCACGCCACCCAGCGCGTTCTGCAGCGAATCGTAGCGCTCCTTGTGCGTGTGATGCTGGTCGCGCCAGTTGCCGAACGGGTGGCACGAGACGGCGATGGGCGCCAGGTTGTGCTCGCCCGCCCGCGCCGCCACGCAGGAGCGCAACCGCCTGAGATCCTCTCGCGCGCCCTCGATCGTGGCATGGGGCCGCGTCCCCACCTCGATCTGGCATTGCAGGAATTCCGGGCTCACCTGGCCCTCGAAATCGCTCTGGCAGGCCTCCATCAGCGCTTCGGGCGCCTCGGCCAGCGCCAGCGTGTCGCGGTCCACGAGCAGGTATTCCTCCTCGATCCCCAGGGTGAACTCCTGCTGCATCTGCGTCTCCGGTGCTGTCTCCGTCCCAGTGAAACGCGAAAGCGGCGAGGTTGTGAAGGGGGCTCTGCCCCCTCGGCCCTGCGGGCCTCACCCCCGGAGGTATTTGGAAAGAGATGAAGCCCCGGTCGTGGCAGGACGCCGCTGGCGGAGCGGGCGGGGGCAGGGTAAGCAGCACGCAACGCGACCCGTTGGAGCAAGCCGATGAAGCCCCGCAAGTTTCCCCGTCTCAACCGCCATCTCGACCGCTACGGTCTGCGCCTGGTCGACCGCGCGCCCGAGCGGGAGGAGCGCGCCCGGCTTGAGGCGGTCGAGGCGGCGGGCGGGCTGGAGCGCCAGGCCTATGCGCTGTCGCCGGGGATGGAGCATTTCGACATCTCCCGCCTAGCGGCGGAATGGGCCGAGCATCGCGAGGCGCTGGAGGGGCTCAAGGCGGGGCGCAACGATACGGGCTATGCGCAGCCAAACGGCTATTACGACAGCCCCGATGCGGATGCGCTCTACCTGATGATCCGCCGGTTCCGGCCCGCCCGCGTGATCGAGGTCGGCTGCGGCAATTCCACCCGCGTCACCCGGCAGGCGGCGCTGGACGGCGGGATCGGAACGCAGATCACCGCCATCGACCCCTGGCCGCGCGCGGACATCGCCGATGTGGTCGACCGATTCGAACAGTCCCGTGTCGAGGCGGTCGATCCCGCGCTGTTCGGCACGCTGGGGCCGGGCGACGTGCTGTTCATCGATTCCAGCCACGTGGCCCGCGTGGCCAATGACGTGGCGCATCTCTTCTGCCGGATCATCCCCGCGCTTTCCCCGGGGGTGGTGATCCATGTGCATGACGTGTTCCTGCCCTATGAATACCCCAAGCGGTTTTTCTACGACTGCCCCGGCTGGGGCGAGCAATACGTGCTGCATGCGCTGCTGCAATCGGGCGGCTTCGAGATGCTCTGGCCCGGCTATTACCTGCAACGCGCGCGCCCAGACGCGGTCGAGGCCCTGCCGTTCCTGTCCGAGGGACGGGCGCAGTCGATCTGGGTGCGAAAGACCTGAAAGGCACAGTTCCGGTCTTTCTGTCCGCGCCGCCTTGCGGGTGGCCGGACCTGCCTGCAAGCTAGGCTTCGGCAGCTCTCCGGCAGAGAGGGCGCAACGAGAGACAGTGACATGACCAGGTTCGCGGGACCCGTGGCGGCACTTGCCATCGCGGCGACCAGTACTGCGGCGCAGGCCGGCCCCGATCGGGTGTCGATCCTGCTGGGCTCCCACCATGTGGGGGCGACGCGCGATTTCGAGGAATTCAACCCCGGCATCATCCTCGTCTGGGACGAGCTTGTCTGGCGCGGCAGGCTCGATCTCGCGGCGGGTGCCTATCGCAACAGCTATGGCGACGGGTCGCTTGCGCTGTCGCTGGCCTATCCCTTCGTCAGGACCGAGGATTGGGGGCTGGACCTGTTCGGCGGTGTCTCGTGGTACCCCGGAAACGGCGACCAGTTCAGCCATGCGATCGGAGATGCCGTGCCCATCGCCGGGCTTCAGGCGCGCTATCGCAACGTTTTCGTGCAGGCGATACCGGCGGGCGGTCAGTCGGCCGATGCGGTTCTCAGCTTCGGCCTGACCTTCTCGATGGAGTAGGGGCGGCTCAGAGGAGCCGCACCTGGGTGCCGACCTGCACCAGTTCGTAGAGTTCCTCGACATGCTGGTTGTAAAGCCCGATGCAGCCCGAGGAGCTCTGCCGACCGATCTTGCGCGTGTCATGCGTGCCATGCACCAGGTAGGCGGGCCAGCCCAGATACATCGCGCGGGTGCCCAGCGGGTTGCCCGGCTCGCCGCCTTCCATGCGGACCGGCAGGGTGGGATCGCGTTCGCGCATCGAGGCGGTGGGCGTCCAGCTGGGGAATTCGGTCTTGCGCACGACCGAGGTGTAGCCGCGCTTGGTCAATTCCTCGGTCATCGGCACCGAGGAGGGATAGAGGCGATAGGTCTGCCCGTCCGGCCCCCAGTAATGCACCGCGCGGCTGGAAATGTCCGCCAGCAGGCAGCCTGTGCCCAGCTGGTCGAAATGGTCCTGCCAGTCCTGCTTGCGAAAGGCCGAGGCGTTGCGGCGCGTCGGAACCTGGTCGCGGATGACCGGCTCGCTTTGCGGAAAGGCGTCCAGGCTTTGTGCCCGCAACAGGGCGGGAGTGGCGAGGGTCGCCGCCGCTCCCAGAAGGACGCTTCGGCGGGTGGTTCGGACTTTCGACATGGGGCTCCGGTCTCCTGCTCGATATTCGGTCGCAGGAATATGGAATTGCGCCTCGCAGGTCCAGTATTCCGACCTGAACTTCCCGTGAGGTGGCGCCCGCGTCGGTGGAAACCCGCCGGTCAGCCCGCCGTGGGCGAGGCCGCCAGCGCCGCGCGCGCCTCGACCACCAGCCGGTCGAACCGGTCGCGCGCCGCGCCCTGCGGACGCAGCCCAGCCGCCTGCCCGTAAAGCGCAAAGCGATGCGGGTCCGGATCGGCCTCCTGAAGTGGCCGGGAATAGTGATACATCAGCGGAAAAGGCGCCGCCGCCACGCCGTCCATCCGGGTCAGCCACGGCGTCCGGTGCGCGCGGGCAGGGCGGCCCGACATGGCGGTCGAGATCATCGTGCTGTCGTCGCGCCCCTCGCGCAGCGCCGCGACATGCCAGTCGCGCTGCGCGGCCTCGGCACAATCGATGAAGGCAGTGCCGATCTGCACGCCCGCGGCCCCCAGCGCAAAGGCCGCAGCGATCCCGCGCCCGTCGGCGATGCCGCCCGCGGCGATCACCGGGACCGCGACAGCATCCGCCACCTGCGGCAGCAGCGCGAACAGCCCAACCTGCGCGTCATGCGCGACATCCAGGAACACGCCCCGATGGCCCCCGGCCTCCCAGCCCTGCGCGATGACCGCATCCACGCCCCGATCCTCCAGCCAGCGCGCCTCGGCGACCGTCGTGGCCGAGGCGAGGATTCTGCACCCGGCGCCCTTCAGCGCGGCGATTGCCTCCGCCTCGGGCAGGCCGAAATGGAAACTCGCCACCGCCGGCGGATGGGAGAGGAGCAGCGCAAGCTCCGCCGCGCCAAAGGCGCGCGGCGAGGCGATCTCGGGCATTCCCTTCGGCGGCTTCGCCCCGGCCTGCGCGTAATCCGGCGCCAGCTCGTCCAGCAGCGCCTCATGCGCCGCCGCGCTCATCTCGGGCGGCTCGTGGCAGAAGAAGTTCAGGTTGACCGCCCCGTTCGTGGCCGCCCGCATCTCGGCCATGTCCCGCTCCAGCGCCTCGGGCGAGAGCGCCGCACAACCGTGGCTGCCAAGCCCGCCGGCATTGGCCACGGCCGCGACCAGCGCGGGCGTCGTCGTCCCCGCCATCGGGGCCTGGATAATCGGATGTTCGATCCCCAGAAGCCGGGTCAGCCTGTCATCGGGCCACATCGTGCTTTCCTCCCTGCCGCCGGTCCCGTATCAGCCTGACACGACCGCCCCGGGAATTGTCGGCCCGTCAGGCGCCCCGCGCAAGGCTTTCCTCCAGCACGTCCGCCCGCAGGCCCAGGATATCGGTCGCGTCGCGCAGATTGGTGGCGACCCGGACCAATACGCCGTCCAGCCCCTGCCAGGAGCGCTCGATCAGCTGCGCCATGCCTAGGCTGATCTCGTTCGGCGCGAGATAGACCAGCATGACCGGATGTTGCTGTCCCATGAAGGCCGCAGCCTTTTCCGCCTGCAACCGGAAAAGACGCGGAAAGTCGCGCTCTACCTCGGTCACCTCGCTGAGATCGACAAGCTGTCGCTGTCCGGGACGAAAATCCGGGTGCCGGAGATAGGCGGCAAACGCATCCGTCCCCTCCTGAACCAGCGCCAGCCCGGAATAGCGGATATAGACCAGCGACAGTTCGGGCAGGATCCGGACGGAGATGGTCAATTCGATGGTCCTCGTGCGTCGGCTTGTCGTGGCCGGACCCGGCGAGAGGGCAATGTCCCCCGCCGGGTCCTCGATCTTGGCAAGGCGCGTCAGTCCATCGCCTTGAAGTGGAACTCGCCGCCTTCCTTCAAACCGCTCGGCCAGCGCGAGGTGATGGTCTTGGTTCGGGTGTAGAACTTGAACGCGTCCGGCCCGTGTTGGTTCAGGTCGCCGAAGGCCGATTTCTTCCACCCGCCAAAGGTGTGATAGGCCAGCGGAACCGGGATCGGCACGTTGATGCCCACCATGCCGATATTGATCCGGTTGGCGAAATCGCGCGCCGTGTCGCCGTCGCGGGTAAAGATCGCGGTGCCGTTGCCGTATTCGTGATCCATCGCCAGCTTCAGCGCCTCCTCGTAGGATCCCGCGCGCACGGTGGACAGGACGGGACCGAAGATCTCCTTCTTGTAGATGTCCATCTCCGGCGTCACGTGGTCGAAGAGATGCGCGCCGACAAAGAACCCGTCCTCGTAGCCTTGCAGCGAGAAGTCGCGGCCATCCACGACCAGCTTGGCGCCCTGTTCCACGCCCGACTCCACCAGCCGCAGGATGTTCTCCTTGGCGGCCGCCGTCACGACCGGGCCGTAATCCACGTCGTCGCCCGCGGTATAGGGGCCGACCTTCAGCTTCTCGATGCGCGGCACCAGCTTCTCGATCAGGCGGTCGGCGGTCTCGTCGCCCACCGGCACCGCGACCGAAATGGCCATGCAGCGTTCGCCGGCCGCACCGTATCCCGCACCGACCAGCGCGTCGGCGGCCTGGTCCATGTCGGCATCGGGCATCACGATCATGTGGTTCTTGGCGCCACCGAAACACTGCACGCGCTTGCCGTTCGAGCATCCGCGCCCGTAGATATACTCGGCGATGGGGGTCGAGCCCACGAAGCCGATCGACTGGATCACCGGATGGTCGAGGATCGCGTCCACCGCCTCCTTGTCGCCGTTGACGACCTGCAGGATGCCCTTGGGCAGCCCGGCCTCTTCCATCAGCTCGGCCAGCATCAGCGGCACGGACGGGTCACGCTCGGACGGCTTGAGGATGAAGGCGTTGCCGCAGGCGATGGCGGGCGCGAACATCCACATCGGGATCATGGCGGGGAAGTTGAAGGGCGTGATGCCCGCCGTGACGCCCAGCGGCTGGCGCATCGAATACATGTCGATGCCGGGGCCCGCGCTGTCGGTGAACTCGCCCTTCAGCATCTGGGGCGCGCCGATGCAGTACTCGACCACTTCCAGCCCGCGCTGCACGTCGCCCTTGGCGTCCGGCACGGTCTTGCCGTGCTCGCGGCTCAGCGCCTCGGCCAGCTTCTGCATGTCGCGGTTCAGAAGATCGACGAACTTCATCAGAACGCGCGCGCGGCGCTGCGGGTTGGTCGCCCCCCAGGCGGGCTGTGCGGCGGCGGCGGCCGCGACCGCCTTGTCCATCTCCTCGGACGAGGCCAGCGGGCAGCGCGCCTGCACCTCGCCCGTGGCGGGGTTGAAGACATCCGAGAACCGGCCCGAGCTGCCCGTGACATGCTCGCCGTTGATGTAATGCGTCAGTTCCTGCATCCGAATTCCTCCTGCATATGTCGCGGGGGAGGATAGGCTTGCAAAAATCCCCTGAACAGAGGCAATGTTCCAAAGGGGTTTTGCAGGAAAGAAGGGGTTGGGGGAAAATGGATCCGAACTGGGACGACATGCGCGTATTCCTGTCCGTCGCGCGCGAGGAAAGCCTGTCGGGTGCCGGCCGCCTGCTCAAGCTCGATCCCGCCACGGTGGGCCGCCGCATCTCCCGGCTCGAGGCGTCGCTCGGCGCGCCACTCTTCGTCAAGTCGCCGCAGGGCTACACCCTGACCGCCGCCGGAGAGCGCCTGCTGGCGCATGGCGAGCAGGCCGAGGAGGCGATGCGCGCCGCGGCCGAGGCGATGTCCGGCCCGGCCGAGACGCTGGCGGGCACCATCCGCATCGGCGCCCCCGACGGCTGCGCCAATTTCGTCCTGCCACAGGTCGTGGCCAGGATCGGGGCCGAGAACCCCGATCTCGACATCCAGATCCTTGCCCTGCCACGCGTCATCAACCTCTCGCGCCGCGAGGCCGATATCGCCATCACCGTCAGCCCGCCCACCGCCGGGCGCCTGCTGGTGCAGAAGATCTGCGATTATGGTCTCTCCCTCGTCGCCACCCGGCGCTACCTGCGCAAACACCCCGAGATCACCTCGATCGCCGACCTCCAGAGGCACACGCTGATCGGCTACATCCCCGACATGATCTTCGACCGCGAACTCGACTACCTCGCGGATCTCGGCATCGACCGGGTGCAGCTGGCCTCGAACTCCGTCGCGGTGCAACGCCATCTCGTCTCGCAATCCACCGCGCTGGCCATCGTGCATGATTTCATCATGTCCTTCGACCGCCGGCTGGAAAAGGTTCTGCCGGACCAGATCAGCCTGACCCGCAGCTTCTTCCTCGTGCGCCACCAGGGCGACCAGCGCAGCGAGCGGCTCAACCGGCTGGCCGCACTGCTCAGCGAAGGCATCCGCGAGGAGGTCGCCCGGCTCGAGGCTCCGGCTTGACAGAAGGCCCCATTGCGGCAACGCTTTGTAATGAGAACCATTCTTGCGGAGGATCGCACATGCTCGTCCAGGCCATTCTCAAATCCAAGGCTGCCGGTGGCGTGGTCACGGTCGCCTCCTCGGCCACCGTTGCCGAGGCGGCCAGCCTGCTGGCCGAGAAGCGGATCGGGACCGTGGTGATCTCCGACGACGACGGCAAAAGCGCCACGGGCATCCTCTCCGAACGCGACATCGTGCGCGAGCTTGCCGCCAGCGGCGGTGCCTGCCTGAACAAGCCCGTCAGCGAATACATGACCCGAGACCTCGTCACCTGCACCCGCCAGATGAAGGTCGAAGAGGTGCTGACCCGCATGACCGAAGGCCGCTTTCGCCACATGCCCGTGGTCGAGGAGGGGCAGCTTGTCGGCATCGTCACCCTCGGCGACGCGGTCAAGGCGCAGCTGACCGAGCTTGCGATGGAAAAGGACGCGCTCGAGGGGATGATCAAGGGGTTCTGATCGCGCCGCGAATAGTCACTCCGCCGCCGGACGATAATCCGAAGGCAGCACACCCTCTGCATCCGCCTCGGCGCGCAGCCAGCTCCTGAATGCGGCGATCTGCGGATCGTCAGCGCGAGAGGCCGGGCAGGCAACCGCATAGATCGACACGGGGCGCGTCGAGATGTCGAACAGGCGGACAAGGCGGCCCGAGGCCAGCGTTCCGCGCACCACGGCGTCATAGGCAAGCGAAACGCCCTGGTGCTGCTCGACCATCGTGGTGGACAATTCGCAGTTCGGATAGGTCGGCCCCGGCGGCAGGCTGGCATCAGCAAGCCCCGCTTCGGCGAACCAGTCAGGCCAGGCATCGTTGGTTTCGTCGTAGAAAAGGGTCAGACGCAAGAGATCCTCGGGCCGCTCCACACCCTCGCGCAGCTTCAGGGCGGGCGAGATGACGGGATAGCGCGCAGAGGCCATCAACGGCTCGACCAACAGTCCCGGCATGGGGCGGTCCGACCACTGTATGACCACGTCCGCGTCGTTCGTTGCGAAATCGAGTGACGGGGCGCCGTTCGATACGCGCAACCGAATATCCTGTGCGAAGCCGAAACCCGGCAGGCGCGGCACCAGCCAGCGTGCGGCAAATCCCGGCGTCGACAGAACTCTGAGAACGGGCCGGGCTCCCCGCACCGCTTCCGTCTCCTCCAGCATGCCGTCCAGCAAATAGGTCAGTTTTCCGGCATAGGTCTCTCCCGTAAGCGTCAGGGCGATCCGGTTGCCCGACCGTTCGAACAGCCGGGTATCCAGAAACTCCTCCAGGGACTTGATCTGGTGGCTGACCGCCGAAGCCGTGAGGCAAAGCTCGTCTGCCGCGGCCTTGACCGACATGTGCCGCGCGGTCGCCTCGAACGCCCGAACGGCGGCAAAGGGCGGAAGCTTGCGTGCCATCTCTCCTCCTGAACTGAACTCAGGTGTGCTTGAAAAGCGATCATTCGGAGCTGTCGCCAGGTCATCGTAACATCGGGACGCCAAATCTCAAAATCACACCGGAGGGCGCCATGCCCCGTACCCATCCTGTCGCGGCACTCGCCGCGGCCTTCATCCTCTTGTGTCTCCCAGCTCAGCCCGCCGACACCCCGCTACCCCCCGAGAGTGCGACCGAATGGCGAGACGCCACGGACATGCCCACACTCCTGTCCCTCCTCGAAGACTGGCTCGATACTCAGCAGATCGCGCCGCGGCGCGATGCCTTGCCGCGCATCCGGCTCGTAAGCCCCTGGCAAGCCGCGGCAAGACAGGCCGGCACGGCAAGTTTCCAGCGTGGAAGGCTTCGTGGTATCTACGACCCGGACCGGTCCGAAATCCTGCTCGTTCGCCCCTGGTCTCCCGACGACCCCGAGGATGTGAGCGTTCTGCTCCACGAACTCGTCCACCACAGACAGGCTCCCCATCACTGGTACTGCCCGGCTGCGCAGGAACTCCCGGCCTATCGCCTGCAAGAGAAATGGCTCGCCGCGAATGGGCGCACCGCCGACGTGAACTGGCTCGCCGTGGTCCTCGATGCCGGATGCACGCCGCGGGACATTCATCCCGACTGATCCGGTCGGCTGGCCGGCAAGCCGACCCGCAAAAGGCCCCGCCCGGTCAGTCCACCGTGACCGGGTGCGGGATGACCGCGTTGTAGAGCAGGCTGCCGGGATTCATCTCGACCCTGTCCGGCTGGGTCCGCCCCGCCGCGTCCCGGGCGCGCGTGCGGATCCTGTGCGCCCCAGGCTCGGCCGTCCAGTCGAAGGCGAAGCGCACCCATCCCCACCGGGTCGCTTCGGAAAGAAGCTCCGCCTCGGACCACGGCCCGCCATCGACGGACCATTCGACGCGTTCGACCGGGTGACCGGGGCTTCGGGCGAAACCCGCGATGCGATGCCGGCCGCGCGTCAGGCGCGCCGGAAAGGGCAGGCAGAGCGACGACTTGATGTTCTGCTCGGTGACCGTCTCGCCGTCGAGCACGTAATATTCGTCGGTCCGGTAGTTCCGGATCTCGCGCGCCGAGACGGTGATCCATCCGACCCACTTGACCCAGTAGGTGCCGACCCAGCCGGGCACGATCATCCGGGCCGGGGCGCCGTGATCGACGGGCAGGGCCTCGCCGTTCATTCGCAGCCCGACCAGCGTATCGGGCGCCAGCGCCTTGTCGATCGGCATCGGGATCTCGATGTCGCATTCGGGGTTCAGCACGTCCAGCCCCATCGGCGCGACCCATTCCGCCTCGGGCCGCACCCCCGCCAGATCCAGCACGTCCGACAACCGGGGCCCCGACCACTCGGCCATCCCGACACCGCCAAGCGTCCACTTCACGTCATCGCCCTGGCTGTCGCGCGAGATCGAGATGCCGTCGACCTTCTCGAACAGGGTCCGCTGGTTGCCCGCGCATTCCAGGAAGGCGGGGACCGTGTGCTGCGGCAGGGCCTCCAGGTCCTTCAGGCCCAGCGTGACGACCCGCTCGACCGCATCCCCCTTGATCTTCAACCGATAAAGCGCCGGATCGACCGCCACGCTGTCGCCGGCATTGCAGACAAAGAACTGCCCGGCCGGGGTGAGCGTGCTGTCAAGCCGATGGAACTCGGTCTCGAGCGAGGTTCCGAGGCGCACGAAATTCTCCGCCGGTTTATGCCAATGCGTCACGTCGCGATGCCCCCGCAGCTGTCCTGACCGCAGAATACACGAACCGGGCCCCCATGCCACTGTCACGGCAAACCTATCGCGCCGGTCTCCGGGTAAATCCCAAACGGCCCGATCCCATAGCACAGGAGCGCGTCGTCCTGGACGATCTTATCCTCAAGGCGCGCGTTTCTGTGCTACTGGAAAAGACATTGTGCGAGTCGTTGCCTTCGGTGATTTCACCGACGCGCCGCCCTAGAGACGTTGAGGCCGTCACGGCCCTGTCACGGGGGCGTCAAGGTTGGGTGGTTCCGCTCGTTATATTTCGTTCCTAGCTTGCATTTCGAACCAATTGACTTTCGCAAAGGTTGCGACGAAGCTAGCAAGCAGAACACAGTTAGCTCCAGGTGCGCCAATCTGTAGATCGGTGTACAATCTCTCGGACCTCATCCTCAAACCGTACAGATTCCCTAAAATCTTTCGGCATGCGCTCGTAACCATGCTTCGCCACAAGGTCATAAAGAGCGTCGGGCATGTAGTGGTGCGCTTCGTTTAGGTTCTGAACACCTGGTATCAAGCCTAGGGCATTCTTTTGTCTGAGTGAGACCATTACATGGTTGTTGTAGTCACCCTTGATAGATTTCGTGCCATTTTGGGTCATTGCCCAAAGCACGCAAAGTTCGTCAAGGTTCAAAGAATAAAATGTCTTTTCAATAGCCTTTTTATAAGCTTTCTTTCTTGCGCGTTTTTGGAAGGGTGCACGAAATTTCAAAGCCGTCCAAGTTAGTATCTCCAAGATGAGGATTGCCGAGGCCAACAGGAACACCAGCAAGATTTGGGTCTGGTATTCGGTAGTAAACTGGGGCTGTTCTAGTCCCAACTGGTCAAGTGGGACAAACAAGAGTGCACCAGTAAACAACACCAACACCAGTGCCGTTCTTGGTGATTTTAATGCCTGAAAAAAGTGAGTGATGAACTCCATGAAAATCCCCTCAGAGGCTGCTCTGTGCTTCCGATCTTGGATGTTTGAGGACCCAAAAAGCGTGTCAAAACTTGACGCAATCTTGCGGTTTCCAAGCTAAGCTGAAAATAGACTTTTACCAATGTTGGAGTGCAAGTCAAAGTGGACTCGATGCTGTCACTTGCAGCGCGACACCCTTCCTCCCATCCGCAACACCCTCCCATCCGCAACACCCTCCCAACCCAACCACCTCTTCAACCCCCACCACCCTTGCGCCCGCCGTGCGAATATGTTTGCTAACGCAGAAACATTGTTGCGCAGGAGGCTGCCATGCGGGTGGGTTTGTATCCGGGGACGTTCGATCCCATCACCCTGGGACATATCGACATCATCCGCCGGGCCTCGGCGCTGGTGGACAAGCTGGTGATCGGGGTCGCGATCAACCGCGACAAGGGGCCTCTCTTCTCGCTCGAGGAGCGGGTCTCGATGATCGAGCAGGAATGCGCTTCGCTGTCCGAGCAGACCGGGACCGAGATCGTCGCCCATCCCTTCGAGAACCTGCTGATCGACTGCGCCCATGACGTGGGCGCGCAGATCATCGTGCGCGGCCTGCGCGCGGTCGCCGATTTCGAATACGAGTTCCAGATGGTCGGCATGAACCGTGCGCTCGACGATTCCATCGAGACCGTCTTTCTCATGGCCGAGGCGCGCCACCAGGCGATCGCCTCGAAACTGGTCAAGGAGATCGCGCGGCTGCATGGCGACGTGTCGAAATTCGTGACCCCGCCGGTCAACACCGCGCTGATCGAACGGCTGGGTGCGCACCGGGATTGACGGGGCCGGGCGCGGTGCCGGGCGCGGCGTCCCGCCCGGTTCCGGGTTTGTACAAAACGGTCAATCGACCCTCTGAGCCCTGTACAAAACGGAACAAAGGCCGGATTTCTCCTGTACATCCGGCTCAGCGCCAGAAGGCCATCCATTCCACCAGGTCGAACAGTTCCTTGCCGAGAAACAGCAGGTGCTCGGCTCCGAAGACCAAGACATCGACCAGAAGCGCCGCCACGAGGAGGACACCCAGCCAGAGGGCGATCTTGTTGGTCATGGCCTGTCCCCGAATGATTGCGCCCGCCCAGATAACCTGAACGGGCGTTTTATTTCAAGGGCTTGGGTGGGGTCAGCCCAGCCGGCCCATGGCCACGGCCACATCCGCCATGCGCACCGAGAAGCCCCATTCGTTGTCGTACCAGCCCAGCACGCGGACCATGCGGTTCTCGACCACGCGGGTCTGGTCGGGCGCGAAGATCGCGCTCTCCGAGGTGTGGTTGAAGTCCACCGAGACCAGCGGCGCCGGCTCATACCCCAACACCCCATTCATCTCTCCCTCGGAAGCCTTTTTCATAACGGCATTAACCTCTTCGACGGTCACGTCGCGCGCCGCGCGGAAGGTCAGGTCGACGGCCGAGACATTGGGCGTCGGCACCCGCATGGCCGAGCCGTCGAGCCGTCCCTTGAGCCGGGGCAGAACCTCCCCCAGGGCCTTGGCGGCACCGGTCGTGGTGGGGATGATGGCCATCGCCGCGGCACGCGCGCGGTAAAGGTCGCTGTGCCGGCGGTCGAGCGTCGGCTGATCGCCGGTATAGGCGTGAATCGTGGTCATCAGCCCGTGTTCGATCCCGAACGCCTCATCCAGGACCTTGGCCATCGGGGCCAGGCAGTTCGTCGTGCAGGAGCCGTTGGAAATCATCCGGTCCTCGGCGGTCAACTGGTCATCGTTAACGCCGAAGACGATTGTCTTGTCCACGTTCTTGCCAGGAGCGGAGAGCAAGACCTTCTTTGCGCCGCGATCCAGGTGCGTTCGGGCCTTGAGGCCGTCGTTGAACTTGCCGGTGCATTCCAGAACGACGTCGCAGCCATCCCAGTCCAACTCGTTCATGTCATAGGTCGAGAACATCTGCATGTCGCCCCGGCCGAGGTTCATCGTGCCGTCGCCGATGGTCACCTGGCCCGGAAAGCGGCCGTGGACACTGTCGTACTTGAGCAGGTGGGCGGCGGTCTCCAGCGGGCCGGTCGCGTTCACCTTGATCACCTCGATATCTTCCCGCCCGGAGGCCGCGATATGGGACAGGGTGCAACGGCCGATCCGGCCAAAACCGTTGATGCCAACCTTGATGGACATGAGGGGAACTCCGAAGACAGTGATATCGGCGTTCGTATAGACCTGCGGCACGCTGGCAGAAAGCGAAAAAGCGACGCATTTTGAGAGTGTTAGCGCAAACCCGGATGTTCGCGCAACCGGTTGCGCTAACGCCCCCTTCCGCCTTGGCTTGACGGAAGGGGCAGGAGGCCGGGGCTTCAGCCGGGCGAAACCTCCTCGATCGAGGCCACGCTCAGCGTGCCAACGCCCTGCTGGCAAAAGGACATGTCGGCCCGTTGGCCGGAGACTTCGACATATTCGCCGGCGGTGAAGCGGACATCGTCGCTGGTAAGCGACCAGATATCGCCGTCACGCGTTTCCAGCACCATGCACTCGACCCCCTGGCGCACTCGACCTTCGAGAGTCATGCGGTCTGCATTCCTGTTCCTATCGGCGCCGCCGATCTCTGAAAGCGAGGTCACCTCGACCGTTCCGACGCCTTGCTGGCAGAAGGAGCTTTCGACAGACTGTCCCGAAACCCTTATCCGTTCGCCTGGCGTGAAGCTGCGCCCGCCGCTGGTGAGCGACCAGACATCGCCGTCGGACGTGGTCAGCGTTGCACATTCGGCCCCTGACCCGACGCGCCCTTCAAGAGTGATCCGATCCTCGTCGGGGGCGTCGTCGCGGGGGGCGACGACCGAGAACCGGTCGGATTTCAGGGTGAGGCCGCGGTCGGTATCGACGACGAAGATCAGCCGCGCCCCCGGATCGGCCCAGTCGGGTACCCAGACGCGCGTGCTCAAATCGCCGTCCTCGGCCACCTGCGCGGTATCGACCGCACGCCATTCCGAGGCAGCACGCCCAACGCCGATCGTCACGAAATCATCGGGTCGCAGGTTGCGCGCATCGAGTGCGATTTCGCTGCCCGGAGGCCCGCTCTGCGGTGAGATGTCGATGGCCGCCGTGGTGCTGCCCGCGTCCGGGATATCCAGCAGCTCCCCGATTGCAAGGGCAGCCGGGTTCACGTCATCATTCTCGTTGAGCAGTTCGAACAGCGTGACACCGGCCGCTTGGGCGATGGAATAGAGGGTATCGCCTTCGCTGACGCGATAGGTTTCACCGGAGGGCGTGCCGTCGCTGCCGGTATCGCCGGTGCCGGTGCCGCTGCCGCCCGCGGTCAGCCGGATATCCTGCCCGACCGAAAGACTGCGCGGATCGATGTTCGGGTTCAGCGACATGATGCGGGTGAGCCCGACCTCGCAGCGCTGGGAGACGCGGTAGAGCGTGTCGCCGGGACGGATCTCATAGCTTGTGCCGCAGGATGTCTGGGCGCTGCCGGCTCCGGCTGCAGCCGAAAGCGCGACGGTGGAGAGGGTGAGGCGCAGAAGAAGTCTCGACATGGGGAATGTCCTTTCGTCGTTTGGTCTGCCTGCGGACTCAACGTCCGCCCCTGTGCTCCATGTTCCTCGATTTCCGGGAAACGCTTGCGTCCAGGGACGGCGCGGGTAACTTGGGGCACAAAGCTGACGGCGCGTGCGCGGCCCGCCGGGCCGCCTGCTCTGTGCTGTCGATCGGCAGGCGGAAGGTGCAAGATTATGAGCGGATTGATTGCCCTGCTCGACGATGTGGCGGGCATCGCGAAAGTGGCGGCGGCCTCGGTCGATGACGTGGCGAGCCAGGCGCTCAAGGCCGGGTCCAAGGCCGCCGGTGCCGTGATCGACGACGCGGCGGTGACTCCGAAATACGTCCACGGATTCGAGGCCGCGCGCGAATTGCCGATCATCTGGCGCATCGCCAAGGGATCGCTCAAGAACAAGCTGCTCTACCTCTTGCCGATCGGGCTGCTTCTCACCAATTTCGCGCCCTGGGCCATTGCGCCGCTCTTGATGCTGGGCGGGGCTTACCTGTGCTTCGAGGGCGCCGAGAAGATCTATCACGTGCTTGTCCCGCACGACGACCACGCGGTTTTCCCCGAGGATGTTCCGGGCGACCCCGCGCATCTGGAAGAGCGCAAGGCTGCCGGTGCGATCAAGACCGATTTCATCCTCTCGGCCGAGATCATGACGATTGCACTTGCCGCCATTCCCGAAAGCAATTTCTGGATGGAGGCGGCGACGCTCGCGCTGGTCGGCGTGTTGATCACGGTGGCGGTCTATGGATCGGTCGCTGTGATCGTGAAGGCCGATGACCTCGGCCTGTTCGCCGCGGAGAACGGGCGCCTCGGTCTGACGCGGGCCTTGGGACGATGGCTCGTCAAGGCCATGCCGGGCTTCATGAAACTGCTGACCATCGTCGGCACGGCGGCGATGCTCTGGGTCGGCGGATCCATCATCATTCACGGACTCGAGGTGCTGGGTTTCGGTTGGCTCGGACATCACATCCATGATTGGGCCTATGCGGTCGGCCACGCTGCTCCCGCGCAATGGACCGGTGTCGTGGAGTGGATCGCGAAGGCGACGATGGACGGAATCTTCGGGCTGGCTCTCGGCTTTCTGCTCATTCCCGTGGCGACCAAGGTCATTGAACCGGTCGTGGCCCGGTTTACCGGCGGCGGCGCTGCGCACTGACTCTGACGCAGGGTCAGACTGGCAAGGATACGCTGGCCCGGTAGGGTGCGCCGCAGACGCCGGAAGGGAACCCCATGACCGATCAGAGCCTTGATGATGTCCTGAAGAGTGCCACGCGCGAAAACTGCGGTCTGCGCTATACGGTTCCGCCCGGCTGGACGCAGGGTCGCACGGCCTATGGCGGGTTTACTGCGGCGCTCTTGCTGAACGCGGCACTGGACAGGCAGGAGGGCTTTCCACCCTTGCGGTCGGCACTTGTGAACTTCACCGGCCCGGTGAGCGAAGCGCCACTCGTCCGCTCCGAGGTCTTGCGTCAGGGGCGAAACGTGACCACCGTCAACACCCGCGCCGAGATCGCCGGCAAGGTCGCGGCGCAGGGTACCTTTTCCTTCGGAGCGGCTCAGGACAGCCATGTCTCGCAGGAATGCCCGGCCATGCCGTCCCCCGCGCCCGAGGACACCGCGCCCTTCTTCGACGCGGAACGCCGTGCCCCGGTGGCCTTTTTCGACAATTTCGAGATCCGGCTGATCGAGGGCGCGGTGCCGTTTTCAGGGGCGTCGCGCGGCTATGCGCGCGTTTGGGCCCGACACCGGGCACCCGAGATGTGGGAGAGGGCCGAGGGGTTGATCGCCATTGCCGACCTGTTGCCACCGGCAGTCTTTCCGATGTTCACGAAACCGGGGCCGAACTCCTCGATGACGTGGATCTGCAATTTCCTGAAACCGCGATCTGGAACGCGAGACGGCTGGTGGATGGTCGAAACGGACCTGACGGCTGCACACGAGGGGTACAGCAGCCAGGTCATGCGGATGTGGAACACTGATGGGGACCTGGTTGTCGAGGGAATGCAGTCGGTCGTCGTCTTTGTCTGATCCCCGGCGCAGGTCAGTCGTCGTCGGCCTTGTCGGCCGAGTCAGCATTGAGCAACCCGTAATTCTGCGCTCCGATCGTATCGTGTAGCTCGATCTGCGTTTCGAGGAAGTCGGTATGGCCTTCCTCGTCGACGATCAGTTCCTCGAACAGCTTGGCGGTGCCGTAATCCTTGACGCTCAGGCAGTATTCACGCGCCTCGGTATACATCGCCACGGCCTCTTTTTCGGCCGCAAGATCGCTGGTCAGCGTTTCCCGTACATTCTCGCCGATCCGCAGCGGATCGAGCGTCTGGAGATTCGGGTGCCCTTCGAGAAAGATGATCCGGTCGATCAGCTTGTCGGCGTGGTGCATCTCCTCGATCGACTCCTCGCGCAGCTTGGCGGCGAGCTTGCCGTATCCCCAGTCCTTTTGCAGGCGATAATGCAGCCAGTACTGGTTGATCGCGGTCAGTTCAGCGCGGAGTGCCTTGTTGAGATACTCGATGACCTTCTCGTCGCCCTTCATGTTTGCGCTCCTTTCGCTGTCGTCTCGGTTTCAAACCCCGCAGGATCGGGGGTACTTCCAAGTTATCGTTTTCGCGCATGGTTGCAACGAAGAGCTTTATGCAGCCGCCGCAGTCGGGGGCCTTGCCGAGAGCGTGATAGATCTTGCCCGGCGTGACGATGGTGGAGGGGTCAGACGCGCGCATCCAGTCGATGGCGGCGTGGATGTCCTTGTCGCTGATGCGCTGGCAACTGCAGATGATCATCGGTACGCGACTCCCGAGTTCGGTCGGTCAACATATCGTCCCAACTCCTTTGGAAGTCAATCCCGACAAAAACACTCGGCGTCGTTTCGTCGCGAGGTCTCCAACGAAATAGGGGCGCCCCGAGGACGCCCCTTGAACAGAATGACAGTTCTGAGGATCAGCCCAGCAGGGCCTTGACCTTGTCCACCACCTCGTCGGCGGTGATGCCGAAATGCTCGAAGAGATCCTCGGCCGGGGCCGAGGCGCCGAAGCGGTCCATGCCGATGAACGCGGCCTTGGCTTCGCGCCCGCGCTCGCCCAGCAGCCAGCGATCCCAGCCGCCGTCACGCACGGCCGCCTCGATGCCGACGCGCACCGGCCCGGCGGGCAGAACGCGCTTGCGATAGCTCTCGTCCTGCTGCGCGAACAGTTCCATGCAGGGCATGGAGACGACGCGGACGCCGATGCCCTGTGCCTCGAGCTTTTCCTTAGCGTCCAACGCGATGGCGACCTCGGAGCCGGTGGCGATCAGGATCGCCTCGCGCTTGGCCGATGCCTCGGCCAGCACATAGGCGCCTTGCGCCGAAAGGTTCTTGGTCTTGTGCTGCGTGCGCACTGTCGGCAGCCCCTGGCGGGTAAGGGACAGGACCGAGGGGCTTTTCTGGAACGTCAGGGCCATTTCCCATGCCTCTGCGGTCTCGATCGCGTCGGCGGGACGGAAGACATAGGTGTTTGGCGTCGCGCGGCTGATCGCCAGATGCTCCACGGGCTGGTGGGTTGGTCCATCCTCGCCCAGGCCGATGGAGTCATGGGTCATGACGAAAACGGTCGGTACCTGCATCAGCGCCGCCAGCCGCATAGCGGGGCGAGCATAGTCGGTGAAGCACATGAAGGTGCCGCCATAGGGACGGATGCCGCCATGCAACGCCATGCCGTTCATCGCGGCGGCCATGCCATGCTCGCGGATGCCGAAATGGATATACCGGCCCTTGCGGTTTTCGGGAAGGAACACACCCAGATCGCCGGTCTTGGTGTTGTTCGAACCTGTCAGATCGGCCGAGCCGCCGACGGTTTCGGACATGATCGGGTTGACCACTTCCAGCACCTTTTCCGACGCCGCGCGGGTGGCGAGTTTCGGCTGGCTTTCCGACATCTGCTTTTTCAGCGCGCGGATGGTGCTGACCAGTTTCTTGGGTGCCTCGCCCGCTTGGGCGCGGTTGAACTCGTCCTGCTTGCGGCCCGAAAGCTGCGCGAAACGGCCTTCCCAGGCCTCGCGCTCGGATGCCCCACGGTTGCCGATCTCTTCCCAGGCGGATTTGACATCTGCGGGCACCTCGAAAGGCCCATATTCCCAGCCATAAGCCTGCTTGGCGGCCTTGAGTTGCTCCATGTCGGTCAGCGCGCCGTGCCCCTTGGAGGTGTCCTGTGCGGCGTGACCCAGCGCGATGTGCGTCTTGCAGGCAATCATCGTCGGCTTGGAGGATTTCTTGGCCGCAGTGATCGCCTCGTCGATGGCCTGCGGGTCGTGACCGTCGATCTCGATCACCTCCCATCCCGCGGACTTGAAGCGCATGGGCTGGTCCGTGCGGTCGGCGATATCCACCGTGCCATCGATGGTTATGTTGTTGTTGTCCCAGAAGACGATGAGCTTGGACAGCTCATGCCGCCCGGCGAGCGTGATCGCCTCCTGGCTGACGCCCTCCATCAGGCAACCGTCGCCGGCAATGACATAGGTATAGTGGTCGACAATCTTCTTGCCATAATGGGCGCGCTGGATCTCTTCGGCCATGGCAAAGCCCACGGCGTTGGAAATGCCCTGGCCCAGCGGGCCGGTCGTGGTCTCGATCGCCGTCGCAAGGAAGTTTTCCGGGTGGCCGGCGGTGCGGGCGCCCAACTGGCGGAAATTCTTGACCTCCTCCAGCGTGATCTCGGCGTCTCCGACAAGGTAGAGGAGCGAGTAGAGCAGCATCGAGCCGTGGCCCGCGGACAGGATGAACCGGTCGCGGTCGGGCCAGGTGGGGTGTTTCGCGTCGAATTTGAGGTGCTTTTCGTAGAGCACAGTCGCCACGTCGGCCATGCCCATCGGCATGCCGGAATGGCCGGAATTCGCCGCGGCGACGGCGTCGAGGGCGAGGGCGCGGATGGCCGAGGCCTTGGCCCAGTGATCGGGGTTTGCTTTGCGCAGAGCGGTCAGGTCCACGGGGCTCGATCCTTTGATTGTATGGCGGTTTGCGGGGCTGAATACCACTCAAGCCCCAAAGTGCAAGTGGAACCGGGCGGCAGTCCGCGCTGCGCGTCAAGGACGGGTTCCAAGCCCTTGAAACTCAACGGGGGGGTATTTTCCGAGCCGTTTGGGTAGACTAAGCCTGTCCGGACCCAAATCCGATTCGGATGAGGGCACCTAAGACCCGACGGAACAAGAACCTGTTCGAGACAAGGCGAGGGGCGATGAGCGAGATCGAGGAACTTCAGCGGCGCATTACGGCGGCGATGGAACGCATCGGGGCAGGGGTTGCCATCCTGTCCGAGCGACCCGCCGCCCCCGAACCCGTGGCGGCACCGGTCGGCGAGGCCGAGGATGGCCCAGGCCACGCGGCCCTGGCGGAGGCGCTGGAAGAAGAGAAGATGGCCAACGCCCAGCTCGAAGAGCGGCTCAAGGCCCTCAAGGCGCGGCATGCCGAAGAGATCGAGGCTCTCAAGGGTGAGGGCGGCAGCGGCGAGGAAGCAGAGGCCCTCAAGGCCGAGATCGAGGAATTGAAGGCGCAGCTTGCCGACAATACGGAGTTGGAGGCGCTGAAAGCGGAACTGGCCGAGGTTACGCAGAAGCTGCTCGAGGCGGAAACCGCCCGAGCGCGTCTTACAGAGGAAATCGAGGCGCTGCAGCAGAACGATCAGACCGAGATGCTGACTGCCGAGATCGATGCGCTCAAGGCCCAGATCGAGGCAACCGAGGACCCCGAGCCGCTGCGCTCCGAGATCGAACGGTTGACGACGCTGGCCGCCGAGGCCGAACAGGTCGAAAGCCTGCGCGCCGAGAACGCAGCGCTCAAGGGCGAACTGGCCGAAAGCGAACGTCTCGCCGATCTCTCGGCAGAGCTTGACATGTTGCGTGCCGAGCGCGTGAGCCACGGGGAGGCGATGGGCCGTCTCGACGGTGATCTGCAACGGCTGCGGAAATCCAACGAACAACTGACCAAGGCCTTGTCGGAGTTGCGCGCCACGGCGCAGGATCAGCTTGGCGATCCCGCGCTTCTCAACCAGGCGATGCTGGCCGAGCTGGAGGCGATGCGCGCTGCCCGCGCAACTGACGCGGCCGAGGCCCATGCAGTGCTCAGCCGGCTGGGGCCGCTCCTGGCGCAAGCTAACCTGGCCGAAGGAGAGGATGAATAATGCCCGAAGTGACGATCCATATCGGCGGCCGCCCATTCGAAGTGTCCTGTCAGGAAGGCGAGGAGTCCTACCTGCATTCTGCGGCCAAGATGCTTGATGACGAGGCGCAGGTTCTCTCGGACCAGATCGGGCGGATGCCCGAGGGCCGCATGTTGCTGATGGCCGGGTTGATGCTGGCCGACAAGACGGCGGCGGTCGAGGACAAGATCCGCGAGGTCGAGGCCCGGCTGGCCGAGCGCGAGGCCGAGCTGGAGAAACTGCGCAATGCGCCCGCACCGGAACCCGAGCGGGTGGAGGTGGCGGTGGTGCCGCCGTCGGTAACCGAAACGCTGGCAGAACTGGCCGCGCGCGCGGAATCGCTGGCCGATCAGGTCGAGGAAACCGCCGGGGAATAGGCCCTATTCGGCGGCCTTCATGGCGGCCTGGGCGCAGAAACATGACGCCGCGACTCGTCGGTCGGCCCGTGCCAGCGCGAGGTCGAGACGCTGTTTGATCAGCGGAGCCTCCTGCGTTTCGCCACGTGCCTTGAGGCAGTCGTACAGGCCCTTGAGGCTCCAGACGTTGTCTGGATGCACGCAGGCTCGCGGCAGTTTGCCCCCGAGCCCCAGATCCTCGCGATAGACGGCCTCGGCCTCGTCAATGCGCCCCTGTTCGAAGAGCAGCGCGCCCAAGGCGTGGCGGGCGGGCTGCATCCAGCCCCAAGGCTCGTCATAGGGAAGATTGTCATCCAGAGAGACCGAGCGGCGAAGATGCGCAAAGGCCGCGTCATGGTTGCCTTTCCGATACTCGATTTCACCGCGCAGCATTTCCTTGGCGATTTCGAGCAGGTCGACAACACGGTTGTTATGCAGCAACCGCGTTTCGGGCACACGCGCGGCGGCCTGCAAGAAGGCGTCCTCCTCGATTTCCGCCTCTGCGACCCGACCCGTCGCGGCATATCCCAGTGCGCGGGCATAATGCACAGTGGCCGTCACGGTTCGGAACAGGTCGCGATCCTGGGGTAGTTTTAGGGCGATGCAATCCTCCCATCGGCCGAACCGGATCAGGATATGTGGCTCCATCGCCATGAAAGCCTCGAAATAATCGGCCATGGGTGGGCTTTCGATGCGCAGCATTTCCTCGGGCGTGGTGGCGTGCAGCCCTTCGTTGGCACGCAGGGCCGGTTCCATCTGGCCCATGAAAAGCGCGCCGTATATGACGAAATGGTAATCGTGCTGGCGATAGCCGGTGTAGATGTTGAAGGCGCCTTCGCGCTCGTAATATCTGAGGTCGGCGGCAACCGCGCGCTCGTTCCAGTGGACGACATCGTGGTAATGGCCGCAGAGCACATCGATATGCGTGGGCATATGCACCAGATGCCCTGCATCCGGCACCAGGGTGCGCAACACATCGCCGGCCTTGAGCGCCTTTTCCGGCGTTGGCGACATCTCCATCAGATGCACGTAAAGATGCAGCAGGCCCGGGTGCTCCCACGTGGCCGGAACCTCGGACATTGCCTGTTCCAGAACTTCCTGCGCTTCCAGCGTGGCCGCGCCCGCGGCCGGCTGACCGGTGGAGAGGTCCCACATCTTCCACGGCGTGAGGTTCATCAAGGATTCGACATAGACGCTGCGCAGGTCGAGATGGTCGGGAACATGGGCGAAAGCCGCGCGCATCGCCTCGGCGAAATCTTGGTTCCAGCGCTCCATTTCCTCGGCAGGGTCACGCTGCGGGTAGCGGGCGGGCAGGGCCCGTATCAGCGCCTGTTCGGCGGGGCTGCACCCATCGGCGAGGCGCACCGCCTTCTGCGTGGCATCATAGGCTAAGGCCAGCGCCTCGGTCCGGCTTTTGTCATCGTAAAGCTCCCAAGGCATATTGTAGTTGGGGCCACCGGCATAGGCGATGCCCCAGTGCGCCATGGCGCAGTCCGGATCGTGCTCGGCCGCGCGCTGGAAACAGCGCACCGCCTCTTCGTGGTTGAACCCGTAGGTCCAGACCAGGCCGCGGTCGAACCAGGTTTGCGCCTCGGGCGAGGAGGTGGTGATGGGGCAGCTGTGCCGTCCCAGATCGTAATAGTCGGTCATGTCCCGATCTCCCTGTCGCGCAAAGCCTAGCCGATTCCGGCTGCGCGGGACAGGTCAGGCGGGCAGCCGTTCCTCGACCCGGCCCATATGCAGCATGAGGCCGAAGGCCAGCGTGACCATGACGAAGATCCCCGCCGTCAGCGGCAACAGCGAGCCGTCGAACAACAGACCGACCGGCGCTGCGATCGCCGCGGCCAGTACGGTCGCCACGGCACCAATGACCGAGGCCGCCATGCCGGCGATATGGCCCATCGGCTCCATCGCGATGGCGTTGAGGTTCCCAAGTGTCATCCCGGCCATGAAGAATACCGTGGCCTGCCAGAACAGGAACAGGCCAAAACCCACCCCGCCGGGCAGAAGGGTCAGGGTCAGCATCGTGCCGCTGATGGCGATCTGTGCGCATAGCGTCCATGTCACCATCCGGCGCATTCCCAGCCGCACCACCAGCGCGGCGTTGAGCAAGCTGGCCGAGCCCGAAACGATGGCGATCAGTCCGAACCAGACCGGAAAGCTTTCGGCCCGATCATAGATCACGTCATAGACCGGTTGCACCATGGTCAGCATGGTGAAGAGCACGCCCATGCAAAACGTCTGCACGATGATCGAGAGACGCACGGTAGGATGCGTGAACATCTCGCGAAGCGCAGCCCACAGCAGTGGAAGGCGGAAAGGCCGCCTGTTCTCGGGTGGCAGCGATTCCGGGAGGCGAAAACTCATCCAGAGAACGGAGATGAGGGAGAACAGGATGAAGGCCGCGAAAATCCCGCGCCAGCTGCTCAGAGAAATGATCCCCGCCCCGAGGAGAGGGGCAATCGCCGGGAATATGGTGAAGATCATCATGGCGATGGAGACGATCCGCGCCATTTGCCGGCCGGAATACAGGTCGCGCACCACGGCCATCGCAACCACGCGCGGCCCGGCCGCGCCCAGGCCCTGCACGATGCGCGCGGCCAGCAGCAGTTCCAGCGAGGAGCTTGCCCAGGCCACGGCAGAGGCCGCGATATAGATGACCGCGCCGCCGAAGATCACCGGCTTGCGTCCGAACGTGTCAGAGAGCGGGCCTGTGAAGAACGTGCCGACCCCCATGCCCAGTACGAAGGAGGTCAGGATCAGCTGCGCACGGTTGATCTCGCCAGGGCTCAGCTCATGCCCGATTTCCGGGAGGGCGGGCAGCATTGCGTCCACGGAAAAGGCAATGGTTGCGAACATCATCGCGGTCAGCGCGATGAATTCGGGGGGGGACATTCGGTTTTCCATCGGAGGCTCCTTGCCCGGCTGCGCTATCACGCAGGGCCGGACGGGACCAGTCGCAAATTCGCACAGAAATCTGTGCTATTCTGCCGAGCTGCCCTCGATCTGAGACATGATTTCGCGGATCACCTTTTCCCACAATTCGGGCGGTTGGGCACCGGGAACGGCGTGCTGGTTGGCGACGATGAATGTCGGGACCGAGGTCACGCCCATCTTGCGCGAATGCGCATCCCGATCGGCTATGGCCTCACGGTCCGAACCCGAGTTCAGCAGTTTCAGGATCACCGCGGCATCAAGGCCGATCGCATCGGCGATATCGGCCAGAACCTCGTGATCGCCGATATCGCGGCCGTCGACGAAGTAAGCCTGGAACAAAGCGTCGACCGCCGCGTTCTGCTTGCCTTCGATCCCCGCCCAATGGATCAGGCGGTGCGCATCTAGCGTGTTGGGCGTTCGCTCCATCTTGTCGAACTCGATGCTCAGACCGGCCTTTTCGGCATGTTCGACGATCGGTCGATATGCTTTCACGGCGCCCTCGCGCCCTCCGAATTTCGCTTCCAGATAGGCGCGCCTGTCCATTCCTTCCGCCGGCATTTCGGGGTTGAGCTGGAAAGGGTGCCATTCGATGACGAAGGGGTGATCCGGAACAGCCTTCAGGGCGTTGTCCAGATTTGCCTTGCCGATATAGCACCAGGGGCAGATCGGGTCGGAGAGAATGTCGAGCTTGACGGTCTGGGTCATGCGGTCGCCTCGAAATAGGCCGGAAGCGCCCGGCGCAGGAGTTTTCCGTTGCCGCCCGCAGGCAGCTCGGGCAGGTGGACGAAGGCGCGGGGCTGTTTGTAGCGCGCGAGATTGGCCTCGACATAGGCACGCAGGGGCACCTCGTCCAGTTTCCGGGGGCCGGTGTAGAAGGCGGCGATGACAAAGGTGTCCGGTTTGACCTCGACCGCGGCCGCGCCAACTTGAGTGATCCCGGGATATTTCGCGAGCACCTCCTCGACCTCGAGGGGCGAGACACGAAACCCGCCCGCGTTCATCATGTCGTCGGCGCGGCCCAGAAAGGTGATCTCGCCATCCACAGCCATCGCGCCCTGGTCGCCGGTGAGGAACCAGTCGCCCTGCATCCGCGCTTCGGCTTCTTCGGGCGCGTTGAGATAGGTGAGCATCAAGCCGGGGTCCGAGCGATGGACGGCGATGGTGCCTTCCTGTCCTTGCTGAACGGGCCCGTCAGCGCCGAGGATCGCAACCCTCCGCCCCGGTTGGGGTCGTCCAAGCGCTTCTCCGCGGGCGGGATGGGCGGGGCTGGAGGAGATGAAGGTCGAGCATTCCGACATGCCATAGGCTTCGAAAAGCTCCGTACCCGTCGCGTCGGTCCAGTTTTCGTGCAGCGCACGTGACAGTTTCTCGCCGGCGCACAATCCGTGGCGCAGCTCGGGCAAGTCGAGCCTGTCACGCCCCTGCAGCACCTTGCGGTAGACGCCGGGAGCGGCGGCAAAGATCGTCGCGCAATGCGCGCGTAGCAGTTCGGCCAACCGCGCGGGATCGGTGCCGGGTTCCGGGATCAGCGCGGTCGCCCCGATGGTCCAGGGGTCCATCAGCCCGGTTCCAAGGGTATAGGTCCAGTTGAACGCGCCGGCATGACAGAGCCGGTCCTTGTCCGTGAGCCCGTACCACCCATCCACCATCATCTGCCGTGCCCAGATCGCGCGATGCGCATGCGCCACCGCGCGCGGCTTTCCGGACGTGCCCGAGGTGTAGACGACATAGGCCAGCCGCTCGGGGTCGCCCATCGCGTATTCGGCGGCGGGCAGGTTTCGCATCGCTTGCAACTCCGCCAGCCCGATTTGGCGTGGATGGTCGGCGCAGGCCACCTCCGGATCACGCAGGATGGCCGCCGGTGACAGTTCGGCAATCATCTTTGCCGTCTCGGGCGCGGTCAGCTGTGACGAGGTCGGCACCGGCACCAGCCCAGCGGCGATGGCGCCAAGATAGGCGATGGGGAAATCGACCGTATTGCCCAACCGCATTAGGACGATCTGCCCCGGCGCAAGCCCCGCGCGCAACAGGCCGGTCGCGGTGCCAAGGATCGCATACTCCAGCTCGGCATAGCTCCAGTCCTGCGCGCCTTCGGGCCCCAGCACCGACAGCGCCACCTTGTCCCTTGAGGCACGCGCCCGCCGCATCACGTGGGCGGCAAGGTTGAAGGGCGCGGGGCAGGGCGGCGGCGGCCCCTGATCAAAGACGGAGAGCATGGCGCTTGGCTAGCGCGCGTCGCTCTGCGTTGCAAGCGCCGCGACCCGGCCCTATAGACACTTCCCATGAGCGAGCGTGATCCCAGATCCATAATCCGCGTGGCCCGCGACAGCGGCGCCGAGATCGAGGCCGAGCCTCTGGACCTTGGCGCGCGTGTGCGAGAGTTGCGCAAGGCGCGCGACTGGACGCTGGAACAGGCAGCCAGCCAGGCCGGGCTGGCGCGCTCGACGCTCAGCAAGATCGAGAACGGGCAGATGTCGCCCACTTACGAGGCGCTCAAGAAACTGGCCGTGGGATTGCAGATCTCGGTGCCGCAGCTGTTTACGCCTCCGCAGAAGGACCAGATCAACGGGCGGCTTTCGGTCACGAAGTCGGGCGAGGGCGCGGCCCATGCCACGGCGACCTATGAACATGAGTTGCTGGCCGAGACGCTCAGCAAGAAGCGGATGCTGCCCTATCGCGCCCGTGTCCGGGCCCGCTCGATGGAGGAGTTCGACGGTTGGGTGCGCCATGACGGCGAGGAATTCCTGTTCGTTCTCACCGGCGTCATCAAGCTTTATACCGAGTTTTATGAACCGATCGAGATGCGCCGCGGCGACAGCGCCTATTACGACGGCACGATGGGGCACAACGTGATCTCGGTCAGCCCCGAGGATGCCACCATCCTCTGGGTCACCTCGCTGGTCTGATCCCGCTCACTCCTCGTACCACCAGACATCGGGCATCCATTGCGGCCCGTCGCCATAGATCGGCGGTTGATCGGGAAACTTCAGCTCTTTCGCATGGGCGATGCGGCCGACGTCGAAATCCCAGATGGGGATGACATAGCGTCCCGCCGTCAGGACCCGGTCGAGCGCGCGGGTGGCGGCGACGAATTCCTCGCGATCCTCCGAGGTGAGCATGGTGTCGATCATCGCATCGGCTGCCGGTTGCGCCATGCCCATCAGGTTGCGCGTTCCAGGCGTGTCGGCCACCTCGCTCCCCCAATAAAGCCGTTGCTCGTTCCCCGGAGACAGCGACAGCGCCCGGCGGAAGGGCGTCATGTCGAAATCCAGCTCCGCCAGACGTCCGGTGTATTGCGCATCGTCAACCTTTTGCACCTCGGCCTCGATGCCGAGCCGCTCCAGCGCGCGGGAGTAGATCTCCATCACCGTCTGCATGTCGGTATCGCCCTGCCGCAGCAGCACGGTAAAGCGGAACGGCTCTCCTTTTGCGTTTTTCAGAACACCGTCCTCGACGCTCCATCCGGCCTCGGTCAGAAGGCGTGCGGCGCGGCGCAGGTTGGCGCGGTTGCGCGCGGTGCCGTCGCTTTCCGGAAGGGCATAACCTTCGAGGGTGCCGGGCGGCAGGCTGTCGGCAAAGGGATCGAGCAGGTCGCGCACCCGTCCCTCGGCCGGGCCCGAATGCATGGCCAGTTCCGAGCCAGAGAAAAAAGAGGTGATTCGTGGCTGCGCCCCACCGGTCACGGTGTCGTTGATGAACTCGAAATTGAAAGCCAGCAGCATCGCCTCGCGCACGCGCCAGTCGTCGAAGGGGGCACGGCGGGCGTTCATTGCGAAGCCGGTCATGCCGGAGGGTTTCTCATGCGGGATCTCGGTCTTGATCACATCGCCGCGTGTCACCGCGGGGAAATCGTATTGCGTCGCCCATTTCTCGGCGTTGAACTCGCGCAGAACTGTCAACTCGCCCGCCTTGAACGCCTCGAACAACACGGTCTGATCTCCGTAGAACTCGATGCGGATCTCGTCGAAATTCATCGTGCCCCGGCGAAAGGGGATGCCTGAACCCCAGTAATCCGCGTCTCGGTTCAGCGTCACGAAGCGGCCCGCCTCGTAATCGGCCACGACATAGGGACCGGTCCCGATCGGGATCTCCGACAGGGGCGCATTGGCGAAGTCCTTCCCCTCCCACTGGGCTTTCTTGAGGATCGGCCGCATCCCGGCGAGCAGCGCGAGTTCGCGATCCTCTTCGGAGAACGAGATCCGAACGCTGCGCTCGCCCGTCTGGGCGATATCGGCGATTTGGCCCCACAGACCCCTGTAGCGCAAATGGCCCTCGGTCCCCAGCGTCTCGTAGGACCAGATCACATCCTCGACCGTCACCGGGCTGCCATCCGAGAACCGGGCCTCTTCACGGAGGGTGAACTCGACCCAGGACCGGTCGGGTGCGGTCTCGACCGATTCGGCCAGCAGGCCGTAAAGCGTGAAGGGTTCGTCCCAGGACCGACCCATCAGCCCCTCGTAGGAGAGAAATCTCAACTGCCAGGGGTCCGTACCCTTTTGAGTGAAAGGGTTGAGACTGTCGAACCCGCCCGTATTGCCGAAGACGACCCGCCCGCCCTTGGGCGCGTCGGGGTTGGCATAGGGCAGGGACACAAAATCAGGTGGCAGGGCAGGCGCGCCATACATAGCTATGCCATGAGCTGATTCTGCCCATGTCGCCAAAGGGGTCGAAATCAACGCCGCGGCGGCGAAAACTGGACGGAAGATACGGAAAAAATCGGGGTGCACTTTGGCAACAATCCTGCTCTGGCCTTGTTTTGTTGGGTCTGAAGGTAACGACGGACCCTCGTCTTTTCAAACTTTTAGCTTGGAGGACGCAAGGGAATTGCGTATAAAGGGGGCACTGCTCGATAGGTTTCTTGCCTGTATGAAACCTGCCTCAATAACTTAACGCCCGCCTTGTGCGGGCGTTTTTTTTGCTCATCGACCGGGCGCCACGTCGTGATGTCGCAGTCGTTCTTCCTCGCTCCACGACACTGTTTTCAGCCGCTGGCCACTCTGCGGCTTTCAGCGTTTCCTTTGCAGGTGCAGCATGGCACTGTGGCCGCAGCCATAGAATTGCGAAAGGACCATCCATGTCACTCAAGGGCAAGACCGCTGTCGTAACGGGCTCGAATTCCGGTATCGGTCTGGGCGTCGCGCGGGAACTGGCGCGGGCAGGGGCCGATGTCGTGCTCAACTCCTTCACCGATCGAGCGGAGGATCACAAGCTGGCCGAGGAGATCTCGGCGGAATTCGGCGTAACGGCGCGGTACATCAAGGCCGACATGTCCAAGGGCGAGGAATGCCGCGCGCTGATCGAACAGGCCGGTGCCTGCGACATCCTGGTGAATAACGCCGGCATCCAGCACGTGGCCCCCATCGACGAGTTCCCGGTCGAGAAATACGATGCGATTATCGCCATCAACCTCAACTCTGCCTTCCATACCACCGCCGTCGCGCTGCCGATGATGCGCAAGGCGGGCTGGGGCCGGGTGGTCAACATCGCGTCGGCGCACGGGTTGACCGCCTCGCCCTTCAAGTCGGCCTACGTGGCTGCCAAGCACGGGATCGTCGGTCTGACCAAGGTCACGGCGCTGGAAACCGCGCGCGAGCCGATCACGGCCAACGCGATCTGTCCAGGTTACGTGCTGACCCCGCTGGTCGAGGCGCAGATCCCCGACACGATGGCGAAGTACGACATGGACCGCGAGGAGGTGATCGAGAAGGTCATGCTGGAGCGCCAACCCTCGAAGGAGTTCGCGACGGTCGAACAGTTGGGTGGGACGGCGGTATTCCTTTGCTCGGATGCGGCGGCCCAGATAACCGGGACCACGGTCAGCGTTGATGGCGGCTGGACCGCCCTGTGACCCACCTGGGTGGGGGCGCTGCCCCCACACCCCCGGAGTATTTCCAAAGAGATGAAGGAGCACGGCGGTGGTGAAACGGATCAACCTCGCGCTTCAGGGCGGGGGCGCGCATGGCGCCTTTACCTGGGGTGTGCTCGACCGGCTGCTGGATGAAGACGATGTCGAGGTAGCCGGCATCACCGGCACCTCGGCCGGTGCCCTCAACGGCGCGGCGTTCAAGGCCGGCATGGTTCGTGGCGGTCGTGAAGGGGCACGGGCGGAGCTTGACCGGCTCTGGCAGCGGATGGGCGCCCTGGGCGACATGCGGCTGGCAAGCTGGATGCGCTGGTTCGAGCCGGCGCAGGTGGCGCAGGCCATCGAATACTCGTTGCCCTTCTCGCTGGCGGACAACTGGTCGCGCATGGTCTCGCCCTACAGCTACGGGCCTTTCTACCAGAATCCGCTGCGTCCCGTCGTGGATCGGTTCGACTTCGGCACAATCTGCGCCGATGAAGGCCCGCGTCTTTTCGTGTGTGCCACATGTGTGCGCTCGGGCAAGATCCGGATTTTTACCGGAGATGACATTTCGACCGACGCCATTCTCGCCTCGGCCTGTCTGCCCAGCCTGTTCCAGGCGGTCGAGATCTGGGATCCCGCGACCGAACGCATGGAGGCTTACTGGGATGGGGGCTATACCGGCAACCCGGCCCTTTTCCCGCTATTCAATGTCGGCCTGCCGGATGACGTTGTCATCGTGAACATCAACCCGCTGGTGCGCGAGGACCTGCCGCGCAGTCCCCAGCAGATCCAGAACCGCATCAACGAGATCAGCTTCAATTCCTCGCTCCTGCGCGAATTGCGCGCGATCGATTTCGTCCGGCGTCTGCTGGATCAGGGCAAGCTGATGCCCGGCGAGATGAGCCGGGTCCTGGTGCACATGATTGCCGATGACGACCTGATGAATTCTCTTTCGGTCGCGACCAAGCTGGTGCCGACGCCCGTGGTGCTGGAGCGGTTACGCCGGGCAGGACAGGCGGCGACGGACCGGTTCCT
Source organism: uncultured Paracoccaceae bacterium (assembly GCA_947500005.1). Lineage (GTDB taxonomy): Bacteria > Pseudomonadota > Alphaproteobacteria > Rhodobacterales > Rhodobacteraceae > Lutimaribacter_A. The sequence goes on along the minus strand of CANMQJ010000011.1, from coordinate 71,880 downwards.
GGCTGATCACAAGGGTGATCTGGGTGCGCGGTCCACGGTCAACCTGGCGGAAATGTTCAACTGATCTTACTCGGGCGGCTGGCTCGGGTCTTTCTCGTTCGGATAGACGAGGCCCGCCGAGATCACCAGTTTCGCCGCATCCTCGACGCTCATGTCGAGCAGGATCACGTCCTCTTCGGGGAAGTAGAGCAGAAATCCCGATGTCGGGTTCGGTGTTGTAGGGACGAAGACGCTTAGCAGGTTGCCACCCGTCTCGGCCTTGCGCGCGACCTCGCCGCGCGCCTGGGTCGACACGAAGCCTATGGCCCAGATCCCGCGGCGGGGATACTGGATCAGGCAGGCCTTTTCGAAGCTGCGTTCTGTCTGGGCGAAAACCGTCTCGGAGATCTGCTTGATCCCGGAGTAGATCGACCGGATGACCGGCATCCGGTTGACCAGCCCCTCGGCAAAGTTGATGAGCGAGCGGCCGATGAGACCCTTGGCGATCCAGCCCACCACGATGGTGAAGAGCAGGAAGATGATGACACCGACGCCGCGCAGGTTGATGCCGATATATTGCTCGGGGCGGAAGTAATGGGGGATGAGCGGCAGCACGAAGCCGTCGATCCATCCAACCACCGTCCAGATCAGCCAGATCGTCAGCCCCACGGGCGCGATCACAACGAGGCCCGTCAGAAACGACGCGCGCAAACCGGCCAACAGGCCGCCGCGGCGGTGGGGTTCTTCGTCGAAAGGGGTATTCATTTCCGGTCCCGAAACTCTGCCCGAAACAGTTAGGCAGTTTGGCGCGGCGGCACAATAGGATGCCGCGCCGCAGGGATCAGGAGGCTTTCAGAGTGACCAGTTCCTGTGCGATGGCCGCGCCAAGCCGCGCGTTGTTGCGCACAAGCGCGATATTCGCGGTCAGCGAGCGCCCCTCGGTTCGCTCGAATATGCGTTGCAACAGGTATGGCGTCACGTCCTTGCCCGCGATGCGGTGAGCGTCCGCATCGGCCTGTGCCTCTGCGATGATGGGGCCCAGTTCCTCGGCTGCAATCTGGTCCGTTTCGGGGATCGGGTTGGCCACCAACTGTCCGCCGGGCAGACCGAGGGCGCCCCGCGTCGCATGGGCGCGGGCGATGGAGGCCGGGGCGTCCATGCGCAGCGGCGCACGATGCGTGGAGCGGGCCGACCAGAAGGCGGGAAAGGCGTCCTGGCCATAGGCGATCACTGGCACGCCCAGCGTCTCCAGCACTTCCAGCGTTTTCGCGAGGTCGAGGATGGCTTTGGCCCCCGCCGCCACGACTGTCACCGGCGTCTGCGCCAGTTCATGCAGATCGGCGGAGATGTCGAAGGAGGTTTCGGCCCCCTTGTGCACGCCGCCGATGCCGCCCGTCGCGAAGACCTCGATGCCGGCATGATGGGCCGCGATCATCGTCGCCGCGACCGTCGTCGCCCCGGTGCCTCCGGTTGCGAGGCAGGCCGCCATGTCGGCGCGCGACAGTTTGGCCACGTTCTGTGCAGTGCCGAGCGCCTGCAACTGTTCGGGCTCCAGGCCGACATGCAGCCGTCCTTCGATTACCGCGATGGTGGCGGGAACGGCCCCTGCGTCGCGGATATCCTGCTCGACCTGGGCTGCCACCTCGACATTCTGCGGATGCGGCATGCCGTGGGTGATGATCGTGCTTTCCAGCGCGACAAGGGGGCGACGGGCCGCACGGGCAGCCTCGACTTCGGCGGAGTAGCGTATTTCGATCACAGCGGGGTTTCTCCGGAAACATAGGTGGCGGCAGCGTGCAGGGCACGCGACAGGGCGTCTTTGGTAGACGCGCCCCGGGCTTCGGCGGCAATGTGGGCCGCCATGAAGGTATCGCCCGCGCCAGTGACGCGTGTCACGAGCACTTCGGGCGGAGTAAGCGTCACGATTCCATCGACATCCGCAACGGTGGCCGATCGGCCGCCATCGGTGACCAGCGCCCGCAGCGCACCGCGCTCCAACAACCCGCGCGCGGCGCTGGCGGAATCGGGGAATTCGGTCTGGCAGAGGATCCCGGCCTCCTCCAGGTTGACGTAGAGCGTGGCGCGCGCATTCTGCAGGAATGGCAGCAGCCGCTCCGCCTTGCCGGGTGAGGCCGGTGCAACACGCAGGTCCGCACGCGCGAAGGCGTCCGAGCGCGCGATCTCTTCCAGAAGACCCAGCGTCAGGTTGCCGTCCAGAGCGATCAGCCCCTCGAAAGGCGCGTCCTGGGTGCCGAGTGGTCCTCGGCTCAAGGGGCGCAGGATCTTGTCATCAGCCGCCTCGAGCGAATGCGCATCCGCAATGGCCGCGATCAACCCGTTCGCGCCTTCCACGGCCATGTAGCGATCGGTGGGCAGATCCTCCGAACGATAGACGTGATCGGTGATCATGCCCAAAGTGGCGCAGGCGGCAATCAGTTCGTCCCCCTCGGAATCGCGGCCTATGGCGGTCAGCAGCGTGGGGCGCATCCTGAAACGCACCAGCGTCATCGCGATGTTCATGGCCACGCCGCCCGGCAGGCGAGTGATGCGGCCCGGAACGTCCGATCCCTGCCGCATGTGGCTGGCCGCCCGGCCGATGATGTCCCAGAGAACCGAGCCGATGCAAAGAATGTCCGAAGTGTCGCTCATCGGGGTCTGTTCCGTTCAGGCCATCGCGGCCGTCAACTCCTTGAGCGTGGCGAGCGGATCATCAGTGCGCCAGATCTCTTCTCCGATGCCGAAGAAATCGGTATGCGGCGCCAGGGCGCGAACGGTCGCCTCATCAAGCCCGCCTTCGGCGACCACCGGGATCTCGATCATCTGCGACCACCATTCGAAAAGCTCCGGTTCGGCCAGCGAGCCATCTCCGAGGTTGCTGCGCGTGACTGGGCCGAACGCCACGTAATCCGCGCCTGCCTCCCCGGCATTCATCCCGTCGTGCCGTGAGGTGCCGCAGAAACAGCCGACGATGGAGTCGGCGCCCAGTTCCTTGCGCGTGGCACGGACAGAGCGGTATGCGTCCGAGAGGTGGACGCCATCCAGCCCCAACCGCTGCGCCATCAACAGATGATCCGCGATCACGATGGCCACGTCGCGCGCGTGGGAGACTTCGCGCAGCGTATCCGCGGCCCGCGCCATTGCATCCTCGTCGGTTCCCGCCAATGCCAGCCGCAGGCAGGCGACCTCTGCCCCGTCCAGGACACGAGCAAGGTGGTCAGGGAAACTGTCGAGGTCTATGTTGGGCGGTGTGACGAGATAGATCTGCGGCTGCTCGGGGGCGTCCATCCTGGGCTCCTGCAAGGTGTTTCTTGCTGCAATAGCCCATCGCCGCGGCGAAGGAAACGGGGCAGGGCGCTCAACCCTTGAGACGTGCCGCGCGCCCGCCGCGCCGCTTGGCGAGCAACGGTTTGCGCTCGGGCAATTCGGCCATCACGGCCTGCCGTTCCTCGCTGGTCATTCTCGACCAGCGCGCGATCTCGTCGACGGTGCGATAGCATCCCGTGCAAATGCGTTCAGCCGGGTGCACGACGCAGATCTGCACGCAGGGGCTTTCGATCTCGTTCCGTCGCCAGAGCATGTTGGTCATCGCAGTGCCATGTCCTTCACAGAAAGCGCAGCCGGTCGAGCGCGCCTTGCAAGATATACCCGGCCGCAACGTGATCAATGACCTCTCCGCGACGTTTTCGGGACGTATCCGCCTCCAACAGTGCTTTTTCGGCCGCAACAGTGCTCAGCCGCTCGTCCCAGAACCCTATCGGTATCTCGGTCAGGCGCGACATGTTCCGGGCAAAGGCGCGCGTCGACTGACAGCGCGGCCCCTCGCTGCCATCCATGTTGCGTGGGAGTCCCAGCACGATGCCGCCGATCTCCCGCGCCTGCGCGATCTCGAGCAGGCGGACCGAATCGAGCGTGAACTTCTTGCGCCGCACCGTCTCCAACGGGCTGGCAACGCCGCGCATCCGGTCGCTGACCGCGACGCCGATGGTCTTTTCGCCAAGGTCGAGGCCCATCAGGGCGCTCATGGGGCGGAGGGCGGCGGCGAATTCCGCGAAATCGTCGCAGATCATTCGATCAACCCTGCCGAGCGCGCGGCTGCGGCGATCCGTTCCAGCGCGTCATCATTGCCGGCGAAACGTGTGAGTGCCTCCTCGTGGATCGCCCGTGCGCGGTCCGTCTCGCCCAGAACACCCAGCGCACCGATCAGGCGCGCCCACTCCTCGGGCGGGCCGCCCTCGGTCGCCAACCGCTCGGCCAGCCCATCGACCATGCCGCGGATCATCGCTTGCCGGTCTTCGGCGCTCATGTCGCCCGCGGCTTCCATGTCGGCGGCCGAAGGTCCGCGCATGCCCGGACGGGCAGGCGCGTCATATTCCACACCGGCCCGCATCGCAAGATCCTCGATCTGGGCTTCGATTGCTTGCGTCCAGGGGGCCCCTGCTGGCGAGTTGCGCAGCGTCTGATCCCAGATTCGGAAGGCAAGGTCGGGTCGACCCGTCTGCGCGAGCATCGCGCCCCAGTAATAGCGTGCCGGCCCGTCATCGGGATTGCGTCGCAACGCTTCGCCCAACGCGGTTTCCGCTTCGGGCGAGACGTAGCCGCCCGCCGCCATGACCATTTGCTCGGCCATTCGCGAATAATCGCCCGCCTCGGCGGAGTCGCCCCGGATTTCGATCACCCGTTGCTGCGCCTCGTAGGCGGCCTTGTGGTTGCCCAGGTTCGCCTCATGCTGCGCCAGCAACCGCTGACCCTGCAGGTCGTCCGGGCGCTCGGCCACAGCCTTGCGCAACTGCGCGATCAGTTCGGCATAGTTGGCATCGACCTGCGGATCGGGCGTCGCCGGCATCTGCGCCTCGGCTGCCGCCTGGACGGGGCGCGTTTCGCGGATCTCGGCAGCTTGTTCGATCCTCAGCGACAGCGGCAGATCGCCATATCCCGGAGCGCCCAGCCGCGAATAGAGCGCCAGGCCGCCACCGACCACACCCGCCCCCGCCAGTGCTGCAACAGCCAGGCTCAGGCCGCGCGACTGGGCTCCGCCCTCTTTTTCGCCGCTCAGCTTGGCATCGGCGGCCAGGATACGACGCGAAATCTCGGTGCGGATACGCTCGGCGTCGTCTTCGGCGATCACGCCGCGCGCCAGGTCGCGGTCTACACTCGCAAGCTGGTCGCGATAGACCCGTACATCATAAGAGGCTGCCGGTGCGGCGTCACGTCGGCCCCGGAGCAGGGCCAGCGCCAGCAACATGGCCACTGCCAGTGCCATAAGCGTCACGATTATCCAGAAGGTCATGTCAACTCCCAAAGTCTTCTCTCATCTAGCGGTGGGACAGGTTCGAAAAAAGGGGCAATCGCCGTTGCCGGGCCACCATGTCGCAAGCGGGTCATATTGCGACGGTTCGCGGCGTGGCTATTCTCTGGCGGCGCGGCATATGTGCCCCCAATCACCGGACCGATCGGAATCGCTCATGAGACATTATTCAGCCTTTGCCGTCGCGCGGGAGGCCCTGCGCTATCACACCGGGTGGGAACGCGCCTGGCGTTCGCCCGAACCGAAGAAGCGCTATGACGTCATCATCATCGGCGCCGGTGGTCACGGGCTGGCAACGGCTTATTACCTGGGCAAGAATTACGGCATCCAGAACGTGGCCGTTCTGGAAAAGGGCTGGCTCGGCGGCGGCAATACCGGTCGGAACACGACCATCATCCGGTCGAATTACCTGCAGGATCCCTCTGCTGCGATCTATGAAAAATCCCGCAGCCTTTACGAGAACCTGAGCCAGGAGTTGAACTACAACCTGATGTTCTCGCCCCGCGGCGTGATGATGCTGGCCCAGACCCAGCACGAGATCCGTGGCTATCAGCGAACGGCCCATGCCAATGCGCTGCAAGGGGTCAAGACCGAGTGGATCACCCCCGAGACGGTCAAGAAACTGGTGCCGATCATCAATCTCGACGGGCCGCGCTACCCTGTCTTGGGCGCGCTCTGGCAGGAGCGCGGCGGCACCGCGCGGCATGACGCCGTGGCCTGGGGGTATGCACGGGCCTGCTCGGCCATGGGCATGGACATCATCCAGAAATGCGAGGTTACCGGCATTCGGTCCGAGAATGGACGCGTGATGGGCGTGGACACCACCAAGGGCGCCATTGACTGCGACAAGCTGGGCATCGTCGTGGCGGGCCATTCCGGCGTGCTGGCCGACATGGCGGGCTTCCGTCTGCCGGTGGAATCCGTGGCGCTCCAGGCCCTGGTGTCCGAGCCGATCAAGCCCTGCATGGACGTGGTCGTTATGGCCAACACGGTGCACGGCTACATGTCGCAATCCGACAAGGGCGAGATGGTGATCGGCGGCGGCGCGGACGGCTACAACAACTACACGCAGCGCGGCTCCTTCCACCATATCGAGGAGACGGTGCGCGCTCTGATCGAGACTTTCCCGATGATCTCGCGGCTGAAGATGCTGCGCCAGTGGGGCGGGATCGTCGACATGACCGGTGACCGCTCGCCCATCCTGTCGAAAACGCCGCTGGGCAACTGCTTCATCAATTGCGGCTGGGGCACCGGCGGGTTCAAGGCGATCCCCGGCTCGGGCTGGGGCATGGCGCAGCTGATGGCCACGGGCCATTCGCCGCTGACCGAGGCGTTCACGCTCGACCGTTTCAAGGAAGGCCGCTTCATCGACGAAAGCGTGGCCGCGGGGGTGGCGCATTGAACCGGCTGTCCCAGGCGATCCGGCCCGGACGTTCCGGCGATAACCGCGCTGCGCGCCCCTTTCCTGGTGCGGGCAGAAAAAGTTCGCTCAATTTCGCCGCAGACGGGAACCGGCCGCAGGGCAATGACGTTCATGTCCTGAACCGGACGATGACCGCGTGCCCCTCGTCGCGCAGTCATGGCTCCAAAGCGTTCAAGTCTCGTAATGAGTTCCGGATGGGTCCACCTCGTGCCCATCCGGTTATCCTCCTCCGAAGGGAGGCGCGTCATGGCCTATTCTGAGCACATGGCCGAGACGATGCGCGCCGATCTTGGTGTGGAACCCGGCCTTTCCGAAAAGAAGATGTTCGGCGGTCTCGCCTTTCTGCTGCATGGCAACATGGTCTGCGGCGTGATGAAAGAAGGCGCCATGTACCGCCCCGGCAAGGAACGCGAGGCTGCGGCGCTCGCCGCCGGCGCGCGCCCGCTTTCCTTTACCGGCCGCTCCATGCGCGGCATGGTCGAGATCGACGAAGCCGCTTTCGAGGATGCCGCCCTGCGCGCGCGCCTCACCGAATATGCGCTGGCCAATGCCGCCAGCCTGCCCCCGAAATGACCGTCCGAGGAGACTGAGATGCTGTTGCTCCACTGCCCCTATTGCGGCGTCGACGCCGAGGAAACCGAACTTTCCCCGGGTGGCGAGGCGCATCTGACGCGCCACGGACCCGGTGCATCGGACGATGACTTCCACGACTATCTCTTCACCCGCGAGAACCCGCGCGGCGTGCATTTCGACCGTTGGCGCCACGCGCATGGCTGCGGCAAGTGGTTCCATGCCGCCCGCTGCACCCAGACGCTCGAGGTCTTCGGAACCTATTCCGCCCAGACGTCCGCCCCGCCGCAGAAGATCTGCGACGCGATCAGCAAGAAACGCCCCGGCTGGAGCTGGAGAGACCTCTCCTGATGCTTCGCCCCCGCATGATTACCTTTGTGAAAGGTCCGCAGACATGAGCACTCGTCTGGAAAAACACGGCCGCCTCATCGACCGTTCCAAGCCGGTCAGCTTCACCTTCAATGGAAACAGCTTCCGCGGCTATTCGGGGGATACGCTGGCCTCGGCGCTTCTGGCGAATGACCAGCTGATGATGGGCCGCTCCTTCAAGTATCACCGCCCGCGCGGGCCCGTCGCCTCGGGCGCCGAGGAACCCAACGCGCTTGTCGGCCTGGGTGAGGGCAGCCGGTTCGAGCCGAACCAGCGCGCCACCACGACCGAGCTTTTCGACGGGCTCAAGGCGATCTCGCAGAACCACTGGCCGAATCTCGATTTCGACATCGGCGCTGTGAACACGGCGATGGCGCGGTTCCTGCCGGCGGGTTTCTACTACAAGACCTTCATCCACCCGCAGCCTTTCTGGAAGCATGTTTACGAGCCCTTCATCCGCCAGTCCGCGGGCCTGGGCAAGGCGCCGGACAAGGAGGCGCGGGACGCCGACACCTACGAGCATTTCTATGCCTTCACCGATATCCTGGTGATCGGCGGCGGGATCGCGGGCCTTCTGGCCGCGCGCGCGGCGGCTCGGTCGGGGGCCAAGGTGCTGCTGATGGAGCAGACCGTTCATTGGGGCGGCCGCGCGCCGGTTGATGGCGGCACGGTCGATGGCAAGCCTGTGGATAAAGCCGTGGACGATCTCGTCGCCGAGCTGCAAGCCATGGAGAACGTCACCCTGCGTCTGCGCTGCATGGGGGCAGGCGTCTACGACCATGGCTATGCTCTGGGATATGAGCGTCTGACCGATCATATCCCCGGCACGCAAGGCCCTCGCCACCGCCTCTGGCGGATCCGTGCCAAGCAGATCGTCACCGCAACGGGCGCGATCGAACGGCCGCTCTCCTTTGCCGGCAACGACGTGCCGGGCGTCATGCTCGCCTCGGCCATGCGCGACTACGTCGTGAACTGGGGCGTGACTCCGGGCCAGCGCGTGCTGGTCGTGACCAACAATGATGATGCTTATCGCACCGCAATCACGCTGCATGAGGCCGGGGTCAAGGTGCTTCGCATCCTCGACGCCCGCAACTCTGCCGGGCCGCTCGCCGACCGTGCACGCGAACTGGGTATCCGTGTCGATCCGGGCAAGGGCATCGCAAAGGTCAAGGGCGGCAAGCGCGTCAAGACTGTCGCGATCTGCAACCAGGATGGCGTCGGCGGCGCGCGCGAGGAGATCGAGGTCGATGCCGTCGCCATGTCGGGCGGTTGGTCGCCGGTCGTGCACCTGTGGTCCCATTGCGGCGGCAAGCTGATCTGGGACGAGGCGCAGGCCCATTTCCGCCCCGATCCCGACCGCCCGCCGCTGGGTGCGGATGGTTATGGTTTCGTTCGGGCCGCCGGAACCGCCAACGGTCCGCTGGACCTCTCCACCGTGCTGCGCGATGCTCAGGTGCAGGGTGAGGCGGCGGCGCTGGCCGCTGGCTTCGCCCCCGACACGTCCGAGGCGCCCAAGGGAGAGACCGAGACCGAGGCGCCGATGAAGCCTGTCTGGCTCATGCCCGCCAATGCCGACAAGCAGCTGCGCATGAAGGCCTGGCTCGATTTCCAGAACGACGTCAAGGTCTCCGACGTGCGCCTCGCTGCGCAGGAGGGTTATGAAAGCGTCGAGCATACCAAGCGCTACACCACGCTTGGCATGGCGACGGATCAGGGAAAGTTGAGCAATATCAACGGTCTGGCCATCCTTGCTGACGCTTTGGGTGAAGAAATACCGCGCGTCGGCACCACCACGTTCCGCCCGCCCTACACGCCAATTTCCCTTGCCTCCATCGCGGGCGAGGCGCGCGGCGAGATCTTTCAGCCGATCCGGCGCACACCGATGCATGACTGGCATGCAAAGAACGGCGCAGAGTGGGAGCCGGTCGGCCATTGGCGCCGTCCCTATACCTACAAGCGGCCGGGTGAGAGCACGCATGACGCGGTGAACCGCGAGGTGAAGAACACCCGCGACAATCTCGGCCTGCTCGACGCTTCGACGCTGGGCAAGATCATCGTGAAGGGGCCCGATGCGGGTCGCTTCCTCGACATGCTCTACACCAACATGATGTCGACGCTGAAGGTCGGCAAATGCCGCTACGGCCTGATGTGCTCGGAAAACGGTTTCCTCATCGACGACGGCGTCGTGGCCCGGATCGACGATGACACCTGGCTTTGCCACACCACCACCGGCGGGGCCGAACGCATCCATGCCCACATGGAGGAATGGCTCCAGACCGAATGGTGGGACTGGAAAGTGTACGTCGCCAACGTGACCGAGCAATATGCCCAGGTCGCCGTGGTCGGCCCGAACGCCCGCAAGGTGCTGGAAAAGCTGGGCGGCATGGATCTCGGCGCCGCGGCCCTTGGCTTCATGGAATGGGCCGATGGCAAGATCGGCGATTTCGATGCGCGTGCCTACCGTATCTCCTTCTCGGGCGAGTTGAGCTTCGAGATCGCGGTGCCCGCCAGCCAGGGGCAGGCGTTCTGGGACGCGTTGATGAAGGCCGGGCAGGAGTTCGGCGTGATGCCCTATGGCACCGAGTGCCTGCACATCCTGCGCGCGGAAAAAGGCTTCATCATGATCGGGGACGAGACCGACGGCACGGTGATCCCGCAGGATCTGGGCCTGAACTGGGCGATCTCCAAGAAGAAGGACGACTACCTGGGCAAGCGCGCGCAGGAACGCCCCCACATGACCGACCCCGACCGCTGGAAACTGGTCGGTCTCGAGACTGTGGATGGATCGGTTCTGCCCGATGGTGCCTATGCCGTGGGCGAGGGCGTGAACGCCAACGGTCAACGCAATACGATCGGCCGTGTGACCTCGACCTATTACTCGGCCAATCTCGATCGGGGTATCGCGATGGGCCTGGTGAAACACGGCCCCGACCGCATGGGCGAGGTGCTGGAGCTCCCCGGTACCGACGGCAAGACCTACAAGGCCAAGATCGTGGAGCCTGTCTTCTACGACCCGAAGGGGGAAAAGCAGAATGTCTGACGCGAAAAGCGCATTGAACAACGCCAGTTTCGACGGCATCGCCCGGGTCGAGGAATGCGGGTTGCAGGGCATGATCACCCTGCGCGGCGATCTCGGGTCCGAGGGGATGTCCAAGGCGGTCAAGGACGCGGTCGGGCAGGGGATGCCCGGCCAGCGCGAGGTCAAGGTCGAAGGCGATACAGGCGCGATCTGGATGTCCCCGGACGAGTTGCTGCTTTTGGTGCCACATGCCCGGGCGGATGAGACCTGTGCCTCGCTTGCCGAGACGCTGAGGGGCGAACACGCGCTTGCCGTGAACGTCTCGGACGCGCGCGCGCTTTTCCGCGTCAGCGGATCACCAGCACGCGAGGTGATGGGCAAGCTCGCCCCGGTCGATTTCGCGCCCGGCGCGTTCGAGCCGGGTCACATCAGGCGGTCCCGCATGGCGCAGGTCTCGGCGGCGTTCTGGATGGACGATGCCGAGAGCTTCCGCATCATCTGTTTCCGCTCGACGGCCGATTACGTCTTCAAGCTGCTCAAGGCCGCCGCGCAGCCCGGCAGCGCGGTAAAGTACTACGCTTGACATATAACCCGGTCTCGTCCGCCGAGGCCGGGTTGTATGTACTCCCGCGTCACTCTACCATTGAAAGAGTTGGCGAGGGAGGGGTCATGCGTTCTAACCTGTTTGCGGGTCTGGTCCTGCTTGCCACCAGCACGGTGGCGCAGGCAGATAGTTTTATGTTCGAATGCACCTATCACTCGCGCGGGCGCGGCGGCTGGATTCCCGAAACAGCGTACTATGTCGTCTATGAAGACAAGGCCATCTTCGCGATCGTCGATAAACTCACGCAGCATGCGAATGACGGCTCGCCCGTAATCGCGGCGCTGGAACAGCCGGGGCGACACGCCTATGCCGCCCACTGGAACCTTGTTCTGAAGACGCGGCGAAACGCCGAGGTGGCAGTGGCATACCGGGTGCGGATCGACGCCCGGCGCGGGACGGCCCAGATCAGGGCAAAGGTCGGAGATTCCGATACCGACCCCTTCGGCGCGGCCAAATGTACGCGCCAAGCCGCCCCGGACTTGCCCTGACGGCTAGCCCGAAAACACGAAGCTGCGGAACCGAGTGGCAGCCTCGGGATCGGTCAGGCGCGCCGGGCGGCCCGCCTCATCGGTGATGCTGCCGTAGAAGGACAGCGCCTCGGCCAGTCCCGCCATCGCCGCCGTGCGCTCGGCCTCTCGCAGGAAGGGCGCGTGGGTCGAGAGATAGAGCACCGGGCGGTGCTCTCTCAGCCAGTCCAGCAGGGCGGGCAGGACCGAGAACTCGGCCCCTTCGATATCCATCTTCACCAGCGCCACGCCCGAGAGGTCTACCGCGCGCGCGAAATCCTCCCAGCCCAGCGTCGGGACGTCATGCCCATGCGCGCCATCGGCCAGAAGCGAGGTCATCGAATCCCCTGCTTCGCCGCCGAGGCTTGCCATCCGCGCGACGCCTGTGCGGTCAGACAGAGCCGCGGCAAAGGCCGAAACGTTTTGCAAGCCGTTCAACTCGATATTCCAGGCCAGGTGCCGGAACGCCACCGGATCGGGCTCGAAACACCACACATGCCGCGCCCGCCGCGCGCCGAACAACACCGTGGGGCCGATCCATGCCCCGATATCGAGATAGTCCCGGTCTGCCGAAAGGTGCCGCTCCAGCACAGCGAAGGTTTCTGGTTCCCAACCGCCCGCAGCGGCCTTTCGCCAGAACTTGGAATGATAGGGATCGCCGCGAAACGGCAGGCCCCCCAATGTCGTGGAACAATGCCCGCGGACACGATAGGCCGCCTTGCGCAGCGTGGTCAGCATGAGCGATCTCCCCTCGCATTTTCCGAACAAGCCTTGACCTCGGCGCGGTCGGGTCGCATGTAACCCGAAGGAACCGCAACACGAATTCGAACAGGGGGCCCAACATGGCTTTTGAACTTCCCGACCTTCCTTATGCACATGACGCCCTTGCCGCCAAGGGCATGTCCAAGGAAACGCTCGAATATCACCACGACATCCACCACAAGGCCTATGTCGACAACGGCAACAAGGCGATCTCCGGCACCGAGTGGGAAGGCAAGTCCCTCGAGGAGATCATCAAGGGCACTTATGACCCCAAGGCCGTGGCGCAGTCGGGCATCTTCAACAACATCAGCCAGCTGTGGAACCATAACCAGTTCTGGGAAATGATGACCCCCGGCGACAGCAAGATGCCGGGTGAGCTGGAAAAGGCCCTGACGGAGAATTTCGGCTCGGTTGACGAGTTCAAGTCGCAATTCGCCGCCGCCGGCGCTGGCCAGTTCGGCTCGGGCTGGGCCTGGCTGGTGAAGAACGCCGATGGTTCGCTCGCCGTCACCAAGACCGAGAATGGCGTGAACCCGGTCTGCTTCGACCAGACGGCGCTTCTGGGCTGCGATGTGTGGGAGCATTCCTATTACATCGATTTCCGCAACAAGCGTCCCGCCTATCTCGACAACTTCCTCAACAGCCTCGTGAACTGGGAAAACGTCGCCTCGCGCATGTGAGTCCCGTCACGACCGGACGATCGACGAAGCCCCGCGACCGCCGCGGGGCTTTTTTTGTCCGGTCGCGATGCCACACGCCTCGGAGCATTCATTTTGCCCGAACTCGTTTCAGGGCTCGTCCGGGCAACAGTTGAAAAAAAAGCGGGTCCCCCAAGAGACCCGCCTGAGACCCCCGCAGGGACCAGAGCAGCCGAGGTGGGCTCAACTGCTCGTATCATCGGCCTTCTCGTCACGTATGGCGAGGTCCAGCCTGTTTGTTTCGGTCTCTGGGTCTAGCCGAAGCCAGGTCGGCGTTGCAACGGGTTCCGGAACGAACGTGACGGCATCCGTGATCTGCCCCCACGTTGCACCTTTCTTCACAGCGTCGATGATCTGTGATGCTCTATGGTCTCTCGCTTCCGCGGCCTCCGGCTTATTCCCGGGCGACCAGCGAAAGGCCGCGGTCGAGCAGGTAGAGGGCGTGATCGCGCGCCGCGCGACGCACCGCGTCCCGGCCGAGGGCCCCGAAATCGACAGTTTCGGTAAAGGTCTCGAAGCCTTTCCCGGCCAAACCGAAACAGACGCGGCCCTCGGGCTTGGTCTCGGACCCGCCGGGGCCGGCGATGCCGGTGATCGAAACGGCCACCTGCGCGCGGGAATGGTCGAGCGCGCCTTCGGCCATTTCGCCTGCGACCTCTTCCGAGACCGCGCCGTGGTCTGCGAGCGTGGCTGCGGACACGCCGAGCATCTCGCGTTTGGCGGCGTTGGTGTAGGTGACGAAACCGCGCTCGACCACGGCGGAGGAGCCGGGAATATCCGTGAGTGCGGCCGAGACCATCCCGCCCGTGCAGCTTTCGGCGGTGGCGATCATCACACCGAGATGCTTGGCGCGGTCTAGGAGGTCGGACACGCTCATAGCCCCAGCACCCCATGCGCGAAACCGGCCAGCAGCGCGACGCCGAATGCCGCGATGATGCCAGCGATCACGTCATCCATGACCACGCCGAAAGACCCCTTTTGCCTGTCGGCCCAGCCGACGGGACCGGGTTTCCATATGTCGAAGAGCCGGAACAGCACGAAAGCCGCGATCCAGCCGGGCCAAAGGGCCGTGATCTCGATGTCATGCGCCCAGGCGGGATAAGAGAGCGCCCAGAGCGCGATGAACTGCCCCGCTACCTCGTCCAGAACGAATTCCGAGGGGTCGTGCACGCTGCCGCCGCGGCGCATCGCCTCCGCCGCCCAGACGCCCGCGACGATGGCGACCACCGTGCAGGCCGCGAGCAGCAGGAAACCCCCCAGCTCATGCAGCGCCCATGCCATGGGCAGGGCTGCCGCCGAGCCCCATGTACCGGGGGCAGGGCGCAGATAGCCGATACCGCCCACGGTGCCGATCAGCGTTGCGGCCTTCATGATCGCACCAGCGCGGCGGTGGCAATGGCTGCGATCCCTTCGCCGCGGCCGGTAAAGCCGAGCCGTTCCGAAGTGGTGGCCTTGACCGAAACGCGTGACGCGTCGATGCCGCAGATGCGCGCAAGCTCCGCCTGCATGGCCTCAGCATGGGGGCCAATCTTGGGGAGTTCGCAGATCAGGGTGCAATCTATGTTGGAAAGGTCATACCCTTGATCGCGCGCAAGACCTGCGGCATGGGCGAGGAAGATCTCGCTTGCCGCGCCTTTCCATTGCGGATCGGAGGGCGGAAAGTGGCGGCCGATATCACCCTCGGCCAGAGCGCCATAGATCGCGTCGGTGATTGCGTGCATACCGACGTCGGCATCGGAATGGCCATCCAGGGCACGGTCGTGCGGGACGCGCACGCCGCAGAGCGTCACGTGATCGCCGTCGCGAAATCGGTGGACGTCGTATCCGTTGCCCAATCTTATATCCATGGATCCTCTTAGCAGCCGCTCGGCCCGGGCGAAATCCTCGGGCCGGGTAATCTTTATGTTGTCGGGGTCGCCCGGAACGATGGCGACGTCAAGCCCTGCTGCGCGCGCGACCTCGACATCGTCGGCGGCCGGGCCTTGATAAGAGGCATGGGCGGTCGTGATAGCTGCATAGCGAAAGCCCTGCGGCGTCTGCGCGGCGAAAAGCGCGTCGCGGTTCTGCGTGCCGGTGACGCGGCCATCCGCCCCTCGCCAGAGCGCGTCTGTCAAGGGGAGTCCCGGCGCAGCGGCGGAGTGAGTATCGAGAGCAGCCAGCACGTCGCCGATGATGCGCGCCGTGGTGCAGGGGCGGGCGATGTCATGGATCAGAACCTTGTCGGGCCGGGTTTCGGCCAAGGCGGCGAGCCCGTTGCGGACGGAACCCGCGCGGTCCAGGCCCCCCTTCGCGAGCATGAGGTCAGTGCCGGAAAACTCCACCCATGCATCGGTATCATCGGGAGAAAGCACAAGTACGAGCCGGTCGATGCCTGCGGCCCGGAAGCGATCCAGCGTCCAGTCGGCGACGCGTCGGCCGGCGAGCGGTCGCCATTGCTTGGGCAGGCCACCGCCAGCGCGTTGGCCGCGCCCGGCGGCAAGGATGATGGCGGCGGTGGTCATTGGCGGACCGTCCTTTCCGCCCCTGTTTACGGCGCGCGGTCGGGGGAGGCAATCCGCCGGTACAAGATGCCTGTTTTTTGAGCACTTGCTCGGGATCCTCTCCTTGATCGCGTCGGTTTCATTGTGCAAATGCAGCGTTTTCGCTAGTCAAATGGAAGCTGCACAAGGATTGGGCAACTTGACCTTACGTCTTGCCGATATTTCGTTGACCCCGCCGGTGGTGCTGGCCCCGATGGCCGGAATCACCGATCGCCCCTATCGGGACCTGGTCGCGCGCTTCGGCGCGGGGCTTGTCGTGAGCGAGATGGTCGCGTCCCAGGAAATGGTCCAGGCCAAGCCCGGCGTGCGGGAACGGGCCGAGTTGAGCGCGGAGGTGGAAAACACCGCCGTGCAGCTTGCCGGGCGCGAGGCGCATTGGATGGCCGAGGCCGCACGCCAGGTCGCGGATCGCGGTGCGCGGATCATCGACATCAACATGGGGTGTCCCGCCAAGAAAGTGACGAATGGTTATTCCGGCTCGGCCCTTCTCAAGACGCCGGATCATGCGCTGCGCCTGATAGAGGCGGTGGTCGAGGCCGTGGACGTTCCGGTGACCCTCAAGACCCGGCTGGGCTGGGATGACGATCTTCTCAATGCGCCCGAGGTCGCGCGGAGGGCAGAGGGGACGGGCGTGCAGATGGTAACGATCCACGGGCGGACGCGCTGCCAGTTCTACAAGGGGCGGGCCGATTGGCGTGCCATTGCGCGGGTTAAGGAAGCGGTCGGCGTGCCGGTGGTCGCCAATGGCGACATCACAGGACCCGAGACCGCGCGGGAGGCGTTGGACCAATCGGGCGCGGACGGGGTGATGGTGGGGCGGGGTGCGCAGGGGCGACCCTGGCTGCTGGCCGAAATCTCACATGCACTGTACGGCACGCCTGCGCCAGTGATCCCGCGGGGAGAGGACCTGGTGCGAATGGTGCAGGAGCATTACGAGTCGATGCTTGCGTTCTATGGCCGTGATCTGGGCCTGCGCGTCGCACGCAAGCATCTGGGATGGTACATGGATGCGGTTGGAACCGGCGCCCGGCTCAGGCGGGCTGTGCTGACATCGCGCGCGCCGAAAGAGGTGCTGCTCCTGCTGAGGGATGCATTGACACCCCCGGCGGAGGATGCGGCATGAGTTTCGACGATGTCATCTGGTCCTCGCTGCCGGTCCCGGCTTTCATCATCGATGCCGGAGACCGCATCGCCGATGTGAACTCGGCCGGAGAGGGGTTCCTGAACGCCTCGCGCAAATCGGTGATCGGGCATCCTGTCTGGGACCAGATCGCCGCCAACGCGCCCATCGAGGAGGCGTTCGAGCGGGCGCGGGTGAACGGCACGCCGCTTTTCGTCAACGACGTGGACGTGGGGTCCGGCAGCCGGGCGCCGCTGCAATGCGCGTTGCAGATCGCGCCGCTTATCGGGCACCCGGGGACGATGATCATGCTCGTCGCTCCACGCGAACTGGCCGGGCGCATGACGCAGAGCCACACGGTCAAGTCCGCTGCGCAGTCGGCCATCGGCATGGCCGAGATGCTGGCCCACGAGATCAAGAACCCGCTGGCTGGCATCACCGGGGCGGCGCAGCTGTTGAGCATGAACCTTGCACCGGAAGATCTTGAATTGACGGACCTTATCGTCGCCGAGAGCCGCCGGATCGTGAAGCTGCTCGAACAGGTGGAGCAATTCGGCAACCTTTCGCCCCCGGATCGCAAGCCGGTCAATATCCACGACGTCCTTGACCGAGCGCGCCGCTCGGCGCTGCTTGGCTTCGGTGCGCACATGACCATCATCGAGGATTACGACCCCTCGCTGCCCCTGGCCTTTGGCGACCCGGACCAGCTGTTGCAAGTGGTCCTGAACCTCATCAAGAACGCGTCGGAAGTCGCTGACCCCAAAGGTGGAACCATCCGGCTACATACCTTCTTCGAGCATTCCTTCCGGCTTCGGCGGAGCGACGGGTCGGGTCATTCGCTGCCCTTGCAGGTGGAGATCATCGATGACGGCCCGGGCATACCGGAGAAGATGATCGGGGACATTTTCGATCCCTTCGTCTCGGGACGCGAGAACGGAACGGGGCTGGGCCTCGCTTTGGTCAGCAAGATCGTCTCGGACCATGACGGTTGGATCTCCGTCTCCTCGGTGCCGGGACGGACGGTGTTCCGCCTTTCGCTGCCGCGGGTGCCCAAGGGCTACGACATGGATCACAAGGAGAGCAAGTGATGGACGGAACCGTTCTGGTCGCCGATGACGACCGCACGATCCGCACCGTACTGACCCAGGCGCTGACCCGGGCAGGCTGCAAGGTGCACGCGACCTCGTCGCTGACGACGCTGATGCGCTGGGTCGGCGAGGGCAAGGGCGATGTCGTGATTTCGGATGTGGTCATGCCCGATGGCAATGGTCTGGAGATGCTGCCCAAAATCGCGCAGGATCGCCCCGGTCTGCCGGTGATCGTGATTTCGGCGCAAAACACCATCATGACGGCGATCCAGGCGGCTGAGGCCGAGGCTTACGATTATCTGCCCAAGCCATTCGATCTGCCGGATCTCATGAAACGAACGGCGAAGGCGTTGGAGCAGAAGCGGCGCACCCCCTCCGAACCGCGCCGCGACGTCGATGACGACCGACCCGAAGATCTGCCGCTGGTCGGCCGGACTCCGGCGATGCAGGCCTTGTATCGGCTTGTGGCAAAGGTGATGAACACTGACCTGCCGGTGATGATCTCGGGCGAAAGCGGCACGGGCAAGTCCCTGATAGCGCGGGCACTACACGATTTCTCGGACCGGCGCACACTGCCCTTCGTCACCGTTACCTCGGCCGATCTGCAGGAACTGGAGGGACCCGCGCGGGTGCTCGCGCGCGTCAAGGGCGGTACGCTGCTGATCGACGAGATCGGCGATATCGAGGACGAGATCCAGGCGCGGATCGTGCGCATGATGGATGCGCCCGGCGATCACGTCCCGCGTTTCATGGCGACCAGCCAAGGCGATCTGGCCATGGCGATGGAGAAGGGCCGCGTGCGGCAGGATCTCTATTACCGGCTGTGCGGCGCGCCGATCCACGTGCCCAGCCTGCGCGAGAGGGTGGACGACATCCCTTTGCTGACCGCGCATTTCCTGGCCAAGGCCGAGCGCGAGGGCGCGCCCAAGAGGTGGCTGTCGAAATCGGCAGAAGAACTGTTTCGTGTCTATTCCTGGCCGGGCAACGTGCGCCAGTTGGAGCATGCGGTGCGCCGATTGAGTCTGACCAGTCGGTCCGACGAGATCACGCGGGCCGAGGTGGAACTTGTTCTCGGGAGTCAGCCGGAAATGGAGCCCGTTCTGGGCAAGGGAGACACCGAGAAGCTTTCGGCCTCGGTCGCGCGGCACCTGCGGCGTTATTTCGACCTGCACGGCAACATGTTGCCGCCGCCGGGCCTGTACCAGCGTATCCTGCGCGAGGTCGAGGCCCCGTTGATCGAGATCGCGCTGGATGCGACGGGTGGAAATCAGGCGAAATGTGCTGATTTGCTTGGCATAAATCGGAATACGTTGAGAAAAAAGATCACCGACCTCGATATTCAGGTGACACGGCGGCGCAAACTGATGTAATATCGCCACACAAACCGTGGCACCAAGGGGACAACCCCACAACGACCACGAAATATGGCGGTAAGCCGCGAAAGCGGCACATCAGTATGAGGGCAGCAGTGGCAAGCCGGTCACAGAAGGGGCCGATCCCAACCCTGAGCCAGTGGCGCAGGAGCCGAAAGGCCCGCAATGTCGGGACCTTGGGCCTCGTTCTTCTTGGTCCGATCCTGACGCTGGCGACTTACCTCGTCTTCGGTCCCTTCGATCTGGGTGCCTCGGCCACCACGCTGCGACTCATCCTGCTGGCCGACCTGGTCTATATCCTCGTCCTTGCGGCGCTGGTGCTGGGCCAGGTCGGACGCCTTGTTGCAGCGCGGCGGGCGAAATCGGCAGGATCCCGCCTGCACCTGCGGTTGATCGGTGCCTTCACCTTCCTTGCGCTCGGTCCGGCGGTCACGGTGGCGATCTTTGCCGGCCTGACGATCAATATCGGGCTCGAGGGGTGGTTTTCGGATCGCGTGCGGCAGGTGGTCGGTTCTTCGCTGGCGGCTGCAGAGGCCTATGAGCTGGAACATCGCCGCGACCTTCGACAGGACGCGTTGGCGTTGGGACGCTACCTGGACCAGGCGCGGTCGATCAATTTCTACATCTCGGACGCCGAGCTGCGCGATGTGCTGGCGCAGGGTCAGTCGCAGATCCAGCGCGGGTTGCGAGAGGCCTATGTCATCGACGGTTCGGGTGACATCCGTGCACGGGGAGACAGGTCCTACCTTTTCAACTTCGAGCAGCCGACACCGGAACAGATCGCGCATGCCGAGGAAGAGCGCATCCTGATCGTGCAGGATTGGGACAATAACGAGTTCCGAGCCATCGTTCCGCTACAATCCTATCTCGACCGTTATCTTTATGTCAGCCGGGACGTGGATGGTGAGATCCTCAATCTGCTCGATGACACAAAGGAAACGGTACGTCTCTACCAGCAGCTTGAGAGCGAGCGCGGCCGGGTGCTCTTCGAGTTCGGACTGCTTTATCTCGGCTTCGCGCTTATCCTCATTCTTGCAGCTGTCTGGCTGGGTCTTTGGTTCGCGGAACGGTTGTCACGCCCCGTGGGTCGCCTGACCACGGCGGCGCAGCGCGTGGGCGCAGGGGATCTGGGCGTGCAGGTGGTCGAGGATAAGGGCGATGACGAGATCGCCATGCTGGGCCGCTATTTCAACCAGATGACGCGGCAGTTGAAAGGCCAGCGCGACGCGTTGCTGGAGAACACCCGCCAGATCGAAAGCCGCAGGCGGCTGTTCGATTCCGTGCTGAGCTCGGTCACATCGGGGGTGGTCGGCCTGGACGGAGGGGGGCGGGTGACCTTCGTAAACCGTTCGGCGGAGCGCCTGCTGGACTGGACCGGCGAAGAACAGAGCCTTGTACTCGGCATGGCCGTACCTGAATTCCTTCCCTTGTTCGAACATCTTCGCGCCGGAGGGACCGAGACGGTTCAGGGCGAAGTCAAGGTCAGCCGGAAGGGACGGATGGAAAATCTTCTGGTGCGGATGTCGACCCGACGGGGTGCCGACGGAACGCTGGAGGGCTATGTTATTGCCTTCGACGATGTCACCGATCTGGTCAGCGCGCAGCGCATGGCAGCCTGGGGCGACGTGGCGCGGCGTATCGCGCATGAAATCAAGAACCCGCTGACGCCGATCCAGCTGAGTGCCGAGCGCATCAAGCGAAAATTCTCGCGCCAGCTGGACGAGGCGGATGCCGAAAAGCTGGATGCGATGACCGGGGTGATCGTGCGCCAGACCAATGATCTGCGGCGGATCGTGGATGAATTCTCGAAATTTGCACGCATGCCCGAGCCCGAAAAGGCGGAAGAGGATCTGGCGGGCCTGGTGCACGAGGCGGTGGAATTGCAGCGCGCGGGTCAGCCGGGGGTCACGATACGGGACGACGTCCCCGATGGGCCGGTTCTGGCCAATGTCGATGCAACGATGCTGCATCAGGCGCTGACCAACCTGATCAAGAACGCGGGCGAGGCAATCGAGTCGCTTCGCCGCAAGGGGGCGCCCGAGGGGCTGTTGCCCGAGATCCGGGTCCGGTTGGTGAATGACGGCGATCATCTGACGCTGACCATAGCCGACAATGGCATTGGTCTGCCCGAGGACCGGGCGCGGCTGTTCGAACCCTACGTGACGACGCGTGACGAGGGGACGGGTCTTGGCCTGCCCATCGTCAAGAAGATCATCGAGGAACATGGCGGCACCCTCACCCTGGAGGATGCGCCGGTCTTCGACGGACAGGACCATTTTGGCGCGATGGCCGTGATCCGACTTCCCGCGGGGGGCGCCCCCGTGGCCGTTGCGCCATCGAGACAGGTAACCAGGAAAAAATTGAAAGCAGGTTGATTATGAGCGACATCCTCATCGTGGACGACGAAAGGGACATCCGGGAACTGGTTTCGGACATTCTCGAGGACGAGGGATATACAACCCGGCTGGCGGGCAATTCAGACGATTGCATGGCTGCAATCAACGCCGAGCCGCCGGGCCTCCTGATCCTCGATATCTGGCTCAAGGACAGCCGAATGGACGGGATCGACATCCTCAAGACCGTCAAGCGCGACAATCCCGATATCCCCGTGGTCATCATTTCCGGCCACGGCAATATCGAGATCGCCGTCGCGGCGATCAAGCAGGGCGCCTATGACTTCATCGAGAAGCCGTTCAACATCGACCAGCTGATGGTGGTGATCCGGCGTGCGATGGAGGCAAGCCGCCTGCGCCGCGAGAACAGCGCGCTTAAGCGGCGCGAGGTGACCAGCGCGGACATGATCGGGCAGTCGGCGGCGTTCCGTGCGATGCTGGGACAGTTGGACAAGGTGACCAGGTCGAACGGGCGGGTGATGCTGCGTGGACCGGCGGGATCGGGCAAGGAAATCGCCGCGCGTTACATTCATGCACATTCCGCACGGGCCAACGCACCTTTCGTCACCGTGAACTGCGCCAATGTCGAACCCGAACGTATGGAAGAGGTTCTGTTCGGCCGCGAGAGCAAGGAACGCGGGGTCGAGCCAGGACTGCTGGAAGAGGCGCATGGAGGCGTGATCTATTTCGACGAGGTTGCCGACATGCCGCTGGGGACACAGTCCAAGATCCTGCGGGTGCTGGTCGACCAGCAGTTTCAGCGCGTGGGCGGCACCGACAAGGTGCGGGTCGATCTGCGCGTGATTTCCTCGACCAACAAGGATCTCGACGCCGAGATCCGGGCCGAGCGCTTTCGCCAGGAACTGTTTCATCGGTTGAACGTGGTGCCGATCGCGGTGCCGAGCCTGGAGGAGCGGCGCGAGGATATCCCGGTTCTGGCCGAGCATTTCATCGAAGGGTTCAACAAGGGTCAGGGCTTGCCACTGCGCACGCTTTCAGAAGACGCCATCGCCCTGATGCAGACGATGATCTGGCCGGGCAACGTGCGCCAGCTGAAGAACCTGATCGAAAGAGTGCTGATCCTGGGTGAAGGCAATGGTCCCATCGAGGCGCGCGAACTGCCAAGCGAAGGACCGGGCAGCGACGACGAGGGGCGCGTTGTCCTTTCGGGGGCGCTCGCCACGCTGCCGCTGCGCGAGGCGCGCGAGGCCTTCGAACGCGAGTACCTGCTGACGCAGATCAACCGGTTCGGCGGCAATATCAGCCGGACCGCCAGTTTCGTGGGAATGGAGCGCAGCGCGCTGCACCGCAAGTTGAAATCGCTGGGCGTCGTGACGTCGAACAAGTCGGGCGGACGCGTGGCCCATGTCGACGATCCTGCCGAGGCCGCCGAATAGGTGGGCTCATCGCAACGGGGTCAGCCCGCGCGCTGCGGGGTGACCACCTGGAAGGAACCATCCTGAAACCGCACGAAGCACGAGCTTTGGGCCAATGGCGGCAGTTTCGCGTTGCGGTCAAGAACCACCTGATCGCGTACCGCCTGTGAGCATTGCGGCAGGCTGACCGGTGCATAGCCCTTTTTCGCCATGCATTGTGCCTCGACCCGGTTGCGCAGATCCTGGTTCGCATCGACGGTGTAGACATTGCCGGGCACCCACCAGCCTGGCTGCTGCCAGCACTGCCCGGCGGAATTGCACACCGTGCGGCCCGGGTAGTAGATCGGCGGGCCCTGCCGGACCTGATTGGCCACGGGCGCGTCCTTTAGGGCGCGTACCTGGCAGTCGGTGGTTTCGGTCTGCAACCGACTGACCGAAACCCCTTCGCGATAATAGATGGACATGGGGGCGCAGGCACCGAGGGTGACCAGCGCGAGAAGGGGGAAGAGTCTTGCTTTCATACCCTTATTCTGACGCAGCGCCGGGCGTCTGACAATTGAATTGACCCCTTGCGGGGCATCTGTCATTCAAAATCCCTGAGCTTCCCAAAGGGCCCGAGGCATGAAGGTGATCATTTGCGGCGCTGGTCAGGTTGGCTGGCAGATCGCGCGCCACCTGTCGAGCGAGCTGAACGACGTCACGGTGGTGGACAGCAATCCCGACCTGGTGCGCCGCGCGACCGAGACGCTGGATGTGCAGGGAATCGCTGGCTTTGCCAGCTATCCCGACGTTCTGGACAGGGCAGGGGCGCGGGATGCGGACATGGTAATCGCGGCCACCCATTCCGACGAAGTGAACATGGTTACCTGCCAGGTGGCCCATTCGGTCTTCTCGGTGCAGCGCAAGATCGCAAGGCTGCGCTCGCGGTCCTATCTGACGGCGATCTACTCGGATCTCTACCGTCGTGATCATCTGCCCATCGACGTGGTGATCAGCCCCGAGCGCGAGGTTGCCGAGGCCGCCATGCGGCGTCTGTCGGCGCCAGCGGCTTTCGACACCGAGCTGTTCATGGAGGGCAGCGCGCAACTGCTTGGCGTGTCGGTGGACGAGGACTGTCCGATCGTGAACACGCCGCTGCGCCAGCTCACCGACTTGTTTTCGACCTTGCGGTCCATTGTGGTGGGCGTCCGGCGCGAGGGCACTCTGTTCGCGCCCGAACCGGGCGATCAGCTTTTCGTGGGAGACCAATGTTATGTCTTCTCCCATGTCGAGGACGTGGATCGCACGATGGAGGTCTTTGGCAAGGTCCAGAAGAAACAGGAGCGCGTGGTGATCGTGGGCGGTGGCAATGTCGGCCTCGCCGTAGCGCGTTCCCTGGAGGAACGCGAAGGTCGTGTGCGTTGCAAGATCATCGAGCGCGACAGGCGCAGCGCCGAACGTGCGGCCGAGGCGCTGGAGCGGACGATCGTGCTGCACGGCGACGGGCTTGACGCGTCACTCCTGGGCGAGGCGGGAATTTCGCGGGCCGATGCAATGCTGGCCGTAACCGACGACGACAAGACCAACCTGCTGGCCGCCGTGCGAGCGAAATCCGAAGGCTGCCCACTGGCCATCGCGCTGATAAACGACCCCACGCTGGTGCCGATGATGGAGCCCCTCGGCATCGATGCCTATATCAACCCCCGCGCAACCACGGTGAGCTCGATTCTGCGCCACATCCGTCATGGCCGCGTGCGGCAGGTCTATTCCATTGGCGACGCCGAGGCCGAGGTGATCGAGGCCGAGGTTCTGTCGACCTCGCCCATGTCGGGGCAACGTCTGCGCGACATCGATTTCCCCGAAGGGGTCCTCGTTGGTGCCGTGCGCAAGGGGGGTGAGGTGATCCGCCCTACAGGAGCGCTGCGAATCGAGGAGGGGGACGTGGTGGCGATCTTTGCAATCGCCGATGACGTGCCCGAGGTCGAACGCCTCTTGCAGGTTTCGATCGACTTCTTCTGATGGCTCAGCGCAGGCCACCCCCGACCGGCCCTCTGCGCCGGATGCCGCTTTTCCTGCTGATCTGGGGTGTCTTCTCACTGGCGATGTGGGTTCCGGCGCTGCATGCGCTCTACCTCAACGACCACGACACCTCGCGCGCGTTTTTCTACTCGGGCATCCTGGGCCTTGTTGTCGTGACGCTTGTGGCGCTGTCGCATTCGGGACGCCTGCCCCGTTGGGGCGCCTTGGGGCAACTCGCGGCGCTTCTGGCGGCATTCGCGGTGCTGCCGCTTTTCCTGGCGCTGCCGCTCTTCGAGGCGCTGCGCACGACCAGCTATCTCAACGCCTATTTCGACATGGTGAGCGCGATCACCACGACTGGGGCGGATATCTTCGCCGATCCTTCGCGGCTGAGCGGTCCGCTGCACCTTTGGCGCGCTCTGGTGGGCTGGATGGGGGGGCTGATGATGTGGATCGCGGCCTCGGCCATCCTGGCGCCGCTGTCGCTGGGCGGCTTCGAAGTCACCACACGGGGAGAGCCGGGCCGGACAGTATTTGCGATGACCCAAAGCGAAAAGGTCGACCCGCGCGGACGGTTGTTACGGGTGGCGCGCACCTTGTCGCCCATCTATGCCATGCTGACCGGTGTCATCTGCGTGCTGCTTCTGATTGCGGGCGAAAAGGGGCTGACCGCTATCTGCCACGCCATGTCGGTAATGGCGACCTCGGGCATTTCGCCGGTCGGCGGCATGGGCGGATCGACCGCGGGTATCACGGGCGAGGCCATCCTGTTCCTGTTCATGTTCTTCGCCTTGTCGCGGCTTACGTTCTCCTCGGACACGGTGAACCGAGGCTATGCCCGGTTGGACAAGGATCCCGAATTCCGCATCGGGTTGATGATCGTGCTTGGCGTGCCGGTCCTGCTGTTCCTGCGCCACTGGCTGGCCGCGTATGACGTCGATGCCTCGGCCGATCTCGGCGCTGCGGTGCGAGCGCTGTGGGGCAGTGTGTTTACCGTAATGTCCTTTCTGTCGACGACCGGGTTCGAAAGCACCGACTGGGACGAGGCGCAGCAATGGTCCGGGCTGGGCGCGCCTGGTCTGATCCTGCTGGGGCTCGCCATGGTTGGCGGCGGGGTGGCCACGACGGCCGGGGGCGTAAAGCTGCTGCGGGTCTTCGCACTCTACCTGAACGGGTTGCGCGAGATGGAACGGTTGATCCATCCCAACTCGGTCAGTGGCGAGGGGGCGGGCAATCGACGCATCCAGCGTGACGGGGCATTTATCGCCTGGGTCTTCTTCATGCTCTTCGCGCTCTCCTTCGCGGGGATCAGCCTGCTTCTGGCGGCGCTTGGCGCAGGGTTCGAGCAGGCGCTGATCCTGTCCATCGCAACGCTGACCACCACCGGGCCACTGATCGAAGTGGCCGGCGACCTTGCAATCAGACTGGTCGATCTCGGTCCATGGGCCAAACTGGTGATGTGCGCGGCAATGGTGATCGGCCGATTGGAAACGCTGGCGATCATCGCTCTCTTCACACCAGCCCTATGGCGCCGATAGGCCCGGGGCATCGCGAAAAGTTGTTTTTTCGTCTGGAATTTCCCCAGTTCGCTCTTCATACTCCGGCAACGAGGGGCGCGTTGGCCGCAACGCGTGGCAAGAACAAAGGCGAGTAAAGTTAAAAATGGCTTCGGACAGACAGAATCTTCAGGACGCATTCCTAAATCACGTTCGCAAGACCAAGGTTCCGGTGACGATCTTCCTCATCAACGGTGTAAAATTGCAGGGCGTCATTACCTGGTTCGACAATTTCTGCGTGTTGCTGCGGCGTGACGGACAGTCGCAGCTTGTCTACAAGCATGCGATCTCTACGATCATGCCGGCGCAGCCGATCAACCTTTACGAGGGCGAAGACGCCTCTTGATGGAGCATGATCCAGCACGCACCCGGGCCTGGGTGCTGCATCCCGAGATCAAGTCGGATGACGACCGACGACCGCCGGTTCCGGCGCTAGAAGAGGCTGTGGCGCTTGCTGCGGCCTTGCCTGATCTCGACGTGGTCGGATCCGAGATCGTGCGCCTTCCGCGAGCGCAGCCCGGCCTGCTTTTCGGTACAGGCAAGATCGAGGAACTGGGGACGCGTTTCAAGCAGGCAGACGTTGAGCTGGTGTTGATCGACGGGCCGGTGACGCCTGTTCAGCAACGCAACCTTGAAAAGGAATGGAAGGTCAAGATCCTCGATCGGACGGGTCTGATCCTCGAGATATTTTCGGACCGGGCGCGCACGCGCGAGGGTGTTTTGCAGGTGGAGATGGCTGCGCTCAGCTATCAGCGGACCCGATTGGTTCGCGCCTGGACCCACCTGGAGCGCCAGCGCGGGGGGCTGGGTTTCGTGGGCGGCCCCGGTGAGACGCAGATCGAGGCCGACCGGCGAGCCATCGACGAACAACTGGTGCGGTTGCGGCGGCAATTGGCCAAGGTGGTCAAGACGCGCGAGTTGCATCGGGCGGCCCGGGCCAAGGTTCCGTTCCCGATCGTAGCCTTGGTGGGCTACACGAACGCGGGCAAATCCACGCTGTTCAATCGCCTGACCGGAGCGGAGGTGATGGCCAAGGACATGCTTTTCGCGACGCTCGATCCGACGATGCGGCGGGTAAAGCTGGAAGATGGTCCCGAAGTGATCCTGTCGGATACCGTGGGTTTCATTTCAAACCTGCCGACCGAGCTTGTCGCGGCGTTCCGCGCCACGCTGGAAGAAGTGCTGGGCGCAGACCTTATCGTTCACGTGCGCGATATCAGCCATGACGAAACCGCGGCACAGGCTCGGGATGTGGAGGCGATCCTCGCCTCGCTTGGGGTGACCGAGGATCGTCCCATGCTGGAAGTCTGGAACAAGATCGACAGGCTGCCCGAGGACGAGCGCGCGGCAGTTCTGGCGCGGGCCGACCGGGATCCAGGCGTGTTCGCGATTTCGGCTGTCACGGGGCAGGGGCTCGATACGCTTCTGGCCGCGATTGGCCTGCAGCTTCAGGGCGTAAGGCACGAGAGCGTGCTGACACTGGGGTTCGGCCAAGGCCGCCAACGCGCCTGGCTGTTCGCTCAGGACGTGGTGCAGCAGGAGCGGCAGACCGAGGAGGGGTTCGAGGTCACCGTACTGTGGACCGCGAAACAGCAGGCTCAGTTCGAGGCGCTCTGAACCCGGCGCAGCGCGTATTCGGTAGCAAGTGGCCCCGTCAGTTCAAAGACCACTGTGGCGCCGATGGCCAGGGCAGTGATCGTCGCGGCATATTCGGGAAAGACTTCACCGGCGATCAGGGCCATACCGATGGCGACCCCGGCCTGTGGCAACAATGCCGGA
The DNA here is from genome assembly GCA_947500005.1 of uncultured Paracoccaceae bacterium. Taxonomy (GTDB): domain Bacteria; phylum Pseudomonadota; class Alphaproteobacteria; order Rhodobacterales; family Rhodobacteraceae; genus Lutimaribacter_A. The sequence continues at coordinate 43,422 of CANMQJ010000011.1, read as the reverse complement.
CCGTACCAGGCGCGTTCTGGGGCAGGGACGTGTGAAAGCATCGCGCCCAACCAGCCGCCCAAGACACGCCCGGTGAGGCGGAAGACAATATAGCCCAGCAGAATCGGCCCAGCTGTCCAGAGTATGTCGACCTCCAGAGTAGCCCCTGCGAGAATGAAGAAAATGATCATGAAAGGCCACTCCAGGTGCTCGATCTCGCGGAAGGCACGGGTGTGGTGCCGAGCAAGGTTAACGATCACGGCGCCGGCAGTCATGCCCGCGATCAAGTAACTGAGCCCGAACCAGAGAGAGAGCCCCGCGGTCAGGAAGACAAGCCCAAGCGCTTCGATCCGAAGCGGTTCCCCGCCCGTCAGCCGCCCGGTAAGCAGCCCCCCGGGTATTCCGATGACCAGACCAAGGGCTATCGACAAACCGATCTCGACCAGCGCATCCAGCATGATCTCGACCCCTGAGCCAGTACCGGAGAGAGCTTGCGCGACGACCACCATCAGGGCGAATGCCATGACGCCCCAGGCGTCGTCTATGGCGACGATACCCTTGAGGGTGCGGGCAAAGCTGCTGCGATTTCCGGTTTGACCGATGACATCGTAGGTTGCGGCCGGGTCGGTGGCGGTGGCGATCGCCGCGATCATGACGGCGGCGCCGAGCGGCACACCAAGGGCCGCAAGGCCCAAGCCTACCGTCAGCAGGGTCACAATGACCACGACGAGCGAAATCGCCACGATCGCTCGCCCGTGCTGACGTAACGTGCGCAATGAAAGCTCACCGCCCAGAAGAAAAGCCACCATACTAAGCGCGATGACCGAAACGATGGGATAAATCGCCTCGAGCGTCGAGGGGATCAGGTCCAGCCCCGGCCGTCCCGCAATCAACCCGCAGGCCAGCAAGAGCGTCACGCGCGGCAAGCGGGTGCGCCGACCCAGCGCATCGGCGGCCAGTCCGGCCAGAAAGAGCAGACCGAGCGCTATCAGGGCAGAGGCGTAGCCTTGCATCGCCTAGCGCGGCAGCAGAGACGTGACGCCGACCGATGCCGCGCGGGCAAGCTCGATATCAAGCGACATGGGAATGTATTCGCCGCGCCGCCAGAGTTGTGCGAGGTCGTCATAGTGGCGCGACAGGAAATGCCCCGACTGCCCCGTCGAGATGATGAAGACCGAACTGTCAGGGTCGGCGAAGTCATAGACGCCGCGATAGCCCGCGCCATGCACATTCTGGAACGGGTCGGGACCCTCGCCCGAAGTGCGACCGCGCAAAAGCGTGTTGTCGCCACCGCTGGTCGATTGGCGGATGTTCACGAAGTAGCGCAGGACGGGGACCTCTCCCAACACGGGGTGGTCGTGCGTCGCCTCGTGCGCATCGCCCCAGCGCAGCGATTCAAGCGTGGTGCCATAGGTTTCGCCGATCCACACCAACGCGTCGTCGAGCGCGAGCCGGGCGATCTCGGTACAGGTTTCGCGCGGCGCGCTTTGGCGCACATCGCACCACTCGGCCGCACCGTCGATATTCTTGTAAACACGCTCGATAAAGAGCGGTTCGACATGTTTGAATTCGGCAGCCAGCGGTCCGAGTTCATCCGTTATCAGGCGTTTCTGCAAGGCACGCAGCCAGGCCGCATAGATCAATGGTTCGGGCAAATGCTCGTTCATCTCGCCGTTCCATTCGGCCAGCAGAGTCAGGGCGACCTGGCGGCGGCGTTCGGGTGTGCCTTCGGGCGCGGCTTGGCCGGTGAACCACAGGTCCGCTCCGATCAGCGGCAGAAGCGAGCGCGCGGTGAAGCTGACGGGGTCCAGCTGTGCCTCGATGAAGCTGTCCCGGGTATGGACCTCGCGCGACTGCATCAGGCGGCGCCAGCGGTTGACGCGCTGCGTGTCGCCCCATTCATAAGAGATGTGGTTGGGAAACGGGCGATCGACGATCTTGTTGTTCGTGTTGCCCAGGATACCGCCGCGCGGAGAGACGAATTGCGGGTTGGCAGCGTAGGGAGCGCGGCCCGACCAGCGGTTCTCGGCGCGCCATCCGGGCGTGGGCATCCGGCCCTTGGTGGCGTGTTGCGGACTGCGGGCAGGAACGGCGCCGATCATCTTCATCGCGATGGTCTGGCGGTCGGCGAGCGAAAGGTTCTGGGCGGGCGCCATAAAGGCCTCGGCCTCGCGGATCGCCTCCTGCACGTCACTGGCGCGCATCAGCGCCATCGATGCGGAGATAGAGGTATCCTCGCCGCTCAGTGCGGTCCAGGCCAGGGCGACGACGTGACCCTGAGGGGTGATCGAGGCCAGATCATAATGCGTACCGGGAAGCACGGGGCCATTCTCGGTCCAGCGCAGGGTGAGGGTGATCGGCGGGGCGTCCTTGATCTGGATGATCGAGGGGCGGGTTTGGAACGCCTTGTACCCATCCGGGGTCAGATATTCCTCGGGGTTTTCCGGGTTCAGCTTCTCGATATACACGTCCTGGTCGTCGAGATAGGCCGAAGTGAGCCCCCAGCCTAGCCGCTCGCTCCGTCCGGACATGACGGCCGGCACCCCCGGTATTGTCGCGCCGATTACGCCACCGATTTCCAGTTCGAGCCGCGCGAGATACCAAATGGCGGGAGCGGTGAAACCAAGGTGGGGATCGTTTGCCAGAAGTGTGCCGCCGCTGGCGGACCGGCCCGGGGCCGCAGTCCAGGCGTTCGAAGCACCTGCGAGGCCGCGTTTGGGAAAGGGCGAGAGCGGATCATGCGGTATCGTCCTGGCCTCGGCGAAACGGGGTAGGCCGGGGAACAAGGCGGCATATTCCGGGAGGGCGGCGATTCCGCTTCCGGGTGCATCGGGAAGGATGTCCCGAAGGCGAGTTTCATCGTCCAGCATCAGCGAGACGCGAGCACGCAGAACCTCGGACTCAAGGTGGCCGGAAAGTTGCACTGCCATCAGCTTGATGATCGCGATACTGTCCGCGGGCTGCCACGGGGCCACCGGGGCGTTGAAAAGGAACATCTCGGGCGCGCCGCGGCCGAGGGCCTCCTCGTTGATTTCTGTCAGGCGCGCGTTCACCCCTGCGGCATAGGAAGTCAGGGCGGCGCGCGTATAATCGTCCTGAACCTCGACCGATTGCTGCGCGAGCCTGTATAGATCGAACCGGCGCAACAATTTGTCGATCTCGACCGTGCGCGGGCCGAACACTTCGGACAGACGCCCCTGGACGGTACGGCGCAGCATGGTCATCTGCCAGAGCCGGTCTTGCGCATGGGCATAGCCCAGACCGAAAAAAACGTCTTGGTCACTTTCCCCCAATACATGCGGTACGTTGGCGTTATCGCGCACGATCTCGACAGGGGCCGAGATGCCTTCGGTCCGCAGGGCCTGGCTGTAGTCGGGCAGGGACTGGCTGGCCAGGAACCAGACCAGAAGCGTTGCGGCGACGGTGAGCAGGATCAGCCCGGCGGTCAGCCGCAGCAGCCAGCGAAAGAGGAGTCTCATCAGCGCTCCGTCTCGATGTGTCGGTTGAGATGCGCGGCAAGAGTAGAGGATGCGGCGGGCGGGGAAAAGGGCAATCCACTACGCCCGAATGTCAGACGCCGCGCCCTTGGGGTGGCGCGGCGCCGTGGGCCGGTGTTGGAGGGGCGGCCGGCCCGGTCCGCTTGCTGTCGCTGAATCAGGGGATGATCCGTGTGTATTTCGTGCCTTCGAGCGTTGCACCCACGCGAAGCCCTGCCTGCCCGAAGACAGCTGCCAGGACCGGCGAGCGAAGCGTGTTGGAATCGGCCGCGATCGAGTCGCCCTGTTCCTTGACCACATATTCCAGATCGGCGCCCGCGGCCCAGCCGCTGCCACGGCGAAACTCGTTGAGAGCGGCATCGGTCATGAAAAAGAGGACATGGGCATATTGCTGGGCACCGGCCTGGAACCCTGCGCTGCCCTTGACCGCTGAATAGTAGTCGACCGTCGCGCCTTTGATGCGCAGAGCACCCCGACCGTAGGCGCCGCCAAGGACGAACCCGGCCTCGGTCACCAGCGGCATGATGAGCATGCCCGACGCCTTTTCGGCGATCTGGATGGTGTTGGGGTAGGTCGAATACATCTCGTTGAGCGTGGCGTTCACACGTGCGTCGATGGTCGTGGCGTTGCTGTTGCCAACGCCGTTGCCACAGGCCGCGGTCAGGGTGAGGCCGGCCATGCCAAGCACAAGGCCGCGACGGGTCAGCCGAAGGGAAGGGGAACTGCTCATCTCTGTCTCTCGATTTTTTGCCTGAAAGCCGGGTTTGCCCGGTCTTGGCCGCGATACTACGTTCATGTCCGCGCGCTGTCACGTACCAAGCGGGGGCAATTCGGCGGGAAATCGCCATAATTGTGGAGTGTCGGGCCTAGCCTTGCAAAATTCGGGCCACCGTCGGGGCGAAATAGGTCAAGACCCCGTCGCACCCCGCCCGGCGAAAAGCCATGAGGCTTTCAAGCATCACGCGTTCGCCGTCGATCCAGCCGTTCTGGGCCGCGGCCTGGATCATCGCGTATTCGCCCGAAACCTGATAGGCATAGGTCGGCGCGCCGAACGTCTCTTTCACCCGCCGGCAGATGTCCAGATAGGGCATGCCCGGCTTGATCATGACCATGTCGGCACCCTCGGTGAGATCGCGTTCGATCAGGCGTAGCGCCTCGTTCCCGTTGCCGGGATCCATCTGGTAGGTTTTCTTGTCACCCTTGAGGGCGCCGGAGGCACCCACAGCGTCCCGGAACGGACCGTAGAAGGCGCTGGCGTATTTCGCGGCGTAGCTCATGATCGTCACGCGGCTGTGCCCTGCCTTCTCAAGCGCGCCACGCATGGCGCCGATCCTGCCGTCCATCATGTCCGAGGGGCCGATAATGTCGGCGCCCGCATCGGCCTGGGAAAGTGTCATTTTCACCAGCGCCTCGACCGTCCTGTCGTTCACGATTTCGCCGTCGACAACGAAACCGTCATGACCGTTGATGTTGTAGGGATCAAGGGCCACATCGGTCATTACCGCGATATCGGGGGCGGCTTGCTTGATGGCCCGAATAGCGCGGTTCGAAAGGTTGTCGGGGTTCCAGGCCTCGGCGCAATCCTCGGTCTTGAGGGACGGGTCGGTATAGGGAAACAGGCAGATGGCGGGTATGCCCAAGGCCTGCGCTTCCACCGCGACCTTGGCGATGAGGTCGACGGAGCGGCGCATGACGCCGGGCATCGAGGGTACCGGTTCCTCCTGCCCCTCGCCGTCGCGGACGAAGACGGGCCAGATCAGGTCGTTCACGCTGATCTCGTTCTCGCGGACCAGCCGGCGAAGCGCGTCCGACTGCCGCGGGCGGCGGAAACGGGTGGCGGGAAAGGGGGCTTGGCTGGGTCGCATCGGGCACTCCTGTCAGATTGCCCAAGGGATGCACCCGGCCAGCCCCCTTGTCCAGAGGCGGCGTCAGATCAGCCGACCGTCATTGATCTCCAGCGACCGCGGCTCGCCACGGTTCGCGAGGAAATCCGGGCGTGGATTGGGGGCGGCAAAGGGCTCTTCGGCCGCGTTGGAGACCGCGTTGTAGACGAAGAACGCGTTGGACCGGGGATCGGGCGTGATGTTCCCGTTCGAGCCGTGCAGCGTGTTGCAGTCGAACAGGATCAGAGTGCCAGCCGGCCCCTCGGCGTCGTCTATGCCACAGATCTTGGCCATCTCGGCCAGGCTTTCCTGCGACGGGGTTCCGATCTCCTGCTTCTTGAGCGAGGATTTGTGGTTGTCCTCCGGCGTCTCGCCCTGGCAGGAGATATAGGTGTTCTGCGAGCCTGGCATCAGCATCAGCGCACCGTTATGGGCCCGATTATCCGTCAGCAGCAGCGAAGCCGAGACGGCACGCATACGCGGCATACCGTCCTCCGCATGCCATGTCTCGAAATCGGAATGCCAGTAGAACTCCTTGCCGGTAAAGCCCGGTTTGTAGTTCAGGCGCGACTGATGGATATAGACGTCGTCGGCCAGCAGGAATTTGGCGATCCCGGCAAGACGACGGTCGCGTGAGAGCCGGTCCATCATGTCATTCTGTTCCTCGAGACGGAAGACGGTGCGCACGGCGTCTCCGCCCGGCTCGGTGACCACGTGGTCGGACTGGCTGCCCGCAAGTGTTTCGCGAAGGATGCGGGCATTTTCCATAAGGGCCGTCACTTCCTCCTGTTCGAACAGATCCTTGAGTACGAGATAGCCCTTGCTGTCGAAATGCTCGGCCTGCGCGCGGGTTATCGGAGCGTCCTCGCTCCAGCTCTGCCACAACACCGGGTCTTGGCGGTCGAGCCATCGTTCGGGCTCGGCTGTGCGGGTGGGATAGACATCGGTTTGGGTCCGCGCAAATTCCAGCGGCATGGTAGACTCCTGTATTGGTTTTTCTTTTAGGGTGGGGGCCTTGGGCCGCCCTCTGCCCTGTCAGCGCAACAGGGCGCGTTTAGTTCCATACCGAGATTTTCGCCGGCATTGAACCGTCTGTCCGGGCGTCGCCAGGTCATGGAGGCTCTGGGCATTTGGGAAATGGCGCGCTAGAACGCCTCGAATAATGGATCGGGGGTCGGGCTGCGATGGATTGGTACGGAAACCTGTTCGAGGTGATCGACATGCGATCCTTCTCGAACCTGTGGTTCTGGATTGCCCTTGCAGTCACTTGGTCCTCGGCCAGCCACTGGGTACTTGGCGTACCCTATGACATGGTGACCCGTGCGCGCCGAATGGGCGGTCAACTCGACACGGACTTGCGCGATCTGACACGTATCAATGTAAATCGGCTGCTCTACATCGCGGATGTCTCAGGCATCTGGTTGCTGGCGATCGTCTGCTTCCTGTTGTCGGGGCTCGCGACCCTGGGTTTTCTTTATGGCGTAGAATTCGCGCAGGCCGTGTTCCTGATCGGTTTTCCATTGTCGCTGGTGGCGCTATTGAACCTGCGGACGGCTCGGCGGATCTGGGCCGAGGGGACCGGATCGCCCGACTTGGTGAAACATTTGTCGCGTTGTCGAATTTACACCCAGATGATCGGAATGATCTCGATCTTCATCACGTCGCTTTGGGGTATGTACCAGAACCTTTCGGTCGGCGTTCTGGGCTAAACGGCGCAAGAGGAGACACGAATGACTGCAGCGAGCCACATCCAGGTGGGCGGCGCGCCCGAGGGTTTCGACGCGCAGTTGATCCTAAAGGAGGTTGCGCGCGCGGGCGGGGCGGTCATGCATGTCGCTCGTGACGACAAGCGTCTCGAGGCGATGCGTGCAGCGTTGGCATTCTTTGCACCGGACATGCCGGTCTTTGTCTTTCCGGGCTGGGATTGCCTGCCCTACGATCGGGTCTCGCCCAACGCTGACATCTCGGCCGCACGGATGGCAACATTGGCAGCGCTTGTCCATCAGATGCCGGAACGATTCGTCCTTCTGACCACGCTCAACGCCGCGACCCAGCGCGTTCCGGCGCGCGAGGTCCTGCGCGAGGCTGCCTTTACCGCCCAAGTCGGGGGGCGCATCGACGAGGAGGCGCTGCGCGGTTTCCTGGTCCGAATGGGCTTCAGCCAAGCGCCAACGGTGATGGAACCCGGTGACTATGCGATCCGGGGCGGGATCATCGACATTTACCCGCCCGGAGAAAGCGGCCCGGTGCGTCTCGATCTCTTCGGTGACGTTCTGGACGGCGCGCGGCGGTTTGATCCGGCGACACAACGGACGACGGAGAAGCTGGACCTTGTGGAGCTTGCGCCCGTCTCTGAGGTGATCCTGGACGATGCCGCGATAACGCGGTTCAGGCAGAACTACCGCATCGAGTTTGGGGCCGCGGGAACAGACGATCCGCTTTACGAGGCAGTGAGCGCAGGGCGCAAGCATGCGGGTGTAGAACATTGGTTGCCCTTCTTCCATGAACGATTGGAGACGCTGTTCGACTACCTGCCCGGGGCCACGGTAACGCTGGACGACCAGGTCACCCCTGCGCGCATCGCCCGCTGGGAAGGGATTGCCGACCAGTACGAGACGCGCAAACTGGCGCTGAAGGACCGCAACCGGATGGACACGGTCTACAAGCCCGCGCCTCCTGGTCTGCTCTATCTTGACGAGGCTGCTTGGGATCGGGCGGTTGCCGACCGCCGAGAGATGCAGTTCAGCCCCCTTCCGCATGCAAGCGGGCCGGGAGTGATCGATGCGGGAGGACGGATCGGGCGCAATTTCTCGCCTGAAAGACAGCAGGAAAATATTAGCCTTTTCGGGGCATTGGCGGATCATGTTCGTGCGAAACTTGAAAAGGGCCCAGTGCTTGTCGCCTCCTATTCCGAGGGTGCGCGAGAGCGTCTGACCGGCCTGATCGAAGATGAGGGCTTGGCCGAAGCGATCCCGGTGCGCGACGGCACCCGTATCGGCAAGCGGGGGCTGCACCTGGCGGTCTGGGCGCTGGAACATGGGTTCGAGACGCCCGAGATGACCGTTATCTCGGAACAGGACGTTCTGGGCGACCGGTTGATCCGCGCGCCGAAGAAACGGCGCAAGGCCGAGAATTTTCTGACCGAGGTGCAATCGCTGTCTCCAGGCGACCTGGTGGTGCATGTCGATCACGGCATCGGGCGTTATCGCGGCATGGAGGTGGTGCAGGCGCTTGGCGCGGCGCATGAGATGCTGCTGCTGGAATATGCCGAGGAGGCCAAGCTTTACCTGCCGGTCGAGAATATCGAGCTTCTGTCCAAATACGGCCACGAAGAGGGGCTGCTCGACAAGCTGGGCGGTGGCGCCTGGCAGGCCAAGAAGGCCAAGCTGAAGGAACGCATCCGCGAGATGGCGGATCGGCTGATCCGCATCGCCGCCGAACGCGCGTTGCGCAAGGCGCCCATCATGGACCCTCCGCCGCACGCATGGGAAGAATTCAGCGCGAGATTTCCATACCAGGAGACCGAGGACCAGCTACGTGCCATCGAGGATGTGCTGGCCGACATGACGAGCGGTCAACCGATGGACCGGCTGATCTGCGGCGATGTGGGCTTCGGCAAGACCGAGGTGGCGATGCGCGCGGCCTTCGTCGCCGCCATGTCGGGCGTGCAGGTAGCCGTGATCGCCCCCACCACGCTGCTGGCGCGCCAGCACGCCGCCAGCTTCCGGGACAGGTTCCGGGGATTCCCGCTGGAGGTCCGGCAACTTTCGCGTTTCATCCCGTCGAAAGAGGCGCAGAAGACGCGTGAGGGGATGTCGCGGGGAACGGTGGACATCGTCGTCGGGACGCATGCCTTGCTGGCCAAGGGGGTGAAGTTTCAGAATCTGGGCCTGCTCATCATCGACGAGGAGCAGCATTTCGGCGTGGCGCACAAGGAACGGTTGAAGCTGCTGCGTTCGGACGTACACGTTTTGACGCTGACGGCGACGCCGATCCCCCGCACGCTGCAACTGTCGCTGACGGGGGTGCGGGACCTATCGATTATCGGGACGCCACCTGTGGACCGGCTGTCGATCCGCACCTACGTGAGCGAGTTCGACGCGGTCACAGTGCGCGAAGCGCTGCTGCGCGAACATTACCGAGGCGGACAAAGCTTCTATGTCGTGCCGCGCCTCACGGACCTGCCGGATATCGAGGAATTCCTGAAGGCGCAGCTTCCAGAGCTCAGTTATGTCGTCGCGCATGGCCAGATGGCGGCCGGTGAACTCGACGACCGGATGAATGCGTTCTACGACGGAAAATACGATGTCCTGCTTGCGACAACCATCGTGGAATCCGGACTCGACATTCCCACCGCGAACACGATGGTCGTGCATCGCGCCGACATGTTTGGTCTGGCACAGCTCTACCAGATCCGGGGCCGGGTAGGGCGGTCCAAGACTCGCGCCTATGCTTATCTGACGACCAAGCCGCGTGCGCGCCTGACGCCCGCTGCCGAAAAGCGCCTCCGTGTTCTTGGGTCGCTTGACACGCTGGGGGCCGGCTTCACGCTAGCGAGCCAGGATCTCGACATCCGTGGTGCTGGCAACCTGCTTGGCGAGGAACAGTCAGGCCAGATGCGCGACGTGGGATATGAACTCTACCAGTCGATGCTTGAGGAAGCGATCGCCAAGATCCGCTCGGGCGAGATGGAAGGCTTGGCCGAGGCCGACGACCAGTGGGCGCCACAAATCAACCTGGGCGTGCCGGTCCTGATCCCCGAGGAATACGTGCCCGATCTGGATGTGCGCCTTGGCCTTTATCGTCGCTTGAGTGGATTGACGACCAAGGTGGAATTGGAGGGGTTCGCTGCCGAGTTGATCGACCGGTTCGGCACGCTTCCCAAGGAGGTCAACACTCTGCTTCTGGTGGTGCGTATCAAGGCGATGTGCAAGCGGGCGGGTATCGCCAAGCTTGACGGTGGGCCCAAGGGCGCGACGATCCAGTTCCACAACGACAAGTTCGCGTCGCCGCAGGGTTTGGTGGAATTCATTCAGGATCAGCGGGGGCTGGCCAAGGTCAAGGATAACAAGATCGTCGTGCGCCGGGACTGGAAAAAGGACAGCGACAAGATCAAGGGCGCCTTTGCCATCGCGCGCGATCTTGCGGAAAAGGCGGAGGCGGAGAAGAAAAAGAAGGGCGAACCGGCTGGGGCGCAGTAGAAACAGCCAGAAGGCAACGCGCCCTGTACAACTTCACCTGGCGCCGGAGCGGGGAAGTCCCCGCCCGGGCCTTTTGGAAAGCGAAGCTCAGGCGTTCGCTTCGCGGATCTTGTTGGCAGCGTCCTTGTCGTATGCGACGCCATTTTGCTCGAAGAGCTTGTCGAGTTCACCCGACAGCGTCATCTCGGTGATGATGTCGCAACCGCCCACAAACTCGCCCTTGACATAAAGCTGAGGAATGGTCGGCCAGTCGGAATAGTCCTTGATGCCTTGGCGGATTTCTTCATCCGCCAGCACGTTCACATCCTGGAAATCGACGCCCATGTAGTTGAGAACTCCGGCCACGCGGGAAGAAAACCCGCATTGCGGCATGGACTTGGTGCCCTTCATGTAGAGGACAACGTCGTTGGAAGTGACGGTCTCATTGATACGGGTTTTTGCGTCGGTCATGGTTTTGCCTCTTCGCTGCGCGTCTGCGTCGGGTTTGTCGAGAAGTTTTCCCTGACATAAGGCGACAAGTGCAGCAGGGCAACCGGTCAGCGCTTGGGATAGACGCGACTGGGCGCGGTTTCGTCGAAAGAGAACATCGCGCGATTGTTGTTCGAGGGGCCGAACAGGTACCAGCGGCGCAGTTCAAGCCAGGTTGCGCGCAGGAAGATGAGCAGGAAGGGAAGCAGCAGCAGGCCCAGCATGGGGTGATACTGAATACCGGCCAGCGCCTCAAAGGCGGGCACGGGGCCATTCGTCATGGCGTTCTACCTTTTGTGGTGAGCATGACGTAAAGTTAGGAAACCGGTTCGATTCCTTCAAGGTCACGAGCAAGTAACGCCACGTGAGGGCAAGGTTCGCCGTTATCTCGACGCTTGCTCTGAAAGAGCGGGACGAGGCTTTCCCATACGGTTCTAGAAAGAGCTGGCCATCTCGGTCAGTCGGGTGCCTTTGTGGTCAGGGCCAAGGCGTGCAACTCGCCGGAGGGGCCGTCCATCTTGCCCCTGAGCGCGGCATAGACGGCACGTTGCTGCTGCACACGGTTCTGCCCGCGAAAGCTTTCGTCGATGACCTCGGCAGCATAGTGGTTCCCGTCGCCCGCGAGGTCGGTGATGGTGATCTTTGCCTCCGGGAAACTCGCCCGGATCAGCGCCTCGATTTCATGGGCTTCCATGGCCATTGGCGGCTACTCCTCATATGTGTCACAAGACTTAGGACGCGGCGCAAGGCCGCGCAAGGTGGCGCGATGATCCGAAGCTGGGGTTATCCCACAACCTCGGCAAAGCGCGTGCGATAGAGGTGGGCAAGTTCCTGCAGCGGTGCGTCCGAACTGCCGACCCGAACGCGGTCGCCTGTGAAGCGGCCAACACTCGTCACGGTGATTCCAGCTTGTCCGGCGGCGATCATCAGCGCCTCGGCCTGATCGAAATTGCAGGCAACCAGATACCGTGCCTGATCCTCGCCGAACAGGAACTCGGTCGGGGCGGCGTCGAGCGTGACGCCCACACCAGCCGCCTCGGCCAATTCGAAGGCCGCGAGGATCAGACCGCCGTCCGACAGATCCGTGCAGGCCTTGATGAGGTCGCGATTGGCGCGAATGAAATCGCCATTGCGCTTTTCGGCCTCGAGGTCGACGGCGGGTGCATCCCCATCCTCCCGGTTAAACACTTCGGCGAGCAGCGCAGACTGCCCCAGGTGGCCCCTGGTTTCGCCAATCACGAGGACCATGTGTCCCTCGCGCACCTCGCAGCCGATGATTTCATCGGCGGATCGAAGAAGACCGACTGCGCCGATGGTCGGGGTGGGCAGGATCGCCTGGCCGTCTGTCTCGTTGTAGAGCGAGACGTTGCCCGAGACGATGGGCATGTCGAGCGCCGAGCAGGCCGCGCCGATCCCCTTGATGGCGCCGACCAACTGGCCCATGATCTCTGGTTTTTCGGGATTGCCGAAATTGAGGTTGTCGGTCGAGGCCAGCGGCAGAGCGCCCACGGCGGTCAGGTTGCGATAGGCCTCGGCCACCGCCTGCTTGCCGCCCTCTTCGGGATTGGCGCGCACGTAGCGCGGCGTCACGTCCGAGGTGAAGGCGAGGTGCTTATCGGTCCCGTGCACGCGGAGGATGCCCGCGCCAAGGCCCGGCGTTCGCGCGGTATCGGCCATCACCATGGTGTCGTATTGCTCGTACACCCATTGCTTGCCCGCGTAGTTGGGCGAGCAGATCAGCGCGCGCAGCCCGTCGATCGGGTCGATCTGCGGCACGTCCGCCAGCGGGGCCGCCGGCGCGGTGGCCTCCCACGGGCGATCGTATTCCGGCGCCTGGCCGGAAAGCGGCGAGAGCGGCAGGTCGGCCTTGACCTCGTTTCCCTGCATGATGAGGAACCTGTCCTCGGCGATGGTTTCGCCCACGATGGCGAAGTCCAGATCCCACTTGTCGAAGACGGCCTTGGCCTCGGCCTCCTTCTCGGGGCGCAGCACCATCAGCATGCGCTCCTGGCTTTCGCTGAGCATCATCTCGTAGGCTGACATGTTCTCTTCGCGCTGCGGCACGTAATCGAGGTTGAGCCGGATGCCCAGGCCGCCCTTGTCGCCCATCTCGACCGCTGAACAGGTCAGTCCCGCGGCGCCCATATCCTGGATCGAGATGACGGCGCCGGTCTGCATCAGTTCCAGGCAGGCCTCCATGAGGCGCTTTTCGGTGAACGGATCGCCCACCTGCACGGTGGGGCGCTTTTCCTCGATCGTGTCGTCGAATTCGGCACTGGCCATCGTGGCACCGCCGACGCCGTCGCGCCCTGTCTTGGCGCCCAGATAAACGACCGGCATGCCGACGCCTGAAGCGGCGGAGTAGAAGATCTTGTCACTGTCGGCCAGTCCGGCCGCGAATGCGTTGACGAGGCAGTTGCCGTTATAGGCCGGGTGAAACCGCACCTCGCCTCCCACGCAGGGCACGCCGAAGCAGTTGCCATAGCCGCCGATCCCCTCGACCACGCCGTTGACCAGTTGCCGGGTCTTGGGATGGTCGGGCTCGCCAAAAGACAGCGCGTTCATCGAGGCGATGGGGCGCGCACCCATGGTGAAGACGTCGCGCAGGATGCCGCCCACACCGGTGGCCGCGCCCTGGTAGGGTTCGATATAAGAGGGGTGGTTGTGGCTCTCCATTTTGAAAACGACCGCCTGTCCGTCACCGATATCGACGACACCCGCGTTCTCGCCGGGGCCGCAGATCACCTGGGGGCCGGAGGTCGGCAGGGTCCGGAGCCATTTCTTGGACGATTTGTAGGAACAATGCTCGTTCCACATGGCCGAGAAGATGCCCAACTCGGTAAAACTCGGTTCGCGCCCGATGATCTGCAGGATTCGGTCGTATTCGTCGGGCTTGAGTCCGTGATCGGCAATCAGGTCGGGGGTGATTTCGGGCTCTTGCATGATCGGGTTTTTCCCTCTGGGCAACGGTCGCACCGTCTTTAGTGCAACGTTCGTCCGGTGGAAAGGCCCGCGCGCGCGGCCACCTGCGGCAAAAAAATGCCGGGGTCCTAGGACCCCGGGCAGTATTGTGGTTTTTGTGATTATTGCTTTTGGTCCACCGGTCAGTCCACCAGGACGACGTCGTAGCTGGGGGTGACCGAGCGGTTTGCATATGCCAGCAGGTAATCGCTGATCGCATCCGCACTCCAGGTCAGTTCGATCGACCCGCCTGATTCCCAAGCCTCGTCCAAGGCAAAGATCCAACCAGCGACACCCTCGACGGCGCCTTGGTCGAACATCACGTGGATGCGCCGGTCTCCTGCGGCGTTTGCGTCGACCTGGGACACGGTGCCGATCTTCATGCCAGTGGAGTCGTAAACCGGATCGCCGACGAATTCGGCATTTTCTTCGTAGAAGGTTTCGGCCCCGTCGCCGCGCGTGGCGCTTTCTGTCAGAACCAGCGCATGGGCGCTCGTTGTTGTAAGGGCAAGAGCAGCCGCGGTAGCAAAGATGCGTTTCATGGGTCTGTTCCTTGTGCTGTTATGGCATAAAAACAGCGCTTGACAGACAAAGTTCCCAAAAATCTGCTACCAGCATCGGGTCAGAAGCGCTGACCCACGTAGATATAGATACTGTCCTCGGACAGGTTGTTGCGACTGAAGTCGACCGAAAAGTCCAGGGGAAACTTCTTCGACACACGATACCGGACACCTACGCCGTATGCGCTGTGGGTCCCTCCGGCATCCAATGTATCGAAGGAGGATCCGGTTTGTCCCAGGCCACCGAACACCACTGCCCCGATCCGTGAGGTAAACCTGTGCCGTAATTCGAGTTGCAGGGAGGCCAAACGGAAGTCGAGGAACTGCGTAGCAGAGAACCCGCGAAACCCATCCGTGGTGCCAAGCCCGCACTGGTCAAAAAACGGGGTTTCCTGCGAGGCCGCGCAGAGCGATGCGCGCGCCGCTATGACGCCCCGATCATAGGGCTGATAATACTTGGAGAAATTTACATAGCTCTTCTGATAGTCCTGCACCAGTCCCGAGAGGGCTATGCCGTGCGCTGCCTGAAAGCTTAGCAAATGGCCGCCGGTTGGATAGATCGAATCGTCCCGCGTGTCCCATTCCGCCACCAGTCCGACATTGGCAATCTGAACATTTAGGAATCGGTTATAAGGAGGAGGGATTGGCGGGTGGCCCGGCCGCGCCAGCGAGATCGTCGTGTCCAGATACCGTACGCTTGCTCCGAAAGAAAGTTGTGGCGTAACGCCATAGGAGAGGCTTACGCGGCCGAGTATGCCTTCTTGTTGGATCGGGAGAATACCAAGACCGGTGTAAAGGTCATATTGAACGTTGGCCTCAGCGGCGAGGAGACTCAGGATCCAGCGGTTTTCACGAAAGTAGATGTTCCCGGCGACGCCGGCAGCCATGCTGCCATTATCCGAGCGCAACCCGGCGACACCGATCACGGAAGGTTTGGACGTAGCATCCATCTGGAACAGGTAGCCCAACCCAAGAGCCAAGCCGGACCCGATGGTCGGGTTCGAGAAGGGGATCGGGGCGACGACGAATGAGCCGTTTCCGAACCCGGTAGAAGAGGACTCGTGCGTCTGTGCCGCGGGACGGACGGAGGAGTCGATGATACCGTCGCTTCCTTCGGCCAAGCTTGCCGAACCATGCAAGGTAAGGGTAAGGGCAAGGATGGAGGATCCAAGTGCCGCAAAGGTACGTCTCATAACAGTTGCGGCTTTCATTCGCCAACTCCTGGATAAAGGTGTTTTTCGAACTCGCTTCAGCCTTGTTTCTCTCTTCTAGCTCCCCTTTGCTTTCTGCTCGTTTGCGAGTTGCTGGTTTACGACTTCTCCGGCGGCGGCGCCGATAGCCGTCTTTTGCTCGTCCGAGAGGTGTTCGTTATCTTCCAGGCCGGGGATGGCGACGCGCACTTCGCGGCGGGCAAAGTCGATCCCGTTGGCCGCAAACTCCTTCTTCACCCTGTTGTAGATCTCTTTGCGTATCGTGAATTGCTGTCCGGGCTTGGCCATGAACTTGCCGCGGATGATCATGCCGACATCGTCAAAATCGAAGACGCCCTGGCTCTTGAACGGTTGCAGGAAGCCGTCCTTGTGTTCCGGCTCCTCCATCATCTCGGCGCCGATCTTCTTGAAGATCTTCTTGACCTTGTTGGGATCGGTGTCGAAGGGAACCGTGAACTTCAGCTTCATGATCACCCAGTCGCGGCTGAAATTGGTGAGTTTCGCGATCTCGCCGTATGGTATGGTGTGAACAGGGCCGCGATGGTGGCGCAACTGCATCGAACGGATCGAGATTTTTTCGACGGTGCCCGTAGTGCCCCCTACATCGACATACTCGCCGACGCGGAATGCATCGTCGATGAGGAAAAAGATCCCTCCCACGATGTCGCTGACGAGCTTCTGTGCGCCGAAGCCGATGGCAAGGCCCAAGATCCCGGCGCCTGCCAGGAGAGGCGTGATGTCCAACCCTAGTGCGCCAAGCGCCAGCAGTCCGAAGATGACCGCGATCGCCACCTGCGCCGTTACGCGCAGCAGGGGCAACACGGTGGCAAGACGCGAGCCGCCCGCGCCACCACCTTCACCGGACACTTCGTCGGGCTGTGCGGCGGCTGTCTGTTCCTTTGCGAGGCTTCGGTTTATCCAGAGCGAAACGACTTCGTTCAGAATATATCCGATAGCGAGCAGCATGAAGAACTGGATCACCGCCCCGCCAGATTCCGTTCCGGCTCCGGCGACGACGCGCAAGTCGATATTCCAGGCGTTGGCGATCATGAGGATGACAACGACACCGGCCAGCACGCGGCCGATTCTGATGAAGCTGCGCTTGGTGGACTTGTAGGCGCGCTCGGCCACGGGGCCGGTTCCGATCATGGGCGGCTGGGTATGACGTACGATGCCACGGATCAGCGTGTCGATCGCGGGTGCCATGAGCAACCAGAACATCGTGGTGAAATGCGCGCCCCGTCCGACCGCCAACAGCAAGTCCGGGGTGCCCCGTGCCGCGATGATCTCGACGATCAGCCACATTACAGCCGACACGCCGATCGCGAAATACGGATAAAGGTCCGCCACGCGCTCATCGAACCTGGTACGGTCGGGATCGGTGCCGCGCATCATGTCGCTGAGGCCTTCGCGCGCCGTCCAGGCGATAATGGCTATGTAGACATGAATAGCGGTGTTGAGCCAGAAGCCCAAACGCATCTCGCCCATCGGTACGCCATTGAGTGTATTGAAGTGCACGATGAAGAGCGTGAAGCCGATAAGCAGGAACAGCCCAATCTGGTTACGGTGCAGATAGTCGGCCCAGTGATCGTTCACATTCACCAGGCGGAGTTGCGGTCGTTTGGGCGTAAGAATTAGCCGCGAGAGCGCGGCGCCGACGCGTGGAATCCAGATGAGATAGAAAACCATGGGGCCGGCATATGTTATCTGCTCCGGCGTAAGCAGAAGTCGACCGATCAGGATCAAGCCGTAATAGAAGACGATCAGTCCGAGGATCTCACGACAGAAGCGTCGGATGAGGAAGCCGGCTGCGCCTAGCAGGTCGACGTTCGCTCCTGCCGGCGTGTTTCTGATCCAGCGCCGCGTCCAGAGTCCCACGGCCTTTTCCGCGGCATACCCTGCAGCAAGTGCGATCAGGGTGAAGCCGAAAAGCTGCGCAAGCCCTTGTGGCCCGAACGTTTCGGCGAAGTTCGCGAACGAAGTCGCCTGGTAAGTAAACAGGCTGGGCACCTTGCGGATAACGTCGAGCCAAGAGGCGAGTAACGCCGTTACGGTATTCCGAACCTGGGCAAGCAGGCGGTCCTCGGTCGGAGCGACCTGGGCTTGGGCGGCGGCGACCGCGTCGAGGCGTTCCAAAAGCAACGCTCGCACCTGGTCGTCGGACATGCGCGCAACAAGGTCGTCAACCATCGCTGGCGTCAGGTCCTCTGGCACGACAGGCACAGCGGCCTCTTTTGCAGAACCGGATGACGTTGCCGGAAGCTGTGCGGCGCTTTGGCCCACCGCGGTGAACGTAAGGAGAATGAACGAAAAAACCCTGAGAAAAACGATCACGGTGGTCCCCAAAAAGTCCTGGCGCCCTTCGGCTTTGCGGGGATTCTAGACGAGAGTATCCGGGCAACCAAATGCCAACTCGGATCAACCTCTCTTTTTCAGGCTGGCTTGGGACTGGAAGCCACAGACGCAAAAAAAAGGCCGAGCACTAAGCTCGGCCATAGTCCAACAGGGAGGTATGAAGATGATGAGCGAAAGTGCATCATCGCCTTCGAGTGCTGATTTAGGGGGCGCTTTGTGGACGATCAAGGAAAATAATATCGCAGATGCAGCATTGCTGATATGCTAACAATGCATAGCTGTGTTGGCGCTATAATTTTCCTAGGTCTCTCAACGTCTTGCGGTGCGCGATGATCTCGTCCTGAACGAAGTCGCGGAAGGCGGAGATACGCTGTGAGTGTCGTAATTCCTCGGGATAGGCGAGGTATACCGGCACGTCTGCAGAGGCGATTTCCGGTAGCACATTCACGAGCGCGGGGAAGTCCTCGGTGACATAGTCTGGCAGCACACCAATACCGAGGTTGTGCAGGACGCCCTGGAGAACGCCGAAGTAGTTGTTGACCGTCAACAGCGATGCCGGGTTCGTCGTCATGAGGTGCTGGACAAGAGAAGCGCCCGCGCCGACCTGAGCGGAAGAGGGGTTTTGGCAGACCAAACGGTGCTGGGCGATGTCTTCTATCGTTTCCGGCGTGCCGCGACGGGCGAGGTAGTCGGGAGATGCATATAGCTGCATCCGGACGGTCATCAGCCTCTTGCGTATGAGGTCGGCCTGGCTTGGCTCCTTCATCCGGATCGCGACATCGGCCTCGCGCATGGGCAAGTCGAGAACGCGTTCCTCGAGCATCAGGTCGACTTTCAGCTCGGGGTATTTCTCGTAGAGAGCCGGCAGACGCGGGGCAAGCCAGAGGGTGCCGAAGCCAAACGTCGTGGTTACGCGCAACTCGCCAAAGACTTCCTCTTCGCTGTCGCGAATGCGCGCGGCAGCGGCATCGAGGCGTTTTGACATGGCCGAGGTCGCATCGAAAAGAAGTTCACCCTGTTCGGTCAGGATCAGGCCGCGTGCATGTCGGTGAAACAGCGTCGCATTGAGCGATTCCTCGAGAGCACGGATCTGGCGGCTGACGGCCGATTGCGACAGGTTCAGCCGGTCCCCGGCATGGGTCAGACTGCCCGCGTCGGCCACGGCGTGAAAGATTCTCAGCTTGTCCCAGTCCATTGATCCAGTTTCCGATTTCCCGTGCCCGCCCTATATCAGATGGCAGGGTTCTGTCACAATCAACCGACATGCCGTTGCGGCAAAGTAAAAATGTCGGTATGCAGGTCAGCAATTGTGACCTAATATGCCCATATCCTGGGCAAAGCCAATCGACGTTGGGAGGCGTCCGATGAGTCAGCAGAAGATTTCCCTCACCGACCGTTACGATCTTGAAAAGAGTCCCGTGCTGCTCAACGGCACGCAAGCGCTTGTGCGCCTGATGCTTATGCAGAAGGCGCGTGATCAGGCAGCAGGTTTGAATACGGCGGGCCTTGTTACCGGCTATCGCGGCTCGCCGCTAGGCGCGGTCGATTTGCAGATGACCCGGGCGGAGAAATACCTCAGCGCCGCCGATGTGACCTTTCAGTACGGTCTGAACGAAGACCTCGCAGCCACCGCGCTCTGGGGCTCTCAACAGGCTGGGCTGCGGGGCGATGGCAAATACGATGGGGTGTTCGGCCTCTGGTACGGCAAGGGGCCGGGAGTCGACCGTTCGGGAGACGCAATCCGGCACGCCAACAATGCTGGCACGGCCAGGCATGGCGGCGTGGTCATGGCGATGGGCGACGATCACACCGGCGAAAGCTCTACCGTTCTGCATCAGTCCGAATGGGCGCTGATGGATGCCTACCTGCCCATTGTAAGCCCGGCAGGCGTGCAGGAGATTCTGGATTACGGCATCTACAGTTTCGCGCTGTCGCGCTTTTCTGGGCTCTGGGTCGGCCTGAAGACGATGAAGGACACGATCGAGGTCACTTCGGTCGTCGATGGCAGCCCGGACCGGATGCAACTGGTCGAACCGGATTTCGACATGCCCGAAGGTGGGTTGAACATCCGGCTGGTGGACGACCGCACCGCGCAGGAAGCGCGGATTATCGATTACAAGCGCTACGCGGCCGAGGCGTTCAGCCACGCCAACAAGATCGACAAGCGCGTCTGGGGCAAGCCCGGTGCCAAGATCGGCTTTGTCGCGGCGGGCAAGAACTGGCTTGACCTGACCCATGCGCTGTCGCTGTTGAACATAGACGAGAACGAAGCCGAGAGGCTGGGTATCACGACCTACAAGATCGGGCAGGTGTTTCCGCTCGACATGCACGGTTTCCATGACTGGGCGGAAGGGCTCGACCTGATTGTTATCGTCGAGGAAAAGCGCAAGCTGATCGAGGTTCAGGTCAAGGAGGCGATCTTTGACGACCGCCAGGGCCGGCGTGTCTATGGATGGTACAAGGGCGGGGCAGGCGGGATGCACCGTGACGAGTTGTTCCCGACGCGCGGTGCGCTCGATCCTGTCATGATTGCTGAAAAGCTGGGCGGCATCCTGATCGAGGAAGGGCGCGATACCGACGGTGTCAAGGCGGGCCTCGCTGCGATCCAGGATGCGCGCCGGAACGACAATGCGACCGAGATCGCGGCGCGACTTCCCTATTTCTGTTCGGGCTGTCCGCATAACACTGGGACCAAGCTTCCCGAGGGAAGTCGCGCCTATGCGGGCATCGGCTGTCATTTCATGGTTCAGTGGATGGATCGCGAGACGCTGGGTTTCACCCATATGGGCGGCGAAGGCGCGAACTGGATCGGCGAGGCGCCGTTTTCGACCACGAGCCATGTCTTCCAGAACCTGGGCGACGGGACCTACAATCATTCCGGGGTGCAGGCGATCCGGGCGGCGCTCGCTGCCGGTACGAACATCACCTACAAGATCCTTTACAACGACGCCGTCGCGATGACCGGCGGGCAGGAGAACGAGGGCGGCCTGAGCCCCGAGCAGATCGTGGCCGAGTTGAAGGCGATGGGGGTCAAGGAACTCGCTGTCGTTTACGACGAGAAGGAAGACGTGAATTTCGGCGCGATGCCGAAGGGGGTCCCGACCCACGAGCGCGCCGAACTGATGAATGTTCAGGAACGCATGCGGGAGGTCGAGGGCGTCTCGGCCATCGTCTACATTCAGACCTGTGCTGCCGAGAAGCGACGCCGTCGCAAGCGTGGAACGTTCCCCGATCCCGACAAGCGCGTTTTCATCAATACCGATGTCTGCGAGGGCTGCGGGGATTGCGGGGTGCAGTCGAACTGCGTCTCGATCGTACCCAAGGAAACGGAGCTGGGCCGCAAGCGAGCCATCGACCAATCGAGCTGCAACAAGGATTTCTCCTGCCTCAAGGGGTTCTGCCCGTCCTTCGTCACGCTGGAAGGCGCCAAGATACGCAAGGGGCCGACCACCGACCTGGACCTGCCGCATCTGCCCCAACCCGAATTGCCTGCAATCAAGGGCACACATAACGTGGTCATCACCGGTGTAGGCGGCACTGGCGTCGTGACAATCGGCGCCGTTCTGGCCCAGGCCGCGCAGATCGACGGCAAGGGCGCGGGCATGATGGAAATGGCCGGTCTCGCCCAGAAAGGTGGGGCGGTGCATATCCACTGCCGCCTTGCAGAAAAACCCGAGGATATCAGTGCAATCCGCGTGGCGACCGGCGAATGCGACACGTTGATCGGTGGCGATCTGGTCGTAAGTGCAGGTGCCAAGACGATCGGGCTCCTGCGCTCGGGCAGTTCGGGTGCCGTGGTCAACAGCCACGAGATCATAACCGGCGATTTCACCCGAAACACCGAGTTCCAGATCCCGACCGACCGTTTGTCGCTGGCGCTCGAAGCCCGACTCAAGGACAGGCTGGACCTCTTCGATGCATCGGAGCTGGCGCGCGTGGCGATGGGCGACGCGATCTTTTCCAACATGATGGTGTTCGGCGGAGCCTGGCAACGCGGGCTGATTCCGGTCAATCATGACGCCATCGTTCAGGCCATCGAGCTGAACGGGGCGGCGGTCGAGAAGAACTTGCGCGCCTTCGAGATCGGCCGCTGGGCGGTTCTTCACCCGGACGAGGTGGCCAAGTTGCTCAAACCCGCCAACGTGGTCGAATTGCCGACCACCGTCGAGGAACGGATCTCCTTCCGCGAGAAACACCTGGTCGAGTATCAGGGTAAGCGGCTTTCAAAGCGCTATCGCAAAATGCTGGACGGGATCGTTGACACGGATCTCAAGGAAGCGGTCGCCCTCGGGTACCACAAGCTTCTCGCCTACAAGGATGAGTATGAGGTCGCGCGCCTACTGTTGAAGAGCCGCGAGAAAGCCGCCGCCGAGTTCGATGGCGACTTGAAGATGACCTTTCACCTTGCACCGCCGATCCTGGGTGGTACCGGTCCGGACGGTCGCCCGAAGAAGCGGGAATTCGGGGAATGGATGCAAGGCCCGATGCGAATGCTCGCCGGCCTGAAAGCTTTGCGAGGAACGCCACTCGACATCTTTGGCTACAGCGCCGAGCGCCGAATGGAACGCGAACTGATCCGTCAGTACGAAAAGGACATGGCCGAGATCCTTCCCAAGGTGACACCCGAGACGCGCGAGATCGCAATCGCGTTGGCGAAGCTGCCGCTCGATATCCGCGGCTTTGGCCCGGTGAAGGCAGGGAACGAGTCCAAGGCCGCGAAAAGGCGAGAGGAATTGCTTTCAGCCTTCCGTCACGGCGGGCCGGACATGGAGAAAGCGGCGGAATAAGGACGTCACACTGACGTCACAGGTTCTATGCAAACCTGACTTCCGCCCTTAATTGGGCGGAAGACTCACGGAGACTAACGATGCCGTCGCGCCACCAAGTCGCTCGGGATATTTCATATGCTCATTCGGCCGCCACCAAGGGCGGGCGCGCCCTGATCCGGATCATGGAAAACACGACCGGGCGAATCCGCCTTATCAGGCGTGCGGACGGATATGCGGACGAAGTCGCCGCGGGTCGCGATTTCTGGGAGGTCATGGTCGAGCGGTACGGATTGACTTTGGACGTTGTTGCCGGCTCACTAGACGCGATTCCGCCTGACCGTCCGGTCATCTTGATTGCGAACCACCCTTACGGCATTCTTGACGGCCTGATGATGGGCCACATCCTTGCGCGCACACGGGGCGTTTTCCGGATCATTGCCCACAGGGTTTTTCGTAATGCCGAAGACCTGAACAGGATCATCCTGCCGATCTCTTTCGACGGAACCAAGGACGCGCAACGCCAGAACATCGAGACGCGCAAGACAGCACTGGACTATCTGGGACAGGGCGGCGCGATCGGCATTTTTCCGGGCGGTACCGTCAGCACGGCAGCCAGACCCTTTTCGCATCCGATGGATCCCGGCTGGCGCGGGTTCACCGCGCGGATGGTGGCGAAGTCGAACGCGGTCGTCGTCCCGGTCTTCTTTTGCGGTCATACAAGCCGGCTGTTCCATATCGCGTCGCACCTGCACACGACGCTACGCATGGGCCTGCTGATCCGCGAGTTCCACAAGCGCGTGGATACCCCGGTTCAGGTCGTGATCGGCAATCCCATCGACCGCGACGTTTTGGACCCGCTCGCCAAGGAGTCGAAGCAGATGATGGATTTCCTCCGCAAAGCGACGTATGAGCTGTCTCCGACACCGCTGAAATCTTACGATTACGGCTACGAGTTCGAGGACAGGCACCGCGCCTGAGAGGCAGATGGCAGTAGGCATTTTCGATTCAGGCCTGGGTGGTCTTACCGTCTTGGACGCCGCACGGCGGCGTCTTCCGGAGATGGATTTCCTGTACTACGCGGACAGCGCCCATGCCCCTTACGGGGTCCGAGATGCCGACGACATCTATGGGCTGACCAACCGCGCGGTTAACGAGCTTTGGTCGCGGGGCTGCAAATTGGTGATACTGGCCTGCAACACGGCAAGCGCCGCAGCGCTCCGGCGGATGCAGGAGGCCGGGGTGCCGCAGGGCAAGCGCGTCCTTGGCGTGTTCGTCCCGTTGATAGAGGCGCTGACAGAGCGGCAATGGGGGGACAATTCGCCGCCACGTGAGGTGGAGACGAAGCATGTCGCACTTTTTGCCACGCCCGCCACGGTTTCGAGCCGCGCCTTTCAACGAGAACTCGCCTTTCGGGCCATCGGGGTCGATGTCGAGGCGCAGAGTTGCGGTGGTGTGGTCGACGCCATAGAGGAAGGCGACATGATCCTGGCCGAGGCTTTGGTGCGCAGCCATGTCGAAGCTCTGAAGCGCAAGATGCCGCATCCCGAGGCGGCAATCCTCGGCTGCACGCATTACCCCCTCATGGAAGAAACGTTTCAAGCCGCCCTTGGCCCCAATGTGAAGGTCTTCAGCCAGGCCAATCTGGTTGCCGAGAGTCTGGCGGATTACCTTCAGCGGCATCCGGGGATGGAAGGCGAGGGGGAGAGTGGGTATCTGACCACCGGAGATCCGAACCGCGTCAGCGACCGCGCAACACAGTTCCTCCGACGAGAGATCCGTTTCAGGGCGGCCTGAACCCAGGCTTCCCAATGCGCGTCTGGCGCACGTACTTGCCGCATCGCAGCGGCGCGTTTCAAGCTTTTGAGAAAGAGGTCACCCATGACCCACAAGATCGCAATCCTGGGCGCTAGCGGCTATACCGGTGCCGAACTGGTGAGGCTGCTGGCCGGGCATCCCAACATGGACATCGTCGCGCTCGGTGCGGAACGCAAGGCGGGCCAGAGCATGGCCGAGGTTTTCCCGCATCTGCGCCACATGGATCTGCCGCAGCTCTGCCGTATCGACGAGATCGACTTTGGTACGGTCGACCTGTGCTTCTGCGCGTTGCCTCACAAGACCAGTCAGGAGATCATCCGCGACTTGCCGAAATCCCTGAAGATCGTCGATCTGTCGGCCGATTTCCGTCTGCGCGACCCCGCCGAATACGAAAAATGGTACGGCAACCCCCATGCTGCGATGGAATGCCAGGCCGAGGCGGTCTATGGCCTGACCGAGTTTTATCGTGACGAAATTCAGGGCGCACGGCTGGTCGCCGGGACGGGTTGCAACGCGGCGACAGGCCAATACGTCTTGCGTCCGCTGATCTCGGCGGGCGTCATCGATCTGGACGAGATCATTCTGGACCTGAAATGCGCCGTTTCCGGAGCCGGCCGAGCGCTGAAGGAAAACCTGCTGCATGCCGAGCTGTCCGAAGGCTACAACGCCTATGCCGTGGGCGGCACCCACCGGCATTTGGGAGAGTTCGACCAGGAGTTCTCCAAGATTGCCGGTCGGCCCGTCCGGATCCAGTTCACTCCGCATCTTGTTCCGGCAAACCGGGGTATCCTCGCGACGGGTTATGTGAAGGGGGACGCCCGAGCGGTTCTTGAAACGCTTTCAAAGGCGTATGCACTCGAGCCCTTCATCGAGGTCCTGCCCTTTGGCCAGACGCCCTCGACTCATCATGTGCGTGGCTCGAACTTCTGTCATATCGGCGTGTGTGGTGACCGGATCGAGGGCCGTGCGATCGTGGTGGCCGCCCTCGATAACCTGACAAAAGGTAGCAGCGGGCAAGCCTTGCAGAATGCCAATCTCATGTTAGGTGAAGAAGAGGTGACAGGGCTTATGATGGCCCCGCTCTTCCCGTGAGGTTGTCATGAAATCGCTCAAGAAAAAGCGGCGTATTCAGGTCATCGCCCTGGCGGCGGTGGCACTCGTCCTGTCGACGGGGTTGATCGGCTACGCAATGCGCGACGGGATCAATTTCTTCCGTTCGCCAAGCCAGGTGATGGCCGAACCGCCCAACCCGACCGAAGTCTTCCGCATCGGCGGCTTGGTGGAGGAAGGGTCCATCATTCGGGGGCAGGGCGAAACCGTCCGTTTCGTCGTCACAGATGGCGGGGCGAGCGTGCCAGTGAGCTACACCGGGGTTCTTCCTGACCTCTTTGCCGAGAATCAGGGGATGGTCGGCACAGGAAGCTACGTAAACGGTGTCTTCGAAGCTTCTGAAATTCTTGCGAAACACGACGAGACCTATATGCCGAAGGAGGTCGTGGACGCGCTCAAGGAGCAGGGAGTCTACAAGGAACCCGGCGAAAGCTGAGCGTGCCCACGTTGCGTCCATAACCCGCTTGGCGGTCGGTCGGTCAACCCTGTTTTCACCCTGACGTTGCAGCGTCCTCCGCATCACTATGCGGAGGTGAGGTCATGCAGACAGTACGGCAGATCGCAGAGGACATCGTGGCGCGCGAAGGCGGGTTCGTGAACGATCCCGATGATCCGGGCGGAGCGACGAAATACGGTGTCACGATCCACACGATGCGCCGGCTCGGGCTGGACCTGAACGAAGATGAGGTGGTTACTGTCGCCGATGTGCGAGCACTGACCCGTGCGCAGGCGGTCGAGATATTTCTGAGACATTATTTCGAGAAGCCGCGCATCGGGATGCTGCCTTCAAAGCTGCAACCGACTGTCTTTGACATGTATGTGAACGCCGGAAGCAATGCGGTTAAGATCCTGCAAACCCTGCTTCGCGCAATGGGATACGAGGTCATGGTCGATGGTGTCATCGGTCCTCGGACTGCGGGTGCGGCGGCCAAGGCCGCGGTTCCGGATGCGGTCGCATTGCGTGATGCCTATGGGGTGGCGCGCCGGAACTACTATTTTCGGCTTGCGGATAATCGACCCGCTTCGCGAAAATATGCGCGCAGTCGGAAGGGCGGGAAGGGTGGATGGATCCTCCGCGCGGAGGAGTTCCTGTCACCGCGCTATCACTTGAGCGATGCCGAATTCCAGCAGAGGATCGCGGGATGGGCGTGATTCAGCAACTGGCGGCACTTCTTTTCGGCAGTGGTACTAACGTCGTGAAAGAGACCGCGGAGGTCTTTCGTGAAAATGCCGAAGCGGGGGCGGGACGCGATGCCGAACTGCGCAGTCAGGCTCTCGCGCAAATGGCGGCCGAGTTCGCGTTGGAGCGCAAGGGCCGGTTCGATCGCTTCGTCGACGCATTGAACCGTTTGCCGCGTCCAGCCATGGCCTTTGGTACCTTGGGGCTTTTCGTGGCCGCGATGGTGAACCCGCTGTGGTTCGCCGAGCGGATGCAGGGTGTCGCGCTGGTACCCGAACCGCTCTGGTGGTTGCTGGGGGTCATCGTCTCGTTCTATTTCGGCGCACGGCATCAGGCCAAGACCCAGGATTTACAGCGTGAAATGGCGGTGACCCTGTCGCGGGCACCGCAGATGATTGAAAACGTGCGACGCCTGCGCTCGCTCGAACCCCACAGCCCGCGCGCGGCAGAGACCGGTTCGGATGCGGAGGTTTCGCTGAAGGCGCTTCATCCCGAGGCTAATCCTGCGCTGGAGGAGTGGCGCCGTCTGCGCCGGGTCTGATCCCGCCACGACCCGCGACATCGTGACAGGGCGCCGGAGTCGAAAGCCATTGGCCCCGGCGCCTGCGGGAATTATACATTAGGGCATGGTTACAGAACTCGGTCACTTCGCCCTCATCCTCGCCTTCATGGTGGCCATCGTGCAGATGGTCGTTCCGATGGTTGGCGCGCAGAAACGCTGGCCCGGCTGGATGGCGGTGGCGGAACCGGCCGCCAACGCCCAGTTTCTGCTAACGGCCTTTTCCTTCGCAACGCTTGTCTGGGCCTTCGTAACCTCCGATTTCTCGCTGCGGCTGGTGGTTCTCAACAGCCACTCCGCTAAGCCGATGCTTTACAAGATCAGTGGCACCTGGGGGAATCACGAGGGCTCGATGCTGCTCTGGGTGTTGATCGTGACTTTGTTCGGGGCGATGGCGGCATGGTTCGGCGGGAACCTGCCGCCGGCTCTCAAGGCGCGCGTCCTGAGCGTTCAGTCAGCCATCGCCGTCGCCTTTTTCGCGTTCATCCTGTTCACCTCGAACCCCTTTCTGCGCCTTGCCATGCCGCCCTTCGACGGTCAGGATCTCAATCCCTTGCTTCAGGATCCAGGCCTCGCCTTCCATCCACCGTTCCTCTACCTGGGCTATGTCGGGCTTTCGATGACATTCTCCTTTGCGGTCGCCGCGCTTATCGAGGGGCGCGTCGATGCTGCCTGGGGGCGTTGGGTGCGGCCTTGGACGCTGGCGGCGTGGATATTCCTGACTATTGGTATCGCGCTGGGGTCTTGGTGGGCGTATTACGAACTGGGCTGGGGTGGGTTCTGGTTCTGGGATCCGGTTGAGAATGCGTCTTTCATGCCCTGGCTGCTCGCGGCCGCGCTGCTTCATTCGGCCATCGTGGTCGAGAAACGCGAGACCCTGAAAAGCTGGACGATCCTATTGGCGATCCTCGCATTCGGGTTTTCCCTGATCGGTACATTCATCGTGCGGTCTGGCCTTTTGACCAGCGTCCATGCCTTTGCCAACGATCCTGAACGCGGCGTGTTCATCCTCCTGATTCTCGCTTTCTTCACCGGCGGGGCGCTGATCCTCTTCGCGGCGCGGGCACAGGCGATGGAGGCAAAGGGCGTGTTCGGCATGGTCAGCCGCGAAAGCGCTCTGGTTCTCAACAACATCCTCTTGGCGGTGGCCTGTTTCGTGGTCTTCGTGGGAACGCTGTGGCCCGTCGTCGCCGAGATGTTCTTTGACCGGAAACTGTCGGTCGGCCCGCCTTTCTTCAATGCGGCGTTCACCCCCTTCATGGTGGCTTTGGGACTGGCCATGCCGCTTGGGGCCATGCTGCCATGGAAGCGAGGCCGTCTCAGCCGCGCCGCCTGGTCGCTTCGGTATGCGTTCGTCCTGGCAGTCGCGGTGGCGCTGCTGGTCTGGGTCATGCAAACAGGGCAGAGCATTCTGGGTCCGGTTGGTCTGTTCCTCGGTGCCTGGATCGTAGCCGGCGCGGCGGTCGACCTGTGGAGCCGAACCGGGCGGAACGGCAGCGTGGCGCGACTGATGCGTCTGCCGCGGGCTGACTGGGGCAAGGCCGTGGCGCATACGGGGCTTGGCGTAACGATGTTCGCCATTGCCGGGCTGACTGCTTGGGAGGTCGAAGATATCCGGGTCGCCCAGATCGGCGAGCCGTTCGACGTAGGCGGGTTCACACTCACCCTCGAGGACGTCAAGCGCGGAGAGGGTCCGAATTACCTGACCACCATGGGCATGGTCAAACTTGAAAAGGACGACCGGTTCCTGGCGACCCTGACACCGGAGAAACGCACCTATCCCGTAGCGCGCATGCCCACGACAGAAGCGGCCATCGATTATCGTGTGATGCGCGACGTATATGTGGTGATCGGCGACCGGCAGGATGAAGGCGGCTGGACCATCCGCACTTACATCAAGCCTTTCGCGAACTGGATCTGGGGAGGCTGCATCCTGATGGCACTGGGAGGCGCGCTGAGTTTGTCCGACCGGC
The DNA here is from genome assembly GCA_947500005.1 of uncultured Paracoccaceae bacterium. Lineage (GTDB taxonomy): Bacteria > Pseudomonadota > Alphaproteobacteria > Rhodobacterales > Rhodobacteraceae > Lutimaribacter_A. Next base: position 13,901 of record CANMQJ010000011.1, on the reverse strand, counting down.
GGTTCCGGGTGGCCGCCGGTGCCCGCAGGGCGCCTGCCGGGGGAGTCCCGGCGGAATGAAACGAATCCTGATCCTGCTGATGTTTCTGGCGGCGCCGGCTTGGGCCGTCCTGCCTGATGAAGTGCTGGATGACCCGGGTCTGGAGGAGCGCGCGCGCGACCTTAGCCAAGGCCTGCGCTGTCTCGTCTGCCGCAACGAGAGCATCGACGAGAGCAACGCGGATCTGGCCCGCGACCTGCGTCTTCTGGTTAGGGAACGTCTGGTGGCCGGTGACAGCGATGAAGAAGTGATCGACTTCATCGTTGATCGGTATGGCGAATATGTTCTTCTCAAACCCACCATAACCGGCGCCAACTGGGTCTTGTGGCTGGCGGGGCCGGCGATGCTGTTGCTGGCCGGTGGGGTTGGCATCGCTTTTCTGCGCTCACGGTCGCGTCAGCGAGCGCCACAGGAGGCCGCGCTGAGCAACGAAGAAAAGGCGCAGTTGCATCGTATTCTCGAGGAGTGACGCGCGGTTCTTCTTTTCTCCTATCCGGGCATGGGTCAGGGTGCGCGGAAACGGAAGGATCAGAGGCGCGCCATGGAATACGATACCATCACACTTGAGTTCGCTGACGGCTTGGCGGTCCTTACGCTTAACCGCCCGGACAAGATGAATGCGCTGACCAGTCGGATGCGTGCCGAGATCACCCATGCGATGGGTGATGCCGCCAAGAGGGCGCGCGCCATCGTTCTGACGGGTGCGGGTGCGGCTTTCTGTACGGGTCAGGATCTGGGCGACGGGGCGGCCGGTGGCAAGATCGACCTGGAGCGGACCCTGCGCGATGAATATGAACCCATGCTGGCATCCGTCTATGACTGCCCGGTTCCCACCGTCGCCGCGGTGAACGGACCCGCGGCCGGGGCGGGTGCCAATCTCGCGCTTTGCGCGGATGTGGTCATCGCAACCGAGAGCGCCTATTTCCTCCAGGCTTTCGCGCGGATCGGCCTGTTGCCCGACGCGGGAGGCACGTGGTTCCTGCCGCGCAACATGGGGTTGGCCAAGGCGATGGGGGCGGCCTTGTTCGCCGAAAAGATCACCGCTCGCCAAGCCGATGATTGGGGCATGATCTGGGAAGCGGTCCAGGACGACGCATTCGACGCGCATTGGCGCAAGCGTGCGGCCTACCTGGCGAACGGCCCGACCGAAGGGTTCCGGGCGATAAAGCAGGCGATCCGGGGCAGCTTCGACCTGACGTTGAGCGAGCAATTGTCGACCGAGGCCCATCTGCAGGGTCAATGTGGCGAGACGCGGGATTTCCGCGAGGGAGTTTTGGCGTTCCTCGAGAAGCGTCCGGCTTCGTTCGAAGGGCGGTAATCCGGCCGCTCCAATCAGCACGCGCGAACGGGACTACGTCTCGCGACCCGTAGTATTTGAGAGCAGAAGAAGAAGGGGCGGGGGGCTCAGCCCCGACGCCGTCCGCGGCGGCCGCGACGCTCGCTGGTGGGTTCGTCTTCGCCCGTGCCATCACCCGCCGAGGTGAAGGGGCCAAGCGCGTCGGTAATCTGGTCGAGGGTAGGGCGTGGTCCCGGTTCGGTCGTATCGAGGGCCTCGCGCATCATGCGCAGATGATCGGGCATTGTCCCGCAGCATCCACCGATCACACTGGCGCCCGCGTCCCGCGCCATACGGGCATAGACGCCCATGAGTTCGGGCGTGCCGTTGTAGTGGATATGGCCATCCACGTATTTCGGTATGCCTGCATTGCCCTTGGAGATGATCGGACGCTCGGTGCCCTGCGCGACGAAGCCCAGCACGGTGCGCAGGATATCGGAGGCGCCGGTGCCGCAATTGGCGCCGAAGGCCAGCGGCGGGTTCGGCAGATCCTCGACCAGTTGCGCGAGATCGGCGGAGGTCACGCCCATCATCGTTCGTCCGGCCGTGTCGAAGCTCATCGTGCCGCACCAGGGCATGTCCACCAGGGCAAACGCCTCGGCCGCGGCGCGGTACTCCTCGGGTGCCGAGATCGTCTCGAGCCAGAGCAGATCGACGCCGCCTTCCTTCAGCCCATCGGCCTGTTCGTGAAACATCTCGACCGCCAGCGCATGGCTGAGCGCGCCCACCGGCTCCATGATCTCGCCGGTCGGGCCGACCGAGCCCGCGACCACGATGCGGCGGGGGGCCTTGTCGGCCACGTCGCGGCCCAGCTCGGCGCCGACGCGGTTGAGCTCGCGCACGCGGGTATGCGCGTCGTGCAGTTTCAGCCGCGCGGCCGTTCCGCCGAAGGTATTGGTGAGAAACAGGTCGCTGCCCGCATCGACCGACCCCTGGTAGAGCGCGGTGATCTTTTCCGGCGCATCGGTGTTCCACAGCTCGGGCGCATCGCCCGATTGCAGCCCCATCTGGAAAAGGGTCGTCCCGGTGGCGCCATCGGCCAGCAGCACGCCGAGCGAGTCGAGTTGTTCGGAAAAGGCATTCGTCATGGCAGTAATCCCGTCATCTGGCCCGCTTGCCGCGGGCCGGAAAGTCAGACGCCCCGTCTGTCATGGACGAGGCGACTGGGCAAATTCATAAGACTCATGAAAACCATGAGCCGGATTCGGGGATCATTCGACCTCGGTCATGATCTCGGCTTTCGCCTTGGGCAGAAGCTCGGCCATCTTGGCGCGGATCGTGTCCGCATCGGCCAGCCCGTTCAGATCGCCCTCGACCTTGCGGACGACATCCTCGTGGCCGGCTTCCTCGAAATCGGCCAGAACGACGGTCTTGGCGTATTCCTTGGCCTCCTCGTCGGATTTGCCCATCAATCCCGCCGCCCACAGACCGAGCAGCTTGTTGCAGCGCGCCTGCGCCTTGAACTGCATTTCCTCGTCATGGGCGAACTTGGCCTCGAAAGCGTTTTCGCGATCGTCGAAAGTGGTCATGTCGGGACCTCGTGGCTGTCATGTGGCGTTTGGAACCGGTATGACCCCGCCGCGCGCGGTTCGCAAGAGGATATCCGTGCGGCAAAGCGGCCCGAATGGCGTGTCGGGACAGGTGGGCCAGCTTGCGGCAATGGGGCGCTTGCACTAAGAGAGCGCGAGACGATCGGGACTCATGTCCCCTGATGATCCGGAAAGGACGACCATGGCGCGTCGCAACAAAATCTACGAAGGCAAGGCCAAGATCCTGTACGAGGGCCCCGAACCGGGCACGATCGTGCAGTATTTCAAGGACGACGCCACGGCCTTCAACGCCGAGAAGAAGGAGGTGGTCGAGGGCAAGGGCGTGCTGAACAACCGGCTGAGCGAATTCTTCATGTCCGGCCTGAACCAGATCGGCGTGCCCACGCATTTCATCCGCCGGCTCAACATGCGCGAGCAACTGGTCAAAAGCTGCGAGATCGTGCCGCTCGAGATCATCGTGCGCAACTTTGCGGCCGGATCGCTGTCCAAGCGACTGGGCATCGCCGAGGGTACGCAGCTGCCGCGTCCGGTCATCGAATACTGCTACAAGGACGATGCGCTTGGCGACCCGCTGGTGAGTGAGGAGCATATCGCCGCTTTCGGCTGGGCAAGCCAACAGGACATGGACGATATCGTCAGCCTTGCCCTGCGCGTGAACGATTTCCTTTCCGGCGTGATGCTGGCGGTGGGAATCCGGCTCATCGACTTCAAGATCGAAGTCGGGCGCATTTATGAAGGTGATTTCCAGCGCCTGATCGTGGCGGATGAGATCAGCCCCGACAGCTGCCGGCTTTGGGACATCGAGTCGGGCCGCAAGCTGGACAAGGACGTGTTCCGCCGCGACCTGGGCAACCTGACCGACGCATATTCCGAGGTGGCGCGCCGTCTGGGCGTAATGCCCAAGAGCCCGGCGACCAAGCCGACTTTGATCAACTGAGCGTCGTCACGGCGTTCGCGCAATTTTCAAGAGATGAAGCCCTGGACGGGTGTGAGAGCTGAAGGACAAGGCAAGATGAAGGCACGGGTTCACGTGATGCTCAAGACCGGGGTTCTGGATCCGCAGGGCGAGGCGGTCCGACATGCGCTTGGCGCGATGGGCTTCGACAAGGTCGAAGGCGTGCGGCAGGGCAAGGTGATCGACCTGGAACTGGCCGAAGGCACGACCGAGGCCGAGGTGGCCGAGATGTGCGAGAAGCTGCTCGCCAACACGGTCATCGAACGCTACGAGATCGAGCTGGGCTGAGCCTATGCGCGCTGCCCGTCTGACCGCTTGGCGCGCACCGCTGGAGATCGGCGCCGTACCGGATCCCACTCCTGCCGAATGGGGAGTGGTGCTGCGGGTGCTGGCCTGCGGAATCTGCCGGTCGGACTGGCATGCCTGGACAGGCGCCGACCCGGACGTGATCTTGCCGATGATCCCCGGTCACGAATTTTGCGGCGAGGTGGTTGCCGTGGGCGCGGGCGTGAACCGCTGGCGCGTGGGCGATCGCGTGATCGCACCGTTCATCCTTGCCTGCGGGCGCTGCGGCGACTGCGCGGCGGGTCACCAGACGATATGCGCAAATCAGGTCGTGCCGGGTTTCACCTGTGACGGGGCCTTTGCCGAATATGTCGCCGTGTCCCATGCCGATACCAACCTCACGACACTGCCCGAGGCGATGGCCCCCGAGATCGCGGCGGCCCTTGGCTGCCGAGTGACCACGGCCTGGCAGGCCCTTGTCGGCCGTGCGGAGTTGAAGCCGGGGGAATGGCTGGCCGTCTTCGGGGGCGGCGGCGTGGGCATTTCGGCGTTGCTCTTGGGGCGCGCTCTTGGCGCGCGGGTCGTGGTGGTCGATGTGGTCGACGAGAAACTGGACTTCGCCCATGCGCTCGGGGCCGACGCCGTCGTGAATGCGGCAAAGGTCGATGCGATCGCCGCGGTACGCGACGTGACGGGCGGTGGCGCCCATGTTTCGGTCGAGGCGCTTGGGATCGAAGCCACTACCGTTGCCGCCATGCGCAGCCTCCGCAAACTCGGCCGGATGGTTCAGATCGGGATGCCGGCCGGCGAGCACAGCGCAATGACCCTGCCCATGGACGCGCTTTATTCGGGCCAACTGACCTTGCAAGGCACGCGTGGAATGCCAAGTTGGCGTTATCCGTCTCTGATCTCGCTGATCGAAGGGGGGCATGTGGATCTGTCGCCGCTCGTCACGCGCAAGGTCGCCCTATCGCAGGCCAGCGACGAACTTGCCGCTTTCGACCATCCCGCGCCACCCGGCGTGGCGGTCATCACCGATTTCGCCAGCTAGAAGGGTCTGCAGACATGCGCGCAGCCGTCATCGTTTTCCCCGGGTCCAACTGTGACCGTGATCTTGCCGTCGCCTTCGAGCGTGAAGGTTTCAAGGTGGACATGGTGTGGCACAAGGATGCCGCGCTTCCCGACGATGTGGATATCGTCGGTGTGCCCGGCGGCTTTTCCTACGGCGATTACCTGCGCTGCGGGGCCATCGCGGCGCAGTCGCCGATCTGTCAGGCGGTCAAGGCCCACACTGAACGTGGTGGGTATGCGATCGGGATCTGCAACGGTTTCCAGGTTCTGACAGAGACCGGCATCCTCCCGGGTGCTTTGCTGCGCAACGCAGGGCTGAAGTATATCTGCCGGACCGTTCCACTTGTCGTCGAGACGGCCCACACTGCCTTCACCTCAGGTTACGGCAAGGGTGACCGGATCCTGATCCCCATCGCGCATCATGACGGCAACTACTATGCCGATGATGACACCATCGCCGCCTTGCGCGCCGAGGATCGCATTGCCTTTACCTATGGCGAGAATCCCAATGGCTCGCGCGGGGACATCGCCGGCATCCTTTCGGCGAACCGTCGCGTTCTGGGCATGATGCCGCATCCCGAACGGGCGGCGGATGCCGGCCATGGCGGCACCGATGGAGTGGCGCTCTTCCGCGCATTGAGCGGTGTCTTCGCGACCGCGTGACTTGAGGTCGCGCCGCGCGCCCCGTAGCTTGGACCAATGAGTTCCGAGCGAAAAGAAACAGACAAGCCGGCCTTGGCCTGGCCGCGCTCTGGCCCGATCACGTGGCGGGTGCGGCTTGCGCTTGGCGTGTTTCTGCTGGTGGCCATCGCGACCATCTGGGTCTCGAACAATTTCCTGACGCATCGGTTCACGGAAAGCACGCGAAACCGGGCCGAGCTGCGATTGGCGCTCTACTCGGGTAACCTTATCAGCGAGTTGCAGCGAAACTCCATCGTGCCGCAGCTTCTGGCGCGCGATCCGACCCTTATCGCGGCGCTTCAGTCGAACGATTTCACCCTGTCGACGCAGCGGCTGATCTCTTTTGTCGAGGAGATCGGGGCCGCCTCCCTGATGCTGCTGGATCGCGACGGGCGGGTCGTTGCCGCGACAGACCGCAACCGCCTGGGCGAACAGCATCGCAGCGAGGCCTATTTCGTCGAGCCGCTGCGCTCGAATTCCACGGTTTTCTCGGTCATCCCGCGAGAAGCGGGCGGCTACAGCTTTACCTATGCGCGCCGGTTGGAGCAGGGGGCCGAGGTTCTGGGTGTGATCGTGGTCGAGGTCGGGCTGCAAAAGTTCGAGCGCGCCTGGGCGGGCATATCGGACGCGGTGATGGTGACCGACAGCACCGGCACAATCGTTCTTGCGACAGAACCCCGGTGGCGCGGGCTGAACGAGGAGGAGGCGCTGCGCCGCCAACCGCCCCAAGGCGCGATCCAGCGCGCGATCCGGGCCACCGCAGATTGGACGGCACTGCCTGCCGATGCCTATCTGCAGGGTGAAGCGGTGATGCGGATGCAGACGCGCATCCCCTTCCGCGGCTGGACCATGACCTCCTTCACGACCTATGCCTCGATTCGCGAGCGGGTGAACGGTGTTCTGGCGCTGGAGATCATGGGGTTTGCCATCCTCCTGTCGCTCGCCTTTTATGCTCTCAGCCGCAAAACGGCGCTGCGCATGGCGTTGTTCCAGCGCGAGTCGGCGGAGCTTCGCGCGCTGAACACCCGGCTACAGCGGGAAATCGCCGAAAGGGAAAGGGTGCAAAAGACGCTGGAAGTAGCGGAGCAGACGCTTGCGCAAAGCTCGAAACTCGCGGCCTTGGGCGAAATGTCGGCGGCGGTCAGTCACGAGTTGAACCAGCCCTTGGCGGCCATGAAGACCTATCTTGCCGGGGCGCGATTGCTGCTGCGCCGAAACCGGCCCGAGGAAGCGCTTGCCAGCTTTGGTCGGATCGACGATCTGATCGAGCGGATGGGCGCGATCACGCGGCAATTGAAATCCTACGCCCGCAAGGGAGCGGACGCGTTTTCGCCGGTGAATCTTGGGGATGCGCTGGCCGCATCGCTGTCGATGATGGAACCGCAACTGCGCCAGCGGCAGGTCAAGATCACCCAGATCCTGCCCGATCAGCCGGTGCGCGTGATGGGCGACCGGATGCGGATCGAACAGGTCATGGTCAACCTCTTGCGCAACGCGCTCGATGCCACCAAGTCGGTGGCGGATCCCGAGGTCGAGATCATCCTCGCCGTGGGCGAAACAGCCGTTCTGACTGTGCGCGACAACGGCCATGGTATCGAGGATATCGAGAGCCTGTTCGAGCCCTTCTACACCACGAAGCAGCCGGGAGACGGTGTGGGGCTGGGGCTTGCCATCTCCTCGGGGATCGTGAACGACCACGGCGGGCGGCTCACCGCGCGCAACGGACAGCATGGCGGCGCGGTCTTCGAGATGCAGCTGCCGATTTTGGAAGAGGACGGCGTCGAAGCCGCCGAATGACGAGGAACCGCTATGGCTCAAGCCATGAAGATCGCCATCGTTGACGATGAACAGGACATGCGCCAGTCGATCAGCCAATGGCTGGCGCTGTCCGGTTACGACACGGAGACATTCGCCAGCGCCGAAGAGGCTCTCAAAGTGCTGGGGCCGGACTATCCGGGCATCGTGATCTCGGATATCCGCATGCCCGGAATGGACGGTATGCAGTTCCTGAAAAAGCTCATGGGTTCGGACAGCACGCTACCGGTGATCATGATCACCGGGCATGGCGACGTGCCCATGGCGGTCGAGGCGATGCGGGTCGGTGCGTTCGACTTTCTGGAAAAACCTTTCAATCCAGACCGGATGTCGGAACTGGCGAAGCGTGCCAGCAATCACCGGCGTCTGACGCTCGACAACCGCGCACTTCGGCGCGAGCTGTCGGGCGGTACGCAGATCATGAACAAGCTGATCGGCGCCAGCCCGGTCATGGACCGCCTGCGCGAGGATATACTCGATCTCGGCCAGGCCGATGGTCACGTGCTGATCGACGGCGAAACCGGGACCGGCAAGACCCTCGTGGCCCATGCCCTGCATGCCGTGGGCAGCCGGGCCGGCAAGAAGTTCGTGCTTGTCTCCTGCGCGGCGCTTGAGGAGGACGCGCTGTCCAAACGGCTGTTCGGGCCGATGATGCCCGAGGATGCGCAACTTCCCGCCGTCGAAGAGGCGCGCGGCGGAACCCTGGTTCTCGAAGATATCGAGTCGCTCAGCGATACGCTGCAGGCACGGCTGCTTAACGTGATGAACGAGCAGGGGACGCCCGCCGAGACGCGGATCGTGGCGATCTCGAACCTCCAGGAAGCGGGCAAGACCAGCGAGGACGTGCTGCGGCCGGATCTGTTCTATCGCCTGGCCGCCCTGCGCATCACCATGCCGCCGCTGCGCCAGCGGGGCGAGGATATCCTGACGCTCTTCACGCGCCTGTCAGAGCAATTCGCCGATGAATATGGCTGTGACGCTCCCCAGGTCAGCGCTCAGGAAGCGGCGCAGCTGTTGCAGGCACCTTGGCCCGGAAATGTGCGCCAACTCATCAACGTGGCCGAGCGTGCCGTGCTGCAGTCGCGGCGCGGGTCGGGGACCATCGCGTCGCTGCTGATGTCGGATCATGAGGAAATGCAGCCGGTGGTCACCACCGAGGGCAAACCTCTCAAGGAATATGTCGAGGCCTTCGAGCGGATGCTGATCGACAACACGATGCGCCGGCACAAGGGATCCATCGCCGCCGTGATGGACGAACTTTGCCTGCCGCGGCGAACACTCAACGAGAAAATGGCGAAGTACGGCCTGCAACGCGCCGATTACCTTTGAGATCAGGAGCGCGTGCGGAAAGGTCAAAACACCGGTCCGCTTGCGCTTCGGTCCCATCTCCGCGTGGGCCCGTTTGTTTTGGCCATTGTCTTTTCCACATATCTCCCCTTAATGTGTACAGACGGGCCGGGCGCGTGGCGCCTTTGGCCGGTTACCTGAGATTCGCTGCTTGCCGGATGCCCGCATGGGAGAGGCAGGCAGACCGATTGTGCCCTTAACGGGCAGTGAGCACCTTCGCCCGGCTTTCGGGTGAAAGGAATAAATGGGCGGGTCACGCGGGCATGGGCCCCGATCCGTCGGAGAAGAACCGCGATGACGCGCGCGCAACGACTGAGTGCAAGAGCAGGGGGCCGGATAACGACCACGCCCTGCCGCGCGGCGTCACAAATCGCCCTGACAAGACACCTCCCCAGACGTGCCAGGCCGCCCGGTCGGGCTCGCGTCGCGCGTTTGGCGCGGTGCAACAAGGACTTATGGCTAAGAAAATGCTTATTGACGCCACCCACGCGGAAGAGACCCGCGTCGTGGTGGTGGACGGAAACAAGGTCGAAGAGTTCGATTTCGAATCCGAGAACAAGCGGCAACTCGCCGGCAACATCTACCTTGCAAAGGTAACCCGGGTCGAACCTTCGCTGCAGGCGGCGTTCGTCGATTACGGCGGGAACCGTCATGGGTTCTTGGCCTTTTCCGAGATTCATCCGGACTATTACCAGATCCCCGTCGCCGACCGCGAGGCGTTGATGGAGGAGGAGCGCGCCTATGCCGAGGCGATGAGGGCGCGCGACGAGGATGAGGATGATCCCAAACCCAAACGGCGTCCGCGCAGCCGGTCGCGCAACAAGGCGTCCGACGCCAAATCGCAGGATGCGGTTGAGACCCGTGACGTCTCGGATGAGATCAGCGGGATGGAGACCATTGATCTCGACGAGGAAGGGAACGCCGAGTCCGATGATTTCGAGGCAAGCTCTCCCATGGAACGGGTGGCGGAAACGCCGGTAGAGGAGCCCGAGTATGACGAGGCAGGCTCGGACGATGACCCGCAGTCGCCCCCTGCCACGGAGATCGACGAGAACGGGGATGAATATGTCCGCTCCGATGCAGCGTCGAAGGATGACAGCATCGAATCCGTCGCCGACGAGGATGATGCCGAGGATATCCGCCCGGTGCGCAAGCCGCGTCCGCGCCGATACAAGATCCAGGAAGTCATCAAGGTTCGCCAGGTTCTTCTGGTTCAGGTCGTCAAGGAAGAGCGTGGCAACAAGGGCGCTGCGCTGACCACCTACCTGTCGCTTGCCGGCCGGTACTGCGTCCTGATGCCCAACACGGCGCGCGGTGGCGGGATCAGCCGCAAGATCACCAATGCTGCCGACCGCAAGAAACTCAAGGAGATCGCGGCCGAGATCGAACTGCCCAAGGGCGCGGGCCTGATCATCCGGACGGCGGGCGCCAAGCGCACGAAGTCCGAGATCAAGCGAGACTACGAGTATCTTCAGCGGCTTTGGGAGCAGATCAGGGAACTGACCCTGCGCTCCATCGCGCCGGCGAAGATTTATGAAGAGGGTGACCTCATCAAGCGCTCGATCCGCGATCTCTACAACCGGGATATCGATGAGGTGCTGGTCGAGGGCGATGGCGGTTATCGCATCGCCAAGGACTTCATGAAGATGATCATGCCGTCCCACGCCAAGAACGTGAAACGGTACGAGGACGCGCTGCCGCTTTTCGCGCGATTCCAGGTCGAAAGCTACCTGAACTCCATGTTCAACCCGACCGTGCAGCTCAAATCGGGCGGTTACATCGTGATCGGCGTGACCGAGGCGTTGGTGGCGATCGACGTGAACTCCGGCCGGGCAACCAAGGAAGGTTCGATCGAGGAAACGGCGCTCAAGACCAACCTCGAGGCTTCTGACGAGATCGCGCGGCAGTTGCGCCTTCGCGACCTCGCAGGCCTGATCGTCATCGACTTCATCGACATGGACGAGCGCAAGAACAATGCCGCCGTCGAGAAGCGCGTGAAGGAGCGGCTCAAGACGGACCGCGCCCGTATTCAAGTCGGCCGCATTTCTGGCTTCGGCCTGATGGAGATGAGCCGGCAGCGTTTGCGTCCCGGCATGATCGAGGCGACGACGCAGCCATGCCCCGCCTGTCACGGCACCGGCCTCATCCGGTCGGACGACAACATGGCACTCTCGATCCTGCGCCAGATCGAGGAAGAGGGGACCCGCCGCCGCAGCCGCGAGGTTCTGGTCCGCTGTCCGGTGACAATCGCGAACTACCTGATGAACCAGAAACGCGAACATATCGCCCAGATCGAGTCGCGCTACGGTCTTTCCGTCAGGATCGAGGGCGACATCCACCTCGTCAGCCCGGATTTCTCGATGGAGAAGTTCAAGACCGCCAGCCGCGCCGTGCCCGAGGCGACCGCGCCGGTGGTTTCGGTCGATACGTCCCTGATGGATCAGATCGACGCCGATGAGGAGGCCAAGCCGGCCGAGGACGTTGCAGAACCTGCCGCCGAGGACGATACGAAGCCCAAACGCAAACGTCGGCGCCGTCGCAAGAAGAAGAACGGCAACGGAGACCATGCCGAGGCGCAGGACAGCGGGTCGAAGGGCGAGGAAACCCAGGCTGATGAGGCGGAGAAGCCTTCTGAGCAGGTCCCTGCAGGAGCAGCCGAGGATGCTGACTCAACCGTCGCGGAGCATGAAGCGAAACCCAAGCGGCGACGTGCCCCTCGCCGGCGCAAGCCCAAGGGAGGCGAGGCGGAAGACAGTGGCGAAGCGGTCGTTGCGGACGGGGCCGCTGGCCAGCCCGACACGCCTGCCGAGGTAAGCCAACCGGAGCCTGAGGCATCGCCTGAAGCATCGGAAACGCCGGAACAGGAGATGGCTACGACCACCGACCCGGTCGAGGAGGCTGCGCCCGTCGTGACCGTGCCCGCGGATGCCGAGCCGGCCCAACCGGTTCCAGATCCCGAGATCCCGTCGGAGGTCGCCGAGAATGCGCCGGAGACCGAGATCGAGGCCCCGGAAATCCCGGCTGACACGCCCGTGGCAGACGTAAATGATGCCGAACCGGCAGAAACTGAAACGCCACAAGCTGATCAGGCCGAGCCTGTAAAGGAAGAGGCCACGCTGGAACCAGTGACAGAGTCCGGCGAAACCGCACCTGAAAAGCCGGCCAAGCCCAAGCGGCGGGGCTGGTGGTCGTTGGGAAGCTGAACGAAAAAGGCCGGCCCGCGTTCGGTGGCGCGTTCCGGATTTTCGGATTAAAAGACCTCGGCGACGAGTCGCCGAGGTCTTCTTTTCTTTAGCGGGGGTTGCCGTAGATCGGGCTGGCTCGCTATGCCAGTTCGCTGCGATGGTGACGAACGCCCGCTTCGCAAGGTTCCGGGTGCACGACGGTTTACCCTTCCACTCAGATCCGCAGACCCAGAAACCCAATTGCCAGTGGCACGGGTGTATGCGCCGTTCCCGCCCCATTGGCATTTCGCTTGCTTTCGGGAACGAGGGGGCATGTGGCTGAGGGGGGCGGTGCTGAACGAGCTCGGGATGAGCTCACTGGGGAGTCCCGGATGAGCTCATTGTGAGGGCTGGGCGGCCGCGGCGTTGGCCCATGGCATCAAGGCGTCGATGTCCTTGTCGAGATGGCCGCACGCGAGCCTGGTGAACAGATCGCGCAGGTAGGCGCAGGGTTCCACGCCGTTCATCTTGCAGGTGCCGATCAGGCTGGCGAAGCGGGCCCAGTTCCGGCCGCCCTCGTCGTGACCGGCAAAAAGCGCGTTGCGGCGGTTCATGGCCGGGCTGCGGATGGCGTTTTCGACAAGGTTCGAGTCGATGTCGACGCGACCGTCCTCGAGGAACAGCCGGAAGCCGTCCTGGCGCCGCAGCATGTAGGCGAGTGCCACGCCGAGGTCGGATTTTCGCGAGACCCGCGCGGCCTGGGCCGCCAGCCAGACGAAGAACTCGTCCACCAGCGGGCGGGACAGGTGTTGGCGGACCGCGCGGCGATGATCGGGTGTTGACCCGCGGATCGCATCTTCGATCTTGTATAGCGCGGCGATGCGCACCAGCGCCGCGTCGACGATGGGGGAGCCCTTTTTCGGCGCGGCCTTGATCAGTTTTCTCCGACCGTGGGCCCAGCAGAAGGCCAGCTTCAGCGGCTCACCCCCCTTGCGGTCTGGCTTGGCCAGGTGCGTGTAGCCGCCATAGGCATCGACCTGGATCGTGCCTTCGAAGCCGGTCAGGATCTCATCGGCATACTCGCCCTTTCGGCCGGGCCGATAGTGGAACACCACGCCCGGCGGCGCCGGGCCGTTCCAGCCGCGGTCGTCGCGCAGCACCGCCCAGAGATAGCCGGTCTTCGTCTTGCCGCGCCCGGGGTCCAGCACCGGGGCGGTGGTTTCGTCGACATAGAGCCGGGTGCTGTCGGCCATCAGCCGCTTGGCCATGTGATCGACCACGGGGGCGATCAGCGCCCCTGTCCGTCCCATCCAGTCGGCCAGCACGGAACGGTCGATCGGCACGCCATGACGCGCCATCACCACGGCCTGACGATTGAGCGGCATGTGCTCGGAGTGCTTGGACACCGCGATCTGCGCCAGCAGCGCCTCGGTCGGCCAGCTTCCCTCCAGAAGATGTGCCGGGACTTTCGCCTGCACCACACCCGTGCGCCCTTTGGGGCAGGCGTATCGGGGGCGCACCGTGACGATCACCTGATAGGACGCGGGGATGTAATCCAGCCGCTCGGTCCGGTCCTCGCCGATCCGGACCATGTCGCCGCAACCGCAAGGACAGACGATGCTGTCGGGTTCGACCAGGCGTTCCACGCGCGGCAGATG
>CANMQJ010000010.1 GCA_947500005.1 uncultured Paracoccaceae bacterium | reverse complement strand
CGATGCCCGCCGTCTCTCCAGCGCGTCCGACCGTCTCTCCGATCCGTCCGCAGCACCTCAGCGCCGCCGGTGAGGGGCTATCTATGCCCACCGGACAGAACCCGCAAGCCAAAAATCGAAAAAAGTTCCGATTTCCGCGAAAAAATAGAAAAGTCACAAGATAACAATACCTTGCAACACACCCAGCCCCAGCAAAACACCCCCAACCAAACCCACCAACACACCCCACCACCCCGCCAAACACACGAATCCCAACCCAAAACACCTTATCCACAGACTCCCCCACAGACTCACAAAACGAACGTGAGAGGAGACGAGAACGAAAAGACAGACAAACACCCCGGTAGCCGCGCCACGCAGCCCGAATCTCCCTCCGGATTGAGTTCGCATTGCAAAGAGCCTATTTCCGAGGCGAACCTACGAACAAGGACGGTGCGCGTGGCAAATCACCTATACAAGAACGATCTTCCGGATGGGCTCGACCTCGGCCCGGCGGTTGCCATCGATTGCGAAACGATGGGACTGAACCCCCATCGTGACAGGTTGTGTCTCGTCCAGATGTCCGGAGGCGATGGGCATTCCCATATTGTCCAGATCGAAAAAGGGCAGACCGAAGCTCCGAATCTCTGCGCGATGCTTCGGAACCCGGCGGTCCTCAAGCTCTTTCACTTCGGTCGCTTCGACATCGCCGCCCTCTATCATACCTTCGGCGCGCTCGCCGCTCCTGTCTATTGTACGAAGATCGCCAGCCGACTCGTCCGCACCTACACGGATCGGCACGGGCTGAAGAACCTGTGCCAGGAGCTTCTGGGCGTCGATATCTCGAAACAGCAGCAGATGAGCGACTGGGGGGCGGAAACACTGAGCGAGGCGCAGCTGGACTATGCCGCGTCCGATGTCATCTATCTTCACCAGTTGCGTGCGGCCCTTGACGCCCGGCTTGCACGGGAAGGTCGAACCGAGATGGCCCAAGCCTGTTTCGCCTTCCTTCCCATGCGTGCCCGCCTGGATCTGGAAGGCTGGCCCGACACGGACATCTTCGCACATTCATGATCACAGGGCCCCGAACAGAAAGAAGCACAAGCTGATGGATGGCTACTCTCGCCTGATCCAGTTCCTCAAAGTTTTACTGCCACTGGCCGCGCTGATGCTGCTTTCGACGCTGTTTCTCTTGTCCCGGGGCGTCGATCCCGAAGCGGCGCTACCCTTTGCCGAACGGGACCTGTCAGAACGCGTGAGTGGCCAGCAAATCACTCGCCCCTTCTTTTCGGGGACGTCGCCGCGCGGCGAGGAAATCATGGTAACCGCCGAGATCGCGCGCCCCGGTTCGATGGATGCACCTGCATCCGCCGAACAGCTGTTTGCGCGCATGAAACTGGTTAACGGCCGCGAGATCACCGTCTATTCCGACACCGGCTCCTTCGCGCTCGACAGCAACATCGCCACGTTTCAAGGAGATGTTCGCGTGATCACGTCGGACGGTATGGAGGTTCGGACCGACACACTCGAAACCTCGTTGAGCAAAGTCGAAGGCGCTTCGCCCGAGAAGGTAAACGCCACGGGCCCAATGGGCCGCCTGACGGCAGGCGCCATGACATTCGGGGCGGAAAACGAAGGTGCGCCGGTTCATATCCTTTTCACAAACGGCGTGAAGCTGATATATGAGCCGGAAACGGCAGAAAGATAACCTGTGATCTATTTTCGCTCCCTTGCCCTTGGCCTCACTCTATCTCTGACCGCCGCACTGGCCCTGGCGCAGGGCGCGAATGTCGCGTTCGGCAGCATCAAGGCCGATCCGACGCTACCGGTGGAGGTGACTGCCGACACGCTTGACGTCAATCAGGAGGACGGATCGGCGGAGTTCAAGGGCAATGTTCTGGTCGGACAAGGCGAAATGCGACTGTCCGCCCAACGTGTCCTGGTGATCTACGACGACAACCAATCGGGAATTGAGCGGCTTGAAGCAACCGGTGGCGTGGTTCTGGTAAACGGCCCCGACGCCGCCGAAGCCGATCGGGCCGATTACACCATAGACGACGGCGTTATCGTGATGTCGGGTAACGTACTTCTGACGCAGGGGGCGAATGCGCTCAGCGCGAACCAGATGACGGTCAACCTGACCACTGGCACCGCGCAAATGACTGGCAGGGTAAAGACAATCCTGAACTCGGACGGCAATTGATGGCCAGGCCGAAACTGACCGTCACCGAGGGCGATGCGGGTCTCAAGATCGAGAAATTGCGCAAGTCCTATCGTCGCAAGACCGTGATACGCGATGTGTCAATGACGCTCGACCGGTCCGAGGTCGTGGCTCTGCTCGGCCCCAACGGTTCGGGCAAGACCACCACCTTTTACGCCGTGGCCGGCCTGGTCTTTCCCGAGGCAGGACGGGTCACGATCGACGGGCAGAACGCAACGACACTGCCCATGTACCGCCGCGCGCAACTGGGGATCGGGTACCTCCCCCAGGAGATGTCCATCTTTCGCGGCCTGAGCGTCGAGGACAACATTTCCTCGGTCCTCGACGTGACGGTGAAGCATGCGCATAAGCGCAAGGAAAGACTGGAGGAGCTGCTGTCGGACTTCTCCATCGAGCATTTGCGCCGCGCCCCCGCGCTCGCCCTTTCCGGGGGTGAGCGGCGCCGGGTCGAAATCGCCCGCTGTCTTGCCGCCGACCCCAAGTACCTGCTTCTCGACGAGCCATTCGCTGGGGTGGATCCGATCAGCGTGGGCGACATCCGCCATCTGGTCGCCGACCTCAAGAAGCGCGGGATCGGAGTGCTCATCACCGATCACAATGTCCGCGAGACGCTCGAGATCGTGGATCGCGCCTATATCCTGCATGACGGCCACATGCTCATGTCCGGCACGCCCGAGGAAGTGGTCGACAACGAGAACGTGCGCCGGGTCTATCTGGGTGAGAATTTCCGCATCTCCTGAGCATCGCGTGACCTGCCGAGGTCAAGATGGAAATAACGTATATACAAACCTGTTTCGATTGACTTCCACAGCGTCTCTTGCCTCAATTGACTCATGGCACATCCGCGGTTCGAAGCACCCCTGAACGCGACCTTCTTGCGAAGGCACGATGCAGGTCTACCACGGAGCGGGCCAATATCCCCCACCCGATAACAACAGTCATTCCGTGCAGGACGGAACAAGACGGGTGAGAAGCGTGAAGGAGATCACATGCGTTACCAAATCAGCGGAAAACAGATCGACATCGGCGAGGCCCTGCGAACCCATGTGGAGACCGAACTGGGAGAAGTGGTGGAGAAATACGCCCAACGCCCGACCGACGCGATTGTCGTCTTTTCCCGTTCTGCGCATGAGTATGTATGCGAGGCAACCGTGCACATGTCGACCGGCTTGACCGCGCAGGCAAAGGCGCATGCCACTGAGATCTATGCGGCTTTCGAAGCCTGCTGCGCAAAGATGGAAAAGCAGATGCGCCGCTACAAGCGGCGGCTCAAGGATCATCACAAGGACCGTATTCAGCCGGTTGAACTTCTGGGAGCCGCGTCCTATATCCTCGCCTCGGAAGAATCGGACACCGCTGCCGAGCCGGATACGCTGCAACCCATCATTGTTGCAGAAATGGAGACGAAGATTCCATCGTTGTCCGTCGGAGAGGCCGTAATGCAGATGGAACTTGCCGGCGCCCCGGTTCTGGTGTTCCGAAACGAAAGCAAGGACGGATTGAACGTCGTGTACCGTCGCGAAGACGGAAACATCGGATGGATCGACCCGTAAGAGGCGAAACCTGAGCGCGCGCCCCCTGACAAAAGGGGGCCGCAACCCGGAGCAAGTTACCAATGCAGCTCTCGAGTATCCTCAAGCCTGAGGCGGTGCGTGTGTTGTCTGCCGCCTCAAGCAAGAAGCGGCTATTCCAGGAAATCGGGGAAATCGCCTCGAGTGTGGTGAGTCTCAACCCCCAGACCATTGTCGATGCGCTGCTCGAACGCGAAAGCCTTGGCCCGACGGGTGTCGGTCATGGGGTCGCGCTTCCGCATGCACATCTTTCGGGGCTCGATGTCGTCAAGGGCGTCTTCGTCCTGCTGGAGAAACCGATCGAATTCGGGTCGGTTGATCGGCAGCCTGTCGATCTGGCGTTTGCCCTGTTCGCACCCGAGGAAGCCGGCGTGGAACACCTCAAGGCCTTGGCCCTCGTTTCGCGCACCCTCAAGGAATCGACGATCTGCGCCAAGCTTAGAGCGAACCCCGATCCCGTAAAGCTTTATGCGATCCTGACCGAGGACAGGTCTGTTCAGGCCGCCTGAGGCGCGGCCTGTCCGGCATCAGGTGGTGATGCCGCCTGCGGTCGCACCGGCTCCCATCTCCAATGTCCACCAGATCTTGCCTCCAGGTTCCTGAAACCAGGAGAACCCCATGTCCGTTGCGTTGGGGTCCATGATGACCGAACGGGGGCCTTGCTCTTCCATCCAGGCCGCCAGAGTCTCAAGCTCTGTTTCGTAGGTTTCCGAGATTGCCTCTCCCAGGAAGCGGCCACCATAGCCCACTCGCGCGGCGCGATCGAGCGGCGAAGATCCATCCGACCCGAAGTGCCAGGGCCTGTTCTGAACCGACATGTCCCGGGCATGTGTCGCCGCGGCCGCGTTCAACTGAGCATTGAGCTGTACCGGCCGCAGGCCAGCCGCCTGCCGCAGTGCGTTGACCGAATCGAGCATCCGGAACTGGATCTTCTCGGCATCGCCACGAATCCGGTACACCTTCGGGGCCGGCTTCCCGTCTGCCGCAAGGCGCGTATCGGAAGGTGCGGGCGTGCAAGCCGCCAAAGCAAGCGCACACATCAACAAGAGAGAGAAAACGCGAGTCATCGTTTAGCCGGTCCTGTTCTTTGTTTCATGGGGAATAGCGCGCCCTGCCGCTGCTGGCAAATGCGCAGACCGACACATCGGCAAGGTCCATCCGATTCAATTGCGACAAAGCCGCTCGCGCAATATTATTGCCGAACATCGAGGATTTGGACACGCAAGGGTGCACACCAACATGAGGAAGAAGCATTCATCACACCAGACAAGACGTGCCTTCCTGTCAGGCACGGCAACCATACTGGCCGCCCCGGCAATCGCGCAGTACACACCCGGTGATCCGTTGCGGCCTGCGCCGGAGGCTGAACCGGCAGTCCGCCGGAATGTCTCGGGCTTTCGCGCGCTCGATTGGCGGCCCTATTTTTCCAGCACGCGTAACGGGGCGATTCTCGTCGACACAGTCTCTCGCGCACTGCACTTCTGGTCAGAGGACCAAAGCATCTACAAGCTCTACCCATCCTCAGTTCCGCTGACCGACGATCTTACGAGAACCGGCCGGACCAGCGTCATCCGAAAGGTCGAGGGTCCAAGTTGGGCGCCAACACCATCGATGAAGAAGCGCAATCCTGAATGGCCGGACTATATTCCCCCGGGGCCGGACAATCCGCTTGGAACGCATGCACTGTATCTTAGCTGGCAATACTACCGGATCCACGGCACACATGACACGCGCAAGATAGGCCGCAAATCCTCGAACGGATGTATCGGGCTATACAATGAACATATCGCCGAGCTGTTCGGGATGGCCAGGGTGGGCACGCAAGTGTTGCTAATTTGACGACATTTTGGCGTCCTTGAGGGCGAACCCCGCAAGTAGCGTTTGCATTTCAGACCCGGTGCGGCATAGAAAAAAAACACGAGGTAAGTCTTGGGTGCGCGGTATACATGTATGTAATCGCGCAAATTCTGGAGGTTAACATGAAGAAACTCGTTCTCGCTGCTGCCCTGACCGCCGCCGCATCGACCGCTTTTGCAGGCAACTTGGAAGCGCCGATCGTCGAAGCACCGGTCATCGTCGAAGAAACTCAGGGCTCGTCGGGTGGCGTTTGGCTGCCCCTGCTGCTGCTGGTTCTGGTCGGCGCGGCTGTTGCAGCAAACTAATCGCCCCGGCGATACGAAACTTGGAAAAGGCGGTGGGCTACCACCGCCTTTTTCTTTTGGGCTGAGACGTCATGCTCAATCGATCCAGCCTTTCATGTTGTCTTCGATCACGGCAGCAAGGGCCGAGACATGGGCATCGTCAGCGTTCAGGCAGGGAATGTAGGTGAAGCTTTCGCCGCCGGCCTCCTCGAAGCTTTCGCGGATCTCCTCGTTGATCTCCTCCAGCGTTTCGATGCAATCGGCCGAAAAGGCGGGTGCGACCACGGCGATCTTCTTCTTTCCCGCCTTGGCCAGATCGGCAACGTGATCGACCGTGTAAGGTTTCAGCCATTCCTCGGGGCCGAATCGTGACTGGAAGGTCGATGTGATCTGGTCGTCGCCCCAGCCCAGCCTCTCCTTCAGCAGTCGTGTCGTCTTCACGCACTGGCAATGATAGGGATCGCCCTGCTTGAGATAGCGCTCCGGCATCCCGTGATATGAGCACACCAGGATATCGGGGCGTGTCTCCATACCGGCATAGGCCGTCTCGATAGAGGTGGCCAATGCGTCGATATAAGTGGGGTGGTCGAAATAGGCCGGAACCGTGCGGCTTGCCGGCTGCCAGGTTTCCTGCATCAACGCGCGAAAGAACTGGTCATTCGCGGTTGCAGTCGTCGCGCCGGCGTATTGCGGGTAAAGCGGAAAGAACAGGATCCGGTCGCACCCTTCCTTAACCATCTCGGCCACCTTGGAACGAGTCGAGGGGTTGCCATACCGCATGCAGAAATCGACCATCACGCGGTCGCCATGCGCTTCGTGCAGCTTCGCGGACAGTTTGGCGGTCTGCTCCTTGGTGATCGTCATCAAGGGGCTTTCGCCCTTGTCGTGATTCCAGATCGATTTGTAAGCCGCGCCCGAACTGAACGGCCGCTTGGTCAGGATGATCCCCTGCAAGATCGGCTGCCATTTCCACGCTGGATAGTCGATCACCCGCTTGTCCGACAGGAACTCGTTCAGGTACCGTCGCATCGGCCAGTAGGAATAGTGATCCGGAGTGCCCAGATTGGCCAGCAATACACCGATGCGGCCCATTTTCACCTTGGGGTGATCCGCAGGAGCATGGGCGGGTCGGATGGCGTCCTTGATGGCATCGAGCATATTGGTTTTCCTGAAAATCTGTCCTGTCCGACGCTCAGTTAAGCGGGTTTCTGGCCACGTCAATCGGACAATTTGGTCTCATTGGTGCCCAGCGCCTCTGCGAGCCGTGCCTGCGCGGATCCCGGTCGGAGCGGTCTGGGCTGACTTTCGTCCGGAGCCCAACCGGTGAGACAGATGAATTCGAAGGTCGCACGCAGACGTCCATCGGGCATCCCGAAATGCGCGGCGTATAGTTCACCTGCTCGGTCGAGCAGCGTTCTGCGGGTGAACCGCCTGATCCGGTCGCTAAGTGCATTGGTCTCACCCATGGCACGCATGTCCCTCATCAGGTGCCAAAGGTCCCTGTAGGACACGGTAAGCGGTACCGAATCAGCCACCGGCAAGGCGAGCCCTGCCCGTTGCAGCAACGCCCCAAGGTCGCGGATCTCCCCCATCGGGGCGACTCTGGGACTCAAACCGCCCGTGACCTCGGCCTCGGCCTGGCCCAGCGCCGCGCGCAACTCATGCAGGGTTTCACCACCAAGACACAGCGCAATCAGCAGTCCATCCGGACGGAGGGCACGACGGCATTGGATCAACTGGCCCACGGGGTCATTCGCCCAATGCAGAGCCATACCATGGATGAGGAGATCGCAACTTCCCGGCTCCAGTGCCAGAACTTCGTCATCGGGCAAGTATCTGGCCTCGGGAAAGGCTGACAGCCAAGGACTCGGAAACGGCGCCACGACGGCGGTATCCGTAAACGTCCTGTTAACCATCGACAGGCGATCCTTCACCTCACCCACCGCGACCTCGTGCAGGAACAAACCCTCCTGCGAAGCCCGCGCGCGATGGGCGGCAAGCGCGTCACGGTCGAAAAGGGCTGGCATGTCCGAAACTGGCATTCTCATGAGCCGCAGTTAAACCATGTGGAGCCGAATTCAAACCGCCGTTGAACTGGTCTATCCGCCCCGCTGCATGGGCTGCGGCGACATGGTGTCATCCGACTTCGGACTGTGCGGCCCCTGCTGGCGGGACACGCCCTTTATCGTCGGGACGGTGTGCGACGCTTGCGGTGTCCCCCTCCCGGGCGAGCGGGACGGCCACCGGATCGAATGCGACGATTGCATGAAGACACCACGCCCCTGGGCCGAGGGTCGCGCGGCTTTGCTTTACACTGGAAGGGGACGCCGAATGATCCTCGCGCTGAAACATGGCGACCGACCCGAGTTGGCCCGACCAGCCGCGCGCTGGCTTGCGCAGGCGGGACGAGAGATCCTGGTCGGGGGCACACTCATCGCGCCGGTCCCGCTGCACTGGTCACGACTGGTCAAGCGGCGCTACAACCAGTCCGCGCTGCTGGCACAGCATCTCGGTCACGAAACCGGGCTCTCGGTTTGTCCCGACCTGCTGCAACGCCGCCGGCGCACACCGAAACTCGACGGAATGAATGCCGAGACCCGGTTCGCCACGCTGCGTGATGCGATCAGTCTCCACCCGAAACGCCGTCATCGCCTCATGAATCGCGATGTGCTGCTCGTGGACGATGTCATGACCTCGGGCGCGACGCTTGCTGCCTGTGCCACCGCCTGCCTGTCGGCCGGCGCCTCCCGAATCCGCGTGCTCACACTGGCGCGCGTTGCCAAGGATGCTTAACTGTCCCTAAACTTCAGCCAAGTTTGAGGGAAACGCATGAAACCTGTCGAAATCTACACCTCGCCGCTTTGTGGTTTCTGCCATGCGGCCAAACGCCTGTTAAATCAGAAAGGCGTCGAGTACACCGAGATCGACGTGCTGCGCGATCCGGGTCGAAAGCCCGAAATGATCCAGCGCGCAAATGGGCGGCGCACGGTGCCACAAATCTTTATCGGAGAGACCCATGTAGGCGGATGCGACGATCTTTTTGACCTGGATCGTTCGGGCAAGCTCGACCCGATGCTGGCCGCGTGATGAAAACCGCGCTGCTCCAGATCACGTCGTCGGACGATCCGACCGAAAATCTCGACACGGTACGAAGGATGGTCGCCTCGGCGGTGGAGCAGGGCGCGGGCTTTGTCCTCACCCCAGAAGTGACGAATTGCGTCTCGGGCAGCAAGACTCGTCAGCAAGAGGTTCTGCGCCACGAGGAGGAGGACGAAACCCTCGCCGGGTTGCGCGAGCAGGCAGGCGAGCTTGGCATCTGGCTACTCATAGGATCTCTCGGCCTCAAGACCCACGACGCGGATGGACGGTTCGCCAACCGCTCCTTCCTGATCTCGCCCCAAGGTGAAATCGTCGCGTGGTACGACAAGATCCACATGTTCGACGTGCAAGTGACCGAAACCGAGACGTTTCGCGAATCGGCCAATTATCGTCCCGGCGACCGCGCGGTGACCGCCGACACGCCCTTCGGCCGGCTCGGCATGACCGTCTGCTATGACATACGCTTTCCGCATCTCTACGCCGCCCTGGCGCAAGCGGGCGCGCGAATCCTGACCGTTCCGGCAGCGTTTTCGCCCGTGACCGGCGCGGCGCATTGGGAGTCACTTCTGCGGGCGCGGGCGATCGAGACGGGATGCTATGTCCTTGCCCCCGGACAATGCGGCACGCATCCGACAACGCGCGGCAAGCAGCGCCAGACACACGGGCACAGCATGGCCGTATCGCCCTGGGGCGAGGTTCTGCTAGACGGAGGGACCGAGCCCGGCATTCACTTTCTGCACGTGGATGATACTTCTGTGACAGAGGCACGCCGCAAGGTGCCGTCCCTGACACATGTACGCCCCTTCACCGGGCCCTGATCCGGACTGACGATGACCGACGAGACGAACGCCTTGGCGATTTCGCTTTTCAGCGAGATCCTGACCGCCGACCAGTTGCTGCGCAACCGGCTCAGCAAGGTGCTGCCCAAGGGCATGGAGATCTCGCATTTCTCGGTACTCAACCACCTTGTCTTCGTCGGAAACGAACGATCTCCGGCGCAGTTGGCAGCAACGTTTCACGTGACACGCGGTGCCATGACGAACACGCTGGCCAAGCTCGAATGGGCCGGCTACATCCACATCCGTCCCGATTGGGACGATGCCCGCCGCAAGATGGTGGCCATCAGTCCGGCGGGCCGACAGGCGCGCGATCAGGCGATTCAGTCAATTGCGCCGCTCATCAACAGGATGGTCCAGCAACTGGGGTCGGACCGCGTGCGCACCGTCCTGCCCGTCTTGCGCGACCTGCGGATCAAGCTGGAAAACGCCTGATCGGGCTATCAGGACGCGGGCTTCACACTGGCGGTGACGTAATTGACGCTGAGATCCCGCGCCGAAACGGACCAGCTCCAACTGATCGGGTTGAACACGAACCCCTTGCGATCCACGGGGTCCAGCCCTGCCTGGCGCAGAAGTTCGAACAATTCGTCCGGCGTGATGAATTTGGACCATTCATGTGTCCCACGCGGCAGCCACCGCATGACAACCTCGGCCCCGAAGATCGCCATCGCATAGGATTTCGGGTTTCGGTTGATGGTCGAACACACGTGGAGGCCACCAGGCTTCAACAGCCGGCGGACCGCAGTCAGATACCCTAGCGGATCAGCCACATGCTCGACGACCTCCATGTTGAGAACGACATCGAACTGCTCCCCCGATTCGGCAAGCGCCTCGGCCGTGGTGTGGCGATAGTCGATCTCCAGCCCCGATTGCTCCGCATGGATGCGTGCGACGGGCAGATTTCGCTCGGCGGCGTCCGCGCCCACGACCTCGGCCCCAAGCCGCGCCATAGGTTCGGAGAGGAGGCCGCCACCGCAGCCGATGTCGAGGATACGCAATCCGGCAAAGGGCCTCTCGGTCGTCAGGTCGCGTCCGAATTCCCCGGCGATCTGGCCCGTGATATAGTCCAGTCGGCAAGGATTGAGCATGTGCAGCGGCTTGAACTTCCCCTGCGGATCCCACCATTCGGCGGCCATCGCCTCGAACTTGGCGATCTCAGCGGGATCGACGGTGTTGGGACTCGCTTGCATTCCTGTCTCCGTGTGCTCTTTTACAGCTTGAGGACTATATAGGGCAGAGATGGACAAGTACCCGGACCAAAAGCGCGCAGTGCAGTACCTCTACCCGCCGGTCGACCCGTTCGACCAGCGCATGGTGGATGTTGGCCAGGGTCATCGCATCTATGTCGAGCAATGCGGCAATCCTGACGGGATTCCCGTCGTGGTTCTGCATGGAGGTCCGGGCGGTGGATGCAGCCCGGCGATGCGGCGCTATTTCGACCCGACCGTTTTCCGGGTGATTCTGTTTGACCAGCGCGGTTGTGGACGCTCTCGACCGCACGCGTCGGTCGCTGACAACACCACTTGGCACCTCGTGTCGGATATAGAGCGGATCCGCACCCTCCTCGACATCGACGAATGGGTCGCCTTCGGCGGCAGCTGGGGGGCGACCCTCGCGCTCGTCTACGCGCAAACGCATCCCGACCGCGTCACGCACCTGGTCCTGCGAGGCGTCTTCCTGATGACGCAGGCCGAGCTGGACTGGTTTTACGGCGGCGGCGCTGGCAAATTCTGGCCCGAGATCTGGTCGAAATTCGTCGGCCCGATCCCCGAGGCCGAACGCTCCGACCTGATCGCCGCCTATCACCGGCGCCTTTTCTCGGGTAACCTTATGGAGGAGACGCGGTTCGGTCGCATATGGTCGGCCTGGGAAAACGCGCTCGCCTCGATCCATTCGCACGGCACTATGGGGGAAAGTCCCGGCGACTATGCCCGAGCCTTTGCGAGGCTGGAGAATCACTATTTCCAAAATGGCGGTTTTCTGGAACAGGATGGGCAGATCCTTGCTCAGATGGGCCGGATCTCACACATACCGGGCTTCATCGTA
The DNA here is from genome assembly GCA_947500005.1 of uncultured Paracoccaceae bacterium. GTDB lineage: Bacteria > Pseudomonadota > Alphaproteobacteria > Rhodobacterales > Rhodobacteraceae > Lutimaribacter_A. The sequence continues at coordinate 160,588 of CANMQJ010000010.1, read as the reverse complement.
CAGGGACGGTATGACATGATATGCCCGCCCGCCTCGGCCTACCGGCTGAGCGAGCTCTGGCCCAACGCCGAGCTCAAGATGGTGCGCAACGCCGGTCACGCGCTGAGCGAGCCGGGCATTTCAGCGGAGCTTGTCCGCATCATGGACCGTATCGGGGAGCAGGGCCGATGAACCGCATCGACCGCCGCGCGCTTTTCACCTCGGGTGCAGCCGCCGCGCTGCTGGCCGCGACAGGCGTGTCTCTGGACGCCGCCCCGCGGCAGGGTGGGGTGCTGCGGATCGCCGTGCCCCGCGATGGCAGCCTCGAAGCTTTGGTGCGCGGCGCCGTGTTCGACACGCTGACCGAGATTGGCCCAGATGGCGCCCTGCGCGGCGAATTGATGACACAGTGGCACTCCGACGCGGCCGCCAAGGTCTGGCATCTGACCCTGCGCGACGATGCGCGCTTCCACGACGGTCACCTCCTTGCGCCCTCGGACGTCGTCGCGGCGCTTGACGGTCTGGGGCGGTCGGAGCCCACCGGCGCAAACAGCCTGAGGCTCGAACTCGACCGGGCGGATCCGGGCTTGCCATTGTTTCTTGCCGATAGCCGCTTTGCCGTGGCGCGCGCAGGCGAGACGGTTCAGCCGCTGGCCGGAGCGAATGGCACTGGCTGTTACCGGGTCGAGCGCGCGGAGGATGGGCGCCATTTTCGTGGGCGTCGTGTTGCAGGCCACTACAAGGAAGGTCGCGCGGGTTGGGCTGACGCGGTGGATGTCATCGTCATACCCGACGCCGCAATCCGGGCCGAAGCGTTGCGCGATGGCTATGTCGATCTTGCCGCCCTGCCAGACTCCACTGCCCTGCGCGACGGCGCCCGCTTTCTTTATCACCCCTCGGAAGAGAACATGGCACTGGTTGCTACCAGCAAGGTCGGCATGCCGTCCCGGATCTCCTCCGCGCCCCTCGATGGCGGACGGCTCGCCGAACGCTGGTGGATGGTCTGACCGAGGGGGGTTGCAGACTCGCGCCCCAGCCCGTATATGGCAAATCAACAGCGGCACGTCGGGCCTTGGGGTCCGGGGTTCCACCGGAAAAGTTCCACGGGCCGCGCGCCCGTTTTTTTGTGTCTGGAAACCATGTCGAACGACCTCATAGCAAAAGCCGCGATCGACCGGCGCCTGGCTGAGATCATCATTCCCGTGATAGAGGATCTGGGATTCGAACTCGTCCGGGTCCGGCTGATGAGCGGCAAGCACACGACATTGCAGATCATGGCCGACAAGCCGGATGGCGGGATCGAGGTCGACGATTGCGCCGAGATCTCCAACGCCATCAGCGCAACGCTGGACGTCGAGGATCCGATCCTGGATGCCTATACGCTTGAGGTGTCGAGCCCCGGCATCGACCGGCCCTTGACCCGCCTCAAGGATTTCGCCGCGTTCGAGGGTTATGAGGCAAAGATCGAGACTTCTGAACTGATCGACGGCCGCCGCCGCTTCAAGGGTGAACTGGCCGGAGTCGAGGATGACGAGGTGCTCGTCAACATACCGCAGGACGGGGAAACCGTGACCATCGGCCTGAAATTCGACTGGCTGAGCGACGCCAAGCTCGTGCTGACCGAGGATTTGATCAAGGAAATGCTGCGCCAGCGCAAGGCCGCCGGCGCGCTCAACGAAGACCAATTTGACGAGATCGTGACCGAGGACGGGTCCGCAGAGGAGAACGAATAATGGCAATCACCTCCGCCAACCAGTTGGAGCTTTTGCAAACGGCCGAGGCCGTGGCCCGCGAAAAGATGATCGACCCCGGCCTGGTGGTCGAAGCGATGGAAGAGAGCCTCGCCCGCGCCGCCAAGAGCCGCTACGGCTCGGAAATGGATATTCGGGTCAATATCGACCGCAAGACCGGCCGCGCCACATTCACCCGCGTGCGCACCGTGGTCGAGGATGACGAGCTCGAGAACTACCAGTCCGAACTGACGGTCGAGCAGGCGAAACAATACATGGAAGACCCCAAGGTCGGCGACACTTATACCGAAGAGGTTCCGCCGGTCGAAATGGGCCGCATCGCCGCGCAATCGGCGAAGCAGGTCATCCTGCAAAAGGTCCGCGAGGCCGAGCGCGACCGCCAGTACGAAGAGTTCAAGGACCGGGTCGGCACCATCATCAACGGCCAGGTCAAGCGCGAGGAATATGGCAACGTCATCGTCGATGTGGGCGCTGGCGAGGCGATCCTGCGCCGCAACGAGAAGATCGGCCGCGAAAGCTATCGCCCCGGCGACCGCGTGCGCTGCTTCGTCAAGGATGTGCGCCGCGAACCGCGCGGCCCGCAGATCTTCCTGTCGCGGACCGCGCCCGAATTCATGGCCGCGCTGTTCAAGATGGAAGTGCCCGAGATCTACGATGGCATCATCGAGATCAAGGCCGTCGCTCGCGACCCCGGCAGCCGCGCCAAGATCGCCGTCATTTCCTATGACAGCTCGATCGACCCCGTCGGTGCCTGCGTCGGCATGCGCGGCAGCCGCGTACAGGCGGTGGTGAACGAGCTTCAGGGCGAAAAGATCGACATCATCCCGTGGAACGAGGATCAGCCGACCTTCTTGGTGAACGCGTTGCAACCGGCCGAAGTCTCTAAGGTCGTTCTCGACGAGGAGGCAGGCAAGATCGAGGTCGTGGTACCCGAAGAGCAGCTTTCGCTCGCCATCGGCCGTCGCGGTCAGAACGTGCGTCTGGCCTCTCAGCTGACCGGTCTCGACATCGACATCATGACCGAGGCGGAAGAATCGGCACGTCGCCAGAAGGAATTCGAGGCGCGTACCCAGCTGTTCATGGAAACGCTGGATCTTGACGAGTTCTTCGCCCAGCTTCTGGTCTCCGAAGGCTTCACCAATCTCGAGGAAGTGGCCTATGTCGATCAGGACGAGCTTCTGGTGATCGACGGTGTCGATGAAAGCACCGCCGAGGAACTCCAGGCGCGCGCCCGCGACAATCTTGAGGCCCAGGCACGCCAGGCGCTGGAAAACGCTCGTGAGATGGGCGCCGAGGACAGCCTTATTGAATTCCAGGGCCTGACACCCCAAATGGTAGAAGCGCTGGCCAAGGACGACGTCAAGACGCTCGAAGACTTCGCGACCTGCGCCGACTGGGAACTTGCAGGTGGCTGGACCACGGTGGACGGTCAGCGCGTCAAGGATGACGGCATTCTCGAACCCTTTGACGTGTCTTTGGAAGAAGCGCAGGATATGGTCATGACGGCCCGCGTGCTTCTTGGCTGGGTTGATCCCAGCGATCTCGAATCCGGCGAGGCCGAGGAAGACGATGAAGACGGAGCCGAGGAAGCAAACGAGGAGGCCGGGGCCTGATCCCGGGCTCCGGAGCGTTCGAGATGGGTCGCGGCGGTGTCATAAAGGAGCGTTCGGAAGGACCCGAACGCAAATGCGTCGCCACCGGCGAGGTTCGGCCCAAATACGGGTTGATCCGCTTCGTCGCAGGTCCGGACGGCACTGTCTTTCCGGACGTGATGGAAAAATTGCCCGGCCGCGGCGTATATGTGGCGGCGGACAGGGACGCGGTCGAGCTTGCGGCAAAGAAAAAGCTCTTTGCTCGCGGGCTCAAGATGCAGGTAACCGTCCCGGAAGGTCTCGTTGACGAGGTCGAAAGACAGCTGGCGCGACGGGTGATCGACCTGATCAGCATGGCGCGCAAATCCGGCGATGCCGTCTCTGGCTATGAAAAAGTCAAGACCTGGCTCGACAAGGAAGAGGCCCAGGTGCTGATCCAGGCCAGCGACGGGTCGGGGCGCGGCAAGTCGAAACTGAGCACGCCGCATTTCGGCAAGTATATCGGCTGGCTCAACGCAGATGAATTGGGCATGGCTTTTGGCCGCCAATCGGTGATACATGCGGCGCTGGCCTCTGGTGGACTCGCCAAACGTGTTGTAGAGGAAGCGCAGCGCCTGCGGGGCATGCGCGAAACGGATGACGGCGGCAAGGGCCGCACGGAAGGGTAAGTAGCTTTATGAGCGATAGTGACGGCAAAAAGACATTGGGTCTGCGTGGGGGGTCCCGTTCGGGGAACGTGAAACAGAGTTTCAGCCACGGACGGACCAAGAATGTCGTGGTGGAAACCAAGCGCAAGCGCGTTGTGGTCCCCAAGCCGGGTGCGGGCAAACCCGCGGCGGGCGGTTCGTCTCCTGCCACCGATCCGTCACGCCGCCCCGCCGGGATTTCGGATGCGGAAATGGCGCGACGTCTGAAGGCGCTTCAGGCCGCCAAGGCCCGCGAGGTCGAGGAAGCCGCGCAGCGCGAGGCCGAGGAAAAGGCCCGCGCCGAAGAGCGTGAACGCCTGCGCGCCGAGAAGGAACAGAAAGAGCGCGAACAGCGCGAGGCCGAGGAAAAGGCGCGGCAAAAGGCCGAAGACGAAGAACGTCAGCGCCGCGAGGCCGAAGAGGCTGCGAAGCAGGCCGAACAGGATGCCAAGGAAGCCAAGGAAGCACCCGCGCCGCGTACCGACAAACCCGGCGCAGCCAAACCGGCCGCCGATGCGACCAAACGCGCCCCCACGCCCGACCGGGAGCGTGAACAGCGTCCTGCGCGCAGCAAGGGCCGTGACGACAACCGCCGCTCCGGCAAGCTCACCCTGAACCAGGCTCTTTCGGGCGAAGGCGGGCGGCAACGCTCCATGGCTTCGATGAAGCGCAAGCAGGAGCGTGCCCGGCAGAAGGCCATGGGCGGCCCGATCGAGCGGGAAAAGGTCATCCGCGACGTGCAACTGCCTGAGGCGATCACCGTGGGCGAGCTTGCGAACCGCATGGCCGAACGCTCGGCAGATGTCGTAAAGTCGCTGATGAAGATGGGCATGATGGTCACGCAGAACCAGACCATCGATGCTGACACCGCCGAACTGATCATCGAGGAATTCGGCCATCGCGTCGTCCGCGTCTCGGATTCGGATGTCGAGGACGTCATCGCCGATGTCGAGGACAAGGACGACGACCTCAAGTCGCGCCCGCCGGTCATCACGATCATGGGTCACGTCGATCACGGCAAGACCTCGCTTCTCGATGCAATCCGTGACGCAAAGGTCGTCGCGGGCGAAGCCGGCGGCATTACGCAGCATATCGGCGCCTATCAGGTTCAGACCGAGGGTGGCGCGGTGTTGACCTTCCTCGATACGCCGGGTCACGCGGCCTTTACCTCCATGCGTTCGCGCGGTGCCCAGGTAACGGATATCGTGGTGCTTGTCGTGGCGGCAGACGATGCCGTGATGCCGCAGACGGTCGAGGCGATCAATCACGCAAAGGCGGCCAAGGTCCCGATGATCGTGGCGATCAACAAGGTCGACAAGCACGAGGCGGACCCTGACAAGGTACGCACAGACCTCCTTCAACACGAGGTCATCGTCGAGAAGATGTCGGGCGACGTTCAGGATGTCGAGGTATCCGCCGTCACCGGGCAGGGTCTGGACGAATTGCTTGAAGCCATCGCGCTTCAGGCCGAGATCCTCGAACTGAAAGCCAACCCAGACCGCGCCGCGCAAGGTGCCGTGATCGAGGCGCAGCTTGACGTGGGCCGCGGTCCGGTCGCCACCGTGCTGGTCCAGAAGGGGACTCTGCATCAGGGCGATATCTTCGTCGTGGGCGAGCAGTACGGCAAGGTCCGCGCGCTGATCAACGACAAGGGTGAACGGGTGAAGGAGGCAGGCCCTTCGGTTCCGGTCGAGGTTCTGGGCCTCAACGGCACGCCCGAGGCCGGCGACGTTCTCAACGTCACCGAGACCGAAGCACAGGCCCGCGAGATCGCCGAGTATCGGGCGCAGGTCGCCAAGGACAAGCGTGCCGCCGCAGGTGCCGCCACCACGCTCGAACAGCTGATGCAGAAGGCCAAGGAAGACGAGAACGTGGCCGAGCTGCCCATTCTCGTTAAGGCCGACGTTCAAGGATCCGCCGAAGCCATCGTTCAGGCGATGGAAAAGATCGGCAATGACGAGGTGCGCGTGCGTGTGCTGCACTCCGGCGTGGGTGCGATCACCGAAACCGATATCGGTCTGGCCGAGGCATCGGGCGCGCCTGTCATGGGCTTCAATGTGCGTGCCAACGCGACCGCGCGCAACGTGGCCAACCAGAAGGGTGTCGAGATCCGATATTACTCGGTGATCTACGATCTGGTCGATGACGTGAAAAAGGCCGCCTCCGGGCTGCTCAGCGCCGAGATCCGCGAAAACTTCATCGGCTATGCCGAGATCCGGGAAGTCTTCAAGGTTTCCGGCGTCGGCAAGGTTGCCGGCTGTCTCGTCACCGAGGGCATCGCTCGCCGCTCTGCCGGTGTGCGCCTTCTGCGCGACAACGTGGTGATCCACGAAGGCACTCTGAAGACCCTCAAGCGCTTCAAGGACGAAGTGTCCGAAGTGCAGTCGGGTCAGGAGTGCGGCATGGCCTTCGAGAATTACGAGGATGTCCGTCCCGGCGACGTGATCGAAATCTTCGAGCGCCAGGAAGTCACTCGCACCCTCGCCTGATCTTATCCGCATCGCGAAAGAAAAACGGCCCGCTTAGGCGGGCCGTTTTTTTGCCGTGTTGCTAAAGCCAGTCGCGCAGGATGGGGATCAGCGGAATATCGGCGGGCGGCATCGGATAGTTCCGCAACTCGTTCGCCCGAACCCACTTCAACGCCTGACCTTCCTTGGATTGCGGTATCCCGTTCCACTTGCGGCAGGCAAACAGCGGCATCATCAGGTGAAAGTCATCATAGCTGTGGCTGGCGAAGGTCAGGGGAGCGAGGCAGGATGCCCATGTATCGATGCCCAGCTCCTCGTGCAGTTCCCGAATGAGGGCGCGCTCGGGCGTCTCGCCGTCTTCGACCTTGCCGCCAGGAAACTCCCACAACCCGGCCATCGACTTTCCCTCGGGGCGCTGCGCAAGCAGCACTCGACCATCCACATCGATAAGGGCGACCGCGGAAACCAGAACGATTTTCACGACCGGTAATCCGCGTTGATCTCGATATACCCATGCGTCAGATCGCACGTCCAGACGGTGGAGGCCCCCTCGCCCAAGCCCAGATCCACCGCGATCACCAGGTCTTGGCCCTTCATGTAGGTGGCCGCCTCTTCCTCGTTGTAGCCGGGGCTGACCCAGCCTTTCTCGGCCACCAGGATCTCGCCAAAGCGGATGCTCAAAAGATCCCGGTCCGCCGCCGCGCCCGACTTGCCGATGGCCATGACCACGCGGCCCCAGTTGGGATCCTCACCGGCGATCGCGGTCTTGACCAACGGGGAGTTCGCTATGGCCAGACCATGAACCTTGGCATCGGCGTCTGATGCCGCACCGGTCACGCGGATCTCGACGAATTTCGTAGCCCCCTCGCCATCCCGCACCACCTGATACGCAAGGTCCAGCATGACCTGTTCCAGCGCGCGCTCGAACCCGGCATCGCCCGTCACATCCACGCCAGAAGCGCCCGTCGCGCAAAGCAGCAGCGAGTCGGAGGTCGAGGTGTCGCTGTCAACGGTTATGCAGTTGAAGGTCCGGTCGGTGAGCCGCACCAGCGTCTCCTGCAATGCGGCCTGTTCGGCCTTTGCATCTGTAAAGATGTAGACCAGCATCGTCGCCATGTCCGGCGCGATCATGCCCGATCCCTTGGCGATGCCCGAGATGGTGACTGTCTTGCCGCCGATTTCGACCTCTGCTGTCGATCCCTTGGGGAACGTGTCCGTCGTCATGATGGCGCGGGCCGCGTCCTCCAGCCGCTCGGCCGAAAGGTCCGAGGTCATTTCGGCCAGCTTGGCAACGATCCTCTCATGCGGAAGCGGCTCGCCGATCACGCCGGTGGAGGCGGTAAAAACCCGCTCCTCGGCGATACCGGTCACTTGGGCGACCGCCCCGGTCACCACGGCAACCGAATGCTCCCCGTGGCGACCGGTAAAAGCGTTGGCGTTGCCAGAATTCACCAGGATCGCCGCCGGACCGTTTGCGGGTCGGCCGATCTTCCGCTGGCAGTCCAGCACGGGCGCCGCGCGGGTCGCGGAGCGGGTGAACACACCCGCAACCGCCGTGCCCGGATCAAGCACTGCCAGCATCACGTCTGTACGCCCGGAATAGCGCACTCCGGCCCGCGCGGTCGCGAACTGCACCCCGTCGATTGCTGGCAGAGCGGGAAACCGCTCGGGCGCGAGCGGCGAAACCTTGGTGATCTTGGCCACGTCGGCTTACTCCTGCACGAGTTCGGGTTGGCTCAGCAAATCGGGGGTCACGCCCTCAACCTCCAGCCGCTCGACCTCGCCCGATTGCGCCAGTTCCGCGACGCGATCCTCGATAGCCTGCTGCTGGATTTCATTGGACAATTCGCCGCGCACCTCCTCAAGCGCCGGAGCCTCGGCCTTGCGCTTTTCGTTGAGCTTGACGATATGCCAGCCGAACTGGGTCTGCACGGGATCCGAAACCTCGCCGGGCTCGAGACCCAGAACCGCCTGTTCGAACTCGGGAACCATCGCTCCCTCGCCGAACCAGCCCAGCGAGCCGCCGTTGGGACCGGAGGGACCGGTGGACTTCTCCTTGGCGGTCGCCGCAAAATCGGCGCCGTTTTCCAAGAGCTCCTTGACCTCCTTGGCCTCTTCCTCGGTGTTGACCAGGATATGCGACGCGTTGAATTCGTCACCGCCGAATCCGTCGGCATATTTCTCGTCATACGCGGCCTGCAAGGCCTCTTCGGTCGTCACGACGCGCATGATTTCCTGCAGCGTCTCGGCAGCCAGAAGGGACCGGCGTTCATTTTCAAGGGCCAGTTCGACGCGCTGCGGAACCTGGTCGCCATGCTCTTGCCCCAGCAGTGTCTGCTGGACCAGCTGGTCGAGGATCGCGTCGAACAGCACCTCGTTCGGCAATTGCTGGTACTGGGCCGGCAGCGCCGCCTTGGCCACGATCAGGTGACCAAGGGTGATTTCCTCGCCGTTCACCCGGGCGAGCACGGTGTCCGCATCGGGCTGTGCCTCGGCGGACAAGGGCATCGACATCGCGGCGGCAAGCACCATCGATGTAAGAAAAGTGAGGCGTTTGGGCATTGATTCTTCCTATTAGCAGGCCGCGACAGGGCGCGGCGTTGACACTCCACGACCTGCCGCTTACATCGCCTTGAAGCCTTGGACAGGGCCGCCTTCACCCCCGTATCTATGGGTTGCGCACGAGGCGGGCAAGCCTGTCGCAACCACGACATATCAAGATCCGCTGGAGTGAACATGCTGGGATTGGGAACGCTCGCCAAAAAGGTCTTCGGCACGCCGAACGACCGCAAGATCAAGGCGACCCGCCCGCTGATCGACAAGATCAACGCGCTGGAAGCAGAGTTCGAAAAACTCTCGGACGACGACCTGAGGGCCAAGACCGAGGAGTTCCGCAAGCGCGCGAAGGATGGCGAAAGCCTCGACGACCTGTTGCCGGAAGCCTTTGCCAACGTGCGCGAAGGTGCCCGACGGGCGTTGGGTCTGCGCGCCTTCGACGTCCAGCTCATGGGCGGGATCTTCCTGCACCAAGGCAATATCTCGGAGATGAAGACGGGCGAGGGCAAGACGCTGGTCGCGACCTTCCCCGCCTATCTCAACGCGCTCACCGGCAAGGGTGTGCATGTGGTCACGGTCAACGAGTATCTGGCCAAGCGCGATTCGGAATGGATGGGAAAGGTCTTCGGCCAGCTTGGCATGACGACCGGCGTGATCTTTTCCGGCCAGCCCGATGCCGAGAAGATGGCCGCCTACGAAAGCGACATCACGTACGCCACGAACAACGAGTTGGGCTTCGACTATCTCCGCGACAACATGAAGGCGGAGTTGAGCGAGGTTTATCAGAAGCAGCACAATTACGCGATCGTGGACGAGGTCGACTCGATCCTGATCGACGAGGCACGCACGCCGCTGATCATCTCCGGACCGTCCCAGGACCGTTCCGAATTGTATGTAAGCATCGACGCCGTGATCCCGTCGCTGTCGGACGAGCACTTCACCCTGGATGAAAAGACCCGCAACGTCACCTTTACCGACGAAGGCAACGAGTTTCTGGAGGAGCAACTGCGCGCCCGCGGCCTTCTGCCCGAGGGACACACGCTCTATGATCCCGAGAGCACGACCGTGGTGCACCACGTCAACCAGGGCCTGCGCGCGCACAAGCTGTTCCAGAAGGACAAGGATTACATCGTTCGCGACGGCGAGGTCGTGCTGATCGACGAATTCACCGGCCGGATGATGCCGGGCCGCCGCCTGTCGGACGGTCTCCACCAGGCGATCGAGGCCAAGGAAGGCGCAAAGATCCAGCCCGAGAACGTGACGCTGGCAAGCGTGACCTTCCAGAACTACTTCCGGCTTTACGACAAGCTGGCGGGCATGACCGGCACCGCCTCGACCGAGGCCGAGGAATTCATGGAAATCTACGGCTTGGGCGTGGTCGAGGTGCCCACCAACAAGCCCATCGCGCGCGTCGACGAGGACGATCAGGTCTATCGTACCGCGAACGAGAAATACCAGGCGATGATCAACGAGATCCGAAAGGCCCATGAAAAGGGTCAGCCTGTTCTGGTCGGCACAACCTCGATCGAGAAATCCGAGATGCTCAGCCAGATGCTGACCGCCGAGGGCATCAAGCACAATGTTCTGAACGCACGCCACCACGAGCAGGAAGCGCAGATCGTGGCAGAGGCCGGGCGGCTTGGCGCCGTGACAATCGCCACCAACATGGCCGGCCGCGGAACAGATATCCAGCTGGGCGGCAATGTCGACATGCGGGTGATGGACACCTTGGAAAAGAACCCCGAGGCAGATCCCGCCGAGCTGCGCGCAACCGAAGAGGCGAAACACGCCGAAGAGAAACAGAAGGTGATCGAGGCGGGCGGTCTATACGTCATGGCCTCCGAACGCCACGAGAGCCGCCGGATTGACAACCAGCTGCGCGGCCGGTCGGGCCGTCAGGGCGACCCCGGCCGAACGGTCTTTTACCTCAGCCTCGAAGACGACCTGATGCGCATCTTCGGCTCTGAACGTCTGGACAAGGTCCTCAAGACGCTCGGAATGCAGGAAGGCGAGGCCATCGTTCACCCTTGGGTCAACAAGTCACTCGAGCGCGCTCAGGCCAAGGTCGAAGGCAGAAACTTCGACATGCGCAAGAACATCCTCAAGTTCGACGATGTGATGAACGACCAGCGCAAGGTGATTTTCTCGCAACGGCGCGAGATCATGTCAACCGAGGACCTGTCCGAGATCGTGGGCGACATGCGTCACCAGGTCATCGACGATCTCGTCGACCAGTACATGCCCCCCAAAACCTATGCCGACCAATGGAACACCGAAGGGCTTTATGCCGAGGTGATCGAAAAACTCGGCGTCGATGTGCCGGTGATGGAATGGGCGGCCGAAGAGGGCGTGGATGACGACGAGATCCGCGAACGGCTGACCAAGGCCAGCGACGAGATGATGGAAAAGAAGGCCGCGGCCTTCGGCGCGGAGACGATGCGCAACATCGAAAAGCAGGTTCTGCTCCAGACCATCGACACCAAGTGGCGCGAACACCTTCTGACGCTGGAGCATCTGCGCTCTGTCGTGGGCTTCCGTGGATACGCGCAGCGCGACCCGCTCAACGAGTACAAGAATGAAAGCTTCCAGCTTTTCGAGGGCATGCTCGACGGTCTGCGCGAGGATGTGGCAAAGCAGCTGGCCCGCGTGCGCCCGCTGACCGAGGAAGAGCAGCAGCAGATGCTCCAGCAGATCACCGCGCAGCAAGCCGCCCTCCAAAAGCAGACGGATGCAGCCCAGCCCGCCAGCGGCTCCGACCCGGCAGGCAATGCTCCGGCAGAAGGTCAGGCGATCCAAGGCTTCGACGAGAACGACCCCTCGACTTGGGGCAATCCCGGTCGGAACGAGCCCTGCCCTTGCGGATCGGGGAAGAAGTTCAAGCATTGCCACGGACGCCTGTCCTGAACGCCGCAATCGGGCCGCAATGACTCCCACGGGAGGCCATAACTTGGCCCCCTTCTTTAACGACACTCTTCCGTGGCGGAAGCTGGAGGAAGAATGTCATGTCTATCAAGCGCAGAGTCCTGATGATCGGCGGCACCGTCGCCTGCGCATTGGGCACCGGCTATCTCATGCAGTCCGGCAGCGATGCGGCTGCCCCTCTCTATGCAAGGGCCCCACAGGCGATTCAACAGTCCGTTGCCGCGCCTTCCGGAGCCTCGGATGTCGATGATTTCGCCCTGTTCAATGTCGAAGGGATCACCCTGACCTCGGCACTTCCGGAGCGGACGGCACCTCGGCGTTTGCCCGAGCCGATGCTCGAAAGCGCAGGTGAAACCCCGGACCCGGCAAACGGCATTATCCTGCCGGACACGCCCCGCGATCCGGTTGCGCCGAAACTTGGCTGCGACGTAACCGCCCGGGCCGAACCTGCTCCGATGGCAAGCGTGGACCTCTCGGTCACGGCCCCCTGTTTCGGCAACCAGCGCGTGACCATCCATCACAGCGGCCTCGTCTTCACCGACACGACCGATGAGGCGGGCGAACTCTCGGTCACGGTCCCAGCCCTGTCCGACCGGGCCGTCTTTGTCGTTGCCTTTGCCAGCGGCAAGGGGGCCGTCGCCATGGCGAATGTGCCCGACCTCTCCCGGTTCGAGCGCGTTGCCCTGCAATGGTCGGGTGCCGACGGGCTCCAGATTCACGCGCGGGAATTCGGCGCCGGTTACGGAGAGCAAGGCCATGTCTGGCACGATGCCGCCAACGGACAGGGTCATGTCCTCCGTCTGGGTGCGGCGGACACGCTGGCTCCGCAACTGGTCGAAGTCTACACCTTCCCTCTCGGAGGCACCGACCGGTCGGGTACCATCGACCTGACGGTCGAGGCCGAGGTGACCAGCACCAATTGCGGTCGAGACATCAGCGCGCAATCTCTCGAACTGCGCGGCGCGGCCCCCCTGAGAACCCGAGACCTGATCCTGTCCATGCCGGGATGTGACGCGACAGGCGACTTTCTGGTGTTGAATAATCTGATGGAAGACCTGAAGATCGCCGCCAAGTAAGGGACTGGTGAATTCAGAGGTCACATGATCAGGTTTCGTGCGGCGTTCGGCGCCGCACTTTTTTCATTGGGATTGGCCGGACAGGCCGCCGCGCAGGATATCACGCTTACCTCGCGCGACGGTGCGGTGGAAATCAGCGGCACGCTTCTGGGTTTCGACGGCGAGTTTTACCGGGTGGACACGCAATTCGGAGAATTGACCGTGGACGGCACTGGCGTGTCCTGCGATGGGCCGGCCTGCCCCAGCCTGACCGATTTCGTCGCCGAAATTGCACTGTCGGGTTCGTCCACGATGGCCGAAGTGCTGCTTCCTGCACTGATCGAGGGGTTTGCCCTGCGCAACGGTTATCGTACCCGCCGCGAAAGCGGCGATCAGGCGCATTTCAGCTATGTCCTGCTGCAATCAGACCGTTCCAAGCCCATCGCCCGGTTCGATTTCCGCGTGACCACGACGGACGAGGGTTTTGCCGACCTGCTCGCCAACGAGGCCGACATCGTCCTCGCCCTGCGCGAGATTCGGTCCGATGAACGCGACCGCGCGCGCGAGGCGGGAATGGGCGACATGACCCGCCCCAATCGCAGCCGGGTTCTGGCGCTTGATGCCATGGTCCCCATCGTCGCGCCCGACAACCCGGTTCGGCAGATCTCGACCACCGATCTTGCCCGTGTTTTCGCCGGTGAGATCACGAACTGGCAGGAATTCGGCGGGCCGGATGCACCCATCGCGCTACACCTGCCCGATCTCGGCTCGGGTCTGGCGCAGGCGGTCGAGGACCGGTTGCTGCGCCCGGCCGGCAAGGAGCTCGCGCGCGAAACCAGCCACCATTCCCGAAGCAGCGCACTGGCGCGGGCCGTGGTGACCGATCCCTTTGCCATCGGCATCGCCAGCTTTGCCGAGACCGGCACTGCGCGTCCGTTGACGCTTGCCGGGACCTGCGGCTTCTCGCTGTCTGCCAGCCGCTGGACCATCAAGACCGAGGACTATCCCCTTACTTCCCCGATGTTTCTCTACCTGCCCGCCCGCAGACTGCCGCAGATCGCGCGGGATTTCCTTGCCTATACTGCCAGCCCGGCGGCCCAGATCGTCATTCGGAGGGCCGGTTTCGTCGATCAGGCCCCTGAACAGATTCCCCTGGGCGCCCAGGGGCGCAGGCTTTCCAACGCGATCGCGGCCGCAGGCCCCGAGGTCGGCCTCGACGAATTGCAAAGACTGGTGGCGACTCTGTCGCCCATGTCCCGCCTGACGACGTCCTTTCGGTTCGAAACCGGATCTTCACGCCCCGATGCCCAGTCACGTGCCAACATACTCAGCCTTGCCCAGGCCCTGGAAAGCGGCGGCTATGATGCGCGCGAGTTGTTGTTCGTAGGTTTCAGCGACGGTGATGGGCCGGCAGGCGCCAATGCCGAGATTGCCATGAAGCGGGCCGAGGCTGTGCGGGACGCCGTTCTTGCCTCGGCGCCGACTGCAAGACCGCCCCGCGCCCGTATCGGAGTCGCCGCGTTCGGCGAGGCGCTGCCCATGGCCTGCGACGACAGCGACTGGGGCCGCCAGGTCAATCGCCGGGTCGAGATCTGGCTGCGTTAGAGATAACCTTCGGCCCGAAAGCTCAACTCCGCCGATTTCCCGATGATCAGGTGGTCATGCAGCGTCAATCCCAAGGCGGAACAGGCGTTCTGGATCTGCCGGGTCATGTCGATATCCGCTTGCGAGGGCGTCGGATCCCCGGAGGGATGGTTGTGCACCAGGATCAGGGCCGAAGCGTTCAGCTCCAGCGCACGCTTGGCGACTTCTCGAGGATAGACAGGGACATGATCGACCGTCCCGCGTGCCTGCTCCTCGTCCGCGATCAACACGTTCTTGCGGTCGAGGTAGAAGACCCGGAATTGCTCGGTTTCGCGATGCGCCATCGTGGTATGACAATAGTCCAGCAATGCGTCCCAACTGGAAATGACCTGCCGCTGCATCACCCTTGCGCGGGCCATCCGATGCGCGCAGGCCTCAAGGATCTTGAGATCGGTGATCACCGTGTCGCCCACGCCCTTGATTTCCCGCAGGCGTACCACGGGCGCGGTCAGGACACGGTTGAAATCTCCGAACCTGTCCAGCAGCCGCCGGGCCAGAGGCTTGACGTCCTGCCGCGGGATCGAGCGGAACAGAACCAGTTCCAGCAACTCGTAATCCGGCATCGCACCGGCACCGCCTGCCATGAACCGCTCCCGCAGCCGTCTGCGATGGTCCTTGATGTATGAGGGCAGACGTCCGCTGGCCAGGGGCATTTCGGGCGCCTCGTCGGCGTCAAACAGGCTCTGCACATCGTGAAAGGCATTCTGGCTCATGGCGACCAGACTGGAGCCGAATCGGTTGCCGAAAGGTTAACGCTCTCCCGCGATCCCCGCCGTGGCGCGACGCACCGTGAGGTGCAGCAAGACCGAGAACACCCCCAGCGTCAGCATTGCCGCGAACATCAGGTCGGTCTTGGCCCGCCCGTTCGCCAACAACATCAGGTAACCCAACCCGCGCGAGGCCCCGACCCATTCGCCGATCACCGCCCCGATCGGCGCATAGACCGCAGCCAACCGCAGCCCCGAAGCGAGCGAGGGCAAGGCTGCCGGAACACGGATACGCCACAATACCGCGCGCGGGCTGGCCTGCATGGTCTGTGCCAGGTCGAGATACCCGCGCGGGGTGCGCATCAGCCCATCGAAGAACGACGCGGTTACGGGGAAATAGATGATCAGAACCGCCATCGCGACCTTGGACCAGAGCCCGTAGCCCAGCCAAAGCGTCAGAATCGGCGCCAGGGCAAAGACCGGCAGCGCTTGGGTAAAGACAAGCATCGGCTGCACCAGAACCCGCGCGATACGGGAGGTCGCAAGTTGGATTGCCGTGACGATCCCCAACGCCGCGCCCAGTGCAAGCCCGAGCAGAACCTCAAGGGCCGTCGCCAGCGTGTGTTCGGCAATGACCGCACGGTTCGTCCACCACGTCTCGGCTACCAGAGCCGGCCCCGGCAGGATGAAGCGCGGCAGGCTCGTCAGGCTGACCACCGCTTGCCAAATGAGCAGCGCAAAGACCGTCGCGGCGAGAGCTGGAAGGGCCTTCATGCCACTTTCTCCCGCAGCTGTCGCAAGAGAGCACCTTGGGTCCGGAGCGTCTCTTCATCGTCCACGTCGCGGGGCACGGGGGCCGTCGGCGGCGTGATTGCATTCAAGCCGCCCGGGGTCATGACATGTATCGCGTGACCCAGGCGCGCGGCCTCGGCCGGTTCATGGGTCACAAGCAGGACCGTGCGGCCCGCAAGCAGTTCTACCGCCAGATCCTGCATGTCCGCCCGTGTGCGTGCGTCCAGCGCCGAAAAGGGTTCGTCCAGCAGAACGACTGGTTTATCTTCCATCAGCGTGCGGGCCAGCGCGACCCGCTGTCTTTGCCCCCCCGAGAGTTCCGCGGGTTTCTTGCCCGCGTGGTCAGTCAGCCCGGTGCGATGCAGAAGCCGATCCAGACGGGGTTTGTCCGGGCGTTCCCCACGCAAACGGGCGCCCAGAACAACATTCTGCGAAACCGTCGCCCACGGCAGCAGCAGATCGTCCTGCGCCATGTAGCCGACACGCGGCGTGACCGGGCCATCATCATCGGCTCTTATCGTTCCGGAAAACTCCGCACCCGTGTCCAGCCCGGCAATCAGGCGGAGGATCGTGGACTTGCCGACGCCCGACCCCCCGAGCAGACAGGTCCAGCGTCCGGGCGGCATTTCGAGCCTGATACGGGCAAAAAGCGGCTTTTCATCGATGCTCGCATCGCCTTGGAAGAGGAGGCCGGGCGTGTCCGTCACGGGGTCAGTCCCATCTGCCAGAACCCGACTTCAAGCTCGGTCGCCGTGCGAAATGTCTCGCAGAGCTTGGTCCAGCGCGGGGCGGACGTGAAATCCGGCCCGAGGCGTCGGACAAGCGCTTCGTCCAGAAGCGTTCCGGTCCCGCGGCACACGGCCTGATAGTCCGGGCCGGAATAGGTGGCGATCCAGTCCCGGTAGGTTTCATCCCTCGCCTCCTCCTTCAGGCGCTGACCGATCTCGCCATAGCCCATCACGCAGGGCGCAAGCGCGACAAGCAGGTCGAGAAGGTCTCCGGAATACCCGGCCTCAAGCACGAACCGCGTATAGGCAAGGTTCTCGGGCCGCTCTGGCGTGGCGAACAGCGCCTCGCGCGAGATGCCCGCCGCTTCGCAAATGCCGACGTGAAGCTGCATCTCCTCGGTGATGAGAGCATTCACCACACCCACAGCGGCCTGCATCTCGTCATGCGTCTCGGATTTCACCACGGCAAGCGCCCATGCCCGCGAAAAGTGATGGAGAAAGACGTAGTCCTGGCTCAGGTAATGGAGGAATGCCGCACGCGGCAGCGTCCCATCGCCCAAGCCTTCGACAAAGGGATGGCGGGTATAGTGATGCCACGGCCCGGATGCCGCCGCGCGCAGGGCGGCAAAGGCGGTTCCGTAATCCGGGGCCGTCATTGCGCGGTCACGTCGATGGCGATGGTTTCGACCGGGTTGATGCTGTCGATCATCCCGGAATCCTTGAGGAATTCCTCGAACCGGGCGTAGCGCCCTGCATCCATCGCAGCGGGGCGAAGGGCGAAACGGGGGATCGTGTCGGCCCAGGCCTTTTCGTTCAGCTCGTCCTGCAATTCGGTCGAGGTGGCCGAGAAAATCTCCCAGCTTTCCAAAGGGTTGTTGATGATGAACTGAGTCGCCTTCTCGGTCGCGGCAAGGAAACGCGCGATCTTGTCGACATCCATCCGGTCCGGGTTGGCGACATAGATCAACTCGTCATAGGGCGGAACACCCTCTTCTTCGATATAGAAACAACGCCCTTCGACCCCTTCGATCTCCATCTGGTTCAGCTCGAAGTTGCGAAAGGCGCCGATGACGGCATCGACCTGGCCCGACATCAGCGACGGGGACAGCGAGAAGTTCACGTTGATCAGCTCGATATCGTCCAGAGGGACGTCGTGATTGCCCAGCATCGCGGTCAGGATGGCCTCTTCCACGCCCGCGACAGAGAAGCCGATCTTGCGGCCCTTCAGGTCGGAAATAGACTCTACAGGGCCATTTTTCAGCACCAGGAGACAGTTGAGCGGCGTGGCGACCAGCGTGCCGACCCGTTTCAGCGGCAGACCTTCGTGGATCTGAAGATGTAGTTGCGGCTGGTAGGAGACGGCCAGATCGGCCTGCCCGGCGGCCACCAGACGCGGCGGGGCAGAGGGGTCGGCGGGGGCGACGACCTCGACCTCCAGCCCTTCTTCGGCGAAGTATCCCTGTTCCTGCGCAATGATGATGGGGCCGTGATCGGGGTTTATGAACCAGTCGAGCAGGACGGTCATCTTGTCCTGCGCGAAAGCTGGGGTCGCGGCGAGCAGCGCGAACACGGCGAGGAGGTGTTTCATCTGGGACTCCTTACGAGGTTGAGGCGGCGACGAGGACGATCTCGCCGGGCCAGCGGGTGGAGATTTCTTCGGCCGCGCGCCAGGATCGCAAGCCGGTAGCGCAGCAGAGGGCAAGCCGATTGCTCTTGTTAGGCTCTATGTCGGACAGGTTTTCGGGCATGATCCGTTGCGCCGAGGGATGCAGGGGAACGGGGGCTTCCTCCGTCCCGCGCAGTTCGATGATCGTATCCTGGTCGGTCAGATCGGAGGCTGCGACAAAACGAAAGGTCCGCTCGGGTTCCGGGGCGGTATCGAACCGGAAACTGGTCGAGCGCAGCGTTGCGGCGTCGATCTGCACCACCTGTCCGAGGGGAGAAGGTGACAGGTCCAGCAGCGCGGAAAGCGCCATTTGTGCTTGCATAGAGCCTAGTATCGCGACCGTGGACCCAAGCACACCGGCCGTCGCGCAGGTCGCGCCGCCATCGGGCGCCTCGGGGAAGAGCGCGCGAAGGGAGGGCGCGCCGCCGCAGACCCCGGCCACGTAGCCCGAGAGACCCAGGACCGAGGCGGTGATGAGGGGTTTGCCCAGCGCAAGGCAGGCATCGCTGAGCGTGTAGCTTGCCGCGTAGCTGTCGGCGCAATCGAGGATCAGATCGGCGTTTTGACCGTTTTGTACAACGTTTTCGGGGGTGATTGACCGTTTTGTACATCGCAGTACCACCCCGGAATTGATCGCGCGGCATCTTTCGGCGGCGACCTCGGCCTTGGGCCGTCCGCAATCGGCCTCGGTGAAGAGCGTCTGGCGATGGAGGTTCGAGAGGTCCACCACGTCCGGGTCCATGATGTGGATCTCGCCCACGCCCGCGCCGGCCAGCACCGGCAAAAGCGGCGCGGCGAGGCCGCCGGCGCCCACGACCAACACGCGAGCGGCGGCGAGGCGGGCCTGCCCCCCCTCCCCCACCTGCGGCAGGATGGTCTGGCGGGCGTAGCGGGTCATCGCGTCACCTCGATCCAGTCGCGCAGCCGCGCCTCGGGGTCCGGGTTCAGCGTGATGTCGGTGACGGCCGAGACGATATCGGCGCCCGCCGCGAACACGCCGGGCGCACGCTCGACACTCATGCCGCCGATGGCGACGAGGGGGGTGTCGCCGACGCGGGCCTTCCACTCGGTCACGCGGGGCAGGCCCTGCTGGTGCCATTTCATCTTTTTCAGGATCGTCGGGTAGACCGGGCCAAGCGCGACATAGTCGGGGTCCATCGCCAGCACCCGCTCCAACTCGTCATCGTCATGGGTGGAAACGCCCAGTCTTAGACCCGCTTTTCGGATCGCGTGCAGGTCTGCCTCATCCAGATCCTCCTGCCCGAGATGAATCCAGTCGCAGCCCAGCTCGATGGCGATCTGCCAGTAATCGTTGACGACCAGAACGGCGCCGTGCTTGCGGCAAAGCGCCTGTCCCTCGGCTATCATAGACCGCACCTCATCCTCGGCCCGGTCCTTGATGCGCAGCTGAACCAGCTTGATGCCAAGCGGCAGCATCCGGGCGAGCCAGTCGGGATGGTCGAAAATGGGATAGAAGCGGTCGAGGCTCATGTCAGGAACGCCTTGCCGATCACGGGTGTCGATGCCTCAGCCATGTCGCGCGGCTCGATCGGGTCGGCCTGGTGTGCCAGTTGCCCGGCCTGAACCGCCAGCGCCATCGCGCGGGCCATCGCCACAGGGTCGCCCGCGCGGGCAACGGCGGTGTTGAGCAGAACGGCGTCGAAACCCAGCTCCATCGCGCGGGCGGCGTGGGAGGGCAGGCCGATCCCGGCATCGACCACCAGCGGCGTATCGGGAAACTCCGCCCGCATGGCGCGCAGGGCGTATTCGTTGGCGAGACCCCGGCCCGAGCCGATGGGCGCGCCCCAGGGCATCAGCACCTCGCACCCCGCGGACAAAAGGCGTTCGCCGACGATCAGATCCTCGGTCGTGTAGGGGAAGACCTGGAAGCCGTCTTCGGTCAGGATGCGGGCGGCCTCGACCAGCTGGAACACGTCGGGTTGCAGGCTGTCGGTATGGCCGATCAGTTCCAGCTTGATCCAGGGCGTGTCGAACACCTCGCGCGCCATGTGGGCGGTCGTCACCGCCTCCTTAACGGTGTGGCAGCCGGCGGTGTTGGGCAGGACGCGCACGCCCAGCTCGCGGATCATGGACCAGAAGGATTGCCCGGCCCCGCCCGCGCCCTCGCGCCGCAGCGAGACGGTGGCGACGCTGGCGCCGCTTTCGCGGAAGGCGCGGTCGAGGATCGCGGGGCTGGGATATTGCGCGGTGCCCAGCATCAGCGGGGTGGCAAGGTCGGTATCGTAGAAGCGGCGCATGGCTCAGCCCCCCTGCATCGGTGCGAGGATTTCGACACGGTCGCCCTCGGTCAGGGTATGCCCGGCGCGAAGGGAGGAGGGCACGAAGGATTCGTTGACGGCCGTGGCGACTCGGCCCGAGATGCCCTCTTCGCTCAGCAGGTCGGCCAGATTGGTGGCGGCGACCTCTTTGGTTTCTCCGTTAAGGACAATCTTCATCACAAAGCTCCGATTGTTTTCCATCGAGCAGCAGATCGGCCACGCCTTGCGCCAGGGCGGGGGCCAGCAGGTATCCGTGGCGATAGAGCCCGTTGGCATAGGTCACCCCGTTTCTCCGCTGGATGCGGGGCAGGTTGTCGGGGAAGGCGGGACGCAGATCGACGCCGATCTCCAGTATCTCGGCCTCGCCGAAGGCGGGGATGAGCGCGTAGGCCGCGCTGAGCAATTCAAGCATTGAACGAGCAGTTATGCGGCCGCGGTCCTCACTTTCGATCATGGTGGCGCCCAGCATGTAGATGCCGTCGCCGCGCGGAACGACATAGAGCGGGATGCGCGGGTGCAACAGGCGAACCGGTCTTGTCAGAGCCACATCCGGCGCGCGGATCATCAGCATCTCGCCCTTGACGCCGCGCAGGTCGGGCAGCGCGTCGCGGGCGGCCAGCCCGCGGCAGTCGATCGGGTTGGGGGCGTCTTTGGGCGCCTTCTGCGGGTGGATCTGCACGCCCTTGTCGCGGAGGCCGGTCTGGAGGTCCGCGAGGGCTTGGCGGGGATCGAGATGCGCCTCGTGCTCGAAGAAGAGGCCACGGTCGAAACGGATCAGATCAGGCTCTAAGCGCGAGATTTCTGTGGTTTCGGTGAAACCTTCGGTACGGCGGGCAAAGCGGCGCAGATCGGGCAGGTCGCGCTTCGCGGCGACAACCAGCGTGCCGTTGCGGGTGACCTTCGTGTGGTCCGCCCACCAGCCAATCGCCTGCTGCCCGAGACGCAGCACCGGCTCTTCGGCATTCTCGTATTCGCACCAGGGCGCGAGCATGCCCCCGGCCCACCAGGAGCATCCCTGCGCGCCCGGCCCGCCGGCAGGGTCATAGACCTGCACATGCGCGCCGCGCCGGGCCAGTTCGGTGGCGACGGTCAGGCCCGCGACACCCGCGCCGATGACGGAATAGGGCGTCATGACCAGATCCCGTGGAAATGATGGACGGGGCCGTACCCTTGGCCGACGCCCAGGCCATCGGCGGCGACGATGGCGCCTTGCAGGTAGGTATGGGCGGCCTGCACCGCATCGGGCAGCGGCAGACCCTTGGCCAGGCCGGCCGCGATGGCTGAAGAGAGCGTGCAGCCCGTGCCATGCGTGTTGCGCGTCGGCAGGCGTGGGGCGGACAGGCGCGTCACGCCATCGGCGGTAACGAGCAGATCCTCGCAGATGGCGCCGGTCCCGTGCCCGCCCTTCATCAGCACCGCGTCGGCGCCCAGGGCGCGGAGGGCGCGGCCCTGCGCCTCCATCGCCGCGGGGGCGTCGGGGCCCAGCAGCGTCGCGGCCTCGGGCAGGTTCGGCGTCAGCAGCCTGGCGCGCGGAAGAAGCATCTCGCGCAGGGCGGCGACCGCCTCCTCTGCCAGCAGAGCATCGCCGGATTTCGCCACCATCACGGGGTCGAGCACGACCGGCCCGGCAAAGGCGGCAAGGCCCCTGGCCACGGTCTCGATGATCTGGGGCGTGGCGAGCATTCCGATCTTGATCGCGCCGACGTCGAGATCGGACAGCACCGCGTCGATCTGCGCCGCGATGACGTCGAGGGGAATGGCGTGCACGGCGGTCACGGCGCGGGTGTTCTGGGCGGTGACGGCGGTGATGACGCTGGCGCCATAGACGCCCAGCGCCGACATCGCCTTGAGATCGGCCTGAATACCGGCGCCGCCGCCGCTGTCGGAACCTGCGATGGTGAGGGCGATGGCCGTCACGGGGAACGCTCCTAGGTC
The DNA here is from genome assembly GCA_947500005.1 of uncultured Paracoccaceae bacterium. Taxonomy (GTDB): domain Bacteria; phylum Pseudomonadota; class Alphaproteobacteria; order Rhodobacterales; family Rhodobacteraceae; genus Lutimaribacter_A. Next base: position 137,828 of record CANMQJ010000010.1, on the reverse strand, counting down.
TGTGGGCGCTGCGCGGACGGGAAGTCGTTCCAAGTAACGATGTGACCGTTTCCTACGCCGGCATTGCCCGGATCAGGTTCGATGGGTTGACGCGGCCGCGCCTCTCAGCCCCCAAGGGCACCCCAACGGTTTCCCCGCACAGTTACAGCGCGCGGCCGGAGTTTCAAGGGGGCGCGTGCGCCTTTCCTCTTGCCTGAAGTATCCCGGGGGAGACGCGCGGAACGCGCGGCGGGGGCAGAGCCCCCGACAGAGAAAGGCCGGCCACAACCGGGCCGGCCTTTCCATGCTGCCTGGGCGAAATCAGCCCTTCATTCCATCCCAGAAGGATTTCACCGAGGAGAAGAAGCTTTTCGATTCCGGGTTGTTGTCATCGGCCAGCTCCTCGAACTCGCGCAGCAATTCCTTTTGCCGCGATGTGAGGTTGACCGGCGTTTCAACCGCAAGCTCGATGAACATGTCGCCCACGCCGCCGCCGCGCAGGGCGGGCATGCCCTTGCCGCGCAGGCGCATCTGGCGGCCCGACTGGCTGCCGGCGGGAATCTGCACCCGTCCGCGGCCGCCATCGATCGTCGGCACCTCGACCTGGCCGCCAAGGGCCGCCTTAGCCATGCTCACCGGCACGCGGCAGTAGAGATTCACGCCGTCGCGCTCGAACAGTTCGTGCTGCACGACCTCGACGAAGATGTAGAGATCTCCCGGGGGGCCGCCGCGCATCCCGGCCTCGCCCTCGCCCGCCAACCGGATCCTTGTGCCGGTCTCGACGCCTGCGGGGATGTTCACGCTGAGCGCACGGTTCTTTTCCACCCGGCCCGAACCGCCGCAATTCTTGCAGGGGTTCTTGATGATCTGACCCAGACCCGAACAGGTGGGACAGGTGCGTTCCACGGTAAAGAAACCCTGTTGCGCGCGGACCTTGCCCATGCCGGAACAGGTCGGGCAGGTGGTAGGTTCCACCCCGCCCTCAGCCCCCGTTCCCTCGCAGGAGGAACAGGCCACGGCGGTGGGCACGTTGATCGTCTTTTGCAGCCCCGAGAAGGATTCCTCGAGCGTGACGCGCAGGTTGTAGCGCAGGTCCGAGCCGCGCGCGGCACGGCGTCCGCCGCCGGCGCGTTGTCCCATGAAATCGCCGAACAGGTCGTCGAATACATCGGAAAACGCACTGGAGAAATCGCCGCCGCCGAAACCGCCTCCGGGACGTCCGCCCCCGCCGCCCATGCCGCCCTCGAAGGCCGCGTGGCCGAACCGGTCATAGGCCGCTTTCTTGTCGGCGTCCTTGAGAACCTCGTAGGCTTCGTTGGCTTCCTTGAACTGCGCCTCGGCCTGCGGATTGTCGGAATTCCGGTCCGGGTGTAGTTCCTTTGCCTTCTTGCGGTAGGCTTTCTTGATTTCGTCCGCATCGGCGCCCTTGGAGACGCCCAGAACGTCGTAAAAATCGCGTTTTGCCATCCGTTATATCCCCTAGCCTCAACGAAGACGGGCCGGCCCGGCAACCGGACCGGCCCGCGTCTTGGCCCGCTTATGCGTTATTTGCGCTTGTCATCGTCGAGGTCTTCGAACTCGGCGTCCACGATGTCGTCCTCGCCGGGACCGGCATCGGCGGCGGAAGGCTCGTCATCGCCTTCTTCCTGCTGCGCCTTGTAGATCGCCTCGCCCAGTTTCATCGACGCTTCGGTCACGTTCTGGATGCCCGACTTGATCTTGTCGGCATTGTCCTTTTCCAGCTCGTCCTTGAGCGCGGCAATGGCCAGTTCGATCGCCTCGACCGTCGAAGGATCCACCTTGTCGCCATGCTCCTCGAGCGACTTCTCGGTCGAGTGGATGAGCGATTCGGCCTGGTTCTTGGCTTCGACCAGCTCGCGGCGCTTCTTGTCGGCCTCGGCGTTCTCCTCGGCGTCCTTGACCATCTTTTCGATGTCGTCATCCGACAGGCCGCCCGAGGCCTGAATGGTGATCTTCTGCTCCTTGCCGGTGCCCTTGTCCTTGGCCGACACGGAAACGATGCCGTTGGCGTCGATGTCGAAGGTCACTTCGATCTGGGGCATGCCGCGCGGTGCCGGCGGGATGTTTTCCAGATTGAACTGGCCCAGCATCTTGTTGTCGGACGCCATCTCGCGCTCACCCTGGAAGACCCGGATGGTCACGGCATTCTGGTTGTCCTCGGCGGTCGAGAAGACCTGGGACTTCTTCGTCGGGATCGTGGTGTTGCGGTCGATCAGGCGGGTGAAGACACCGCCCAGGGTCTCGATGCCCAGCGAAAGCGGGGTCACGTCGAGCAGAACCACGTCCTTGACGTCGCCTTGCAGCACGCCGGCCTGGATCGCGGCACCCATGGCGACCACCTCATCGGGGTTCACGCCCTTGTGCGGCTCCTTGCCGAAGAACTTGGTGACCTCTTCGAACACCTTGGGCATCCGGGTCTGGCCACCGACCAGCACCACCTCGTCCACGTCCGACGCCGAGATGCCGGCATCCTTGAGCGCGGCCTTGCAGGGGTCGAGCGACTTCTTGATGAGATCGCCCACCAGGCTTTCCAGCTTGGCGCGGGTCAGCTTCATGACCATGTGCAGCGGGGTGCCCGAGGACGGATCCATCGAGATGAACGGCTGGTTGATCTCGGTCTGGCTGGAGGAGGACAGTTCGATCTTGGCCTTCTCGGCCGCCTCTTTCAGGCGCTGGAGCGCCATCTTGTCCTTGGTCAGGTCGACATTGTGCTCTTTCTTGAACTCGTCCGCCAGGTAGTTGACGATCCGCATGTCGAAATCTTCACCACCCAGGAAGGTGTCGCCGTTGGTCGACTTGACCTCGAACAGGCCGTCGTCGATTTCCAGGATGGTCACGTCGAAGGTACCGCCGCCGAGGTCATAGACCGCGATGGTGTGGCTTTCCTGCTTGTCGAGGCCATAGGCCAGCGCGGCGGCGGTCGGTTCGTTGATGATCCGCAGCACCTCGAGACCGGCGATCTTGCCGGCGTCCTTGGTGGCCTGACGCTGGGCGTCGTTGAAATAGGCGGGAACGGTGATGACGGCCTGCGTCACTTCCTCGCCCAGGTAGCTTTCGGCGGTTTCCTTCATCTTGCCGAGGATGAAGGCCGAGATCTGGCTGGGGGAGTATTTCTCACCCTTGGCCTCGACCCAGGCGTCGCCATTGCCGCCGTCGATCACGTCGAAAGGCATGTTCTTCTTGTCCTTGGCCAGATCGCTGTCGTCAAACCGGCGACCGATCAGGCGCTTGACGCCGAAGATGGTGTTGGAGGGGTTGGTGACCGCCTGGCGCTTTGCCGGCTGACCGACCAGTCGCTCATCATCGGTGAAGGCGACGATCGAGGGCGTGGTCCGCGCCCCTTCGGAGTTTTCGATGACCTTGGGCTGCGTGCCGTCCATGATGGCGACGCAGGAGTTGGTTGTCCCGAGGTCGATACCGATAACTTTACCCATGTTTTCGATCCCTTTTGCTTTTCAAGGCGATATCCCGAGGTCAGAACCCGCAGCGGCATCCGGACCCCGATCTGAAGTAGCGAGGGGTACTGCACCGCCCCGCGTCCCGGCGTATATAGGGGCCTGATTTGGGCGCTGCAAGCATCCTGAAAGGCAGGTTTTCGGGAATCTGCGCGCATTTCGTCAAGGGTCTGCAAAGCATTGGGACAAACGGCATGACACGGGTCACGATCCGCGGCTTCGACATTTACAAGGGGTATCTGGACACGGGCGCACAGACCCGGCTGATCGAGGTGCTGCGGCCGGTGCTGAAATCCGCGCCACTGTTCCGGCCCACCACCGCGCGCGGCAAGGAGATGTCGGTGCGCATGACCTCGGCCGGAACGCACGGCTGGGTGTCGGACCGGCGGGGATACCGCTATGAGCCGGCCCACCCCGCAGGGGCCGGTTGGCCCGCCATTCCCGAGGAGATCCTGGGCATCTGGCGCGATCTTACCGGGCTGGAGCGGCTGCCCGACAGCTGTCTTGTCAACTATTACGGCGAGGGCGCGCGGATGGGGATGCACCAGGATCGGGACGAGGCGGATTTCTCCTATCCCGTGGTTTCGGTCTCGCTGGGCGACGATGCGCTGTTCCGGATCGGCAACACCACGCGGGGCGGCAAGACGGAATCGGTCTGGCTGAATTCCGGCGACGTGGCGGTGATGGGCGGGCCTGCGCGGCTGACCTATCACGGGATCGACCGGATCCGTTTCGGCTCGTCCCGGCTGCTGCCCAAGGGCGGGCGGATCAACCTGACGCTGCGGGTCGTGACCTAGGGCGCGACGATCGTGCAGCAGCCGGACCGAAGCGGTCCCGTCCCGAGATGGACGTCGATATCCAGGCCGTAGGCGCGATCGGACATGCCGTCGGAACAGAGCTCCCTCCGAATAACGGCCCAGGCATCGCCCGCGAACGGCAACAGGAACCGGTCGCGCCGTCCGGCCGCGGGTTCCAGCTGGCCGCTGTCCAGCCGGGTGGCCTTGTCGCCGGGGCTCGAATAGATGCTCTCGCCGCTCTGGCGGATGTCGAGCGACCAGAATGGTTCGGTCCCCGCGCAGGACAAGCGCTCTGCCACGGGCAGGTCGCCGGCGGGTTGCGGCGCGAGGTAGCGCATGGAGGTCCAGCCGCTGCGCTCGCCGGTGTTCACGCGACCCCAGCTGCGGTCGTCGTTGAAGGCCATCACCTCGACATCGCGGGCGTCATGGGCAAGCTCGCCGATCTTGTCCGCCTGAGCCCTGGGTTCGGTGCGGATGTTGAGCACATCGTCCGAGGCGACCCCGGAGACCGCGTAGAGCGCCGGCAGATCCTGCGCCTGCACGAGGGTTGCGCCGAAGATCGCGCAGACGGCGATCAGCGCCGCGCGAACCAGCTGTTGGAGACGTGGCGACGGGTGTAGAACTCGCCCATCAGCCCGATCATCAGCAGAACTATACCGACCCAAAACGCGTACTCCCAATTGCTGTTATGCGGAAAGTAGTTGCGAAAGACAAAGCCGCGGCACTGGTCGATGGCGTGAAACAGGGGGTTCCAGTCGAACATGGCCAGCATGTAACCGGGCATGGAGTTGGCGACGAACATCTTGCCCGAAGCGATCATGTTGGCGCGGGTATAGACGGTCGAGATGATGCCCGCGGCGGTGGGAAACCATGGCTTGAGCGCGAGCAGCACGAGCCCCACCGCACAGCCGGTGAACCAGGCCAGCATCAGCATCGCGAAGGCGCCGCCGGGATCCTCGATCTCGATAGGTTTGACCACCACGTGGTAGCCGAACAGCATGATGAACAACGTCAGAAGCTGGGTATAGAGCGAACCGACCGCCGCCGAGACGATGGCGATGATCGTGTTCATCGGCGCGTGCTGCATCATCGGGCTGTTCGGCCCCTCGGCCCCCATCACCGCGTTCACCGCCTTGATGTGACACATGTAAAGGAAGATGCCCGACAGGATGTAGAGCAGGAAATCGCCTCGCAGCGCCGCGCCGCGCAGGCCGAGGATCGAGAACATCACGTAGAAGGCGCCGGCGAAGACGACCACCTGCAACATGTTCTTGGCCAGGGCGATCACGGCATTGCTGTGCCCCGAGCGGACGCTGCGCACGACCGAGTGAAAGATCAGCTCGGCCATGGTGAGCGCGCCGCTCAGCAACGAGGTATGTCGGCGATAGCGAAACAAATGGGCGCCTTTCAGGTATCTCGGCTCGGATTCTGTCACGGACTTCTTGCCGATCCGTTGTGGCCAAAGCATAAGGGCCTTGGTTTCATCGATCAATAAAACTCGGGATCGGAGCATTTTTGTGACATATGACGAACTTATTCCTGTCATTCGCCGCCTGGCGTTGGAGGCTGGCGACAAGATCATGGAGATCTACGAGGCCGATGATTTCGATGTGAAGACAAAGTCGGATTCCAGCCCGGTGACAGAGGCCGACGAGGCCGCCGATGCGCTGATCTCGGCCGGGCTTCGGTCGGCCTTTCCCGACGTGATGCTGGTGACCGAGGAACAGGCCGCGTCGCATGCGCAGACGGGCGATACCTTTCTGATCGTGGACCCGCTGGACGGGACCAAGGAATTCGTCAACCGGCGCGGCGATTTCACGGTGAACATCGCCCTCGTCGAGGATGGCGTGCCGACGCGCGGGGTGGTCTATGCCCCGGCCAAGGGGCGGATGTTCTACACGCAGGCCGACGGACAGACGGTGGAGGAGGGCGGCGCGCTGCACAAGGACGTGCCGGGCGATCTGCGGCCGCTTTCTGTCAGCGAACCGGATAATGGCGCGCTGATGGTGGTGGCGTCGAAATCGCACCGCGATCAGGCGACCGACGATTACATCAACAAGTACAGCGTCAAGGACAGCAAGAGCGCGGGGTCGTCGTTGAAATTCTGCCTCGTGGCGACGGGCGAGGCGGATCTCTATCCCCGGCTGGGCCGCACGATGGAATGGGACACCGCTGCCGGTCACGCGGTGCTGACCGGTGCGGGCGGGCGCGTCGTGCAGTTCGACGATCATACGCCGCTGACCTATGGCAAGGAGGGCTTCGCCAACCCGTTCTTCATCGCCTATGCGCCGGGTGTGGAGCTGAAGGACGCCTGATGCCGGTTCTTGTCGCCATTCCCGCGCGCTATGCATCCACCCGGTATCCGGGCAAGCCACTGGTCCCGCTCAGGGGTGCCACGGGACAGTCGATGTCGCTGATCGAGCGGTCATGGCGCGCGGCACGGTCGGTCGAAGGTGTCGACCGGGTGGTCGTGGCGACCGATGACAACCGCATCCGGGACGCGGCCGAGGGGTTCGGGGCCGAGGTGGTGATGACCTCTCCAGATTGCGCGAACGGGACGGAACGCTGCGCCGAGACTCATGTCGCGCTGGGGGGCGGGTTCGATATCGTGGTGAACCTGCAGGGCGATGCGCCGCTGACGCCGCCCTGGTTCGTGGAGGGGTTGATCGAAGGGTTGCGCGCCGCGCCCGGGGCCGAGATCGCCACGCCCGTCCTGCGCTGCGACGGGGCCACGTTGAACAGCCTGTTGGCCGACCGCCGCGCCGGCCGCGTGGGCGGGACAACGGCGGTGTTCGGCACGGACAACTCGGCGCTCTACTTCTCGAAGGAAGTGATCCCCTATCGCGCGGCGGACTATGCCGATGGTGACGCGACGCCGGTGTTTCACCATGTGGGCGTCTATGCCTATCGAGCCGAGGCCCTCGCGGCCTACCCGACCTGGCCCACCGGGCCGCTTGAAACACTGGAAGGATTGGAACAGCTGCGCTTTCTTGAGAACGGGCGCAGGGTTCTGTGCGTCGAGGTCGAGGCGCGCGGGCGGCAGTTCTGGGAGCTGAACAACCCCGAGGACGTACCACGGATCGAGGCGATGATGGCCGAGATGGGGCTGGAATGAGCGGGCAGGCGATCCTTGTGACCGGCGGGGCGGGCTATATCGGGTCGCATGCCTGCAAGGCGCTGGCGCGGGCGGGATACACGCCGGTGACCTACGACAACCTCGTCACCGGCTGGAAGGATGCGGTGAAGTTCGGACCCTTCGAGCGGGGCGACATCATGGATCGCGCCCGGCTGGACGAGGTGTTCGCGCGGTACAAGCCAGCCGCAGTGATGCATTTCGCGGCGTTGAGCCAGGTGGGTGAGGCGATGGCGCAGCCGGGACGGTACTGGCGCAACAATGTCTGCGGCTCGCTGACGCTGATCGAAGCGGCGGTGGCAGCCGGCTGCCTGGATTTCGTGTTCTCCTCGACCTGCGCGACCTATGGCGAACATGACAATGTGGTGCTGGACGAGAGCACGCCGCAAGAGCCGCTGAACGCCTATGGCGCATCGAAACGCGCGATCGAGGAAATCCTGCGCGATTTCGAGGCGGCGCATGGGCTGCGGCACGTCATCTTTCGCTATTTCAACGTGGCCGGCGCCGACCCGGAGGCCGAGGTGGGTGAGTTCCACCGGCCCGAGACGCATCTGGTTCCCCTGCTGCTGGACGCGATCGAGGGAAAACGGGACGCGCTGACGGTGTTCGGAACGGATTACAACACGCCAGATGGCACCTGCATCCGCGATTACGTGCATGTCTGCGACCTGGTGGACGCGCACCTGCTGGGGCTGGGCTGGCTGGAGCAGGGCAAGGGCAGCCGGGTGTTCAACCTGGGCACCGGGTCCGGGTTCTCGGTGATGGAGGTCATCGCGCAATCGAAGGCGGTGACCAACCGCGAGGTGCCGTATGAGATCGGGCCGCGCCGGGCGGGCGATGCGACCCGTCTGGTTTCGGGCTCCACCAGCGCCGAGGAGGAGTTGGGCTGGCAGCCGTCGCGCTCGACCATGGGCGAGATGATCGCGGATGCCTGGCGCTGGCACCAATCCGGCCATTACGAGAGTTGACATGGCAGGCGCGAGCCCGGACCGGATCGGCCTGTGGGACGCCTATCGCCTGCGCTGGAAACGCCGCCGCCTGTTGTGGCGCAGTTTCCGCAGCCGCCATGCGCTGACCTGCCTCGAGGACCGGACCGACGCGATCCGCCCCGGCGCGATCCTGGCCTTTACCCCCTTGCGGAACGAGGCCGCGCGCCTTCCCTGGTTCCTTGAGCATTATCGCCGTCTGGGCGTAGATCATTTCCTGATCGTGGACAATGGCAGCGACGACGGCTCGGTCGAGCTGCTGCGGGCGCAGTGGGACGTTTCCCTGTGGCAGACGGCCGAGAGCTATCGCGAGTCGCGTTTCGCGCTGGACTGGCTGACATGGTTGCAGATGCGCCATGGCCACGGGCACTGGACGCTGATGGTGGATGCGGACGAACTGCTGGTCTATGCCCATCACGACACGCGGCCCCTGCCCGATCTGATCCGGTGGCTGGAGGCGCGGGGACAGGATGCGTTCGGCACGCTCATGCTGGACCTGTATCCGCAGGGGCCTTTGGGTGAACAGGGCTACACCCCGGGAACCGATCCGACGCAGGTGATCGGCTGGTTCGATCCCGGCCCCTACCGCGCCACCCGGCAGCAGCCGCTGGGCAATCTCTGGGTTCAGGGCGGAGTACGGGAAAGGGTGTTCTTTGCCGGGGAACCGCGCCGCTCGCCGACCCTGAACAAGATCCCCCTGGCGCGCTGGGACCGACGGTACGCCTATGTGAACTCATGCCACTCGGCGCTGCCGCGGCGGATGAACTATCTCTATGACGGGCCGGGGGGCGAAATGCCCTCAGGCGTGTTGCTGCACACGAAATTCCTGCCGGAGGTGGTGGAAAAATCGGGTGTGGAGAAGACGCGCGCGCAGCATTTCCATTCGCCGGACCTGTTCGATCATTATTATGACCGGATCACCGAGGCGCCGGTTCTATGGCACGAGGGTTCCATGCGGTACGAGGGATGGCGGCAACTGGCCGAAATCGGGCTTCTGAACACGGGCGGCTGGTAGCGACTGTGGGAAAACGGTAACTCTTTCTACATCCATTGTTTCATAAAGATAAAAAGTGACTTATAGATTTGGCGCCGGGCACGGGCTGACGGGGGTTGGGCGCGTGTCTGAACAGGGGTGTTTACTACGTGAGCTTGTGGGATTCCTATCGCATGAGAATACGGCGCAAGCGCCGTATCCTGCGCTGCCTGCGCAAGGCCCGCGAATTGACCCAGGTTCAGAACAACACCAACCGGATCAGGCCCGGCGACGTGCTGCTAGTCAGCACCTTTCGGAACGAGAAGATTCGCCTGCCCTATTTCCTGCGCTACTACCGCGATCTGGGCGTCGATCATTTCCTGTTCGTGGACAATGACAGCACGGACGGGACGCTTGCCTATCTCGAGGGGCAGGACGATATCTCGGTCTGGCACACGAAGGCGAGCTACAAGCGGTCCACCTATGGCGTGGACTGGATGAATTACCTGAAACGCAGCTATGCGCATGACCACTGGACCCTTGTCGTCGATCCGGACGAGTTCTTCATCTACCCGTTCTGCGATACGCGGCCGATCCAGGCGCTGACCGACTGGCTGGACAATTCCGCGATCCGCAGTTTTTCGGCCATGCTGATCGACGTCTATCCCAAGGGCCGGATAGACGAGCAGCCCTATCGCGCGGGGCAGGACCCGCTGGAGATCGCCAACTGGTTCGACAGCGGCAACTACTCGATCAAGAAGAACCCGACCTATGGCAACCTGTGGATCCAGGGCGGTCCGCGCAGCCGTGTTTTCTTTACCGAAACGCCCAAGAAGGCACCGGCGTTGAACAAGATCCCGCTGGTGAAATGGAACAAGCGGTATTGCTACGTCAGCTCGACCCACACGCTGCTGCCGCGCGGGCTGAACCAGGTCTATGAGGAGTGGGGCGGCGAGAAGGCGAGCGGCGCGCTTCTGCATACGAAATTCCTCGACACGTTCACCGTCAAGGCCGAGGAGGAGCTGACCCGGCGCCAGCATTATTCGGGATCGGCGGAATATATCGCCTATGCCGAGAAACTGGGCGAGCAGCCGGAACTTTGGTGCAAGTGGTCCGAGAAATACATCAACTGGCGCCAGCTGGAGATCCTGGGCCTGATGTCCAAGGGGAACTGGGCATGAGCACGGTCGGCATCGTCATGCTGGTGCATACCGCGCTGGACCGGGCCGAACAGGTGGCACGCCACTGGACGGCCTCGGGCTGCCCGGTCGTGATCCACGTGGACCGCAACGTGCGGCGCAGGACCTACACAGCCTTCGAGAAGCGTTGCGCGAACGATCCGCTGATCGTCTTTTCCAAACGCCATCGCTGTGAGTGGGGAACATGGGGAATCGTGGCTGCGTCGCAGGCGGCCTCGGAGCTGATGCTGGAGCGGTTCCCCGAGGTGCGGCATGTCTATCTTGCCTCGGGCTCGTGCCTGCCGCTGCGGCCGGTGCAGGAGCTGATCGACTATCTTGCAGCGCGGCCGCGCACGGATTTCATCGAAAGCGCCACCACCGCGGATGTGCCCTGGACGGTGGGCGGGCTGGAATCGGAACGCTTCACCCTGCGCTTTCCGTTTTCCTGGAAGAAACGGCGCTGGCTGTTCGACGCCTATGTAGAGCTGCAACGCCGGCTGCGGGTCAAGCGCAGGATCCCGGCCGGGCTGGTCCCGCATATGGGCAGCCAGTGGTGGTGCCTGACGCGACGCACCTTGTCGGCGATCCTTCAGGATCCCGAGCGCGAGACGTATGACCGCTATTTCCGCCATGTCTGGATCCCCGACGAAAGCTATTACCAGACGCTGGCGCGGCTCTATTCCGACAATATCGAAAGCCGCTCGCTGACCCTGAGCAAGTTCGATTTCCAGGGCAAGCCGCATATCTTCTACGACGATCATCTGCAATTGCTGCGGCGGTCGGACTGTTTCGTGGCGCGCAAGATCTGGCCCCATGCCGACCGGCTGTACGAGGCGTTCCTGACCGATCAGGCGGGCGCGATGAAGCGGACGGAGCCCAACCCAGGCAAGATCGACCGCATCTTTGCCAAGGCGGTGGAACGGCGGACGCGGGGGCGCGACGGGTTGTACATGCAAAGCCGCTTTCCCCGGCACGGCAACGAGAATGGGCTGACCTCGAACCCCTATTCGGTCTTCGAAGGGTTCACCGAACTGTTCGAGGATTTCGAGCCCTGGCTGGCACGCGCCACGGACAGCCGGGTGCATGGTCACATCTTCGCACCCGACCGCGCCCATTTCGCCGGGGGCGAGACGATGATCCAGGGGGCGCTTTCAGACAGTGCCAAGCTGCGCGATTACAACCCGAACGCCTTTCTGACGAACCTGATCTGGAACACGCGGGGCGAGCGGCAATGCTTTCAGTTCGGCCCCGCCGACAACCAGAAGATCAGCTGGCTGATGGCCCGCGATCCCAACGCTCAGGTTTCGGTCATCACGGGGGCCTGGGCGGTGCCGCTGTTCCGGGCCAACCGGGATTTCGCGGAGCTGCGCAAACAGGCCGCCAAGCTGCAGAAGATCGAGAGCGAGCACCTCGAGGTCCTGCGTTCGGTCTGGACGAAGGCGCGCGTGCGCATCTGGACCATGGCCGAATTCGTCGAGGCGCCGATGGAGCCGATCCAGACCATCGTGGACGAGATCGGACCGGCCAATCCCCGCCGCCTGTCGGAAGCACCCAAGATGGTGGACCTGACCGGATTCGGCCAGTTCCTTCAGAATCTCAAGAACCAGGGAATGCATCCCTATCTCATGGGGGACTTCCCTGTCGGACCGGAACCCGCCACAGTGCCGAAGCAGAACCGCAAACCCTATCTGGTGCGATAATCCTGAATGACCGCCGCTTTCGACTATTTCATCGTGTTCGCCGAAATGCGGACCGGGTCCAATTTCCTCGAGACGAACCTGAACGCGTTGGAGGGCGTCACCTGTTTCGGTGAGGCATTCAACCCGCATTTCATCGGCTACCCGAACCGGACCGAGATCCTGGACATCAGCCAGGAAAGACGCGACGGCGATCCGGCCTGCCTGATCGAGGCCATACGCGAGACGCCCGGGCTGGGCGGTTTCCGCTATTTCCACGACCACGATCCGCGCGTTCTGGACATCGCGATGGACGATCCGCGCTGCGCCAAGATCATCCTGACGCGCAATCCGCTGGACAGCTATGTGTCATGGAAGATCGCGCAGGAAACTGGCCAGTGGAAGCTGACCAACATCAAGCGCCGCCGCGAGGCGCAGGCCCGTTTCGAGCCCGAGGAGTTCGCCCGCCATGTCGAGGCGTTGCAGGATTTCCAGGTCTACCTTCTCAACACGCTGCAAAGATCGGGGCAGGCGGCGTTCTATATCGCCTACGAGGATCTGCAGAGCGTCGAGGTGATGAACGGGCTGGCCCGGTGGCTGGGCGTCGATGCCCGGCTGGAGAAACTGGACCAGAGCCTGAAGCGGCAGAATCCCGGCCCCGTGACCGCGAAGGTCGTCAATGCCGACGAGATGATCGAGGCCCTGGGCGGGCTGGACCGGTTCAACCTGACCCGGACCCCGAATTTCGAGCCGCGCCGCGGGCCGGCGGTGCCGAGCTATGTGCTGGGAACGGCGACGCCGATCATGTACCTGCCCGTGCGCGGCGGGCCGGAGCGCGAGGTGCGGCAGTGGATGGCCGCGCTGGATGGTGTACCCGAACCGACCCTGATCACGGGGCTGAACCAGAAACAGGCGCGGCAATGGATGCGCGGCAATATCGGCCATCGGCGCTTTACCGTGCTGCGCCATCCCCTGGCCCGGGCGCATACCACCTTTTGCGAACGGATCCTGACAAGGGAAAAGGGCGCGTTCCTGCAGATCCGCAACACGCTGCGACGGCAGTTCAAGTTGCCGATCCCCGAGGATGAACCCGATGCGCGCTACAGCCTGTCCGATCACCGGGCGGCGTTCGTCGCGTTCCTGGAATTCGTGCGGATGAACCTTGCCGGTCAGACACCGGTACGCGTGGACGGGCATTGGTGTACGCAGGCGCAGGCGGTTTCGAACTTTTCGGATTTCGCCTTGCCGGATCATATCTACCGCGAGAACGAACTGGCGGCGGCCCTGCCCGCGCTTGGGCGTCTCTACGGTCATGCGGAACCGCCCGAACCGGGGCAGGCAGGCGAGGATCGGCCCTATGCCCTGGCAAGGATCTATGACGCGGAACTGGAGGCGCTGGCGGCGGATGTGTACCAGCGCGATTACGTCACCTTCGGCTTCGGTCCCTGGCGCAAGGGGTGAGGGTGTTCAGGCCCGCAGGGTGATCGGGGTTCCGGTCAGCACCATGGCATAGATCTCCTCGATCTCGCGATTCCTGACCGCGATGCAACCCGCCGTCCAATCCTTGACCTTGCGCGCCCGCTTGCGGTCGGCGCGGTCATTGGGTTCGCCATGGATGAAAATGTCACCGCCGGGACTGCGGCCGGCCGCGCGCGCCTGGGCCACGTCGATGGCGTTTGGATAGTCGATCCCCACCGAGAGGTGAAAGCTGCTGTTGGGGTTCCGGCGATCGATTCGATAGGTCCCCTCGGGCGTCTTGCCGTCGCCGCGGGTCGTCTTGTGCCCATAGGGGGCGAACCCCAGATCGACGGTGTATTCCTTCAGCACCTCGGTATTGTGAAGCAGAAACATCCGGCGCGATCCCTTGTTGACCACGACCGACGTCACCGGGGGGCCATTATAGGTGCGGAACTTGCTGGAACAGGCGGACAGGCCAAGCATGGCCATACCGCCAAGGGTAAATGCACGACGATCCATGTTTTCACTGCCTACTCGTTTCTTATGGCCGCCTTTTACCAAGGGTCAGGGGGTTCGGGAAATCACTTTTTCCGCGAATCCCGCTCGGTGAGCATCTTTTCGATCATGTCGAGCCGCGACAGGACCTCGTCGCGGTAGTCGTTCGTGCGCAGATCATCCTCGGCATGGTGGGCGTCCTGCATCGAGTTGACGATGAGACCGACCAGCAGGTTCACCACCGCGAAGGTGGTGACCATGATGAAGGGCACGAAGAATACCCATGCGTAGGGGTAGACCTCCATCACCGGGCGGACGATGCCCATCGACCAGGATTCCAGCGTCATGATCTGGAACAGTGAATAGGCACTGAGCCCGAGATTTCCGAACCATTCCGGGAAGCTGTCCGAGAAGAGCTTGGTCGAGATCACCGCCCCGATATAGAAGATGATCGCCATCAGCAGGAACACGCTGCCCATACCGGGGAGCGCGGTGATGAACCCCTCGACCACGCGGCGCAGGCGGGGTGCGACCGAGATGACGCGCAGGACCCGCAGGATCCTGAGCGCGCGCAGCACGGACAGGCCACCCACGGAGGGTACCAGCGCGATCGCGACCACGGTGAAATCGAAAAGATTCCAGCCGTCACGGAAGAAGCGGGTGCCTTGGGCCACCAGTTTCATCCCGATCTCTGCTATGAAGATGGCAAGGCAGAGCTTGTCGAGAAACAGGATGACCGGGCCGAAGCGGGCCATCAGGATGTCCGAGGTTTCCATCCCCAGCAGGATGGCGTTCACGATTATGACGGCGGTGATGAACTGCCCGAACTCGGGGCGCGCGATCAAGCGCGAGAGCGTCTGCCTCATGATGTCGTCGCCTTCTGTCCTACCCCTCGCCGATATGGTCGAGGGTGAGTCTCGCTGCAAGCTCCACGTGGGGTGACCAGCGAAACTGATCGACGACCTGCACCCAATCGAGGCGATAGCCAGCAGCTGTGAGTGTCCTTGCATCGCGGGCGAAGGTGGTGGGATTGCAGGAGACGTAGGCCAGCACCGGCACGCGCGCTTGGGCGAGCTCGTTCACCTGCGCCTCGGCACCCGCACGCGGGGGGTCGAGGACCGCGGCCTCGAACCGCGCCAATTCGTCAGGCATCAGCGGGCGGCGGAAAAGATCGCGCGCCTCGGTGGTGAGCTTCTTCAGACTTGGCGCGCGGCGCCATCCCTGGTCCATCGCCTCGACCATCGCGCGGGTGCCTTCGACGGCGTGAACCTCGGCCCGTTCAGCAAGCGGCAGCGAGAAGGTGCCGCAGCCGGCGAAAAGATCGGCAAGGCGCGCGGCGTCGCCGACAGCCTCCTGCACGGCGGCGAGCAGCGCATGTTCGCCATCCTGCGTGGCCTGCAGGAAGGCCCCCGGCGGAGGCACCACTGCGGCGGACCCGAATCGTTGCACGGGCGGCTCGCGCGTGGCGATCACCTCGCCGTCCCAAGACAGGCGGGCGAGACGATGCCTTTCGGTCGCCTGCGCGAGTGCAAGCTCCAGCGGGCCGTCGAGCGGTTTGCCGCCAGTGACGGAGATATCGAGCCCGACCTCGGACAAGGTCAGCGTGACGTCCAACTCTCCCTTGCGGCTGCCGCCCAGCGTCGCCAGGTCCCGCGCGACGGCCAAGCCCGCCATCAGGTCGGAATGGAGGAGCTGGCATCCCGGGATCTCGGTGATCACGTCCGACGCGCGGGCGTGAAAGCCCGCCAGCGCGCCCTTTTTGGTGCGGCGCACGGCCAGCGTGGCGCGCCTGCGGGATTGCGGCGGAGAGGTATGGATCGGCCGCAGATCGGCCTCGATCCCCTGCGCCGCGAGCGCGTTGCGCACGACCTCCTGCTTCCACTCGGCCACGAAGGCGTCGGAGGCGTGCTGAAGCTGGCAGCCGCCGCAAGCCTTGTAGTGGCGGCAAGGCGGGCTGACGCGATCGGCGGAGGGGTCGATGATGCGGATGTCGGTCAGCCGGTCACCCTCAAGCGTGCCGGTGACGGTTTCGCCCGGCAGGGTGCGGGGGGCGAAGACAGGTCCGTCGGCAATCCCGTCGCCGTGATGGCCCAGCCGTCGAATGTGATATTCCTGGATCATGGCGCGGTGATAGCGGTGCGAGAGGCGGTGCAAAAGCCCCTATTCCGCGGCCTCCGTCTGGATGAAGCCGCCCGATTGGCGGCGCCAGAACTGGGCGTAGAGCCCATCCTCGGCCAGAAGGCTGTCATGCGTCCCTGTCTCGGCGATACGGCCCCCCTCCATGACGACGATGCGGTCCATCTCGGACAGGGTGGAGAGACGGTGCGCAATGGCCAGCACGGTCTTGCCCTCCATCACGCGATGCAAAGCGGTCTGGATCGAGGCCTCGACCTCGGAATCGAGGGCCGAGGTCGCCTCGTCCAGCACGAGGATGGGCGCGTCCTTGAGGATTGCCCGGGCCAGCGCGATGCGCTGCCGCTGACCGCCCGAGAGTTTCACGCCGCGCTCGCCGAGGTGGGCGTCGTAGCCCTGCCGCCCGCGGGCGTCGGCAAGCTGGGTGATGAATTCATGTGCCTCGGCCTTTTCGGCAGCGGCGATCACCTCGTCATGGCGTGCATCGGGGCGGCCATAGAGGATGTTGTCCATGGCCGAGCGGTTGAACATCGCGGTTTCCTGCGTGACCATGCTGATCTGGCGGCGCAGGCTGTCCTGCGAGACGCTGGCGAGATCCTGCCCGTCGATGCGGATACGCCCGGATTCGGGTTCATAGAGCCTGAGCAGAAGCGAGACGAGCGTCGATTTTCCCGCACCCGAGGCGCCGACGATGCCCAGCTTTTCGCCCGCGTGTATGGTCAGCGCGACCTTTTCAACGCCGCCAACGTCGCGGCCATAGGCAAAGCTGACATCGTCGAAGGCGATCTCGCCCTCGGGCACCTGCAATGCGCGCGCGCCAGGCGCGTCGTCCATGCGGCGGCGCACGGCGAGCGTCTTCATGCCGTTCTCGACCTCGCCGAGGTTGGAATAGATCGCCATCAGCGTGAAACTGACCCAACCCGTCATCTGCGCGATGCGGATGGAGATCGCGCCCGCCGCAACGATATCGCCCGTGCTGGCCGCGCCGCGCTGCCAGAGCCAGAGCGTCATGCCCAGCAGGAGGACCGGCAGGATGCCCGCCAGCGTCATCAGGAACAGGCGGAACGAGGCCGACAGAAACCCGAACTCGAGCGAGCGTTCGCGCAGGTCGCCCATCGCCTCGCGGGCCGCGTCATCCTCCTGGCTGGCATGGGCGAAGAGCTTGACCGTCTTGATGTTGGTGATCGTATCCACGACCTGACCGGACACCATCGCGCGCGCGCCGGCCCGCGCGGCGGAACGGTTGCGGATGCGCGGCAGGTACCAGCTGATCAGCGCGAAATAAACGACCAGCCAGAGGGCAAAGGGCAGGACGACCAGAGGGTGAATCGCGCCAAGCAGGGCCAGCGCGCCAACCAGCGAGGCCAGCGAGAAGACGATGGCGCTGATCGCCTCGGACACGACCATGGCCATCGCATTGGCGGTCTGCATCTGTTTCTGGGCGATCCGACCGGCGAAATCGTCGTCGAAGAAGGTAACCGACTGGCCCAAGGTCCAGCGGTTGAGCTTGGACAGGACCAGCGGCGTCACGTTGGGCATGACGATATAGTTGTTCGACAGCGAGGAGAGGCCGAACAGGGCCGGGCGCAGCACCATGAAGAAAATCACCGCGCCAAAGATCATCGCCATGTTCGACGAGTCGAAAAACGCCTCGGGCCCGCTGTCGACGGCTGCGTCTATGACCCGGCCCAGGATCCAGGCGGTTCCGGCCTCCATCGCGCCGGCGGCGGCCGAGAAGAAGGCCGCGACGAACAGCATCGGCCAGGCGCCGGAGAGACACCAGCGGATGAAGGCGCCCAGCGTTTGCGGTGGCGCGTCCTCCTGCGGGCGGAACGGGTCGATGAGGTCGGCAAGCCTCATTCGGCGGCCTCGGGGTTCAGGAACCCGCCTGACTGGCGCGACCAGAACTGCGCATAAAGCCCGCCCTGCGCCAGAAGGTCGGCATGGCTGCCATCCTCGACGATGCGCCCGGCGTCCAGTACCAGGATGCGGTCCATCTGCGCGATGGTCGACAGGCGGTGGGCGATTGCGATCACGGTCTTCCCTTCCATCATCCCGTAAAGAGTGGTCTGAATCGCGGCCTCGACCTCGGAATCTAGTGCCGAGGTCGCCTCGTCCAGCAAAAGGATCGGGGCGTCTTTGAGGATCACCCGGGCCAGCGTCACCCGTTGCCGCTGTCCGCCCGAGAGTTTCACGCCGCGTTCGCCCACATGCGCGTCATACCCCTTGCGGCCCTCCGGATCTTGGAGGTCGAGGATGAAGTCATGCGCCTCGGCCTGTTTCGCGGCTGCGATCACCTCTTCCTCACTCGCGTCGGGGCGACCGTAGAGGATGTTCTCGCGCACCGAACGATGCAGGAGGGAACTTTCCTGCTGCACCATGCCGATATGACTGCGCAAGCTGTCCTGCGTGACGTGGCGGATGTCCTGCCCGTCGATCAGGATCGCGCCCTTCTCGGCGTCGTAGAAGCGCAGGAGCAGCTTGACGAGCGTGGATTTCCCGGCCCCCGAACGGCCGATCAGTCCGATCTTTTCCCCCGGCGCGATGGTCAGGTCGATCCGGTCGAGCCCGCCCGCCTCGCGCCCGTAATGGTGCGAGAGATCGCGGATCTCGATCCGGCCATCGGTCAGTTCCAACCTCTTGGCGTCGGGATCGTCGGCAAGTTCGATCGGTTGCGCGATGGTTTGCATCCCTTCGGCCACCACGCCCAGTTGCCGGAAGAAGCTGGTCAGCGCCCACATGATCCAGCCGGTCATCGCGTTCAGCCGCAGGGTCAGCGCCGTCGCCGCCGCGACCACCCCGACCGAGGCCTCGCCCTGAATCCAGAGCGCGATGGCCCAGCCGACGACACCGACGATCAGCACACCGTTCAGCGTGACAAGCACGGCGTCCATGATGGTGAAGATCCGCATCTCGACCTGGAAGGTGCGGCGCGTCTCCTCGATGGCCTCCTTGGCATAATCGAGTTCGCGGGAATGATGGGCGAACATCTTGACCGAGTGGATATTCGTGTAACTGTCCACCACCCGACCGGTGACGGTGGAGCGCGCATCCGACGCCGCCTGCGACGCCGGACCCACGCGCGCCACCGTCCAGCGGACGAGAAGGGCATAGAACACGAACCAGATCAGCAGGGGGATCAGCAAACGGGGATCGGCCGCCGTCAGCAGGATCGCCGCGCCCACCAGGTAAGCCAGCGAGAAGGAGATCGCGTCGAACACCTGAAAGATCACCTCGCCCGCCGCCGGTGGGGTCTGCATGATCCTGTTGGCGATGCGGCCCGCGAAATCGTTTTCGAACCAGCCGACGGATTGGCGCAGCACATGCTTGTGCGAGCGCCAGCGGTAAAGCGTACCATAGTTCGGCAGGATCGCGTTGTTCAGCAGCAGGACGTCGAGCACATGAATCGCGGGACGCAGGAACAGCACGAACAGCGCCATCAGGATCAGTTCGGTCCCATACACCTCCCACACCTGTTCGGGCGCGCCCGAGAGCAGGTCGACCACGCGACCCATGTAGGAGATGAGCGCGATCTCGACCCCGGCAACAACGATCGACAGGATCGCGGTCCAGAAAAAGACGCGAAAGAACGGACGGGAATAGTCCAGCATGAAGGGCCACAACCGCGTCGGCGGCGCGTCCTTCTCTTCATAGGAAACGAAGGGATCGACGAGGTTTTCAAAAAAACGGAACATGGAAGGTGCTCCAATCGAGCGGAAACAACGACATGCGAACTGAGGCGGACCAAATGCATCCGCCCTGCGCGAGTTCGGTCAGACCGGTTTTACTGGAACCAGATCCCGCGATACATTCGCATCCCTCCCATTCATGTAACCTGTTCAGGACTACCGCAAAGGTGCAACCCTGTCACCCCTTTTGGTCCCGGAATGCTACTTCGCCCGCGATAGCAACTCGGCCCGGCCCAGGGTAAAGCCTGAATCGATCCAGAGCGCTTCGAGCCGCGCCAGTTCCGCGCCAAGCTCGGGGCCCTGCAAGCGTGGCATGAGATGGCGGGCCGACAGCGGGAATTCGGCGGACTCACCCCTTGTCAGAGCCTGTTTCCAATCCGTTTGCCATGCCCGCTCGAACAAGGCGCACCGCAACAAAAGCGCGTCGTACCCCAGATCCGATCCGAGGCGATAGCCCAGTTCGGACGCGCTCGCCGCTCCGATGGCTGCCTCGCGCATCCGCTCGATACGGCGGGCCTGGGCCTTGCTCAAGCGCAGGGCCGGGGTCAGATCCTCACCCAGCGCCGCCAGGCGGCGAAGGCCGTCGGGCCCGGTTCCCGCCAGAGTTTCCAGATGAACCAGCGGAGCAAGCGCCCGGTCATCCGCCCCCGGAAGAAGATGGGCCAGGACACCGGTGCTGCGCATCGCGGCAACCGAAGGGGCTGGATCGGGGGCGGCGAGCAACTTGATCATCTCATGCCCGACCCGTTCACGAGAGAGCCGGTCCAACCCGTCCAGATCGGCGGCGATGGCGGCCAGCGCCTCGGGGTCGAATCCTGCCTCTGGGTCGCCGTACCATGCATGGAAACGGAAATATCTGAGCGATCTCAGATAATCCTCGCGGATGCGATCCTGCGCATTGCCGATGAACCGCACGCGCCGGGCGCGCAGATCGTCCATGCCGCCGAGCGGGTCCAGAACCGTGCCATCCGGGC
Source organism: uncultured Paracoccaceae bacterium (assembly GCA_947500005.1). GTDB lineage: Bacteria > Pseudomonadota > Alphaproteobacteria > Rhodobacterales > Rhodobacteraceae > Lutimaribacter_A. Next base: position 116,881 of record CANMQJ010000010.1, on the reverse strand, counting down.
GCGCATAAAGCGCGTTCATCGTGAAATCCCTGCGGGCGGCATCCTCCTCGATCCGGGTGGAGAAGGCGATCACGGCGCGGCGGCCGTCGGTCTCGACATCGCGGCGGAAGGTCGTGACCTCATGCGGAATGCCATCGCGCACCAGCGTGACGGTCCCGTGGTCGATCCCCGTCGGAACCGCCTTGATCCCGGCCTTCTCGGCCAGCCGTACAACGCGCTCGGGCCGGGCGTCGGTTGTGATGTCGATATCGGAAACGGCGACGCCCAGAAGCGCGTTGCGCACGCATCCGCCTACGAACAGCGCCTGAGCGCCGTCATCTGTCAGGGCCCGACAGACCGCTTGCGTGGCGGGGTGGCTTACCCAAGGATCCGTGAGGTTTGTCATGGTGTCATGCGGGCCGCCAGCCCGCGCAGCATCCGGGCGGTCGCGCCCCAGATGTAATACGGGCCGAAAGGCGCGGTGTAATAATAGCGCCTCTGCCCGCGCCAGCGCCGAGACTGCACCGAGTAGCGGTCGGGGTCGAGCACATGAACGAGCGGAACCGAGAAGACCTCCTCGACCTCGCCCGGTTCCGGCACGATATCAAAGCTTTCGCGCAGCACGGCCACCACCGGTGTCACCATGAAGGCAGTCACCGTTTCATGCGTGGGCAGATGACCCAGAACCTCGGGCAAGTCACGCGGCAGGCCGATCTCCTCATGCGCCTCGCGCAGGGCGGCGGCAGTCACGTCGGCATCGCCGTCGTCCTGCTTGCCACCAGGAAAGGCGATCTGGCCCGGATGGTGTTTCAGCGCCGAGGAGCGTTTCGTCAGAATCAGCCGCGGTTCATCCTCGACCAGGGAAATCGGAACGAGAACACCGGCCGGGCGCAGCTTGCGATTCAGCGGCATCTCCACCTCGGGGTTCAGGTCGAAATCGCTCGACCTGATCCCCGGGCGGTGCAAGGCCGCCTTTATCCTGTCTGCCCAGTCAGTCACCGTTGTCCTGATCCGCCTCGAAGCCGACGGTTTCGGGATCGAGCACGTAATGCGCCCCGCAGAACTGGCAGTCTGCGGTTACGGTGCCCTCATCCGTGGTCATCTTCTCGATGTCGCGGGCCGAATAGATCGACAGGCTCTGGCGCACCCGGTCCTCGGAACAGGTGCAGCCAAAGCGCACCGGTTGCGAATCGTAGACGCGTGGCTGTTCTTCGTGAAACAGCCGAACGAGAAGCTCCGTCGGCTCCACCGACGGCCCGATGAGTTCCAGATCCTCTACCGTGTCGAGCAGGATGTTGACCCGGTTCCAGTTCTCGCCGGCTTCGCCATCGATCAGATCCTCGGGCTTGAGGATCCCGCCCTCACCCTGCGAGGTCGCGACAAAGGGCGACGCCTTGGGCATGTGCTGAAGCATCACGCCACCGGCACGCCAATGTTCGCCCCCGCCACGCTCGGTCGACTTGCCGAAGCTGAGCGCGAAACGCGTCGGCAACTGCTCGGACTGCGCGAAATAGGCCTCGGCGCATTTGCTGAGCGAGTCCCCGGCCAGGGGCGTGATGCCCTGGTAGGGGGTCGTGCCCTTGCCCTGGTCGATGAGAATCGCGAAATACCCTTCGCCCACCTGATCGAAGGGCGCACCCTGGGCTATTCTGTCGGCATCGAAGCTGGCATAGGCGCGAATCCGTGCGGGCTCTCCTTCGGCCTTCGGCGCGAAGTAGTCGGTGGCGATCATGCGCACCGGACCCTTGGACTGCACTTGCAGCGACAGCTTCCACCGCAGGGAGATCGTCTGGCCGATCAGCGCGGTCAGCAGCGCCATCTCGGCGACCAGCGCCTCGACCTGGGGCGGGTAGTCATGCTGTTTCAGGATGCCGTCGAGGACACCATCGAGACGCGCCACGCGCCCGCGCATGTCCGAGACATCGAGTTGGAAGGGCAGGACGGTATCGTCCCACGCGATTTTGGATCCGAAAGACATGGGGTTTCCTTCAACGCCACGGGTTGGCATACCGCGTCCATATAATACCGGCAAGCAGGGTTGAAAGGGGGTCCGCATGATCCGTCGCTTCGGTGAACGCCCCCGGGGGGATCGGCGATACACAAGGCGCGCCGGGGCCTATGCGCTGCTGCCGCGCAATGGCAAGCTTCTTCTGACCTGCCAGATGTCGCCTGTCCCGGACCTGCAACTTCCCGGCGGCGGCATAGATCCGGGCGAGTCGGCTTTGGCCGCCCTGCATCGCGAGGTCCACGAGGAAACAGGCTGGCGCATTGGCGCGCCGCGCAGGCTGGGGGCGTTCCGGCGGTTCGTCTACATGCCGGAATACGATCTCTGGGCCGAGAAGATCTGCCATATCTACATCGCGCGCCCGCTGTTCCGAATGGGCGACCCGGTCGAGCCCGACCACGAAGCCTTGTGGATGGCCCCGAAGGAGGCTGCCAAGCGGTTGGGTAACGCGGGCGACCGATGGTTCGCACAGAGATTCGCCCTTTAGGCGCACGCGCTCTCGAATTCGAAGAACGTGGCCGAAACATCGTCTTCCATCCCGTGCTGTGGCGACATGACCTGGGAGAGGCGCCAGAACAGGTCGTCAAGAAACTCCTGACCGCCGCGGTCGGGATCGCAGTTGCGGACAAGCTCCAGCAAGCCCTCGGGCTCCAGCATTTCCCCGTTCTCCAACAGGCATTCGGTGAAACCGTCGGAGTAAAGAAGCAGCCGGTCTCCAGGTTGCATCACTGTCTCGAACCGGGTGAACGGCACGTCGGGCAAAAGGCCGATGGGCACCCCACCCTGACCAAGAAACTCTGCCGTGCCATCACGCCGCAACAGAAGCGGATGCGGGTGTCCTGCCTGCACCATCTTGACCGCCCCGCTGCGCAGGTCGGCCACCGCATAGGCCATGGTAAAATATTCCTCGATCCCGGTATCCGCCAGCAACCGGGCGTTCAAGGTCGCGGCGACCTCTTCGGGCGGTTTCAATGCGAAGAACCGGTTGAACCGACGCTCCATCGCGAGGTTCTGGTCGAAGTGCTGACTGGACAGGTAACTGCCCAGTCTCGCCGTCATCATCGCCGAGGTGATACCGTGGCCCGAGACATCGATACTGTAGAAACCGACTCTGTTCACATCCGGAGAGAACATCCCGACGAGATCGCCACCGATATGACCGCAGGGTTTCAGCAGAAGACTGACACGGGATGTGCCGAAGGTGCGCGAAAGCTCGGGCACAAGCGATTCCTGGATCTTGCGGGCCTGGATCAGGTCCTTGTCGATGGCGTCATGAGCAAGCCTCAACTCCTCCAGCGCGTGTTCGATCAGCTGGTTCTTGGCCGACAATTCATGCTGCATCCCCAGGATCCTGTCCCCGGCCGAGATCCGGGCGCGCAACTCGTCGGAATCGACGGGCTTGATCAGGAAGTCGTCGGCCCCGGCATCCAGCCCCTGGGCCACCTCGTTCTTTTCGCTCTTCGATGTCAGCAGGATGAAATAGGTGTATCCCGGCCGTTCGATCGCGCGGAATGCGCGGCAGAACTCCAGCCCGCTCATGCCCGGCATTACCCAGTCACTGAGGATAAGGTCGGGCGGTTCTTTCGTACAGATCTTCATCGCCGCCTCGCCGCTCTCCGCCTCGGTCACCTCGAACCCCCATTTCTTGAGCGAGCTGGTGAGGATGCGGCGTTGGAGGCGGCTGTCGTCGACGACCAGGACCCGCCTGATCGCGGCCATTTTTCGCGTGGCCTGGGATTCGGTGTCCTTGCCCTGCACCGCCTTCACTGGTCCCACTCATACTGAAAGATCGAACACTGCCGGACATTATGCGCCAGGGACTTAACGCCCTGTGAATCGGGACCCTCCGGATGATCCGTCGCGGTTTAACCGGGTTTTTACCGCCCTCTTCGTATGACGAGGTGAACCGGATGGAGGTCGAACCGATGATTGACTGGTCCCGCGTCACGCAGCTTCGCGGCGAGGTGGGCGCAGAGGATTTCGAAGAAGTGGTCGCGCTGTTCCTCGAGGAGGTCGAGGAGGTCATGCTCCGTCTCAGGTGCGACACCGGCAGGAGCAGGTTGGACCGGGACCTTCACTTTCTCAAGGGCAGCGCGCTTTCCCTCGGCTTTCAGAGTTTTTCGCGGCTCTGCCAGGAAGGAGAACGCATCGCTGCCTGCGGATGCCCCGAGGCCGTGGATATCCTTGAGATCGTCGATGATTACGAAAGGTCCAAGGCAGCCTTTCTTGCCGGGCTGCCGCGAACTGGCTGATCCTCAGATAACGAACTGCGCCAAGGTCTCGTCTCTGGTTATGTCGGTGTAGGTGAACCCGGCATCGTCGAGATGGGCGAAGAGACGCACGAAATTCTCGGGTTTCGAGGTTTCGATTCCGATCAACACGGATCCGAAATTGCGTGCCGACTTTTTCATGTACTCGAATCGTGCGATGTCGTCCTCGGGGCCCAGGATGTCCAGGAAATCGCGCAGCGCGCCGGGCCGTTGCGGCAGACGCAGCAGGAAGTACTTCTTGACGCCCGAATACCGCTGGGCGCGCTCCTTGACCTCGGGCAGTCGCTCGAAATCGAAATTGCCGCCCGAGGTCACGCAGACCACGCTGCGGCCCCGGATGAAGCTCTGAACATCTGCGATCGCCTCAATGGCAAGCGCCCCGGCGGGTTCCAGAACGATGCCCTCGACATTCAACATCTCGATGATCGTGGTGCAGATGCGGTCTTCGGAGAGCACGAACATGTCCGACAGCGGCCTGTCCCGAAGCAGGGCAAAAGGTTTCTCGCCGATCCGCCCCACGGCAGCACCATCCACGAAGGTATCGACATGGTCGAGCGTCACCGGATGCCCCGCCGCGATCGCAGACCTGAGGCAGGCCCCGCCCGCGGGCTCGACGAACAGGCAATGGGTCCGGTCGCCGAACCAGGTCGCCACGCCGGCCGACATGCCGCCGCCGCCGACTGGCAGGACGACATGATCAGGCACACCGCCCAGCTGCTCCTCGATCTCGACCGCCAGAGAGGCCTGCCCTTCGATCACGTCATCATCGTCGAAAGGCGACAGGAAATGACCGCCCTCGCGCGTGCACCAGTCGCGGGCAGCGGCCAGCGTATCGTCGAAATAGTCGCCGATCAGGTGGATCTGGACCTGGTCCCCGCCAAACATGCGGGTCTTCTGGATCTTCTGCTGTGGCGTCGTCACCGGCATGAAGATCACCCCACGCACACCCATGTGCCGGCACATGAAGGCCACGCCCTGCGCATGATTTCCGGCGCTGGCGCAGACGAAGAGGTCACGCCCCTCCTGCTTGCGCATGGCGTTGAAAGCGCCGCGGATCTTGTAGGAGCGGACCGGGCTGAGATCCTCGCGCTTGAGCCATATATCGGCGTCGTAACGCTCGGACAGATGAACGTTGCGTTGCAGCGGCGTCGGCTCGAAAACGCTGCGCATCGCGGCTTCGGCGGCGCGGGCACGGGTATGGAAATCGCTCATGCCCGGTTCCTTGCCGCATCCGTTGAGCACAGGCAAGGAATTCGTGGCCCGGATCAGTTCAGGGAGCGACCCTCGACAAATACCCCGTACATGGTGGAGAGAATACTGGCATTCACGAGCGGCAAGATGAGGATCGACGGGATGAACACCAGAGGGGGCCCGACCATCGGAATCAGGGCAATGGCGCCGAATAGATACTGGAGAATGAACTGGAACAAGGCCGTCGCGGCCCCAAGCACGACCAGCGTGAGGGTGGAGTCTCCGGTTGCCTTCCAAGCGCCGTCAAGAGTCAATTCCGCGCCGATTGCCTGCGCGGGTAACGTGTGGCCAGGCGCGCGAACCCAAGCATAAGAACCAGAAGGAAAACGGCGGAGAAGGCGATGCTGACGATGAAACCCAGTTCACCCCTCAAATCAGCCAGTACGATGATCAGCATGAAATACGGGATGAATCCGATCACTGTCAGAATGAACAGAACGAAAAGCTGTCCGATCTAGAATGCCAAGCGTTTGGGTCGCAACGGGGGCAACCATCCCTGAGGCCGTTCCTCCAGCAAGATGAAGCGGTGCCACGAAACAACGATCCAAGCGGATGTGACGACCAGGACCAGAAACAGGGTCAGGACAACGCCAGGTGTCGGTCTGTGAGTTTCATTCGAGCCTCCACCCTGATCCGGTGTGACCATGAAATTCCAGCTCGCTTCGAATGACCCCATGGCCCATGACAAAAGGAGAAGTACTGAAATTCCGAAAAGGCCGAGCAGTAACGATAACTGGAGGGCCTGTTTGAAATTGCGAATGACCATCCCGATAGAATGGGTCAGTATCTTTATTCCAAGCAAACCGCATACCCTTTACCAATTACAACCTTTGCATGATCGTCCGGCTCGACCTGGCTTGTCAACGCTCGCAGCTTGCTCCTACCACGGAAACCCGCTAGTGCCGAGCCGTCATTCGCATGAAGGGAAGTCAGATGTCCGCGCCCAAGAAAGTTGTTCTGGCCTATTCCGGTGGCCTCGATACCTCGATCATCCTGAAGTGGCTGCAAACGGAGTACGGGTGCGAGGTCGTGACCTTCACCGCCGATCTGGGCCAGGGCGAGGAACTGGATCCGGCGCGCAAGAAGGCCGAGATGCTGGGGATCAAGCCCGAGAACATCTATATCGAGGATGTTCGCGAGGAATTCGTGCGCGATTTCGTCTTCCCCATGTTCCGGGCCAACGCAGTCTATGAAGGACTCTACCTGCTGGGCACCTCGATCGCGCGGCCGTTGATTTCCAAGCGCCTGATCGAGATCGCGGCAGAAACCGGCGCGGATGCCGTCGCCCACGGCGCGACCGGCAAGGGCAACGACCAGGTGCGGTTCGAACTGTCGGCCTATGCGCTCAACCCCGAGATCAAGGTGATCGCGCCCTGGCGGGAATGGGACCTGACCAGCCGGACCAAGCTGCTGGAATTCGCCGAGCAGCATCAGATCCCGATCGCCAAGGACAAGCGCGGCGAGGCGCCCTTTTCGGTCGATGCGAACCTGCTGCACACCTCGTCCGAGGGCAAGGTCCTGGAAGACCCGGCAGTACAGGCGCCCGATTACGTCTATCAGCGCACGGTTCACCCCGAGGACGCGCCAAACGAGGCCGAGTATATCGAGATCGGCTTTGAAAAGGGCGACCCGGTCAACATCAATGGTGAGGCGATGAGCCCGGCCACCATCCTGACCGCGCTGAACGAATATGGCCGCAAGCACGGCATCGGCCGCCTGGATCTGGTCGAGGGCCGGTTCGTGGGCATGAAATCGCGCGGGATCTATGAGACGCCGGGCGGCACCATCCTGCTCGAGGCCCATCGTGGGATCGAGTCGATCACGATGGATCGCGGCGCCATGCACCTCAAGGATCAGCTGATGCCGCAATATGCCGAGCTGATCTACAACGGCTTCTGGTTCAGCCCCGAGCGCGAGATGCTGCAGGCCGCCATCGACAAGAGCCAGGAATACGTCACCGGCACCGTGCGCGTACGTCTATACAAGGGGCTCGCCTCGACCGTCGGACGTTGGTCCGACTACTCGCTCTATTCCGAAAGCCACGTGACCTTCGAGGAAGATGCAGGCGCCTACGACCAGAAGGATGCCGCCGGCTTCATCAAGCTGAACGCGCTGCGGCTGCGGCTGCTCGCCACGCGCGACCGCCGCACCAAGGGCTGAGGTGGACGCCGATCTGTTCCTGTCGGCACAGGACCGCGTCTGGCCCGCGGTCCTGTCCGAGCTTGAGCAAGGACGCAAGACGACTCACTGGATGTGGTTCGTCTTTCCGCAACTCTCGGCCCTGGGGCGCTCGGGCACGGCCAAGCGCTATGGGCTGGACGATGTTGACGCCGCCGCTGCCTACCTGGCGCATCCGGTCTTGCGGGAGAGACTGACGCAGGCAAGCCGGCTCATGCTGTCGCATTCTGGCGAGTCAGCCGAAAGCATTCTGGGCGGCGTGGATGCCATGAAACTTCGCTCTTCGATGACATTGTTCGAAGCGGTTCCAGGGGCACCCCAAGTCTTTTCCGAAGTTCTGGACAGTTTCTACGGCGGAGAACGCTGTCCGCTGACCCTGGCGGAGATCGACTAGCCCAGCGTTTTGAGGAATTCCTCCGTGGAATAGATACGGGACAGCTTCTCGGCTTCGAAATCTATGTGAACGATGCGCCGCGTCTCGTTGGCGTCGCCCACGCGTCGGAACCAGAACTCCCGTTCGGCGAAATTGCCGCGCACCATCATCCAGCGCACCAGCTGCCCCGTCAGCCGCCGGTAGGGCGCGATCAGGTCGATCACCCACAGATCCGGCCCCGAGCGCCAGTCGGCGGGTTCCAGGGGTTCACCCCTGATCAGTTTACCGGCGCTGCCCGGCCCCATATAGGCCCAAGTGATCATCGCACGCGGCACATCGTCGAAGCGGAACACGCGAAATTGCCCGAATTCGATGGCCGGTTCCAGATAATTTCGAAGCTGCCCGACGCTCATCCGGGTGTGCCGGTGACTGCGGAAAGCCAGAAAGCTCATATCGCCGTAGATTCGCAGCTTTTCGGGAGAGGGTACTTCGACATCGGGCAGAGGCCGCCCCTCACTGTCGACAAGGCGGCTCATGCCGAAATCTCGGGGACTGCCGCTTCGCCCAGCAACTCGGCCTCCCAGGGCCGAAGCGCTGCGCGCGCGGTATCGCCATAGCCGTCGTCCCGTTCCAGTTCGGGGAACATTTCCAACAGTTCCGCCCGTGCGGCCGGATCGAGTTCGTTCAGCGTGTAGGCCCCGGGATGGAAACTCTCCGTCGGGGCGCCGTCGGTGAAGATGATCTGGTGCGTATCGAACAGAATGTGGAAATACTCGACATCCGTCACCGAGTCGTCCCTTCGGATCGTGCTGTCATTGATCAGGCTCTTGGCGGGAAGCAGGACCTGATCCTCGCCGAACAAAAGCTGCGCCCGCCAATCTGCAAGATACATGCGGTGCTGCTGCGAGACGCTAAGAGCCCTGGACGGACGACCGGGGCCGAGCGCGCCGACCTCGAAGCGGATCGGCCGCTTGGACGGATCGGCCAGAAGTTCCGCCGCACTTACCCTGCGCGCGCCGATCCAGCGGACGGGTTCCGGCGCACCGTCGAGCGTGACAACCAGATCGCCAATAGCAAGATCTTCGACCGGAACCTGACCACGGATCGTTTCGATGTGCGTACCGCGGGTCACGCAGATCAGAAGGTTGATGTTCACCGTATCCGTGTCGGAGTTTCCGCCGCTCGTCCCGGTGACCGTAAAGCTGACGACCTGATCGCTTCCGGTCGCAAGGATCGCGCTCCAGTCCGCCGTGAAGGTGTACTCGCCAGTCGTCGAATTTGACGACAACGACCCAAGGCTCGGATTCGACAATCCCGAGAAGCTGTATCCGCCAGTGGCCTCCCCGGACGATCCGCCACCACCCAAGGTGAAGACCACGTCGAAATCACCGCTGACCGTAGTCGCCCTCGAAAGGTTCAGGTCCAGGGTCGCTTCCCATACATCGATTCCGCCGGAGGTTTCGCCCCCGACATCGCTGATATTGTAGCCCATTGTTGTCCTGCTCGAACGTGCTGTTTCCACAGCGCTTTGATGGCATTTTGACGCCGATGGCTCCTGTCATGCAACCATCGGGTTATCCCCCTCAAGGCGATTTTGGGGAAATATGGCAGAATTGCATGACGCGGTCCGGGGAACCTCAGCCCGGAATCAGGCGGTGCGCGCGCATTTTCTTGTAGTGGGGCATGGCCGCATCAAGAACGGGCCGCAGCGCATCGGACACCTCGGGCAGATCGCCTTCGGGACCTGCGAAACCGGTGGAATTCCAGACAGACCCGTACCAATGCGCGGCCCAGACTCCGTCATCCGGATGCCCGCCCTTGGGCCAGTGGAGCATCCTGGGCGACCAAGGCACCCCGATCCGGTCGCAAAGCATCTCAAGCATGACAGCGGGGTTCTCCCGAATATCGTGGCTGTCGATCACGACGGGATCTCCGCCCCAGCTTTCGACCTCATCGAACAGGTCTGCCTGCTGCCAAAACCCGATATCGTCCAGTGTGGGGTTCTCGCGCTTCGCGCCATAGCTTGCGATAACGCGGGCGGGATGGCGGATGAGAAACACGTTCACCGCCCCGCGCATCCAGTCGCGCGGAACACCGGGAATCATGTGCTGGGTCATGTGTTTCTGGTACCAGAAGGGCCTGGCACCCGGGTTTGGTCCAGCAAGCTGCGCAGCGACCTTCGCGGGATCCTGGGGCTGCGCGGCCAGGATCTCCTCGCGCATGGGATGCTCCAGCCCCGTCATCGCGAGATAGGCGGCATAGAACGGCTCGTCGATAACGGCACAATCCGTGCGTGCGCCGAAGCTGTACATCATGGCGGTCGACAGGTTGCGCGGCCCCGACCACATCGCGATCTTCATGAGTTTCTCCCCGTATTTTCGCGCACGCTAGTCCGGAGATTGTGCCGGGCCAAGCAGATAAACACCCATCACCAGCGCGTGACATTGGATGACAGTGGCTTGTGAGACTCGGGTGCCCTTGGCAGGCTTTGGCAGAGAAACCCCTGGCAGGTTGCGGGAAAGGAGCTTCAGATGACATGGGCAGACAACGTCAAACCAATCGCGCTATTCGTTCTGATTTCGCTCACGGCCGTAGTCCGCTGTCAGCCAGCGTCGGCCGCGCAAACAGAAGTGCTGACGGTCGCCGGAGGCTGTTTCTGGTGCGTCGAGGCCGATTTCGAATCCGTTCGCGGGGTGAAGGAGGTCGTGTCGGGATATACCGGTGGCACGGTCGAGAACCCGACCTACAAGGACGTCACCCGCGGTGGCACCGGGCATTACGAAGCGGTAGAGATCCGGTTCGATCCCGCAAAGGTTTCGCGCGCGAAACTTCTGGACCTGTTCTTTCGCTCGGTCGATCCCACTGACCCGGGCGGCCAGTTCTGCGATCGGGGAAACAGCTATCGCACGGCGATTTTCGTCTCTGACCAGCAGGAAAAGGCCCTTGCCGAACAGGCCAAGGCCGAGGCGCAACGCGCGTTGGGCCAGAAGATCGTGACGCCAATCCTGGACAAAGGACCGTTCTACACCGCCGAAGACTATCATCAGGATTACTACAAGGGCAGTACGCTCGTCTTCACGCGGTTCGGCCCCAAACGACAGGCGCAAGCCTACAAGGCGTATCGGGAAGCCTGCCGGCGCGATGCGCGTGTGCGTCAATTGTGGGGTTCCGACGCCCCCTTCGTCGGCAGCTAGGACAGAACGGTATCCTGAACGTCTTTCAGATCCGGTATGACATCCGCCGTGCCATGCCGGGTCACCATGATGGCCGCTGCGCGCATGGCCTGCGCTATGGCCTGCGGCATGGGAAGCCCGCGATCGAGCCCGGCAATCACGTATCCGGTAAAGGTGTCACCCGCGCCAGTTGTATCAACCGCCGTGACCTTGTGCGCCGGGAAATGCTGAGATTGTCCCGATCCAGTCTCGAAGTACCGAGCACCCTCGGCGCCCAGCGTAACGATGACCTCGGCGACGGGCAAGGCGTCGGGCGATAGTCCGGTCTCCTTTTGAAGCTGTTCAGCTTCGACGGCATTGAGGATCAGAAGATCGAGATGCGGCAACACGGCCTGAACCGCCTCGGCCTCAAAGGGCGCGGCCGCATAGACGACCCGCAGATCCAGTTCGCGCCCCAAACCAGCGGCTTCAAGCTGAAGATTCGTTTCGTTCTGAAACACCAACGTGTCGCCCGGCCGCGCAGCCGAGAGGGCCGCTGTCAACAGGTCGATCGAAAGAGCGCGATTCGCCCCGGGATAGAGAAGGATCTGGTTCTCTCCTCCAGGTTCCACAGCGATAATGGCATGGCCAGTCGGTACGTCGATGACCGCGATATGGCGGGTGTCCACGCCGTATTCCATCAACCGGTCCACCGCCCAGGTACCGTCGCGCCCAACGGCCCCGACATGGCGCACATGGGCCGCCGCGCGGGCGGCGGCGACGGACATGTTGGCGCCCTTGCCACCCAGGAACCGGGCCAGATCTTGCGCCGCCAGGGTCTCGCCAGCCGCCGGCAGGTGCGGGACCGAATAAACCATGTCGGCATTGATCGATCCCAGATTCCAGATCGCCATGTCAGCCGCCAATATCGCTGGCCGCGAGAACGGCCATGTTGAGGATGTCGTTTGCTGTCGAGACAGTCGAGCAGATCTGGATCGCCTTGCCGAGGCCCGTCAGGATCGGCCCGACGACATTGGCGCCGCCCATCTCCTGCATCAGCTTGACGGAGATCGAGGCAGAGTGGCGGGCCGGAACGATCAGGATGTTCGCCGGGCCGGTCAGGCGCGAAAAGGGATAGGCCTCCTGCGCGCGCGCATTCAGGGCGACATCCACCGTCATCTCTCCCTCGAACTCGAAATCGACGCCGCGCGCTTCGAGAACCTTGGGCGCGCGGTGCATCTTTTCCGCGCGTTCCGACACCGGATAGCCGAAGGTCGAAAAACTGACGAAAGCCACGCGCGGCTCCAGCCCCATGTGACGGGCGACATCGGCTGCGCGTTCAGCGATATTTGCCAGGTCCTCGGCATCGGGCCATTCATGCACAAGCGTGTCGCCGATCAGCACGATCCGACCCTTGTGGAGCAGCGCGGTGATCCCCGCCGCCCCATGCGCGGCATCGGCATCGAACACGTCATTGATCCGGTCCAGCACATGCGCCGATTTCCGTGTGGCCCCGGTCACCAGGCCGTCGCCGTGCCCATGCGCCAGCATCAGCGCGGAAAAGACATGTCTGTCACGCGCAGCAAGGCGGTGAATGTCCTTCTGGTCATGCCCCTTGCGCTGCAGCCGCTTGTAGAGAAAATCCTTGTAGGTTTCGAGATGCGCGGTATTGGCCGCGTTGACCACCTCGATCTCGCGCACGGCATCGCCAAGACCGGCGGCTTCGAGCTTGGCCTTCACGTCGTCCTGACGACCGACCACCAAAGCCTTGCCAAAACCCGACCGCTGGTAGGTGACGGCCGCACGCAGCACGCGGGGGTCGTCGCCCTCTGCGAAGATCATCCGCGCCTGCGCCTGACGCGCGCGCGCGCTGAGACCGCGCAGGATGCTCGCAGTCGGATCCATCCGGGTCTTGAGGCTCAGTTCATAAGCCTCCATGTCGATGATCGGGCGCCGCGCCGCGCCGGTATTCATTCCGGCCTTGGCCACCGCCGGCGGAATGCGATGGATCAGTCGCGGGTCGAACGGGGTCGGGATGATGTAGTCGCGCCCGAAGGTCAACGATTTGCCATAGGCCACCGCGACTTCATCGGGCACATCCTCGCGCGCCAGCTGGGCCAGCGCGTGGGCGCAGGCGATCTTCATCTCGTCATTGATGGCCCGCGCATGGATGTCGAGCGCACCCCGGAACAGGTATGGAAACCCAAGGACATTGTTGACCTGGTTGGGGTAATCGCTTCGCCCCGTCGCCACGATGGCATCCATGCGAACCTCATGCGCCTCTTCGGGCGTAATTTCGGGGTCGGGGTTCGCCATCGCGAAGATCACGGGGTTATCGGCCATCGACGCGACCATGTCCTGCGTTACCGCGCCCTTAACCGAAACGCCAAGAAACACGTCGGCCCCCTTCATCGCCTCTTCCAGCGACCGCAGTTCGGTGTTCACCGCATGGGCCGATTTCCACTGGTTCATGCCCTCGGTACGGCCCTGGTAGATCACGCCCTTGGTGTCGCAGACGATACAGTTCTCGTGCCGCGCGCCCATCGACTTGAGCAATTCGATACAGGCGATGCCCGCGGCCCCTGCCCCGTTCAGGACGATCCGGACGTCCTCGATCTTCTTCCCGCTCAGCTGCAAGGCATTGATCAGCCCGGCCGCGCAGATCACCGCCGTTCCGTGCTGGTCGTCGTGGAAGACGGGAATATCCATCTCTTCCTTGAGGCGCTGCTCGATAATGAAACATTCGGGCGCCTTGATGTCCTCAAGGTTGATGCCGCCGAATGTCGGCCCCATCAGCTTTACCGCCCGGCAGAATTCGTCCGGGTCCTCGGTATCCAGTTCGATGTCGATGGAATTCACGTCGGCGAACCGCTTGAAGAGGACCGACTTCCCCTCCATCACCGGCTTGGAGCCAAGCGCGCCGAGATTGCCGAGACCCAGCACGGCGGTCCCGTTCGAGATCACCGCCACAAGGTTGCCCTTGTTGGTATAGTCATAGGCCGTTTCAGGATTCGCGGCGATCGCCTCGCAGGGCACGGCCACTCCGGGGGAATAAGCCAGGCTCAGATCCCGCTGTGTCGTCATCGGTACCGTGGCCTGTACCTCCCACTTTCCAGGGGTCGGCTCGAGGTGAAAGGCCAACGCCTCTTCCTTGGTGATTTTGGCTTTGGGCATTGGGTCTCCGGCATGTCAGTTCGAGGCGGGGCTGAGGCGTCATAGCGCAGGGGATGGCCTGCCTCAACTCTCATGCGTTTTCGCCTTTCGTCGCAGCGGGCGGATTTGTAAGGTCGCCAGCGGTTCCGCCCCCCGGCTCAGATGGAGATGCCCTTGTCCACCGTCACGCCCATGATGGCGCAGTTTCTCGAGATCAAGCAGGCCCATGCAGATGCACTGCTGTTCTATCGCATGGGCGATTTCTACGAGATGTTCTTTGACGATGCGGTCCTTGCGGCCGAGGCGTTGGACATTGCCCTGACCAAGCGCGGCAAGCATGAGGGCGAGGACATCCCCATGTGCGGGGTGCCCGTGCATTCGGCCGAGGGATATCTTTTGACGCTGATCCGCAAGGGTTTCCGGGTTGCGGTCTGCGAGCAGATGGAAAGCCCCGCCGAGGCCAAGAAGCGCGGCTCGAAGTCGGTGGTGAAACGCGACGTGGTGCGCCTGGTGACCCCCGGAACGCTGACCGAGGATTCGCTGCTCGAGGCGCGGCGGCACAATTTCCTGGCAAGTTTCGCTCAGATCCGCGACGAGGCCGCGATCGCCTGGGCCGATATTTCGACCGGTGCCTTTCATGTCTGCGCGGTCACACCCGAGCGGCTGAGTCCCGAACTGGCGCGATTGGCCCCGGCGGAATTGATCGTGACGAAAAGCGGCGAGGAGGCGGTACGCCCAATCGCCGAGGATCTGGGCCTTCCCCTCACCTCGGTTGGCCGGGCCGCCTTTGACAGCACGGCGGGCGAAAAACGCGTTTGTGCCTTGTACAGTGTCGAAACACTGGATGCTTTCGGGGCATTCACCCGCGCCGAGATTTCGGCGATGGGCGCCTTGGTCGATTACCTGGAAATCACGCAAAAGGGCAAACTGCCCCTGCTGCAACCGCCTCAGAAGGAAGCGCAGGACAAGGCCGTGCACATCGACGCCTCGACGCGGCGCAACCTCGAACTCACGCGGTCCTTGTCCGGAGGGCGGGCCGGGTCGCTTCTATCGGCGATCGACCGAACCGTGACGCCGGGCGGAGGACGCCTGCTGGAGCAACGCTTGTCGAGCCCGTCCCGCAATCTCGACACGATCCGGGCGCGGCACGAAGCCATAGGGTTTTGCATTGATCATGGCGTGATGTCATCGGATTTGCGCGAAGCGTTACGCAAGACACCCGATCTGGACCGCGCCCTGTCGCGATTGGCGTTGGAGCGTGGCGGACCACGCGATCTTGCGGCAGTGCGCAACGCATTGTCGCAAGCCGAGACAATTGCCGAGATGACATCCGGTGCCGAGTTGCCGACGCTTCTGGCCGAGGCGACGCATGTCCTGACCGGGTTCGATGACCTTCTGGCTCTTCTGGATACCGCGCTTGTCGCCGATCCACCGCTTCTGGCACGCGATGGCGGTTTCATCGCGCCGGGTTTTGACGAGGATCTCGACGAGGCGAGAACCCTGCGCGACGAGGGGCGGTCCGTCATCGCAGGCTTTCAAAAGAAATACGTCGACGCCACAGGCATCTCGTCTTTGAAGATCAAGCACAACAACGTGCTTGGCTATTTCATCGAAACGACTTCGACCCACGCCACCAAGATGCTGGCCCCACCCCTGTCAGAGACCTTTATCCACCGGCAGACCACGGCCAATCAGGTTCGCTTCACCACGGTTGAGCTGAGCGAGATCGAAACGCGGATCCTGAACGCGGGGAACCAGGCGCTTGATATTGAAAAGCGGCTCTACCAAAGGCTTGCAGCCGCTGTTCTGGGCGAATCTGCACGTCTGAACGCCGCCTCGCGCGGATTGGCGGAGCTTGACCTGATTACCGCCCTCGCCGATCTGGCACGCGGCGAGAATTGGTGCCGCCCCCGCGTCGACAGCTCGCGCGCTTTCAACATCGAGGGTGGCCGTCACCCCGTGGTCGAGATGGCCCTGCGCCAAAAAGGCGGGGAAAGCTTCATCGCGAACGATTGCGACCTCAGCGCCGAGGAGTCTGCCGCGATCTGGCTGCTGACCGGGCCCAACATGGCCGGTAAGTCGACATTCCTGCGCCAGAACGCCTTGATTGCCCTGCTTGCCCAGATGGGCAGCTACGTCCCGGCAGACGACGCGCATATCGGGCTGGTCAGCCAGATCTTCAGCCGCGTTGGCGCATCCGATGACCTGGCACGCGGCCGATCGACCTTCATGGTCGAGATGGTCGAGACTGCGGCGATCCTCAACCAGGCTGACGACCGCGCGCTGGTCATCCTTGACGAGATCGGGCGCGGCACGGCTACCTATGACGGGCTTTCGATTGCCTGGGCAACGCTCGAGCATCTACACGCGCAGAACCGCTGTCGGGCGCTATTCGCCACGCATTACCACGAATTGACCGCGCTGGCCGGATCTCTGGACGGCGTGGAGAACGCAACCGTCGCCGTCAAGGAATGGCAGGGCGAGGTGATCTTTCTGCACGAGGTGCGCCGGGGCGCCGCCGATCGGTCCTATGGTGTGCAGGTTGCGCAGCTGGCTGGTCTGCCGCCCTCGGTGGTCGAGCGCGCCCGTGTCGTTCTGGACCAATTGGAGAAGTCCGAACGCGAAGGCGGTAAACAAAAGGCGTTGATCGACGATCTTCCTTTGTTCTCGGCCGCGCCTCCACCCGCACCTCCGGCCTCCAAATCCTCGGCGGTCGAGAAACTGCTCGACACGATCCTTCCTGATGACCTTTCGCCGCGTGAAGCGCTGGAACTGATCTACAAACTGAAAGAGGCGGCCAGATCCTGACCGCCTCTCGTTTCGCTGTTTCGTGCCTCAGCTTGCCGGCATCGAGGACACGCCTACCTGCGCGGGGCGCAGAAGGCGATCGTGGAGCATGAAGCCTTCGCCCGAGACCTGGATGATCTCGCCTGCCTTGGTGCCGGGCACCGGCGCCTCGAACATCGCCTCATGCACCTGCGGGTCGAACTTGTCGCCGACCTGAGGCGCGATGATCGTGATCCCGTGCTTGGTAAACACGTCACGAAGCGCCCGCATCGTGAGCTCGACACCTTCGAGCAGCGCGGCGGAAACCTGCCTCTGCTCCTCCGTGGCCGCTTCGAGCGCCCGTTTCATGTTGTCGTAGACCGGCAGCATGTCGCGTGCCAGCTTGGAGCCGCCATATTGCTCGGCATCGCGGCGGGCCTTTTCCCCGCGCTTGCGCGCGTTTTCGGCATCCGCGAGGGCGCGCATGAACTTGTCTTTGAGTGCGTCCCGTTCAGCGCGCAATGCATCCAACTCGGCGGCCTCCTCGCTGATTTCTGCCATATCCTCAGCATGCGCCTCGGCCTCGGCGTTTTCGATATCGTCCAGGAAATCGTCGTTCTTCGGTTCTGCCATCTCTAAACCTCTAACTCCGGTCGGAAAGCAGCTTTCCGACCAGCTGTGCCGTGTAATCCACGATCGGCACAATCCGTCCGTAATTGAGGCGTGTGGGTCCGATCACACCCACCGCGCCGATGATCTTTCGGTCAGCGTTCATATATGGAGAGACCACCAGAGAGGAACCCGAAAGTGAGAAAAGTTTGTTCTCGGAGCCGATAAAAATGCGCACGCCGTCGCCTTCCTCGGACAATTGGAGGAACTCGGCAATGTCCCGCTTGCGCTCCAGGTCGTCGAACAATGACCGGATTCGCTCCAACTCGTCCTCTCCTCCGGTTTCCGACAACAGATTCGACCGTCCCCGGACAATCAAGCGGGCCGGATCGTGATCTTCGCCCTCCCACACGGCAAGACCGCTATCGACCATCTCGCGGGCCAGCTGGTCGATTTCCTGGCGGCGGGTACTGATCTCCGTCTGGATGATCTTGCGCGCCTCGGACAGCGTCCGCCCTTCGATCAGGGCGTTGAGGAAATTCGCTGCCTCGCGCATTGAACTCGGGGTCTGGCCCGGTGGCGGGACGAAGAGACGATTCTCGACATGACCGTCGGAAAAAACCAGTACCACCAGAACGCGGTCATGGCTCAGCGACACGAACTCGATATGCCGCAGCGCCGCTTCGCGTTTCGGCGTCAGAACCAGCGACGCGCCTTGCGTCACGCCGGAGAGCGCGGCGCCGACACGGTCCAGCATGGAGCCCAGATCCCCGGAATTGCCACCCAGCGTCGCGTCGAGCTTTTCGCGGTCCGAACTCGTCAGATCGCCCATCTCGAGCAGGCCGTCCACGAACATGCGCAGACCCATTTGCGTGGGCACCCGTCCAGCGCTGACATGGGGGCTGTCGAGCAGGCCCAGGAACTCCAGATCCTGCATCACGTTGCGAACGGTCGCGGCGCTGACCTTTTCGCTCATCGTTCGAGTAAGGCTCCGGCTGCCGACGGGCTCGCCCGTATCGAGATAGGATTCGACGATGAGCCGAAACACCTCGCGTGAGCGATCGTTGAGATCATCGAGAAGCTTCGTGGTATCGTTCATTGCTGTCCGGTGCCTGTTTCCGGTCGGGGTGCCATTAAAACCCACCGCCGACGAAGGTCAATCGGGGTTGCATCGCAGCCTCTGGCGGCGGTATCCCCAAGCCGCCAAGCAAAGGATATACCATGCGACCCTCTGGACGTCATCTAAGTGAAATGCGCCCGGTTTCAATCGAAACCGGCTTTACGAAACATGCCGAAGGGTCCTGCCTGATCAAGGTCGGCGAAACCCATGTCCTGTGCACCGCGACGATCGAGGAGCGTGTGCCGCCTTTCATCAAGGGCTCCGGACTGGGATGGGTTACCGCAGAATACGGCATGCTGCCGCGCGCGACGAATACCCGGATGCGCCGTGAGGCCGCGACCGGCAAGCAGGGCGGCCGGACGGTCGAGATCCAGCGCCTTATCGGGCGCTCCCTGCGGGCCGGCGTCGACCGCGTCGCATTGGGAGAACGTCAGATCACCGTCGACTGTGACGTGCTTCAGGCCGATGGCGGCACGCGGTGCGCGGCGATCACCGGTGGCTGGGTCGCGCTTCGTCTTGCCGTGAACAAGCTCATGAAAGCGGGAGACGTGATTTCCGACCCCCTGATCGACCCCGTTGCGGCGGTTTCTTGCGGGATCTACGCGGGGCAGCCGGTTCTCGACCTCGATTATCCCGAGGACAGCGAGGCCGGCGTGGACGGGAATTTCATCATGACCGGCTCCGGCAAGCTGATCGAGGTGCAGATGAGCGCCGAAGGTTCGGTCTTCAGCCGCGATCAGATGACGCAACTGATGGACCTGGCAGAAAAAGGTGTGGGAGAACTGGTTGAGGCGCAGAAAGCCGTCACCCAATGACTCGGCGGTTCGACGGCGATCGGCTGCTGGTGGCCACACACAACAAGGGCAAGCTCGAGGAGATGGCGCATCTTCTCGAGCCCTTTGGCGTCAAGGTGGTCGGCGCGGGCGACATGAACCTGCCCGAGCCCGAGGAAACCGAAGATACCTTCGTCGGCAATGCCCGGATAAAAGCCCATGCAGCGGCGAAAGCGACCGGCCTGCCCGCCCTGTCGGATGACAGCGGCATCACCATCGACGCGCTGGATGGCGCACCGGGTGTCTATACTGCGGATTGGGCCGAAACGCCGAATGGCCGCGATTTCATCATGGCGATGACGCGGGCACATGATGAGCTGGAAGCCAAGAATGCACCGCATCCGCGCCTGGCGCAGTTTCGCTGTACCTTGGTCATCGCCTGGCCCGACGGCCATGACGAGGTGTTCGAGGGTGTCGCGCCCGGCCACCTTGTCTGGCCGATGCGCGGGGCCGAAGGCTTCGGCTACGATCCGATGTTCGTACCAGAGGGTTACGACCAGACCTATGCCGAGATGGATCGGTGGGAAAAGAACAAGATCAGTCACCGTGCGCGCGCGGTGGATCAATTCGTAAAGGGCTGTTTTGGAAAATGACTGGCGCAACGGGGGCTTCGGTCTCTATGTCCATTGGCCTTTCTGCGAGGCCAAATGCCCCTATTGCGACTTCAACAGCCATGTCTCGCAAAACATAGACCAGCGCCGCTGGGTCGCGGCCTACGAGATGGAACTGGTGCGCTACGCACAGGAAACACCGGGCCGCGTACTCAACACGATCTTCTTCGGTGGCGGCACACCCTCTCTCATGCTCCCCGATACGGTGGCCGCGGTGATAGACGCCGCGCGCAGGCACTGGCCCTTTGCGAACGACATCGAGATCACGCTCGAGGCCAATCCTGGTTCGGTCGAGGCAGGCCGGTTCGCGGGCTACCGGGACGCCGGGGTAAACCGGGTTTCCCTAGGCGTGCAGGCCCTCCATGACCGGGATCTGAAACGGTTGGGCCGTATTCACTCGGTCGCAGAGGCACGCAAGGCTTTCGACACCGCGCGCCATGCCTTTGATCGCGTCAGCTTCGACCTGATCTATGCGCGTCAGGACCAAACGCTTCAGGACTGGTCGGCCGAGTTGACCGAAGCTCTGTCCATGGCGGTGGATCACCTGTCGCTCTATCAACTGACCATCGAGTCGGGCACCGCTTTTGGCGATCGCTACGCCCGAGGCGGGTTGCGGGGCCTGCCTGAGGATGACCTTGCCGCCGACATGTATCTGGCAACGCAAGACATCTGCGCAGGTCATGGACTTCCTGCTTATGAAATCTCGAACCACGCACGCCCGGGCGCCGAGTCGCGCCACAACCTGACATATTGGCGCTATGGCGATTACGTCGGCATCGGGCCGGGCGCACATGGACGCCTGACACTCGGATCGAAGAAGGTCGCAACGGAAACGCATCTGGCCCCGGGGAAATGGCTTGAAGCCGCCGAGGCGGGTTCCGGAGAATCCCTGTGGCAGCCTCTCACACCCCAAGATATGGGATATGAACACGCTGTAATGGGGATGCGACTTGTGGAAGGACTAGATTTGGCACGTCATGAGGCTTTGTCCGGCCGCGCGATCCCTGAGAAAACGCTTGTCGATCTTGAAGACATGGGAATGATCGGCCGCAATGGACAGGTCATCCACGCGACGGAGGCCGGCCGGGCCGTCCTCAATGCCGTTCTCCGCCAGTTATTGGCCGACGCATGAAGCGGTATCTCTTTGCCATTCTTGGGCTGTTCTGCGTTGCATTGGGGCTGCTTGGCATAGTTCTGCCATTGGTGCCGACCGTACCCTTCATGCTGTTGGCGGCCTTTTTCTTCGCCCGCTCGTCAAGCCGCCTGCATCACTGGCTGATCACTCACCGAACCTTTGGGCCAATGATCGAGGACTGGTACCATTCTCGGGCCATTCGCCCAAGCGCCAAAAAAGCGGCCACAATTTCCATCGGGCTCGTCTTCGCGGTTTCTCTTTTTCTTCAACTTCCGATGCACGTCCTGATCATCCAGGCGATCACACTTGGCGCAGTGCTTATCTTTATCTGGTCACGGCCTAACGGCTGAGCTTTGCGCAGAGATCGTCAAGCTGATCCAGGTTTTCATAGGTCAACACGACCTGCCCCGTTTCGGTACCCGATTTGTGATTGATGGCGACTTTCATCGCCAGGATTGCCGCAAGGTCCTTTTCCAAGGCGCGCGTGTCGGCGTCCTTTTCCGCGCCAACGCTCGGTTTGCTGCGTGGCTTTTTCTGGGTCTCCGACTGTTTCTTTACCAAAGCCTCGGTCGCACGAACGGACAGGCCCTCGCGGACGACAATCTTCGCCAGTTCCGAAGGATTCTCCGCGGTCACCAAGGCTCGTGCGTGACCGGCCGATAACTTACCATCGACGATAAGCGATTGAACGTCGGTCGGAAGGGTCAACAGACGCAACAGGTTCGCGATGTGGCTCCGGCTTTTTCCCAGCGCTTCGGCAAGCTTTTCTTGCGTGTGGCCGAACCTGTCCATCAACTGCCGAAAACCCGCGGCCTCTTCAATTGCGTTCAGATCGGCCCTCTGGATATTCTCGATGATCGCAATTTCGAGGACTTCGGTATCGTCGAACTCCCGAACCAGAACTGGAATCTCGTGCAATTGCGCAATCTGGGCCGCCCGCCAGCGGCGTTCGCCGGCCACGATCTCGAATTTGTCGCCCTCTTTGGGGCGCACGATCAGGGGCTGGATAATACCCTTTGCCTTGATCGACTTCGCTAGATCTTCGAGCTGAGGCTGAGAGAAGCTGCGACGCGGTTGCTCGGGATTGGCAACCAGTTTTTCAATCGGAACCAGGCGGTCGGGACGCTTCGCCTCTCCCTGCCCTGCGCCTCGTTCGTGGGAGACATCTGCCATCAATGCCGTCAGGCCCCGGCCCAGCCCGCGTGGTTGATTTTTCTTCACTGCCCGCTCCATCCTGTCATGCGGCGACCCGCTTGTGTTTTCTCAGCAATTCCCGCGCCAGATCCCGATAGGCCGTAGCACCTAGGGATTGGGTATCGTAGCTCAACACGGGCATCGCATAAGACGGCGACTCGCTAACTCGTACATTTCGCGGGATCCGTGTGGCAAAAACCAGATCGCCAAGGTTTTCTCTCGCGTCCTTTTCGACCTGCTGGGACAGATTATTGCGCCGATCGTACATCGTCAGAACAACCCCCTCAATCCGCAGATCCGGGTTCGCGCTTTGACGGACTTCGCGGATCGTGAGCATAAGCTGCGACAGACCCTCAAGAGCAAAGAACTCACTCTGCAACGGTACGAGAACGGAATCGGCAGCTACCATCGCGTTGACCGTGAGCAGGTTGAGCGATGGCGGACAATCGATCAGAATGTAATCCCAGTCGTATTCTTCCATCGCAGTCTGGCGAAGCGCATCGTGTAAAAGAAAGCTGCGTTTTTCATTGGAATAAAGCTCGATATCAGCCGAGCTCAGATCGACGGTGGCGGGCACGATACTCAGCCCGTCAACGTTTGTACTTTGAATTATCTCGTCAAGCGGATCGTCGCCCAGAAGCAACTCGTAAGTGGTCGCCGGGCGTTCATCGATGCCAAGTCCTGTTGATGCATTCCCCTGGGGGTCAAGATCCACGATCAGGACTCGCATCCCGGTTTCGCACAACGCAGCAGCTAGGTTGATCGCGGTTGTCGTCTTTCCAACGCCTCCCTTCTGATTTGCCACGGCAATAATTCTGGGGCGGAACGGATCAGACACGCTCGAGACCTCTGAGCTTCAGGATGACGGCTTGTGGTTCAGTCTTGCTTGTAATGGCTTCACTGTCGAACTTCCATGTCCGGCGCGCATCTGACAGCTCTTTTTGCCATGTGGCACCTTTCGGAAATAACGCGACGCCGTCTTGCTTAAGATGTGGAGATCCAAGTTCCAGAAGCCGTTCGAGGCTTGCCAGGGCCCGCGCACTGAGAACGTTTGCGTCAAGCGGTGAAAGGTTTTCGATACGGTCGTTTTTTACCACCGCGTTCAGGTTGCATTCCCGTATCACGGTTCTCAAGAAAACGGCCTTGCGAAGGTCGCTTTCAATCATGGTAACCTTTTCAAAAGCCCTGTGCTCATCAGCGAGGATCGCACACACGATTCCCGGAAGTCCGCCACCGCTTCCCATGTCAATCCAATGCCCACCCGCCGGTGCGAGTGAGAAGACCTGCGCGGAATCCTCTATGTGCCTTGTCCAGATATCCTTGAGGCTATCCCTTGAAACAAGGTTGATCTTGGGGTTCCACTTCTCGACAAGGGCCGTGAAGCGATTCAGCTTATCCATTGTTTCACGTGAAACATCGGCAAGCATCATGACGCCTTCGCCCGCTTCTCTTTACGGAGTCGTGCCAGAATAAGCGCCAATGCCGACGGTGTAATGCCGTCGATGCGACCTGCTTGAGCGATATTGTGTGGACGCACTGTTTTTAGCTTCGACTTCAGTTCGTTCGAGAGACCATCGAGAGAGTCGTAGTCGAAATCGCCGGCAATGACTTCCTGCTCATCACGCTTGAGGTCCGCAACGTCGCGCTGCTGGCGCAGGATGTAATGATGATACTGGGCGTCTCGCTCAACCTGAACACGGATCTCCGGTTCGACCTCAACTGCTTCACCGATCAATCCAGCGAGATCGGGGAGCGAAACATCTGGAAACGCCAGTACATCCATCCCGTTCCGAAGGTTCCCATCCTGGCTTACCTTGATTCCGGCCTCAGCAATCTGCTTCGGGGTGAGCCGCGCAGATTGAAGGGCTGATTTGATCCGATCCAGCTTTTCCATCTTTTCCACGAACGTTTTCCGCCGCTCTTCACTCACACAACCAAGTTCCACGGCCTTCGGAGTCAGACGTTGATCTGCGTTATCCGCTCGCAATGAGAGCCGAAACTCTGCTCGAGAGGTAAACATTCTGTAGGGTTCGCTGACGCCACGGGTCGTGAGGTCGTCGATCATCACACCGATATAACTGTCCGATCTGCTGAAGATTATCGGATCCCGTCCCTGGCTTGCCAGAGATGCATTCAGACCTGCGACCAATCCTTGGGCAGCCGCTTCCTCATACCCAGTTGTCCCGTTGATCTGGCCTGCCAGATAGAGGCCGGGGACTGTGGGAACCGCAAGCGTCATATCCAAGGCTCGCGGATCGACGTAGTCATATTCAACCGCGTAACCGGGTTGCAGAATCACCGCCTGCTCCAAACCGACAATGGAACGAACATACTCCTCTTGAATATCCGCAGGGAGCGAGGTGGAAATCCCGTTCGGATAGACCGTGTAATCATCCAGACCTTCTGGCTCCAGGAATATCTGGTGCGACTCCTTGTCTGCAAACCGAACGATCTTGTCCTCGATCGAAGGGCAGTAACGCGGGCCCACGCCTTCGATATGACCTCCATACATGGCTGAGCGTGACAGGTTCTCTCGAATGATCGTATGTGTTCGCTCGTTCGTGTGGGTAATTCCGCACGCGATCTGCCGCGCAGCCGCTTCTTTCGACATGAAAGAAAAGAGAGTGGGATCTTGGTCCCCATCTTGCCGCTCCAATTTGGCCCAGTCGATCGTTCGGCCATCGAGACGGGGCGGTGTCCCTGTTTTCAATCTCCCTTTTGCCAAGCCAAAACCGTCGATCCGCTCGGCCAATCTGACCGAGGCTCTGTCTCCGATCCTGCCGCCGGAGCGCGAGACATCGCCGATATGGATAATTCCGCGGAGAAAGGTACCGGAGGTAAGGACGACTGCGCTTGCCCTGATCTGGCCGCCATCCGCCAGTTCAACACCTGAGACGCGTGCGTCCTCCATAATGAAGTCCACGGCTTCACCGGCGACAACGCACAGATTTTGTTGCGCAGAGGTCAGATCGGACATCGCCTCTCGATACAGCTTGCGATCTGCCTGGGCGCGTGGGCCTTGGACCGCTGGTCCCTTCCGTCGGTTGAGCAGGCGGAACTGGATCCCTGCCCGATCCGCGGCGACTCCCATCACGCCGTCCATTGCGTCGATTTCCCGGACCAGATGACCTTTACCCAATCCGCCAATGGCCGGGTTGCAGGACATCACTCCGATATCCTTTTCAGACAAGGTGACCAACGCAACCCTTGAGCCCACGCGTGCTGCGGCATGAGCAGCCTCGGTCCCCGCGTGACCCGCGCCTACAACTACGATGTCAAAGTCGCGATGTTTCACGTGAAACACTCCTACTTACCCAGACAGAAACTGGAAAAAATCTCGTCCAACAGAGATTCGACGCCAATCCGACCAACAAGCGCTTCGAGCGATCGGATCGCGCCGCGAATCTCTTCCGCCGTCAGATCATACATATCTGGACCGGCTTTCAGAATATGCCTCGCGTCCTTCAGGTTCGAAAGGGCGTCCTGCATCGCCTTGCGATGCCGGTCCCGAGTTGCAAGCCCGGCGCCGGTCGATTTCTCAACCAACACATCCTGCACACGCCCGATCAGCTCCTCAATCCCGGCCCCGGTCTTGCCGGAAATGGAAAATTGGTAATCCGTCCTGATGTCCGCCTTCGGCGCCGCCATGATGTCCCCGGGGCGGATCTCAATACCCAGGTTTTCTCCGGGTTCCATCAGAAAGACTCGCAGATCGGCCTGTTCGGCACGCCGTCGTGCAAGCCCGATACCCAGGCTCTCAACATGATCGCTGGTTTCGCGCAGCCCGGCCGTATCCAACAGGGTTACGGGCAGCCCCCCAAGATCCATTCGAACTTCAATCACGTCCCGCGTCGTTCCCGCGATCTCCGAAGTGATAGCTGCATCTCGCCCGGCCAAGGCATTCAGAAGCGTGGATTTGCCGACATTCGGCGCCCCGACGATAGCCACTTCAAACCCGGTCCGGATGCGTTCCGCGATCTTCACACCCGAGATTTCGCCTTCCAAAGCAGAGATCAGACGGTCGACAATCTCCTCCACTTCCGGTGAGACATCTGTCGGGACTTCTTCATCTGCAAAATCAATCACGGCCTCCAGAAGCGAAGCTGCACGGATCAGGTCAAGCCTCCAGCTTTCGGCCAATTCACCGAGTTTTCCCGAAAGAATAGCTTGCGCCTGGCGCCGCTGCGCTTCGGTTTCCGAATCGATCAGGTCGGCCAGTCCTTCAACCTGGGTAAGATCAAGCCGGCCGTTTTCAAGCGCTCGGCGCGTGAACTCTCCAGGCTCCGCCTCGCGCAAACCGGGGATGTCGTATAACGCGGACAAGACTGCCTGAATCGCAGCCAAACTTCCATGGATCTGGAACTCGACCACGTCTTCGCCGGTAAAGCTGTTTGGCCCCGCAAAGGTCAGAACCACCGCTTCGTCCAGAACCTCTTCCCGAGAGTTTTTCAAAGTCCGCACAGCCAGGCCGCGGGTGGCGAGTCCAGGCCCGGCCAAAGTTCGTGCGGCGGCAAACGCCCCCGCTCCGGATACGCGGATAACCGCGACACCCGCTTTGCCCCGAGCGCTGGCCAAGGCGAAAATGGTATCCATAGGTCTACCTCACGACATGCGGAGGCGGGTCAGGTGTTCATCGAGTCGAAGAATTCAGAATTCGTCTTGGTCTGTTTCAGCTTCGACAGGAGGAACTCGATCGCATCCGTGGTGCCCATTGGGTTCAGGATACGGCGAAGAACAAAGGTTTTTGCCAGATCGCCCTTGTTCACCAACAAGTCCTCTTTCCGGGTTCCGGACTTGAGGATGTCCATCGCGGGGAAGACACGCTTGTCCGCGATCTTGCGGTCAAGCACGATCTCGGAGTTACCGGTACCCTTGAACTCTTCGAAAATCACCTCGTCCATGCGGCTGCCGGTGTCGATCAGAGCTGTCGCGATAATGGTGAGCGATCCACCTTCCTCGATATTCCGGGCAGCGCCAAAGAACCGCTTGGGACGCTGAAGAGCGTTCGCGTCCACGCCACCGGTCAAAACCTTGCCCGAAGACGGGACAACGGTGTTGAACGCCCTACCAAGTCTTGTGATCGAGTCGAGGAGAATAACAACATCTCGCTTATGTTCGACAAGCCGCTTCGCCTTTTCGATCACCATTTCAGACACGGCCACGTGCCGAGCTGCCGGCTCGTCAAAGGTCGAGGAGACGACCTCACCTTTCACCGAGCGCTGCATGTCCGTGACTTCCTCGGGCCGTTCGTCGATGAGGAGCACGATCAGGTAGCATTCAGGATGGTTCTGAGCGATCGAATGCGCGATATTCTGCAGGATGACCGTCTTACCGGTCCGGGGCGGCGCCACGATCAGGGATCGCTGTCCCTTGCCGATCGGCGATACCAGGTCGATCACACGCGCCGACTTGTCCTTGATGGTCGGATCCTCGATCTCCATTTTCAGACGTTCGTCGGGATAGAGAGGCGTCAGATTGTCAAAAGCGACCTTGTGCCGGGCCTTCTCGGGATCTTCGAAATTGATCTGCTTGACGTCGACCAGCGCAAAGTAACGCTCGTTATCCAGCGGTGCCTTGATCTGACCCTCGACCGTGTCACCCGTGCGCAAGGAGTACAGGCGGATCATCTCGGGCGAGACATAGATATCGTCGGGACCCGGAAGGTAGTTCGCCTCGGTCGACCGAAGGAAGCCGAACCCGTCCTGCAACACCTCCAGCACGCCATCGCCCGCGATCTCCCAGCCTTCATCCGCGCGTTCGCGCAGGATCTGGAACATCATTTCGCCCTTGCGCATGGTCGAGGCGTTTTCGATCTCCAGCTCTTCGGCCATCGCCAGAAGATCCTTTGGGCTTTTCGCCTTGAGATCGGAGAGATTCAGAACTTCGGTAGACATGGTGAACGGTCCTGTGGCCGCGGGAAGCTGCGGCATGGGCAAGAAGAGATGCAATCGGAGAGTCGCGACCCGGACGGGCCGTTGACCGCCTAGATAGGCGAGCAGAGGGCGCGAGTCAAACCCGGTATCAGAATTTCACGATGACCGAGACGACGATAATCACCATCAACAGCGTCGGCACCTCGTTCATCAGACGGTACTGGCGTCCGGTCAGGGTGTTTCGACCTTCGACGAAATCCTTGCGCCGGCTTCCCAGCCAGAAATGGAACCAGGTCATCGCCACCACCCCGGCCGCCTTGGCCCAAGGCCAGATCATCGTCCAGTCGACGATGCCGGGGATGATCACCATGAACAAACCGCAGATCCAGGCAACGATCATCGCCGGAGCCATGATGAACCTAAGCAGTTTATGTTCCATCGTCTCGAATATCTTATTTGCCCCGGCGACCTCGCCCGCGCGTTCGACGTGATAGACGAAGAGTCGGGGCAGATAGAACAGCCCGGCCATCCAGGACAGAACAGCCATGACGTGCAGAGATTTCACCCATGGGTAGAGGATGTACAGCAGGTCGGTCATGAGATCCTCGAGCTCGGATGCTCTTAACTAATAAAAAGAAAGATAAGAGAAAAGGATGATGGTTTTGTAGGTAGTCTGGAATCCGTGGATAAAATTTTGGTCCCGGGGTTTATCCACATGGCAACACGCTTGGCAGGGTGTTATCCACGCGCTGGGGTTCTCTATAAAAATCCGTTAATTACCATACGCTTAGCGATCCGTGTTTTCCACATCTCGATGCGAATCCCGGGATAAAGCGGCGCGGATCGCGCTTATTCTCAACAGCGCAGTTGTTCTTGTTCCCACTGGAAGGACAGCGCGCGACTCGGCCGAGTTTTTTGGCGCTTGACCGGGGTTTGCTTGGCAAGCGGAAATTCATACAAACGACGCAACACCCGTCACGCATTTGCACACCCGGTTATCCCCATGACTGTCCCCTTCATCCTCGCATCCGGTTCCAGCATCAGGGCAGATCTGCTGATCCAGGCCCGGGTTCCGTTCACGACAGAGAAACCCAGGGTCGATGAAGAAAGCGTCAAGCGATCCCTGATCGCCGAGGGCGCCAGCCCTCGCGACATCGCCGATACGCTTGCGGAAATGAAAGCGCGCCGCGTCAGTGACAAGCGCCCGGATGCCATGGTGATGGGATGCGACCAGGTGCTCGACTTCGATGGTCAGATCCTGTCGAAACCCTCTTCGCTCGACGACGCGCTGGCCCAGTTGCGGGCGATGCGTGGCAAGCGCCACATGCTCCTGTCGGCGGCCGTTATCTATGAGCAGGGCGAACCGGTTTGGCGTCACGTCGGTCAGGTACGGTTGAGGATGAGGGACGCATCTGACAGCTATCTCGAAGGCTATGTGGACCGCAACTGGGAGAGTATTCGCCACTCCGTCGGCGCCTATAAGCTGGAGGAAGAGGGCGTTCGCCTCTTCACGGCCATTGACGGAGACTATTTTAACGTTTTGGGTATGCCCTTGTTGGAATTGCTCAATTATTTGAGCCTTCGGGGAGTGATCGAACAATGACGGACCTGCGGATTCCTCTGGCCGGTGTGATCGGCCATCCGGTCGCGCATTCCAGATCTCCGCGCATTCACAGGCACTGGCTCGTGACGCATGGGCTGAACGGCTACTACATCCCGATGGATGTCGCACCCGAGGATCTGGAATCCGTTATCCGTACCTTGCCCAAGGCCGGCTTCGTCGGTGTCAACATCACCGTTCCCCACAAGGAGGCCGTGCTCGCACTCGCGGATCAGATCTCGGATCGGGCAACGCTGATCGGTGCGGCGAACACTCTGATCTTTCGCCCCGATGGCAAGATCCACGCGGACAACACCGATGGCTACGGCTTCATGGCCAACCTGAAGGAGGGCGCGCCGGAGTGGGATCCCAAGGCGGGCACTGCCGTCGTTCTGGGGGCTGGCGGTGCGGCACGTGCCGTGGTCTCGGCCCTGGCCGAGGCAGGCGTGCCCGAGATCATCATCACCAACCGCACCCGTGCACGGGCCGAACGTCTGCAATCGGATTTCGGTAAACGGGTGACTGTCGCCGATTGGGTGCAGGCCGGCAATATCATCGAAGGCGCGGGCCTGGTGGTGAATACGACATCGCTGGGCATGGTGGGCAAGCCCGAGTTGCGCATCCCGCTTGACGGTCTGCATCCGGATACCGTGGTGACCGACCTCGTCTACGCTCCGCTCAAGACCCGTTTGCTTCAGACCGCCGAAGAGGCGGGCTGCGCCACCGTGGACGGGCTGGGGATGCTCCTTCATCAGGCCGTGCCCGGGTTCGAGCGCTGGTTCGGGGAGCGTCCCCAGGTTGATGCCGCGACGCGGGCGGCTGCCCTGCGATGAGTTTCCGTCTTGGTCTGACCGGCTCCATCGGGATGGGAAAGAGCACGACGGCGCGCCTGTTCGCCGAGGAAGGCTGTGCCCTGTGGGATGCCGACGCTGCCGTCCATCGCCTCTATGACAAAGGGGGTGCCGCGGTCGCGCCCATGCGCACGGTCTTTCCGACGGCCGTCGTTGACGGAATCGTCAACCGGGCCGAGCTGAAGAGGATCATCGCAGAAGATCCCACGGCGTTGAAACGGATCGAGGCGATCGTGCATCCCCTCGTCGGAATGGACCGAGCAGAGTTTCTCAAATCCGCCACGTCCGACATCATCGTGTATGACATCCCCTTGCTCTTCGAAACCGGAGGTGACAAGGCAATGGATGCGGTCGTCTGCGTCACCGTCCCGCACGAGGTGCAAAAGGCCCGCGTGATGGCGCGTGGAACCATGACCGAAGAGCAGTTCGAGCAGATCCGCGCCAAGCAGATGCCGAGCGAGGAAAAATGCGCCCGCGCGGATTTCGTGATCGTGACCGATACGCTCGATCATGCGCGTCAGCAGGTGCAGGATATCGTGAAAGAGATCACGGCAGGGATCGAGAAAGATGCGTGAGATCGTTCTGGACACCGAAACCACCGGTTTTGACCCGGAAACCGGCGACCGGATCGTCGAGATCGGCGCGCTGGAGCTCTATAACCACCTGCCCACCGGCCGAACCTTTCACGAATACATCAACCCCGGCCGCGGGATGCCGCATGAGGCGTTCCAGGTCCACGGTATCGGATGCGACCTGCTGGAACCGCCGCAGGACCCGGCGCCGGGCGCAATCACCCTGCGGGACAAGCCGCTGTTCTCGGCCATCGGTCAGAAGTTCCTTGATTTCGTCGGCGATGCCCGGCTTGTGATCCATAACGCCGCCTTCGACATGAAATTCCTGAATGCCGAGCTTGGGTGGTTGGGCCTACGGTCCCTGCCGATGGAGCAGGCGGTCGATACGTTGGCGATGGCACGAAAAAGGTTCCCCGGCGCGCCGGCGACATTGGACGCCCTCTGCCGACGGTTCAACATCGACAATTCGGCACGGACGCTACACGGCGCCCTTCTCGACTCCGAGATCCTGGCCGAGGTCTATCTGGAATTGATCGGCGGTCGTCAGCCTGATTTTGCGCTGTCCACACAGCAAGGCCAGACTGTCGATGTAGCGGTGCAAACCTGGCGTCCCGCACCGCGCCCAAATCCCTTGCCGTCACGTCTTACCGAGGCAGAGCGCGTCGCGCATGAGGCCTTTGTCGCCAAGCTTGGCGACAACGCGCTGTGGAATCGCGCCTGACCCCGTTCGGGGGCCAGGCGCGTGTCTTCATGCCTGCGCGGGCTGACCTTGCTGCGCCTGACGGCGTGCGATCTCGTTGCGATAGAGCTGGACGAAATCGATATTGTCGAGGTTCAGCGGCGGATAGCCCCCATCGCGGGTCACGTCGCTGACGATGCGGCGCAGGAAGGGGAACAGCATCCGCGGGCATTCGATCAACAGGAAGGGATGCAGCTGCTCTTCCGGCACGCCTTCGACGTGGAAGATGCCGCAATAATCGATCTCGAACAGGAACAGGACGTCATCCATGCCCTTGGCCTTGGATTCGACCTTGAGTTTGATGGCGACCTCGAACTGGTGATCAGCCTGGCGCTTCTTGGCGTCGAGGTTGACCTGAACGCTGACATCGGGCTGCACATCGCCCGAGGCGCCTTTCTGCGCCATCACGTTTTCAAAGGACATGTCCCTTATGAACTGTCCCAGAACGCGCATCTGGACTTGCGGCTGCTGCTCCGGCGTGGCGGTGGTGGTATCGGTCCCGGCTTGGGTGTCGGACATGAAAACTGGCTCCCGAAAATGAAGTTCGCCAATGCTTACCAGCTTGCCCGGACTACCTCAATGGCGCAGGTCAGCGTCGGTCAGGACCTTCGACCCAGCCCGAAGGACGCTCGGGATCACGACGAGGTTTCACCTCTTCATACTCGCCCTCGATTATGTCGTCCCGGCCGCCCGCGGCATACGGGCCATGATGTGGGCCTCCGTGATGCGGACCGCCCGGGCGCATACCAGGGCCACCTGCACCCATCTGGAATTGGGTAACCCGGATGCGCTTGCGCAGATAGCGATAGACCGCGACCCGAACTCCCGGAACCAACAGGGCAAAGCCCACCGCATCGGTGAAGAAACCCGGCGTCAGTAGAAGCGCCCCGGAAAACAGGATCATCGCGCCATGCGCCAATGGCTCGGTCGGGTCGTCCAGCTCCGAAAAGGCACGTTGCAACTGCCCCAGGGCCATCCGACCCTGCGTCCGGACCAACCAGGTGCCCAAAACCGCCGTGAGGACTACGATGGCCAGCGTCGGCCACAACCCGATCAGACCACCGACCTGGATGAACAGGGCGATCTCCACGATCGGAACCAGCAGAAAAGCCAGGAAGAGATACATCAGGTGCGTCCTTTCGATACGGCGGAATGGTGGACTTGCTGTCACCCAGCCCCTACATAGGAGCGAAAGCGGATGCTTTTAAAGCCCCGGGCCCGAGACGAGGATGAAATGAACTCACCCCTGCTCCAGCTTCTTGTGCTGGCCGGTATTGCGATCTTCCTGATTCTGCGCCTGAAAAGCGTACTAGGAACACGGGAAGGTTATGAGAAACCGCCTTTGCCGAAACAGTCATCGGACCGCCGACGCCCCGAGTTCGAGGTGATCGAGGGTGGCCCCGACCACGATATCACGGACCATGTGTCCGAAGACAGCGACACGGCCGAAACGCTTGCCGCGATGAAACGGGTGGAGCCCAGCTTCTCCGTCAGCGAATTCGTGCAGGGTGCGCGCGGGGCCTACGAGATGATCGTGATGAGCTTCGAGCGTGGCGAGGTCGAACAACTCCGCCCCTATCTGGCCGAGGATGTGTACGAAACCTTCGCCGAGGTCGTTCGCACCCGCGAAGAACAGGGATTGAGCATCGAGGCCGAATTCGTGGGCGTCCGCGAAGTGGCCCTTGTGGCGGCCAGTTTCGACAAGGACAGCAACGAGGCCGAGATCACGATGCGCTTCGTCGGAGAACTGACCTCGGTCGTGCGTGATCGCGGCGGCGACATCGTCGAAGGCAGCCCCAACACCGTCAAACGCCAGAAGGACGTCTGGACCTTTGCCCGTGTGATGGGCAGCCCCGACCCCAACTGGCTTCTTGTCGCCACGGACGCATGATTGCGGCGCTTCGGTCGGTCCTTCTGGCTGGGGTCCTCATGACTTCGGCCGGTGGCGCGCAGGCCGAAGCGACCCATTCCATCCTGACCTTCGCCGACCTGGAGGGTTGGGCCGACGATGACCATGACTCGGCCCTTTCCGTCTTCCTGAACACCTGCCGTGATTTCGACGATCCGGACTGGACCGCGCTTTGCAACGTGGCCGAGACCGAGGGCCGAGAGAATCCGCGCGCCTTCTTCGAACTTTTCTTCCGGCCCGTGCTGATCGAGAATGGCGAGAAGGCGCTGTTCACCGGCTATTTCGAACCCGAACTCGACGGCTCGCGTTTTCCGACATCGCGCTTTCGGTACCCGCTCTACCGCATGCCCCCCGAGGCAAAGGCGCAGAACCCCTGGTTAACCCGGAGAGAGATCCTCACCAGCGGCGTGATGGAAAACCGCGGTTTGGAAATCGCGTGGGTCGATGATCCGGTCGAGCTCTTCTTTCTCCAGATCCAGGGCTCGGGGCGAATCCGCTTGCCAGATGGCAGATCCCTACGTGTTGGCTATGGCGGCACGAACGGGCATCCCTATCGCTCCATCGGTGTGGAACTGGTTCGGCGCGGTATTTATGGCGCGCACCAGGTCAGCGCACAGGTGATCCGCAACTGGGTGCGCCGCAATCCGATCGAGGGCGTGGAACTGCTGTTTCACAACCCGTCCTATGTTTTCTTTCGCGAGGTAAGGCACGTGGCGGCGGAACACGGGCCGCTCGGTGCCATGAACCGCTCCGTTACACCGCATCGAAGCGTCGCGGTCGATCCGGCTTACACCCCGCTTGGCGCTCCGGTCTGGGTCGAGAAGGACGGCGCCGATCCGATCCGTCGCCTGATGATCGCGCAGGATACCGGATCCGCCATCAAAGGCGCGCAGCGCGCCGACATATTCTTCGGCACAGGAGACGAGGCCGGGCTGGCGGCAGGTCGTCTGCGCGATCCCGGCCGAATGGTTGTGCTCCTCCCGATTCAGCGCGCCTATGCTTTGTTGCCGGAAGAATACTGATGACGCGGCGAAAGCTGACTTCCGAAGAGGTGGAGCTGTGGCAGAAGGTCGCTGCCCGGGCTGAGCGTCTGCACCCCGAGGCGCGCAAGGAAGCACGACAGAAACCCTTGCCCAAGCCGACGCCCGCGAAACGTCCGAAACCGCGTATCGAACCTTTCGAGTTGGGTCAGGCCGCCGCGCGCCCGGAATCCGGGCATCGGCTCAAACCCACGATTTCGGAGGAACTCCGCTCCGCGCCGCTGCAGATGGATCGCAAGGCCTATACAAGGATGAAACGCGGCAAGATGAAGCCCGAGGCGCGGCTCGACCTGCACGGGATGCGCGTGGATGTTGCGCACCCCGCGCTCGTCCGCTTCATCCTGACGGCACAGGCCTCGGGCAAGCGACTGGTTCTGGTGATCACCGGCAAGGGCAAGGATCGTGACGAACCGGGTCCCATCCCCACCCCGCGCGGCGTGCTGCGCAACCAGGTTCCCCATTGGCTTTCGATCCCGCCGCTTGCACAGGCCGTGTTGCAGGTCACCCCCGCGCATCTGAGCCATGGCGGTGGCGGCGCCTATTACGTCTATCTGCGCCGCCGCTAAAGCGTCTGTTTCGCGCGCGAAACACCCAGCCAGGTCAGACCGGCCGTCAGGCAGAAATAGAACGCGATGGCCGTGAACTGTCCCTGGATGCCCCACCCCAAATCGATGAGCGCGCCCGTCAGGCCCGGACCGATCGCCGTACCCAGAACCATCACCGCCGTTGCCAGCGACTTGATGGCGCCGATATGCGCGGTACCGTAGAACTCGGCCCAGAAGGCCGCCGGTAGGGTCGAATTCGCCCCCGCGGTGATCCCGAGCAGCGAGACTCCCACTACCGCCATCGCCGTGCTGTCGCCCAGCCCGAATGCCAGGAACCCGGCGGCCATCGGCAATTGATAAAACGGCATCAACCCGGCCGTCCCGAACTTGTCCAGCCCCCATCCCGCCGCGAACATCGACCCCATGCCGACCGCGGTATAAAGCGGGAACAGCGCTACAAGCTCCACATGTTCCCAGCCTTTCACCTCGGCCAGGTGAACCTGGTGAAAGAAAAACGCGGTGACAAAAGCTGACGGGCCCAGAATGGCGGGAACCATCATCCAGAACAGCGGGTGGCTCAGCGCCTGCTTGCGTGTCCATTGCCGCCCCTCCATGCCGAAGGCGATATAGGATTCGGCAAAGCTTTGCGGTGTTCGCTCCTCGGTCAGCAGGCGTGACAGCAGCGGAATTCCCAGAAAGGCAATCCCCGCCGCGATCACCCAAAGCCAGCGCCAATCCAGGAATGCCATTGCGGAAACGAAAAGCAGCGGTAGCGCGGCTTCTCCCATCGCGACACCGACCGTCGCGATGGACAGCGCCCTGCCCCGCGTCCGCGTGAACCAGCGCGCCATTGCCACCATCGCGATATGGCTGGACATGCCCTGCCCGAAGAACCGCAGCAGGAAGACGACGGGCACAAGCCCCCAGGCCCATTGATTGAACGCCATCGACAGGCAGGCCACCGAAAGACCCAGCAGGATGAACGGCCCGAGTTGCCGGACACGAAATTGATCGGTCAGCGACCCCGCCCAGACCATCACCGCGGCCGACAGGCCCGTCCCGATCGTGTATATCCCGCCCCAGGCACCATGGCTCAGGTCAAACGTCTCACGGATTTCTCCGGCGAAGACCGAGATGAAGAAGGTCTGCCCGAAGCTTGACAGAAAGGTGAGAAGCCCACCGGCCATCAGCCAGCGGGCATTCCGTCTCAGGTAGTCGCGCAGAGCGCCCGTGTTCAGCATTTGGGGCCGCAAAGCCCGTGACATGTCGAGCGCACCGTTTACCTCACGTGTCAAGTTGCGCTCACGCTATCCGACCGTGCGGTGAGGTCCAGTCAAATGATCACAGCACGTAACGGCTCAGATCCGTGGACCGGGACAGCTCGCCCAGGTTCTTCTCGACGAAATCCGCATCGACCGTCACGGTCTCGCCCGTCCGGTCCGGGGCGGCAAAGGACAGCTCTTCGAACACCCGCTCCATCACCGTGTAAAGACGCCGTGCCCCGATATTCTCGACGCTCTGGTTCACTTCCGCCGCGATCCGCGCGAGCGCTGCGATGCCTTCGTCGGTGAATTCGACCGTCACGCTCTCGGTGCCCATCAGGGCCGTGTATTGCCGGGTCAGCGCGTTGTCGGTCTCGGTCAGGATGCGCACGAAATCGCCCTCGGTCAGTGCGCGCAACTCTACCCGGATCGGCAGGCGGCCCTGCAACTCGGGCAGCAGGTCCGAAGGTTTGGCGATGTGGAACGCGCCGCTTGCGATGAACAGGATATGGTCCGTCTTGACCGCGCCATGCTTGGTCGAAACGGTCGTTCCCTCGATCAGCGGCAGCAGATCGCGCTGCACGCCCTCGCGGCTGACATCGCCGCCCCGCGCGTCGGTGCGGGCACAGACCTTGTCGATCTCGTCCAGGAAAACGATCCCGTTCTGCTCGACCGCCTCCAGCGCAGTCTTGTTGACGGCCTCGTCATCGAGCAGCTTGTCGGCCTCCTCGCTCAGAAGGATCTCGTAGCTGTCCGCGACTTTCATCTTCTTCTTGACGGTTCGCCCGCCAAAGGCCTTGCCGAAGATATCGCCCAGGTTCATCATACCCATGCCGGGCTGCCCCGGGATTTCCATCATCGGCATCGGATTGGAGCTTTCTGACAGCTCCAGCTCGATCTCCGTATCGTCCAGTTCACCCGATTTCAGCTTGCGCCGGAACATGTCGCGCGTGGCTTCGCGCGCATCGGTGCCTGCGATGGCCGCGATCACCCGGTCCTCGGCATTCTGATGGGCGCGGGCGCGCACGTCGTCGCGCATGTATTCCCGCGTCTGAACGATGGCGGAATCGACCAGATCGCGGATGATCTGTTCCACGTCCCGCCCGACATAGCCGACCTCGGTGAACTTGGTGGCCTCGACCTTGATGAAAGGCGCGCGCGCCAGTTTCGCAAGGCGGCGGCTGATCTCGGTCTTGCCCACGCCGGTCGGACCGATCATCAGGATGTTCTTCGGGTATACCTCGTCGCGCAGGTCATCGCTCAACTGCTTGCGGCGCCAGCGATTGCGCAGCGCCACGGCCACGGCCCGCTTGGCCTCTTTCTGCCCGATGATGAAGCGGTCGAGCTCGGATACGATTTCACGCGGTGTCAGGTCGGTCATGCACGTCTCCTTGGATGTCGTGAGACTTGGCGTCATTGATGGTGCAGTGCAAGGGGCGCTCAATCCGCGCCGATGCTTTCGACCGTCAGGTTACCGTTGGTGTAGACGCAGATATCGGCCGCGATCGCCATCGCGGTGCGCGCGACCTCCTCGGCTGAACGGTCGCTGTCCATCATCGCGCGGGCCGCGGCAAGCGCGTAATTTCCGCCCGAGCCGATCGCGGCCACGTCATGTTCCGGCTCCAGCACGTCGCCCGCGCCGGTGATCACGAACATGTCCTTGCCATCGGTCACGATCAGCATCGCCTCGAGCTTCTGCAGGTACTTGTCGGTGCGCCAGTCCTTGGCCAGCTCGACCGAGGCGCGCTGCAACTGTCCTGGCGTCGCTTCCATCTTGGTTTCCAGCCGTTCGAGCAGGGCAAAGGCATCCGCCGTCGACCCGGCAAAGCCCGCCACCACGTCGAAGCCGCCCGGCGACAGGCGGCGCACTTTACGCGCGGTGCCCTTGATGACCGTCTGTCCCAGGCTGACCTGACCGTCCCCGGCCACGACGACCTTGCCGCCTTTCTTGACACCGATGATCGTCGTTCCGTGCCAGCCGGGAAACTTGTCCTCTGCCATGTCGCGCTCCTTTTCCAAAACCCTTCCTATATGGGCCGGGGACCGGGGCGGAGCAACCGTTCACAAACTGCCCAAATGATATGCAATTGGCGCAATACGGGACTGCTCTGGCGGCAATTGTGCAAGTGCAGCATTCCCCCTAAATGAGCCTTGCAACCGACGCAGGGTCGGCTGTTTCTCTTTCTACAGGAATATACGCATGGCAAAAGCAGCACAAATTCATGCGCCGTTCGGAGCAGTCGCAACTCTCCGCGTGGTGGATGCCGTTCTTTCGGTCAAGACCGACCTGGTGGCTTGGAACAAGGCACGCAAGACCCGCAACATCCTCAGCACGCTGAGCGATCGTCAGCTGGACGATATCGGCCTGACCCGCGAAGACGTCGCGAAGTTCTGAAACATGGTCATACCCGGTTTCTGAAAGCCGCTCCGTTCGGGGCGGCTTTTATCGTTTCAGCGCAGGGTGTCGGTCCGGTACAGGCGTACCTTGGTCCCACCGTGATCGACCACCGGGCCGGGTTGCAGCAGCGGCAGGCGTGTCGAACGCGCCAGGGACTGGGAACTGGTGACGATTCCCACGCGCCACCCCGCGAACCGCTCCATCAAGACTTTCCCGAGTGAGCCATATAGCGACCTCAGCCGCTTTTCGTCGCCAATCCGGCCGCCATAGGGCGGATTCGCGATCACCAGACCGGACGGGCCGGGCGGTGGCTTGATCGCGCTGATACTCGCCTGCGAGAATCGGGTCCATTCCGCGATGCCGGCGCTTTCGGCATTCTGCCGCGCCGCCTCAACCGCACCTGCATTGCGGTCGGAGCCATGGAACAACAGCCCGGGTGGTGTGGCCTGAACCGATCCACGCAGCGCCTCCCACGCGGATGCGTCGAAACTCGCAAGCTGTTCAAAGGCAAAGCTCCGGTCGCGGCCCGGCGCAAGTCCTGCGGCAATCTCGGCCGCCTCCATCACGAAACTGCCCGAGCCGCACATCGGGTCGAGCACTGGCTCGTCCCCCGTGAACCCGCATTCGCGCAGGAACATCGCGGCCATCGTCTCGCGCATCGGTGCCTTGGCGACCGACAGCTTGTGACCGCGCTTGTGCAGCAACTCGCCCGAGGTATCGACGGAAAAGGTGCACAGGTCCTTCTCGATCCGCAGCTGGATCTTGACCCCCGCCTCGGGGTCGATCGGCGCGCCCAGCGTTTCCGAGATCGCCCGCTCCACCCGTTCGCGCGCGGCCCCGGCGTGATAGATCCGCGACCGCCGGCTCGTGGCCTCGACCCGGACCGGTACATCCGGCTTCAACAGCTCGGCCCAGGGCAGCTTTCGCGCGCGCTTGTCCAGCTGCGCCAGGTGCACGGCCGGAAAGGTAGCGAAACGCCGCAACACCCGGTTGGCGCCCCGCAGGACCAGGTTGGCGCGCCAGACCTCGGTCCAGTCTCCGCGTAGGGTCACGCCACCGGGCACGATGGTTGGCTCGGCGAAGCCGCATTCGGCTGCCTCGGCGCAGAGCGGAGATTCCAGCCCGGGCGTGGCTGCAAGGAAGATTTCGGGTGTCGTGTCGGTTTCCATGATCCTGCTTTAGGCTCATCCGGCGCCGACCGCGACCGTTTTTGATGCACGCCTTCGGTTGCTGCTGCGTCACATTGGCGGAATCCGATCGTATACCGTGATTTGTGAGCCTAACGGGTTTGCCTTTGCCCGACTTCCCGCGTAAACGTGCGCGCGGATCAAGACGTCTTGCGCAGGCGGTAGAATGCGCAGGCTGGGGCGCGGTGGAGACCACGGCATCCCGCATCTGGAACACGCCGCCGCGCGGATCGGGCTCGGAAGAACGAAGCGACATGCAGACTTTCAAACTCAGGAAAGGGCTGGACCTGCCGGTAAGCGGGGCGCCCGAACAGAAAATCCATCCCGGGCCCGAATTCGGGACGGTTGGGGTTCTCGGCGCCGACTATATCGGGCTGAAGCCGCGAATGATCGCGCAGGAAGGCGACAGCGTGCAGCGCGGCACTCCGCTTTTCGCGCACAAGGACGCACCCGAGGCGATGATCGTCGCCCCCATGACCGGCCGGGTCGTGGCGATCAACCGGGGTGCGCGCCGCGTGCTGCAATCCGTGGTGATCGAGGTGACGGACCCCAACGATACCGGCGTGGATTTCTCGGACGTGGGCGACGCGTCGACCGCCGCCGGCATCACCGAGAAGCTCTGCGCCGCGGGCCTGTGGACCAGTTTCCGCACCCGTCCCTATTCCAAGCTGCCGGTGCCCGGAACCGCGCCTCAGGCGATCTTTGTCACCGCGATGGAAAGCGAACCGCTGGCGCCCGACGCCCAGTTGATCATCAATGATTCCGCGGACGATTTCGTAACAGGCCTCAAGGCCGTCTCGACCCTGACCGAGGGAAAGACCTGGCTCTGCCACGCGCCCGGAGCAGCCATCCCCGGCGCCGACCTGGCCAGGGTCGAGGCTGCCAGCTTCGAGGGGCCGCATCCCGCCGGTCTCGCCGGAACGCATATCCATTTCCTGCATCCGCTCAACGCGTCCGACATGGTCTGGACCATCGGATATCAGGACGTGATCGCCATCGGCCGCCTGATGCGCACGGGTCACCTCGACCCCAGCCGCGTGGTGGCGCTTTGCGGCCCCGCCGCGCGCCAGCCCCGGCTGATCCGCACCGTGATGGGCGCCTCGCTCACCGACCTCACCGATCACGAGATCGCCATGAACAAACCCGTGCGCGTCATCTCGGGCTCGGTCCTGTCCGGGCTCGCTGCCGACGGACCTTTCGCCTATCTCTCGCGCTACGCGCGGCAGGTTTCGATCATCGAGGAGGACCGCGAGCAGATCCCGATGGGTTGGATCCGCCCGATGCCGTCGAAATACGCGGTGCAGCCCGTGTTGGGCTCGGCCCTGTCGACCAAGCTCTACAATCTCACGACGAACCTAAATGGCGGTCGCCGCGCGATGGTGCCCATTGGTACGTTCGAACGATTGATGCCGCAGGACTACCTGCCCACCCAACTCCTCCGCGCGCTTCTGGTGATGGACACCGACACCGCCCAGGCGCTGGGCGCGATGGAGTTGGACGAAGAGGATCTGGGTCTGGTGGGCTTTGCCTGCCCGGCCAAGTACGAATACGGGCTCGCGCTGCGCGACAGCCTGACCAAGATTGAGAAGGAGGGCTGAGCCAGATGGGTCTGCGCAGCTTCTTTGACCGGATCGAGCCCAACTTCACCAAGGGCGGCAGATACGAGAAGTACTTCCCCCTCTACGAGATGGTGGAAAGCTTTCTCTACACCCCGCGCACGGTGACCACGATGGCGCCGCATGTGCGGTCCTACATCGACATGAAGCGCATCATGACCTATGTCGTGATCGCGACGATCCCCTGTA
Source organism: uncultured Paracoccaceae bacterium (assembly GCA_947500005.1). GTDB lineage: Bacteria > Pseudomonadota > Alphaproteobacteria > Rhodobacterales > Rhodobacteraceae > Lutimaribacter_A. The sequence continues at coordinate 74,471 of CANMQJ010000010.1, read as the reverse complement.
TCCTCGTGGGTCTCTACAACACCGGCTACCAGGCCAACACCGCGCTGGCCGCGGTCGGGCCCGAGGCCGCGAACGGATGGCGGATCGCTCTGTTGCAGATGTTCGGGATCGGCCTGGACCCCGACAGCATCTTTGCCAGCTTCATGCACGGGCTTCTCTACTTCCTGCCGATCTACATCGTGACACTGGTGGCGGGCGGCATCTGCGAGGTGATCTTTGCCACCGTCCGCGGGCATGAAGTGAACGAGGGCTTTCTCGTGACCTCCATGCTCTATGCGCTGATCCTGCCGGCGACCACGCCGCTCTGGCAGGTCGCGCTGGGCATCGCCTTCGGCGTCGTCATCGGGAAAGAGGTGTTCGGCGGCACCGGCAAGAACTTCCTCAACCCGGCGCTCGTCGGGCGGGCCTTCCTGTATTTCGCTTACCCCGCACAGATGTCCGGGGACTCGGTCTGGGTGCCGGTCGACGGATATTCCGGCGCGACTGCGTTGGCCGTTTCGGCACAGCAGGGCTACCAGGAACTTGCCGCTGCCGGCGTGACCTGGTGGGACGCGTTCTATGGCTTCATCGAGGGGTGCATCGGCGAGACCTCGGCGCTGGCGGCTATGATCGGGCTGGCCTTCCTGTTGGTGACCAGGATCGCCAACTGGCGGCTGGTCGTCGGCTGCCTTGCCGGCACCATCGGCTTCTCGCTTCTGCTCAACACCATCGGGTCGGACACCAACCCGATGTTCGCAATGCCCTGGTACTGGCACCTTGTGCTGGGCGGCTATGCCTTTGGCTTGGCCTTCATGGTGACCGAGCCCGTCTCGGCCGCACATACCAACATGGGCCGGCTGATCTATGGTGCGCTGATCGGCGTCATGGTCGTGCTGATCCGCGTTCTCAACCCGGCCTTCCCCGAGGGGATCATGCTGGCCATCCTCTTCGGCAACGTCTTTGCGCCGTTGATCGATCATTTCGTCGTGCAGGCCAACATCAAACGGAGGGTCCGTCGTCATGTCTGACCAACCCAAGCAAGGCCCGATCTCGCGCTTCCTGGCTGCGCCACCGGATTCAGTAGGCAAGACGATCTTCGTCGCGGTGGCGCTGTGCCTCTTCGCCTCGATGGTCGTTTCGGCCGCGGCCGTCTCGCTGCGCCCCATCCAGGAGGCGAACCGCCAGCGCGACAAGCAGGTGAACGTCCTACAGGTGGCTGGAATCTACCAGCCCGGAATAGACGTGCAGGAGGCGTTCGAAGCCTTCGAGCCGCATGTGCTCGATCTCTCGACGGGCGAGTTCACTGACATGATCGCGCTGGACGAGTATGACGAGCTGGCAACTTCGCGCGATCCCGCCATCGTGCGCGCCCTCGACGAGGACCCGGCCGGGCTGGGCGATCAGGTCTACTTCCAGATGGTCTATCTTCTCCGCGACGAGGCCGGCGCCATCGACAAGGTGATCCTGCCGGTCGAGGGCTACGGCCTGTGGTCCACGCTCTACGGCTTCATCGCGCTCGAAGAGAACGGCAACGACATCTACGGCCTGCAATTCTACCAGCACGGCGAAACCCCCGGCCTTGGCGCCGAGGTGGACAACCCCCGCTGGAAGGCGCTGTGGAACGGCAAAAAGCTGTTCGATGACGAGGGCGATCTGGAGATCACCGTCGCCAAGACGCCGCCCCAAGCGGGGCGCGAATTTCACGTTGACGCGCTGGCCGGGGCGACCCTGACCAGCGTCGGTGTCGACAACCTTGTCCGGTTCTGGATGGGCAAACAGGGCTATGGCCCCTTCCTCGACCGGCTGAAGGCAGGAGAAATCTGATGGCCCAGACACGCAGATCATTGCTCGTCGATCCTCTGGTCGACAACAACCCGATCACGCTACAGGTGCTGGGCATCTGCTCGGCGCTGGCGGTCACCTCGTCGCTTCAGGTGGCCTTCGTGATGGCGCTGGCGGTGACCTTCGTCACCTCGTTCAGCTCCTTCTTCATCTCGCTTCTGCGCAACCAGATCCCCGGCTCGATCCGGATCATCGTTCAGATGGTCATCATCGCGAGCCTCGTGATCCTGGTCGACCAGATCCTCAAGGCCTATGCCTTCGAGATCTCCAAGACCCTTTCGGTTTTTGTCGGGCTCATCATCACCAACTGCATCGTGATGGGCCGGGCCGAGGCTTTCGCGATGAAGAACCCGCCCGTGGCCTCCTTCATCGACGGGTTCGGCAATGGCCTTGGCTATGGCCTGATCCTGATGATGGTGGGCGTCATCCGCGAATTCTTCGGGTCCGGCTCGCTGTTCGGCGTGACCATCCTCGAGACGGTGAACAATGGCGGCTGGTACGTGCCCAACGGCCTGCTTCTGCTGCCGCCCTCGGCCTTCTTCATCATCGGGCTCATCATCTGGGGCTTCCGCACCTGGAAACCGGCCCAGGTCGAAGAGCGTGAATACGAAATCCAGTCGGTGGAGGCGCACTGATGGAAGGGCTCGTTTCCCTGGCCGTAAAGGCCATCTTCGTCGAGAACCTCGCACTCTCCTTCTTCCTCGGCATGTGTACCTTCATCGCCGTGTCGAAAAAGATCTCGACCGCGATCGGCCTTGGCATCTCGGTCATGGTGGTGCAGGCCATCACCGTCCCGGCCAACAACCTGCTGCTGAACGGGTTGCTGAAACCCGGCGCTCTGGCCTGGGCGGGTTTCGAGGATGTGGACCTGACCTTCCTCGGGCTCATCACCTATATCGGCGTGATCGCGGCGATGGTGCAGATCCTCGAGATGGTGCTCGATAAGTTCTTCCCACCGCTCTACAACGCACTGGGGATCTTCCTGCCGCTCATCACCGTCAACTGCGCCATCCTTGGCGGATCTCTCTTCATGGTGGAACGCGATTACAACTTTGCCGAGGCGACGACCTATGGTCTTTCCTCGGGCTTTGGCTGGGCGCTCGCGATTACCGCGATGGCAGGCGTGCGGGAAAAACTGAAATATTCCGACATCCCAGAAGGACTTCAGGGTCTCGGCATCACCTTCATCTCGGCGGGGCTGATGGCGCTGGCCTTCATGTCCTTCTCGGGCGTCAAACTGTAAGAGGGCGTACATGGAAACCTTTACGCTTGGCATCGCGCTCTTCACGCTGATCGTTCTGGCGCTGGTGACCGTCATCATGGTCGCCCGTTCGCGCCTTGTCGCGTCCGGCAATGTCAATATCACCATCAACGGCGAAAAGACCGTCTCGGTCCCCGCCGGTGGCAAGCTGCTTCAGACTCTCGCGGAACAGCGTCTCTTCGTGCCGTCCGCCTGCGGCGGCGGCGGCACCTGCGCGCAGTGCCGCGTGCGTATCCATTCTGGCGGCGGATCGATCCTGCCCACGGAAGAGACTCACATCACCAAGCGCGAGGCCGCCTGCGGCGACCGCCTCTCCTGCCAGGTCTCCGTCAAGCAGGACATGGAAATCGAGGTCCCCGAAGAGGTCTTCGGCGTCAAGAAATGGGAATGCACGGTTCGGTCCAACGACAATGTCGCCACCTTCATCAAGGAGCTCGTGTTGGAACTGCCCGCGGGCGAGGACGTAAAATTCCGCGCCGGCGGCTACATCCAGATCGCGGCCCCACCGCATGTTGTCGACTACAAGGGCTTCGACGTGGCCGAGGATTACCGCGAGGATTGGGACAAGTTCAATCTCTGGCAGTACAGCTCCAAGGTCGATGAAGAGGTGGAGCGCGCCTACTCCATGGCCAACTACCCCGAGGAGAAGGGCATCATCATGCTCAACGTCCGGATCGCCTCGCCCCCGCCGGGCTCCGAGGGGATTCCGCCGGGCCTGATGTCCTCCTACATCTTCAACCTCAAGCCCGGCGACAAGGTCACCATCTCCGGCCCGTTCGGCGAGTTCTTTGCCCGCGAAACCGAGAAGGAGATGATCTTCATCGGCGGCGGCGCGGGCATGGCGCCGATGCGCAGCCACATCTTCGACCAGCTCAAGCGGCTCAAGACCAAGCGCAAGATCAGCTTCTGGTACGGCGCCCGGTCGAAGCGCGAGATGTTCTATGTCGAGGATTTCGACCAGCTGGCCGCCGAGAACCCGAATTTCGAATGGCATGTCGCCCTGTCCGACGCGCTGCCCGAGGATGAGTGGAAAGGCTACACCGGCTTCATCCACAATGTCCTGTTCGAGGAGTACCTCAAGAACCACCCGGCGCCCGAGGATTGCGAATACTACATGTGCGGTCCGCCGATCATGAACCAGTCGGTGATCAACATGCTGCTCGACCTGGGCGTGGACCGCGAGGACATTATGCTCGACGATTTCGGCGGCTGATCCGGAACACGGATGGGAAAAGAGAAAGCCGCCGGAATGACCCGGCGGCTTTTTCATGGGGGGTTGAGTACATCTCGCTCAGCTGTCCGGCTTCCTGACCTCCCGCCAGGGTTTCGCCTTTCGTCCGCGATACTTCACCGTCAGGTTCAGCGGCGTCTCGTCCTCGTCAAAGACGCCCAGCACGATGCCCTTGCCCCCGCTCTTGGTGCGCATGTCGATCAGCTGCTGGCGCGACCGCGTCGTGCGCTGCGACGGCCGCATGGTCCAGTCCTGAAGATGACCGTAGAGCTGTTCGATCACCTCGGAATGCTCGTCACTTTCGCCTAAGTCCACCAACTCCTGCGGATCGTTCACAAGGTCAAACAGCATGGGCCGATACCCGCCTTGGGCATGGATCAGCTTCCACTCCTTCGTGGCAACCATGAACAGCAATGCGTCACGTGGATCGGCGTTCAGCATGTTCGCCACGGCGGTGGCCGAGTAATCCCATTCGCAGATTGCGTAGTCGCGCCCGGTATCCTCCGTCTGTCCATGCAGGATCGGCAGCAGGGACCGCCCCTCCAGGATGTGATCCGGAACCTCGCCACCCGCAACCTCCACGAATGTGGGCGCCAAGTCGATCGACTCGACCAGCGCATCGCAGACCGTACCGCGCGTGGCATCCGCCTCGGGGCTGGGGTCGTAGATGATCAGCGGCATCCGGGTCGAGGCATCGTGGAAAAACGTCTTTTCCCCCAGCCAGTGATCGCCCAGGAAATCGCCGTGATCCGAGGTCAGCACGATCATCGTGTCTTTCATCCGGCCGGTCTCTTCCATCCACTGGAAAAGCCGCCCCATCTGGTCGTCGGCCTGCTTGATCAGCCCCATATAGGCCGGGATCACCGCCTCGCGCACCTCGTCGCGGGAAAACGCCTGCCCCACCTTGGTATCCATGAACGCCTTGAAGACCGGATGCGCCTGCTGCCGCTCGGCCTCGGATCGCACCGGGGGCAGCACATGCTCCGGCCCGTACATCGAGGCATAGGGTTCGGGCACGACATAGGGCCAGTGCGGCTTGATGAAGGACAGGTGGCAGCACCACGGCCCCGCGTGCTCCTCCATGAACTGGATGCCCCGCCCGGTCAGATAGGGTGTCTCGCTGTCCTTCTCGTCGATATTGGCCGCCTCGCGAGAGTTCTTCAGGAACCAGCCCGACAGCACGTTACCATCTTCGTCCAGACCAGAATTCGCGAAATCGTGCCAGGGATTGTCCGACTCGTACCCCTTGGCCGTGAGCCATTTGTTGTATTCCCTCGCCCCGTCCGGGTCATAGTACCCGTCTGGCCCCTCGGGCAGCATCCCGTCATCGCGCTCGAACACATCGAACCCGCATTCGGCCACGCGCGCGCCGATGATGCTGTCGGGGGCAAGCCCCAGCCGCGTCATCCCCTCGGCATCCGCGCGCATATGGGTCTTGCCGACCAGCCAACACGCCATCCCCGACTTGCGCAAGTGGTCGCCCATCGTCATCTCGCCCACCTTCAGCGGCACCCCGTTGAAGCTCGCCCCATGCGAATGGACGTACCGCCCCGTATAGGTCGACATTCGAGATGATCCGCAGATCGGCGACTGGATATAGGCGCGGGTGAACCGCACCCCCATCGAGGCGAGCCGGTCGATATTCGGCGTCTCGAGGTGCGGATGACCATAGCAGCTCAGGTAATCCCACCTGAGTTGGTCGAACATGATGAAAAGAATGTTCTTCGCCTTGGCCATGCGCTGAGCCTCCCTTGCCGTCGCGTCCCGAAGTTCTAAGACCGGCGGCGCGGGATGGCCATGCTCTTCGTCGCTCAGGCGCCCTGTGCGAGCATCTCGACCATCCGGTCCCGCATCACGAATTTCTGCGGCTTGCCGGTGATCGTCATCGGCAGTTCTGCGACCACCCGGAAATGGCGCGGCACCTTGAAATGCGCGATCCGGCCCTGGCAATGCGCCCTGAGCGCCTCGGGCGTCAACTCGGCCCCCACCACGGGCACCGCCCAGGCGCAGACCTCCTCGCCCAGCCTGTCGTCGGGGATGCCGAAAACCTGCACATCGGCCACCTGTGGATGGGTCAGCAGGAATTCCTCGATCTCGCGCGGATAGACGTTCTCGCCGCCGCGGATGATCATGTCTTTGACCCGGCCGGTGATGGTGCAGAACCCCTCCTCGTCCAGTTTCGCCAGATCGCCGGTATGCATCCAGCCGTCTCGGATCGCCTCGGCGGTGCGTTCGGGGTCCTGCCAATAGCCCTTCATCACCGAATAGCCGCGCGTGCACAGCTCTCCCTGGGTGCCGGGCGGGACTATGGCGCCGGTCTCGTCCACGATCTTCACCTCAAGATGCGGATGGATGCGGCCCACCGTCTCGCAGCGTTTCGCGGTGGGATCGTCCACGAAGCTTTGGAACGAGACGGGTGAGGTTTCGGTCATGCCATAACAGATCGTGACCTCGGACATGTGCATCCGCGTGTTGACCGCGCGCATCACCTCGACCGGGCAAAGCGCGCCGGCCATGATGCCGGTGCGCAGGCTGGACAGGTCGCGCGGCTTGGCATCAAGCTCCTGCAGCATCGCCACAAACATGGTGGGCACGCCGTAAAGGGCCGTGCAGCGTTCGCGCGCCACCGTGTCCAGCGTCGCGGCGGGTTCGAACGCCTCGCCCGGAAACACCATCGCCGCGCCCTTGCTGACCGCGCCCAGCACGCCCATCACCATCCCGAAACAGTGGTAGAGCGGCACCGGAATGGCCAGCCTGTCCGTCTCGGTCAGCCTGATCCGGTCGGTGACGAAGCGTGCATTGTTGACGATGTTGTAATGCGAGAGCGTCCCGCCCTTGGGGCTGCCGGTGGTGCCCGATGTGAACTGGATGTTGATCGCGTCGTCGGGCTCGAGCTTGCGGTCGATATCGGGCAGGCGCAGCTGTTGCGCCGGGCCGCCCAGCGCCGAGATCTCGTCGAAACTCCAGGCGCCCGGCGCCTCTTCGCCCATGACGATCACGTGGCGCAGCTGCGGCAGGCGGGCGGCGTGCAGGCGACCCTTGGCGCATTTCTCCATCTCGGGGGCAAGCTCCCGAACCATGCCCGGATAGTCCGAGGTCTTGAAGCGCCGCGCCAGCACCAGCGCCTTGCAGCCCACCTTGTTGAGCGCATATTCCAGCTCGGCCAGCCGATAGGCCGGGTTGATGTTGACCAGCACCACCCCGATCCGCGCCGTCGCGAACTGCGTCAGCACCCATTCCAGCCGGTTGGGCGACCAGATGCCCAGCCGGTCGCCCTTTTCCAGCCCCAGCGCCAGAAAGCCCGAGGCCAGCGCATCCACCGCGCGGTCGAGATCGTAATAGCTGAGCCGTGCATCGGGAAAAATCAGCGCATCGCGCGGACCATAGCGCGCCACCGTGTCGGCCAAAAGCTGCGGGATGGTGGCGAAGGCCAGCGGCGGCACCGCCGGTCCCCGAACATAGGACCGCCCGTCTCGCGGGGCCAAGTTTTCTTCCGTAGCCGCGCTCCCTTCCTTGCCGAAATTCCTGATCCGGTCCGCAATGCTTTCGTTCAGGATGGTCATGGCACAGCCTCCTTACATGTCGCGCCAGTCGCCCGATTGCTCGAAGGCGTGCGCCGCCTGATAGATCTTCATCTCTCCGTAATTCGGCCCCACCAGCATCAGCCCGATGGGCAGCCCCTCGCTCAGCCCGCAGGGCAGACTCATCGCCGGAAGACCGCCGTTGAACGGCGCGGTGTTGGCCGTCATCTCGAAGGCGCGCTGAACGTAAAGGCTGATCGAGCAATCGGCCGGCGGATGCTCCTGCGCCTTGACGGGCAGGGTGGGCAGCAGCAGCAGGTCGTATTGCTTCAACGCCGCGTGATAGCGTTCGTTGACCTTGCGCATGATATTCTGCGCCTTGCCGTAGAACCGGCCGCGATATTGCCGCTGCGCATGCTCGCCCACGAACATGCAGGCCTTGAGCGAATGGCTCAGTTCGTCCGCGCGGCCGCGCCATTGCGCCATGTGATCGGTCATCGAGGGCAGGAACAGTCCCTTGTAGTTCGTGCCGGTCGAGTTTCCCCACATCATCCCGTCCTGAAGCCCCTCGAGCGTGATCGCCGTCCAGGCATCCATCGCGGTGTGATGCTCGGGGACCGAGACCTCCTCGACCCGTGCGCCCAGCTCGCGGAAGCGTTCGGCGGCGGCCATCACCTTCTGATCGACATCGGGTTCGGAGTTGGGGTGGCCGAACCCCTCGGCCAGGATGCCGATGCGCATCCCGTGCGCGCCCCGGCCCAGCGCCTCGGTATAGGAATAGACGCGGGGGTTGTATTGCCGCGGGTCGAGCCCGTCCTCGCCGGCCAGTACCTCCAGCAACAGCGCGTTGTCGGCCACGGTATTGGTCACCGGCCCTAGGTGGTCGATGGTCTGTTCGATGGGCATCGCGCCGGTATAGGGCACGAGCCCGTGCGTCGGCTTCATCCCGTAGACCCCGCAGTTCGAGGCCGGGATGCGGACCGACCCGCCCTGATCGCCCGCGATGGCCATGTCCACCTCGCCCGCCGCCACCAGCGCCGCCGAGCCCGAGGACGACCCGCCCGCCATGTAGCCGCGCTTCCACGGGTTGTGGACCGGCCCCTTGGCATTGGTATGCGACCCACCCGACAGGCAGAAATTCTCGCAATGCGCCTTACCCACGATGATCGCGCCCTCATCGAGCATCCGGCTGACGATGGTGGCATCGATCTCGGGCGTATACCCTTCCATGATCGAGGAGCCGTTCATCATCGGCACGCCCGCAAGGCAGATATTGTCCTTGAGAACGATCCGCTTGCCGCGCAGCTTGCCGTCCGGCGCCCCGCGCACCTCGGTCTTGACGTACCAGGCGTTGAGCGGGTTTTCCGTCCGGTCGGGGAAATAGCCGGGCGAGCGGGGATAGCGGACCTCGGGCAGGTAATCGGGCATCGCGTCCAGCCGGTCATAGGATTGCAGGAACGGCTCGATGATCTCGGTATATTCCAGAAGGTCCTCATCGGACAGCGACATGCCGAACCGCTCGGCCATGGCGCGCATCTGCGAGAGGGTCGGGCGTTTGATGGTCATGGTCGTTACCTTGCTGCGAGAGGAGGGGTCGATCGTCTGGGAGGCCGGGGAGGGGGGCTGTCCGCGCCTGCCGGGCGGGGCGGTGGCGGGTTTGGCCGAGGGTGCCGCCCCGGTGGCCCGCGTGCCGCGCGCGCCAAAGCCCAGAAGCGCATCGACCCGCGCCCGGTCATGCAGGTCGTCGCGCGTCAGCGTGCCCGCGATCCGCCCGCGCTCCAGCACCAGCACCCGGTCCGACAGGTCGGCAATGAAATCGAAATTCTGCTCTACCAGAAGGATCGACAGCCCCCGCGTCTCGCGCAGGTGCAAAAGCGTCGCCGTCATCTCCTCGATGATCGAGGGCTGGATGCCCTCGGTCGGCTCGTCCAGCAGCAGGAAATCGGGGTTGCCCATCAGGCAGCGCGCCAGCGCCAGCAATTGCTGTTCCCCGCCCGACAGCGCGCCGCCCTCGCGGTCCAGCAGGCGGGTGAGCCGGGGAAAATCCTCCAGCACCCTGGCCATCACATCGGCTTCGGAACCCGCGCCGGTGTCGTGCCAGGCAAAGCGCAGGTTGTCGCGCACCGTGAGCTGCGGAAAGATCCCGCGCCCCTGCGGCACGTAGCCCATGCCCATCTGCCCGCGCTCGTTGGGCGCGGCGCGAGTGATGTCGCGCTGATCGAACCGGACCTGCCCTGCGCTTGCAGGCAGGAACCCCATCAGCACCCGCAGCAGCGTCGTCTTTCCCATGCCGTTATGGCCCAGGATGCCCACGACCTCGCCCTCGGCCACTTCGAGGTCGATGCCGTGCAGGATCGGCACCCGACCATAGCCGCCCGACAGGCCCTTGATGCTGAGCAGGATATCGCGGTCCTCGTCCTTCATGCCTTCTTTCCCAGATAGACCGCCCGCACCGTCTCATCCGTCATGACGCGGTCGACGTGATCCTCCATCAGCACCGCGCCCTGGTGGAACACGGTGACCGTCTCGGCGATGGAGCGGATGAACTGCATGTCATGTTCGACGATCACCACCGCCGCGCTGCGGGTCAGGTCGTGGATGATGCCGGTCATGCGCTCGACGTCCGCGGCGCTCATCCCCGCTGCCGGCTCGTCCAGCAGCACCAACCAGGGATCGGCCACCGTCACGATGCCCAGCTCGACCCGCTGCCGCTCGCCATGTGCAAGCTGGCCCAGCTCGCTCCGCGCGATGGGGCCCAGCGCCAGCCGCTCGATCATCGCGTGCGCGCGGTCGCGCGCCTCCGCCGGGTCGAAGAAACGGCGCGCGGCAAGCCAGATGTTTTCATGCACGCTCAGCGAATCCAGCACGTTGGGCGTCTGCGTCTTGATCCCCACGCCCAGTGAGGCGATCTGATGCGGCAACCAGCCCGTCACCTCTTCGCCGCGCATGAAGACATGCCCCTCGGACGGCGTCAGCAGGCCCGTTACGCATTTGAAAAAGGTCGATTTGCCCGCCCCGTTCGGGCCGATCAGGCAGCGAAGCTCGCGCGATTTCAGCCGGAAATCGACATGGTCGCTGGCCGTCACCCCGCCGAAGCGCATGGTCAGCCCGGCGGTTTCCAGAACCGTTTCAGCCATGGCGCGGCCTCCGCATCCTGCGGACCGGGCGGCGGCGCAAGCGCCCGCCCGCAGCCCAGAGCGACGCGACGGCCGGCACCAGCCCGCCGGGCAGGAACAGCACGAAGAGCACCAGCACCAGCCCCATGATGAGCGTGTTGTCGATGGCGCTTTGCTGGCCCAGCATGAATTTCAGATAGGCCAGCCCCGCCGCACCCAGGATCGGCCCCAGCCGCGTGCCCAGCCCGCCCACGATGCACCAGATGATGATTTCGGCCGATTGTCCCAGCGAAAAGAGCGTGGGCGTCACGATCTCGGCCCAGTTGGCGAACAGCGCCCCCGACAGCCCCGCGATGGCGGCACCGATCGAGAACAGCACCGTCTTGCGCGCCGCCACGTCATAGCCCATCAGCGCCATGCGAGTCTCGTTCTCGCGGATGCCCACGGCGATCCGCCCGAAGGAAGAGCGCAGGAGCCAGCTGACCAGCAGGAAGACGACCGCCAGCGCGACCGCGCAGACGTAATAGAGCGAGTCACCCCAGATATAGGCCCCCGGATCGCCGGGCACGTTCAGCGTCTGAAAGCCCGGAATGCCGTTGAACCCGCCCAGGCGGGCGTCGCCGATGACGTATTGCGGCCCGGCGGTGGAATTCATGAACTTGAACAGGATCAGCGTCACCACCAAAGTGATGACACCCAGGTACACGTCACCCAGCCGCCCGTAGAACATCATCGCGCCCAACAGCGCCGCGAACCCTGCCGTCACCAATACCGCCAGGATCATCGGCAGGGTGCTTTCCCCGATATTCACCGCCGAGATCGCGTAGGTATAGGCGCCCAGCCCGAAGAACGCCGCCTGGCCGAAACAAAGGATGCCGCCGAAGCCCCAGATCAGCCCAAGGCTCAGCCCCAGCATCCCGTAGATCACAAGGACGGTCAGCGTATAGGTCCCGATCAGCAACGGCATCCCCGCGATCAGAAGGGCCGAAACGATGAGGATCAGCACCACCTCTCGCGTCGCCGAACTCCCCATCACAGCCGCCCCCGGAAGAAGCGGCTGGTGATGCCCTGCGGCATGGCGCGCAGCAGGATCACCGCCGCGATCAGCAGCGCGACTTCACCGATCACCGGCGAGATGGCGAAGGTGAACACCTGGTTGACCACGCCAAAGGTGGTGGCCGAACTCACCAGCCCCGCGATCAGCGATGGCCCGCCGGCGATCACCGTGATGAAGGCCTCGGCGATATAGGCGCCGCCCGAACTGGGCACGAGGCCCACCAGCGGCGCAAGGATCGCCCCCGCCAGTCCCGAAAGGGCCGAGCCGCAGAAGAAGGTCGCCATGTAGATGCGGTCGGGGCTATAGCCCAGCGCGGCGGCCATGTCCGAGCGCTGCATCGTGCCGCGCGCGATCAGTCCGGCGCGCGTCCCCTTGAGCACCGCGATCATCGCGATGACCAGCAGCACCGCCACCACGATGATGAAGAAATTGTAGCCGCTGACCTGGTAGCCCCCCACCGCGAAACCAGTGATCGGGGTGGATATCCCCGTCGTCGTGTTGCCGAAGATCATCGTGGCCAGACCGATGAACACCAGGCTGAGCCCCCAGGTCGCCAGCATCGTGTCGATAAGCCGCCCGTAAAGATGCCGGATAACCAGCCGCTCGACCACCAGGCCGATCAGCCCCACCACGATGGGCGCGATGATCAGCATGGCGACAAAGACGTTCACGCCCAGCCCCACCGCCGTGATCGTGGCATAGCCCCCCATCATCATGAACTCGCCATGGGCGAGGTTGATGACCTTCATCATGCCGAAGACCACGGCCAGCCCGGCACTGATCAGCACGAGGGAGGCAACGGCATAGAGCATCTCGACGAGAATGACGAAACTGATATCCATGGGGCCTGCTTTCGGAAACATGCGCAGGGCGGCCGCGACCGCCCCGCGTTGCGTCAGTAGCGATCAGATCTCGATCTCGTACTGCGTGTTGTCGTCGGGATTTTCCTGAAGGTTGCACACCGCCTGCGTATCGACCGGCGCGACCTGGTTCAGGGTCTCGATCACCGTCATGCCCTGATCCTCGAACTCCATGATGTGCACGTCCAGCGTCACGTGATGGGTCTGCGGGTCGATGGCGATGTTGCCCGCGGGACCGACGATGGCGATGCCGGTCTCCAGCGCCTCGATCACCGGGTCACGGTCGATCGAGCCCGCCTTCTTGACTCCCTCGGCCCAAAGCAGGATGCCCTGGTAGGTCGATACCGCCAGTTCGTGGATCGCCTTGGTGTCGCCATAGGCTGCCTGCCACTTCTCCTTGAAGGCCTTGTTCTCCGGCGTATCCAGCTCCTGCGAGTAGTTGTAGGCGACCATGATGCCGTTGCCCTCTTCCGGCGTCAGCACCTTGTGCTCATTGCCCACGCCCAGCGTGGTCGAGGCCAGCGGGATCTTGTCCTTCATCCCCGCCGCCGCCCATTGCCGGAAGAAGGACAGATGCGCCCCGCCGACCAGCGGCGCCACGATCAGGTCGGGCGCGGTCTGCTGGATCTTGGTGATGGTCGAGCCGAAATCCGACACGTCGAGCGGGAAGAAATCGGTCGCCACGACCTCGCCGCCATTGTCCTGAACGAATTTCTGGATCCAGCGCGCGGTTATCTGGCCATAGTTGTAGTCGGCCGCCAGGATATGCACCCTGGGCCCGGATTTCTTCATCGCATAGGGGACCAGCACCTCGACTTGCTGCGCCGGGGTAACGCCCGTGGCGAACATGTTGCGGTCGCAGACGCCGCCCTCGTACTGGACGTTATAGAAATACAGGGTCTGCGTCTTGCGCATGGTCTGCCGGATCGCCTCGCGCGAGGCCGACAGAATCCCGCCATGCACGACATCGACCTGGTCCTGCCGGGTCAGCTTCTGCGCATATTGCGAGTAAAGCGCCATGTCCGACTGCGTGTCGTAGTCGATGATCTCGACTTCGCGGCCCAGCAGGCCGCCATTGGCGTTGATCTCGGCCACGGCCAGCCGCGTCGCCTGATCCATCGGCTTGCCATAGGCATCGAAGATTCCCGAGGTGTCGAGGATCGAGCCCAGCTGGATCTTGTCGGCGGCCAGGGTGGCGGTCGGCAACATCGCCGCGCCGGTCAGGGCGGCCGTGCGGCCAAGGAATTCTCTCCTGTTCAGAGACATGGAAATGCCCTCCGTTTTTCTGTTGGACTGGTTGGAAAAGGTGCCTTCAGGTCACTCTTTGTCTTTGGATTTCGGGCTGCTCGCCGGACTGTCCTTGGCCTTGATCCGGTTGGCGTAATCCGCCGTCCGCCCGGCCGTCTGGGCATCGAAATCGATGCCGATCTCCTCGCCCATTTTCTTCATCGCGGGCAGGCGCACGGCCATGCCCAGGATCTGGTCCATCGCGGCGCCGAATGCCCCCTCGGCGCCCTCGCCCGAGCCGCCGCCGCCCGAGCCAAGCCCGCCGATCTGGTTGATGCGGATCGAGTCGATCTTTTCCACCGGCTTCATCATCTGCGTCATGATCTCGGGCATCTTGTCCAGGCGGCGCTCTTCCAGCCGCATCCGGATCACCGCTTCGCTCAACGTGTTCTCGGCCTGGTTCATCGCGGCCCGGCCAGCCGCCTGCGCCTCCATCGCGGATTTCTCTGCATTGGCGGCGGTTGTCCTGGCCGAAGCATCCGCCTGCGCCCGCGCCAGCAGGGTCGAGACATCGCTTTTCACGCGCGCGTCCTCCAGCTCCAGGTCGCGCTCCTGCTTCATCCGGGCGATCTCGCGCTCGCGCTGGGTGACGGCGCGCTCCTTCTGGGCCTGCACGTTTTCCGAGGCGAGGATGACCTGCGCGCGGGCCTCCTCTTCTTCCGCTTTCGCCTTGGCTTCAAGCGCACGCGCTTCGGAAAGGCGGATATCGTTGGCGATCCGCGCCTCTTCCAGATCCAGCATCGCCCGCATCTCGGCAAGGCGCAGTTTCTCGTCGCTCTCGACCTGCGCCTGCTTGGTTTCACGCTCCTCCTCGATCCGCACCGCTTCGGACGCACGCCGCGCGGCCGAACGCGCCGAGGCAGAGCGGCTTTCGGCCTCGGCTTCGAGCCGGGCAAGATGCTCCTGCTGCGCGATCTCGGCCTCGCGCTCGGCGCGCTGCAACTCTATCTGTCGCTGGTGCTGCGCCAGCCGGTGCTCTCGCAGCACGACCTCGGTCGTGGTTTCGATCTGGATCCGCGCCTTGCGCTCTTCGGCCACCAACTCGGCCAGGCGCCGCATCCCCCGCGCGTTGAAGGCGTTGTTCTCGTCCCGCTGTGCCAGGTCGCTCTGATCGACCGAGACGAGAGAGGCCGAGACCAGCTCCAGCCCCAGCCGCTCGGCCTGCCGCGAAACGCTCTCGGCCACCTCGTCGCAGAATGCCGCACGGCCCAGGTGGATCTCGCCCAAGCTGCGGCTGGCGGCGGCGGATTGCACCGCGTTGGCCAGGCTGCCGCCCATCACCTCGTCGAAGGCCTCGCCGCTGCGCGCGATCCGGTGGCCCAGCGCCTGCGCGGCCCGGGCGATGCTTGCCGCGTCCGAGGCGACGCGCAACTCGAACCGCATCACGATATCCGCGCGCAGCTGGTCTCCGGTCAGAACGGCCTCGCGCCCGGTGCGCGACAGATCGATGGTGGCGGTCTGCATCGACACTTTCTGTACCCGGTGGACGATCGGCAGCGCGACGCAGCCGCCATCGGTCAGCACGCGCCGCCCGCCCATCCCGGTCCGCACCAGCGCGGTCTCCAGCGTGGCCTTGGCGTAAAAGCGTTGCAGGAACCAGATGCCGACCAGCAGAAGGATGACGAGAATGATTAATGCCGAAACCCAGTACAATGCCTATCCCTCCGCTCGTGGCCGGACATCCCGGCGGAAACCGCCGTGGGATAAACGATGACCGAGAACATTTTCCATTTCAAGTTTTTTATTTGAAATGGAAATCAATACTGATTAGTATTATTTTACAACAGCTTGAAGTCACAGAACTGCATCCCGTCCGCCCGTGCCAGGTAGACAGATGGGCGCCGCATCTCGCCCTCTCCGGAAAAGCCGCGCCCGGTCGCATGGCTTACCGGGGGCCGGTCACGGCTCGACAGGTGCCGCCAGTCATCCTCGAACCCATCGAGCAGACCGGCAAGATAGTGCAGCCCCTCATAGGTGGATTGCCCCAGCGCGTTCAGCGTTGGCGCGAAATCCCCGTGCAGCCCGTGATACCGCTCCTTGAAGGCCGCGTTCGATTCCGTCGCGATGGCCGCGAAATAGGACGAGACCGCGAACAGCCGCTCCAGGTTGCCTGCGCCACAGGCCATCAGCCCGTTCTCCTCCAGCGCGCAGGACAGCCGGATCATCGACCGATGCAGCTCCATCCGGCCGAATATCCGGTTGAACCGCACCGCGTCCTGCCCGACCAGCGAAACCAGAACCGCATCCGCGCCCGAAGCATCCAGCGCCTCGGCGACCGGCTTCATCGAGGGCAGGCCGAAAGGCAGGTAACATTCCATCACCACTTCGGTATCGAACGCCTTCAGCCTGGTCTTTGCGTAGGAATGCGAACTCCGGGGCCAGACGTAATCGTTTCCGATCAGGGCCCATTTCCGCGGGCGATAGATCCGTTGCAACCGCTCCAGGGCCGGGCCCAGCTGGTCATGCGGGGTCTCGCCGATGGCGAACAGGCCGGCGGTCGTCTCGCCGCCCTCGTAAAGCGGCGTGTAGATATAGGGAACACGCTGCCGCACCACCTTGGACAGCCGCTGGCGGATGGCACTGATATGCATCCCCACGATGGCATCGATGGCGCCCAGTTCGATCAGGTCGTTCAGCACCTCTTCGACCGGTTCGGCGGCCTCCACCGCCGCATCGATCATGATAAGCTGTACCTTGCGCCCGCCGATCCCCGATTGCCGGTTCAACTCCGCCACCGCCACCTGCGCGCTCGAGATGCAGGAGGGCGCCCAGATCCCCGCCGAGCCGCAAAGCGGGATGGCCAGCGCCACGCGAAAACAGTTGCTTCTCGTCAGGATTCCGTTCTCGCGGAAATCCGCGAGTTCGATCGGCATGAAACTGTCGGCTGCCGGCTGCCCCAAAACGTCCCCCGCTGGCAGGATACACCCGGACATTCCAATTGAATTTATTTTCCAAGTCAAATATTTTACAGTGAACCGGGTTTGGAAAGATCATGACTGCACGGCAAAAGCACTTCGAACAGCATCTCTCCTACGTTCTGGCGGCTGCGCATCGCTCCGTCAGCCAGTCCCTGTCCGAACGTCTGCGCAAGCATGGAATCAAGATCGAGGCCTGGCGCGTGATGGAATGTCTCGACGCGGGCGAACGCCTCACCATGGGCGAGCTGGCCAAGCGCGCCCTCGTCAACCCGCCCGCGCTCAGCAAGCTGGTCGACCGCATGGTCCAGGACGGTCTGGTGCATCGCAAGGTCGCCGAAGAGGATCACCGCCAGGTCAATCTGCTGCTGACCGCGCTGGGCCGGATGCGGATGCTGCGGATCCGGCAGGAGGTCGACGAACAGGACCGCCGGCTGAGCGACATACTCGACAGCGACTCGGTCGAGTTCCTGCACGAGATCCTGGCCAAGCTCCGCTAGCTGTCGCGACCGTTTCTAGGTCGCCTCGCCGCGGCCCAGTGTCAGCCGGACCAGGCACAGCCACAAGCAAAGCGACAGCGACACCATCTCGCCCCCGTCCTCGAGGATGGTCATAAGGCGGTTGACGATCTTCTGCACCAACTCCGGCAGGGCGCCAAGCAAGGCCTCCAGGACACCGTGGAAAACGTCGATGGCCACGCCGAAGAAGCCGATCAGAAATATCCCCGCCGTCAGCGCCAGGATGAACAGACGAGAAGCCGGTTTCGCTTGCACCACCGCCAGCCACAACAGCGGCGCCACGAGGCAAAGAAGCACTGCATAGACGAACAGTTCACCTCGGTTCTGAGGATGCAACCCTTCCATTCCCGGCAGCGAGATACGCTCGCCCACGGCCCGACCAAGCTGGTCGTGCAGTTCGTAATAGTCATCCACAAGCATGAACAGGAACAGGCCTGCCATGATGGCAAGTGCAGCCCCCGTCTCGCGCTTCCACAATAGTGTCAGAATAGCTGTCACCACCATCAGCTTCGCATAGTTCCAGATCGATGCCAGGCCGGCTTCGTCATTCAGTTGGAAGGAGGGAATTTCCGGCGCGAGTCCGATCGCCTTGAGACCGCCGAAAGCCGCGTAGAGCAGGATGAAGAAGAGGTCGAGCGACAGGAAAATGACGAACAGGTCGCGCGCGGCGGGGTTGTCGCGGTAGCGAAGCCGGTAATGGCGATATGTTTCGGCAACAGAAGACCCGCCTCGCACATCGCCCGACATCGCCTCGTTCCCTTTCGTAATCCCGCGCATCGAACCTGTCACAAAACTGTTACTTTTTACCTTGTGGCGGAATGGCATTGAATGCAATCGCTTTCCGTTTTTCCATCGCCACCGGTGAAAAGTCTGATGGGGCGAGCTAAGGCCGCAGGCGGCGGGCTTGGACAGCATCCTTGCCAGCGGTAGTAGAGCGGGCATCAACTGCCGGCCCCCGCAGGGACCGGCCCCTTTGCCCGCGCGTTCCGAGGTTGCCAAAACATCGCGGGCCTGCCCTTATGACAGGCAAAGGCAAGACGGGGATCCATGGCTCGACGCAAGAGAATCGCGGTGATTTCGCTGACGCCCGCGCCGCCCGCGCCCGTCGCCACGAAGAGTACCCTCCGCGCGCTGGAGGATGCCTTTCCTGACTATGAATTGGACATCATCTATGTACTGGACCTGATAAAGCGTGCGCCCGCCCGGATGGCGATGGCCGGAGTGGTGGCCACGGCCACCTACCTGCCGGACCTGCTCGGAAAGCGGAAGAAGCTGAAATATGCCTTTTTCCGCACGCCCTACATGGTGGGCTGGATCAAGCGCCTGATGGCGCGACGCATCGACCCCGCGACACATGCCTTCTCGATCCAGATCCAGTCCCTGTTCGATGCCAGTGTGCCCGGGGTGCCGAACTTCATCTATACCGACCATGTCCACCTCGAGAACCTGAAATTCGACGGGTTCACCCAAGACGATCTGTACAGCACCGGGTGGCGGGCCTGCGAACGCGAGATCTATCACAATGCGGCGATGGTCTTCACCTGGAGCTCCAACGTCACGCGCGCCCTGATCGAGGATTACGGGATGCCTCCGGAGCGCGTCGCCTGCATCCATACCGGCAGCAACTCTGCCATCCCGGACAAGCACCCCCCCGATCCCGCGCGTTACGCGCGCAAGGAGATCCTGTTCGTGGGTCTCGACTGGAAACGCAAAGGTGGACCCCTTCTGCTGGAAGCTTTCCGCAGGCTCAGTGCGCGTCACGAGGATGCCACGCTTACCGTCATCAGCCGTGTTCCCAAGGGCGAGGACCTGTCCGGAGTGAACCATGTCGGGCTGGTTCCGCTGGATGCTTTGCCCGACTACTACGCTCGCGCCTCCATCTTCTGCATGCCGACGCGGCTGGAACCCTTCGGCAACGTCTTCATCGAGGCGATGTGGCAGCAGCTTCCGATCGTGGCCACGCGGGTTGGCGCGTTGCCCGACATCGTCGAGGACGGGGTCAACGGTTTCCTCGTACCGCCCGACGATGCCCGATCGCTGTCCGACCGGCTGTCGCGGTTGCTGGACGATCCCGCCCTATGCGCAGCCATGGGAGAAGCCTCGCGCGACCGCGCGGCCAGCCGGTACGACTGGCCCCTGGTCGCACGGGACATGCGCGCCCGGATCGAGGGCTGCCTGGCAGACCGGGGCGTGACTTGACCCGGGCGCGCCTGACGCTTCTGGCCCTGATCCTTTCCGTCGCAGGGGCCGCTGCGCAGGACAGTGACCCGCAGCCCGTGGCCTGCGAAACCGCGGCCATGCGGGACTGGCTGTTCGCCAACCTGTCCGCCGCTCCGGTCCTGAGCGGAGCGTTCGAGGGCAGGGTGGAGGTTACCGCCCCGGCCATTGTCACAAATGCAGAGCTGACCCGGGCCCGCATCGGGTTTTCGCTCCGCCGCGGCGATGAGACAGAGGCGCCCCGGATCGCCTTTGTCGGCGTCACGATCAACGATATGCGGTCGCATGACCGGTATGGCGCAGGCATCAAGACGCATCGCAAAGATCCCGGG
This sequence comes from uncultured Paracoccaceae bacterium, assembly GCA_947500005.1. Taxonomy (GTDB): domain Bacteria; phylum Pseudomonadota; class Alphaproteobacteria; order Rhodobacterales; family Rhodobacteraceae; genus Lutimaribacter_A. The sequence continues at coordinate 54,335 of CANMQJ010000010.1, read as the reverse complement.
ATCACGCTGTTTCTGGCCGATGTCACGCTCCGCCCCGGCTGGCCCGGCTGGGTGTCCTACGACAAGACCAATTACGACGGGCTCACCCTCGATGCGGCGGCGGCCCTTTACGCGCAGGCCGTCACGATCTCGGACTGGAACGCGGATGCTGCAATCGACAGCAAGGCCGATGTGACGCAGCTCGTGCATGTGACCATTTCGGGTCCGGGTCACCGTCCGCTGCGGCTCTGGCGTCCGGGCCCGCATTACATCGTTCACTCCAACATTTCCAAGCCGGGCGGCGGCGCCCTGATCTGGCTGCGCGATTGCGACCGGGCGCAGCTTCGGATCTTTGCGTCACGTTTCAACGGCGTCCCTCGCTTGTCTTCCGAGCATGTTTCGTGCGAAGCTGGGTCCGATCCCAGTATCGCGTATTTGTCGGAGGATCCCAGGACGACGGGCGAGATGCATCCTGTCTTCGCGGCTTGTGGTGACGTTGAATAGACCCGCTTGTCTCACGGTGGCGCCCCTGTGCAGGCAAGCCACCGGGCCTGGGGACGCGCTTCCCGTCATCTGGCCCCCAAAACGCCTTAGAACGAGCACATTCGCCGTGCATCAAAGATCAATTCAGACCGCTTTTGCCCTTCCGTTCCGATGTGGACCAGGGAGCGCGACCGTGCGGAATATGCGAGACGAGTAGGAATTTTCGCGGTGACGCAGGACGACTGGCACAGGATCGATGACGGGATTTCTCGTCGCAGGCGCCCGCCGGGTGCCGGTCGGTCCGGCGACGAGCCTGGCCCGTCCCTGCTGTCCGTAGCGCTGGGTCACAAGACGCTTCTGGTACTGACCGGAATTTTCGCCACGCTTATCGCTTATGCCGCCCTGACGCAGGTTACGCCGACCTACGAGGCGGATGCGCAGGTTCTGCTCGAGGTCCAGGCCGCCCCGGTGATCGACATTCCCAACGCGGTACCCGAAGCGCCCGACGGGATTGCCACCCTCGAAAGCGCAATCATCCTGTTGCGCTCGCCCGAGATCATGCGCGCCGTGGTCCGCGAACTCGACCTGACATCGCGGCCCGAGTTCAATTCCCGCCTGCGCGAGCCGTCGCCAGTGGACAAGGCGCGTGACGCGGTTTCCGATCTGGTAGACAAGGTGAAGCTGAGCCTGGGAGCCGAGCCGACGCCGCCCGGTTCCCCGCGCGACCCGGTAGAAAGCGCAGCGCGTGCGCTACGCGATAAGGTCTCTGTCCGTGGGATCGGGGAATCCCGCGTGATCGAGATTACGGCACAGTCGGAAAGCGCCACGCTCGCCGCCCGGATCAGCAATGCCATCGCGCGAAATTACATCGACGTTCAGGTCAGGGTCAAAAGCGACGCGGGCGACCGTGCCTCCAGCTGGCTCGAGGAACGCGCGCAGGAGCTGCGGGCGCAACTTGAGGCCAATGAGGCGAAGCTTTCGGAGTTCAGACGAGAGATGATCGCGTCGGGGCGCGCGGTCTCGATCGACCTCGATGCCCAACTGACTGATCTTTCCGCGCAGATGGTGCAACTGAACAAGCAGCTTGCCGATCTCGAGGCGCAGCGGGCTGAGATCAAGCAACTGCGCGCCGATGGAAATTACCTCACGCTGGCTGCATCGGTCGACCTGCCCACGGTCACCGCGCTGGTGGAACAGCTCGCCGCACTCGACGGCACCATCGTCGAGCTCAACGCCGTCTACGGCGACCATTCCAAGACCCGCGAAGCCCAGGAAACGCGCCGGCAGCTGATCTCCCTGCTCGAGACCGAGACGGCACGGCTCATCTCGGGCCTCGAGGTTCGGATCGAGATCCTCGGCGCTCGGCTTGGGGAACTGTCGGAGGAGATCCGCGAAACCCGCAGCGCCTTGGTCGACAGCCGGCAGGACGACATTCGTCTGGCTGCCCTCACGCGCGAGGTCGAGGCCTCGCGCAACATATATGAGAGGTTCCTGCTGCGGCAGAAGGAAGTGCGCGAGCGCAGTCAGTTCCAGTCGCCCGGTGTACGGCTCGTCGCCGAGGCCGAGCGTCCCTCGGCACCCGTCGCCCCGCAAAAGGCCAAGCTGTCGGTGCTGGCGGGGATCGGGGCAGGCGGATTGATGCTGTTATACCTGACCCTGCGCCAGCTGGGTCGGAGCAGGGCGGAGGAGGTCGAGGCAGAGACTCTCGACCTTGACGCGCTAACACGGATGGGAACTCTGGTGACCATCCCCAGGATCCCCGACCTGAGAACGGCGCCGGATATCCTGCGCCACATCCGGGAAGACCCCGGCTCGGATCTTGCGGTTTCGGTGGACTGGCTGAAGTCCTGTCTCAAGCCGCGCTCGCTGGAATGGTCGAACCTGATTCTCATCACCTCGGCTGATCGGGGGGACGGAAAGTCCACCCTCGCGCTTTTGCTGGCGGAAAGTTTCAGCCGCGAGCATTCGACGGTTCTGGTCAACGCCGACGCGGATGGTTGGCTCTCCGATTTCGCTCAAAGCGAGAAATTCAAGACAGTCGGTTTCAGCTTCGTCGATTATTCGGATGATGTTCTGCGTCTCGTCGACGAGGAATTCGCGATCGAGGACAGGCTGCACGACCGACGAGAGAACCTGCTGGGCGCCGAGATCGTCATCGTCGATGCCCCGGCAATGCCGATGTCGGCCGGGTTGCTCGAAATCGGGCAGCTCGCGGATCACACTGTCGTGGCCTGTGCGTGGGATGGCTCGCGCCTGCGCCGCATCAAGCGCTGCGCCCGGACATTGGAAGATATGGGTATCGCCATCAGCGCCTTCGTCCTGAACATGATACCAAGAGACAGGCAGGCTGCCCTGACGCGGCTACCGCGAGCCACCGAGCCTCTGCGCTTGGCCGCGCGCGGAAAATCCTGATCGTCTCCCGCCGCTATGTGGATGCTGGTCTCACTCCTGGCGATCGTGGCGAGCCTGGCGCTCGTTCTTCGGTTCTTGCGCGGGTTTGGTGAGGATTGGCTGTCTCGTGCAGTGATCCTGTTGATCTGGTTCAGGTTCGCGCTGACCGCACTGGGCGCGCCGGCCCTCCGCCCGGTCGCCGCCGGACAGTCGCTTCTTGCCCTTGGAACACTGGCCGCGGTTGCGGCGCTGCTGATGATAACCCCCCTGCACCTGCTTCGGCTGAACCGTCTGCTGCCCTTCGCCGCGATGGGCGGGGTGGTGCTGCTCAGCGCGCTACTCAACGGGCAGGCGGGGGCCTTGGGCGATACGGCCATCCTGTGGCTCATGTTCACGCTGATCGCCGTTCTCGTGCACCGGGCGCTGCGGGAACATGGCAGCGCCGTGGTTCTGGCATCCCTGCTCGCGGTCTTTTCTCTGCCCATCGGGTTGCAACTCGCGGCCTTCGTCATGGGCCGTTCGATCATCGGCCAGGACGGCTCGATCACCTATGTGGGAAATTACGTGCACGAGGCTGTGTTCTCGACCGTCGCGCTCTGCGCGGCATGGCTGGTCACGATCTATCCGTGGAAACGCAAAGCGCCGCTTCTGCTGGCTTTCGCGGTGGTGATTTTCTCGATCTTCGTTGCCAATTATCGCACGCTGATCCTGGCCTGCCTTCCCCTTCTTGTCGCTGTCCTGGCCCGCCTGGGCGCCGGATCGGCCCGGCCGGGGGCCCTGCCTCTTCGTTTGGGCGTTGCACTTGTCCTGACGCTGGCGGTGCTGCCGCTGCTGCCCTCGGATCGGTTTGCCGAGCTGGGGACTGTCGTAGGCAAGATGGCCGATCTGGCCAAGCCGGCGCAGGAGTTCACGGCCGCCGAAAAGGATATGCTCTCGGCCCGGATCTATATCGGCGCTGCCTATGTCGAGCGTTATCTGGAGGCCGATCTTCTGCGCCATGTCATCGGGTTCGGGCCGGGCGCGGATACCCGCTTCGTCGGTACACATCCCCATAACGAATACCTGCGTGTCCTGTTCGAATCCGGCCTTGTCGGGCTGGGTCTGTGGGTGGGGATACTGATCGGTCTGATGCGCGTCTCGGTCCTGCGGGCGCCGGGATTGGCAAAAATCCCGCTTTTTGGGGGATATGCAGCCCTGACAATCGGAGCTCTTGGTACGTCCTTTTTCATCCGTCCCGAGGGGATCATCTTCATCGCGCTGCTCGTGGCGACGACCTGGCACCTGACGGAGCCACGAAACGTCACGCGCGCTCTCCGACCGGAGCAGGGATTCTTGTCACGATGATCGCCCTGCCAAAAATGTCCGAGGTGCGCGCGCGGCTTCTCAAGTCGGCAGGATGGCTGTTGGCGCGGCAGATCATCACCATCTTCAACTCGCTCGTGCTGGGCATCGTGCTGGCGCGTTACCTGGGGCCTGCCGGTTTCGGTGTCCTGAACTACGCCGTTTCGCTGATCGCCATGGTGATGCCGCTGACCACGCTGGGCCTGCGAAACCTCTCGTTGCGGGAATACGCGATGCGTCCCGAGGATGGTCACCGTATCTTGGGAACGGTCACGGCAATGCGCCTTGCCGGGACTTTGGCGGCGATCGGAGTGATCCTGTTCGTCGCGACCCGCTATCCCGTCGAGCACGACAATATCGCGCTGATCTGCGTTCTGCTTGGCTGTGCCCTGTTGTTCCAGATCGCCGACACCATCAAGGAACAGTTCATCGCCGCGCAGAATCCGCGCATCTTCGTGATGATCGAGGTCTTCGTCCTGCTGAGCTTCACCGTGACGAAACTCGGTCTCGTCCTGGCGGGCGCCTCGGTCAATGCCTTCATCCTGACCGTCGGAGCCGAGATCGCGACCCAGGGCCTGGCGGCGAGCGTGGCCTATTTGCTGAGCGTGGGACACCTGCCGCGCCTGCGCGTCGATACGGCCCTGATGCGCAGCTATGCGCGCAGCGCGTTGCCACTGATGCTTGGCGCGATCTCGACGGTGATCTACCTCAAGATCGACATTCTCTTTCTGGCCAACATGGTCGGCAAGGAGGCGACCGGGCAATACGCCATCGCAACGCGCCTCTCCGAGGTCTGGTATATCCTGCCTTCGGCCCTTGCCATGGCGGCCTTTCCCCGGATGGTCGAACTGCGCAGCGACGCGCCGGACCATTACCGGCGCCGCATGCAGGAGGCGATGGATCTCTTCGCCGCTTTCGGCACTCTCGTCGCGGTCACCAGTTTCTTCTGGGCAGGGCCGCTGATCCGAATCCTCTTCGGCGCGGAATACCTCCCGGCCACAGCCCTCCTGCAGATCCAGGTCTGGGTGGGGGTCGTCTTTGCGACCCGGCAGCTGATCCACAAAAGCCTTCTGGCCGAAGGGCTGTTCTGGGGTTCGGCGCTCATCAATCTGGTCGGCGCGGTCAGCAATGTGGGGCTCAACCTCCTCCTCATTCCCCGTTTCGGAGCCGAGGGTGCGGCTTGGGCGACCTTGCTGTCCTACACGCTCGCGCCGTTTCTGCTGGCGCCGCTGGTGCCTTCGCTGCGGCCGGTGGCAGCGATGCAGTTGCGCGCGATTCTCTGGCCGCGGCGGCTGCTGAAGGGTCTTCTCCGACGGAGAGACCGGTGATGCGCGAAATCTGCGTTCTGCTCATGGATGCCCGGATCGGGCGCGATCGGCGCCAGCGTGCGAAATCCGCCTTGGCGCGCCGAGGGTTCGAAGTCTTTGCCGAACGAGAGCTGGGGCGACATGAACGCCTTGCTTTACCGTGCGATCTCGCCGCTCCGGAAACCAAGGTTCTGGTGGCCTTCGATCCGCTGATCGAGGCAGAAGATCCGCCCGGCAGGCGTTTTGCCCATGCCTCCATCGAGGCCGCCGCCTTTCATCTGGGCACCACGCTTGGCCCGGATGCCCGCGGAATGAAGGTCGCCGGCAGCGTGGCGCATGCGACTGCCATCATGGCGGCCGTGCTCACGGCCGAAGAGCGCGCCGCACTTAAGGACCGTATCGCGGAGCGCCGGTCCGAGATGCACACGGACGAGCCGGTCCTTTCTGTCCTCAGCCGTCACAGGCACCGCGCCAAGGTGGAGCTGGTGGATTTCGACGGCACGCCGATGGTCAAGAAGACGTTTCGCGCCACGGCCAGGCAGGCGATGGCCAACGAGATCGCGTTCCACGACGATATCGCCCCGCGCAGCCCGGTCCCCGCGCGGATTCTTCACCGCAGCAAGAGCGCGCTCTATTTCGAGTTCATTCCGCATCGCCCCGTCAACCGCCAGGTGCTGGGGCGCTCCGTTCCACGCCGTCTGCCGCTGACCTGCCTCGGCCAGCTGGCCGATTTCGCGCGGCTGGTCACGGGCCGCGGCTGGGACCCGATCGACCTGACACCAAGGGACAACGTCCTTGTCGAGAACCCGGGTGGCGCGCTGCGCTGTATCGATTTCGAATTCGCCCGGCGCAGGGAGGCCCCCGTTCCGCCCCGGCAAGCCGCGTTCCTGTCGGGGCTGTCAGAAGCGGATCCAGCGGCGGCGGAGTTCGACATCGGCATGCGGCAAGATCCCTACCCGGGCAAATGGCGCCCCTTTACGGGTGTTTCACGTGAAAGTTTCCTGGGGGACCCCGCTTGGCTGCAAGCCGGAAAACGTGCGGGGCAACACCCGGGTTGGCTGCTCTGGCGTGCGCTGGGCGCCCCAGCCCGGCGCCGCGCCCACCTTCAGCGGCGCGCCTTGATCCTGGACATGCTGTTCCTGCCCGAAGAGTCCTAGCCCGAGCGTCGCCCCGACATCCGGCGATAGACGGCCCGGGCGCTGCCGTAAAAGGGGCGCAACAGCGCCGTGGACTGGAACAGCGAAGCCAGGCTGCTTGTCATCACTGACGAGGCGGGCGCTTCCAGAAAAACAAGCTCGCGGTAACATTCGAGGGCGATTTCTTGCAGCCGGTCGTAATCCCATCCCGTCGGATCCTGCGCCCGAAAGAAAGAGGTGTCGACCACGCGTCGCTCGAAGCGCAGATACCCTTCCTCTACCAGTCGCCCAGTCAGCTTGGCGCAGATCACGTGCTTGAGATCGATCGACAGCTGCCCGCCATGCATAGCCGCAGCCACCTTGCCGTCGATATCATCCACGATCACCATGGCCTCGGCGGCAAGGCGGGGGCCGAACAGCGCCAGATCCCGGTCGATGCGCCCATCGGCGTCCAGAACCAGCATGTCCACGGCGAATTCCTCGGGCGCAACGGTGGCAAGGGAGTCGCTGCGGCCCACGTGCAAGGTGACCCGGTCCGCGATGCCGGCGCGCCGGAAATTCTCGCGGACGATCGCTTCGTTCTCGACAGGTCCGCCAAAACGTGCCCGGGACGAGGGAATGTCGGGCAAGGCCTGTAGCGTGTCCACCGTCGTGATCCGCGTGTCATGCCCGCCCGAGATCGCACCCAGGGCAAGCGCGATGGTCCCCGCGCCATGCGCGGTCCCGATTTCCAGCACGTGCCTGGGCCCCAGCGCCGCGGCGGTGTCGAAGAGCGCGTCGTAGACCTCCTTCGACATCAGCGCATCGACCTCGGCCAGCGCCGTGTGCAACTGGCTGCGATGATCCGTCTTTCCTGCCTGGTCCAAATCCGCCGTCCCTTTCGTGGTTTGCATCACCGAAACTTCGAGGCCAGCACACCCAGAGTCGCCCGCGGCCCCGCATGGCGAAGCGCGGCGGCCAGGTAGCGCATCTTGTGCTCGCGCTGAGAGATGTAGCTGAGCATCACCACCGCCAGGCGCCGCCGATAGGCCGCCTCGCCCAGCCAGGCGCGATGCTTGTGGGCTGCTGCCGAGGCGGACGCGTAAAGTTCCTCGGGCGTTTGACGCAAGCTGTCCGTGGTAATGCGTTCATGGCCCACCCGTCGCAGGTAGAGCGGCTCTTCGACGAGGATCAGACCGCCGCGTTGGGCGAGACGAACGAACAGGTCCCAGTCCTGAGCGCGCCGAAGTTCCGTGTCGAAGGGCTCGGCCAGAAGCGCTTCGCGCCGTGCGATCAATCCGCTCGTGCCACAGGGATTCTCCACGCGCAAACGCTGGTTGATATCCTCGATATGCAGCGGCCTGTCGGGCTCTCCTCCGGTATCGCGGGCGATGCACAGGCAGGCCTCGATCCCGCCCCTGGCCCGTGCCTGCATGGCGCGCAGCTGAGTTTCCGTTTTTTCGGGCAACCAGATGTCGTCGTCATCCAACAGGGCGACAACGGCGCCGCAGGCCTGCGCGATCCCGTGGTTGCGGGCCGCGTTTGCACCGCTGCGGGTCGGCAGGCGCAGCAAGCGCACCCGATCTCCCAGATCGGCAAGGGCAGGGGCCGGATCGCTATCCGAGGCATCATCGACAACGATGACCTCTCGCACTTCGACCGTCTGCGCCAACGCGCTTTCCACCGCCTCGCGGACGAAGTCCGAACGGTTGCAGGTCGGAATCACGACGCTGATCGCCGTCTGATCGATCCACCCGCCATCCGAAGAGGCCTCCTGAGTTGCCGATGCCATGTGCAGATATTCATCTCCCGCGGTCGGGTTCGTTACATTTTCGTTACATAACGCGTTCGCCCACATCAGCATAAACGTCGACATGCTCGACTTTCTGGATATTTGCTTCCTAAGCTGGACAAACAGCCCGCTGCGTTGCGCAAAGGTTTCACAAATGTGACGTCGAACGGGGGGAGGGGCGTCGGACTTGATCAACGTCGCAGTCATAGGTCTCAGGGGTATTCCCGACGTCATGGGCGGGATCGAGACACATTGTGCCCAGCTCTTGCCAAGGATCTTGGAAAGGGTCGCGCCTGATGAGCTCGAAATCGTGCTGCTTGCCCGGCACCGCTACGTGGGGGAGGAGCAGCGCGTGAAGGGCGTTCGGCAGATCCCCCTTTGGGCCCCGCGCCGGGCCTCTGCCGAAACCATCGTGCACACGTTTCTTGCCCTTCTGTACGCACGTTTCATGCTCCGATCGGATATCGTGCATCTCCATGCCATCGGTCCGGGCCTGCTTGCCCCAATGGCCCGGCTCCTTGGCTTGAAGCTTCTGTTCACGCATCACGGTGCCGATTATCGGCGGCAGAAATGGGGACCATTCTCGCGCTTCATGCTCCGTCGCGGCGAATCTCTTGCCATGCGCTTTTCGCACCGCGTCATAACGGTCTCACCCAGCACCGCCAACCGGCTCAAGCGAAGCTACCCCGCCCGCGCCGCGCGGGTCGTGCATATTCCCAACGGCTTCACCCGGGACATACCCACGCCGGCTACGAACGAGCTTCTGGCCGCCTACGGGCTGGAGGCGGGACGCTATGTCATCTCGGTCGGCCGACTGGTTCCCGAAAAGGCGCATGACCTTCTGATCGAGGCGTTCCAGGCATCGCCTTTGCCTCGGCAGATGCCGCCGTGGAAGCTGGTGATCGTCGGCGATGCCGATCATGCCAGTTCCTATGCCCGCAAGCTGGCAGAGATGGCCGCACAGGACGACACGATCGTCCTGACCGGGCGCACCCCGCGCGAGACCGTCATGGCATTGAACGCGGCAAGCGGCCTCTTCGTCCTGCCCTCCGACCACGAAGGCCTGTCGATCGCGGCGCTGGAGGCCATCCAGGCCGGGGTGCCGCTCTTGCTCAGCGATATCGGTGCCAACCTGAACATCGGCCTGCCTGGGCTACATTATTTCACCGCCGGATCGTCGAGCGAACTGACCGAGAAGCTGTGCGGCGATCTCTCGGCATATGCGCCCCCGCCGGATTTCGACCTCTACCGCTTCGACTGGGATCGCATTGCCGGGGCCACCTTGGCGCAGATCGAGGGGTTGGCGGGCGGAGAGCCGTTCAGGCGTGTGACCCCTCTGCCCGACAAGCAGCAGACGGGGGCCTGACCGGTGGCGCATCGGCTGCTCCTCCTGATCAACTCGCTCGAAGGTGGAGGCGCCGAGAAGGTCTTTGTCACGCTGGCCGGTCATCTGGCCCGCAGCCATCGGGGCGAAATCTGCATTGCCACTCTGGATGACAGTCCGGATGCCTATGCCGCCCCGGACGGCGTCAGGCGGGTGTGGCTCGACTGCCGCGGCGGTTTCCTGCGCAGCATCACGGCCGTGCGCCGTCTGGTGGCAGAATGGAAACCGGATATCGTCCTGAGTTTTCTGACCCGGGCCAACTGCGCCGCCATCCTTGCCCGGGGAGAGGGGCGGTTCCGCTGCGTCGTCAGCGAACGGATCCACACCACCAGCCACTTGGGCACCGGCTTGCGCGGGCGTGTGCTGCAAAGAATCGTAGCGCTGCTCTACCCGCGTGCCGACAGGGTGATCGCCGTGTCCGAAGGTGTGCGGGATGAACTGATCCGGCGTTACGGCGTAGGGGCCGAGCGGGTCGTCTCCATCCCCAACCCTGTCCCGGTCGAGGATCTGCGCGCCCGGGGCCGGGAACAGCCGGCCATCGTGTTGCCTTCCGATTTCCTGGTCGCGGTGGGCCGTCTGGTGCCCGGGAAGGGCGGCGAGACCCTGCTGCGGGCCTTCGCGCGCCAGTCCAACAAGGGTCGAGCGCTTGTCATCCTCGGCGAAGGCCCCGAGCGGGAGCGCCTTGCCGCGCTGGCCGAGACGCTCGGGATCGGCGCGCGGCTCTACATGCCCGGCTATCTCGCCAATCCGCAATCGGTCGTGGCGCGCGCCAGCGCCTATGTCTCGGCCTCGCGCGGCGAAGGCTTTCCCAACGCGCTGGTCGAGGCGATGGCGCTGGGCCGCGCGGTGATCTCCACCGATTGCCATTCTGGCCCGTCCGAGATCCTCGCCGATCGACCGGCTGGCTTGGTGGCCGGTCTCGATCGTGCGCCATGGGGCATACTTGTCCCGGTCGATGATGTGGAGGCCCTGTCACGCGCGATGGACCTGGTCGATGACAGCGTCATCCGGTCCGATCTCGAGCGGGCCGCCAAAGAGAGGGTGCTCCGCTATGCGCCCGCCGAGATCTTCGCCCGTTACGAAGCGGAGTTGCAGCCATGACCCGTCCGCCTCCCATCCCGCGCAGCCGCGCTTTTCCAAACCGGAGTTAGCCCATGGACCCGCTTTTCGTCGCCCGTCCCCTTCTGCCGGAACTCTCCGACCTGAACGCTCTGCTCGAAGAGGTATGGGCCACCCGGATCGTCACCAACGAGGCCATGATGCACAACCGGCTGGAGGCCGAGTTGAGGACACGGCTGACCGTTCCAGTGGCCAAGCTCTTCAGTTCAGGGACCAGCGCGCTGCAATGCGCCATACTCGCACTCGACCTGCCCGCCGGGAGCGAGGTCATCACCACCCCGCTGACCTTTCCGGCCACCGCCCATGTCATAGCGGCCTGCGGCCTGGTGCCGGTCTTTGCCGATATCGACGCCGAGACGCTTACGCTCGACCCAGATGCGGTAGAAGCGGCCATCGGGCCGAAAACCTCCGCCGTGATCGGCGTGCATGTCTATGGGACGATCTGCGACGTCGACGGCTTGCAAACGCTCTGCACGCGCCACGGGCTGCGCCTTGTCTTCGATGCGGCGCATGCCTTCGCCTCCAGCCGGGCAGGGGTCCCCACCGCGGCGATGGGCGATGTCAGTGCCTTTTCCCTGCACGCAACCAAGCTGTTCAATACTGTCGAAGGCGGGTTGGCGACCACCAAGGACACGGGGCTTGGCGAGCGACTCGCCCTGACGCGAAACTTCGGCATCGTATCCGAGGAGGAAGTGCGCTGTGTCGGCATCAATGGCAAGATGAGCGAACTTCATGCCGCCGTGGGATTGCTGAACCTTGATGCGGCTCCCGCCGAACGCGCTGCGCGCCGCGCCTTGCGCGCCCGCTACGACGAGATCATCGCCCGGTATCCGGGCCTTCGGTCGCAGGTGGTTCAGCCCGATGTCGTTCAGTCCGAGCAATACTACCTGTTGCGTGTCGATCCCGAGGCCTTCGGCGGCAGTCGCGACGAACTTTATGACCGCCTCAAGACCCGAGGCATCTTTGCGCGCAAGTATTTCTGGCCGCTCTGCACGGATTACGATTGTTACAGGGGCCTGCCGATCATCACCCTGGCCGAGAAGCCTGTCGCCGACCGAATCAAGGCCACGCTGCTGTGCCTGCCTTTCCACTCCGGCGCCACGCAGGCCCATGTCGATACCATCGCCGAGGTTATCGACGAGATGGCCACGGCCCGCCTGCACACCGGCCCGGTCAGAATGACGCCCGGCTAGCGCCGCAGCCTCCGACGCAGGCCTCCAAGCACCCGGCGGAGGCCTGTGCGCGCCCTGCGCGCGAGATCCGTCGCGGGTCCGATCACCCGACGCCAGAGCCTCCGCTTCAGGGCCCCGCCCGAGAGGATCACGTCGCGCGGCATTCCCGCGACCTTGCGCCAGCGCCTGTCCGGCACGTCCGTGGACAGCCCTGGCGGCCCGGGGGCCGTTTCGACACCCGCCACGGCCAGGCTTCGATCCTTCGGCGAGATCCACAAGCCATCAAGGAACGAGCCCGCATCAAGGTGCAGGCCAGCCTGCGTGGTCGCGTCGGCCATCTCGCGCAGGTGTTCGCTTGCCCAGAGCGGCAGCGGCAGAGGATGCCGGCAAAGCTGCGAAGCCCCCGGATCGGGGGCTTTGAAATCGACATATCCGTCCTCGACCGACCCGCCGCACAACTCCATCCAGCGCCGGTCGGCAGTCCCGAGGGTCCGATGCGCCGCGATCGCCCTTCCCGCCCTGTTTGCGTATTGCGGACGGTAAAGCTTGCGCAAGCGGTCGTCGTGCCGGACAAAGGCAAAGACTTCGCCCCCTCGACCGCTGGTCGCCTGGCCCTGGGTCAAGCGGTGGACCCGGGAAACGCGCCGGGTGAAATCGCGCTCCAACTCCTGTCCGCCCTCACCCAGCACGAGCGCGGCGATCTCGCCCGCCTCGTCGCTGGTGTCGGTCGAATGAATGGGGTTGAATCGCCGCTCCGCCGGAACCTGTGCGAAAATTGCGTCCCGCACTCTCTCCTTGCAGGCCAGAGTACGGCCATTGTCGAGCAGCGGATGACGGGCCTGCACCCGGGCGTAGGGCGAGTAGGGAAAGACATCGGCCACGAAGAACAGGCGAGCCGGCGGACCGCCGCTTTCGGGGAACGGACCTTTCCGCCAGTTTCCGCCCCGGGTCGAACGGCGCAAATCTTCCGAGCGTTCAGGGGCCAGTCCCGTTTCCGCGAGGATTTCGAAGCCGCTCTGCCGTATGGCCTGTCGGGCGGTTTCTGCGAAACCCAAATGCTCGGCGCGTTCTCTCAGGAAATAGACGGCCAGGCCCGGTGCCAGCCCGCGACGAGGCGCGATCCGGGGCAGCAGCACGTCGCGCAGCCATGGATCCGCGATGCTCAGCCGTTGGATCATGTCGTTCGTCGGGCGCCATCCCTCCCCGACCAGCCGCGTATCCAGCGCCTCGCGGTCGCAGAAGATGGCGCCGGTCTCGCCGACGGCTTGGGCGAGCCTGTCGATCTCTGCCCTGTCTTCCTCGCCGTTCAGGCCAAGGACGCGCTGGAGCGTGCCGAAATAGCACGTCAGGTAGGCGCGGATGCGGAACCTGTCCTCTGGGCTGAGTTGGCCCGCACGGTTAAGCAGCTCTTCGGCCAAGTCCACGGGAAAGAGGGCGAGTGTGATCTCTTGTGCTGTCGTTTCGAGGCGGAAGGACCGCCCGGTACCGCCTTCGGGCGAAAAGATCCGTCCGCCCGCGAACCCGGCCCGGTGCGCCCAGTCGCGCGGGATCCTTGCTGTATCGGGAAGCAGAACTCCCACATGCACGCCGGTCGCGTCGGCGACTCGCCCGAGCTCGACCGCCCTGATCCCGCGGTCGCGAAAGGACGCTTCCAGGGTGGTAAGACCCGTGCCTGTCACAGCAGCTCCGACGCGATCCAGGGGTTGATCGCGGCCAGCTGCTCCAGATGAGCACGCTGGGGGCGCCACCCCTCTCGTGCCAGCATCCGGTCAAGGCCGCGCATGGTGACGGGCCGGTCGAGCGCGATGCCCAGTTGATCCGCAAGCTCGGCCAGAACCGCGGCATAGTCATGAGACCCCTTGGCACTTGGCGGTGTCTCCGGGTCCGGTGCCAGGCCCGAGGCATATCCCTTGAGATAGACGGCGTGATAGGCCAGGGCCAGGGCGTGATCGCGCGGGGCCGGGATCCACCACCCGCCCTCCTGTTCGAGGGCGTTCCGCAGGATTTGTCGGGCGATCTCGGGGGGAAAGGCCGGAACCTCCACCGCGGCATGCGGGAGGTACCCCGTTTCGGAAAGCCCGGTCTCGGAGTAGCAATCCACACGTTGGCCACGTGGCCAGGTGTTCAGGAAGGCTTCTACTTGGGGTATGGCCGCATCAGGGACCAGAATGTCCAGGTCACGGCCCGGCTCCGTACTTGGCAGATCGTCAAACCAGCGCAGGACGACGACTTTTACGTTCTGGGATGAGAGTGTGGAGAAGAAGCGCGCCACGCTGGTCTCGGGTGCAAGGTACCTTTTGCGCAAAGGGTTTACCACGCGCGAAAGCCTTCTGCGGCCGCCCGACCCCAGATGACTTAGAAAGGGTTCAAGAAACGGTGCAAGATCCTTGCGCCTCGGACGTCTCATGGTGCGTGTCAGGGCCAGTCGCTGGAATATGCGTCCGGGTTTTCCACGGGACGGTAGAAGATGAGAACAACCGCCACCACAACCGGCCAGACGGTGCAAAGGAGATACCCTATCAGTACGAAGAGCGGTGTCGACCTGCCACTCCGTTTCTGTTCGCGATATGTCATGGCGATCGCGAAGATCGTGGAAAATGTGTAGACCGCCCAGAAAATTGTCCAGAACTCCATCCTTCCCCCCTTTACCCTTCGTAACCCTTGAATTCAGCCTAGCCCCGATTCGCGCTTTGAAACAATGGCGACTCCGGGATCATGGCTCTCAAACAGGTCGTTTCGGGCTGAGCGCCCCCCACAGGGCAAGACCGACGCGCTTTTCCTCGTCCGGACCGTTTCGGGAAAAGGGGTGACACCAGTCGTTCCAACAGCCTTGTCAGCCGCTCTTTCGCACCGGGTCAGGCTGACACGCGGCCAAGGCACAAATTAAGCCTTGGAATTCCTTGACTATAATCGGTCAGCCTTTAGGGTTTTCGCAAAAATCGAGACTGGACCAATGAAGTGTGAGCAGATGACAGTTCGCGGAAACGCGCGTCCTACAATCGTTACCCGTCTTGTCCCGTTGGCCCAAACTCTCGTTACCGAAATGTCACGTTCGCGCCGAGATGACACCGTTACGCGGCGGATCGGTACCGAGATGCGACGTGCTTGAATGAATCTCCGAAAAGGGTACTGCTTGAGATGACCAAATATGTTCTTTCCGGCTTTCGCGTGGATCGCAATCTCGCGGACGACGTCACAAACGTCGAACCGACGACCCTGACGATCCTGACGAACAGCGGCGACACGCAGAACTTCACCTATACAATCACACGACCGCCCAGCGGCGAGGATTTCCTGCCCGAGGTCGAGATCAACCGCACCGCACCCGACATGACAGATCTCGACGGTCTCGGCTACATCAACGACGATGTATCCGCCGAACTGGGGCAGGTGACCTGGGCCGGCGGCACGACGCAGGTCCTGGTCTTCAGCTACGGACCGCCGGGCATCGGCGCCCAGGACTGGATCTTCCGCATCGGCGGGTCGCCCCTTCCCGCCATCAACAACCAGACGGATTTCGCCGCGCTCGAGGCCAGCATCACCGGCGGCGGTGCGATCACCTCCGGCCCGCTGGCGCCCGGCGCGCAAATCCCGCTCGGTTCTTTGGCCGGCATCGCGGTCCAGCAGGGAGAGTTGCTGCTCGGCACCAACGGCGATGACGAGCTGGTGGGCAACCCCGGCGACGATTTCATCAACCCCGTCGACAACAGCCAGAGCTATGATCAGATCCGGCCCGGCACCGGTCAGGATACCGTGACCTTCGAGGACGCCCAGAACGGCTATTTCGAACTTCAGCACAGCGACTTGGGCGCCGGCATCACCGTCAACATCGATGGTCAGGCGGGCACCGGCAGCATCGACAAGGGCGCGGGCGGCACCACCTCGCTGCTCTTCGTGGACCGCGCGATGAATGCCGAAGGCCTGGGCGTGATCGGTACCAATGGCAACGACGTGTTCAACGTCAAGTCGACCGACAACGGCTTTGTCCAGGTCGCCGGTCTCGGCGGGAACGACATCTTCAACATCGACCCGGCCGCACCCACCAGCCGGATCGACTATGTCCCCGGCAACCCCTCGACCGGCATCACCGCCAATCTCGTTGCGGGAACCATCGCCGACGGTCACGGCGGAACCGACACGATCAACGGCACCCTGCGCGAGCTTCGCGGCACGGACTTGGCCGACAGCATCCTCGGCTCGGACGCCGACGAGCGCTTCATCCTGCGCCGCGGCAACGACACGCTCGACGCGGGCGGCGGCACTGACCTGGTCCGCTACGAACGCTCGGGGGTCGAGGCGATCGACGTCGATCTGGAAACCGGGGTCGCCAGCGGTATCTGGCGCGGTGAAGCCTTCACCCACCAGCTCTCGAATGTCGAGAACATCCGCGGCTCCCGCGACGCCAACGACATCCTGCGCGGAGATGCGCAGAACAACTTCTTCAGTGGAGAGGGCGGCAACGACACGCTCGAAGGGCGCGGCGGCGACGACATCCTCCTCGGAGAAATGGGCGACGACCGGATCGACGGCGGCGACGGGAACGACCAGGCCGCGTTCTGGGGCCTCAACCGTGCCGATGCCACCATCACCCAGAATCCCGAGGGGTCGATCCAGGTGGTCTCGGCGCTGGGCACCGACACGCTGGTGAACGTCGAGTCGCTGGGCTTCCAGGATCAGTCCGTGCTGGTCAGCGACCTTTTCCCGCCCAGCGGGCCCATCCTCGGCACCAATGGAGATGACGAGTTGCTGGGCACCCCCGGCGACGATTTCATCAACCCGCTCGACAACATGCAGGGGCTGGACATCGTCACGCCGGGCACGGGCCAGGACACGGTCAGCTTCGAGAATGCCGCGAACGGCTATTTCGAGATCCGCCACAACGACCTGTCGCAGGGCATCACCGTCAATATCGACGGGCAGACCGGCGCAGGCTCCATCGACAAGGGCGCCGGCAATGGCACAACGTCGCTGCTGTTCTTCGACCGCGCGATGAATGCCGACGGACTTGGCGTGATGGGCACCGACCATGACGATGTCTTCAACGTCAAGCCCACGGATGACGGTTATGTCCAGGTGGCCGGGCAGGGCGGGTTCGACACCTACAACATCGACCCCGCGGCGCAGACCAGCCGTATCGACTATGCCTGGGCCAGCATGTCCGGGATCACCGCCGATCTCTCGACCGGGGTGGTGTCGAATGACGGGTTCGGCAGCAGCGACCAGATCAACGGCCCGGTCCGCGAGCTGCGCGCCACCAATCTCGATGACAACATTCTCGGCTCGGATGCTGACGAACGCTTCATCCTGCGCGGCGGCAACGACACGCTGGATGGCGCGGGGGGCAGCGACTGGCTGCGCTATGACCGCAATGACTACGGCAGGATCGAACTCGACCTCGCGGCCGGCACCGTGTCTGGCGGCTGGCGCGGCGAGGTGTTCAACCACCAGATCGCCAATATCGAGAACGTGCGCGGTTCGCGCGCGAACGACCTCCTGCAGGGCGACGGGCGCAACAACCAGCTGCGCGGCGATGACGGCAACGACACGATCGAAGGCCGGGGCGGAGAGGACATCCTCGTCGGTCAGGCCGGTGACGACCTTCTCAATGGCGGCGACGGGCTCGACCGGGCCGAGTTCTGGGCGGTCAATCAGGCCGACGCCACGATCACGCAGAACGGCGATGGCTCCATTCAGGTCGTCTCGGCCCTTGGCACCGACACCCTTGTCGATGTCGAGGAACTGGGTTTCGCCGATGCGCTGGTGCGTGTCGCTGACCTTTTCCCGCAGCCGGGCGTCGTGGTCGGCAGCAATGGCGACGAACGTGTCGACGGATCGACCGACCCCGAGGTCGTGACCGCCGGCGGCGGCAATGACGAGGTCAATGGCGACGGCGGCGACGACACGATCGACGGCGGCACCGGCAACGACACGCTGCGCGGCGGCGAGGGCGACGACTCGATCAATGGCGGGGACGGCAACGACACGGTCAACGCCGGCGACGGCAATGACGATGTCATCGGGGGCGACTCGCCCGACGATCTGCGGGACGTGATCTATGGCGGCGAGGGCGACGACATGCTCAACGGCGGCTATGGCAACGACCAGATCTTTGGCCAGGGCGGCAACGACACCATCGCGGGCGATTTCGGCGCCGACGAATTGCAGGGCCAGGAGGGCAACGACGTCGTGACCGGCGGCGCGCTCTCCGATCTCGTCTTTGGCGGCGACGGCAACGACTTCGTGAACGGCGGTTTCGGGTATGACCGGATCAATGGCGGCGAAGGGGCCGACCGGTTCTTCCACCTCGGCGTCTTCGATCACGGTTCCGACTGGGTGCAGGACTACAATGCGGCCGAGGGCGACGTCCTGGTCTTCGGCAATGCCGCCGCGACCCGGGATCAGTTCCAGGTGAATTTCGACCACACCGCCACGCCTGACGGCGAACGCTCCGGCGACGATGCCGTGCAGGAGGCTTTCGTCATCTACCGCCCCACAGGCCAGATCATGTGGGCGCTCGTCGATGGCGAAGGCCAGGACGAGATCAACCTGCGGATCGGCAGCGATGTGTTCGACCTGATGGTCTGACACCCCTTACCCGGACAAATGGGGCCGACGTCGCAGCAGCGGCGTCGGCCCTTCCTGTTTTCGGGGGCCGGGTCGGGCTTCCGCGGTGGCGCGACGCGTGAAAACTAACATCTTTCAAAAATTGTGTTAGTTTGCTAACGTGACCCGCAGGGAGCCAACAGGAGAGAAACAATGAAGCCCAACAGATTGACGACAGCCGCCGCCGCGCTGCTGCTCGCCGCCACGCCGCTCACGGCGCAGGAGATGATTCGCATCGCCTCCCCCAACAAGGTCACCACGCTCGACCCGATCGCCTCGGCCGCCGCCGGCAACATCGAGGCGTTCGGCCAGCTCTACAGCCGCCTCCTGCGCAAGGATGGCGAGGGCAAGCTGCAACCCGGCCTCGCCGAAAGCTGGAGCGTCTCGGAGGACGGCCTGACCTACACGTTCGAACTGCGCGACGCGAAATTCTCGGACGGCACCGACATCACCGCCGAGGACGTGGCCTTCAGCCTCAACCGCGTCGCAAAGGACGAAGGCAGCGCCTATCCGGCGGCCTACGCCCCGGTCAAGGAATTCACCGCCGTGGACGAGGACACGGTCGAACTCACGCTGGATTATCCCAGCGCGCCGATGCTCTCCTACATGGAGATCTTCAACGCGGGCATCGTCAGCAAGGACGATGTCGAGGAACGTGGCGAGGATGCATTTGCCGCCGATCCCGTCACCTCGGGCCCGTTCATGGTCGAAAGCTGGAAACCCAACGACCGGCTGACCCTCAAGGCCAACCCCAACTACTGGCGCGAGGGCTATCCCAAGCTTGCCGGCGCCGACCTGATCGAAGTCAGCGACGACAACGCCCGCACCACCATGATCCTCGCGGGCGAGATCGACGTCAGCCGCGGTGTGCCCTGGGCCCAGATCGAGGAGATCAACGCCGCCGACGGGGCGGACGTGGCGCTCGAACCCTCCACCGTCATCTACGGCGTGATGCCCAACCACGCCAAGCCGCCCTTCGACAATCTCAACATCCGCAAGGCCGCCGCGATGGCGCTCAACCGCGAGGCGATCACCAAGGCGGTCACGCTGGGCAATGCAACCGTCGCCAACTCCACCCTCCCCGGCGCGCTGACCTTCCACGCGGGCGACGTCTCGCCCCCCGCCTATGACCCCGCCGGCGCCCGCGCGCTGCTGGAGCAGGAGGATGCCGTCGGCACCGAGGTCACGCTGATGATCACCCCCTCCGCCGAGCAACTCGCCACGCTTCTCAAGGCGCAGTGGGATGCCGTGGGCTTCAACACGACCGTCGAACGCGTCGATGCGGGCCTGTGGTGGGGCAACCTGACCGAGGGCAAGTACGACGTCACCGCAAGCTGGTGGTACAACGAGACCGAGGACCCCGACCTTGCCGTGCGCTGGGCGGTCTGCGGCAATTGCGGCAACAACTCCTACTACACCAACTACAACAACGAACGGGTGAACGAACTGGTCGAGGCCGCGCTGCGCGAAACCGACCCGGAAAAGCGCGGCCAGATGTATCACGAGATCCAGAAGCTCTCGACCGAGGAACTGGCCCAGATCCCGCTCTATTACACGCCCTTCGCCAACGCCTATGCCGACCGGGTCAAGGGCCTCACGCTCAGCCCCGCGCTGCAATGGTCCCTCGAAGAGGCCGAGCTGACGGACTGACGCCACCGCCACTCACGCGGGCCGGCAGGGATGGCCGGCCCGACACCCTCACCGCATCGGGCAGGATCGGCATTTGACCACGTTACGTTTCATCTTCTGGCGCCTCGTCCAGGCGATCCCCGTCCTGCTGGGCGTCTCGATCATCACTTTCGTGCTGATGAGCGCCACGCCGGGCGACCCGATCCGCCTTCTCGTGGGCGACCGCGCCACGCCCGAAACCATCGCCGCCATCCGCGACCGCTATGGCCTGGATGAGCCGGTTCTGGTGCAATACTTCACCTATCTCAAGAACCTCGTGGTCGGCGATCTGGGCGCCTCGCTGCGCTACCGCGTGCCCGTCTCGCAGCTCATCGCCCAGCACTACCCGGTCACGCTGTTCCTCGTTCTCTACACCATCGTGCTGACCCTTCCGCCGGTGATCGCCCTGTCGGTCTGGTCCGCGCGGCGGCAGAACGGCCCGGCCGACCAGGTGATCCGCCTGCTGGGCGTCCTGGGCCTTGCCGTGCCCGTCTTCTGGCTGGCGCTGCTCTTCGCGCGCTTCTTCGGCGTGACGCTGGGCTGGTTCCCGGTCTCGGGCTTCGGCGAAACCTTTACCGGACACCTGCGCCACCTTTTCCTGCCCGCGCTGTCCACGATGATCTGGGTCGTGCCGATCCTCGTGCGCACCCTGCGCTCGGCCCTGCTGGACGAGATGAACCGCGACTATGTCCTCACCGGCATGTCCAAGGGGCTGGGAGAGCGACAGGTCTTCCGCACCCATGTCTTTCCCAATTCCGTCCTGCCCACGCTCAACCTCTTTGCCGTGATCGTGGCCTACCTGCTGGGCGGCTCGGTCATCGTGGAAACGGTCTATGCCGTGCCCGGCATGGGCAAGCTGATGGTCGATTCCATCCTCGCGCGCGACTATTTCGTGGTGCAGGGCGCGACGCTGGTCTTCGCGCTCACCACCATCCTCGTCATGCTGGCCGTCGATCTGGTCTCGGCCCTGATCGATCCGCGGGTGACGCCATGAGACTGTCGCCCATGTTCGTGATCGGGGCCCTTCTGGTCCTGCTCTGGTGCCTGATCGCGGCCGCCGCCCCGCTGCTGGCCACCCATGATCCCTATGCCATCGATTTCGAGGCCATCCTCAACCCGCCCGGCGCGGATCACTGGTTCGGCACCGACAACGTGGGCCGCGACATCTACAGCCGGGTCGTCTATGGCGCGCGGCTCGCGCTCTATATCGGCCTTCTGGGCGTCATCGCACCCATGATGATCGGCATGGCGATCGGCCTGCTTGCGGGGTACTTCGGCGGCTGGGTCGATGCGCTGGCGATGCGCCTGCTGGACATCACCGTTCCCTTCCCCTTCTTCGTTCTGGTCCTCGCCATCGTCGCCGTGCTGGGGCCGGGGATCGAGAATTACTTCATCGCCCTCGCTCTGGTGGGCTGGGTCGGTTATGCCCGCCTCGCCCGGGCCGAGGCCATCGTGCTGCGCCAGGCCGAGTTCGTTCTGGCCGAGCGTACGATGGGCTTCTCCCACGGCTACATTCTGCTACGCCATGTCCTGCCCAACGCGCTGTCGCCCATCGTCGTCTATGTCATGACCGACGTGACCCTGGTGATCCTCTTCGGCGCGGCGCTGGGTTTCCTCGGCATGGGCGTCTCGCCGCCCGCCGCCGAATGGGGCGTGATGATCGCCGAGGGGCAGACCTATATCTCCACCGCCTGGTGGATCACCTTCTTTCCCGGCCTCGCCATGGTGCTGATCGGCGTGGGCTTCGCGCTGATCGGCGACGGGCTGGCCCGCATGTTGAGGATCGAGAGATGAGCCCGCTGCTGCAAGTCCGCGACCTCTCGGTCCGCTTTGGGGACACGGTCGCCGTCGGCAACGTCTCCTTCGACCTCGAACGCGGCGCCGCGCTGGGCATCGTTGGCGAAAGCGGCTCGGGCAAATCCGTCACCTGTCGCGCGCTGATGCGCCTGTTGCCGAAAACCGCCCGGATCGACGGCAGCGCCCGGTTCGAGGGCGACGACCTCCTCGCCATGCCCGACCGCCAGCTCGACACCATCCGGGGCAAGCGCATCGCGATGGTGTTCCAGACCCCGGCCAGCCATCTCGACCCGCTCATGCGCATCGGCGACCAGGTGGCCGAGACGCTGCGCAAGCATACCGACCTGCGCGGCCGCGCCATCCGGGACGAGGTGCTGCGCCTGCTCGACGTGGTGCGCATCCCCGACCCCGACCGCTGGGCGCGCGCCTATCCCCATCAGCTTTCGGGCGGCATGAAACAGCGCGCGATGATTGCGGGGGCGCTGGCCTGCAAGCCCGACCTGCTGCTGGCCGACGAGCCCACAACCGCGCTGGACGCCACGGTGCAGAAATCCGTGCTCGACCTGCTGGCACAGCTTCGGCGCGAGCAGGAGCTTACCATGATCTTCGTCAGCCACGACCTCGGCGCCGTGGCGCAGGTCTGCGACGACATGCTGGTGATGCGCCGCTCGAAACTCGTGGAATCCGGCCCCGTCCGACGCGTGGTCGAAGCGCCGCAGCACGATTACACCCGCCAGCTCATCGCCTCCCATCCCGACCGGATGAAGACCGTTCCGCTCGCCACCGCCACGGAGGGTGCGCCGCTGGTCGAGGCGCGCGGCCTCCGCATCCGCTATGGCGGCGGCACGCTGACCGACCTCATCGCCCGGCGCGAGGGCGGTTTCATCGCCGTCAAGGGCGCCGATTTCTCCGTCCGCCCCGGAGAGACGCTGGGCATCGTCGGCGAATCCGGCTCGGGCAAGTCCACGCTGGCCCGCGCGCTGGTCGGCCTCACCCGGCCCGACCGCGGCGAGGTGATGTTCGACGGCCGCCCCGCCGAGCCCGCGGGCCGCAACCGCATCGCCTATCTGCGCGAGGTGCAGATGATCTACCAGCACCCCTACGAGGCGCTCAGCCCCCGCATGAGCGTGCAGGCAGCCATCGCCGAGCCGCTGCGCCGCCACGCGCTCGTCCCCGCCGACCGGATCGCCGCCCGCGTCGCCGACCTGATGAAACAGGTGGACCTCTCCCCCGACCTTGGCCGCCGCTTTCCCGGCCAGCTTTCGGGCGGCCAGTGCCAGCGCGTCGCCATCGCGCGCGCGCTGGCCTTCGACCCGCGCGTGCTGATCGCGGACGAGATCACCTCGGCCCTCGACGTCACGCTTCAGGCGCAGGTGATCGCGCTCCTTCTCCGCCTGCAAAAGGAGCGCGGCCTGACCATGATCTTCATCAGCCACGACCTCTCGGTCATCCGCCGCCTGTGTAACAGCGTCGTCGTCATGCGTCGCGGCGAAATCGTCGAGGCCGGCCCCACGGCGCAGGTTTTCGATGCGCCAAGGCAGGACTATACCCGCGCCCTGATCGACGCGATCCCCCACCTGGACGGAGGTGCCGCATGACCGATGACCAGCCCAAGGGCACCGTGCGCGACCGGATGGCCGCCGCGCTGGGCCTCTCGCGCGGCGAAAGCGCCGTGGCGCTCTGGGTCGAACGCCATTTCGACACGCTCCCCTTCGCCACCGCTGCCGACCTCGCCGACGGGGCAGGGGTCAGCGAGATGACCGTGGGCCGTTTCGTCAAGCGGCTGGGCTACGAGAACTTCAAGGCGTTCAAATCGGCGGTGAACGACGAGTTCCGTCCCCCCGACCGCGCCATGCAGCTCCAGCGCGAACGCCGCATCGCCGTGGCTCAGGCCAGCGAGCCCGAGCTTCAGGAACAACTCCGGCGCGAACTCGACGCCATCGTCGAGGTCTACCAGCTTGCCCAGACCGAGACATGGCGCGCCGCGCTCGACGTGGTGGAGGCCGCGCGCACGGTCAACGTCACCGGCTTCCAGGGGGTCAAGGGCATGGCGATGGATTTCTCGACCCGCCTCAAATACGCCCGCCCCGGCGCGCGCTTCACCGACGGGCGCAGCGGCAACTGGTCCGAGATCTTCATCGAGGATCCCGAAACCTCCTGCGTCATCATGGTCGAGGTCGTCCCCTACGCCCACGAGGCGGTCAAGATCGCCGATCTCTGCCGCAAGCGCGGCATCCCCCTGATCGTCGTGACCGACCGCTACAGCGCCTGGTCGCGCCGCTACACGCCGCATGTCCTGTCGGTGACCACCGCGACCAACGCCTTTCTCGACAGCACCGCGGGCCTCTCGGCGCTGCTGGGCCTCTTCCTCAACGCCCTCACCGCAAGGCTGGGCGACGAGGTGACCGAGAGGCTTCACGCGATGGGCGAACTGACCCGCCATTTCGACCCCTTCACCTATGACCCCGACAGCCGCGACCGCCCGCTGCTCCAACCGGATGGGAAAGACACATGACCAAGCCCCGCGCCCGTGACATCGGCCTGCGTTTCGAAGGCACGCCCGGCCCGCTCAACGCCATCACCGACGTCTCCGGCATCACCGTGGGCGCCACCACGGTGATCGAGGAGGCCGTGCCCGGCCGGCACAAGGGTCTGTGCACCGGCGTCACCGCCATCCTCCCGCGCGGCGTCTCGGGCGAGATCGAACCCGTCTGGGCCGGCATCCACTCCTTCAACGGAAACGGAGAGCTGACAGCCGGCCACCACATCGCCGATCTGGGCTGGTTCCTGGGCCCTGTCATGCTGACCAACTCGCATGGCGTCGGCATGGTCTCCCACGCGACCGTGGGCTGGATGATCGACCGATACCCCAAGGTGTTCGAGGACGACCACATGTGGTGCCTGCCCGTGGTGGGCGAGACCTATGATGGCGTGCTCAGCGACATCAACGCCCGCGCCGTGACCGAGGATCACGCCCGCGCGGCGCTCGACAACGCGAAACCCGGCCCGGTGGCCGAGGGCAATACCGGCGGCGGCGCGGGCATGATCGCCTACGAATTCAAGGGCGGCACCGGCACCGCCTCGCGCCGCGTCACCGTTGCGGGCCAAACCTATGACCTCGGCGTGCTGGTGCAGGCCAATCACGGCTCCCGCGACGGGCTGAAGATCTCCGGCGTCCCGGTGGGCCAGTACATGCGCGAGGATCTGGTCCATCCCCGCGAAACCGGCTCCATCATCGTCGTGATCGCCACCGACGCGCCGCTTCTGCCGCATCAACTCAACCGGCTGGCCCGGCGTGGCAGCATCGGCATAGGGCGGAACGGCACCTCGGGCGGGCATTTTTCGGGCGACATCTTCCTCGCCTTCTCCACCGCCAACCCGCAGCGCAACCCGTGGCACGCCCCCGACGTGATGGAATTGCGCGCGCTGGCCGACGCCCATCTCGACGCGTTCTACACCGCCGCCGTGCAGGCCACCGAAGAGGCGGTCGTCAATGCCATGATCGCCGCCGAGGACCGCATCGCCGTGAAACCCGCGGGCAAGCGCGTCCGCGCCATCGACCATGCGCGGCTTCTCGACGTGATCACCGAACAGGGCAGGGGACAATGATGCGCATCATAGACTGTTTCGGCCCACCCGCCGCGCGCGGCCATGCCCATGGCGAATCCCTGCGCGCCGAGATTGCCGAGTCTCTCTCGCGCTGGGAGGAGGCGACCCGCAGCGCGACAGGGATTTCGGATTTCGACGCCTATTGCGCCCGCTTCCTCGAAGAAACGGATTGCCTCGCCCATGCCGCGCAGGTCGTGCCGGATCTTCACACCGAGCTTGCAGCCATCGCCGAGGGGGCAGGGCAGCCTTTCGCCCGCATCGCCGCCTATAACCTGATGGATGAGCAATGGTGGTACGACACCGCCGACACCGCGCCGCCCGGATGCAGCCTAGTCGCCGTTCCGACCGCCTCGGGACATGTTCTGGCCCAGAACATGGACCTGCCCGCCCATATGGCAGGCTCACAGGTCGCGCTGCGTCTTGGCGGGCCGGACATGCCGCAGGTTCTCGCGCTCAGTTCCGCCGGGCTGATCGGCCTTCTGGGCCTGAACGGGGCCGGGCTGGGAATCGGGGTCAACACGCTCCTGATGCTCCACCATGACAGGGGCGGGTTGCCCGTGGCCTTTGCCCTGCGTCATGCCCTCGCCGCCCGCAGCCGTGAAGAGGCCGCGCAGCGCCTTCGCGGCGCGCACCATGCCAGTGGACAGCATTACGCCCTCGTCACCCGCGACGGGTTCACCTCGCTGGAATGTTCCGCGGGCGGCTGCGCGCCTTTCGAGACCGGCGCGCCGTTGCTGCACACCAACCATCCGCTGGCCAGTCGCGACATCGACGCCAACGCCCAGACGCGGCTCGAAGCGGCCGGTTTCAATGCCAGCTCCCACCGGCGGCTCGACTGGCTGCGCGATCACGCCGACCAGTTGACCGGGGCAGCGGAGGTGCAGGCGCTTTTCGACGATGCCGACGCCCCCCTGTGCATGCGCGCGCAGACCAATGGCGGCTCCGCCACCTTCGCCTCGGTCGTGATCGAACTGACCGAGGCGCCCGCCATCCGGTTGCGGCAGGGCATCGCCGGCGGGGCCGAGTGGCAGGAGATCCCCTTCGTGCAGGCGTAACGGGCCGTCGGACTTTTTGTACAAAACGGTCAATCGACCTCGCGAAGGCGGTACAAAACGGACAATTTCTCGTGGTGGGGGGGTACAACCCCCCCCCGACTGTCAGATCAGGCCACCCGAAAAGGCCGCCCCGGTCCGCGTCTGCAACAACGCGTCCAGCGGAATATCCTCCTGCTTCAGGAACCCATGCCCCGGCAGCGCCCCGTCGCGCACCATCTCGATCACGCCCACCACCGAGCTTGCCGTCGTCCAGGCGATAGCGGGTCGCATTTTTCCAGCAAGTTCAAGGGGATAATAGGCACGAACGAATTCCTCGCGCGCCAGCTTTCCGCCGATCCGACCCTCCG
The DNA here is from genome assembly GCA_947500005.1 of uncultured Paracoccaceae bacterium. Classification (GTDB taxonomy): domain Bacteria; phylum Pseudomonadota; class Alphaproteobacteria; order Rhodobacterales; family Rhodobacteraceae; genus Lutimaribacter_A. The sequence continues at coordinate 27,173 of CANMQJ010000010.1, read as the reverse complement.
CCGCGACATGGACATAGACCACGTCGTCATTCACCGGCGGCTTGGCATTGACCAGGATCTCCTCCGCCTCGGCGCGCCGCTCGCGCATCAGAAGCTCGTGGAAGAAAAAGTTCATCAGCTTGACATGACCCGGATAACGCATTGTTTTGTAATCCATATTGGCGACGACACCCTTGTAGGTCTCGCACATCGTGCCCAGCCCGCCCGAGGTGGTGAACGCCTCCAGCTCCAGCCCGCCGATCACATGTTTCTCGACCCATTCCATGGCCGAGACCCACTTGACCACGCCGTCCTCTATCACCTCGCAATCGTTGAGATATTCGTTCACCACCCCCGCCGGGGACCAGTTGAAGGAATAGCCCATCAGCCCCGTCGGATGCTGCGGCAGCGCGCCGACGCGCATCTTGCAGGACCGGCATTCGTCGAACTTCCCGATCAGATCAGCCCCCACGATGCCCACGAATCCCGGTGCCAAACCGCATTGCGGGGCCATCAACCCCTTGGAAGACTTGGAAAGTTCGATGATCGTCTTGGTCGTCGGCACATCCTCGGTCAGGTCGAAATAATGGATGCCCGCCGCATGCGCCGCCGTCGCCACGCCCACGTTCAGGTGATAGGGCAGGCAGGACAGGACCGCGTCCACCTGCGCCATTTCCCGCTCCAGCGCCGCGCCGTCCGATACGTCCACGACCTTGACCGCATAGCCCGGCGCATCGTCACGCGCGACGCTGTCGAGGCCCGTCACCTCAAACCCTGCGGCATGCAGCAATTCGGCGGCCAGCGTGCCCACCTTGCCAAGACCCAGAACCGCGATTTTCTTCATAGCTGACTCCCTCAATCTGTTGTCGGATTCCACCGCAGCCTCTCGGGTCTTCCCGTTGATGTGTAGCTGCCAAACGCATAGAAACGACGTCGGATTTGGGCATATCGCAGAAGGGATTCGTCTGAATGTCGGTAACCGAGAAGGATCGCCAACTCCTTGGGATCCTGTCCGAAAACGCCCGCATGCCCATCGCCGCGATCGCCCGCCGGCTTGGCGTCGCGCGCACGACCGTGCAGGCCCGGCTCGACCGGCTGGAGGAGGACGGGGTGATCGCCGGCTACGCCCTGCGCCTGTCGGACAGCTATCTTCAGGGACAGGTGCGCGCCCATGTGATGATCGTGCTGACCGAAAAGGCGCTGGGCCGCGTCGTGCAGGCCCTGCGCGACATGCCCGAGGTCAGCGCGGTCCATTCCGTCAGCGGCTCGGTCGACCTCATCGCCGAGGTGGCGGCCCCCTCGATCAGCGATCTGGACCGCACCATCGACAGGATCGGAGAGCTTGACGGCGTCGCGCGCACGCAATCCTCGGTGATCCTGTCGACACGGTTCCAGCGCTAGGCAGGCTTGCGCATCGGCACCCAGCGCCCGCTGCCCGGCTCTGCCCGCAACTGCCCGTCCGAGAGCACGACCGCGCCCCGGCGCAACACTGTCTCGGGATAGCCGCGCACCTTCGCTCCGGCAAAGGGGTTGTAGCCGACATTGTCGTGCAGCGCCTCGGGCAGGACATGCTCCCGCTCGGGGTCCCAGAGCACCAGGTCGGCATCCATTCCCACGGCGATCGCGCCCTTGGCCTCAAGTCCAAAGATCCGGGCAGGGGCCGTCGCGGTCACTTCCACGAATCGCGCAAGGCCCAGCCGCCCTTGTGCCACCATCGCGTCGAACAGCAGCGGCAGACGCAACCCCAGCCCCGGCTGGCCATTGGCGATCTTGTTGAAAGGGGCATCCGCGCCATGGATGAACTTTCCGGTCTCGTCCATGCGATAGGGCGCATGGTCCGAGGTCACCAGCTCCAGGTCGCCGCGTCCCAGCGCCACCCACAACGCATCCTGATCGGCCTGATCGCGCTGCGGCGGGCTGCACAGGAACTTGGCACCATCCGCCCGGTCGAGGATGTCGCGCGTCTGGAACAGGTAATGCGTACAGGTTTCGGCATGGACGGGCACGCCCCGCGCGCGAGCGGCGCGAATGATCTGCACCCCCTCCTGCGTGGACACGTGGAAGATCATCAGCCGCTGGCCCGTGTGCTCCGAGAACCGGCACATCCGTTCGATGGCCTCCAACTCGGCCTGCCGGGGGTGAGAGTCGGCATGATCGCGCGGCGCGGTGCGGCCCTCGGCGATCAGCCGCGCGGTCGCCTCGCGGATCATCGCATCGTTCTCGGCATGGACGCAGACCAGCGCGCCATTCTCATGCGCGACGCGCATCGTGGCGAGGATCTCGGGATCGGCCAGCCGCACCTTGTCATAGGTGGTGAAGATCTTGATCGACCGGTTCCCCGCCCCGATGGCGCGGGCCAGGTCGTCCATGTTCCCGTCCGAGGTATCTGCGACGATCATGTGAAAGGCATGGTCGGTCATCGCGCCCTTTTCGGCCAACTTGCGATAGTCCTCCAGGACCGTGCCGATCCGGTGGCCGGGATGTTGCGCGGCGAAGGAGACGGTCGTCGTCGTCCCGCCCCACAGGGCCGAACGTGTAGCCGTCTCGAACGTGTCGGCATTCATAACGCCCGCGCCGGACATCTGCTCGATATGGCAATGGGTATCGACACCGCCCGGCAGCACGATCCGACCCCGTGCGTCGATTTCCTGCTCCCCGGTGCCAAGTCCCAGACCGAGAGCTGCGATGCGCCCGTCCTTGATCGCGATATCACCCTCGGCTAATCCCGAAGTTGACCCGAGGGTACCGTTGCGGATGACCGTGTCGTAGATTGGCGTCGTCATGGTTCACTCCCGTTTTGCAATAGGGATACCCGTGGTATACCATGTATGCAAACATCATGTTGGCTTGGCCGTTGAAAGGATGAAAGTTTATGCAGAATCTGGAACAGGCCGACAAGAATCTTACCGAACACACGGTCCAGCGTCTGCGCGACATGATCCTCAGCGGCGAGTTGTCGGCCGGCACCCACCTTCAGGAACGGGCCTTTGCCGAACGTCTGGGCGTATCCCGGACACCCGTGCGCGAGGCGATTTCGCGGCTGATCACCGAGGGGCTGGTGACCCGTCAGAGCCGCGGCGCGCCGACCGTCTCGCGCATCTCGGTCAGCGAGGTGGTCGAGATCCTGCATGTCCGTCGCCTGCTGGAATGCGAGGCCGCGCGCCAGGCCGCCAATGTCCATTCCCCGGCCGAGGATTGGCTGAGATTCAAGGCGCGCATACAGGATTTCCTTTCAAATGAACGGCCTGATCGTGTTGAACATGCCAATTTCGATTTCGATTTTCACATGCATATCGCGAAAACAGCGGGCTCCAAGCTGCTCAGCGAGATGATCAAGGGGCTCAAGATGAAGACCCGGATCTTCGACCAGGGAGAGATCCCCTCGCGATTCGAACCCGGAGCGCGGGAACACCTTGCCATCATCGACGCGATCCTTGCCCGCGACCCCGAAGCCGCCGAACTGGCCATGCGCCGCCATATCGAGAACGCGCGCGAGGCGATCCTGAGCCATATCCACCGCCTCAGCTGAGCTTTTCCCACAGGCCGCACCGCCCGAACCCGCCGGACGCGATCCCGGCGGGTTTCGTGTTGTTGACAGGCGAAGAACCCTTGGTATACCACTGGTTCACGAAAGGAATACACATGTCGGAACAGATGGAGCGCCCGCCCGGCGCGGAACTGCAGATCACGTTTCTCTACTTCCACGATGTGCCCCGTGCGCAGGAATTCTATGAGCGGGTCCTGGGCGCCGAACTGGCCATCGACCAGGGCTGGTCCAAGATCTACCGGCTCACCGGCGCGGCCCATGTCGGGCTGGTGGACGAGACGCGCGGCGCCAAGCGGGCCAGCGTCGACAAGCCGGTGCAGCTCTGCCTGCGGGTACCCGACGTGGACGCCTGGCACGCCTGGGCGCAGACGCAGCATGTGCAGAACCTGACCGACCCGCGCGACAGCGCGCAGCTGGGCATCCGGGCCTTCGTCTTCGACGATCCCGAAGGCTACCAGATCGAGATCCAGTCCGTCCTCGAGGGGGCGGCTGCATAACCAGAAGGGCGGTCAACGCCCGTAACCCATCAACCCCAACCGGGAGACATCCAACATGACGACGATCACGACAGCGCTCCGGGCGCTGACTGCCTCCGCATGCCTTGCGGCCCTGTCCGCAGGTGCCGCCTGGGCCGAGAAAAGCCTGACCATCGGCCTCACCGCCGACGCGACCCATATGGACCCGCAAGCGGGGGAGGAGCTGTCCTCCAACATCATGTTCTATCACATCTACGATCCGCTGGTGCGCCGCACGCCCGAGCTGACATTCGAGCCGGGGCTGGCCGAAAGCTGGGAACTGGTCGATGACACGACCTGGCGGTTCAAGCTGCGCGAGGGCGTCAAGTTCCACGACGGCGACACGCTCAAGGCCTCCGACGTGGTGTTCACGCTGGACCGGCTCAAGGATTCGCTGATGCTGAACCTTGCCGCCAATATCGAAAGCTACAGCGCCATCGACGACCTGACGGTCGAGATCAAGACGCCCGCGCCCTATGCCGCGCTGCCCAACGATCTGGCCGCCATCCTGATCCTGTCCGAGGATCACGTCGCCAAGGTCGGCGATGACGGGCTGGAACAGAACCCGATGGGTACCGGCCCCTACAAGCTCGTGGACTGGGTGCGCGAGGACAAGGTCGAGCTCGAGGCCTTCGACGACTATTACATGGGCGAGGCCGAGATCGAGAGCGTCACCTTCCGCCCGATCACCAACCCCGCGACCCGCACCGCCGCACTGCTGACCGGCGAGGTGGACATCGTGCAGGATCTCGCCGTGCGCGATGTGGACCGGGTCAAGCGCGAAGAAGGGTTCGAGGTCATCACGCGGCCCTCGCTGCTCAACCTCGTCCTTGCACTGGACATGCGCGCCGAAAGCCCGACCATCGAGGGCGAAAACCCCATGACCGACCGCCGCGTGCGCGAGGCGATGGCGCGGGCCATCGACGTGAACGCGATCCAGCGCGCAGTGATGGGCGGGCTGTCGACCCCGTCGGACCAGTACGTGCCGCAAAGCCATGTGGGCCACGTCGACGGCATGAACTTCCGCGAAATGTATCCCTATGACGTGGAAAAGGCCAAGGCGCTGATGGCAGAGGCCGGCGTGGACGGCTTCACCGTGACGCTTGACGCCACCAACAACCGTTACGTCAACGACGCGCAGATCGCGCAGGCGCTGGCGGGGATGCTGGCCAGGATCGGCGTCGACGTGAAGCTCAACGTAATGCCCAAGTCGAACTTCTGGGGCTATATCCGCGTGCCCACGCCCAACAGCAGCTTCATCATGTCCGGCTGGGACGTGCCCTCGGGCGATGCGGGCTCGATGTACGGCGCGCTGTTCTACAGCCGCGACAAGCGTGAAGGCTACGGCCAGGTGAACCGGGGCAGCTACTCCAACCCCGAGGTGGACGCGCTGATCGACAAGGCGGACAGCACCGCCAAGGTCGAGGAGCGTGACCAGTACCTGCAGGAGGCGACCAAGATCCTGATGGCCGACATCCCGATGATCCCGGTTCACTACGAACAGGACATCTATGGCGCCCGCGAAGGGGTCGAGTTCGCGCCGCGCACAGACAAGTTCCTCTGGGCCTACACCATGGACGTGGCCGAGTAAGGCCGACCGGCGGGGCGGTGCGACCTCCCCGCCACCCACCAAGACAGGGGGAGTCTCCCAAGTGCTGGGCTATACCATCAAGCGACTGATCCAGATGGTCGTCGTGCTCTGGGCCGTGTCGGTCATCGTCTTCCTGATGATGAGTTTCACCGGCGATCCGGTCTTCATGGTCGTGCCGATCGACGCGACCGATGCCGAGATCGCGCAGGCCCGCCGTATCCTCGGGCTCGACCGCTCCCTGCCGGAGCAGTATTTCATCTTTGTCCAGAACATGCTCCAGGGCGATTTCGGCCGCTCCTACGTGTTCCGCGAACCGGCGCTGGACCTGATCCTGGAACGGCTGCCCGCGACGCTGGAAATCGTGCTGGTCGCCATGGCCATGTCCGCCATCGTGGCGATCCCGCTGGGTGTCTACGCAGGCGCCAATCCGGGGCGCTTCTCCAGCCGCACGATCATGTCCGGCTCGCTTCTGGGCATCTCGCTGCCCAGCTTCTGGGTCGGCATGATGCTGATCTTCCTCTTCGCGGTGAAATGGCGGATATTCCCCTCCTCGGGGCGCGGCGACACGGTCGAGATCCTGGGCACCCGCTGGTCCATCTTCACCGCCGATGGGTGGACCCACGTGATCCTCCCCTCGCTGACCCTGTCGCTGGCGACGATGGCGATCATCCTGCGCATCACCCGCGCCGGCATGATGGAGGTCATGCGCCAGGACTACATGAAATTCGCCCGCGCCAAGGGCGTGTCGCGCCGCAATGTCCTCTACCGCCACGGGCTGCGCAACGCGCTCATCCCGGTGGTCACGATCTTCGGCCTGCAACTGGGCGACCTGATCGCGTTTGCCACCATCACCGAGACGATCTTTGCCTGGCCCGGCCTCGGCAAGCTGCTGATCGACTCGATCTATCGCGCCGACCGCCCGGTGATCGTCGTCTACCTGATGCTGGTGGCGTTGATCTTCGTGGTGATCAATTTCCTCGTCGATATCGTCTACACGCTGATCGACCCGCGCATCACGGTGAAATGAGATGATGACGGCTTTCTTCGCTTCCGAATTCTTCGCCAACTGGCGGCGCAACGGCTCGGCCATCGCGGGCAGCGTGATCCTCGTGATCTTCGCCGTGATCGTGGTCTTCGGCCCCTGGCTGGTCTGGCAGGATCCTTACGACGTCGCGGGTCTCGACCTGATGGACAGCTACAAGCCCCCCGCATGGCTGCCGGGTGGCGATCCGCGCTTTCCGCTGGGCACGGACGGGCAGGGGCGCGACGTGCTGGCGGCGATCATCTACGGCACGCGGATTTCCGTCCTGATCGGCGTTTCGGCCATGATCTGCTCGCTGGTGATCGGCACTTTCGTGGGCCTTGTCGCGGGATATTTCCGGGGCCGGCTCGACGGGCTCATCATGCGCATCGCCGACATCCAGCTTTCCTTTCCGTCCATGCTGATCGCGCTGTTCCTGATGTCGGCCTTCGGCACCGGCATCGACAAGGTGCTGATTGCGCTGACGGCGGTGGGCTGGGTGGTCTATGCCCGCACGGTGCGCGGACAGACCCTGTCGGAATCGGGCCGCGAATACGTGCAGGCCGCGCGCGTGGCCGGTCTGCGCAATGCCAAGATCATCCGCCGCCACATCCTGCCCAACGTCACGACGCCGCTGATCGTGGTCGCCACCGTGCAGGTCGGTACCTTCATCCTGATCGAGGCGAGCCTGTCGTTCCTCGGCGTGGGCGTGCCGATCACCCAGCCCTCGCTGGGCCTTCTGATCAAGAACGGCTTCGACGTGCTCTTCTCGGGCCTGTGGTGGGTGTCCGTCTTCCCCGGCCTCTTCATCATGGCGCTGGTCTTCGGAATCAATCTCTTCGGGGATTTCCTGCGCGACGAACTGAACCCGAGGCTGAAGTGATGAAGGACATGACCGAAACCCTGTTGCGGGTCGACGATCTGCGCACCCATTTCCACACCTTCGCCGGAACGGTAAAGGCCGTGGATGGCGTCAGCTTCTCCCTCGCCAAGGGAGAGATCATGGGCCTCGTGGGCGAATCCGGCGGCGGCAAATCCGTCGTGGGGTTCTCCATCCTCGGCCTGATCGACTCGCCCGGCCGCATCGAGAGCGGGCAGATCCTCTTCGACGGCGAGGATCTGGCCAAGGCCTCCGAGGACCGGATGCACAAGATCCGCGGCAAGGAGATCGCGATGATCTTCCAGGACCCGATGACCTCGCTCAACCCGCTGCATCCGATCGGACGGCAGATGGACGAGATGCTGCGCCTTCACACCGACCTCGACGCCCGGGGGCGGCGCGCGCGCTGCATCCGGATGCTCGAGGATGTGGGCATCAGCCAGGCCGAGGATCGCCTCGATTCCTACCCGCACCAGTTCTCGGGCGGGATGCGGCAGCGCGTGGTCATCGCCATCGCCATGCTGGCCGAACCGCGCCTGATCGTGGCGGACGAACCCACCACCGCGCTCGACGTCACCATCCAGGCGCAGATCCTCAAGCTCATCCGCCGGCAGGTGCGCGAGCATGGCGCCTCGATGATCCTCGTCACCCATGACCTCGCCGTGGTGGCCGAGATGGCCGACCACATCACCGTTCTCTATTGCGGCAAGGTGGTCGAACGCGGCCCGACGCGGCAGGTGATCGACGACCCGCGCCACCCCTACACGGCCGGTCTGATTGCCTCGATCCCCGATCCGTCCGACCGCAAGCACCGGCTCGACCAGATCCCGGGCGCGGTGCCCGATATCCGCAAGCTGCCCCGGGGCTGCAATTTCCGCGACCGCTGCCCGCGCGCGCAGGCACTCTGCGCGGAGCGCGAACCCGATCTCGAAACGCAGGAGCCGGGCCGGTCCGCCGCCTGTCATTTCCCGGTGGAAGGAGGGGGCACATGACCGCCATGCTCGAAGTCGAGAAGTTGGAACAGAAATTCGACGTCTCGGGCGGCCTGCTGGACCGGCTCAGTTTCTCCGGTGGCCGTATCCTGTCGCCGCGCCGCGTGGTGCAGGCTGTGAACGGCGTATCCTTCGACGTGCAGCAGGGCGAGGTTCTGGCGCTGGTGGGTGAATCCGGTTGCGGCAAATCCACCGTGGCCAAGACCATCGCCCGCATCCACAACCCCACCGGCGGCACCATCCGTATCGACGGGCAGGAGGTGCAGGGCCTGTCCGACCGCGAACTGCTTCCCGTCCGCTCCAAGATGCAGATGATCTTCCAGGACCCCTACGCCTCGCTCAATCCCCGGCAAAGGGTGCGCGACATCGTCGCCGAACCCCTGCTCGAACAGACCGGCAACCGGGCCGAGGCGCGCGACAAGACCGAGGCGCTGCTCGCCCGCGTCGGCCTCAACGCCGAACATGCCGGCCGCTACCCGCACCAGTTCTCGGGCGGCCAGCGCCAGCGCATCGGCATCGCCCGCGCGCTCTCGGTCAACCCCAGGCTCATCATCGCGGACGAGCCCGTCTCGGCCCTCGACGTGTCGATCCAGGCGCAGATCCTCAACCTGATGATGGACCTGCGGGATGAGTTCGGGCTGGCCTATCTCTTCATCAGCCATGACCTGAGCGTCGTGCATCACATCGCCGACCGGGTCGCGGTGATGTATCTTGGCTTCATGGTCGAAACGGCCCCGCGCGACACGCTTTTCGCCATGCCGCGCCACCCCTATACCCGCGCGCTGCTCTCCGCCGCGCCGACACTCGACCCGGCGAAGAAGGCGCGCCAGATCGAACTGACCGGAGAGGTCCCCTCGGCCCTCTCGCTCCCCTCCGGCTGCTGCTTCCGCACGCGCTGCCCCTTTGCCTGGGACCGCTGCGCCGCCGAACGTCCCGCCCTGCGCGACACGGGCGACGGCCAGCAGGTCGCCTGCCACCTGATCGACGAGCCGGAAAGAGACAAGCCATGACCGTCACCATCCTGCAACCGCGCGTGCCCCTGGGCGATCCGCATGACTGCACCGATGCCGCGGACGAGCTGTGCATTCTCGGCGCGATCTACGACACCCTGCTCCGCCGCGAGGATACGGGGTTCGCCCCCGGCCTTGCCGAAAGCTGGCAGGTCTCGGGCGATGCGCGCACATGGCGCTTCCGCCTGCGCGATGGCGTCACCTTCCACGATGGCACACCCTGCGACGCTGCCCCCGTGCAGGCCTCGCTCGAACGGATGACCCGCGAGGACAAGGGATATACCCTCGGCTCTCCCGCGGTCTGGCGGCAATATCTCCACGGTGCCGAATACCGGGCCGATGGGCTCGACCTGACCGTTCGCCTTGCGGAGCCGATGGCCGATTTTCCGGATGTGCTGGTGCAGGGCTTCCTCGTGGCCCCCGGCGCCTTCGCCGCGCTCGACGCGGGCGATCCGATGGCCCATTGCGGCACCGGTCCCTACCGGCTCGCAGCGCGCAGCGAGGATGAGATCCGGCTTGAAGCCGCCAGTGCAGGGCTTGCCAACCCCTCCCTCACATGGCGGCGCGAACCCGATCCCGAGGCCCGCCGCCGCGCGGTCGAGACCGGCGCCGCCCAGGTCGCGACTGCCGTCGATCCCGCATCGCGGACCCGTGGCGCGACCCTCCACCGCTACCGCGCGCCCGTCGCCATCATCTACCTGCTGAACGCCGCCAAGGGACCGCTGCAAGACCCCCGCATCCGCCGCGCCCTCACGCTGGCCGTGAACCGGGAGGCGCTCATTCGCGACGTGATGCAGGGTCAGGCCGAGCCGCTGCCGGGTTTTGTCAGCCCGGCCCATTTCGGCGCCGACACCACGACGGGCGACACCCATGATCCCGATTCCGCGCGCATATTGCTGGCCGAGGCGGGACACCCCAACGGCCTGACCCTCGCCGTCGATTGCCCCACCCGCCTGCCCGACGAGGCCCCCGAACTCACGCAGGCGCTGGCGGCCCAGCTGGCGCAGGTGGGCATCACCCTCAACATCCACATGCATCAGGATCGCGAGGCCTATGCCCACATGGTCCGCCGCAAGGAGATCCACGATCTCTGCGTCTTCGATTCCAGCCCCATGTCCACCTTCCGCGTGCTCTACGAAAAGATCGACAGCCGCATCGCGGGCGCCTGGTGGCAGGGCTACGAGAACGCGCAGGTCGAGGCGCTGATCGACGCCGGACGCCGGACCCCCGATGCCGCCGCGCGTGCCGCGCTCTACCGGCAGGCCTATCGCCTTCTGCAACAGGACCCGCCCTGGCTGACCCTCTACAACCCGATGCGGGCGATCCTGCTGGCGGGCGACCATCCCGGCTTTGCCATGCCTGCCGACGGCGTGCCCGACATGCGCGCCCTGCCCGCGATGGAGGCTTCCTGATGGCCGATCTGCTCATCACCCATGTCACGATCATCCCCGTGGACCCTGATCGCCGGATCATCGAGAACGGCGCCATCGCCATCGGGGGCAGCCGCATCCTCGCCCTCGGTCCCAACGACCAGATCACCCGCGACCACTCCGCGCCCCGGCAGATCGACGGGCAGGGCAAGGTGGCCATCCCCGGCCTGATCGACGCCCATGCCCATGCCGGCCACGGCCTGATCAAGACCATGTCCATGCAGGATGGCGACGCGTGGGAGGCGCTGTGTGGCGAAGTCTACACCACCGGCTCCACCCCCGAATTCTGGTACGCCGAAGCCCGCCTCGCCGCGCTGGAACGCATCCGCTTCGGCGTGACCTGCGGCGTATCGCTGCTGGGGGGCGGCGATACCATCATGCGTACCGACGATCCCGCCTATGGTGACGCGCATATGGAAGGCGTCCGCTCGGTCGGCGGGCGCGACGTGATGGCCGTGGGCCCCACCCGCGCCCCGCATCCGCTGACCTACGCCGACGGCGGGGCGAACCCGCGCGCGGTGCATTTCGACCGGCAATTCGCCACCAGCCTCGATCTGCTGTCGCGTTGGCACCGGTCCCGGGACGACCGGCTGAACATCGCGCTTCTCTACCCCGTCCTGCGCGACGAGCATGAACGCGTCATGGCCCCGGGCGATTACGCAATGGCCTGCGCGCAAGCGCGACAGGTGGCCGATGCCGCGCGCGACGCGGGCGTCGTCTTCACCCAGGACGGCCACCAGCGCGGCTCGATCCGCCGTGCCGAAACGCTGGGGCTTCTCGGCCCCAACGCGCTGCTGTCACATGCCGTCGACCTGCACGAGGACGAAATCGCCCTTTGCGCGCAGACCGACACGCGGATCGCGCACAACCCCTCCGCCGTCGCCTCGATCATGGGACGTTGCCCGGCCATCGAACTGATGGATCGCGGCGTGACAGTCGCGCTCGGCTCTGATGCCACCGCGCCCGACCGTTCGGGTGACATGTTCCGCCACATGCAGCAGGCGATGCACTACCACCGCCGCCACTTCCGCGATCCGGGCATCCTGCCACCCGGCCGCGCGCTGGAAATGGCCACGATCGAAGGCGCCCGCGCGCTGGGCATGGCCGACCGCATCGGCTCGCTGGAGCCGGGCAAGCTTGCCGATATCGTGCTGGTCGACATGGCACGCCCGCATCTCGCGCCCCCGAACATGGCCGCTCACCGGCTTGTCTGCTTCGCCAATGGCAATGACGTCGACACCGTGATCGTGGGCGGGGAAATCGTTCTGGAAAACGGCGCGCCCCTTCGCGTCAGCCTGCCCGAAATCCTCGAGGAGGCCGCCCGTGAAACCAGCCTCATGATCGACCGCACCGGCAGCCAGGCGGCACTCGACATCCCGCCCGGCTTCTGGTCCGCCCAACGCTATGGAGACCGCGCATGAGCACCACCCTCATCCGCCGCGCCGAATGGGTCATCCGCTGGGAAGGCGGCCGCCATGTCTATGTCCGCGACATGGACGTGGTCTTCGATGAGGCCGGCATCCTGCATATCGGCCCCGGCTGGCACGGGAAGGCCGAGACCGAGATCGACGGGCGCGGGCGGCTCATCATGCCCGGCCTCGTCAACATCCATTGCCATTCCGGTGACGAGCCGCTGGCCAAGGGTCTTTTCGACGATGCCGGCACGCCGCAGCTCTGGGGCAACGCGCTTTACGAGTTCTCAACGCTGATCGATTCCGACGCCGACGCGAAATCCGCCTGCCAGACCCTGATGCTGTCCGAGCTTCTGGCCAGCGGCGTCACCTCCTGCCTCGACATCGCGGGCGATCACCCGAACTGGCAGACCGTCGCCGGTAACAGCGGAATGCGCGTCTGGCTCGCCCCCGGTTTCCGCCAGGCCCGCTGGCGGCTGACCGAGGGCAAGGCGCTCCACTATGACTGGGACGAACAGGCCGGAGAAGACGCGCGCGCCGCCGCATTGGCCGTGCTCGACCGGCTGGCCGAGGACAAGACCGGCCGGCTGACCGGCGTCGTCGCGCCCTCGCAGATCGACACCTGCCGACCCGATTTCCTCGCCGCCGCGCTGGACGAGGCGCGCCGTCGCGGCCTGCGCCTGACCGTGCATGCCGCGCAGACGATGGCCGAGGTCACCGAACTCATGCGCCGCCACGGCAAGGGGCCGATCCCGCTGCTCCACGAGATCGGGGTCGAAGGGCCCGACGTCATCCTCGGGCACGGCATCTGCCTCGACCATCACCCGCTGACGCGCGAGCGCAGCACGAACGACCTTGCGACGCTGGCGAAAAGCCGCACCAACATCGCCCATTGCCCCGTCACCTTCGCCCGCTCCGGCCAGGGGATGGAGACGCTGGGCCATTACCTGCGCGCGGGTGTGAATCTGGGCCTCGGCACCGATACGATCCCCTTCAACATGCTCGAGGAGATGCGCGAGGCGATCATCCAGTCCCGCTGCCGCTCGGGCGATTTCGCCGATGTGACCACCGCCGACCTGTTCCGCGTCGCCACCACCGGCGGCGCGACCGCGCTGGGGCGCGAGGATCTGGGCAGGCTCTATCCCGGCGCCGCCGCCGATCTCGTCTCGGTGGACCTGCGCGCGCCGTCGATGAAACCCGTGCATGATCCGCTGCGCAGCCTGATCCATGCCGCCGCCGAACGCGCCGTGCGCGATGTCTGGGTCGCGGGCCGCCAGGTCCTTGCGGACGGGCGCGCGACCGGCTTGGATACCGAAAGCGCGCTGGCCGAGATCGACGCCGCCCAGTCTCGCGCCATCCGCACGGCCGAAAACCAGCGCGGCGTCAGCTTCGACAGCATCGCGCCCCGCAGCCTGGAGACCCTCGCATGACCATCCATGTCATCAACCCCAACAGCACCCGGCAGGTGACCGATGGCATCGACGTGGCCATCGCGCCCATGCGCGACCGTTCCCCCGTGCCCATCGCCTGCCACACCCTGCCCGAAGGTCCGCCGGGGATCGAAAGCCAGGCCCATGTCGATGGCGTGGTGGGTCCGCTGCTGACTCTCGCGGACCGGCTGAAACCCGATGCCAGCGCCTATGTGGTCGCCTGTTTTTCCGACCCCGGCCTCGCCGCCCTGCGCGAGGCCTCCCGCGTTCCGGTGCTGGGCATCGCCGAAAGCGCCTACCTGCTCGCCATGTCGCTCGGTCAGCGCTTCGGCATCCTCTCGCTTGGCCGCGCCTCGATCCAGCGGCATATCCGCAATCTGGGCGCGCTCGGCATCACCGACCGCCTTGCCGCCGACCTGCCGCTGGGCCTCGGCGTGCTGGAACTGGCCGAAGCCGAAACGACGCTCGCCCGCCTGACCGAGGTGGGGCGCGACCTTCGCGACCGCCACGGCGCGGATGTGCTGATCACCGGATGCGCCGGCATGGCCCCCTATCGCCACCAGCTGCAAGAGGCCACCGGCCTGCCGGTTGTGGATCCCTGCCAGGCCGCCGTTTCCGCCGCGATCGGGCGGGTGGCCCTCGCGGCCTGCGACACAATGAAGGAGAAGGGCGCATGACCCGACTGACCGAACAGGCGCAAGGCGTCTATGTAATCGCCGTGACCCCGTTCAAACCGGATGGCGCGCTGGATCTCGACAGCACCGACCGCATGGTGGATTTCTACCTCGAACAGGGGGCGACCGGCCTCACCGCGCTGGGCATGATGGGCGAGGCGCCCAAGCTCACGGCGCAGGAATCCCTGACCGTGGTCAAGCGTATCCTCGCCCGCATCGACGGGCGCGTTCCGCTCGTGGTGGGCGTCTCGGCCCCCGGCTTCGCCCAGATGGCCGAGCTTGCGACCAGCGTGATGGAGGCGGGCGCCGGCGGCGTGATGATCGCCCCGCCCGGCAGCCTCAAGACCGACGACCAGATCGTTACCTACTACAAGCAGGCGGCCGAGTTCTTGCGCGACATCCCCTTCGTGCTGCAGGACTTCCCGCTGGTCACCAACGTGCAGGTCCCCGTTTCGGTCATCGCCCGGATCGTGAACGAGGTGCCGACCTGCGTCTGCCTCAAGCACGAGGATTGGCCGGGCCTCGAAAAGATCACCGCGCTCCGGGCGCAGGGCACGCTGGACCGCCGCATCTCGATCCTCTGCGGCAATGGCGGGCTTTTCCTGCCCGAGGAAATGGCGCGCGGCGCCGATGGCGCGATGACCGGTTTCTGCTACCCCGAGATGATGCGCGACGTGGTGCAGCTGATGCAGGAGGGGCAGGCCGACCGCGCCCGCGACCTCTTCGATGCCTACCTGCCGCTCGCCCGCTACGAACAGCAGCCGGGTCTCGGCCTGGCCGTGCGCAAATACGTGCTCGCAAAACGCGGCGTGATCGCCAGCGACGCGATCCGCAAGCCCGGCGCGGGCCTCACCGCCGCGGCACGGGCCGAGGTCGATGCGCTGCTCGCCCGACAGGAAAAACGATTGAAGGAGCTGACCTGATGGATCTTGGAATTAACGGCAAACGCGCGCTTGTACTGGGCGCAAGCCGCGGCCTCGGCGCCGCAATCGCGCAAGGCCTCGCCGCCGAGGGCGCGCAGGTCATCGCCGCCGCACGCACGAAATCCGTGATCGAGGACTGGGCCGCCAAGGCCCAAGGGACGATCACCGCGCAGGAACTCGATCTGTCGGACATCGCCGGGATCGACGCGGTGCTGGACGACCTGCTGGCGCAGGGCGGCATCGACATCCTGGTGAACAACGCGGGCGGCCCGCCCCCGGGGCAAAGCACCGATGCGTCCCGTGCCGACTGGATCTCGCATTTCGAGACGATGGTCGCGAACCTCATCCACATCACCAACCGCTGCCTGCCCGGCATGAAGGACGCGGGATGGGGCCGGATCGTCACGATCACCTCTTCGGGTGTCGAACAGCCGATCCAGAACCTCGCGCTCTCGAACGGGCTGCGCTCGGCGCTGGTGGGCTGGTCCAAGACCCTGTCGAACGAGGTCGCCGCCAGCGGCATCACCGCCAATATCGTCATGCCGGGCCGCATCCACACCGCCCGCGTCGACGAACTGGACGCCGCTGCCGCCAAGCGTCAGGACAAGCCGGTCGAGGAGGTCGCGAAAGCCTCGGCCGCCGCCATTCCCGCGGGCCGTTACGGCAAGCCCGAGGAATTCGCCGACATGGTCACCTTCCTCTGCTCTGCCCGCGCCTCCTATGTGACCGGCAGCAAGATCCGCATCGACGGCGGCAGCATCAAGTCGATCTGACGGAATTCGCCGAAACCCGGTGAAATCTCACGCGCAGATCGCATACGATTACCGGGCCGCACACTGAAACGATGCCCTCCGGCGCTGCCGGGGGGCATGATTTTTTCAGGCAAGCCGAAGGATTCGGGCGCGTTCAGTCCTTGGGACGATAGCGCGACAGGATCGCGGCGATGTTCTCTTCGCGCTCGTCCTCGGGGTTCAACAACGCCCGGTCCTGCACGCCGCGCAGATGTCCGTGCATCCGCGTCACCGCGTGCTCGGCATCGCCGCGTGCGATGGCCTCGATGATCTCGGCATGTTCCTCGACCCCGCATTCCGCCGAATGCGCCTGCGCGAACCGCGCCAGGATCAGTGAGCAGCGCGAGACGATCTCGTTGACGTAATTCGCAAGGATCTGCGACCCCGTCAGTTCGGCCAGCAGGATGTGGAACTCTCCGGCCAGCCGGATCGACCGCGTGCTGTCCTTGCCAAGCACCTTCTCTTCTTCCGCCAGATGCCCCTTGAGCGCCTTGACGATGGGTCCCGGGTCCATCCGGCACAGCCGGTGCATCACCTCGCGCTCCAGGCATTGGCGCATGTCGAAGATGTCATACGCCTCCTCGATTGTGGGTTCGGCCACCGACGCCCCCCGATTCGGCTGCATGTCCACCAACCCTTCGGCATCCAGCCGGACCAGCGCATTGCGCACGATCGTCCGGCTGACCCCAAAGGTCTCTCCGATGGAATCCTCGGGCAGCTTCACGCCCGGTTTCAATGCCTGTTCGATGATCGCCTGCCTCAACGAGTCATAGACCGGAAAGCTGCGCCTTGAGGATTTATACATGTTCTTCGTCACTTAACCGCCTGCTGGATCGACCCTGTCAGGGTCGCACAAAAGATAACAGCTATGCCGCATTTTGTATCGAATACATAAAGTGTATGCAATCTTGTAAATTTTTTGTAGACACAAGGAACCTGCTTCCCTAACGTCCAACGGTATCTTGAGGCGGAGAACCCACCTCAAAGGCAACAGAGGCCCACGTTTCTTGGCGTTTCGGAGGGTCTTCGGATCAGAAGGATGCAAAATGCTCAGAAATTGTATCCAAAAACAGGGAGAAACAGACATGGTTTCGAGATTTCGACCCCAGGCGATGCTCGCCGGAGGGCTGGTCGCCGCGCTTTCGGCAACCGGCGCGCTGGCAGAAACGGTGAAATGGGGGGCGCCGCGCGACATCGTTTCGCTCGACCCCTATTCCTATGGCGACAGCTACACGATCAACTTCCTCAACCACATCTACGAGGGGCTGGTCCGCTACAACCGCGACCTCGAGATCGAACCGGCGCTTGCCGAATCCTGGGAGATCGTCTCGCCCACCACCTGGCGCTTCAAGCTGCGCGAGGGGGTCGAGTTCCACAACGGCAACCCCTTCACCGCGCAGGACGTGCTTGCCTCGCTTCAGCGCGTCAGCGACGACACCTCGCCGCTCAAGGGCAACCTGCCCGCCTATAAAAGCGCCGAAGTGGTGGACGACCACACCATCGATATCGAGCTGACCGGCCCCTATCCGCTGCTGCTCAACGACCTGACGAACATCCACATCTTCGACAAGGAATGGCTGGTCGAGAACAACGCCGAGAAACCCACCGATGTCAGCGCGGGTGTCGAGGGGTACGCGACCTTCAACACCAACGGCACCGGCCCCTTCAGGCTGGAATCCCGCACGCCCGAGGCCCAGACCATCCTGACCGTGAACGAAGGCTGGTGGGACGAACCCGCGCACAACCTGACCCGGATCGAGTTCCAGCCCGTCACCTCCGCCGCGACCCGCGTGGCCGCGCTCCTCTCGGGCGAGGTCGATTTCGTGGACAGCGCCCCGGTGCAGGATCTGCCGCGGCTTCAGGCCGCGTCGAACCTCAAGGTGCTCGAACGCACCGACCTGCGCACCGTCATGTTGGGCTTCAACCGCCGGGACGAACTGGTCGCGGGCGGCGAGAACCCGATGAACGACCTGCGCGTGCGCCAGGCGATGCAGCTGGCCGTGGACATGGAGCTGATCCATGACAAGGTGATGCGCGGCAAGTCCCGCAATGCCGGCACCCTCGTCGCCCCCGCCATCCCCGGCTATTCCGAGGCGCTGGACGAGGTCGCGGGCGTCGATGTCGAGCGCGCCAAGGCGCTCATGACCGAGGCGGGCTATCCCGACGGGTTCGAGTTCGATTTCGTCTGCACGAATGAAAGCTACGTGAACGAGGAACAGTTCTGCCAGGCCATCGCCTCGATGTGGTCGCGGATCGGGCTGAAGCCGCGCCTCGATATCGGGCCCACCGCCAAGCAGACGCCCAAGCGCGCCAATGGCCAGGCCGATGTCTACACGATCGGCTGGGCGACGCTGCCGATGCTGGATACCTACTCGATCCTCATCCAGATGCTGCACAGCAAGGAAGGCAATGCCGGCGTCTTCAACTGGGGCGGCTGGTCCTATCCCGAGATCGACCGCCTGACCCAGGCCGCCGGCGTGGAGCTCGACCGCGAAAAGCGGCTGGCGATGGAGACCGAGGCGCTCAAGATCGCCAAGGAAGAGATCGTGATGATGCCGCTGCACCAGCAGCCGATGGCCTGGGCGGTGTCGTCCGAGTTCGAGGACTTTCCCCAGTTCCCCGACAACAAGCCGCGCCTCTGGTACGTGACCAAGTAATCCCCGCCGACTGGGGCGGCGCCACGGCGCCGCCCACCTTTCTCAAGAAAAGGGGGCAGCCATGCTGGCTTTTCTGATCAAACGTTCCGCCAATGCCATCTTCGTGATGCTGTCGGTCAGCTTCATCGCCTTCATGATCTTCCGCTTCGTCGGCGATCCGGTCGAGCTGATGCTGAACGAACAGGCCACCCAGTCCCAGCGCGACGAGTTGCGCACGCGTCTCGGCCTCGACGAGCCCTTCATCGTGCAGTTCGGCACCTTCGTGACCAATGCCGCCCAGGGCGATTTCGGCATCTCCTTCCGCAACCAGCAGGACGTGCTGGGCATGATCGCCGAACGCTTCCCCGCGACGTTCGAACTGGTGATCGTGGCCACCATCATCTCGCTGGTCGTGGGCATCCCGATGGGCGTGATCACCGCGATCCGCCGGCAGACCTGGTATGCCGAGACGATGCAGTTCACCTCGATCATCGGCGTGTCGCTGCCCAGTTTCGTGGTGGGGATCGGGCTGATCCTGATCTTCTCGGTCTGGCTTGGCTGGCTGCCCGCCTTCGGGCGCGGCGAGACGGTGGATATCGGCTGGTGGTCCACGGGCCTGCTGACCCATTCGGGCCGCATGTCGATCATCCTGCCCGCGCTGTCGCTCTCGCTTTTCCAGATCACCCTGGTGATGCGCCTCGTGCGCGCCGAGATGCTCGAGGTGCTGCGCTCCGACTTCATCAAGTTCGCCCGCGCCCGCGGCATCCCCGCCCGCGCGATCCATTTCCGCCACGCGCTGCGCAATTGCCTGATGCCCGTCGTCACCATGACCGCCATGCAGATCGGCGGCCTCATCGCCTTTGCCCTCGTGACCGAGACGGTGTTCCAGTGGCCGGGCATGGGCCTGCTGTTCATCCAGGCCGTCACCTTCGTCGACGTGCCGATCATGGCCGCCTACCTGTGTATCGTGGCGCTGATCTTCGTCCTGCTCAACACCATCGTGGACATCACCTATGCGGTGATCGATCCCCGCCTGCGCGGAGCCGAGAAATGACCGATATTCCCGCCCACGACCTTGCCCGCAAGCCCAAGACGCGCCTGCGCCTGTTCCTCGACAGCGACGTGTGGTGGAGCTTCCGGCACTCGAAATCCGCCATGGGCGCGGCCATCGTGCTCGGTCTGGTGATCCTCGCCGCGCTGCTGGCCCCGGTGCTCTCGCCGCAGAACCCCTATGACCTCGCAGCACTCGAACTGTGGAACGCCGAACTGCCCCCGGTCTGGATGGAGGGCGGCCAGATGCCCTACATCCTCGGGACCGACGTGCAGGGGCGCGACATCCTTTCGGGCATCCTCTACGGTACCCGCATCTCGATCTTCATCGGCATCGCCTCGGTTATCGTCTCGCTGCTGATCGGCGTCATGGCCGGGCTGCTGGCGGGCTTCTACGGCGGCTGGGTCGACAACGTGCTCATGCGGATCGGCGACGTGCTGCTCTCGATCCCGATCATCCTGGTGGCCATCCTGGTCAGCTCGGTGGCTCAGGCCATGCTGCCACCCGAACTGCGCGAGGCGGGTATCGCCATCGTGCTGGTGCTGGCCATCGCGCTCTATTCCTGGGTGCAATATGCCCGCGTGGTGCGCGCGCAGACGATGGTGGAACGGCGCAAGGAATACGTCCAGGCCTCGCGCCTCGTCGGCACGCCGGCGCGGCGGCTGATGCTGAAACACATCCTGCCCAACACGCTCACCCCGGTCTTCGTCGCCGCCACGCTGAATTTCGGCCTCGCCATCCTGATCGAGGCGACGCTGTCCTTCCTTGGCGTCGGCATGCCGCCGAACCAGCCCTCGCTGGGCACGCTGATCCGGGTGGGCAATCAATACCTGTTCTCGGGCTCGTGGTGGATCGTGCTGTTCCCGTCGATCCAGCTTTGCATTCTCGTGGTCGCGGTGAACATGCTGGGTGACTGGCTGCGCGACGCGCTGAACCCGAAACTTCGTTGAAGAAAGACGCATACATGACCTCTCTCCTCGTCAAGAATGTCCGCATCATGGACGGCGACCCCGCCGACATCCTGATCCGGGACGGCGCCATCGCCGAGATCGCGCCGGGCCTCGACGCCCCCGGTGTCCCGGTCGAGGACGGGGCCGGCCTCATCGCCCTGCCGGGGCTGGTGGATGCCCATACCCATCTCGACAAGTCGCTGCTGGGCTGGCCCTGGTACAAGAACGACGTCGGCGGCGCCTCCCTCATGGCGATGATCGAGAACGAGCGCGACATGAAACAGCGCCTCGGCCTCGATCCCCATGTCCAGTCCATGCGCCACGCGCTCAAGACCGCCGCCTATGGCGCGACCCTGATCCGCAGCCATGTCGATATCGACACCCAAGGCGGCCTGCGCGCCCTCGAAGGCGTGATGCAGACCGCCGAGGCGCTGGCCGACGTGGTCGAGATCGAAACCGTGGCCTTCCCCCAGTCCGGCCTCACCATCCGCGAGGGCACGGCCGAACTGATGGATCAGGCCCTTGCGATGGGTGCCGACCTCGTTGGCGGGCTCGATCCCTGCGGCGTCGATCACGACCCCAAGGGCCATCTCGACATCATCTTCGGCCTGGCCGAGAAACACGGCAAGGGCATCGACATCCACTTGCACGAACGCGGCGAACTCGGTCTCTTCTCGATGGAGATGATCCTCGACCGCGCGCAGGCGCTGGACATGAAGGGGATGGTCACCATCTCCCACGCCTTCTGCCTCGGGATGCAGGATTATCCCCGCGTCGAGGCGATGCTGGAACGGCTCGCCGCGCTCGACGTGGCGATCATGACCACCGCGCCCACCTCCTCCCCCGCGCCGCTGGTCAAGCAACTCGACGCGCATGGCATCCGCATCGGCGCCGGCAATGACGGGATCCAGGACACCTGGGGCCCCTATGGCAATGGCGACATGCTGGAGCGCGCCAAGTTCGTGGGCCTGCGCAACAACCTGCGCATGGATGCCGAGGTCAAGCGCGCGCTCGACATCTGTTCCGGCGGCGGCGCCGTGGCGATGGGCAAACCCCGGCGCGAGCTTGCGACAGGCGCGCCCGGCGATCTCGTGCTGGTCGAGGGTGAGGCCGTGGTTCAGGCCGTCGTCACCCACGCCCCCCGCAAACTCGTCGTCAAGGGCGGCCACGTCACCGCGCGCGACGGCCGGACGCTGGTGCAGGCACCGTGAGCCGCTTCTCCGACATCCCTCTCGGCACCCGTCCGCAAGGCCGCTGGGCACTCTCCGCCCGCTGGATCCTCGCCGACACGGCCCAGGGTCGCCGCCTCGTCCAGAACGGCGAGGTGGTGATCGAGGGCGACCGCGTGATCCACGTGGGCGCTCCCTTCGAGGGAGAGCTTGCCGCCCGCCACGACATGGGCGAGGCGCTGATCGCACCCGGCTTCGTCGATCTCGACGCGCTCTCCGATCTCGACACCACGCTTCTGGCCTTCGACAACTGGCCCGGCGAGAAGAAGGGCCGCGTCTGGCCGCGCTCCTATGTCGATCGCGGCCCCTACGAGATGTACAGCCCCGAGGAACTGGCTTTCCAGAAACGGTTCGCTTTCGGCCAGCTTCTGCTCAACGGCATCACCAGCGCGGCGCCCATCGCCTCGCTCTTCTACCGCGAATGGGGCGAGACCACCGCGGAATTCGACGCCGCCGCGCAGGCCTCGCAGGATCTCGGCCTGCGTGTCTGGCTCGGCCCCGCCTACCGCTCGGGCGGCATGGTGCTCGAACAGGACGGCCGCATGGTGGCCGAGTTCAATGAGGCGCGCGGCCTGGACGGTCTCGACCGCGCCATCGGTTTCGCCGGCAAATGGCAGGGCAACGACCTTGTCAGCCCGCTGCTCGCCCCCGACCGGGTCGAGACCTGCACCGAAACCCTGCTGCGCCGCACCATGGCCGCGGCCGAGGATCTCGGCTGCCCCGTCCGCCTGCACATGGCGCAGGGCGCAATGGAACGCGACACCGTGCAGGCGCTGCACGGCAAGACCGCACCCGCATGGATGGGCGACATGGGCCTGCTCAACCCCCGCCTGCTCGCCCCCCATGCCACCGTCGCCACCGAGGATGACCTGCGCCGCTATGCCGACAATGGCGTCACCGTAATCCACTGCCCGCTGGTCGCCGGCCGCCACGGCGGCGCGCTGCGATCCTTCGCCAAACTGCGCGACATGGGAATCCGCATCGCGATGGGCACCGATACCGCCCCGCCCGACATGGTGCTGAACATGGCCGTCGGCATGATGCTCGCCCGCGTGGTCGAGGGCGACATCGCCGCCTGTACCTCGGATCAGTTCATGGATGCCGCCACGCTCAACGGTGCGCAGGCGCTGGGCCGCGACGATATCGGCGTGCTCCGCGCGGGCGGCAAGGCCGATCTGGCAGTGTTCGACCTGAACGATCCCGCGATGGCCCCTGCCATCGACCCGATACAGACCCTGATCCTGGGCGCCACCGGCCGCGTCACCCGCGCCACCATCGTGGATGGCCGCCTCTCGATGAGCGATGGCGAGGTCGCGGGCATCGACATGAAAGCCGCCCGCACGCAGGCGCAGGTGCAGTTCGACGGCCTCCTCGCCAGGTATCCCGAGCGTACTGCCGGCCACCCGCCGCTCGAAACGATCTTTCCTCCCGCCTATCCGCTTTCGGACCACCGCCAGACGTGAAGGACCCAAAGATGATGCTGCAACCCGTGATCGCGCCGGAAAGCCCCGGCACCGCCCCCGCCACCCCCGTGCTCGAAGTCTCGAACCTCACCGTCGAGTTCCCCACAAGGCATGGCACGCTCACCGCCATCGACGACGTGTCCATGCGCATCGAACCCGGAGAGATCCTGGGCGTTGTGGGCGAATCCGGCGCGGGAAAGTCGATCACCGGGCTTGCCGTCCTTGGCCTGCTCGAGGCGCCCGGCCGCATCGCGGGCGGAGAGATCCACGTCGCGGGCCGCCGCGTCGACACGCTCAGCGAAGAAGAGCTGACCAAGGTACGTGGCAGCGAGATGGGTGCGATCTTCCAGGATCCGCTGACCGCGCTGAACCCGCTCTTCTCGGTCGGCGCGCAGCTGGTCGAGACGATCCGCCTGCACACCGAGCTGAACAAGGAAGAGGCCCGCGCCCGTGCCCTCCACCTCCTGCGCGAGGTCGGCATCCCGGCTCCCGAGGAACGGTTGAAGCAGTTTCCCCACCAGTTTTCCGGCGGGATGCGGCAGCGCGTTGTCATCGCGCTTGCCCTGGCGGCCGAACCGGGCCTGATCATCGCCGACGAACCCACCACCGCGCTCGACGTGTCGATCCAGGCGCAGATCACCACGCTCCTGCGCCGCCTCTGCAAGGAGCATCGCACCGGCATCATGCTGGTCACCCATGACATGGGCGTGATCGCCGAAACCGCCGACCGCGTCGCGGTGATGTATTCCGGCCGCGTGGTCGAAACCGGCCGGGTCGAGGACGTGATCCACGCCCCCCAGCACCCCTATACAAAGGGCCTGATGGCCGCGATTCCCAGCCTGCATGACCGGGTCGAGACGCTGACCCAGATCGACGGCTCGATGCCCCGGCTCAACACCCGGCCCTCGGGCTGCGCCTTCAACCCGCGCTGCCCCGTGGCCGGGCCGCGCTGCCGCCGCGACCGACCCGAACTGGTGGCCGCCGGGCCCAACCGTGCCGCCTGTTTCCTGCATGATGGAGGAACCCAATGACCGCCCCGGACGCCATCCTCTCCGTCGATCACGTCTCCAAGGAATTCGACGTCTCCGCCCCATGGCTCAACCGCGTGATCGAGCGCAAGCCCAGGCTGTTCGTCAAGGCGGTGAACGATGTGAGTTTCTCCATCCCGCGCGGAAGCTGCTTTTCCATCGTGGGCGAGTCCGGCTGCGGCAAATCCACCGTCGCGCGGCTCGTGACCGGTCTCTATTCGACCTCCGGCGGAGAGATCCGCTTCGGTCCCGGCACCGCGGGCCGCCCCGTCCGCGTGCAGATGATCTTCCAGGACCCGCAATCCAGCCTCAACCCCCGCTGGCGCGCGGGCGACATCATCGCCGAACCGATCCGCGAGATGAAGCTGCGCAAGACCGAGGACGAAACCCGCGACCGGGTCGAGGACCTGCTGCGCATCGTGGGTCTCGCCGCCGATGACTCCGCCAAGTTCCCGCATGAATTCTCCGGCGGCCAGCGACAGCGCATCTCCATCGCCCGTGCGCTGGCCTCCGAGCCCGAGCTGCTGGTCTGCGACGAACCCACCTCGGCCCTCGACGTCTCGGTCCAGGCGCAGATCCTCAACCTCATGCGCCGCCTGCAAAAGGAACTTGGCCTCACCTATCTCTTCATCAGCCACGATCTCAGCGTGGTGCGGCACATGTCCGACACCATCGCCGTCATGTATCTCGGCCGCATCGTCGAGATGGCCCCGGCCGAGGATCTCTTCACCGCGCCGCAGCACCCCTATTCGCAGCTGCTGCTGGGTACGATCCCCGACATCCACGCCCCCAACCGCGACCGCGACCTTCAGGCGGGCGAACCGCCCAGCCCGCTCAACCCGCCGCCGGGCTGCACCTTCCACCCGCGCTGCCCGCTGGCCGACACGCGATGCAGCCGCGAGGCCCCCGCGCTGCGCGAGCATGGCCGCGCCACGGTCAGCTGCCACGCCGTCGAAGAGGGCCGCACCGCCGCGCCCGAGCGGAGCCACGCCTGATGCAGTTCGATTTCACCGCCCTTCCCCCCGCCGACCGCTACCGCCTGCTGACCAATTTCATCGGCCCGCGCCCCATCGCGCTGGTCACCACCCGCGCGCCCGGCGGACATGACAACGCGGCCCCCATGAGCTTCTTCAACGTCTTCGCGCATGAGCCGCCCCTGGTCATCATCGGCTTCTCCGCCCGCCCAGACGGCAGCGAGAAGGACACGATCGGCAACATCCGCCGCACGGGCGAATTCTGCGTCAACATGGTCGACATGACGCTTTCCGAGCAGATGATCCTGTGCGGCGTGAACTTCGCCGCCGACGTGGACGAGCTTGACTTCGCCGGTCTCCCCGCCGCGCCCTGCCGCCAGATCGACGCCGCCCGCGTGGCGACCACCCCCTGCGCGATGGAGTGCCGGGTCGAGCGGATCATCGACTATCCCGGCCGCGCCATCGTCATGGGCGAGGTGGTCGAGATGCATGTGCGCGACGACTGCCTCGACCCCGCCGGCCGCTATGTCGACCCCTCCGTCTACCAGCCCATCGCGCGGCTCCATGCCGACAACTACATCGCCAGCGACCGGCAGTTCGAGCTCAAGAAACCCGCCCATCTCGCCCCGCGCGAGGTCGGCAACACCCCCGAACCCGCAGGATCCCGCTGATGCGCATTCATGTCGTGAACCCCAATTCCAGCGCCGGCATGACCGAACAGATCGGCCGCACCGCCCGCCGCGTGGCCTCTCCCGGCACCGTGATCGACCTGACCGGCGGCACCACCTCCCCCGCCTCGATCGAGGGCCATACCGACGAGGCGCTCTGCGTTCCCCCGATGCTGGCCCAGATCCGGCAGGCCGAGGCGCGCGGCGCTGACGCGCACGTCATCGCCTGTTTCGACGATCCGGGTCTGGGTGCCGCGCGCGAGGTTGCCGCCCGACCCGTCATCGGAATCTGCGAGGCGTCGGTCCAGACCGCGCTTCTGCTGTCGCGCCGCTTCTCGGTCGTGACCTCGCTGCCCCGCTCCGTCCCGATCATCGAGGACCTGGTGGAGCAATACGGCGCCGGCAGGCGCTGCCGCCGCGTCCGCGCCGTGGACATGCCCGTGCTGGCCATCGAGGAGGACGAGACCACCACCGCCACCCGCCTCACCGCCGAGATCCTCGCCGCCCGCGACGAGGACCGGGCCGAGGCGGTGATCCTGGGCTGCGCCGGTATGAGCGCGCTCTGCGCCCGCCTCACCGCCGAGACCGGAATGCCCGTGATCGACGGCGTTACCGCCGCCACCCGCCTCGCCGAGGCGCTGGCCGGCATGGGCTACACCACCTCCAAACTCGGCGCCTACGCCACGCCGCGGGAAAAACGCGGCGGCTTCGCGGATGTGCCAGAGGTTGCGCTGCGGGCGTGAGAGGGGAGGAGACGGCTGTGCGCAGGGAGCGGAGTTTGCAAGGTTTGGGAAGCCTCCGACAGGGGACTTTCAAGCTGACTGCAGCGAATCCCGGGTGAAAGCCCAAAGTTACTATCTATTGCGCCAGATTCATCATCAGAGTCGAGCGGCGCTACCTAAGTGTCACATCCCGCGTGATTATGCGGTCGCTTCTTGAAGAGTTCTGGTTTCTGGCGATGCCAGTCCTTGAGCGCGTC
>CANMQJ010000009.1 GCA_947500005.1 uncultured Paracoccaceae bacterium | reverse complement strand
GACGCGCTCAAGGACTGGCATCGCCAGAAACCAGAACTCTTCAAGAAGCGACCGCATAATCACGCGGGATGTGACAGATGGTCCCGGGCCTTCGTTCATGAGGTCCGGCGCACCTATTTCCCGGCGACGGTCGCCATCGCGCGCAAGGATATCGCCTGGCAGGGGAAAACGATCCGCGCCGGCTGCGGTGTCATCCTCGACGCACCGGTGCCCCGGTGAGTGGCTGACACTCCGCATAATGGAGCGATTCACTAAAATTCTTCAGGAAGACCTTCGCTGGCGGTTGTCCGCCCTCGAGGTTACCGAAACGCAGAGGCGTGCGTCGGCGGCGGTGCCCATTTTTCCACATGGGGGGCTCCGGGCACTCAGGGGAAGTGTCGAATACGGGTCGTCGCTGCCCCGAACGAACGCGCCGGGTACTCTTGTGGATCTGCATCGCAGACCTTTTTCAAGACGGCCATCGCATAGGGCGAACCACGCCTTGGTCAGGCGGAGGAATCGGTTGCGCTTGCTGCCACCTCGGCCGCAAGCGTCGAGACCAGCAGCTCCCGCCTGACCGGTTTCTCGATACGCACCGCGTCCTCGAACTCCGGAGAGGGTTGGACGGTGTCCGAGTACCCCGTTGTGAAGATCAGCTGCGCTGGCGGGGCAGAACGTCCTCGAGAAGCTGGCGCAGCTCGGGGATGTCCCACTGGCCATTGCCGAGATCGTAGAGGAGGCGGCCCTCCGTCTCGGCCGGTTCGACCCGAAAGGTGTCGTAGAACGAGGCGCTGGCGGAATGGACCCGCAGGTCGGGGTCAAGGATCAGGAGCCCTTCGCGAACGCTGTCGATAAGCTTGTCGCTCATCTCGATTCGTCCGATCAGCTCGGCCCGGAGCGATTCCCGCTCGGTGTCGTCGCAGATGGCAAGCAGGATCATGTCCGGATCGTCCGGGCGCTCGATCCGCCTTGCGCTCACCCGCATGATGCGCCGGCCGATCCGCTCGAACTCATGCTCGACGCGGTAGTCCGTAACGGTGCATTTCTCTGGAAGGATATCGCCAAGCAGGCGACGCAACTCAGGAATGTCCCACTGCCGATTGCCCAGATCATAGACAAGACGCCCAATGGTGTCTTCGCGCCTCACGCCAAACAACCGCAAGAACGCATCGTTCGCGGTTTCCACCCGAAGATCGACATCCAGCGCAAGAAGCGGCAAGCCGACAGTCTCAAGTATCGCGGATGAAAGCGCGTCGTCCTCTATGAGCTTCATGGGCTCCCCCGCTGCCCGTGCCAGCCGGACGGGAGATCGTTGCGTTGAAGTTGTTCGATAACAATAACAAACTCGGTTATTTCCAGAAAGCCGCGATGTGGCCTTCCCGAACGACACGAGACGTATAGTCACGTCAATGCCTTGACCGCGCCGGCGCGTTGCGATGGGCGACGGAGTTGCTTAACCTGACAACATGCTGGGTTTCGCCGCGGCCGTGTTCTTTCTGATCGTGACTCCGGGCCCCGGCGTCCTCTCGACCGCCGGGGTCGGGGCCGGGTTCGGCTTTCGCCCGGGCAGTCGCTTCCTTGCCGGGCTCTTTCTCGGAACGAATCTCGTGGCGCTTGTCGTCGTGAGCGGCCTTGGCGCCTTGCTTCTTGCGGATCCGCGCATCCGGACGGTCCTGTTCGTGCTCTCCTTCGGATATCTGGGTTATCTCGCCCTGCGCATCGCCCTTGCCGGAGCGCGGCTGGCCTTCATCGAAACGGCGCGCCCGCCGGGGGTCTGGGGCGGCATCGCCCTTCAAGTAGTCAATCCCAAGGCCTATGCGGTCAGCACGGCGCTCTTCACCGGCTTTCCCTTTCTTCCAGACAGTTATGCCGCCGAGGTGACGCTGAAATTTGTCATCATGAACATCATCTGGATTCCGATCCATTTCGGATGGCTCTGGGCGGGGGTCACCCTGCGCCGCCTCGACCTGCCGGAACGGGCGCGCAGGGTGATCAATATCGCCATGGCGGCCTCGATGATGGCCGTGGTGATCCTTGCCGTCGTGCTGGGCTAGGGGACGCCTCCGTCCCCGTCAGTACGAGAAGAAGTCGAGCGCATCTAGGACCGGATTGCCTGTCAGCCGCGCGAATTCCACCCCGGCGGCGGCGCCGGTTCCGTCCGCATCGTAGAAGAGCTGACCAGTGTCGCTGTTGTAGACGATCCGGTCCTCGCTCGCCCCGGAAAGGCCGGTCGTGTTGGTCCTGAATTCCGCTGCGAGAAGGGCCCCGCCTGCCAAGGCCGTGAACACGGCGGCGTCAAGGCCGATCGTGTCGCCCTCGGAAGAGTCGAAATCGTGGATCTGGTCGGCATTGGCCAATCCCAACTGGTCGAACAGGAACGTATCCGCGTCATCGCCCCCGGTCAGGGTGTCATTGCCGATGCCACCGTTCAGGGTGTCGTCCCCCGCGCGGCCGGACAGCAGGTTGTTGTTGGCGTCGCCCGTCAGAGCGTCGCCGAAATCGGAGCCCCAGACCCGCTCGAAGCCGGAAATGGTGTCGCCCGTCGCATCCCCGCCCGTGGCCGATTGAAAGCCCAGGCCGTCGGCATTCAGGTCGATCGTGATGCCCGCGAAGGAAGCGGTATAGCTCAGCACGTCGATTCCGTCGCCGCCCGCCAACTCGTCGGCATCGCCACCACCCCCGCCGCCGATGGTATCGTTGCCGTCACCGCCGTCGATCGTGTCCGCACCGCCGCGTCCGTAAATCAGGTTGTTGCCGGCGTCCCCCGTCAGGTCGTCGCCGAAATCCGAACCCCATATCCTCTCGAAGCCGGAAATTGTGTCGCCCGTCGCATCGCCGCCCGTGGCTGACTGGAAACCCAGACCATCCGCGTTCAGGTCGATGGTGATGCCCGCAGACGACGCGGTATAGCTCAACAGATCGATCCCGTCGCCGCCCGCCAGCTCGTCGGCATCGCCGCCTCCACCGCCACCGATGGTATCGTTGCCGTCACCGCCATCGATCGTGTCTGCACCCCCGCGTCCGTAGAGCAGGTTGTTGCTGCCGTCGCCCGTGAGGTCGTCACCGAAATTCGAACCATGGACGCGTTCGAACCCCGAGATAACGTCTCCCGTCGCGTCGCCGCCGGTGGCCGCCTGGAAACCCAGCCCATCGGCGGTGAGGTCGATGGTAATGCCCGCGAAGGATGCGGTGTAGGTCAACAGGTCGGTCCCGTCACCGCCCGCCAGCTCGTCGGCATCGCCGCCACCGCCGCCGCCGATGGTATCGTCGCCATCACCGCCCGCGATGGTGTCCGCGCCCCCGCGCCCGTATAGCAGGTTGTTGGTGCCGTCGCCCGTCAGGTCGTCGCCGAAATCAGAGCCCCATACCTGTTCGAAGCCCGAAATGATGTCGCCTGTCGCGTCGCCGCCGGTGGCCGACTGGAAACCCAGCCCGTCGGCATTGAGGTCGATGGTGATTGCCGCGAAGGAGGCCGTGTAGCTGAGTACGTCCACGCCGTTGCCGCCTGAAAGGCCGTCGGCATCGCCTCCGCCGCCACCGCCGATCGTGTCGTTGCCGTCGCCACCGACGATCGTGTCGGCCCCGTCTCGGCCATAGATCAGGTTGTTGCGGCCGTCACCGGTGAGATCGTCGCCGAAATCGGAGCCGAAGATCCGCTCGAAACCGGAGACGATGTCGCCGGTGGCGTCACCTCCGGTGGCGGACTGGAAGCCGAGCCCGTCGGCGTTCAGGTCCACTAGCACCCCGGCCGAGGACCCGATATAGCTCAGCACGTCGCTTCCGTCGCCGCCCTCGAGGGTGTCCACGCCCGCGCCGCCGTTCAGGGTGTCATTATCCCCGCCGCCCGTCAGCGAATCCGCGCCGCCCAAGCCGAACAGGCCGTCATTGCCGAGCAGGCCGATCAGATTGTCCTGCCCCTCGTCTCCGAAAAGGGTATTGTCGCCGCTATCGCCGGTCTGCGTGTCGAGCTGATCGGCGATATCGATATTCACCGTGCCCAGTTGCGGGTTGACCGTGCCGTCATCCACGTTGATCGACACGGTTGCCGCATTCTCGCCGAACACGTTGTTCGCGCCCGTGTAGGTGACCGCGCCGGGCGCATCGAGAAAGGTGTTGATCGCCGCAGCGGTCCCGTCCAGCGTGAGCGATCCGGTCCCGCTGCCCCCAACGCTCACCCCGCCGGCATTCGTCGCGTTGAACGTCCCGGCCGACGCCAGAAGCGTCACCGTCAGCGCATCGCCATCCACATCCGCCAATGTCACCCCGGAGAGGTCTAGATCGCTGGCCGTGTCCTCGAGCGCCGGAAGATCCGTCGGGATGCCGCTGGCGGTCGGAGCATCATTCACTGCAGTGATGTCGATATTGACCGTGCCGAGCACCGGATTAACGGTGCCGTCATCGGCGCTGATGGTCAGCACGGCCTGGTCCTGCCCGCTGGCATTTGCGGGGCCAGTATATTTCAGATTCGACGCCGTATCGAGATAGGTGTTGATGTCGGCAGCCGCGCCGGCAAGTGTGATCGTCGTCGCGTTGACAAGCGTTTCCGTGACGCCCCCGCCGATGCCCGACCCGTCGACGGGGATGGAGAAGATCCCGGCATCGACGCTGAGCGTGACGGTCAGCGTGTCGCCTTCGACATCGGCGAAGCTTGTTGCGGACAGGTCCAGGTTAGTCGTCGTATCTTCGGTGACCGTGACGTCGCTGGGAATGCCGGTGGCCGTCGGGGCATCGTTCACGGCAGTGATGTCGATATTGACCGTCCCGAGCAGCGGATTAACGGTGCCGTCATCGGCGCTGACGGACAGCACGGCCTGGTCCTGCCCATTCGCGTCCGTCGGGCCGGTGTAACGGATGTTGGCGGCCGTATCGAGATAGGTGTTGATGTCGGCGGCCGCGCCGGCAAGGGTGATTGTCGTCGCATTGACAAGCGTTTCCTCTACCCCGGTGCCGACACCCGCGCCATCTGCCGGGGTCGCGAAGGTTCCGGCATCCACGCTCAGCGTGACGGTCAGGTCGTCCCCGTCGATATCCGCGAAACTGACGGCCGAGAGGTCGATATTGCTCGACGTGTCCTCGAGGACCGTGATGTCGGTTGGTATCCCGCCAGCCGTGGGAGCCGTGTTCAGTACGAACGGGGTCGTGGAGAGCACCTGTTCGAACTGGGACAGCGTCCAGTTCACCTCGTCGAACACCGCGGCGCGCACGCTTTCCGGAGTGCCGCTTGTGGTGCCGGTATAGATCGCACTTTCGGTTTCCGCGCCCAGCGGATCGCCCGTGCCGCGGCCAAGCGAGATCGCGTTCACCCCGTCGGTCAGGCCGGCAGGAACCAGCGAAGACCCCGACAGATCGGCAAAGGTCGAGTCGAAAACGTTGTTGTCATAGTGAATCGCCGCGATGTTCGTGGAGGCCGATCCCGACGCGTTGGCCGTTCCCTGGTAGGCGATGATCTGATCCCCGGCCACTGACATCGAGAAGTTCGAACTGAAATAGCCGTCGGTCTGCGCCGTGGTGCTGGGGTCGTCCGCGAGGTTGGTAAAGTCGATCTTGACGACTTCGCCCGCCGACATGGCGGCAGGCGCGATCCATTCCAGCATCCCCTCGCTCTGCCGGAACGTCGTGCCCGTCCATCCACCATCGGTGAACTTGATCGAGGTGCCCGCCGCGATATCGGTGAGCAG
The DNA here is from genome assembly GCA_947500005.1 of uncultured Paracoccaceae bacterium. Lineage (GTDB taxonomy): Bacteria > Pseudomonadota > Alphaproteobacteria > Rhodobacterales > Rhodobacteraceae > Lutimaribacter_A. The sequence goes on along the minus strand of CANMQJ010000009.1, from coordinate 199,671 downwards.
CACGAAGGTGAAGGCGTCCGTGTCAGTCGCGTTGAACCCGGTAAAAGCGATGTCGCCGGCCGACAAGGTGGTTCCGCCGCCGGGGGCGTGGCCGCTGCCGGTGACGGTGAAATCATAGGGCGCTTCGTCCGCATCGTCATTCGGGATGCTGATCGTGGCTGTCAGCAAGCCCGCCGAGGCGGGATCGAACGTCACCTGGAACGTGGTCGATGTCCCGGCGCCCAGCACCGTGGCGGCGGGCTGGGTGATCGAGAACCCGCCGTCGCCGCTGGCCGTCAGGGTGCCCAGCGTCAGATCGGCACTGCCGGTGTTTCGGATGACGAAGGTGTTCGTGGTGGAGCCGGTGGCCAGATCCAGCGGGCCGAATGCCGTGCCGTCGAGGCTCGTGCTGTCGGTATCGCCGTCCGCGATCAGCAGGTTGTTCCCATCCACGGAAATCTCGGGCTCCACCACGCCCAGCACGAACGGGCCGGTCGGGATGACCTGTCCGCCGGCATCGTCGGAGCCGACCCAGTTGCTGTCGTTGTTGATCGCGGCGCGCAGGGCGTCGATGGTCGGCTGGATGCTCGCGGTCCAGACGCCCGAGTTGAAATCGCCATCGGGGGTCTTGCCGAAGGAAATTGCGTTCACCCCGTCGGTCAGCCCGGCCGGAACCGCGCTTTCGGAGGTCGAGGTCGCGCCCGGGTCGAACACCGGGCCGTCGTAATGGATCGCGGCGAGGTTCGTGTAGGTGCTGGTCGAGGATGAAGCCGTACCCTGGTAGGCGATGATCGTGTCGCCGGCCGTGCCGGGATCGAAGGTGTTGGAGAAGAAGCCGCCATCGGTCGTGGCCTGGAAGTCGAGGCCCCACGATTCGGTGCTTTCATCGTGGATGACGACCGTGCCCGCCGTCATGTCGGTGGGGGCGGTCCACTGGATCGCGCCCTCGCTGACATTGCGGAACTGGGTGCCGGTCCAGCCCGCGTCGGTGAACTTGATCACGGTGCCCGCGACGATGTCCTTGAGCAGGGCAAAGCCGAACTCGTTGTTGTCGGCGTTGTACCCGACAAAGGCGACGTCACCCGCAGCCAAGGTCGTGCCGCCGGTCGCGAGCGAGCCGGACCCTGAGATTGCGAAGTCGTAGCCCGACTCGTCTGCATCGTCGCTGACGACGGTGACCGTTGCGGTGCGGCGACCGCCGGCCGAAGGGTTGAAGACAACATCGAAAGTGGACGAGGAAGATGGGGCAATCGAACCCGTAGGGACGGTTCCGAAGCTGAAATCCCCAGAATTGGGGCCGCTGATCGAGAGGCTCGACAGGTTCAGCGTGGTGCCACCGGTATTGTTGACCGTGAATGTCTGGGTGATTGTTCCACCCGCAACCTCGGTCGCGCCAAAGGCCGTACCGTCGACGGGTGTTGGCGTGGTGTCGCCGTCGACGATCTCGCCGGACCCGTTGTTGATCAGGATTTCAGCAGGCGTTGCAGCGCCGCCGACGGTGAAGCTGCCGGGTGAGGAGTCGAAGGCGATCGGGTCGTTCGACCCGCGCCAGTTGGCGGGGTTGTGGATAGCCGATTGCAGGAAGGACAGGGTGCCCGAGGTCGGCCCGTCGTAATAGCTGTTGTCGTACTCGTCGGGTGCCGCGCCGCTGACATCCTGGAAGGAGGTCGCGTTGACACCTTCGGTCAACGTGGCCGGAAGCTGGCTGTCGCTGCCGGATGTGACGGCAACGAAGCCGTCCGGGCGGTTTGTGAAGGCGGTGATGGGCGTGGGGCCCGAACCGGCGGTCCCCTGGTAGGCAAAGACCTGGTCGCCCGCGGTGCTGATGGCCATCTGTCCGGTAAAATGTCCCGCATCCGCGAATTGGGTGATTGTCCCGAGCGTGGCCGTTTGCGTGTTGAGTATCGTGTTGAACTCGATCCGGACTACAGTGCCGGCGGTCATGTTGCTGGTCGCGCTCCATTGCACCGCGCCCTCGGTCGGCTCGAAATCCGTTCCGGTCCATTCGGCATCCGTGAACTTGATCACTGTCGCGCTGTCGATATCCCGCAGCAGCACGAAGGACACGCCGTCGATCGAGGCGTTGGAGCCTCCGGCATCCGTCCCTTCCGCGTGAACTCCGATAATCGCGATGTCGCCGACTGATAGCGTGGTCATCTCTTCATTTCCTTTCCGCATCAGGCGGTTTGCACTTGTCGAAAGCAGAATGATCGGGGGCGGAATTGGGTCGAAACGGATCGGGAACTACGCGCCATGGCGCCCGGTCGGAGGAAATTTCCCAAGGAAGCCCTGAGCGCGAGCCGGCAACGTTTTCTGCTGGGTCGCCTGTGACATTAGGAGCACCGGCGCAACGCCGCAACAGAATTTCGGTATCAGCCAGGCCTTGTCCAGCGTGGTCTGCGGCAGGTGACGTGGGCGCTCTCCGCGTGTCATTGGCGCGGCCTGAAACGTCATTTTGCCAAGACCCGCCTCCGGATGTTCGAAGACGGGCGATCATAAAAATAAACATATTGTCATAAATGACGACATGTGTATGTTTTGAGCATCGAAGAGGCGAGGGATTTACTGGATGGCCGGCGGCGAAATCAGTTTTCGAAAGGTCTGCAAGCGCTATGGCGCGGTGGAGGCGCTGGCGGATTTCTCGCTGGAGATCGGCGCGGGCGAGTTCATGACCTTTCTCGGCCCCAGCGGGTCGGGCAAGTCGACGGCCCTCAACGCGCTGGCCGGGTTTTCGGACGTGACCGAGGGCGACATCCTGATCGACGGCAAGTCGGTGCTGGATCTGCCGCCGGAAAAGCGCAATGTCGGCATGGTCTTCCAGGGTTATTCGCTGTTTCCGCACATGACGGTGGCCGAGAACGTGGCCTTTCCGCTCAAGCTGCGCCGTTTCGGCCGGGCCGAGATCGCGCGCAAGGTCGAGGAAGCGCTCGACATGGTCCAACTGGGGGATCTGGCGGGCCGGATGCCCAACGAGCTGTCCGGTGGTCAGCGTCAGCGTGTGGCCTTCGCGCGCGCGGTGGTGTTTGAACCGCCAGTCCTGCTGATGGACGAACCGCTGGGCGCGCTGGACCTCAAGCTGCGCCAGTCGATGCAGGTGGAGATCAAGAAATACCATGCGCAGCTGGGCTGCACGATCGTCTTCGTGACCCATGACCAGGGCGAGGCGCTGGCGCTGTCGGACAGGATCGCGGTGCTGAGCGACGGGCGCATCGCGCAGGTGGACACGGCCAGCCGCATCTATGATTTCCCGCGCACCCGCTACGTCGCCGAGTTCATCGGCCGAACCAATATCCTGACCCTTCTGCGCGATGCGGACGGAAAGGTGCGCATCACCGCGCCCGGCGCGGCGGGGCAGGGGGCCGATACGGGCATCGTCAGCCTGCGACCGGAAAAGCTGGTCCGGCTCGAATGTGACCGGGCCGACATGATCTCGTCCACCGCGACAGTGGACGACGTGCTCTTCCTCGGGGACCTCGTGCACTACACCGCCACGTTGTCCGGCGGGGTCACCGTCAAGTTCCAGGAGCACCGGGGTCCGGGCGCCGACGTTCTGCGCCCGGCCCAAACCGTGCAACTCGGCTTTCTGGCCGAGGACGCGCTTCCGATCAGCGATGCCTGATCGTGCAGAACAAAGACCAAGTGGCGATCAACAAGGAGGAATGACAAGATGATATTGAAGATGAGAACCGGACTGCTACCCGCGGCGGCGCTTGCGCTGCTGACCACGGCGGCGGGCGTGACCGCGCAGGAGCTTGTCGTGAGCGGCTCGGGCGGGGTGGTCGGCGAGACCAACGAGAAGATCTTCAAGCCCGCCTTCGAGGAAGAGACCGGCATGACCATGCGCAACGTCTCGGCCGAGGCGAGCCGCATGGCGGAACTGGAGGCGATGGTGAAGGCCGGCGAGCCGATCTGGGACGTGTCCGAGATTTCCGCCTCGGACTACCCGATCGCAGTTTCCAAGGGCCTTCTTGAGCCGATCGATTACGAGATGCTCGACCCCGAGGGCACCCTGCCCGAGATCGCGCGCAAGGAATTCGGCGTCGTGGCGGCCAGCTACTCGACCGTTCTGGTTCAGCGACTCGATCAGACCCCCGAGGGGCGCAAGATGGAAAGCTGGGCGGATTTCTGGGATGTCGAAACCTTCCCGGGGCCTCGCTCGCTGCGGGCGCGGCCGGAATACAACCTTGAATTCGCCCTGCTGGCCGATGGCGTGCCCAAGGACGAGATCTACGACGTGCTCGCTACCGAAGAGGGTGTCGACCGCGCCTTTGCCAAGCTCGACGAGATCAAGCCGCACATCCCGGTCTGGTGGAATTCCGGCGCGCAGTCGGTTCAACTGCTGGCCGATAACGAGGTGTTCTTCACCACGACCTATAACGGACGGGTGAACGCGCTTCAGGATCAGGGCCTGCCGGTCGAGATCGTCTGGAACGGCGGCGCGCTGCATACCTCTCATGTGGGGATCGTGAAGGGCACCAAGAATCTCGAGGCGGCGCATGATTACGTGCGCATCCGCACCATGCGGCCCGACCTCGAGTTCGAATATGTCAACGTGCTGCCCTATCCCAACTTCGCACCGGGCCTGTTCGACAAGCTCGATCCCGAGGTCGCCAAGACCATGCCGACCTACGAGGCGAACGCCGAGATGCAGTTCCTCGCCAACGAAGAGTTCTGGAAGGACAACGTGGACGAGATCCGCGAGCGCTGGGACGAGTGGATGCTCTACTGACACGTCGCGCGCCGGGCGGGCCTGCTCCCCCGGCGCGCAGTTTCGGACGGTTCGACCGGGAAAGGCCGCATGACATGAAAGAGATGGTTCGACGCACATGGCTGCTCTGGCCCGCGCTTTTCCTGCTGCTGGCCTTCTTCCTGGTCCCGTCCTTCGACATCGTCCGGTCCAGCGTGATGGACCCCGATTTCACGACCGAACATTTCGACCGGATGCTGGATCGCCCGGTCTACATGGCGGTGTTCTGGAAGACGCTGCAACTGTCGGCTATGATCGCGGTGCTGGCCGCCTTCATCGGGTTTCCGGCGGCCTATTTCATCAGCCAGCAACCCCGCAAGACGCAGTTCCTGCTGATCTTCCTGATCTTCATCCCGATGTGGATGAGCATCCTCATCCGCTCCTATGCCTGGATGGTGATGCTGGGTCGCGACGGGGTGGTGAACACCGCACTGATGGGCCTCGGACTGGTCGAGACGCCGGCACGGCTCCTCTATACCTCGGGCGCGGTCTGGGTCGCGATGTTGCAGATCCTGCTGCCGATCCAGATCGTCACCTGCTACAGCGCGATGACCGAGATCGACATGACCGTGGTGCGCGCCGCGCGCATCCTGGGCGCCAGCCCCGCGCAGGCGATGCGCCGCGTTTTCCTGCCCCTCAGTCTCGACGGCACGCTGACCGGGGCGATCATCGTCTTCATGCTGTCCATGGGCTTTTTCATCACGCCGGCGCTGCTGGGCGGACCGCGCGACCGGCTTCTGGGCAACCTGATCGAGTTCCAGGTCGAGCGGCTGAACTGGGGTTTCGCCTCGGCGCTGGGTCTTCTGCTGCTGGTGGGCACGCTGCTTTCGGTGGTGATCATCCGGCAGCTTGGCCGTCTCCTGCTCAAGCGGTTGATATGAGGTCCGGCATGAAACGACGTCCCCTCTCCCGCTTCATCCTGCCGGGCTATTTCGCGGCGATGGTCATCTTCCTGACCTTCCCGATCTTCCTGGTTGTGCCGATGTCGTTCAGCGGGAACGATTTCCTGACCTTCCCGCCCGAGAACATCAGCCTGCGCTGGTATATCGACTACATCAACGATCCCGGCTGGACGCGGGCCACGGTCCTGTCCTTCAAGATCGCCTTCCTGTCCGCCGGGGTTTCGGTGGTCGTCGGCACGATGGCGGTGGTCGCGATGGAGCGGCGGCTCGGCCGCGCCCGCGCTGCGGTGGGCTACCTGATCTCGTCGCCGATCATCATCCCGCATATCTTCATTGCGCTGGGGGTCTTCATCCTGTCGATCCGTTACGGCTTCACCGACAGCGAGATCGCGCTTGTGGGTGCGCATTCGATGATCGCGATGCCCTTCGTCGTGCTGATCGTCGGCGCCTCCATGCGCCAGATCGACGAGACGTTCGAGCGCGCCGCGCGGGTGCTGGGCGCGGGCCCCGTCCGCGCCTTCTTCACCGCGACCTTTCCCAGCCTGCTGCCCGCGGTGGCGGCGGCGGCGGTCTTTGCCTTCTTCGTCTCCTTCGACGAGCTGATCATCGCGCAGTTCCTGCTGAGCGAGAAAGAAACGCTGCCGATGCGGATCTGGGCGGACCTGCAACTCGAATTCAGCCCGACCGTCTCGGCCGTCGCGGCGCTTCTGATCGCGGTGACCACCGCGGCGATGACCGGGGCCGAGCTTTTGCGACGGCGCGCCGCCGCGCGCCTTTCGGGAGATTGAACATGACCAGGAACACAACCGGAGGAAACAGACCATGCCAATGACCTATGAGAAAAAGGGGAAGATCGGGATTTTCACGATCGACAATCCCAAGGTCAACGCGCTGACGCCCGAGATGCACAAGCAGTTCTACGACCTGATGCATGATTTCCTAGCGGATCAGGGCGTCCATGTCGGGATTCTGACCGGTGCGGGCGACCGGGCCTTCTGCGGCGGCGACGACATCAAGCACGACTGGGGCTACAACTCGCTCGAGGCCAACCTGAACGCGCATTTCTGGCCCTCGACCGAGGAGAACAAGGACAAGCGCCCGGGGTGGGAGCGTGACCTGAAAACGGTCGAGCGGTTCAAGCCGATCATCGGCGCCATCAACGGGCCTGCGATGGGAATGGGCCTGATCTATCTGGTCTGCCACACGGATATCCGCATCGCCACGCCCAACGCGCGCCTGGGCCTGCCCGAGATCGCCTACGGCATGGGTGGCGCCAGCGGCACGACGCAGCTGGCCCGTCACATTCCGCATGCCGTCGCCATGTGGATGCTGCTGACCGGCGAGTCGCTGACCGCCGATCAGGCGCTGCAGCACAGCCTGGTCAACGAGATCGTGGAGCCGGACAAGCTGATGGACCGCGCGATGGAGGTGGCCGAGAAGATCGCCGCCCATCCCCCGCTGGCCGTGCGGGTCGAGATGGAAGTCTTCAAGCGTTCGCTCGACCTGCCGCAGGCGGAATCGCGGGCCTTCGCCTCGCATCTCTACCGTCTGCAGCGGGCAGCCTACCTGACCCAGCCGGGCAACACGGCCACGCCGCTCGCCGGCACGAAATCCACCGAGTGAACAGGGAGTTTCACCGATGACACTGGAACCCGGCGCCGCGAAGATGAACGCGATGCGCGAAAAGATCGAAGCGAGCGAAATGCCCGAAAGCCTCGGCGCCTTCGTCCGCGAACGGGCGGAGACGCTGGGCGCCGCGACGCTCGGCAACTGGTTCGAGGATGGCGAGACGCTGAGCTATGCCGAGCTTGACGAACGGGCCGACCGGCTGGCCTCCAACCTGCTGGCGCTGGGCGTGCGCAAGAACACCCATGTCGCGGTGATGCTGCCCAACGTGGCGGCCTTCCCGGTGTCCTGGGTGGCGCTGGGCCGGATCGGCGCGGTGATGATCCCCGTCAACGTGGGCTACACGTCCGAGGAGCTGCTCTTCGTGCTCTCGGACTCGGACACGCAATTCGTGATCCTCGGTGCCGACTATCTCGACGCGCTGGAACGCGTCGAGGACAAGTTGCCTCTGATCGAAGGCGACCGGGTCATCGTGCACGGCGCGGCGCCCGAGGGACGATCCTCGTGGTCCGAGCTTTGCGAAAACGGCACGCTTCCCTTCGAGCCGCCGACGCCGGTGACCCGAACCGACCTGCTCAACATCCAGTACACCTCCGGCACGACGGGCTTTCCCAAGGGCTGCATGCTGACCCACGACTACTGGATGCTGATCGGGCATTACGCGTCCGAGTTCCGCAGCCAGAGCGGCGAGATCCGCAACACGCTGATCTGGGCGCCGTTCTTCTACATGGACCCGCAATGGCAGTTCCTGATGACGATGAAGCTGGGGGCGACCATGCATGTCGCGCGGCGCATCAGCCTGACCAATTTCTATGACTGGCTGGAACGGTATGAGATCAATTACTGCATCTTCCCGGAACCCGCGTTGAAGGCCCGCGACCCGTCCGAGGCGGATGCCCGGCTGAGCCTGAAATATGTCAGCATCTACGGCTGGCGCCGCGACTCTCGCGAGGAGGTGGAACGCCGCTTCGGCGTCACAGCCCGCGAGGGCTACGGCATGACCGAGATCGGCGGCGGCACGATCGTGCCCGCCGAGGCGACAGAAAAGTCACGCGAACTGACCTGTGGTTTGCCCGCGCCCTTCCGCGAGCTGCGCATCGTGGACGAGACCGGCAGGGATCTGGGCGATGGCGAGGAGGGCGAGCTCTGGGTTGCGGGCCGGTCGATCCTGCAGGCCTATTACAAGCGTCCCGAGGCCAATCGCGACTCCTTCCGCGGCAAGTGGTTCCGTACCGGCGACCTGTTCCGGCGCGACGCGGACGGCTACTACTATATCGTCGGCCGGCTCAAGGACATGATCAAGCGCGCGGGCGAGAACATCGCCGCGCGCGAGGTCGAGGCCGCGCTCAACGCCATGCCCGAGATCGAGGAATCCGCCGTCATCGCCGTCCCGGACCCGCAGAGGCGGGAAGAGGTGAAGGCTTATATCCTGCCGAAAGGCGGCGAAAATGCCCCGAAACCCGATCCCGAGGCGATCATCGCGCATTGCAAAGAGCGCCTTGCCGCGTTCAAGATCCCCCGCTACATCACCTTCGTCACCGAGTTTCCCCGGACGCCAAGCCGCAAGATCCGCAAGACCCTGCTGGATGGCGACCCGGACAATCCCGCGGCAGGTGCGTGGGATCGGCAGGACGGCGCGTGGCACTGATGCCCGGCCGGCGCGGACAGCGACAGCACGGGAGCTGAACGAAAACCTGGACAGAGCCCGACGGAGGGCCGGACCGGGGCACTTGGAGCGAAACCATGTTGCCAGCCTTGATCGAAACGGGTCCTGCCTCCGAAAGGCTCCTGTCCTCCGCCGAAAGGGCGCGCGTCGAGACGCAGATCGAGGCATCGGTCTTTCACCTGCCCAGCATCCTGGAGCGCCGCGCGCGCGAAGCGCGCGGCCTGCCCAAGCGCCAGCGTACCCGGCACAAGCTGATCGCGGCCACCGCCTCGCAGATGGAGGTGAACGGCTATGACGGTCTGACGATCGAGGCCATCATCGAGGCCGCCGAGATCGCGCGCGGCACCTTCTACCTGCATTTCCAGAACCGGTCCGAGGCCGCCCTTGCCGTGCAGCGCGCCTTCATCGCGATGATGCGCCGGCGGCGTCCGCGTGGCGGCAGCAGGATGGCGGCCTTCGACGCGATCTATTTCATGAACGTCTTCTACATAAAATGCTACAAGGCCAACGCGCCGCTGCTGGCCGGGCAGGAGGCGCTGATGCACGAGCGTCCCGAACTGTCGATCTCGCGCGATTACCGCAACCACAAATGGGCCTTGCTGATCCTGCGCGACCTCGCGCGCCGCACCGGTCTGGACTATGCCGAGGCGCTGACCCCCGAAATGATCTTCGGCGTGCGCGCCACGGTCGGCATGGCCGACGAGACGCTGCGCGAGATCTTCGTGCATCGCAGCCCGAAGTTTTCCGAGTTGATCACCGACGATCTCGAGATGGCGCGGGTCCTCAGCGTGCTGTGGTTCCGCTCGCTCTACGGGCGCGACCCCGAGCTTTGAACACCACGCCAAGGCGTTCGCGTCGCCGCCATGTCCGGGCGGATTCCCGCGTTTTTCCCCTGTTCCGCCTGTCGCAACGGGCGCGGGGCTGGCCCGAATCCCCGAAAAATGGCATGATCGCGCGACAGATTACCGTTCGGACCATTTCCCGCGCCGGCCCTGGTGGCCGGTGTCTCAGACCTTCTTCAAGTGACCTGCTTTCCAGTTCGGCGAGGGTGACATGCCAGTTTATTACGGAACGAATTTCGACAACACGATCCCCGGTTCAGCCGGCAACGACACCATATATGCCTTTCAAGGTGACGATCTCGTCGATCCGCTCGGCGGTCACGATCTTGTCCTGCTGGATGCGGGCGACGACACGATGCAGAGCAGCGATGGCAACGACACCGGCTATGGCGGCAGCGGGAACGACACGCTTTATGGGGGCGAAGGGCACGATTCCCTCTTGGGCGGCACAGGGGCGGACAGCCTTTATGGCCACGCGGGCGACGACACTCTGCGCGGCGGCGACCAGGGTGACAGGGTGGTGGGCCACAGCGGGGATGACTCGCTCTATGGCGGTCGCGGGCACGATTATATGCTCGGCGGGGACGACGATGACCGGATGTATGGCGAACGCGGCCGCGACACGATGGATGGTGGCGAAGGCCACGACTGGATGGATGGCGGCGACTGGGCCGACGAATTGTTCGGCTATCTCGGCGATGACACGCTGCGGGGCGGCAACGGCGCGGATTCCCTACGCGGCTTTGACGGGGCCGACTATCTGCTCGGTGGCAACGGAAATGACACCATTCGCGGCCAGAACGACGATGACCTTGTTTTTGGCGGCGAGGGTGACGACGAGATATGGGGCGACGATGGAGATGACGCGCTGAACGGAGATGCGGGCAACGACCTTATCTGGACCGGCTCCGGCAACGATACGGTGCGTGGCGGGCACGGGGACGACTACATCCGCGGGGCCTCTGGCAACGAGTATCTTCTGGGTCAGGACGGCCGCGATACGATCTTCGGCTATTCGGGGAACGACCGACTGGACGGCGGCGAGGGGAACGACACGCTTATTAGCGGTGACGGCAATGACCTCTTGTTCGGTGGGACGGAGAATGATTTTCTCTCGGCCGGAACCGGGCTCGACACGATTTACGGCGGGGACGGCCGCGACCGGTTATTGGGGGCCGAAGGCGAAGATCTGCTCGAAGGCGAGGATGGCGACGACAGCCTTGATGGGGGGACCTTCGCCGATATGCTGAACGGTGGCGCGGGCGACGACACGGTGATCGGCGGCGACGGGCGCGACACGGTCGACCTGGGCAGTGGCAACGACCGGTTCGAGGACAATGCGCAAACGGGCTTTTTCGGCATGGACAGCGTGTTCGGCGATACCGGTCTGGACACGATCCTGGGCGGCGGCGGCAACGATACCTTCGACGGCGGCGCGGGAGAGGACAGCATCGAGGGCGGCGAGGGCGACGACTTTATCTTTGGCGGCACCTTCGCCGATATCCTCTTTGGTGGTACCGGGAACGACACGATCAACGGCGGCGACGGCCGCGATACCGTGGACCTCGGCGCAGGCGACGACCTGTTCGAGGACAACGCGCAGACCGGTTTCTTCGGTGTCGATAGCGTCGACGGCGGCGATGGACAGGACACCATCCTCGGCGGTGGCGGCGATGACCTGCTGCGCGGCGGCGCGGGCGAGGACAACATCGAGGGCGGCGATGGCGATGACGACATCTCCGGCGGCAGCTTCGGCGACACGATCCTGGCCGGCGACGGCAACGACACCGTGCGCGGCGATGACGGCCCCGACCGGATTGACCTGAACGATGGCGACGACCTTTTCCTCGACAACGCGCAGGGCGGCGCCTTCGGCATGGACACGGTCGAAGGGGGCTTCGGCAACGACACCCTGACCGGCGGCGGCGGCGATGACAGCCTGCGGGGGCAATGGGGGTCGGACGTCCTCGAAGGCGGAAACGGCGCCGACACGCTGGACGGGGGCATCGGCGACGACGTGCTGACCGGCGGGTTCGGCGCGGACCGCTTCGTGTTCAACACCTTCTTCGACACCGGCGACGACCATATCACCTCATGGGCGAATGGCTGGGACAGGATCGTCATTTCCGGTCCGGTCACGCAGGCCGGAACGACGATCACCGGCAATGCCGACGGAACCCTGATCTCCTGGGCAGGCGGCTCGGTCCAGGTCGATCACGCCATGCCCGGATTGATCGATTTCGGCGATATCGACTTCGTCTGAGCAGGGCCGACTCTCCGCACCCAATCCGCGCGACCGTCCAGGCCTCGCGGGTCAAGCTTTTGTATAGAAAGGATAATATCGGCACCTTTCCGTAATTTTCCGACCGTGCTTCTTGAAACCCTCTGCGAATCAAGTCAGCTTCCGACCCTCAAGAATGGCTTTTCGTTCGAGTGAAGGAATATTTTCATGGCCCAGCGATTGGATGATTTCAGCACCACCGCCGCCCCCTATGGGTTTACCGTCGAGGGCAATATCAACAGCGTCGGAGAACGGGCCGGTCTCGGTATCGAGGTCTCGAATATCGGCGATTTCAACGGTGACGGGGTCGAGGATTTCGCCGTCAGCGCACCGGGTCACGATTTCTTCGGCAATGCCCGCGAACAGGCCGGGGGCCTCTACATCGTCTATGGCGGCACCAACCTGTCCGACGCGATCGATGACAGTACGCTGGACCTGACACCGCAGGCCCTCGCGCCCGAGGGTGAGGTGGCCGGCAACGGCCTGCTGGTGATCGGTGAGCGCGAGCATGACATCCTCAGCGGCACGGCTGCCGGCGACGTGAACGGCGACGGATTTGCCGACGTGTTCCTCACCGCGCCCAGCTTCGTCGAGACCGAAGACCCGACCAGCCCGTTCCCGACCTTCGATCACCGTCCGGGAACCGGCTACATCCTCTATGGCGGCCCGGGCGCCGAAACGCTGACCGGCCTCAACAGCGAGATCATCGATCTGGGCGCGCTGCCGCCCGTGACACCGGGCGAGGAACCGGGCGTCACCGTCATCCACGGCGAGGCGGAAACGCTGCGCACCGGTCTGTCCTTCGCCGCGGGCGGGGACCTGAACGGCGACGGATTGGCGGATGTCGCGCTGGGCACGTTCCAGGCGTCAGGCATCCTCTACAATCCCGACGGCTCGGTCTTCGTCCCGCCGGAGCTGCCGGACATCCCCGGCCTTCCCGATCTGACACCGGTGGCCGCGGATGGCCGTGTCTATGCGATCTACGGGAATGGTACGATTCCGGCCGAGATCGACCTGACCGCGGACATCGCCGAGGGCGACGGCAGCCTAGGCTTCTTCACGAAGGGTTTCATCGAGACGGTGGCGGATGGTTCCGGCGGCAACCTGCCGGATTTCATCGGCAGCATCGGCTTCACCGGCGCGGTCGCGATGGCCGATCTCGACGGAAACGGCCGCGACGAATTGATTCTCGGCTCGCCTTTCGGGGGCAAGCTGCTGACCGCCTCGGATGGCGAGGCGCAATATGGCTCGGGTGGCCTGTTCATCCTTGATTTCGGCAATGACGACGCGCCGGCAGAGGTGGTGCTGCGCGACCAGATATTCCTTCAGGGCGAGGCCACCGGAGAGTTCTCGGGCACCGGACTGCGGATCGCGTCGCTTGGCGACATCAATGGCGACGGGATCGAGGATATCGGCATCCGCGCGCCGCTTCTGGATGACGGGATGCAGACCAATGCCGGGGCGGTCTATGGCCTGCTTGGCGATGCAGAGATCTTCGCCGGGGCGAACCTGTCGGGGCGCAAGGATCTGGCCGGTGAGGCGAGCTTCAGGATCTTCGGCAATGCCACCGGAGACGGGGCCGATCCCGGGCTCGACGATGTCGAGGAACCCACCGGCGAGGGGCTGCTCGTCTCCGACCTGGCGCCCGCGGGCGATGTGAATGGCGACGGTGTGGACGATTTTGCCGTAGGTTTCACCAATGCGGGCGAGCGTGACGGCGCGGTCTACGTCGTGCTGGGCCGCACCGGCGAGGATGAAGGCCCCACCTCCGAGCTGGTCGATTTCGACGGGATCGGGCAATTCGCCGATTACGCCGCCTCGGCACAGGACAGCTTCGGCATCCTCCGGCTCGATGGACCCTCCCAGCAGGGGCAACTGGCTGGCGCCTCGATCTCGGGCCCGATCGACATCAACGGCGACGGCGCGCCCGAACTCCTGATCGGTGCGCCCGGGCCGCTCCAGACGCTGGAGGATGGCAGCCAGATCCCGCTGACCGATGGCCGCGTCTATGTCGTGACCCCCTCGTTCGACACCCCCGGAGAGGTGATCGACGGCACCCCCGGCAATGACCGGCTTGTCGGCACGGCGGGGGACGACACGATTTCCGCCCTCGACGGCGCGGATACGGTGACCGGTGATGACGGCGCGGACGTGATCAATGGCGGCAGCAGCGAGGCCGACCTGCGCGATCTCGTGTATGCCGGGGCGGGCGATGACAGCGTCGATGGCGGCTATGGCAATGACGAGCTGCATGGCGGCGAGGGCAACGACACCGTTGCCGGCGGCTTCGGGTCCGACACGGTGATCGGCAATGCGGGCGAGGACCAGCTGACAGGCGGCGCGCTCAGCGACATGATGTTCGGCAATGACGGGTTCGACTTCATCAATGGCGGCTTCGGCTATGACCGGCTGAACGGCGGCGCGGATGGCGACCGCTTCTTCCACCTGGGCGTGGCAGATCACGGCAGCGACTGGATCCAGGACTACGACGCCGCCGAGGGCGACCTGCTGACCTATGGCGGCGGGGTCGGTCCGGCCACGGCGGACGACTTCCTTGTTCAGGTGGCCGAGACGTCGGGTGCCGGGGCCGCGGGCGTAAGCGAGGTGTTCATCACCCACGTGCCCTCGGGCAACCTGCTCTGGGCGCTTGTCGACGGCGACGCGCAAGACGCGATCAACATCCAGATCGCGGGCCAGACCTTCGACCTGCTCGCCTGAGCAGCGCTCCGCCGGCCGGCAACCCGGTCGGCGGATGCAGACGCGCGATGCCGGGCCAATATTCAGCCTCGATCTCCGAGAAGACACAGCGCCGTCCGGCCATCGCCGCGACGCTCAGGCCGCGTTTTGACCTACCTTCATGCGCACAGGTCGTCCACTTGGTGGTGTGATCGGGGCAGCGCAGACAGGGCTATGCCGCTGCGACAACATGACATATGCTCGTCATGTGAATTTATCGGTCGCTCGGCGGATCCCTGAAATTCGCCAGGGGTCCTCCGGTCTGCCAACCGTTTTCAAGGTCCACGCGCTTCGGAGATCTCGCCTGTGTGTAGTATCTGTTCTGAATTTCGTCCCTTTGACCCGGAATGCCCCTATACCGGCAAGACCGTTCCCTTCCCGGCAGAGGACACACTCGACCAGATCGAGGAACTGGGGCTTGAGATCGCCGATGCCGAGTTTCTCTTCGGCAACGAGGAGCCGGAGTTGCCGTTCGATCCTCACGAGGGCGTAGGCTTCCCCGAGAACGACCCCACCGCGTTCGGTCCGGACAACGATATTCCCGCCAATGGCTTTACCAATATCGAGCTGACTCCGGGCATGCGGCTCAATGCCGAGATCGGCGCATCGGGCGACACGGACTGGTTCCGCATGTCCCTCGTGCAGGGCCAGAGCTACGAGGTGAGCATGGCGGCGCTGCCGATCGACGGAGTGGGGGATCCGTTGCTGGTGTTGCGCGACAATTTCGGCACCGCGCTGCTGAGCAACGACAACAAGTTCCAGTCCCTGGACAGCGTGCTCGCCTTCACCGCCACCCGAACCGGGCTGTATTTCGTCGAGGCCACCGGGTTCGGCGGCAACGGGCAGACCACCGGCGCCTACCAGATCGCGCTGAACGCCGTGAATTACAACGATGACGCGGTGGGCGACATTCCCAACCTGGCCGCACCGGCGCAGGTCAACGTGCCGGTCATCGGCACGGTCGATTATGTCGATGACATAGACATGTACGCCATCGAACTCGAAGCGGGCAAATCCTACTATGCCGTGCTCGACGCCTTTGGCGACAATGGCAACGCGCTGGGCGACCCCCTGATCCGGCTGCGCGACGCGCAGTTGAGTGTGCTGGCCGAGAACGACGACAACGGGATTACACGCAACGCCTTCATCGCGTTCGAAATCGAGACGTCCGGCACCTATTACATCGAAGCGACGGGTTCGCGTTCGACCACGGGCGAATTCCGGCTGAACGTGGTCGAACTGGCCCCGCCGCCCGCGCCCGACCCGCTGAAGGGGGTCGACTGGGGCGTCAAGCTCGACAAGACCCATATCCTCTATTATTTCGCCGGCGCGGGCGAAAGCGTCATGCAGGAAATCACCGACAGCGACTGGACGGCCTATGAACGCCAGCAGGCGGCGGCGGCGCTTTCGGAATATTCCCGCTTTTCCCTGCTGACCTTCGAAGAGGTGTCGGCCCGTGCGGATGCGGATTTCGTGCTGGGCAAGGGGTTTCTCGACAGCGGCCTCTCGGGGAAGATGGGGCCGCCCGATCCGGGTCTGGGTCAGCTTCAGGGGGAGGGCTGGTTCAACACCAACCCGGTCTTCTGGTCGGATGCGGCGGGCGGGCTGCTCTCACAGGGCGCTTACGGGTATTCCAACTTCATCCACGAATTCGGCCACGGGCTCGGGCTTGCGCATCCGCATGACAATGGCGGCGGCAACGGCGAGCTGTTCGAGGGGGTGCGCGCGTCCGAGGACACCGGCGAGTTCTCCCTGAACCAGGAAGTCTTTACCGTCATGTCCTACAACAAGGGCTGGGGAGACGGGCCGGTGGGCGCCAGCGGCACGCTGGAATACGGGATCTCGCGCACGCCGATGGCCTTCGACATCGCGGTTATCCAGCAGAAATACGGCACCAACACCAGTTTCGCCAATGGTGACGACAGCTATGCGCTGACCGATACCAACGCGCGCGGGACGGGCTATACCGCGATCTGGGATACCGGCGGCACCGACGCGATCAGATATGACGGCAGCACCCGGGCCGTCATCGACCTGCGGGCGGCAACCCTGCAGCAGGAGGAGGGCGGCGGTGGTTTCGTCTCCTACGTGGAGGGGATCTTTGGCGGGCTGACCATCGCCAATGGCGTTGTCATCGAGAACGCAACGGGCGGTACCGGCAACGACCTGCTCGGCGGCAACGCGTCCGGGAACCGGCTTGACGGGCGCGCCGGCAACGACAACCTCAATGGCCGCGCGGGCAATGACACGCTTCTGGGTGGCGACGGCAACGACACCTTGAACGGCGCGGATGGCGATGACGTGATCGAGGGCGGCGCAACCGAGGCCGACCTGCGCGACGTGGTCTATGGCGGTGACGGGAACGATAATATCGACGGTGGCTACGGCAATGACGAGCTGCGCGGCGACGCGGGCAACGACACCGTCTCGGGCGGGTTCGGCACGGATACCGTGATCGGGGCGGCGGGCGACGATGTCCTGACGGGCCAGGCGTGGTCGGACCTGCTCTATGGCGGGGCTGGGAACGATTTCGTCAATGGCGGCTTCGGTTACGACCGCGTGAATGGCGGCGAGGGGGCAGACCGTTTCTATCACCTGGGCGTGGCCGATCACGGCAGCGACTGGATCCAGGATTTCAGCGCACGCGACGGCGACGTGCTGGTCTTCGGCGGCCGTGGGGCGGCGGCGTCGGATTTCCTGGTCCAGATGGCCGAAACCGCCAATGCGGGCGAGGCCGGCGTGCAGGAGGCGTTCATCACCCATATCCCCACTGGCAACCTGCTCTGGGCGCTGGTCGATGGCGACGGCGAGCGGGCGATCAACATCCAGCTCGACGGGGACGTCTTCAACCTTCTGGCCTGATGGCGGCGGGACTGGATCGGCGCGGAAGACAGGCTAGATCTTCGCCATGAGGGTGTTGCTGACAGTCCTGCTCTGGCTCGCGCTGCCCGCATGGGCCGAGGATGTCGATCTCGAGCTTGTGCTGCTGGCCGATGCCTCCGGCTCGATCTCCGAGGACGAGATCCGCTTCCAGCGCGAGGGCTATGCGCGCGCGATCACCGATGCGCGCGTGCTCGCGACCATAGACGGAACAGCTTACCAGGCGATTGCCGTGACCTATGTCGAATGGGCGGCCAACACCGCCGTCGTCGTCGACTGGATGCGCATCGACGGTCCCGCATCGGCTTCGGTCTTCGCGGGCCGCCTGCTGGATCCGCCGCGACAGGCCTATGGCCGCAACGCCATCGGCTCGGCGCTGCTCGACGCGAAACGCATGATCGAACAGAACGATTTCGAGGGCTGGCGCAAGGTGATCGATTTCTCCGGTGACAGCCCCAACAGCTACTCCGGCCCCTCCATCGCCGAGGCCCGCGCGCAAGTGCTGGCCGCGGGCATCACCATCAACGGGCTGCCCATCCTCTGCCGCTTCTGCGATACCGCGTCCCGCTTCCCCGACCTCGGCCGGATCTACGAGGAGCGGATCATCGGCGGCCGCGGCGCGTTTGTCGTCACCGCGGCCAGCGAGGAGGATCTGGCCGATGCCATCATCCGCAAGCTGATCCTCGAGATATCGGACCGGATGCCCGACCGCGATTTCGCCGGGCGGCCGGCGCCCCGTCACCCGTAGACGAGCCGCGGCAGCCAGGTGATGATCTCGGGAAAGACCATGCACAGCACCAGACCCACCACCTGCAACGCGAGGAAGGGCAGGGCGGACTTGAAGATGTCCGACATCGGGATCTCGGCCGGCGCCACCCCGCGCAGGTAGAACAGCGCATAGCCGAAGGGCGGCGACAGGAACGACATCTGCATGTTCACCAGGTAAAGCACCCCGAACCACAGGACCAGGTCCTCGGGATTCGACAGGCCAAAGGCCGCGGCCCCCAGCGCCTTGATGATCGGCACGAAGATCGGCACGCAAAGCAGCAGAATGCCGACCCAGTCCAGGAACATTCCCAGGATCACCAGCAGGATCTGCATCAGGATCAGGATGCCCCACGGCCCCAGACCCGTCGCCGCCAGCGCGTCCTGCACGAATTGCTGGCCGCCCTCCAGCACGTAGAGACCCACGAAGATCGTCGCGCCGAACATGATCCAGATGACCATGGCGCTGGCCTTCAGCGTGGTGGTGCAGGCCTCGCGGATCGTCGGCCAGTCCAGCTTGCGATGGATCGCGGCCACGATGAAGGCGCCGAATGTGCCGATGCCCGCGGCCTCCACCGGCGTGGCGACGCCCGAGAAGATGATCCCCAGCACCACCACGACCAGCGTGATGGGGGCCGCCATCTTGCCGATCAGGCGGACCTTGTCGGCATTCGACACGCGCTCCTCGACCGGGATCGCGGGGCCGAGCGCGGGGTTGATGTAGGACCGCGCCACGACATAGGCGATATACATCCCCGACAGCAGCAACCCCGGAATGACCGCGCCGATGAACAACTCGCCTACCGACTGCTCGGCCACCACCGCATAGATGATAGCCAGGATCGAGGGTGGGATCAGAATGCCCAGCGTTCCGCCGGCCATGATGGAACCCATGGCGATCTTGGGGTCGTATTGCCGTTTCAGCATCGCCGGCAGCGCGATGATGCCCATGGTCACCACCGCCGCGCCGATCACGCCCACCATCGCGGCCAGGATCGTCGAGGCGATGATCGTCGCCGCCGCAAGACCGCCCTTGAGCCCGCCCATGACCTTGTAGATCACGTCGAACATGTCGTTGATGATGCCCGCCCTCTCCAGCATCGCCGCCATGAAGATGAACAGCGGAATGGCCGAAAGCTGGTAATTGGTCATCAGCGGAAAGATGCGGCTCGGCACGATGTTGAGCGCGCGCGCGTCCCCGAGGATGAACAGGAACACGCAGGCCAGGCCGCCCGTCACGAAGGCCAGCGGCAGCCCCGCCATAAGCAGCGCCAGAAGGCTGCCGAACATGATCAGCGTGAGCCACGCGATGTCGATCTCGATACCCATGCCTCAGTTCCCCCGTGCGATTTCGCGGATGTCCTTGGACATCTTGGAAATCCCCTGCAAGACAAGCAGAACGCCGCCCATCACCATCACCCATTTCATTGGCCAGAGCGGCACTTCCCATTCGTTGAAGCTGATCTCGCCCCAGCGCACATTCGGATCGGTCCATTGGTTCAGCCCGAAACCGCCGATCATCTCGCCGAACCCGATCTGCCCCCGCGCCCAGTCCGACAGGACCGAGTTGCCCGAAGGCACCGCGATCGCATCCATCGCGAAGGTCCACGAGGTCCACAAAAGCGTTCCCGCGAAGATGAAGAAGAAGATCGAGGTCAGCAGGTCGACCCAGGCCTTGCGCGGCTTCGACAACGGCGCATAGAAGATGTCGACGCGCACATGGCTTTCCGTCAGCATCGCATAGGCGCCCGCGATCAGGTACTGCATCCCGAACATCAGGTACATCGACTCATGCGCCCAGTTCGTGGGCGAGCCGAAGACATAGCGGGCGATCACCTCGTAGTAATAGACGAAGACGGCGATCACCGCCCAATAGGCCACGAACTCCCCGCAGAACAGCGACAGCCGGTCGATCCAGTTCTCGGCATATTCGCTGTCGTGCTTCGGCCCCTCCTCGGCCTCGGCGGCACGCAGCGCGCGCTCGGCCTCGGTGATCTCCTCCTCGGGGGGCAGGGCGGCATTGGCGCGCCGCACCAGGCCCGGCAAAAGCAGCATGTCGATCGCCAGCAGGATCAGGATCAGGTAAAAGGCATATCCCGCCGCGTCGTCCCAGAAGGCGCGCGTCGCCGCGGCCTCGTCGCGCAGCGGCGTGATCTCCTCCAGCGTGCCGCGCGCCTCGGTCAGCCGCGTCTCGCCCTTGCTGATCGTGTCCTGCGCGCGGCTCAGCCGGCGCTCGGCGCTCTTTTCCGCAAATGAGCCTTCCTCCGCCGCCTCCACCGCGGCCTGCAGCTCCTCCAGCTCGGCGCGCGCCGAACCGACACGGCCCTCCTCGCGCTCGACAGTGCGTTCCGCGACACGCAGCTGGTTCTCGAAATCCGACAGGACCGAACGCGCATCCTGCGTCTGCCCGTTGGCATGGAGCACGAAGAGGAAGATCGGGAGATAGACCAGCCCCAGCAGGCTTTTCAGGTAGAACCGGTGCAGCCCGATGATGCCGCCGGTGATGGCGATCATGTAGGCCAGCGGCAGCGTATAGCGTTTCTGGTCAGGCTGCGGTCGGCGCGACAGCACCATCGCCACGAGGGGAAAGACGATCAGCCCCACCCAGTACAGCCAGTGCGGCAGCGTAAAACTGAGACCCGGCATCATGCGGTCCTTCGTTTGTGAGTGTCGTTCAAGGCAACCGCCCGGGCCACGCGGGGCGCCGGGCGGTGCGGTCTTGTCTGGCCGATGCTCAGAGTTTCAGTTCCAGCCCCTGGGTCAGCGACGGATCGACATAGCCCAGCGATCCGGACTGCATGTAGTCGAGCTGGATCTTGAACACGCGCGCGGCCTGCGGGTCGCGGTTGGCGTAGTCGAACCAGATCGGCACGGCGACCTCGGTCATCAGCTCCACGTCGTCCTGCGTCAGGCGCGTGACCTCGGTGCCGTCGGCCTCGAACTTTGACCAGGCCTCCTGGTCGGCGGCCTGGATCGCCGCATGGTGCATGTCGGAATAGACATGCGTTTCCATCTCGACGAACTGCTTCATCTGCGGGCTCAGCGCGTCCCAGGCGGCCTGGCCCACGGTGATGTCCATGATGTCCACCGGCTGGTACAGCGACATGAAGCCCGGAGGGCCCATCACGATGTAATCGGTCACCTGGCTGAAGCCGAGCGCATAGTTCACTGCCGGCCCGACGTAGTCGGCCACGTCGATCGTGCCCTTCTCCAGCGCCGGGAAAATCTCGGAGCCCGGCAGAACCGTCGTCTCGGCGCCAATGGCGTTGAACACCTCGGCCACCATGCCGCCCGGCAGGCGCATCTTGCGGCCCGCGAAATCGTCGATGGACCGGATCGGCACCTTGGAATGGATGATGTTCGGCCCGTGATGCACAGGCCCCACGAAATACAGACCCTGCGCGGCATACAGTTCGCGCGCGATGTCGATGCCGCCCAGCCCGTAATAGAAAACGTCGAACTCGTGCGGGTTGCGCAGGCCCAGCGGGATCGAGGTCAGGAAGGTGGCCGCCGGGATGATCCCCTGCGCGTAGATTGTGAAGGGGTTGACCGCCTCCAGCACGCCATTCTTCACCGCGTCGTAAAGCTGGAAATCGCCCACCACGTCATTGGCGCCGAAAGGCTGAAAGGCCAGCTCGCCGCCCGTCTTTTCCTCGATCGTCGCGCACCAGTCCTTGAAGACCTGAAGCCCGGCCCCGCCGGGCCAGCTGGTCTGGATCTTCCAGGTGGTCGTCTGTCCCTGTGCCGTGGCGATATGAGGGGCGGCCAGCGCCGCCGCGCCCGCCCCGGCAAAGGCGCGCATCGCACCACGACGAGTCGTGAACGTCTTGGTCATTGAATTTCCTCCCTTTTTCTGCCCTTGAGACGGGCATTGCCGCAGGCGCCTCCAACGCCCCGACACGGGGATACTAACGCGTCATCTTTGAATTGGTAAGAAAATCTTGCCGATTGGCGCGATTTGCTTCCCCTTGCGTCACCCGGTGCCCGCGGCCCCGGCTCAGACGCGCATGCTCTCGAACAGGGTCTCTCGTCCGATCTCGCCTGCGCGCGCGGCCAGCTTGACCGCGCCGCGCTCCATCACGACGAAGCGGTCGCCCAGGGCATGGGCGAAGTCGAGATACTGCTCCACCAGGATGATCGCCATGCGCCCCTCGGCGCGCAGCTTGCCGATCACCTCGCCGATCTGGGTGATGATGTTGGGCTGGATCCCCTCGGTGGGCTCGTCCAGCAGCAACAGCCGCGGCCGCGTCACCAGCGCCCGCGCGATGGCCAGCTGCTGCTGTTGCCCGCCCGACAGGTCGCCGCCGCGCCGGTCGAGGAAATCGGCGAGGATCGGGAACAGGTCAAAGATCTCCTCGGGCACCCGCCGTTCTTCGCGCGGCAGGCAGGCAAAGCCGGTCTCCAGGTTCTCCTTCACCGTCAGGAAGGGAAAGATCTCGCGCCCCTGCGGGACATAGGCCACCCCCTTGCGCGCAAGCGCATGGGCGCTGGCGCGGCCGATCTCCGCACCCACCAGTCGGTAGGCACCGCCGCTGCGCGGATGGCGCCCCGATATGGCCTTGAGCAGGCTGGTCTTGCCCACGCCATTGGTGCCCATCACGCAGGTCACCTCGCCCTGCGCGGCCTCCAAGTCGACCCCGTGCAGGATCTGGCTGCCGCCGTAATGCAGGGTCAGCCCCGCCACGGAAAGAACGCTATCGCCCAAGATACACCTCGATCACCCGCTCGTTCGACGTCACGAAATCCAGCGAGCCCTCGGCCAGCACCGATCCCTCGTGCAGCACCGTCACCCGGCAATCCAGCCGCCGCACGAATTCCATGTCATGCTCCACCACCACCACGGCGCGGGTCCTGGCCGCCTCGACCAGGATCGCGGTGGTGTGCTCGCGCTCGGCCGGCGTCATGCCCGCCGCCGGTTCGTCCACCAGCAGCAGGCGCGGCTCCTGCGCCAGCAGCATCCCGATCTCCAGCCACTGTTTCTGCCCGTGGCTCAACTCGCCCGCCTTGCGCGACAGGGCCACGGCCAGGCCGATCTCCTCGGCCAGCGCGCCCACCTTCTCGCGATCCTCTTTCGCGGCGCGGAACCGCAGCACCGAAAGCGGGCCGCGCGCCTTCTTCAGCGCCAGCATCAGGTTCTCGGCCACGGTCTGGTCCTCGAACACGGTGGGGCGCTGGAACTTGCGCCCTATCCCCGCCTGCGCGATCTGGCTTTCGCTCATCTTGAGCAGCGATTGCGATTTCTCGCCCCACAGAACGCGCCCCTTGTCGGGCCGCGTCTTGCCGGTGACGATGTCCATGAAGGTCGTCTTGCCCGCCCCGTTCGGCCCGATCACGGCCCGCATCTCGGCGGGGCCGATCTGAAAGGTCAGGTTGTTGATCGCCCTGAACCCGTCGAACGAGACCGAGACGCCGGAAACTTCCAGCAGCGTGCTCATTCATCCGCCTCCTTTTCGCGCAACGCGCCCGGATCGGGGCCCAGGTCGGCCCCGTGCCGCTGCGGCGATTTCCTCTCCGTCACCAGGTCGACAAGCCCACCGATCCCCTTGGGGGCGAACAGCGTCACCGCGACAAAGGACAGCCCCAGCGCGATGGTCCACCAGTCCACCCACCGGATCGTGTAGAAGCCAAGGTCGATATCGGGCGCCTGCCCGCCGGTGAACCAGGTCGACAGAAGCGAGACCAGCGCCGCGCCGATGACGGCCCCGTAAAGCCGCCCCCGCCCGCCGATGGCTACCCAGACCGCCAGGTAGATCGAGGCGATGGGCGCGATCTCGGCCGGGTTCACGATGCCCGCCTGCGGGTAGTAGAGCACGCCGCCGATGGCCGCGATCACCGCCGTCACGGTAAAGACGAACAGCTTGTAGGCCTCCACCGGGTAGCCCAGGAAACGCACGCGCGCCTCGTCGTCGCGGATGGCCCGGATGACCGATCCGAACTTGCCCGACACGATCCAGGTGCACAGCAGGTAGCCCAATGCCAGCGCCAGCGCCGAGGCCCAGAAGAACCACAGCGACACAGTCGATTGCGCCACATGGTCAAGGCCCGGCAGGTTCTGCAAACCCGACAGCCCGTTATTGCCCCGCAGCCCGCTGTCGTTCTGGAAGAGATAGAGCGCCAGCGCCAACGTCATCGCCTGCGTCAGGATCGACAGGTAGACCCCCGTCACCCGGCTGCGGAAGGCCAGCCAGCCAAAGACCAGCGCGATCAGCCCCGGCACCAGAACGGCGGCCAGCAATTGCAGCGGCAGCGAATGCGCAACGGCCCAGATCGGCGGAAACTCCGACGCGCCGACCACGCCGAAGATTTGTGCCGCGATCCCGTCCGAGATCTCCTGCGGCGTGGGTGGCAACGGGGCCGCGGCCAGGCTCTCGGTCACGATGATCTCGGTTCGGGCATACATCAGCCACATGCCGATGGCGTACCCACCGATCCCGAAAAACGCCATGTGGCCCAGCGACAGGATCCCGCAATAGCCCCAGACCAGGTCCATCGCCAGCGCGACAAGACACAGGCACAGCGTCTTGCCCAGCGTCTTGACGAAACTGGTCGAGATCACGCCGATCCCGAACCCCTCCGACAGGATCGTCACGCCGATGGTGAAAAGCGCGAGCACGATCATGAAGACCGCCAGCGCCGGGTAACGGGCCACAAGCGGGCGGCGGGTGCCGGGGGAGAGGGCGATATCGCTCATGTCACGCCTCCGCCGCCCGACCCTTGAGCGCGATGATCCCGCGCGGCCGGAACTGGATGAACAGGATGATGAAAAGGATCATGTAGGTCTGCGCCGCCAGCGTGTTCGAGGGGTTCAGCCACTCGATCATCTTCTGCAATCCGCCGATCATGCCCGCGCCCAGGAGCGTGCCCCAGATATTTCCGACGCCGCCCACGACCACGGTCATGAAGCTCTGGACGATATAATCCGATCCCATCTCGGACGTGACCTTGGCATAAAGCCCGATGGCCACACCCGCGATGCCCGCGATGCCCGAGCCGAAGCCGAAGGTCAGCATGTTGATCCGGTCCGGGTTGATCCCCATCGACCCCGCCATCGCCGGGTTCTGCGTCACCGCCCGCACCTCGAGCCCCAGCCGGGTGCGGTTCATCACCAGCAGGAACACCGCGAGGAACAGCAGCGCCAGCACGAAGATCGCGATACGGATATAGCTGATCGAGACGATGTCGTTGAAAACCAGCGACCCGTCCAGCCAGCCCGGCGCCGTCAGCGGGCGTGCCTGCGTGCCGAATATGTTCTTGGCCAGCTGTTGCAGCGCGATCGAGACACCGAAGGTCGCCAGCAGCGTCTCAAGCGGACGATGATAAAGCCAGCGGATCACCAGCCGCTCCATCGCGACGCCCGCGGCGAATGTCACCGCGAATGCCAGCGGGATCGCCAGCAGGATCGAGACCGTGTGATCCGGCACGAATTGCTGCACCACGAAGCCGGTATAGGCGCCCATCATGATGAACTCGCCATGCGCCATGTTGATCACGCCCATCACGCCGAAGGTGATGGCAAGCCCGATCGCCGCCAGGAAATAGATCGAGCCCAGCGAGATCGCGTCCAGCACAAGGTCCGCCGCCTGGTTGACCATGACGCTGTTCTCGATGCCGGTGAGAACCGCCGCCGCTGCCGCCGCCACCGCAGGCGGCGCGCCGATATAGCGCTCGAAGAACACATGCGCGTCCAGCGCCGCATCGATCTCCTGCTCGGTTGCCGCCGGCTGCGCCACACCCTGCGCCACCAGCGCGGCATAGGCCGTGTCGCGCGCCGCGTCGGTGGAAAGGGACGCGACCTCGATTCCGCCCACCATGCCGCCCTCTATGTTGGCGACCAGCACGTCGCGCTTGCGGTCGCGCGACAGGGGCGGGGCCGACAGCCCCTCATCGACCAGCAGCGCATGGGCCGCCTCGCGCGACAACGCCTCGCTCCCGGGTTCGAGGACGCGTGCCACCTCCGGCCCCTCGGGCACGGTCTCGGCCACCTCCAGCCGCGTGGCGATCAGCGGGTTCAGCGCCGCGCGCACATCGACGCCCAGATCGCCCGCGAAATGCTCGATGGCCTCGATCCGCTCGGCCTCGCTCTCGCCGTACTGGATCGTCAGCAGCCGCTCCTGCCGGGCCATCCGTTCGGCCAGCGCCGCGTCCGGTTCGTCCGCCAGCGCCTTGCGCAGCGTGTTCAGATGCGCCGCCTCGGGATCGCGCCCGATGGCCTCCAGCGCCGTGGCCCGCACCGCCGGGTCGGGATCGGTCAGCTGGAACCGCACCAGCGCCGCGCCGATCATGCCGCGTATGCCGCTATTGGGTTTCAGCTGATCGTAGCCGTCATCGGGCACCACGCCGATCTCGGCCTCGCCGGCGACATCGAAGATCCGCAACGTGTCGCGGTCGATCTCCTCGGCAAAAACGAACAGGCCCGTCTCCTCGTTCCGCCACATCTCCTTGGCCTGCCATCTTTCCAGCACGCGCTGGGCGGCGGGCAGGCCGCTGTCGGTCAGCGCGTCGATGGCCGGCCCGATGGTCCGGCGCGAGCTTTCGGCGATCGCCTCGCCATGCTCCTGCAAGAGGGTCTGGATGGGCGCATCGGCATCCTGCGCCAGCGCCGGCAGGGCCCCGCCAAGCAGGGTGGCCAGCAGGCAGATCGCCAGAAAATGTCGTGACATGCTCGTCCTCTCGAAGGGCAGGGGGCGTGTGCCGCCCCCTGCCGCAGCCAGGTCAGTAGTTCGACTTGATCTGCACGCAGCTTTCGGTCTCGGTGTTGTACATCCCGCAGCCCAGATCCTTCCAATCGGACTTGAGAACCGCCGATTCCGGCAGGAAGTCGGTCCAGGCGTCGCCCGGCACTTCCTCGGTCTGGCTGATGATGTCGAACTGCCCGTCATCCTGGATCTCGCCGATCAGCACCGGCTTGGCCAGGTGATGGTTGGGCAGCATCACCGCCATGCCGCCGGTCAGGTTCGGAAACTCCTGCCCGTACATCGCGGTCCGCACCGCGTCCACGTCGGTGGTGCCGGCCGCCTCGGCCGCGTTCACCCACATGTTGAAGCCGATGTAATGCGCCTCCATCGGGTCGTTGGTCACCCGGTCCTCGCCCATCCGGGCCTTCCACGCGGCGACCCATTCGGCATTGGCATCCGTGTCGGCCGACTGGAAATAGTTCCACGCCGCCAGGTGCCCCACAAGGTTGGTCGTGTCGAGACCCGAAAGCTCCTCTTCCCCGACCGAGAAGGCCACCACCGGAATGTCGTCGGCCGAGATGCCCGCCGCCGCCAGTTCCTTGTAAAAGCCCACATTGGCGTCGCCATTGATGGTCGAGATCACGCCGACCTTCTTGCCATCCGCGCCCAGCGCCACCACGTCGGCCACGATCTTGGACCAGTCGGAATGGCCGAAGGGCGTGTAGTTGACGAAGATGTCCTCCTCGGCGATGCCCTTCGACTTCAGATAGCTTTCAAGGATGTTGTTGGTCGTGCGCGGATAGACATAGTCGGTTCCCAGCAGCGCGAATTTCTCGACCCCCAGCTCCTCGAGGAAATAATCCGTGGCCGGGATCGCCTGCTGGTTCGGCGCGGCGCCGGTATAGAACACGTTCTTCGAGCTTTCCTCGCCCTCGTACTGGACGGGATAGAACAGCAGGCCGTTGAGTTCCTCGATCACCGGCAGGACCGACTTGCGGCTGACAGAGGTCCAGTTGCCGAAGATCACGTCGACCTCGTGCACGGTCAGCAACTCGCGCGCCTTCTCCGCGAAAAGCGGCCAGTCCGAGGCCGGATCGACCACCACGGCCTCCAGCTCGCAGCCCAGAACGCCACCCTTCTCGTTCTGCTGCTCGATCAGCATCTCCATCGTGTCCTTCAGCGTCGTCTCCGAAATCGCCATCGTCCCCGACAGCGAATGCAGCACGCCCACCTTGATCGGGCAGGTCACGTCCTGCGCCGCGGCAGGCAGCACGGTGGCAAGAAGAACGGCGGCAGTGGTTCCCAGAAGTGTCTTTGACATCGCTTCATCCTTTGCGCGTCGCGCGGGGCGTTGCACGGCGCGGCAAAGCGCCCCATATCCCCCCCTACGCATCAATTGCGGAGTGCGTTGGTGTCATGGTTTCCTAGGCCGGCACCGACGCACGTTTCACAGAGCCTCGCGGCCCATGCCAAAGCTTAGGGGTGTTTGCCGCAGCGCAGCGAGGACGGCGGGGCCGTCCGGCCTCCGGCCCGGCGAATCCGCCCAGGAAACAGGCTCAATCGGGGTCTCTGCCCGGAAATCGGGCAAAATATACGCTCCCCGCCGGATCAACTGTCCAGAAGAAGTGACCGGCACAGGCGAATCTGGCTGGCCGCCCTGCGTTGCGCCGCCCGGGCGCGTTTCGGGTCCGTCCCGAAATCCGCTTCGCGCAGCAGGGCCGCATGCAGGTGCTTGGCCTCGATCCGGTCATGCAGCACCGCGCGCCGCGCCGCCTCCTCGGCCACGGCCTCGACCAGCGACAGGAACCTCTCGCGCGCGTCCTCGAACCCCGCGGGATCGCGCTGCATCAGCCAGGCGTGCTCACGCTCGGCCGACATCTGGCCCGAACAGCGCGCGAAAAGCGCCAGCACATCCTCACCCGCCGAAACCTGCCCCGCCAGGGAAAGCCCCACGCCGAAAGTCGCGAGATATGTTTTCAAGCCGCCCATGATTTGAACATTATGGCGGAAAACGCGCCAATCAAGTGGGCAGTTTGAAAACCATGGCGAGGGTGTCTCCCGCGCCATGTCCCGAAAACGACATCGCGGTCGCCCCCGGTACGGCAAAGGCGCAGGGCCGGTGATAACAGGGCGGACCCTGCCACCGGACTGCAAGATGCTTGAAATCCACACCATCCCCGATGCTTTCACCGCCGCCCAATGCGACGAGATCCTCGTCCTCGCCCGCAGCTCCGAGGCGCAGGAGGCCGGGCTGGTCCGCCAGGCCACCGATCACAACCTGCGCCGCGCCGAGCTGGTCTGGCTCGACGATGTCGAGGGCACCGGCTGGATCATGGACCGGATCATCGACCTCGTGCGGCACGCCAATCGCGAGGCCTATGACTTCGCGCTCACCGATTTCTCGGAAAGCCCGCAGGTCGCCCGCTACGGGGCCGAACGGCAGGGCCATTTCACCTGGCATGCCGATATCGGCGACGGCCCCGTCGCCGCGCGCCGCAAGCTGACGATGGTGGTGCAACTGAGCGACCCCGAAGGTTACGAGGGCGGCGCGCTCCAGGTCATGCCCTCCGCACAGGAGATCGAGGCCCCGCGCACCCGCGGCAGCGCCACGCTCTTCCCCAGCTTCCTGCTCCACCGCGTGACCCCGGTGAGCGCGGGCGAACGCCACTCGCTGACCATCTGGGCGCACGGCCCGCGCTTTCGCTGAGAACTCGGTGCGGCGAAGCGCGCCTGCCGGGATGCATTTCCCGGCGGGCATCCTATGTCTGTAGGGCAACCGGACAGGGAGAGAGACATCCATGAAATGCCCAATCGACGGAACCGCCCTCGTGATCGCCGAACGCTCGGGCGTCGAGATCGACTATTGCCCGCAATGCCGCGGCGTCTGGCTGGATCGCGGAGAACTGGACAAGATCATCGAACGCTCGGCCACGCAGTTGCCGCCGCCGCCCCCGCCGCATGCCTATGACGGGCGAGAGGTGCAGGAGAGCCACGATTACCGCAGGAAGAAGAAACGCGGCGGCTTCCTCGAGGATCTGTTCGACTTCTGACCGGGCGGCGGGGTGAAACCCCGCCCTACCGCCCGCCGCCCGGCTTGCGCGCCACGCCCCAGTCGAGTGCCGGGTATTCCCGCACATGCTCATAGCCCAGATGCGGCAGGATCGTGCGCCAGACCAGCCGCACGGTCTGCGCCGCGCGCTCGTCGGGCGAGAACCCCGCCACCGATCCCGGACGCGCCCGGTGATAGGCCGAGCGCTCCAACGACCAGTTCATGTCGTCCAGCACCAGGATCCCGCCCGGCTTCAGCAGCATGTCCACCAGCAGCACGCCGAACCCGGTCCCGTCCCATTGATGCCCGCCATCGAAATAGCACAGGTCGAATTGCGGCCGGGGCTGTTCGGCGATCATCCTCTGCATCTCCCAGGTATAGGAGCGATGGGCGAAGCGCGGCTCCACCCGGTGGCCCAGCCCGGTCTGCTCCAGCAGGTCGAGGATGTTGGGCTCATGCTTGCGGGCCGTGGCCTTGTCGATCGTCACCAGCCGGCCAGGGGAGTCCGGGCCGCCCAGATCCTCGAGGATCGCGCCGATATAAAGGCTGCTCTTGCCCTGATAGAACCCGATCTCGAGGATATCCCGCGCGCCGCTTGTCGTGATGATCTCGCGCAGCACCGCGGCCCTGCGCCCGTCCATGTAGGGGATGTGCCTGTAGTCGCGGGTGATGAGGTCGAAGACAGACATGGCGCGCTCCCGCTGGTTCGGCGGAACCATGCCACGGCCCGGGCGGAATTCAACCCATCAGGGGGGGTGATGGGGGCGGTGGGTTGAAAACCCACCCTACGCGTGCTGCAAGGGCAGGGCGCACCGGCCACCGGCCCGCAACCCGCGCGAAAGGAGACCCCGACATGGCGAAATGGCTCTTTCTGGCAGGATGCCTCGCCCTCGCAGCCTGCGACGTGCCGTTTGTGCCGTTGATTTGAGGGGGCATTCCACCCGTTGCTCCATTTCTTGAATTTGAATCCAAGTCGCGAATAGCGCGAAATCTGCTGCACCATCGACGATGCGCTACCCGCGACGGCGATGGCCCAATCTAGCGACTTGTTAGATCTATCTTGAGCTGCTCGCCGGAAAGATCGAATTTATCAAGCGATTCCTTTAACTCCTTCTGGATCGAGTTCAAAGATGCGGCAAGATCTAGCGCTCTCCCTGCCTGCAGTTCAAAATTGGAGGAATGAGCTGCTTTGTTTCTGAGGTCGCGCAATTCATCAAGTGTCGATTTTAGATCTGCAGAAATTACTTGGTTACGAAATAGAAGATTTAGGTCAAGTCTCGCATTTCTATTGAGAAGGCGCGTTTCCTTCATCCTAGAGCTGTCAGAGCCTTCAGTCAGTCCTTGTTCAGAAATCTTTTTGTTTATCCAACGTTTTATCGTTTCCTCTATGCCCGCCCAAGTCTTCAGAATTAATAGTTGCAAATTGTCGGGAGTCGATTGGACACTCTGGACATCAGGTTCAATTCCTAGGCCGCGAACATCTTGAACAAACTCATCTACTTCTCGATCAAATATTGCCTCGGTGTTGCCGTACCGAATGGACTTCAAGGAATTTAGAGTTCTGGAAACGAACGGCCGCAAAATCAACGCTCCTGCAACTGTTGCCAAGGGCCATGCCAGGCTCGCTACAATGGCTTCGATAAACGCGAGCCAGCGCGAAAGATATATATATTCGGAAACCGCATCCATGAGATTTCTTTAAACAAGTTGCAGGGAATTGTCACCGCTTTTTCCTCTTCACATTCCCCCCACGCTGTCCCGGCCGTCCGCCGGTTGACCGTCCCCGCGCGCCGACGGCCGCCTCGCTGGCCTTCTCCACCGCCTGTTGACGGGCCAGGGGATCGTCGGACACGGCCAGGTCCACCGCTTCCAGCCGCTTGACCTCGTCGCGCAGGCGGGCGGCTTCCTCGAATTCCAGGTTCTCGGCGGCCTTGCGCATATCCGTGCGCAAGCCGTCCAGCACCGCCTGCAGGTTCGACCCCTGAAGGGCCGGGTCGATCTTGGCCGTCACGCGGTTCATGTCCACGTCGCCCTTGTAGAGCCCTTGCAGGATGTCATCGACATTCTTCTTGATCGTCGCGGGCGTGATGCCGTGTTCCTCGTTATAGGCGATCTGCTTCTCGCGGCGGCGCTCGGTCTCGGCCAGCGCACGCTCCATGCTGCCGGTGATGCGGTCGGCATACATGATGACCCGGCCATCGGCGTTGCGCGCCGCCCGCCCGATGGTCTGGATCAGCGAGGTTTCCGAGCGCAGGAACCCCTCCTTGTCCGCATCCAGGATCGCCACCAGCCCGCATTCGGGGATGTCCAGCCCC
This sequence comes from uncultured Paracoccaceae bacterium, assembly GCA_947500005.1. GTDB lineage: Bacteria > Pseudomonadota > Alphaproteobacteria > Rhodobacterales > Rhodobacteraceae > Lutimaribacter_A. Next base: position 167,208 of record CANMQJ010000009.1, on the reverse strand, counting down.
TCGCGCAGCAGGTTGATGCCGATCAGCACGTCGAAGGCGCCCAGCCGCAGGTCGCGCAGGATCTCGATCCGCTCGATCGTGTCGATGTCGGAATGCATGTAGCGCACGCGGATGCCCTGTTCATGCATGTATTCGGTCAGATCCTCGGCCATGCGCTTGGTCAGCACGGTGCACAGCGTGCGGTAGCCCGCGGCAGCGACGCGGCGCACCTCGTCCAGCAGGTCGTCCACCTGCATCTCGACGGGGCGGATCTCGACCTGCGGATCGAGAAGGCCGGTGGGCCGGATCACCTGCTCGGTGAAGACGCCGCCGGTCTGTTCCAGCTCCCATGACGCCGGGGTGGCGCTGACGAACACGGATTGCGGCCGCATCGCATCCCATTCCTCGAACTTGAGGGGGCGGTTGTCCATGCAGGAGGGCAGGCGGAAGCCGTGCTCGGCCAGCGTGAACTTGCGGCGATAGTCGCCCCGGTACATGCCGCCGATCTGCGGCACGCTGACATGGCTCTCATCGGCAAAGACGATGGCGTTGTCGGGGATGAACTCGAACAGGGTGGGGGGCGGCTCACCCGGGGCGCGGCCCGTCAGGTAGCGCGAATAGTTCTCGATCCCGTTGCAGACGCCGGTGGCCTCCAGCATCTCCAGGTCGAAATTCGTCCGCTGCTCCAGCCGCTGCGCCTCCAGCAGCTTGCCCTCGCCCACCAGCTGGTCAAGCCGCGTGCGCAGCTCCTTCTTGATGCCCAGGATGGCCTGCTGCATCGTCGGTTTCGGCGTGACGTAGTGTGAATTGGCATAGACGCGGATCTGGTCGAAACTGTCGGTCTTCTGCCCCGTCAGCGGATCGAACTCGATGATCGCCTCCAGCTCCTCGCCGAAGAAGGACAGCCGCCAGGCGCGGTCTTCCAGGTGCGCGGGAAAGATCTCCAGGCTGTCGCCCCGCACCCGGAACGAGCCGCGCTGGAACGCCTGGTCGTTGCGGCGGTATTGCTGGGCCACCAGGTCCGCGATCACCTGCCGCTGGTCATAGCTGCCGCCGACCTTCAGGTCCTGCGTCATCGCCCCATAGGTCTCGACCGAACCGATGCCGTAGATGCAGGACACCGAGGCCACGATGATCACGTCATCACGCTCCAGCAGCGCCCGCGTGGCCGAGTGGCGCATCCGGTCGATCTGCTCGTTGATCTGGCTTTCCTTCTCGATATAGGTGTCCGAGCGCGGCACATAGGCCTCGGGCTGGTAATAGTCGTAGTAGGAGACGAAATATTCGACCGCGTTGTCGGGAAAGAACCCCTTGAACTCGCCGTAAAGCTGGGCCGCCAGCGTCTTGTTGGGCGCCAGGATGATGGCCGGGCGCTGCGTCTCCTCGATCACCTTGGCCATGGTGAATGTCTTGCCCGTGCCGGTGGCGCCCAGCAGCACCTGGTCGCGCTCGCCGCCATCCACCCCCTGCACCAGCTCGGCGATGGCGGTGGGCTGGTCGCCCGCCGGGGAAAACTCCGTGTTCATCCGGAACCGCTTGCCGCCCTCCAGCTTGGGGCGCGACTTCACGTCCGGCGCGGGGGCGTGCAGGATCGGGGCGGTCTTGTCGGAATGGGCATAAGGCATGGGGACGATTCCTTTCGGCCCCCATGATTTGATCTGTTTTTGTTCCCGTTCAAGCCCGTCGCGGCAATTCCCTCTTCCTTACGGCGTCTTCGGGCTTGCCCCTCGCGCGGTATCACATAGAGATTACCGCATGAAGGATGTGATCGACCGCCCCGACCTGTCTCCCATGCCGCCCGCGCGCCGGGCGCTGCGGGATACGTGCCGGATGCCGCGCCATTACTACATCGACATCTGCAATGTCTGTAACCTGCGCTGCCCCTTCTGCATCACCGGCGCCCAGACCAACAAGCTGCGCCCGGGGATTATGTCGGTCGCCGATTTCCGTACCATTTTCGACCGGATCGGCGATCACGCGCAGCTGATCTCGCTCTACAACTGGGGCGAGCCGTTGATGAATCCCAACCTTGTCGAGATCATCGGCATCGCCGCCTCCAAAGGCGCCAGGGTCCATATCGACAGCAATCTCGCCACCACCGCGTTCACCGAGGCACAGGCCGAGACGCTGGTCGGCTCCGGGCTGCACTCGCTCTTCGCCTCAATCGGCGGGGTCAGCCAGAAGGTGCACGAAACCTACCGCGTGCGCGGCAAGGTCGATCGCGCGCTGGGCAACCTGCGGCAACTGGCCCGCGCCAAGGTCCGGCTTGCCACCGAAAGGCCCATCCTCGGCTGGCAATACCATGTCCACAAGGGCAACGAGCGCGAGGTGCGCGCCGCGCGCAAGCTGGCCGCAGAAATGGGAGTCGGCATCGTCTTCAAGAAGCTCAACACCCCCGATCCCGGCTGGCGCTCCTCGGTGCATCACACGAAATCCCCCGTGCTCGACGGGGCGGAGTGGTTCCGGCGCAGCTACGCGCCGCCCACCAACCCCGACCTGCAGGACCACCCGCTGCACTCCGCCGTTGCCAATCCCTGCGGCCAGATGTTCGCCACGATGATCGTGGCGTGGAATGGCGACGTGATGCCCTGCACCACGGTCGAGGGGCCGGAATTCGCGATGGGCAACCTTCTGCGCCAGAGCCTTGAAGAGGTCTGGAACGGCGAGGAATTCCGCCGCAGCCGCGACTTCGTGATGAATTACGGCCCGCGCCAGGAGGGCGGCTCGATCTGCGAATGCGGCAACTGCGCGCTCAAGGCCAAGTTCCTTCCCAACCCGGCGACGCCCTGACGCGTCCCTTGCGACCGCTCGGCTCTTGCCGTCGGTCGTGTTTTCCCCGATAAATCCCGCGACAAAGGAGTCCCGTCATGAAACAAGCACGCATTTTCAGACCGGCCCGCAACGCGATGACATCGGGCATGGCCAAGACGCGGAACTGGGTGCTGGAATTCGCGCCCGCCGAAAAGCGCGAGGTCGATCCGCTCATGGGCTGGACCTCGTCCGGGGACATGGAAAGCCAGGTGCGCCTGCGCTTTGACACCAAGGAAGAGGCGGTCGCCTATGCGCAGGCCCACGGCATCGACGCGCAGGTGATCGAACCGCACAAGCGCAAGCCGAACCTGCGGCCCCGCGGCTATGGCGAGAATTTCGCCACCGACCGGCGCAGCCCCTGGACCCACTGACATGAGCGACATCCGGTCCGCCGACCCGCGCGCGCCGGAGATGCGCCCGCTGCTTCAGGCGCATCTGGAACACAGCTGGTCGGCCACGCCGCAGACCTCCAACCACACGATGGATGCCGAGGCGCTGGGCGGGGCAGGCATCGCCTTCTTCGCGCTGCACGAGGATGACGAGGTGCTGGCCTGCGGCGCGCTCAAACCGCTCCCCGATGGCACGGCCGAGGTCAAGTCTGTCCATGTCGCCGCCCATGCCCGTGGCCGCGGTTTCGCCCGCCGGATAATGGCCCATCTCGAGACGGTCGCGCGCGAGAGGGGCTTCAACGCGCTGGTGCTCGAAACCGGCGCCGGGCATCTGCCCGAATATGCCGCCGCGCGCAGGCTTTACGAGGCTTTGGGATATGCCTATTGCGGCCCGATTCCCGGCTATGGCCTCGATCCCAACAGCGCGTTCATGCGGCGGGACCTCTGAAAACCCGCCCCGGAATTTTGTACAAAACGGTCAAACCCCCGGAAAACCGATGTACAAAACGGTCAAAACGCCCTTGGGAACCGCTTACCTCCCGGTACGTTGTCCGATCACACCGACCGGAGGAAAAAAAGTAATGGAATATGGTATTCTCGGCATTCTCGTCCTGATCGCCGACATCTACGCGATCTACCAGGTGCTCACCTCGGACGCCTCGACAGCCGCCAAGGTGATCTGGACTCTCGTCATCTTCTTCCTGCCCGTACTCGGCTTCATCGCCTGGCTCATCGCGGGTCCGCGCGGCGGCTCGGTTCGGGCCTGATCGCGGGAAACGAACACGCGAAAAAGGCCGGTGCGACACGCGCCGGCCTTTCTTTTTCATCGTGCTTTCAACTGTTTATCTCAGGATGGCGCGCGCGATCCCGACGATGATCAGCGCCACCACCGCCGACATGATCACCAAGAGCAGGATGCCCCCGGCCGCCACCACCGACAGGCCAAGCGCGGCCAGCAGAAACGGTGCGCTGACCGCCGCCAGCACACCGATCAGAACGTAAAGCGCCGTGCTCCCGCGCGAGGTCTTGCCCACGGCCCAGCCGACACCCGCGCCGACAATCGCCATGATGATCAGGGCAAGTGTCCCCACAACGTCGAAAAATCCTTCCATTTCAATCCTTTCTCATGAGTCGTCACCCGTGACGGTCAGCCCCAGCATACGCCACATCTGCATCCCGCCACGGTAGTAGAGGATGCGCTCGGCCGGGTATCCTTCCCCGATCATGTTGCGGATCGCGGTCGGCGATTGCCCGCACCAGACGCCATTGCAGAACAACGCCACGCGCTGTGCTCCGGTGCAGTCCCAGCCATCGAAATCCGCCTCGCAGCCCAGCTCTCCCAGCCGGTCGACGACAACGTCATAGGGGATGTTCACCGCCCCCGGGATCGTGCCGCCCGCGTACCAGTCATAGGTGCGGCTGTCGATCAGGATGCCTTCATTTTTCTCAAGGAAATCAAGTAACTCCAGCTCTCCTATCGTCGTCACTCCGGGGGCCGGAGAGATCGGCTGGATGCAGAAGGGCGGGCAGGGGCGCGAGGTCTGCGACCACGTTCCCCACAGCTCGTTCGTGTTGTCCTGAATGCGCGAGATCTCGACCGGCCCCTCAGGTGTCTCGACGGTAACGCTGGGCATGTCGGGGCGGATGTTGACCGGATCCGCCACGGCCTGTGCCGCGGCCAGACAGAAGACAGCTGTCAAACGGTGGAATGGTGGCATCGGACCCTCCTATCGCCAATGGAACTACGCGCGACGGGGGGAATTGTTCCCGTCCTGAGGAGGGTGGAGGCAATTCGAATTCGGCGCAACAAGCTTGAAAGAAGGAACAGCCATAAGGTTTGCCCCAACCGAGCTTTCCATTATTTTACAGACACATGCTTCCCGTGCATTGATGGCCAGGTGGTCAGTCTCCGCCCGGCCTTTTGGTCATTCGGCGGCGATGGCCTGGTCCGCAGCCTCGCGCATGGGCGACCAGCGCAGGTCGCCGTCATAGCGCCAGGCCATGCGCCCCCCGTCATCCAGCGCGATCAGGTGCAGCCAGCGATTGTCGAACAGCGCCCGCACCGTCTCATGCCGGGCCAGGATCTCACCCATGGCCTCGCGTGGCGCCTCGATCATCACCGTCAGGCGAAGCGGATCGTGCTGGAAGCTCTCGCCATCATGCACCGATTGCCAGGGCAGACCGGGCCGCAGCGCGCCGCCATTGCCTTCGAGAACGCCGATCCCGCCGACGACATTGTGCAACAGCTTGTTGCCCCCGCCAAAGACCGCAGGCGCCACCGTCGAGCCGTAGTATTGGAGGCTGATCCAGCTCGCGACCACCACCGGCGCTGTCATGATCAGCTCCAGCACGCCGAACCCCTCGTCCGCCCGCCAGTCATAGCTGTGCAGGAAGCTCTGGCCGGAGAGCGCCGTGCCCTCCGTCCGACTACGCGGCGCGGCGATGAAGGCGCGGCAACCCGCGAGGCCCCATTCGGGGCGCAGTTCGGCCCAGTCCCGCGCCCGCTGCATCACGGCGCGTTCGCTTCCCGCGCGCGGAAGCCGCGTGGCCCGTTCGCCGCGGGTCAGCCGCCCCGCCGCCGCAAGCCAGCCGCGCAGCCGGTCCAGATCCGCCTGCCACGGGCCCGTGGCCGCGTCGCGATGGTAAAGTGTCACCGCATCGGTTGTGGTATCATGCAGCGCCGCCAGGAAAAGCGTGTCGCCGGGGATCTCGATGCCGCGCCGCGCCAGCCCCGCGCGTATTTCGGGATCATTCAGAAGCCGGGCCAGAAGCCGGGCGTTCACGTCGCCGGCATGGCCACCGCAGGCGCCGCAATGCAGGGCGCTTTCATGCGGCGCGTTGGTCACGCTCGCGCCATGCCCGGCCAGCATCACGATCCGCGCGAACCCCTTCGTCAGCGACATGGCCCGAAGAACCGTCTCGGCGGCATCGACCCTCTGCGCCGAGGAAAGCGCCGGGTCGAGCCGCGGGGGCGGGTCCTTGCGCTCAGTCACGGCCCGCAGCCCCAGCGCATCGCGCAGGAGCGTCCCGGCATAGACCGGCCCCGCCGCCTCGACAAAGGCGAAGGAGGAGACCGCCGCCCCCTTGAACCGGCCCCAGGCGCGCTTGGCCCGCGCCGCATAGCGCCGGTCGCGGTCCGCCTGTGCGCTTTCGTCGGCGCAGGTCGAAACCCCCGTGGACATCAGCACCGGCCCCCGTGCCTCGATCACGTCCGACCCCGCGGTGCGGTGCGCCGTGCTCAGCCCGAAAAAGCCCGCGAAACCCAGGGTTTCGATGCCCGCGTCCTGTGCCTCGAGCGCGCGACGGAAGGGTTCGGAGCGCACGTCGATGCAGAAGGCGGCCTGCAAGATCGGGCGTTCGGTCTGCACGCGCGGCTTGCCCGTCTCCAGCGTCTCGGCCAGCTTGCGCTGCGCGGCGCGTTCGGCGGCTTCCTGAAGGACGGCGTCGATCACCTGGTCCCGGCCCGGCGTTACCGGCTGCGCGTGCCGTGCCACCGTTTCCGCCCAGCGTTCGGCGATCTGTTCGCGGTAGAGGGTGAAAAGGGCTTCTTCCCAGATCAACCGGATGGCCAGCAGCTCGGCCGCCGTGCTGTCGCTGCGACCCTCGAGGTCAGCCTGCCAGCCCAGCCCGCGCGAATATTGTCCCCAGCCGCCCAGGTCCATAAGCAGCCGGTGGTACGCGGTTCCTGCGGCTTGCGACGTGATCCCCAGAGTTTCGGAGGCCCGTCCCAACGCCCGCCAGGGCGAGCGCGAGGTCTCGGTGACGAAGGCGCCGAACCCCTTGAGGCCGTGGATCTCGGGTGTCAGGTCACGCGTCGCGTGATCCCGCCATGCCAGCCAGGCGCCGCCCCGCCGCGCGGGCTGCCAGAGGGCTTGGCCGCGATCGAACCAGGACCCGGCCCAGGCGCCGATCCGTTCCTCGATCAACCCGGGCCAGTCGCGGCCGGACAGCTCGGCCGCAAGTTCCGCGATCGTCGGCAGCGCTTTTGGCTTGGGTGCGGGCGTCTCCAGCGCCGACTTCAGCTGTGCCAGGCTTGGCCGGTCGAACCCGGTCATCGCGGCCAACGCCTCGCGCAGATCCGAGTCGGTGATCCGTCCATCCGCCAGCCTGCGCGCGATCTCGGCCCGGTCCGGGCCGATCCGCACGCCCGCGACGCGGGCAAGCCGGGCGGAGGTGACCGCCAGTGGCTCGCCGGTCTGACCAAGGAAGGGGGTCACCGCGACACTTGCGTCCAGCGCAAAGAGGGGCGGGATCGCCTGGACCGCGTCATTTGCCGCGGCCACCAGTTCCAGAAGCCCGGCGGTGTAGATTGCGTGTTGCATGGTCATGTCGAAATCCTCCGGTACAGGTGGTCAGTTGACGGTCCGCCGCGACCAGCCGCCCAGCAGCCGGTCGAACAGCGCGTTCGCGTAAAGCCCGTTTGACAGGTGCACGCGCAGCCCCGCCGCGGCCGGGTGACCGGCCCAGAGCGGAAAGCTGGCCTGCGCCACGGCCACCGCGCCGAAGCTGACAAGGGCGAGCACGATCAGGGCCCATTCAAGCGCGCCGGGGGCAGGGGTGGCGGGCAAGGTGCCCTGGGTCAGCGCCTCGGCCGCGCGTTGCAGCAGGAAATAGCTGACCGAGGCCGCCCCGGCATAAAGCGCAGTCCGCCGGGTCAGCGCCGCCGGCGCGGCATCGGCCAGGCCCTGCGCCAGCAGGTAGGCCACGCCGAAGATCAGGATGACGCCCAGGGCGATGGCCTGCACCGACTTGCCGTCAAAGCCGAAGGTCAGGCCCATCGCCGCGTAGATCGCGCCATATATCGCGATCGCCACCGCAAAGGCCAGCGCCACGTTGCGCGCGCTTGGGATGGCCACGGGACCCGGTCTGCGGGTGGCGGCCACGTTGCGCACCGCCTCGCCCGCGCTGAGAAACGCATGCGCCTTGTAGAGCGAATGTGCCACGATATGCAGCAGCGCCAGCGGGAAGAGCGCCAGACCGCATTGCAGGATCATGAATCCCATCTGCGCGATGGTCGACCAGGCCAGCGCCGTCTTGACCGCCGGTTGGGTCAGCATCACCAGCCCGCCGAAGATCGCGGTGAATCCGCCCACCATCGCCAGCAGGGCCAGCACGCCGGGCGCCGCCAGCATCACGTCGGCCATCCGGATCAGCAGGAAGCCACCTGCATTGATGACCCCGGCATGGAGCAGCGCGGAGACCGGGGTGGGGGCTTCCATCACTTCGGTCAACCAGCCATGGAACGGAAACTGCGCCGATGCCAAGATGGCCGTTGCCGCGATCAGCAGGGCGGCCAGCGCCGTGACCGGGCCGGCGACGGCGGTTCCGATCAGGGTGGCGATGTCGGTCGTGCCATATCCTGCCACCAGGGTGACGATCGCGCCGAGCAGCGTGATCTCGCTTGCCCGCGCGACCCACGCCTTCTTGCGGGCCGCGCGCTGCGCGGTCTGGCGGTCGGGATAGAAAAGCAGCAACCGATGGAGGCCATAGCTGGTCGCGATCCAGGCGGCGGCCAGTTGGACCAGGTTGCCCGCGCTGACCAACAGCAGGACGGCGGCAAGCGTGCCGGCCATCCAGCCGGTGAAAGCACCCTGCCGGGCCTCGCCGTCCAGGCTGGTGGCCGAATAGCGCAGCACCACCCAGCCCACGAAACTGACGAGGATCAGCATCGTCACGCTCACCACGTCGAGCCTGAGGCTGAGCCCGATACCCGCGAACCCGAGCAGGGCCGAGGTGCCGGGACCGTTCAGCACCAGCATCACAAGGGACAAGACGGCTACGCCCAGCCCTGCAAGCGCCGCCCCTTCGGCCAGTTGCGGAAGCCGTCCGGGGCGCATGCCAGGCTGACGTGCGGCCAGGACGGCCACCGCGAGCAGGGCGGCCGGAGCCAAAAGGGGAAGAAACAGATATGCCATTGCGTGCGACCTCCGAATTTGCCTTTGGGAGGAGGTAGCTGTTGCCTTTTGAAAATAAAAATACATTGTTCTTGAGGAAGCGTTTATAAAAATAGAACGATATGCCTCTCAACTATCACCACCTGCGCTATTTCTGGGCTGTCGCCCATGACGGGAACCTGACCCGCACGGCCGAGCGGCTGAACTTGTCTCAATCCGCGCTCTCGGTGCAGATCAGGCAGTTGGAGGAACGCCTGGGTCACGCCCTGTTCGAACGGCGCGGGCGGCAGCTGCACCTGACCGAGGCGGGGCGCATCGCGCTCGACCACGCCGATGCGATCTTTGCCACAGGCCAGGAACTGGTGGCGACCCTGCAGGAGGCGGGCCGCGGCCGGTCGGCCCTGCGTGTGGGCGCGTTGGCGACGCTGTCGCGCAACTTCCAGATCGGCTTTTTGCGCCCGATCCTGTCACGCCCGGATGTCGAGGTGATCCTGCGCTCGGGCAGTGCCGCGGAGCTTCTGGAAGGGTTGAGCACCCTAAACCTCGATATCGCACTGATGAATCGCGAGCCGCCCGGCGACGCCCTTGCGCCTTTCGTCACCCACCGCGTCGCCGAGCAGGCCATCGGTCTTGTCGGCACGCGCGAAAGGCTGGATCCGGAACGACCGCTTGCGGACCTTCTGCGCGCGCAGCCTGTGATCCTGCCCACCCGCGACAGCACGGTGCGCGCGGCCTTCGACGCGATTGCGAACCGGCTTGGCATCACCCTCAACATCGCGGCCGAGGTCGATGACATGGCCATGATGCGGCTGCTGGCACGCGAGGATGTCGGGCTGGCGCTGGTGCCGCCCATCGTGGTCAAGGACGAGCTTGAATCGGGCCGTCTGGTCGAAGCGCGGGAACATCCTCGCATCACCGAAACATTCTATGCCGTGACGCTGACCCGTCGTTTTCCCAACCCGCTTGTGGCGGAACTGCTGGACGGCTCCTAGCGCCGCGTCAGCCATCGTTCGGCACGGCTCGCGGCCATACCGGCCAGGGTCACCGTCATTATGATCCGGAACAGGTGATGGACCGTCACCAGAAGCGGGCTGACCCCGAGGCTGAGCGCGATCAGGCTCATCTCGGTCACCCCGCCGGGGGCGAAGCTGATGAGCAGCGCGGAAAAGGGCATGACCGAGCCGTCCACGAGGATCCAGGCAAATCCCGCGCTGAGGCAGAGCGTCAGGCTGACCGCGACCAGCCCGAGACCCGCTCCGGTTGCGAGTTGGCGCGGGGTCGAGCGGGCGAACCTGACGCCCAGCCCGCAGCCCACGACCAACTGGGCCACGTTCAGGAGGGAGGCCGGTCCCGCCAGTTGCAACAAGCCGGTTCCGTTCAGCACCGCGCTCAGCAGGAGCGGCCCCACCAATTGCCCCGCCGGAACGTGCAGCACGCGCCCTATGAACAGCCCGACGGGCGCCAGCAGGGCATAAAGCACCCAGTCGAGCCAAACCGCGCTGCCCTTGGTCATCGCTTCCCCGGCGGCGCTGCCGACGGCTTCGCCAGTGACGACCAGAAAGATCATCGGCACCAGCGCGACCACAAGGACGATCCGCACGAAATGCTGAAGGCTGACCGTTTCGACGTCGCCGCCTGCCTTCTCGCCCAGGATCGCCGCCTCGATCAGCCCGCCGGGCATGGCGGCATAGGCGGCGGTGACCGGGTCATAGCGGCCCAGCCCCCGGAACACGCCATAGCCCACCGCCTCGGCCAGCACGATAAAGGCCACGAGCGCCAGAAGAGACGGCCAGAGCCCCGGCAGCAGGTCGAGAAGATCGGGCGAGAAACTGCTCCCGATCATCAGGCCGATCACCGCGATGAATGACCGACGCAGCGGCTCGGGGAACCACAGCCTCTGCCCCGACCGGGCGTGAACCGTGAGCGACAGCGCGGCCGTGACCACGAGACTGCCCAGCAGATAGGGCAGTGGCGCACCCAGGGCGCGCGCGGCAAGTGCCCCGGCCAGACCGGCACCCAGCAGTCCGGCCAAGGTCAGGGCTTTGCGAAGGGGATCGGACAAATCGAGTTCCTGAACAGGGGTGCCGGGCCGGAAACCTCACCGGACGGGCCCCGCTGGCTGGCGATGGCGACCCCTGCAGGACTCGAACCTGCAACCCCGGACTTAGAAGGACCGTGCTCTATCCGGTTGAGCTAAGGGGCCGGTGACATTGCTCTAGCAGATGCCGGAGTCGCGGGGAAGAGGCGAACCGCGCCTTCCCCGCGAGCCGGTTCAGGTCTTCTTGCGGTCGTCCACGATGCCCATGCTCGCCGTGCCGCTATGGCCCAGTTCGACCGAGGCGAAGGGGCCGCCCTGGCACATGTGGCCGGGGTCCTGCGGGTCCGTCCGCGGCTCCTTGGCGAAGATCTCCTCGGCGAATTGCTCGGCATTGTCCCTGGGCCGGTAGCCCAGGAAGGAGGCGGCGGAGTTGTCCACCGGCGCCCGGTCGTTGTTCGACACGCCGTAGACCACCGAGAACCCTGTCACCGGGGTGTCGACGGCCCGCGTGACCAGCTGGATCAGATCGTCATAGCTCAGCCACGAGCCCACAGCCCGCGCGTTGGTCACCTGCGCGCAGGAGAGGATGCGCATGCAGACCGCCTCGACCCCGCGCTTTTCCCAGTACATACGTGCCAGATCCTCGGCGAAACACTTGGCAAGGCCGTAATAGGTATCCGGACGGTGCGGCACGTCGGTGCCGATGAATTCGGTCTTGGGATACATGCCCACCGCGTGGATCGAACTGGCATAGACCACGCGCCGCGCGCCATGACGGAACGCCGCTTCCCAGACGTTGTAGGCGCCCACGATATTGGGGCCGAGGATCTGCTCGAAGGGAGCCTCGTCTCCGATGGCGCCGAAATGCACCACCATCTCGGCCCCCTCCAGTGCGTCATGAACCTGGTCATAGGAGGCGAGATCGGCCTGCACATAGCGTTCGCCGGGATAAAGGGTGCCGATATCCTCGGCGATGTCGGTCGAGATCAGCTCCTCGCACAGCTTCGACAGCGGCTCGCGCAGGTGGGATCCCAGCCGCCCGGCGGCTCCGGTCAGGACGAGTCTTTTCATGCGGGCGTTCTCCTTCTTTCTATGGGTCATGGAGGCAGGTCAGATGACCGCCTTTTCCAACATCGGCCGGTTCTCGGCAATGCGGTCGTAATGGAAGGGGGTCAGGTCGAGGCTGCGATAGGCGCCGTGGGTGATCCACTCCGCCGTGCCGCGCCCCATGGCCGGGGATTGTTGCAGCCCGTGGCCCGAGAAGCCATTGAGAAACAGGAAGTTCTCCAGCTCGGGATGCGGTCCCAGCACGGCGTTCTGGTCCAGCGTGTTATAGGCATAGTGGCCTGCCCATTCCGTCACCACGCGGATCGCCTCGAATTGCGGGATGCGGGTGGCGATGGCGGGCCAGACGAAATCCTGCCAGATATCGGGATCCACGGTGAAATCGTCCGGCTCCACCGCCGGATCGCTGAATCCCTTGGAGCCGGCAAGGTAACTGGTAGGCCCGTCCTGCCGCACATGCACGCCCGAGGGGTCGATGGTCAGCGGCAACTCGCGGTCGAGCGGGGTCTCGGCGGTGAAGATCCATGTGAAGCGCTTGCGCGGTTCCACCGGGACCGTGATGCCGGCCATCGCCGCCGTGCGCGCCGCGCGCGGACCCGAGGCGTTCACCACCGTTCCACAGCCGATCACCTCGCCCGAGGCGAGCGTGACGCTGTCCACGTGGGTGCCATCGGCACTGCGGGTCATCGCCACGACTTCGTTCGCCACGTATTCCACACCCCGCGCGCGCGAGGAGCGGCGGAACCATTCGAACAGTGTTCCCCCGTCCCAATATCCCTCGTCGCGGGTGTTGATGCTGCCCAGCACGATGCCTTCCAGATCATAGAAGGGATATTCCGCCGCGATCTCGTCAGGCGTCAGCAGCCGGGTCTCGGCTCCCGCCGCGCGCTGCACGACCTGATTGGCGCGCAACACGTCGGCAAAGGCGTCATTGTTGGCAAGGTATAGATAGCCATAGCTCTGGATATCAAGGTTCGGCACCCGCTCATCCCCGCCCATGCGGTTGCGTAGATCCTTGATGAATTCGGCTGTAAACTGCGAGATGCGGACGTTGAGCGGGTCCGAGAATTGCTGGCGGATGCAGGAATTCGTATGCGCGGTCGAGCACATCTGGTAGCTGGGGTCGCGCTCGACGACCAGCACGCGGCCGTCGAAATCCGCTTCCTCGGTCAGGAACCACGCGGTCGAGGCGCCCATGATGGCGCCTCCCACGATGACCACGTCATAGCTTTGATGTTCAGGCGTCTTGGCAAATCCCGCCATGGTCATTCGGCAACCTCTCCACGTTTCGCACGGTCCGCGATCTCGGCGATCCGCTCCGGTGCAAAGCCGTAAACCTCTCTCGCCGTCTCGGCCGAAATGTAACCCAGGGCAAGGTCGCGTGCGACCAGCGCCGGGTCACGCTCGCGCGGGTCGCCGTAGCCCGCGCCACCGGGAAAGGCCATCTTGACGCGCTGGCCGTGAGGCACGAACTGCTTGCCCTTGCCCTTCATCGGCGTGCCATCCTCGCGCGCGACCACGGTAGGTGCGCCGTCCGCACCGCCGCGCCGCCCCCGTGCGGGGTGGTGGACGCGGTCGAACATCGCCTGCAGGTCGAACTCATGACCTTCGCGCGCGCCAACCTCCATGTATTGCCCCAGCCCGCCGCGCTGACGGCCCGCGCCACCGGAGTCGGGCCGCAATTCCTTGCGCCAGACGATCACGGGGCCGACCTGCTCGGTTGCCTCGACCGGCATGGTCATCACGCCCGAGGGGAAGGCCGTCGCGCTCAGCCCGTCGAAGCCGGGCCGCGCGCCCGCCCCGCCCGAGTTGAAGGTCAGAACCTCGGCCCGTCGCGCGCCCCTGGGCGCGGGCGCATCGGTGCGCGGCCGCAACGAGACCTGGAAGTTGCACAGGCAGCCCGCGCCCTCGGCTGGCACGGTATCGGGCAACAGCTTGTCCAGCGCGCCATAGACCGTGTCGGGCACCATGTGGCCGATCACGTGGCGCAGGGCCACCGGCGCGGGGTGCTTGGCGTTGACGATTGTATCCTCGGGCGCGGTAACCTCGAAGGGCGCAAGCGAGGCCGCATTGTTCGGGATCTCGGGCGCGATCGCGCATTTGAGCGCATAGCAGGAATAGGCCTTGGTATAGACCAGCGGCACGTTGATGCCCTTGCGGTCCACCCCGCTGGTCCCTGCCCAGTCGCAGGTGATGCGATCCGCCTCGATCCGCAGCTTGACGCAGAGGTCGATGGGCTTGTCATAGCCGTCGATGCGCATGTGCCCGTCCGCCTCACCCGGTGTCAGCGCCGCGATCCGTTCGAGAGTGGCCTTGCGCGAATTGGTGAGGATGAAGTCGGATATGCCCGAGAGGTCGGCCAGATCGAACTCCTGCATCATGTCGATCAGCCGGCGATGCCCGACCTCGTTGCAGGTGGCCAGCGCGTAGAGGTCTCCCACCAGCTGATCGGGCTCGCGCACGTTGCCCCGGATCATCGCGATCAGGGTCCTGTCCACCGCCCCCTTGGCGGCGAAGCGCATGATCGGGATATAGAGCCCTTCCTCGTAGACCGAGTTCGCATCCGCCCCGAAGCCACGCCCGCCGATATCGGTGACATGGGCGGTGCAGGCGAAGAACCCGATCAGCCGGCCCTTGTGGAATGACGGGGTGACCACGGTGATATCATGCAGGTGGCCGGTCCCCTCCCAAGGATCGTTGGTGATATAGACGTCGCCCTCTTCCATCGTGTCGACACCGATCCGGCGCATGAAATGCCCCACCGCGTCGGCCATCGCGTTGACGTGGCCGGGTGTACCGGTCACCGCCTGCGCCAGCATCCGGCCCTGTTCGTCATAGACCCCCGCCGACAGGTCCCCGGCCTCGCGCACGGAGGTTGAAAAGGCCGTGCGCACCAGCGCCTGCGCCTGTTCCTCGACGACCGAGATCAGGCGGTTCCACATGACCTGATAGGCGACTTGCGACATCTCAGCCATTTTCGGTCTCTCCCTTCACGCGAATATCCAGAGAGCCGTCGCTCAACGCAACGATGCGGCGGCTCAACGGCAGAACGACGGTGGTTTCCCGCTCGGTCACGACGGCGGGGCCTTCGACATGGGCGCCCGGCGCCATGCTGTCGCGCTCGACCACGGCGGCCTCGACCCGGTGTCCGACCCCCGGATCGAACAGCGCCCTTGTGCCCGCCCGCGCGACGTCCATCCCGCTTTCAACCGGCGCGGCGGGCGCCGATGCGTCTGGATCGGTATAGGCATTGACCGACCAGACCGTCACCTCGACCTCCATCGCCTCGACCGCGCGACCGAAAAGCTTGGTGTATTCCGCCTCGAAAAGCGCCAGCAGCGTCTTGCCGTCCGGGTCGGCTGCCTGCGCGTCGGTCAGCTCGACCGGGATCTCCCATCCCTGGCCGGCATAGCGCATGTAGACCTTGTAATCGGCCCGGATCGCGGCCTCGGCGTCGCAGGAGCGGACAAAGCTTTTCGCCTCCTCCTCCATCTCGCCGAAGAGTGCGCGTACACGATCGCCGTCGAATTCCGACAGCCGCATGAAGACCGAGCGGTTGGCCTCGAAGCTGAAGGGCGCGCGCAAAAACCCGATGGCCGATCCTACGCCCGCGCCCACCGGCACGAGGCAGCGGTCAATGCCCAGCTTCTCGCACAGCCGCGCGGCATGCAGCGGGGCGGCTCCGCCAAAGGCGATCATCGTGTAATCGGACAGGTCCTCGCCATTCTCCACCGCGTGAACCCGGGCGGCATTGGCCATGTTCTCGTCCACGACCTCGGCCAGGCCCCAGGCGGCCTCCTCGGCGCCCATGCCCAGCGTCTCGCCCAGATGGGCGCGCAGCGCGGCTTCGGACCGGTCGGGATAGAGCGGGATGGACCCGCCCGCGAAATTGGCCGGGTCCAGCTTGCCAAGAACCAGGTCGGCATCGGTCACCGCCGGCCGCTCGCCCCCGCGTCCGTAGCAGGCCGGGCCGGGCTCGGAGCCTGCACTTTCCGGGCCGACGCGGATCTGGTTCATCGCGTCAACATGGGCCAGTGATCCGCCGCCCGCGCCGATCTCGACCATGTCGATCACCGGAATGGAGATCGGCATCCCCGACCCCTTCTTGAACCGGTAGGAGCGCGCAACCTCGAACACCCGCGCGGTCTTTGGCGTCTGGTTCTTGATCAGGCAGATCTTGGCCGTCGTGCCCCCCATGTCGAAGGACAGCACCTTGTCCAGCCCGTGCCGTGCCGCGATGTCGGCGGCAAAGATCGCGCCGCCCGCCGGCCCCGATTCCACCAGCCGCACGGGAAAGGCCGCAGCACTTTCAATGGACATGATGCCGCCGCCCGAATGCATCAGGAAGATCGGACAGCCCGCGCCCTCGGCCTCCAGCCGGCCCTTGAGCCGGTCCAGGTAGGTCTTCATCAGCGGCTGGATATAGGCATTGGCAATGGTGGTATTGAACCGCTCGTATTCGCGCATCTGCGGCGAGACCTGGCTGGAGAGCGAGACCAGCACGCCCGGCAGCTTCTCGGCCAACACCTCGGCCACCATCCGCTCATGCGCGTCGTTGACATAGGAATGAAGCAGGCCGACCGCGACGCTTTCGTAGCCCGCCTCGCGCAGTTCGTCGGCCAGCGCCTCGACCTCGGCGCGGTCGAGCGGGATCAGAACGCCGCCCTCGGCATCCAGCCGCTCGCGCAGCACGTAGCGGCGATTGCGCGGCAAGAGGGGCTGCGGCAGCACGAGGTTCAGGTCGTATTGCTCGAACCGGCTTTCGGTGCGCATTTCGATCACGTCGCGAAAGCCTTCGGTGGTGATCAGCGCCGTGCGCGCGCCGCGCCGTTCGATCAGCGCGTTGGTGGCCAGCGTGGTGCCGTGGATGATCTGCCCGATCTCGCCGGGCGCGATTCCGGCCTGCGCGCAGACGCGGCCCATCCCCTCGATGATCGCATCCTCGGGCGCGGCATAGGTCGTCAGCACCTTGGTCGAATGCCGCTCCTCGCCGATTTCCAGCACGACATCCGTGAATGTCCCGCCGATATCCACACCCAACCTTGCCGACATCGCCAACCTCATCCTTGTCTTGTCGGCGGTAGGTTAACGAAACGGCAGGATCAGGAAAAATTCTTTGTTTGGATTGGAAGGATCAGTAATTCTGATCCTGCGACAGCTTCTGCGCGATCCCGATGGCCCCGGTCAGATAAGCGGGCGCCGGATCCGACAGGTAGCGCGCGGCAAAGCGCAGGTCGTCGGGCACCCAGGGGTAATCCAGCCGCCGCAGCCGCCCGTCCGCAAGGTAGGGTGCCAGCATCCGGTCGGGCAGGCAGGCAATGCCCAGCCCGTCCACGCTCATCCGCAGGCAGGCGGCGATGTTCGACGACGGTACCAGCCGCGCGGCGATGCGCGCGCTGCGAAAATGTGCCTCGAGCTGCTGGAAGGGATGCGTGCCGCGCGCATGGGTCAGCACCGGGTTCGCGGTCAGGTCAGCCTCCGTCAGCGGGGCAGCGACCCCCAGCGACGGGCTTGCCACCCAGGAATAGGGCGAGGCATCCAGCGGAACGGTGCCCGCGGTGCGCCGGTCGAACGGACCGCTTTGAAAGGTCAGATCCAGGTCGCGCGCGAACAGCGCCTCGGACAGGTTCGCGCTCAGGTCGACCGTCAATTCCACGTCGACCGAGGGGAAGGCCGCGCGCATCTCCTTGAGAAACGGCATCAGCCAGGTATGTGCCACAAGCTCGCTCACCCCCAGCCGCAAAATCCCCTCGAACAGCGAGGCATCGCCAGCAGCGGCCACCAGCGCATCCATCCCGGCCAGCACCCGCCGCGCATGGGCCAGCACCTCGCGCCCCCGCGCGGTCAGCCGGACCGAGCCCGCGTCCCGCTCCATCAGGATCACCCGCAGCTGCGATTCCAGCTGCGCGATCCGGTTCGAGATATTGGGCTGCGTGGTGTTGAGCCGCTCCGCCGCACGGCGGAACGATCCCAGATCGGCCACGGCGACAAGCGCTTCGAGCTGTTTGAGGGTGAGGGGCGGCAAGGACGTCTCCGGTTTGCCCGCGCATAGCATGCGCTCGGGGCCTACTCCAGCAGTCCCGCAGGCCGCTCCGGCGCATCCTCGCCCATGGTCAGCCGTAGCAGGTGCCAGGCCAGCACGAGGTTCGAGGAAAAGACCGGCATCGCCAATGTCGCCTGCAGCGGACGGATCACGTCCATCGTGCGCAGGTTGGTGCAGGACAGAAACAACGCGTCCACCCCCGCCTCATGCGCCAGCGATCGGCCCGCCGAGATGATGTCCTCGTCCGCGATTCGCGCCACCCGCGCCTCGGCCGGTTCGGCGAAGGTGCCGAAGACGGGTGTCTCGATCCCGGCGTCGGCCAGACGCTGCCGTATCCGGTCCGAGACCACCTCGATGTAAGGGGACAGGATCGCCAATCGTTCGACCTTGCAGGCGTGGCAGGCCGCGACCAGCGCCGTGAGTGGATCGGTGACATGGCGGGTGACGCAGCCCGCGCGGATCATCTCGACCACATCCGCAGAGCCGAGTTCCGCCGCACCGCTGGTGCAGGCATAGGCCACCGCGTCGAAATCATACCCATGCGGGAACAGCGCCGCCGCCGCCGTCATGTGGTTGCGCATCTCGCCCAGGCTCTCGGGCGTGACCTCCAACCCCGAGGGGATCCGGCTTGTCAGCAGGCTGGCCCCCTCGGGTATCAGATGGCGAAACTCGTTTTCCAGGGTTTCGTCCGCTTGAAGCACGATCACGCCCAGACGGGGCCGCGCCGGGGTGATCAGGGAATAGGCGAAGGGCACGCGCTATCCCTCCAGAACCGGCAAGGCGCTGGACGCGGGTGAGCTCAACCATTCGGCCCCGGTCCCGGTCACGACAATGTTTTCCTCATGCACGATGGACCACCCCGGCGCGATCCCGAAACCGGGCTCCAGCGTCAGCACCATGCCCGGCTCAAGCACCGTATGGTCGGCGGGGATGAGCGAGGGCCATTCCGTCAACTGCATCCCCAGCCCGTGGCCCAGCCGTCCGGTCGCGCCGCCGCCCAGCACGCTGTTCATCGCGTGGAACAGGTCGGCCGCCGTGGCGCCGGGGCGCGCGGCCTCGAACCCGGCCTGCGTCGCCTCGATCACCCGGACGTGTCCATCACAAGCCACATCCGATGCGCGGCCAACAGCCCAGTTGCGGTCATAATCGCAGAAATAGCCGCCGTGCACGACGCCGGTATCCAGCATCAGCACATCGCCTGTCTGCAAGGGCGCATCCGTCGCCGGAGAGATCACGTCGCCATAGCCATCCGGCCCCGCCCCGCCCGCTAGGTAGGACACCCAGTCCGCCCCTTCCTCCAGGCACAGCATCTGGAAGCGCCGGAACACCTCCGACAAGGGCAGCCCCGCCCGCGCGATCTCGGGCACACGGGCAAAGGCGCGCCCGGCGATGGCACAGGCCTCGCGGATGCGGGCGACTTCGGCCGGGGACTTCACCATCCGCAAGTGCCGCAGGATCGAAGCATCAGCTGTAAAGGCGCGCCCGCCGATCATCCCGCCCAGCCGCGCCCAATCCGCCAATGGCATCCGCAGGTGCGACTCCAACCCTGACGGTAGGCCGATCCGGCCACCCTCGGGCACCAGTTCGCGCAGCGTCTCGGCCAGCAGGCCCACGCCGTCATCGGCGTAGTCCGGCGCTGCCCAGGTCCGGATGTCGGAAATCCAGCTCTGACCCATCAGATGTGCGCCAATGGCCGGGATGACCGCCACCGGATCGCCCTGCACGGGGACGACGAGGAACCAGGGCCGCGTCGGGCTTTCCCAGAACCGCGTCAGGAACCCGGTGAAATACCGGATCTCGGGCTCGGTCGTCAGGAACAGCGCCGCCAGACCGGCCTCGGCCATCAGCGCCTGCGCCTTCGCCAGCCGCGCCCGATACTCGGCCGGTTCAAAGACCTCCATCACCCGTCCGCCTGTTCCGACAGGATCGCCAGAACCCGCGCCTCCGGCCCCAGTCCCAGTGCCGCGTGCCACTTGCCAGCAGCAGCGATCCCGGCCAGGCCCGCCGCACCCGAGGGCGTGCTGGCCAGACCGAACCGGGCGGCCAGGGCCGCGCCCTTCTCCCCCTCATCCTCGGTGATCGTCACGAAATCGTCGGCATCCCGGGCCAGCCCCTTGAGCGCGATCAGCGACGGTTCCTTGCAATCCAGCCGGCCCATGCAGGACGGCGGCCCCGGCGCATGGACCGGCCCGCCTGCCTCGATGGAGGCCAGCAGCGCGGGCGCGTTCTCGGGTTCGACTACGACGATGCGCGGGGCGTCGCCCCACCGGGCACGCGCGTTTGCCGCCGCGGCCCCGGCCAGCCCGCCGACCCCAGCCTGAAGCAGGATATGCGTCGGAACCTCCGGGATCTGCTCGAACACCTCGGCCATCAGCGCCAGATAGCCCTCCATCAGCCGGTGCGGTCGATCGACATAGCCCGCCCAGGAACTGTCGGACAGCAGCACATGGCCCGGCGCCTCTGCCGCGCGGGCAGCGGCGGCCATGCTGGCCTCGTAATCCGCGCCCTCGCGGACAACCTCGGCGCCTTCCGCCTCCAGCCGTTGTGCGAAACTCTCGGGGACCTGTTCGGCGATGAAGACCTTGGCCCGCGCGCCGAAGACCCGCGCGCCGGCCGCCACCGACAGGCCGTGATTGCCCGCGCTGGCGGTGACATAGGTCCGGCCGCTCGCCTCTCCCGCCTCGGCCTCGCAGGCGATGACATAGGCCGCCCCCAGCGCCTTGAAGCTGCCCAGCCCCATGCGCCCGCGCTCGTCCTTGACCCACAAAGCGCCAATGCCGAGCGTTTCGGCCAGTTCCGGCATCTCGCGCAGGGGCGTCCGCGCGGCCGCCGGGCAGCGTTCGAGCAGTTTCAGCGGTGCTGCCGCATCGACGCTGGGGAAGGGGATGTCGACCAGGTCGGGAAGGTTCAGAACAGTGCCGCGATGGGGGTTTGCCAGATGTCTCATCCCGTCAGCCTAGCCGGGGGCGGCCCTGCGTCAACCTGCCGCCTGCGACCCCGGCAAGCACCGCCCGCGACGCGTCCGCCAGTCGCCGGACGCCTTCGGCCAGTTTATCGGGCGGGTTGAGGGTGAAGTTGATCCGCACCGCGCCCCGGTCACGCCCCTCGGGATCGAAGACGGAGGAGGGCGAGATGCACACCCCGTGCGACAGCCCCTCGCGCATCAGCAGGTCGGTGTCGAGCCGTGCGCCGCGCGCCCGCGCCCAGACGAACATGCCGCCGGTGGGCACCTCCCACTCGAACAACTCGTCCAGATGTTCCGTCATCGCCGCGCAAAGCGCATCGCGACGCGCGGAATAGAGCGACAGGATATCCGGCAGCACCCGCTCGCACAGCCCGTCCTCCAAGGCCATGCAGGCCACCTGCTGCGACAACCCGCTGGTGCACATGTCCGAGCCCTGCTTGGCCGTGGTCAGCGCCCCGATCATCTCGGGCGCGGCGATCACCCAGCCGATCCGCAGCCCCGGCGCAAGCTCCTTGGACAGCGTTCCCAGGTAGATCACAGGGCCATCATAGGGATCGCCGCCACATAGCGTCAGCATCCGGGGCAGGGGGTCCCCATCGTAGTAGAGCGCGCCATAAGGATCGTCCTCGACCAGCCATACGCTCGTTTCCCGCGCCGCCGCGACCAGCGCCTTGCGCCGGTCGGTATCGACAATACGGCCGGACGGGTTCGAGAAATTGGGAACGGTATAGGAGAACTTCGCGCCCCGCATCAGGAAGGGCAGGTCTGGCGCGGCCTCCTCCATCCGGACCGGGCGATAGGCCGGGCCGCGCGGCCTCCAGGCGTCGAGCGCGCCCAGATAGGCCGGCGTCTGTGCGGCGATCACGTCGCCCTCGTCCAGCAGCACCTTTCCGATCAGCTCCAGCCCCTGCATGCCGCCGGTGGTGATCAGGACGTTCTCGCGGCCAAGCCGGAGGCCGTCGGTGGAAAACCGCGCCGCGATCACATCGCGCAAGCCGGGCAGCCCCTCGATCGGCGGATACCCCAGCGCTTCCTGCGGGTGTTCGCGCACCGCGCGCGCCGACAGGTCCGCCAGCGCCTCGACCGGCCAGACCGACGGATCGGGCAACCCCCCGGCCAGATTCACCAGGTCGGGCACCTGGCCCGCGGCGAGGAAGACCTGCGTCACGTCATTCGTCTGGCCCAGCCAGCGGGCAAAGGGGGGAGGGGTCGGCATCTCGGCTCCTTGGGTGACCTCGGCGCAGACTAGGCGCAGCGGTGCCCGAAGGAAACCTATTCGAACCGGTTCAGGCGCGCGCGCATCTCCTCGGCTTCCTGCCTTGCGTCGCGCAACCCGTCCATCGCGGCGCGCAGTTCCGCCTCGGTCTGGGTCAGCTGGTTGGTCAATTCCGCCTCGCGCTGCTGAAGATAGGTGATCGCCTGGTCGCGCGTCTCCTCGGCCTCGTGCAGTTCCTGGCTCATCCGGTCCAGGTCGGCCACGTCGCTTTGCCGGACGCGGGTAAAGCGGTGAACCAGCCAGTTCGCGAACCAGCCCAGGGCAAAGGCCACGAACAGGATGATGGCGGTGGTGATGATGAATTGCGTTCCGTTCATGTCATTCGTCTCCGCCCTCGGCGTCCGGCGCGTCGCCCGCCTCTTCATCCTGTTGTGCGGGGGCCTCGGCCTCTTCCAGCGCTGTCTGCGTCTCTTCCACGGGTTCCGGCCGCAGCAGCCGGAACTCGATCCGGCGGTTGGCCTCACGCCCTTCCTCGGTGTCGTTGTCCGCGATGGGCTGGGTCTCGCCATAGCCGACCGCGGCGAAGCTCGAGGTCAGAACCCGCCGTGCGCGCAGCTCGTTCAGCACCGATTGTGCCCGCGCCTGGCTCAGCTGCTCGTTCATTTCCTCACGGCCCTGGCTGTCGGTATGGCCCTGGATCTCCATCCGGATCTGGCCGCACTCGCGAAGAACGTCCGCGATGCTGTTGAGAATCTGGGCCGAACCTGCCGCCACCGTGGCCGAACCCGGCTCGAAGGCGATCTTCTCGCCTTCCTGGATCGCGACCAGGCGGGCCTCGCAGATTTCCGGGTCGGGGGGGGTATCCTCGGGTTCGGGCGGCGCGACATACTCCACGGACAGGTCGTACTTGGCCCCTTCGCCCAGCTTTTCCGACAACAGGCGCGCGATCCGGGAATTTGCCTCCTCGATCGTCGAGACGCCGCGCAGATCGACCCGCTCGGGCGTCACGATCAGCGCGCCGTTACGCAGGAACGACAGCGCCTCGAGCCCGGCCAGTACCCGCGTCGGCCAGTCGGCCGGAAGCCCCTCGACCAGGCGGACGGCGGTATGGACCGAGGCCGAGCCGAAGGCCGCCTTGGCATAGCTGTCCGCCACCTGCCGCAGCGCTTCGTCTCCCAACCGGCCGCGCAACTGAACCTGCCCCTCGGGGCTGACCGTTGCGGTGAACTCGACCGGGCCCTGGGGGCCCGCAACCTCGGGTTCGGGCAGAACCGCGTGCAAGGCGAAGACGTCGGGCAGCGCGCTGTCCAGCTCGCCCACGACATCGTCGAACCTGCCTTCCGGCGTACCCTGTTCGGCGATCAGGCTGATATCGGCATCCGACATCGTCACCGTTCCGTGCCCCAGTTCCGCCAGCGCGGCGATGCTCAGCTCGGCCGCGGTGGCCCAGTTGGGCGAAGGCACGCCCAACCCGATGGTGCACTCGGCCTTGCCTTCCAGGCCCGCGGCCCGTGCGGCGGCCAGGATGCGCTCGCGCCCGGCCTCGTTCTGGGCCGAACAGGCGTCGAACCGCGCACCGGCGTCGTCGATGAGGAATCGAAGGGTAAAGGGCGTGATCACCGGCCGCGGCGCGGATATGTCCAGCCCGATCCGCAGCGAGGGCGGTGCCGCCCGCGTCAGGTCGTCCTCCAGCTTGCGCTTGGCCTCGGGGCTGTTCGAGATCGCCTTGACCCGCACCAGCCCGGCGCTGGCGGACACCTTCGATTGCGGCAGCCGCGAGAGCGCAAGCACGGCGTAGGCCATCGCATCCTCCCATCCCTCGGGCACCGGGTGGGCGGCGGTCTCCAGCAGGTCGGTCACCTCGATCCCGTCATTGAGCCGGGAGAGTTTCGCGACAAGGGCATCACGATCGGTCGCCGCCGGGATAAGGCCGATGATGGAAATACCGCTGTCGTTCCGAAGAATCTCGACCGAGAAATGCGGCGGCGCGATATCGGCGGTCGGTGCCACGGTCATCTCGTCTATCACGCGCGAGGCATCGACCTCGTCGCCCACGACGGTCAGCGCGTTGAATCGCTTGGCCTCGTCCGGCGCGGTCCCGGTAAGGGTCAGGCGCAGCCCGTCGGCTTCGACCTCGGCCCAGTCATGCCCGGCATCGTCAAGCGCCTGCCGGACGATGATCTCCGAGGTCTGCTCGACATAGGTTGCGGCGAATCCGGCCGCGATCAGGCTCAGACCGGCGGCAATGGCAAAGGTCAGGGCGGCGACAAGTGTGAAGGGAAAGCGCATCCAGCTCCCATGCGTTCATGCGTATGGCGGCAAGTCTTACTACCCCCCGCCCAGAGGTGCAATCAGGCCAGGACCGCCACCGCGAAGAAGATCAGCGGAATGAAGCCGGTATCGCGATTCGAGCGGAATTGCGCGAGGAGCTTGTCGTTGTCGTCGATATCCAGCGCGCGAAGCTGGCCCAGCATGTGCCAGCCCATCGCCCAGGGGCCCGCAAGTGCGATGGTCATCGCCAGAACCGGCGCATCCGGCAGCCCCGCCTCGATCACCGCAAGCCCCATCAGGCTGACAGTGCCCACGAGGAACCAGCGCAGCCAGCGCGCCGTGTCCGACCCGAACAGTCGAGCGGTGGATTTCACCCCGATCAGCGCGTCGTCCTCCTTGTCCTGATGGGCATAGATCGTGTCGTAGAACAGCGTCCAGCAGATTCCGGCGAGGTAAAGCAGCACCGCGGGCAGCTCCAGCCGCCCCGCATGCGCCGTCCAGGCCAGCAGCGCGCCCCAGTTGAAGGCCAGCCCGAGGAAGATCTGCGGCCACCAGGTAAAGCGCTTGGCAAAGGGATAGACCGCGACCGTGACCAGCGACAGGATTCCCATGCCGATGGCGGCCCAGTTGAAGGTGAGAAGGATGCAGAAGGCCAGCAGCGCCTGCGCCACCATCCAGGCCAGCGCCCCGGTCACCGTCACCTGGCCCGACGGGATCGGGCGCGAGCGGGTCCGCTCCACCGCGCCGTCGAAATCGCGGTCGGTTATGTCGTTCCACGTGCAGCCCGCCCCGCGCATCAGCCAGGCGCCCATGCCGCATCCCGCGAAGATCCACAGATCCTCCCAGCGCGGATTGCCGCCGGCGAAGATCGCCAGCATCAACCCCCACCAGCAGGGCAGCAGCAAAAGCCAGGTCCCGATGGGCCGGTCCGCCCGGCTGAGCCGCAGATAGGGACGCGCGGCGGCGGGGGCGTAACGGTCGACCCAGTTGCCCTTGACCGCGTCGGCCACCTGACCATCTGGCGCAGAGGCGTCGCCTTGCATATGTAGTCCCCCATGAGTGCGAAAATCAGGCTGTTTGTAGATCATCCGCTGGGTCCGGGGCAATCGGTTGCCCTGAACCGCGACCAGGCGCATTACCTGTTCGGCGTCATGCGGCTGGCCGAGGGTGCGCCGGTCGCGCTGTTCAACGGGCGCGACGGCGAATGGCTGGCCCATGTGACCGAGGCCGCAAAGCGCGGGGGGGTGTTGACCTGCGCCGAACAGACCCGCCCCTTGCAGATGCCGCCCGACCTCTGGCTGCTCTTCGCACCGATCAAGAAGGCGCGCACCGATTTCATCGTAGAGAAGGCCGCCGAGATGGGCGCCGCGCGCATCCTGCCCGTGCAGACCGAGTTCACGAATTCCGAACGAATCCGTCAGGACAGGCTCCAGGCCCATGCGATCGAGGCCGCCGAACAATGCGGCGGCACCTATGTGCCCGAGGTTGCCGACCTCCAGAAACTCTCCCTCCTGCTCGACCGCTGGCCCGCCGACCGACAGCTCATGTTCTGCGACGAGGCCGAGGCCGAGGGCTCATCGGCCCCTCCGGGCCTTTTCGACCGGTCCGCGTCGCGCGAGGGCAAAGCGAGCGGCCCCTGGGCCATCCTGATCGGCCCCGAGGGCGGCTTTTCCGAACCCGAGCGCACCCGGCTTCGCGCTTTGCCGCAAGCGCATACGGTCAGTCTTGGCCCCCGCATCCTGCGCGCCGATACTGCGGCGGTCGCGGCCATGACGCTCTGGCAGAACACATTGGGAGACTGGAGATGAGCTTCGTCCGCCCCGAGGCCCGCGCAGCCCTCTGGCGCTGGCGCGAGATGCTGGCGGCGGGGGCGATGGCCCTCGTCGCGCTCAGCTGGATCGCCGGGCCCGGCGGTCTTCTGGGCTGGGTGGGCTGGGTCCTGCTCGCCGCTTCGGTGGCGCTGGCCGTGGTTGGGGTGCAGCGCGCCCGGTTCCGCACCGGCACCGGGGGCCCGGGCGTCGTCACCGTGGACGAGGGGCGCATCGTCTACATGGGGCCCCTCACGGGCGGTGTCGTCGCGGCCCGCGAAATGGAGCGTCTGACCCTCGACCCCACCGCGCGCCCGCCGCACTGGCTCCTCGAACAGCCCGGCGAACCGGCGCTCCAGATCCCGGTCTCGGCCGAGGGCTCCGAATCCCTGTTCGACGTCTTCGCCACATTGCCCGGCATCCGGACCGAGCGGATGCTTTCCGAACTCAACGGCGGCGCGCGTCATCCGGTGGTCATCTGGGAACGCACCCCCTCGCGTCCGACCCACCTGCGCCTGCACTGAGAGCCTGCATCACCGGTTTCCCTCCCACGGGTAATCGAGCCAGACGGTCAGCCCCTTGCGGAATTCCTTGAAGCTGCCGAGCCGCTCCGCTTCTTCGGTGACCGCCTCCGGGTTCCGCGTCAACAGCCGATCGATCGAGTCTTCGATGTTGTCGATCAGCGCATCGACGCGGCGCGCTTCCCGTTCGAGGATCGCCCGCCGCTCTGCGTTGCCCCCGATGCCTTCCAGGCTGCGCAACAGGCGCTGGGTGCGGCGGCGGTCCGTGATGAGCATGTTCGTCACCCAGTCGGACATGACGCCGGAAAAGCCGTGGATCTGAAGCGACCGCCGGTATTCGCCGGTCCGGTAATCCAGATCCCGTGCTGCAAGAAGCCGCTTAAGCTCCCGTTCCGACAGGTCCATTATCTGCCGGCGCGACCGTTCGATCGGCGAGGTGTCGCGCTGTTTCGGCTGACCCTGGCGGTCAACCCCGCCGGCCCCGTCATCGACGTTCTGGCCATAGGGATAGGCGACCGCGGCCGGCGTGGCCTGCAGCGCGAAACAGATTGCAAGAAGAATTGCGAATGCCGGCCCCCCAGGTCCGACCGGTCCTGAATGTCGCATGACCTCAGTCCTTCCAGCATTCCAATACCGATGATCATACCACAAAACCGCGTGATCACACAGCGCGGCGAGGCTATTGGCGTGACCGGAGGTCGCCGCGCGCATTGACACCCGCCGGAAATCTGCCACTTGTCGGCAGGACCGTTACGAAGCAGACGCGAGGCGCAGCCCATGTCCATCCCCCAGTCCGGCGGCGGACCCATCGAACGCCACGAGCAACTGGCAGAATACCTGGCACAGGGTTGCAAGCCCAAGGAAGACTGGCGCATCGGCACCGAGCACGAGAAGTTCGGCTATTGCAAGGACACGCTGCGCCCGCTGCCCTACGAGGGCGAGCGCTCCATCCTGACCGTGCTCGAAGGGCTGCGCGACGGCCACGGCTGGGATCCGCTGGAAGAGGGTGGCAAGCTCATCGGCCTGACCAAGGACGGCGCCAACATCTCGCTGGAACCGGGCGGGCAGCTGGAGCTGTCCGGCGCGCCGCTCGAGACGATCCACGAAACCTGCGACGAGGTGAACGCCCATCTGGCCGACGTCAAGGACATCGCCGACCGCATCGGCGTTGGCTTCATCGGGCTCGGCGCCGCGCCGATCTGGACGCATGAAGAGATGCCGCTCATGCCCAAGGGCCGCTACAAGCTGATGGACAGCTACATGCAGAAGGTGGGGACCATGGGCCGCGTGATGATGCGGCGCACCTGCACCGTTCAGGTCAATCTCGACTTCGCGTCCGAGGCCGACATGGTGCAGAAACTGCGCGTGGCCTTCGCGCTGCAACCGCTCGCCACCGCGCTTTTCGCCAATTCGCCCTTCTTCGAGGGCAAACCCACGGGCCAGAAAAGCCTGCGCTCGCTGGTCTGGCGTCATCTCGACGATGCGCGGACGGGAATGCTCCCTTTCGTGTTCGAGGAGGGGTTCGGCTTCGAGCGCTGGGTCGAGTACGCGCTCGATGTGCCGATGTATTTCGTCTATCGCGACGGCAAGTATATCGACGCTCTGGGACAAAGCTTTCGCGACTTCCTCAAGGGCGAACTGCCCGCGCTGCCGGGCGAGACGCCGACGCTGTCGGACTGGGCCGATCACCTGACCACCATCTTCCCCGAGGCGCGGATCAAGAAATTCATCGAGATGCGTGGCGCCGATGGCGGCCCCTGGCGCAGGCTTTGCGCGCTGCCCGCCTTCTGGGTGGGGCTCACCTATGACCAGACCGCGCTCGACGCAGCTTGGGATCTCGTCAAGGGCTGGGACCAGGAAACGCGCGAGGGGCTGCGCGTCGCCGCCGCCGAAGATGGGCTCCAGGCCGAGGTAAATGGCGTGAACATGCACGCGCTGGCCCGCGAGGTGCTGGAGATCGCCGAGGCCGGCCTCAAGGCCCGTGCGCGTCCCGGTGCGGGCGGGCTGGTGCCGGACGAGACGCATTTCCTCAACGCGCTGAAGGAATCCGTCGAAAGCGGCAAGGTCCCGGCCGACGAATTGCTGGAACATTATAACGGCGACTGGAACGGCGATCTCACCCGGATCTACTCCGAGTTCAGCTACTGAAGACGAAAAAACCGGCGGCAGGGAGGTGCTGCCGCCGGCCCGAGGTGAAAAGCTCAGCCTTTATCGCTGCAACTCTTCGGGGGCCTTGTCGGCGATCTCGGTCCACTTGTCGTCGGCCGAGTCGATGAAGCCCGCGATATCGCCCTCCCAGCGTTCCTGGACGTCTTTCGACAGGTTCAGGTAGAGCACGTCATCGACGATCTTCCAGTAGGTCGGGTCGCCGTCGAACTTGAACCCCATCGCCGTTCCGAAGGCGCAATAGCCGCCATAGGCCGGGGCATAGGCCTCGGGGTTCGCGTCGAAGGCCGCCTTGTTCTCCTCCGAGGAAAAGCGATAGGTCGCCTCGTTGTAGATGGTGGTGATCCGGTAATCGCCCTTGGTGGGTTCGCCGACTGTGAAATAGGCAACCGGGTCGTAGCCCTGCATCGCCAGCCCGGTAGAGCTTGCGTTCACGTCCACGCCCGCGGCCAGCGTGGCGCTCGCCACCGCTACCGAAAGCGCCAGGCCGCCGATCAGGGATTTCACTGCGTTCATTTGGATCGTCCTCTTGGCTCTGGGTCCGGCGGCATCCTGCCCCGGCCCGCTTGGATCAGATGCGGCGGTCTCCTGCCGTCGCAGACCCGAGATGGGCGATCCCGCGATCACGTTCAAAACAAGTGACCGGCATGGGGGCGCGAGCGTTCCGTGAGCGTCACGGCGCGCGCAGATCGGCAAGAAAGGCGATCACCTTGTTCAGCGGCATCTCGCAGGGCCGCAGGACCGGCCCGCTTTCCAGATGATAGAGGTTGAGGCTGATGTAATCCCCGCCGCCCTGTTGCCACGCGACCAGCTTGACCGCGCGGCCCCGTGCGTACCGGGTCTTGGCGACGAGGTATCTGCGCCCGCCCGAGATCCCGCGCGCCGTGCCCTCGGGCCAGTCCTCAAGACGGGCGAGGGCGCTGTGCAAGGCGGAACTCAGCCCTGCTTCCGGCCGATCTTCGGCTCGGTCCGCTCGATGATGCGGGCGATATTGGCCCTGTGCCGCCAGAAAACGATCAGCGTCAGCGCGACCGCCATGACCAGCGCCGGGCCAAAGCCCAGGGCCAGGGCCCAGACGGGCGCAAAGGCGGCCGCCCCCAGCGCCCCGACCGAGGAAATCCGGCTCAGCCCCGCCGAGACCAGCCAGGTCAGGCAGCAGGCAATGCCCACAGGCCAGGCAAAGGCCAGCCACAGGCCGAGGAAGGTCGCCACCCCCTTGCCGCCGTGAAACCGCAGCCAGACCGGAAAGCAATGGCCGAGAAAGGCCATGAACCCCGCCAGCTGCACCGCGTCCTCCCCGGCAAAGGCGCGCGCGACCAGCACCGCGATGGCACCCTTGCCCGCATCAAGGATCAGCGTCAGCGCCGCGGCCAGCTTGTTGCCGGTGCGCAGCACGTTGGTGGCACCGATATTGCCCGAACCGATCTCGCGCAGATTGCCCAGGCCGAACATATAGGCCATCACGATTCCGAACGGGATCGAGCCCAGCCCATAGCCCATCACTGCCCACAGGATCAGTTCCAGAACCGGCGTGTCGATAACGGGCATCAGTCCCTCCGATAGACGCGGGCCCCGCCCACGTAGCTTGCCAGAACCCTACCTTGCAGGCGCTGCCCGTCAAACGGTGTGTTCTGCGATTTCGACCGCAGCGTGAAGCGGTCCAGCACGAAAGGCACGTCCGGGTCGAACAGAACCAGGTCGGCGGGCGCGCCCTCGGCCAGCCGTCCGGCCTCCAGCCCCAGCCGCCGCGCCGGGTTCAGCGCCATCGCCCGCCACAGCGTGGGCAGGTCCAGCTGCCCCGAATGGTAAAGCCGCAGCGCCGCCGGCAGCAGCGTCTCCAGCGCCACCGCGCCCGCCGCCGCCTCCTCGAAGGGAAGGCGCTTGCTTTCCTCGTCCTGCGGCGTGTGCATCGAGCTGATCGTGTCTATCAGCCCCGTGCGCACCGCCTCGATTACCGCCTGCCGGTCATCTTCGCTGCGCAGCGGCGGCTTGACCTTGAAGAAGGTGCGATAGCCCGAGACATCCAGCTCGTTCAGCGTCAGGTGATGGATCGAGGTGCCCGCGGTGATGTCCAGCCCGTTGCGCTTGGCCCGTTCCAGGGCAGGCAGGGCGCGGGCCGTGGTGATCTGATCGGCATGATATTTCGCCCCGGTCATCTCCAGCAGCGCGATATCGCGGTCCAGCCCCATCCGCTCGGCCATGGGCGAAACGGCGGGCAGCCCGTAAAGCGACGCGAACTTGCCCGAGGTGGCGGCGGCCCCCGCGCTCAGCCCCGGTTCCTGCGGATGCGCCACGACAAGCGCGCCCAGCGAGCGGGCATAGGTCAGCGCTCGGGAGAAGACCTTGGTATCCGCCACCACGTGATCGCAATCCGAAAACGCGACCGCGCCGGCATCCATCAGGAATCCGATCTCGGTCATCTCGCGGCCCGCACGCCCCTTGGTCAGCGCGGCCATGGGCAGCACGTTGACCGGCGTGTCGGCCTGCGCCCGGCGGGTGACGAATTCCAGCGTCTCGGGCGTGTCGATGGCGGGTGTGGTGTCGGGCCGGGTGACGATGGTGGTGACACCGCCCGCCGCCGCAGCCAGGCCAGCGGTCTTGTAGCTCTCCTTGTGGCGCTCGCCCGGCTCGCAGACCTTGACCCCGATATCTACGATGCCGGGTGCAAGGCACCTGCCACCACAATCGACGCGCGCGCCGTTTCCGCCCGGGGCATCGCCCTCGCCGCGCGCCACGATCCGGCCGCTCTCGACACGCAGCCACCCGGGGCCGTCGGTCCCGGCCTCGGGATCGATCAGCCGTGCATTGGTGAACAGCGTGGCGCTCATGGCATCGCCCTTTCGATGGCGGTTTTCGTGGCCTGCGGATCGGCCTGGTACTTGATCAGGTGCTTGTCGCCGCCCCTGGTGATGACCTGCACGAAACTGCCCAGCACCTTGACCTCGGCGATCTGCGCCAGCGGAACGCGGCGCGGGCCGGGGCCGGTCAGCATGCCGTCCTCGATGGTCCAGACAGCGGCCATTTCCTCCGAGCGCAGATACCAGCCCCGAACGGCCACGGCCGCCAGCCCGGCGGGCGCGCCGGTCCAGACATAGGGGTTTCCGACCAGCCACAGAACCAGCATGGCGCCGCCCATTCCAACCGCCGCAAGCCAGGCATGCGACCGCAGATAGGCGCCGCCATCGGGGGTGAAGCTTACAGGATCAGCCACAGCACCCCCGCGACGACCAGCGCCATGACCACGGCGAAGACGATGCCGCCCTTGCGCCGCGCCTCGGCGCGCGCCTGCCGGGGCGGGATGCGCTGGGCGGAATAGGGCTTGGCGCTCTCGGCCTCCAGCGGCTCGGGGGCGGGGGTCCAGTCCACGCCTTCCTCGGCATAGGTGCCGATCAGCTCCAGCTTGGCGCCGGGGCGGAGCTCCGCCGCGCGCCCGCCAAAGGCCCGGCTGCGCACCACCATCACCCAACCCTCGACCTTGCGCAGCTTTTCGGCGTCGATGTGCTGCTCGGGCACGCCAAGCCCTTCGCGCAGATAGCCGGGCAGGCCCAACTCCTCCAGGTCCGTTACCGGAAAGACCTCGATCTGTGTCTCGTCCAGCGACCCGACCCCCAGCGCCTGCGCCGCGGCCCCCGGCTCGTTGAGAAAGCGCGCCTCCTCGGGGCGCATGTTCAGCTTGAACAGCCGGACCAGCCCGGCCTCGTGCGGTTTGACCACCAGTTCGCTCATGCCGTTCCTCCAAGGTTGCGTGCCAGAAGCTCCATCGCCGCCATGCGCACCGCGACGCCCATCTCGACCTGTTCCTGGATGACCGAGCGGTTGATGTCGTCGGCCAGCGTGCCGTCGATCTCCACCCCGCGATTCATCGGCCCCGGGTGCATCACGATCGCATCGGGCGCGGCCAGCGCCAGTTTCTCGGCATCCAGCCCGTAGCGATAGAAATATTCCCGTTCCGACGGGATGAAACCGCCATCCATCCGTTCTTTCTGAAGGCGCAGCATCATCACCACGTCCACGCCCTGAAGTCCCTCGCGCATGTCGTCATAGACCTCGGCGCCGAACTTGGCGAATTGCGCGGGCACCAGCGTTGGCGGACCGATGAGGCGGATGCGGTTCTCCATCTTGCCCAGCAGGATCAGGTTCGACCGCGCCACGCGGGAATGCGCGACATCTCCGCAGATCGCGATGTTGAGCCTGTGCAGACGCCCCTTGGCCCGGCGGATGGTCAGCGCGTCCAGCAGCGCCTGCGTGGGGTGTTCATGCCGCCCGTCGCCCGCGTTCAGAACGGCGCAATTGACTTTCTGCGCCAGCAGGTCCACCGCGCCGGAATGCGGGTGCCGCACCACCAGCAGGTCAGGATGCATCGCGTTCAGCGTCATCGCCGTGTCGATCAGCGTCTCGCCCTTCTTGATGGACGACGCCTGCATCGACATGTTCATCACATCCGCGCCCAGCCGCAGGCCCGCAAGCTCGAAACTGGCCTGCGTGCGCGTCGAATTCTCGAAGAACATGTTGATCTGCGTCAGCCCCGCCAGCACGTCCGAGCGTTTCGCCGCGCGGCGGTTCAGATCGACATAGGTCTCGGCGAGGTCGAGGATCGTGGTAATATCCGCCTGCGACAGCTGTTCGATGCCAAGAAGATGTCGGTGGGCGAATTCCATGGCAGCGGGCTCCGGTCTGTCGATCGGCCCCGCTTATAGGCGCGGTGCGCGGGCACGGCAATGGGGGCGGGCGCCACCTGGCTCACTCCGGGGCGCATCCCCCCTCCGGCAGGCAACGCTCGCCGGGATGACAATACTTGCCCATACCGCAATCGACCGCCTTCACCGGCACGCAGCCCCGGCCGGCCGAGCATTTCCAGCCCGAGCGGCATTGCGAGCCGGTCTCCTCGCACAAGAACCATCCCGGCCGCGCGCAATCGCCGCCGGGCAGACACCTGATGCGGTCGTCGCTTTCGCGGAACTCCAGGTCGGGCATCTCCGCCGCCCGGTCCGGGGCCACGCAGCGCAGCCCGCCATTGGCGCAGACCGTCCCGGCCGGGCATGAGCGTCCCCCCCCGCAATAGGTTCCGCCGAGCGGTACGCAACTGCCGTCGGGCGTGCAGCGCGTGCCGGTTGGGCAGCAGGTCCGCATCCCGCAAGGGGTCGAGCCCATCGGGCAATCCGGCCCGATCCCGATCCGCTCTCCGATCTGGGCATGGCTCGGCCCGGCCAGCAGCCAGACCAGCACAAGGAACAGTCGCAACACCATATCCCGAACATGGCGCATCCCGCGCCGCGCGCAAGCGCAACCTGCCGCCTTTCCCTTCCCGCCCCGTCGGATAGATTGGGGCGCATGGAATCGGCTCTCGACCACCTCGACCACTACACCGCCCGCGCGCTGCTCGAGTGGCAGATGGAACTCGGCGCGACCGAGACCATCGGCGATGCGCCCGTGGATCGCTACGCGCTCCCGGACGAAGCGCCGTGGCTGGCCCGTCGAGCCGCGACCGAGCAACCCGGGACCCCGGTTGCGCCCGCGCCCAAGGCCGACCCGGTCGCCGCCGCACACGCCGCCGCGAAATCCGCGGCCTCCCTCGAGACGTTGCGCGCCGCGATGGAGGCCTACGAGCATTGCGAGCTGAAAAAGGGCGCGCGCAAGCTCGTCTTCTCCGACGGTCAGCCCGGGTCCCGCGTGATGATCGTGGGCGAGGCGCCGGGCCGCGAGGAGGATCGCGAGGGGCGCCCTTTCGTCGGCCGCGCGGGGCAGCTTCTCGACCGGATGCTCGAGGCTATCGGTCTCAGCCGCGCCGAAAACGTCTACATCACCAATGTCCTGCCCTGGCGGCCGCCGCAGAACCGCGATCCCAAGCCCGACGAGATCGCGATGATGAAGCCGTTCCTCGAACGCCATGTCGCGCTGGCGCAGCCCGAGATTCTTGTCATCATGGGAAACATCAGCTGCGACGCCGTGCTTGGCCGGCGCGGCATCACGCGTCTTAGGGGCATCTGGACGCAGGGACTCGATCTGCCGGTCATACCCATGTTCCACCCCGCCTACCTGCTGCGCAACCCGCACCTGAAACGCGAGGCATGGGCCGACCTTCTCGAACTCAAGGCCAGACTGGACGCGCGGACATGAAGATCCTGGCCTTTTCCGACCT
This sequence comes from uncultured Paracoccaceae bacterium, assembly GCA_947500005.1. Taxonomy (GTDB): domain Bacteria; phylum Pseudomonadota; class Alphaproteobacteria; order Rhodobacterales; family Rhodobacteraceae; genus Lutimaribacter_A. The sequence goes on along the minus strand of CANMQJ010000009.1, from coordinate 131,903 downwards.
GCACATGGCCCGCGCCCGCGCCGCCGATATCGTCGCCGCCAGCGCCGAGGCCGATCTGGTGATCGGGGCAGGGGATTATTGCAACATGCGCGAGGGGCTCGACGAGGCGATGGCGATGCTTTCGGGCATCGAGGCCTCGCTGGTCCTCGTCCCCGGCAATGCGGAAAGCGCCTTCGAACTGCGCGAGGCAGCGCCCGAGGGGGTCATCACCCTGCACGGGCAGGGTATGACGTTCGACGGCTTGCGCCTCTTCGGGTTGGGCAGCGCCGTGCCGCCCCCGCCCTTCGGCGACTGGTCCTGCAACCTGTCCGAAACCGAGGCCGCCGAGCGCCTGTCGCGCTGCGATCGCTGCGATATCCTGATCTCCCATTCCCCGCCCAAGGGGACTGCGGACAGGACCTCGCAGGGCCAGTCCGTCGGCTCCAAAGCCGTGCGCGACGCCGTCGAAAGGCTGCGCCCGCGCCTCGTGCTCTGCGGCCATATCCATGACAGCTGGGGCGCGCGCGGCCGGATCGGCACCAGCGATGTCGCCAATCTCGGACCCACCGTGAACTGGTTCGAGATTTGATGATCGACGCGCTCACGCTCCTGGCCTTCCTGCCCGCCGCCCTGGCGCTCAACCTCACGCCCGGCGCCGACATGATGTTCTGCCTGGGCCAGGGCCTGCGCTCCGGTCCCCGCGCGGCGGTCGCGGCCAGCGCCGGGATCACGCTGGGCGTCATGGCGCATGTGGCGCTGGCGGGGCTCGGGCTCGGCGCGCTGGTGGCGGCGATGCCCTGGCTCTTCGACGCGATCCGCTGGGCGGGCGTGGCCTACCTGCTCTGGCTCGCCTGGGCTGCAATCCGCCATGGCGCGACACCCGAGCAGGCCCCGCCGAGCCGCGCGTCCCGCGCCTTCCGCGACGGGCTGGCGGTGAACCTGATGAACCCCAAGGTCATCCTCTTCGTGCTGGCCTTCATTCCGCAATTCGTGGACCCCGCCCGCGGCCCCATCCTGCCGCAATTCCTTCTGCTTGGCTCGGTCATCGCGCTGGGCGGCTTCGTCATCAACGCCGCGGTGGGTCTTTTCGCCGGCCGCGCCCGCCGCGGCCTTGCCGCCAATCCCCGCGCCACCCGCGCGCTTGGATGGCTCACCGGCGGCATCTTCGCCGCGCTCGCCCTCCGCCTCGCCATACTGGAGAAAGCCTGATGTCCCGCATCGACGAGAGCCTCGAGTTCATCCCCGTCCGCATCGCCGTCCTCACCGTCTCCGACACCCGCACGCCCGAAGAGGACCGCTCCGGCCAGACCCTCGTGGACCGGATCGAGCGCGCGGGCCATGTCGTCGCCGACCGCCGGATCATCCGCGACGAGCGCGCCGAGATCGCCGAGCAACTGCGCGCCTGGGTGGCCGACCCGGGTATCGACGTGGTAATCTCGACGGGCGGCACCGGGCTGACGGGGCGCGACGTGACGGTCGAGGCGCACCGGGATGTCTATGAGAAGGAGATCGACGCCTTCGGCACCGTCTTCACCATCATATCGATGGAAAAGATCGGCACCTCCGCCGTGCAGTCCCGCGCCACTGGGGGCGTGGCGGGCGGTACCTACCTCTTCGCGCTGCCCGGCAGCCCCGGCGCCTGCAAGGACGCCTGGGACGGCATCCTGGAAAAACAACTCGACTATCGCCACCGCCCCTGCAACTTCGTCGAAATTTTTCCCAGATTGGACGAACACCGGCGACGGAAGTAGACAGGTTGCGCGTTTAACCCCATGACGACGGCGGGCAGCTTGGCATTCTTTCGGTGCCAGCTACCTTTTCGGCATGTCCGCAAGTGCGGTTGAGCAGGTAAAGACGCATGAAATTTCTCCGGCAAAGCCTCTTTGGCGTATTCCTCGCGGCGCTCACCGTCGCGCTGCTGCTGTTTGCGGCGCAGTTGGTGATGCAGGCCGTGCAGGAGCGTATGGCCCGCGACAACCGCCCGCCCCAGGCGCGCGAGCGGGTCTTTGCCGTCAACCTCGTCCTGGTCGAGCTTGCCACCGTCACCCCCGAACTTCAGGCCTATGGTCAGGTGCAAAGCCGCCGCACGCTGGAACTGCGCGCCCCCTCGGGCGGGCGGGTGGTCGAGCTGGCCCCGAATTTCGAGGAAGGTGGAGAGGTCGAGGAAGGCGAGGTGCTGGTCCGGTTCGATCCTGCCGATGCGCAGGCCGCGCTCGACCGCGCCCGCGCCGATCTTCAGGATGCGCGGGCCGAACGGCGCGACGCCGAACGCGCCCTCGAACTCGCCCGGGCCGAGCTTGTCGCGGGCGAGGATCAGGCGAGCTTGCGCGAACGCGCTCTCCAGCGTCAGCGCGATCTCGAGGAACGCGGCGTCGGCACCGCCGCCACGGTGGAAACCGCCGAACTCGCCGCCGCCGCCGCAAGGCAGGCCGTGCTGGCCCGCCGCATCGCCGAGGCGCAGGCCGAAACCCGGCTCGACCAGGCCGCCACCCGGCTGGCCCGCGCGCAACTGGCACTGGAAGAGGCGCAGCGCGATCTTGACGACATGACGCTTTCCGCCCGCTTCTCCGGCACGCTCGCCAGCGTTTCGCTGGTCGAGGGGCGGCTGGTCTCGGCCAACGAGAAGCTGGCCGAACTTGTGGATGCCGACGATCTCGAGGTCGCCTTCCGCGTCTCCACCGCGCAATATGTCCGTCTTCTCGACGACGACGGGCGGCTGATCGACGCGCCCGTCACCGCCACGCTCGACGTCTCGGGCGTGGATCTCTCCGCCACCGGCACCATCAGCCGCGACAGCGGCACGGCGGGCGAGGGGCAGTCGGGCCGCGTGATCTATGCCAGCCTCGACCGCGCCCCGGCCTTCAAGCCCGGCGATTTCGTCACCGTAAGCGTGCGCGAACCGCCGCTCGACGCCGTGGTGCGCCTGCCCGCCTCCGCGCTCGACGCCGCCGGTACCGTACTGGCGCTGGGTCCCGAGGACCGGCTGGAGGTCATCCCCGTCACCCTCGTCCGCCGCCAGGGCGACGAAGTGCTGTTGCGCGGCGACGGTCTGGCGGGTCGCGAGATCGTGGTGGGCCGCACGCCGCTTCTCGGCCCCGGCATCAAGGTGCGCCCGCTCCGGCAGGAGGGGCAGGCCGCGCCAGAGCCCGACACGATCGAACTGTCCGACGAACGCCGCGCGCGCCTCGTGGCGCTGATCGAAGGCAACGCTGGCATGCCGGACGAGGTCAAGCAACGCATGCTGGCGCAACTCTCCGCTGCCGCCGTTCCCGCGCAACTCGTCCAGCGCATCGAATCCCGGATGGGGGGCTAGGCGATGCGCCCCATTCCCGGTCCCGCCAAGGGGATCCTGAGCTATTTCGCCCGCCACCGCACCGCCGCGAACCTTCTGCTGGTGGTGCTGCTGGTGCTGGGCGTGGCCTCCATGCCCAACATGCGGGCGCAGTTCTTTCCCGACGTGATCGTCGAATCCGTCTCCGTCTCGGTCGTCTGGGAAGGGGCCGGCCCCGAGGACGTGGACAGCGCGATCGTCCAGGTTCTCGAACCCACCCTGCTTGCCGTGGACGGGGTCGAAAGCACCTCCTCCTCCTCGCGCGAGGGCAGCGCCTCGATCAATCTCGAATTCGAGCCGGGCACCGACATGTCGCGCGCCACCGATGACGTGCAGACCGCCGTGGACAGCATCACCACCCTCCCCGAGGAGGCCGAGGAGCCCGAAGTTCGGCGCGGTGCCTGGCGCGACCGCGTGACCGACGTGGTGATCTCCGGGCCCACGGACCCCGCGCAACTCGCGCTCTACACCGACGAGTTCATCACCCGGCTGTTCGAGGCAGGCGTCACCCGTACCACGATCCGCGGCGTCGCGGCCCCCCGCACGCTGGTCGAGGTGCCCACGATGCAGCTCATCGCCAACGATGTCACACTGGCCGAGATCGCGCAGGCCATCGCCGCCGAGGTCGATGCCGCGCCGGCGGGCGACGTGACCGGCGCCAATGCCCGCGTCCGCACCGGCGAGGAGCGCCGAACGCCCGAAGAGATCGAGCGCATCGTTCTGCGCTCCAACCCCGACGGCTCGCAGCTCACCATAGGCGACGTGGCGACCATAAGGGTCGAGGGCGTGACCCGCCTGCGCTCCTATTTCGTGGGCGAGGATCCGGCCATGTCGATCCGCATCGACCGCTCCGACCAGGGCGACGCGATCCGCATCCAGAACCGGGTCGAGGAGGCCGCCGCCGAGATGCAGCTTTCCCTGCCCGAGGGCGTCACGATCGAGCTGATCCGCACCCGCGCGCAGGCCATCACCGACCGCCTGAACATCCTCGTCGACAATGGCCTGATGGGGCTGGGGCTGGTCGTGGCGCTGCTCTTCCTCTTCCTCAATGCCCGCATCGCCTTCTGGGTGGCTGCCGGCATCCCGGCCGCGATGTTCGCCGCCATCGCGGTGATGTACATGGCGGGGATCTCGCTCAACATGGTCTCGCTCTTCGGGCTGATCATCACGCTGGGCATCGTGGTCGATGACGCCATCGTGGTGGGCGAACACGCCGATTTCCGCGCGCGCCGCCTGGGCGAGGCGCCGGTCGTGGCCGCCGAGAACGCGGCGCGGCGCATGGCGATGCCGGTCTTCGCCGCGACGCTGACCACGGTGATCGCCTTTTTCGGTCTCGTCGCCATCGGCGGGCGCTTCGGCGAGATGATCCGCGACATTCCCTTCACCGTGATCGCGGTGCTGCTGGCCTCGCTGGTGGAATGTTTCCTGATCCTGCCCAACCACATGTCCCATGCCATCGCGCATTCCGCGAAACAGCACTGGTACGACTGGCCCAACCGGGTGGTGAACGCGGGCTTCCGCTGGATGCGCGAGAAGCTCTTCCGCCCGCTCGTCGGCTGGATCGTCACCGCGCGCTACGTGGTGCTGGCGGGCGCCATCGCGCTCCTGGCCTCGCAGGTCGCGCTGGTCATCGGCGGCGACGTGCAATGGCGTTTCTTCAACGCCCCCGAACAGGGCTCGGTCACCGGCAATTTCGCGATGGTCGAGGGCGCCACGCGCCGCGACACGCTGGAACAGATGCGCGAGCTTCAGCGCGCGACCGAGGAACTGGCCGCCGAACTGGAAGAGCGTATCGGCGTCAACCCGGTCGATTTCGTCATGGCCGAGATCGGCGGCAATGCGGGCTACGGTCTCGCCGGGACCGAGGGCAAGGACGGGGATCTTCTGGGCGGCATCTCGATCGAGCTGATCGACGCCGACCTGCGGCCCGGCTATTCCTCCTTCGCCTTCGTGGCCGAGTTGCAGGACCGCGTCGCCCGCCACCCGATGGCCGAAACCATCAGCTTCCGCGGCTGGCGCTCGGGCCCCGGCGGCGATGCGCTCGACGTGCAGTTCTACGGCGCCGACGTGGACACGCTCAAATCCGCCTCCGAGGCGCTGAAACAGGCTCTGCTGCCATACCCCGAGGTTTCGGCGGTCGAGGACAACCTCGCCTATGACAAGGAAGAGATCATCGTCGATCTCACCGCGCAGGGGCAGGCGATGGGCTTCACCACCGAAACGCTGGGCCGCGTGCTGCGCCACCGCCTCAACGGGATCGAGGCCGCGACCTATCCCGTGGGCCCGCGCAGCGCCGAGATCCGCGTCGAACTGCCCGAGGACGAACTGACTGCCGATTTCCTCGACCGCACCCTGCTGCGCAGCCCGCAGGGCGTCTATGTGCCGCTGGCCGACATCGTCTCGGTCCGGTCCGAGACCGGCTTTTCTACCGTCCGGCGTGAGAACGGCATCCGCGTCATCTCGGTCACCGGCGACATCTCCGAGGACGACCCCGCCCGCGCCGAGGAAATCACCCAGGCCCTCAAGACCGAGATCCTGCCCCGCATCGCCTCCGAGCAGCAGGTCGAATGGCGCCTCTCGGGTCTCAGCGAACAGGAAAGCGAGTTCCTCAGCGATGCGCGCACCGGGCTGATCCTCTGCCTCACCGGCATCTACCTCGTGCTGGCCTGGGTCTTTGCCAGCTGGACGCGCCCGCTGGTGGTGATGGCGATCATCCCCTTCGGCCTCGTCGGCGCGATCTGGGGCCATTACATCTGGGACGTGCCGCTGTCGATGTTCACCGTGGTGGGCGTGCTGGGCATGACCGGCATCATCATCAACGATTCCATCGTGCTGGTGACGACGATCGACGAATACGCGCAGGAACGCGGCCTCGTGCCGGCTATAATCGAGGGCGCGACCGACCGTCTGCGCCCGGTGATGCTGACCACGCTGACCACCGTGCTGGGCCTTGCGCCGCTGCTCTACGAAAGCTCGCAACAGGCGCAGTTCCTCAAGCCCACGGTGATCTCGCTGGTCTACGGGCTGGGCTTCGGCATGGGGCTGGTGCTGGTGGTGGTGCCGGTCCTGATCGCGATCCAGCGCGACCTGGGTCGCCCGATGCGCGCCATGCGCCGTGCCGTGCGTGCGCCCGATGCCCGGATACGCCGGGCGACCGGGGCGCTGGCGGCGGCGCTCGCGGTCTGGCTGGGGGTCACCATGCTCTGGCCGCTGGTCACCGGGGCGCTTCCGCAGCCGCTGCTTCAGGCGATGCCGGTCCTTGCCGACCGGCCGGCGATGCAAACGGGCCTGCTTCTGTTCCTTGCCGGCGGGGCCGCATTGTCGCTGCTTCTCGCCTCCGGCTCGGCGCTCTGGTTCAGTCGCCGCGCCCGGACATGAGATCGCGCCGGATCGCCAGCGACAACAGGGTATCGACGTTTTCGATCAGCGGAAGCCGTTTCGCGCGCACGTCCCTCACCGGGATCCAGGCTGCGTCCATCGCGTCGTCATCGGCGCGCGGCTCTCCCGAGACATAGGTGCAGGCGACACCCACCAGCAGGTAATGCGTCACCACCTCGCCACCCTCGCGCAGGATCAGGTCGTAATGGGTCAGGATCTCGCCCGAGCGCGCGGCGATCCCGGTCTCCTCGCGCAGCTCGCGCATGGCGGTCTGGGCGACCGTCTCGCCCCATTCGACATGCCCGCCGGGAAATCCCCACAGGCCACGCCCCGGATCCTTGCCGCGCTGCGCCAGCAAGACGTGGTCCTCGCGCAGCACTACCGCCAAGGCACCGAGAAGAGGGGAGCGCGCCATCACCCGGGCGTGCAGCCCCGGATATCGACCGCGTGCCGGGCGCCCAGCACCGTGATCCGGATCTCGCCCCGATCCAGCGCGAATGCCCCGCCCGTGCCGCTCACGATCTCCGAGCGCGCGACCAGCGTGCCGCCCTGCCGCGCGGTCTCGGTCTCCGAGGCCCAGAGCGCGGGATTGCCCGTCTCGATCACCGCGACCTCTTCCCCGCCCGCCGAGGGCATGGCGATATGCGCCTCGACCTGCATACCGTCGCGCGTGGGGCGCAGGTGGCAGGTGGCGGATCGCACGCCGCCCTCGCGCGCCGAATAGGGCCGCTGCGCCAGCGCCGCCGCGATGGCCGGGTTGCGCCCGGCGCCCGCGTCCAGCGCATGATCGAAATCCAGCTCCGCCGGCACGCAGACATCCTTGCAGACGCCGAAATCCATCCGCCCGCGCAGCGCCACGGGCTGGCCCGCCCGCGCCGGGGTGATCTCCACCGGCAGGACCAGTTCACCCGAATAGCCGATGGTGCGGATCCCCGATTGCTCGAACACATGTGGCGTGGGCCAGGTGATCGCCACCCCGGCCACGTTGCGCGAACCCGACCAGTCGAATTGCGGCGGGATCCCCGCATCGCCCGGTGCCCGCCAATAGGTCTTCCACCCTTCGGCCAGGCTCAGGTGCAGCGCGCCCAGATAGGTCCCGCGCGAGGTCATGCCGCCATCGAGCACCTCTAGCCGTGCCAACCCCTCCGCCCCACCGGCAAAAGCAGGCGCCGCGAAGCTGACGGCCACCGCCGCCGCATATGCGATCCGTTTCAACATGCCTCATAGATGCGCCATGTCGCGCCCTTTGCCAAGTCACGTTCGGGTCAGCCGCGCTTTCACCCCCGCAACCCTTGCACCGGGCGCGCGCGACCTCCATTCTTGAGAAATAACGAGAGGTGACGCGCACATGATGGATCTGACCGGAAAACTTCTGATCGCGATGCCCGGAATGGGCGATCCGCGATTCGACCATTCGGTGATCTACCTGTGCAGCCATGGCGAGGACGGGGCGATGGGTCTCATCGTCAACAAGCCCGCCGACCTGCCCATGAAGGCGCTGCTGGAACAGCTCGAGATCTCCTGCGGCATCCCCGCCGTGGCCGACGCGCCGGTGCGCTTCGGCGGCCCGGTCGAAACCGGGCGCGGCTTTGTCCTGCACAGCTCCGATTACGACGCCAACCTGCACTCGCTCAACGTGGCGCCGGGTTTCTCCATGACCGCCACGCTCGACATTCTCGAGGATATCGCCGGCGGCCGCGGCCCGCAGCGCGCTCTGATGATGCTGGGCTATTCAGGCTGGGGCCCCGGCCAGCTCGAGGAAGAGATCGGCGCGAATGGCTGGCTGACCGCCGACGCCTCCGAGGATCTGGTCTTCGGCCAGCCCGATCCCGACAAGTGGGAGGCCGCGCTCAACTCCCTCGGCGTCGACCCGTTGACGCTCTCGGCCAGCGCCGGCCACGCCTGAGCGGGCCGTCCTCAGCGGGGCGCCGCCGCCCTCCGCAGCCGGTCGTTGATCGCCACGCCCAGCCCCCGCTCGGGGATCGGCGCGACGGCGATGGGCCGGCCCCGCGCGTCCAGCGCGTGCAGCGCAGCGAACAGCGCGGCCGCCGCCTCCGCCAGATCGCCTGACGCCGACAGGTTCAGGTCACACGCCATCTCGCCGAAGCCCAGCAACAGCTCGTCCCCCTCGGCGCGGTCCGCGTTCAGCCGCACCGCCGCTTCGGGCGCGTAATGCGAGGCAAGCTGCCCGGGCGCGGTGATCGCCCCGCTCTCGTCCCTCTTGAGCCATGCGCCCAGGACCGCCTCGATCTCCTCGCCCGCGACCCCGCCGGGCCGCAGCAGCACCGGCTCGCCCGACAGCCCCAGGATCGTCGATTCCACCCCCACGCCGCAGGGCCCGGCATCCAGCACCGCCGCGATCCGCCCCGAAAGCCCCGCCAGCACGTGCTCCGCCGTGGTCGGGCTGATCCGCCCCGACGGGTTGGCCGAGGGCGCGGCCACCGGCCCGCCCACCTGTTCCAGCAGGGCCTGCGCCACCGGATGCGCGGGCACGCGCACCGCCAGCGTCTCCAGCCCCGCGGTCACCAGCGAGGACACGCCATGACCCTCCTTCAGCGGCAGGACCAGCGTCAGCGGTCCCGGCCAGAACGCCGCCGCCAGCCTCTCGGCCTCGTCCGACCACGCAACCAGGTCCCGCGCCGCCTCGGCCGAGGCCACATGCGCGATCAGCGGGTTGAAACTCGGCCGCCCCTTCGCCTCGTAGATCGCCGCCACGGCACGGCCCTGGCGCGCATCGCCACCCAGCCCATAGACCGTTTCGGTCGGAAACGAGACCAGCCGCCCCTCGCTCAGCAGCGCGGCGGCACGGGCGATCCCCGCCGTGTCGGCGGTCAGGCGAAGGGTGGTCTGCATGTCCATAACCGGCGAAAGGCTCCGAAAACCGCTATGACGCGGCGTTTTGGTTGCTTGAGGCGGGCAGGGCGATAGGTAATCGTCCAAGCCTCGATGAATACCGGCGCGGCCCGGCGATTCCAAGCCCGCCCGCGCCCGGCCCAGATCAGACGAAGCCCAGATCAGACATCCGGGAGAAACCATGCCCTATCGCGCCCCCGTCACCGATTATCAATTCCTCTTCGACCATGTCGTCGGCTTCGACGAGGTCGCGGGCACCGACCGCTTTGCCGACGCCACCTCCGATGTCGTCTCCGCCATCCTCAACGAGGCCGGAAAGATGTGCGAGGTGGTGATGGCGCCGCTTCAGCGCAATGGCGACCAGCATCCCGCGCGGCTTGAAAACGGCGTGGTCCGCACCTCGCCCGGTTTCGCCGACGGGTTCCGCGCGATCGCCGAAGGCGGCTATGTCGGCATCAGCGCCGATCCCGAATATGGCGGGCTGGGCCTGCCCATGACGGTGACCACCGCCGTGAACGAGATGATGAGCGCGGCCTGCCTCTCGCTGCAACTCGCCCCACTGATGAGCCAGGGCCAGATCGAGGCGCTGGAACACCATGCCAGCGACTCGCTCAAGGCCACCTACCTGCCCAAGCTGATCTCGGGCGAATGGACCGGCACCATGAACCTGACCGAACCGCAGGCGGGATCGGATGTGGGCGCTCTGACGTCCAAGGCCGTGCCCAATGGCGAAGGCTCCTATGCGATCTCCGGGCAAAAGATCTACATCTCTTGGGGCGACAACGATTTCGCCGCCAATGTCTGCCACCTCGTGCTGGCGCGCCTGCCCGATGGCGTGCCGGGGACCAAGGGCATCTCGCTCTTCCTCGTGCCGAAATACATCCCCGACGCCGATGGCGAACCGGGCCGCGCGAACGATCTCAAGGTGGTCAGCCTCGAACACAAGATGGGCCTGCACGGCTCGCCGACCTGCGTCATGCAGTATGACGGCGCGACCGGCTGGCTGGTGGGGCCGGAACATGGCGGCATGGCCGCGATGTTCACCATGATGAACAACGCCCGCCTCGGAGTGGGCGGGCAGGGCATCGGCGCCGCCGAGGGCGCGCTGCAACACGCGCTGGCCTATGCGCTGGAGCGCCGCCAGGGCCGCTCGATCCACGGCTATTCCATCGCCGCCCATGCCGATGTGCGCCGGATGCTGATGACCATGAAGGCCGAGGTCTATGCCGCCCGTGCCATCGCGCTGGCCTGCGCCGTGGCCATCGACATGGAGGAGGCGACGGGCGAGGAACACTGGGCGAAACGCGCGGCCTTCCTGACCCCCATCGCCAAGGCCTTCGGCACTGATACCGGGGTCGAGGTGTCGAACATGGGCATCCAGGTGCATGGCGGCATGGGCTTCGTCGAGGAGACGGGCGCCGCCCAGTATGCCCGCGACGTGCGCGTGACCACGATCTACGAGGGCACGAACGGGATCCAGGCGATGGATCTCGTGGCACGCAAGATGATGGACGGGGGCGAGGCCGCCTTCCGTCTGCTCGACGAGATCGAGGCCAATGCCGAACAGGCCCGCTCCAGCCACAAGGACCTGGCCGAGGCCGTCTGGCAGGCGACCGAAACCCTTCGCGAAGGCACCGAATGGCTGGTCGCGCAGGCCGACATGGACGACCGCTTTGCCGGGGCCGTGCCTTTCCTGCGTGCCTTCGCCCGCGTGCTGGGCGCGCATTTCCACCTCAAGGCGGCGATGACCGAACCGGGCAGCCCGCGCGAGACGCTGGCGCGCTTCTATATCGACCGGATGCTGCCCGAACATGCCGCGCTGCTGACCCATGCGCAGTCCGGCTCGGCCGGTCTCTACGCCATGAACCTCGACGATCTGGCCGCATGATGGACGGAGGACAATCCCGCATCCTGCGCTACCCCTGGGACGAACCGCCCGCGCCCGCAGAGGCGATCGAGGTGGCCGAGGGCGTGCTCTGGATGCGCCTGCCGCTGCCGATGAAGCTCGACCATGTCAATGTCTACGCGCTGGACGACGGCGACGGCTGGACGGTGGTCGATACCGGCTTCTCCTCGAAAAAGACCCGCGGCATCTGGGAAAGCCTGATGGCCGGCCCCCTGGGGGGCAAGCCCGTCACCCGCGTCGTCGCCACCCATCACCACCCCGACCACATGGGCAACGCGGGCTGGTTCCAGTCCGCGCACGGGGCCGAGCTCGTCACCACCCGCACCGCCTGGCTCTTCGCGCGGATGCTGACGCTCGACGTGCAGGAGGCGTGGCCCGAGGAAACGCTCGACTATTACCGCAGCGCCGGAATGGCGCCCGAGGTGCTGGCCAAGCGGATGGCCGAACGGCCCTTCAACTTCTCCGACATGGTCCATCCCATGCCGCTGGGCTTCACCCGCGTGAAGCAGGGCGATGTCATCCGCATGGGCGGGCGCGACTGGGACGTGCATATCGGCAATGGCCATGCCCCCGAACACGCGACCTTCTGGAGCCGCGACGACGCCCTCGTGCTGACCGGCGACCAGATCCTGTCCTCCATCAGCCCCAATATCGGCGTCTACGCGACCGAGCCGCTGGCCGACCCGCTGGCCGACTGGCTGGAAGCCTGCGAACGGCTGGAGCCGCTGGCCCGGCCCGATCACCTGGCGCTGGGCGGGCACAAGCTGCCCTTTACCGGCCTTCCCACGCGGATGCGCCAACTGATCGAGAATCACCACCACGCGCTCGACCGTCTGCTGCGCCATCTCGACACGCCCAAGACCGCCGCCGACTGCTTCGCGCCGCTCTTCAAGCGCACCATCGGCGAGGGCGAATATGGCCTCGCCCTGGTCGAGGCGGTTGCGCATGTGAACCACCTCTACCACATTGGCGCCGTGACCCGCACGGCCCGCGCCGATGGCGCCTGGCTCTACCAGCGCAAGGACTGACCGATGGGCGAAAATATCGAAACCACCGCCGAGGCCGCTGAGGCCGAGGTGCTGCCCCGCTGCCACGAGGTTCATGCCGACCCCGACAGCCGCGCGCGGCTGGGCGACGTGCCCGGGCCGATGAAACAGGCGGCCAAGTCCAAGAGCCCCGCGCACTGGGCCTATGAACGGCTGATCCTCTACATCCAGAATTTCGAGAAACAGCTCGATTCCGAGCATGAGGTCGCGATGGGCTTTGCCGGCGACAATACCGGCGTGCTGCGGATCGAGGGGATGGGCTATTTCGACCCCGACATCGTCACCTTCTACGGCAGTGACGCCACCGGGTCCAAGACGCAGCTGATCCAGCATGTCAGCCAGCTCAGCGTGATGCTCCGCGCGCTGCCGAAACCGCGCAAGGACGGCCCCGCGCATCGCATCGGTTTCCGGCTCGCACAGGATCTCGATGGATCAACGGACACGGTCACGGAAAAGACATAGACCCCCGGCTTGATTTTCGGGACGGCACCGCGCTCAATGGCCGTGAACCCGCTGCCGGAGGTCGCCGCCCGTGTCGCATCTCTCTACCGTTATCGACACCTATCGCAGCGCATGGCGCGTCAAGGCCTTTGCCGTACCGCTCTATTTCGGGCTGCGGCTGCTTGCGCTGGCGCTCGTCGCCCCGACCGCCGCGCTGGTGATCCGCCTCGCGGTCGAAAGCTCCGCACAATCGGCCCTGACCGACCAGGACATCGCCTGGTTCATCCTCTCGCCATGGGGCTTCGTCGTGACGCTGGTCGCACTCAGCGTGTTGCTGGTGGCCGAGGTGCTGAGCTTTGCCGTGCTCGCCGCCGCGCTGCGCTCGGGCAAATCCGGCCCGCTCGCCGCAGGTCGCGCGGGTCTGGGGCTGGTGGTGTGGCGGCTGCGCGGGATCTTCGGCTTTGCGCTGCGGCTGATCCTGCGGGTGCTGCTGATCGCCGCGCCCTTCCTTGCGCTGGCTGGCCTCATCGCCCTGTGGCGGCTGACCGCGCATGACATCAACTATTACCTCTCCGTGAAACCGCCCGAATTCGTCGTTGCGGTGGCGCTCATAGCGGCGCTCCTCGCGGCGATGGCCTTCGTGCTGATCCGCCGCCTGTCCTCCTGGGCGCTGGCGCTGCACCTCGTCCTGTTCGAGGCGGTACACCCCGCCGCCGCCTTCACGGCAAGCACCGCCCGGATGCAGGGGCGGCGCGGCCCCCTTCAGCGCGACATCCTGCTCTGGCTGCTGCTGCGGCTGGCAATCGGGGCCGCGATCGCCCTTGCCGCCTCGGGTCTGCTGAACCTCGTTCCCCTCAGTGCCGAGACCGATCTGCGCCTTGCCCTTGGTGTGACGGCCCTGCTGGTCACGCTCTGGGCGCTGGCCGGGCTGGCGCTCGCGGCGCTGTCACTGACCGCGCTGGCGGTCCTGCTCGACGGCTATCTCGGCCGGCTTCCCGACCGTGCCGCGATCCCCGCGCAGGCCTCCGAACGCGGCGGTCTGCGCGCCGTGCTGGTGGCGGGGCTGGTGCTGCTGGTCGTCGGGATATGGACAGGCGACCGGCTGCTGGCCGCTGCCGATGCGCGCGACCATGCCCAGGTGATCGGCCATCGCGGCGCGGCGGGGTCCGCGCCCGAGAACACGATGGCCTCGGTGCACCGTGCGCTCGACGACGGCGCCGACTGGGTCGAGGTCGATGTGCAGGAGACCGCCGACGGCGTCGTCGTGGTGATCCATGACAGCGATTTCATGAAGCTTGCCGGCGTGCCGACCAAGGTCTGGGACGCCACCATGTCGGACCTCGACGATATCGACATCGGCAGCTGGTACGGCCCCGATTTCGCCGAGGAGCGCACGCCCACCCTCAGCGACGTGCTGGCCGCGGCCCAGGGCCGGTCGAAGGTGATCATCGAGCTGAAATATTACGGCCATGACGAGGATCTGGAAAACCGCGTGATCGAGATCGTCGAGGAGATGGGCATGGCCGATCAGGTCGCCATCATGTCGCTGAAATACCCCGCCGTGCAGAAAATGCGCAAGCTGCGCCCCGACTGGCGCACCGGCGTCCTCGCCGCCACGGCGGTGGGCGACCTCACCGGGCTCGAGGGCGATTTCATCGCGGTCAGCTCCGGCCGCGTGACGCCCTCGCTGCTGCGCTCGGCCGAGAGGGCGGGCAAGGATGTCTATGCCTGGACGGTCAACGACCCGGTCGAGATGTCGCGCCTCGTCTCGATGGGGGTGGACGGTCTGATCACCGACCATCCGGGGCTTGCGCGCGAGGTGCTGGCCTTCCGCGCCGACCTGTCGCCGACCGGTCGGCTCCTGCTGTGGTTCGCATCTGCGGCCCAGCTCGATCTCGACCAGTACGAAACGGAACAATAGGCGCCCGGAGGGGGTACAAAACGGTCAATGCGGCTCAAGAGTTTGGTACAAATCGCGGTCTGCGCGGTTTTCCTGGCCTCCGCCGGGTCGGCCCAGTCCTGGTCCCCCGAACGCCCTGCCCACGCGGCGCTGATGGCGGCGCGGCCCTCTGCGCCGCCCACGGAGTTCACCACCGACGGCTGCTCAGGCGGGATTTCTGCAGGCTGGGAGGTTCTGGCCCGTATCTTCCCCGCCTATGCCGAGACGCTGCGCGATCATCCCCCGTGGGAGGTCTGCTGCGTGGCCCATGACCGCGCCTATCACGATGCCGGCGGTGCCCGTTCGGCGGCGGCCAGCCTGGCCGCGCGGGCCAGCGCCGACCGTGCGCTCAAGGCCTGCGTGCTGCGCAACGGAAAGGTCGAGAAAAAGACGCTTTCCCAAAGGCTTGATGTCACCGAGGCGCAGGTTGAAACGGCCTATGGCGCGATTGCGCAGGCGATGTACCTGGCGGTGCGGCTGGGGGGAGGGCCCTGCACCGGCCTGCCGTGGCGCTGGGGCTACGGGCTGCCGCCCTGCAACCCTTTTGCCCCTGCTCCACCTGCGCGCGAATGACGTGGTGACAGGCGCGTCAGAATCCCTTATTCAGCGGAAAACACGTGAACAGGACTGACACTCATGGCTGAATACAAGCACGGCGACATGGACATCACCGATCAGGAAAAGACCTTTGCGGGTTTCGTGAAATTCACCACGTGGTTCGTGGTATTCCTGGTTTTCCTCGCGCTCTTCCTCGCGATCTTCGCCGCCTGATTCCGACCGACAGCCCGGAGGGGTTCCCCGTGCACAAGCTTTTCCTCGCTGGCGCCGTCGCGCTGACGCTGGCGGCCTGCGCCGGTCCACAAGGTCCGCAGGCCACGCCGGAGCAGATCCAGGCGGTTGCCTATCGCGATGCGGGGCCGGCCTATCTGACGCTGTACACGATGGTGAACAATCGCTCGGGCGCGGGCGGGCACTCCTCGCTCATGATCAACGGCAGCCAGCGGGTGATCTTCGATCCCGCCGGCTCCTTCTATGCCGATGTCGTCCCCGAGCGGAACGACGTGCTTTATGGCATCACGCCCGCGGTCGAGAAGGCCTATCGCGGGGCGCATGCGCGCTCCACGCATCATGTGGTGCGCCAGCGGATCGAAGTGACGCCCGAGCAGGCCGAGATCGCCCTGCAGGCCGCGCAAACGATCGGCGCCACGGCGGGCGGGTTCTGCGCCAACGGCACGGCGCAGGTTCTCAAGCGCGTGCCTGGGTTCGAGGACATCTCTCCCGTTATCCAGCCTACCAGGCTGATGGCGCAGTTCGGCGCCATCCCGGGTGTGGTCACGGACAAGTATTTCGAGGATGACGATGGCGATCTGCAGCGCGCTCTCGAGGCGAACAACGCCAGTCTGAACACGCAGGGCTAACCGGTCAGCGCGCTCAGCAGGGCCAGCGTCAGGGCGCCGCTGAGGATCGCGGCGATGACGTTCTTGCTCCAGAACCCGACCACCAGCGTCACCGTGGCCGCCGCCATCCGCGGCAGGTCCGGGACGCCATCGGTCGCGCGCGGCCAGACCACCAGCGGCGCGACGAGCGCGGGCAGGATCGCCACCGCCGTATAGCGCAGGTGCCGCAGGACCCAAGCGGGCATGGGCCGGGACCCGACGAATCCGATGAAGAGAAAGCGCAGCAGAAAGCTGCCCAGGGCCATGCCCGCGATCACGATCCAGATGGTGGTGTCGGATGGCTGGATCATGCGGTGGCCTTTCGCTTTTCGAACCAAAGCTCGGCCTGCGCGCCGGCAATCATTCCGGCCAGTCCCGCGACGATGAGCCCGAGGTTATAGGGGATGCCTGCCGCCAGCAGCGCCACGGCGCAGGCCGCCCCTGCGGCGATCATGTGCGCGGGTGTGCGCAACATCGGTCCGATCATCGCGAGAAACGCGATGGGCAACGCGAAATCGAGCCCGAAGCTGTCGGGAACGCGATTGCCCAGCACCGCGCCCAGGTAGGTCATGCCGAACCAGGTGGGCATGATCGGGCCGCTGGTTCCAAGGAAATAGGCCATCCGCTCGGGCAGGGTCATGGTTCGGTCGGTCTCGAACCGGATGATCGACAGGGCATAGGACTGGTCGACCGTGAAATAGGCCGCAAGCGCCCGCATCGGCAGGCTGGCCTGCCCCAGATAGGGGGTCAGTGAGGCCGAGTACATCGCCACGCGCAGGTTCACCGCAAGCGCCGAAATCAGCACGATCAGCGTGGGTACCTGTTCGGTCATCAGTTGCAGCGCGGTGAGTTGCGCCGCTCCGGCAAAGACGGTGATGGAAAAGGCCATCGTCTGAACGAGGTCCAGCCCCGCCTCGGTCGCGAAGACACCGAACAGCATCCCGAAAGGGCCCGCCACGAGAATGAAGGGAAGGGCATCGCGCGCGCCGCGCCAGAAAAACGAATTCGATGTGGAGAAAGCCATGCACAGCCCCTAAGTTAGGCCCGACCGGCTTACCGGCTGGCCCGGACCTGTGCAATGGGGGGAGGCATGGCGAAACTGAACGAGCATACAGGCTATGTGATCGCGCCCGACCCATCGGCGTTGCGCCTGACGCGGACCGTCGAGGGGGGGGACCAGACCGGTGCCGCAACCCGTATCGCCGTGGTCGAGGAGCGGCCGCTGACCATCTTTCTCAATCGCCAGGAGATCGTGACCGCCATGACGATCGGCGATTACCCCGAATACCTGGCGCTGGGTTTCCTGCGTAATCAGGGAATGCTGCTGCCCGATGACGTGATCTCGGGCGTGGATTACGACGAGGAACTCGAGACCGTCGTCGTACGGACCGAGCGGCAGACCTCCTACGAGGAGAAGCTGAAGAAAAAGACCCGCACCTCGGGCTGTGCCGTCGGCACTGTGTTCGGCGACATGATGGAAGGGCTGGAGGAGGTACGCCTGCCGCAGGTTGAGGTGCGCACATCGTGGCTTTATGCGCTGGCCTCGCAGATCAACCGCACGCCGTCGCTTTACCTGGAGGCGGGCGCGATACATGGAACGGTGTTATGCCGCGAGGACCGTCCGCTGGTCTACATGGAAGATGTCGGCCGCCACAACGCGGTGGACAAGATCGCGGGCTGGATGCTGTCCGAAAGCGAGGGGGCGGGGGACAAGATCCTCTATACCACTGGCCGCCTGACCTCGGAGATGGTGATCAAGACGGCGATGATGGGCATCCCGGTGCTCGCCTCTCGCTCGGGCTTCACCGCATGGGGCGTGGAGATCGCGCGGCAGGTCGGGCTGACCCTGATCGGTCGGATGCGGGGGCAGCGTTTCGTCTGCCTCTCGGGCGAGGATCGGTTGGCGCGCGATGTCGATCCCGCCAGCGTGCCCGAGGAAGAGCGCAAACATCGCCGCAAGAGCGCAGCGAACTGAAGGGCAGGATATGGACAGACCGCTTGGAGTGATCCTTGCCGGGGGGCAGGCGCGCCGCATGGGCGGCGGCGACAAGGGCGCGTTGAGCGTCGGGGGCGTGACGCTTCTGGACCGCGTGATCGACCGGCTGGGTCCGCAGGTGGATCGGCTGGTGATCAACGCGAATGGCGATGCCACGCGCTTTGCCGAATATGGCCTGCCGGTGATCGCCGATACGCTGCCCGACCGGCCCGGCCCGCTGGCGGGAGTGCTTGCGGGAATGGAATACGCCGCAGGTGCCGGGTATCGTCACATCGTGACAGCCGCCGCCGACACGCCGTTTTTCCCCCTGGATATGGTCGAGAGACTGGCGCGCGCCACAGAACGCACCGGGGCGCCCATCGCGCTTGCCGCCACGCAGGAAGAGGGGCGGATGACGCGGCACCCGACCTTCGGCCTGTGGCCCACCTCGCTGCGCGCGGATCTGCGCGCGGCGCTTGAGGGCGGGTTGCGAAAGGTGGTGCTGTGGACCGACAAGCATGGCGCGGCCTCGGCGCCCTTCGATGACGGGGCTTTCTTCAACGTGAATACGCCCGAGGATCTGGTCGAGGCCGAACGGCGGGTCGAAACGAAATGAGGGTCTATGGCGTCACAGGCTGGAAGAATGCCGGCAAGACCGGGCTGATGGAGCGGCTGGTGGCCGAAATCACCGGGCGCGGTTTCTCGGTCTCGACCGTCAAGCATGCACATCACGCCTTCGACATCGACCAGCCCGGGCGGGACAGCTATCGCCACCGTGAGGCGGGCGCGCGCGAGGTGCTGCTGGCCTCGCATCGCCGCGTTGCGCTGATGACCGAGCTGCGCGACGCGCCGGAGCCGCCACTGTCGGAACTGCTCGCGCGGCTGGCCCCCGTCGACCTGGTGCTGGTCGAGGGTTACAAGGCCGCGGCGCATCCCAAGATCGAAGCCTTTCGCGCCGAGGCGGGCCACGCGTTGCTGGCGCCGCGTGACGGGACGATCCGTGCCGTGGCCAGCGACACGGCGCTGGAACTGGACCGGCCGGTCTTCGACCTGAACGACACGGGTGCCATTGCCGGTTTCATCCTGAAGGAGGTGGGGCTGTGAGCGGGTTCGACACGATCCTTGTCGTCGACTGGTCAGCCGGTAAGCGCGCCCCCGCGACACCGCGCAAGGATGCGATCTGGATCGGGATCTCCCGCGCCGGATCGAGTGAGGAGCCTGTCTATTGTCGGGGACGTCACGAGGCGGAGCAATGGCTGGCCGAGACCTTCGAGGCGGAACGCGGGGCGGGCCGCCGTGTTCTGGCGGCGTTCGATTTTCCTTTCGGCTACCCGCGCGGTTTCGCGCGCAGGGTCACCGGGTCGGATGACCCGCTGGTTTTGTGGGATTGGCTGGAAGCGCGGCTTGCGGATCATGCAAACGGCGAGAACAACCGGTTCGAGGTGGCCTCGCTCATCAACCGGCTGTTCGAGTCTCCTGGCCCGTTCTGGGGCAAGCCTGCCGAAGATCGATGGCCCGACATCCCCTATCGCAAGGCCGGGATCGCCTATGACGAGGTTCCGGAAAGGCGTGAAGCCGATCTTGCGGCGAAAGCATCATCGAGCTGTTTCCAACTTTTTTTCAATCCCACGGTCGGCAGTCAGGTCTTGACCGGGCTGCCGGTACTGGCACGTTTGCGTCGGCAGGTCGGGGCGGCCGTCTGGCCGTTCGAGCCCTGGCGGGATGCCGGTTTCGTACTGGCCGAGATCTGGCCCGGCCTGATCGAACCCGCGGTCAGGGCGGAGCTGGCCGCCTCGGACACGTCCGAGATCCGTGACCGCGTGCAGGTCCGGTTGCTCGCGCAGGCGCTGGCGCGGCTGGATGGGGCGGAACTGGCGCGGATGATGGATAACGTGCCGGAGGCCGCGCGGGAAGAGGCATGGATCCTGGGAACTGGCGAGGCCGAGCTGCTGACTGAGCGGGCACGGTCGGGGATCAGCCCGCCACCGCTGCGCAACGATTGTTTCGCGCTGCCCGCCGGGGTGGACTGGACGCCGGTGGACGATGCCTTGGCCCTGCTGCGGAAGCGACTGGGCCCGGTGACCTCGTGCGAAACGGTGCCGCTTTGCGAGGCGCTGGGTCGTGTACTGGCCGACGATGTCGTGGCGCGGCGGTCCAACCCGCCGCAGGCGAACACGGCGGTCGACGGGTATGGCTTTGCCGGTGGTGCCGCGGAGGGCGCGCATGTGCTGCCTCTCCTGTCAGGACGGGCCGCGGCGGGGGCGCCGTTCGACGGCACGGTGCCGCTGGGCCATGCGCTGCGCGTTCTGACGGGCGCCGCGTTACCCAAGGGGGTCGATACCGTCGTTCTGGAAGAAGACGTGCGTTGTCAGGATGGTCAGATCGCGTTTCGCGGGCCCCTGAAACTGGGGGCGAACACACGCAAGGCCGGGGAAGATGTCGTCGAGGGTGCGACCGCGTTGCACGCGGGGCGCGTGGTGACGCCGGCCGATCTGGCGCTGATCTCGGCCGTTGGGCTTGGGTCGGTCGTGGTGCGCGAACCCTTGCGGGTGGCGGTGCTTTCGACCGGTGACGAATTGCTCGAGCCCGGAGAGGAGGCCGGGCCCGGTCAGATCTACGATGCGAACCGCGTGATGCTATTGGCGATGCTCACACGCTTCGGCTTCGCGCCGCTCGACCTGGGACGGGTGCCGGATGACCGGGCCGCGCTGCGCGACCGGCTGGATGCCGCGGCAGGACGGGCGGACGCGATCCTGACGAGCGGAGGTGCCTCGGCGGGCGATGAGGATCATGTGTCGGCCCTGCTGCGTGAGGCGGGCGCGATGCAGGAATGGCGCATCGCGGTCAAGCCGGGCCGCCCGCTGGCGCTGGGCTTGTGGCAAGGAAAGCCGGTCTTCGGGCTGCCGGGCAACCCGGTGGCGGCGATGGTTTGCACGCTGGTCTTCGCGCGTCCCGCTCTGGGTCTCTTGGCCGGCATGGGATGGGAAGAACCCGGTGGCTTTCATCTCCCCGCCGGTTTCGAGAAGCGCAAGAAACCCGGACGGCGCGAGTATCTGCGCGCCCGGGTTCGTGAGGGGAGGGCGGAGGTGTTCGCCTCGGAAGGGTCGGGCCGGATAAGCGGTCTCAGTTGGGCCGAGGGACTTGTCGAGTTGGAGGATGGCGAACGCCATGTTCGCCCCGGCGATCCGGTGCGGTTCATTCCTTACGCCGCCTTCGGCCTCTGACCGGTTCAGTCGCGGTCGATCACAACGCCCACGATCGGTCCGAGAGGAAAGCCACCGTCGGAGCGGCCGATCTGCGGCGCCCACAGGCGCGAGACGTTTCCGTCGAAATAGAGCGCGTCAGGGGTCTTCAGCACGTCGCGGAAGAAACTGCCGAACTCGTGAAACGTGACGGGATTTTCCGAGATTGCGAAGACCACGCGCCGACCATTGTCGGACGTGCCGACCCCGTTGCGGATATACCGAGACGTCGAGTCCGGAAGGAAGCGCGGATGCAGCGCGCCATCTATCACCAGCATCGGGCCGGACTGTGTGGCGTGGCGGCAAGCCGGCGGATCGGCCTCGTAGGCCAGCGTCTCGATCACGTCGGCGCGGCCGTCGCGGATGCAGAAGACGCCATTGGGCAGCAGGCCGAAATTGCCGGGGCCGGGATTGGTGACGAGGCGCATTTCTTCGCGCCCGTTCTCGACATAATGCCCGACCGGTGCGCGATCTTCGTGATACATGCCGGCATTCATCGCGAAGGCCAGTGCCTTGCCTTCGGCGGCGAGGGCGTCGTCCACGGTTGGAAACTGGCCCAGGATATTTCCGGCCGGATCCCGCAGGAACAGGCGTAGATCGTCCGCTGCGGCATCGACTTCGCAGACCGTGTAGCGATTGCCGGCATGGCTCATGTCCCGGCACTGCACGTCGGCACTTGCGCCATAGCCCAGAGCCGAGGCAAGCAAGGCCCCGGCGAAGACCCGGAAAACCCGCATCACTCCTCCAGATCGCGGCGCACCGCGTCCTGTTCGAACATGCGGCGCGTGTCGTCGAGCCTGTCGAAGGTCTCGTCGAGGCGGAAGCGCAGGTCGGGGGCGAATTTCAGCCCGGCTTTCTTGCCGATGATGCGGCGCAACTCGCCCTTGTTGCGGGCAAGCAACTCGATGACATCATCCTGTCCCCTGCCGCCAAGCGGCAGAACGAAGGCGGTCGCAATCTTGAGATCGGGAGAAGTGCGCACCTCGCCCACGGTAATCGACAAGCGGTTGAGCTCGGGGTCATGGATGTCGCCGCGCGCAAGGATGTCGGAGAGGGTGCGCCGGATCACTTCACCCACGCGCAGTTGCCGCTGCGAGGGTCCATGTCCGTCGTGAAACTTGTTCTTAGCCATGCTTCCCGATCTATGCGTAATCAGAGGCTTTGCCAAGCGTGGACGGAGAGGGTAGGAGGCTTTGAGCCTATCGAATTGCAAAGGAGCCCGCCAATGTCCCATTTGCCAGGTATCGCCGTCACCGGAGTTTCGGGGCGCATGGGCCAGATGCTGGTGCGCATTATCGGCGAAAGCGACAAGGCACGGCTGGTCGGCGCTGTGGAACGTGCGGGCCATGACTGGATCGGCGCCGATCTGGGCGAGGCTATGGGCGGTGCTGCACAAGGCATCACGGTGACCGACGATCCGCTGGAGGCCTTCGCGCAGGCGCAGGCGGTGATCGATTTCACCGCGCCCGAGGCCACGCTGGAATTCGCCGGGCTCGCGGCGCAGGCGCGGGCCGTGCATGTGATCGGTACCACCGGCATGAGCGACGAGCAGATCGCCCGGCTGGAACCTGCCGCGCGGCATGCGGTCATCGTCCGCGCCGGCAACATGAGCCTTGGCGTGAACCTGCTGGTGCAACTGACCAGGAAGGTGGCGGCGGCGCTGGACGAGGATTTCGACATCGAGGTGATAGAGGCGCATCACCACCACAAGGTCGACGCGCCCTCCGGCACCGCGCTGATGCTGGGCGAGGCCGCGGCAGAGGGGCGCGGCGTGTCATTGGGCGACGTGTCCGACCGGGGCCGGGACGGAATCACCGGCCCGCGCAAGCGCGGCGATATCGGCTTCACCGCCATCCGGGGCGGCGACATCGTGGGCGAGCATGACGTGCTCTTTGCCGGACAGGGTGAACGGATCGTGCTGCGCCATGTGGCCACCGACCGCGCGGTTTTTGCCCGCGGGGCGCTCAAGGCCGCGCTTTGGGGGCAGGGAAAGGCCCCGGGGCAGTATGACATGCTGAATGTTCTCGGGCTCAAGTAACCCTGCGATCCAAGCCCTTTCCGGCCGTTCGGAATGGTTCGAGTGATCCGGACCTGCCTGATCCGCGTATCGCCTTCATACTCTGTCCGCAGAAGGAGAGGATCATGATGCGCGTTCTGTTGCCCACCATGCTCGCCGTGGCGATGGCCGCCCCGGCGGCCGCCGAATTCCGCGCGATCAGTGATGAAACCACCTTTCGTTCGGTCGTCGATGGCCGAACCCTGACGCGTCCGTTGATAAAACTGCAGGTCCTGCCTGGCGGGCGGATCTCTGGAACCGGCGGCGGCGCCGAGGTCAGCGGGAGCTGGGACTGGAAGGGGGGCTATTTCTGCCGCGAGTTGAACTGGCGCGGCAGGGAACTGGGCTATAACTGCCAGTTGGTCAGCGTGAGTGACGGGAAGATCCGCTTCACCGCGGATCAGGGGCAGGGCGACTCGGCCGATTTCCGGTTGCGGTAACTCGCATCAGAAGTCGATCGCGATGCCTTTCTTCTCCCAGTCGCCATAGCGCACGGGTTCGGGTCCGTCCCGGCCGCCAAGCTCTTTTGGCAGGGGCTTGGATTCGGTCTCGGCCTGCCTGCGGCGTTCCTCGGCTTCGGCCAGCGCACGTTGCGCGGCGGGGGGAAGGTTCTTGCGGCTCTCACTCATCCTCGGGTTCCTTTCCGGTTCTGCGACTGATATATCGCGGCCTCTGCACGTTTCAAAGGCAGCATCAGCCCGGAAGACATCATGAGCGACACAGCCACCGACGCGCGCAAGGCCGCAATCCATCTTCTCGATCAGGTTCTTGGCGAAGGTCGGCTGTTGTCCGAATGCCTTGCCGGCGGGGCGCTTGACCGGTTGGAGGCGCAGGATCGCGCCCGTGCGCAGCGTTTGGCGGTCGAAACATTGCGCGGCTTGGAACGCGCGGACAGGGTGCTGTCGCGTCATCTGCAAAAGGCGCCGCCCTTGACGGTGCGCAACGCCTTGCGGCTTGGAACGGTCGAGCTGTCAGGCGGGGCGGCGGCACATGGCGTGGTCAATGCGATGGTCGAGATCGTGGGCCGCCACCGCAAGCATGGGCGTCTGAAGGGGCTGGTGAACGCGGTGCTGCGCAAGGTGGATGCCGACCTGCCCGAAGCCTGGGAAAAGCTGCGCGTTCCGCGTCTGCCGAAATGGCTGCGCGCGCCTCTGGTCGCTGGCTGGGGGCCCGACGCGGTGGCAGGGATGGAGCGGGCGCATTTCGCGGGCGCGCCCCTTGATCTGACCGTCAAGCCGGGGGGCACTGCGCCCGATGGCGAGCGGTTGCCCACTGGAACGCTAAGGCTGCGCGACGCCGGTCAGGTTTCGGCCCTGCCGGGTTATGCCGAGGGGGAATGGTGGGTGCAGGATGCCGCGGCAGCGGTGGCGGCGCGTGTTCTGGCAGCCAAGCCGGGTGAAGATGTTCTGGACCTTTGCGCGGCGCCGGGTGGCAAGACGCTGCAACTGGCCGCGGCAGGTGCGCGGGTCACGGCGGTCGACATCTCCGAGGGGCGCATGGCACGGATCCGCGAGAACCTGACGCGCACGGGCCTGAAGGCGGAGCTGATCACCGGCGACGCGCTGAAGCATGAGGGCCAGTACGATGCCGTGCTGCTCGACGCGCCCTGTTCGGCCACGGGAACCATTCGCCGTCATCCCGACCTGCCCCATGCCAAGGACGGGTCCGAATTCGGCGCGCTGATCGAATTGCAGGCACGGATGCTGGCCCATGCCTGGACGCTGGTGAAGCCGGGCGGGCGGCTGGTCTATTGCACCTGCTCGCTCTTGCCCGACGAGGGCGAGGTGCAGGTCGAGGAGGCGCTGGACATGTTCCCGGACATGGGAGCGGATCGGGCTGCACTCGACCTGCCCGGGATAGACCCGGCCTGGATCACCGAGGAGGGTGGCTTGCGCCTGCGGCCTGATTACTGGCCTGAAAGCGGCGGGATGGATGGTTTCTACATCGCCTGTCTGCGCAGGGATGGGTAGCGCGACTTATCCGGTGACTTGACTTCCCGCAGCGGCTATTGTCCTGCAAAACGCCGACAGAGCGTGTGCAAGGGGCAGTAAGCCATGTCCAGTCCGAACTCGATGGCGAGCCGATGGGTCCGGTTCCAGAACCGTGCCCATGCACGGCTGAGCCGCAGGCACAAGGCAGTGACCGCCTTCGTCACCGCGCCGGAACCGCGCACGGTGGGATCCTTCGCGCGTGGCCGGCAGCTGGTGGCGGGCAATCTTCTTTTTGCCGGCTACCTCGTGGAGTCGCAGGACACGCCCTTGTGGGACATCAAGTCCCCGAATGCGGCCTTCGACGCTGAACGGCACGGCTTTGTATGGCTCGACGATCTGGCGGCGGTGGGCGACGCGGCCGCGCGCAAGCGGGCCCGCGACTGGGTCTGGGGGTGGATCGCTGCCCATGAAAAGGGCAGCGGCGCGGGCTGGACGCCGGAGCTTACCGGGCGGCGGGTGATCCGGTGGATCAATCACGCGCTCTTTCTGCTTCGCGGCACGGACACGGCCCAGAGCGAAGCCTTCTTCCGGTCCCTCGCGCAGCAGACCTGGTTCCTGTCCAAGCGCTGGCATGCCGCTGCGCCCGGGTTGCCGCGGTTCGAGGCCTTGACCGGCCTGATCTATGCCGGTCTCGCCCTCGAAGGGCTGGAGGAGATGGCCGATCCCGCGGTCAAGGCGCTGGCCCGGGAGTGTGCGGCGCAGATCGACGAGCAGGGCGGGTTGCCCACGCGCAACCCCGAGGAACTGCTGGAGGTCTTCACGCTGCTGATCTGGGCCGAGGCCGCGTTGCACGAGGCCGGGCGGGGCGCGCCGCAGGCGCACCATGCCGCCGTGCGCCGGATTGCGCCCTCCCTTCGGGCCTTGCGGCACAGCGATGGCGGGCTCGCGCGGTTTCACGGCGGGGGGCGCGGGTTAGAGGGACGGCTGGATCACGCGTTGGCGGCGAGCGGGGTCAAGCCGTTCCTATCTGATGGCTTGGCTATGGGCTATGTCCGCCTTGGGGCGGCGCGGACCAGCGTGATCGTGGATGCCAGCCTGCCACCGCGCGGGCCCGCGTCTTTCAACGCCCATGCCTCGACACTGGCCTTCGAACTTACCTCGGGGCGGCGGCCGCTGGTCGTGAACTGCGGGTCGGGGGGCACCTTCGGCCTCGAATGGCGCAGGGCCGGGCGGGCCACGCCGTCCCATTCGACACTGTGCCTCGACGGGTATTCCAGCGCCCGACTGGCCGAGCCGGAAAAAGGAACCGGCCGGGAGGCGCTGGTCGAGGGGCCGACCCAAGTGCCGCTCGAGCTTCAGGAGATGGGAGAGGCGCACAGGTTCCAGGCCGGGCATGACGGCTATGCCCGGGTGTTTGGCCTGACACACGCGCGGACACTGGATCTGAACAAGGATGGCCGGACGCTCTCGGGCGAGGACATGCTGCTGGCCATGGACGACGTGGCAAAGCGCCGGTTCGACAAGGCGATGGACGCCACGATGCTGTCGGGTCTGGGCTATGACATCCGGTTCCACCTGCATCCCGAGGTGGACGCCGCGATAGACCTCGGCGGATCGGCCGTGTCGATGGCACTCAAGAGCGGGGAAATCTGGGTGTTTCGCCATGATGGCAAGGCAAAGCTGTCGTTGGATCCCAGCGTCTACCTGGAAAAGGGCCGACTGAAGCCCAGGGCGACGCAGCAGATCGTCCTGTCCGGGCGTGCGATGGACTATGCGACACGCATCCGCTGGACCCTGAGCAAGGCGCAGGACACGGCGATCGCCATTCGGGATCTGCATCGGGACGACCCGTCCTGGCATGACGACTGAATGCGCGCGACAAAACAGTCTGTTCAATCCGGCGCGCCTTTGCTTTATGCCGCGACGCAAAGGCGGACATCCTGACCCGAGGACCACAAATGACTGATCTACATCCCGTGCGGCGCGCGCTGCTTTCCGTTTCCGACAAGACCGGGCTGGTCGATCTGGGGCGCGCCCTGGCCGAGCGCGGGGTGGAACTGCTCTCGACCGGGGGCACCGCCAGGGCGCTGCGCGAGGCCGGGCTCGAGGTGCGGGACGTAAGCGAGGTCACGGGTTTCCCCGAGATGATGGACGGTCGAGTCAAGACGCTGCACCCGATGGTGCATGGTGGATTGCTGGCCTTGCGCGACAACGATGCGCATGTCGCCGCGATGGAGGAGCACGGCATCGGGCCCATCGACCTGCTGGTGGTGAACCTCTATCCGTTCGAAGAGACGGTCGCCAAGGGCGCGGGCAATGACGATTGCATCGAGAATATCGATATCGGCGGCCCGGCGATGATCCGGGCAGCGGCCAAGAACCACGCCTTTGTCAACGTGGTCGTGGATGTCGAGGATTATGGCGCGCTACTTGACCAACTGGACGAGAATTACGGCAAGACCTCTTACGGGTTCCGCCAGTGGCTGGCGCAGATCGCCTATGCCCGCACGGCGGCCTACGACGCCGCGGTGTCGAACTGGATGTCCGAGGCACTGAAGATCGAGGCGCCGCGCCGTCGCGCCGTTGCCGGCAAGCTGGCCCAGACCCTTCGCTATGGCGAGAACCCGCACCAGACGGCGGCCTTCTACCGCGACGGATCGGCCCGGGCGGGCGTGGCCACGGCCCGGCAGTTTCAGGGCAAGGAACTGAGCTACAACAACATCAACGACACGGACGCCGCGTTCGAACTGGTATCGGAATTCGCGCCCGCGGATGGCCCGGCGGTGGCGATCATCAAGCATGCCAACCCCTGCGGGGTGGCGCGGGCCGCCACGCTGGTCGAGGCCTATCGCAGGGCATTCGATTGCGACCGCACCTCGGCCTTTGGCGGGATCGTTGCGCTGAACGTCCCGCTCGACGCGGAGACGGCCAAGGAGATCACCGAGATCTTTACCGAGGTGGTGATCGCCCCGGGCGCGTCAGACGAGGCGATCGCGGTGTTCGAGGCCAAGAAGAACCTGCGCCTGCTGCTGACCGACGGGCTGCCCGACCCGCGCGATCCGGGTTTGGTCATCCGCCAGGTCTCGGGCGGGATGCTTGTGCAGGACAAGGATGTCGGGCATCGCGCGATGGAAGACCTCAAGGTCGTGACGCAAAAGGCGCCTAGCGACGAACAGATGCGTGACCTGCTCTTCGCCTGGAAAGTGGCCAAGCACGTCAAGTCCAACGCCATCGTCTATGTGAAGGATGGCCAGACCGTCGGAATAGGTGCGGGGCAGATGAGCCGGGTGGACAGCGCCACCATCGCTGGAATCAAGGCGCAGCGCATGGCCGATACGCTCGATTGGCTGGAAAGCCCTGCGCATGGCTCGGCCGTGGCTTCGGATGCGTTCTTTCCCTTCCCGGACGGTTTGCTTGAGGCCGCTGCCAACGGCGCAAGCTGCGTCATTCAGCCGGGCGGATCCATGCGTGACGAAGAGGTGATCAAGGCCGCTGACGAGGCGGGTCTCGCCATGGTCTTCACCGGCATGCGGCATTTCCGGCACTGATGTCGAAACGCCTTCTCCTCTGGGCCGCGGCGGCAGCCTTCGCGGTCGACCAGGCCAGCAAGTATCTTGTTGTCTATGGCGTGGACCTGATCAATCGGGGCCAGATCGACGTTCTGCCGCCGCTCCTGGTTTTCCGCTACGGCGAAAACCGGGGTATCAACTTCGGCCTGTTTCAGGGGGATACCGATGCGGCGCGCTGGTTCCTGATCGGTTTGTCGCTGACGATCTGCGCCATCGCGATCATCTGGCTGAACCGGATTCGCGCGACACGCGCCATGCTGGTCTGCGGCGGGTTCCTGATCGGCGGCGCGCTGGGCAACGTGGTGGACAGGTTGATTTTCGGCTACGTCCTGGACTTCCTCAACATGTCCTGTTGCGGGTTTCGCAACCCTTATGTCTTCAATGTCGCGGATATTTTCATATTCGTGGGTGCCATCGGCCTGGTCCTGCTGGACGGAAAAAAGGGCGGGTGACGCCCCGCGGGAAATGCGCTAGAGATGACCCAAACCTGTAGGAGTTGACCATGCGTGGGGCGCTGGGTGTAATCGTGGTGGTAACGGCCGGTATGGTCGTCTCGGCCTGTTCCAAGGAGGGGCTTCGTCAGATCCGTCCGCAGGGCCAGGGTCCGGACGAATTCGGCGTGCTGCCGGTGGAGCCGCTGAGTGCGCCCCAGGATTATTCCTTCTTGCCGTCACCGACCCCGGGTGGCGCGAATCTGACCGATCCCAATCCGCAGGGCGATGCCGTAGACGCGCTTGGCGGCCGACGCGACGCTTTGGTGCCGGGGCAGGGCGTTCCAAGTTCCGAGGCTGCGCTGGTCCGCGCGGCAAGCCGCAATGGCGTTGCACCGGGTACCCGACAGCAACTGGCGGTAGAGGATGCCGAGTTCCGCAAGCGGCAGTCGCGGCTGACCCGCTTCCGCCTGTTCCCCGTGGATCGTTATGAACAGGCATATCGCAGGCAGTCGCTCGACCCCTACAATCAGGGTGAGCAGTTCCGTCGCAGGGGCTACAACACTTCGTCCAACCCTCCGTTGAATGAATAATCGTTAATCTTCGCACCTCCGTCTTGAATGCGCCCGGCCGCGCCGTAGGTTGAGCGGCAAGCGACATGGAGGACGGATTGATGATGCGAGCCCTGGCCCTGGTGGCTTCTCTTGGCCTTGCGGCGCCCGCGGCGGCGCTGGACTGGCAAGAAGCGGTCACGACCTTCACGCTCGATAATGGAATGGATGTCGTGGTGGTCGAGGATCACCGCGCACCGGTCGTGCAGCACATGGTCTGGTATCGCGCCGGATCGGCGGATGAACCGGTGGGCTCTTCGGGGGTGGCGCATTTTCTGGAACATCTGCTGTTCAAGGCAACCGACACGATGGAGGCGGGCGAGTTGTCCGCGACCGTGGCGGCGAATGGCGGGACGGACAACGCCTTCACCTCGTATGACTACACCGCCTATTTCCAGCGCGTCGCCTCGGATCGTCTTGAACTGATGATGAAGATGGAGGCGGACCGGATGCGCAATATCCGCCTGACCGAGGAGAACATCGCCACCGAACGCGACGTAATCCTGGAAGAGCGCAACATGCGGACCGACAACAGCCCCCGCGCGCTGTTCGGAGAGCAGTTGAACGCGGTTCAGTATCTTAACCATCGCTATGGCACGCCCATCATCGGCTGGCGTCACGAGATGGAGACGCTGGACATGGAGGATGCGCTGTCCTTCTACCGCACGTATTATGCGCCGAACAACGCGATCCTCGTTGTCACCGGTGACGTGGAGCCTGAAGAAGTGCGCGCGCTGGCCGAGGAGTATTACGGCGTGATCCCCGCCAACCCCGACCTGCCCGAGCGGTTTCGCACGCAGGAGCCGCCGCAGACGGCCGCGCGGCGACTGACCTATGCCGACCCGCGCGTCGCGCAACCCTATGTGCATCGCTCCTACCTCGCGCCCGAACGCGACAGCGGCGCGCAGGAGAAGGCGGCGGCGCTTTACCTGCTGGCTGAATTGCTGGGCGGCGGGACCACATCCTATCTCAACGAACAGCTTCAGTTCGACACGCAGCAAGCGATCTATACCGGGGCTTTCTATGGCGGCGTTTCCCTCGATGACACGACCTTTGACGTGATCGTGGTGCCCGCCGAAGGCGTATCGCTGGAAGAGGTCGAGGCCGCGATGGATGACGCGCTGGAGCGCTTCGTCGAGGAGGGCATCGACCAGGAGGATCTGGACAGGATCAAGATGCAGCTGCGGGCCGCTCAGATCTATCGCCGGGACAATGTGGACGGGATCGGCAACCTTTATGGCCGGGCGCTGACCAGCGGGCTGACCGTGGAGGATGTGCAGGAATGGCCCGATATCGTCCAGGCCGTCACCGGCGAGGACATCATCGCCGCCGCGCGCGAGGTGCTGCAAACGGAACGCTCGGTCACCGGATGGCTGACCCGCAAGGAGATGGAGGTGACCCAATGAAAGCCATCCTTACCGTCATGATCGCCTGGGTTCTGGCCGTTCCCGCCTGGGCCGGTCTGGTCGATATCGAGGAGGTAACCTCGCCAAAGGGCATCAAGGCCTGGCTGGTGAACGAACCCTCTATTCCTTTTGTCGCTCTGGAACTGCGGTTCCGTGGCGGGACTTCTCTGGATGCACCGGGCAAGCGCGGGTCGATCTACCTGATGACCGGTCTGCTGGAGGAAGGTGCAGGCGATCTGGATGCACGCGCTTATGCGCGCGAACTTGAATCGCTGGCGGCCTCCATCGATTATGATGCCGGTGACGATCAGGTGGCGATCTCTACCCGCTTCCTGACAGAGAACCGTGACGAGGTGGTGGACCTGCTGCGCTTGACGCTGCACGAACCGCGCTTCGATCAGGATGCGATTGACCGGGTGCGCGCACAGGTGATCTCGGGGCTGAAATCCGACGCGAGCGATCCCAACAGCATCGCGGGCGAGACACTGTCGCAACTGGTTTATGACGACCACCCCTATGCCACCGAAGGCAAGGGCACGATTGCAAGCGTCGCCGCCCTGACCCGCGAGGATATACTGGAGGCGAAGGAGCGCGTGTTCGCCCGCGACCGTCTCTATGTCAGCGCGGTAGGGGACATCACGGCCGAGGAACTGGGCGTCATTCTGGACGAGGTGCTTGCCGATTTGCCCGAAACCAGCGCGCCCTTGCCCGACGAGGCCGATGTGACCATCCCCGAGGGCAAGACCGTGGTCGATTTCGATACACCGCAATCGGTGGCCCTTTTCGTGCAGGAAGGCATTGACCGCGACGATCCTGATTTCTTCGCGGCCTATATCCTCAATCACATCATCGGCGGCGGGTCCTTCGAGAGCCGGTTGATGACTGAAGTGCGCGAAAAGCGCGGGCTGACATACGGGATCTATTCCTACCTTCTGCCGAAGGATCACGCCGCGCTTTACATGGGATCGGTGGCCTCCTCCAACGACAGGATTGCCGAGACGATCGAGGTGGTTCGCGAGGAATGGCGCAAGGCGGCCGAGAACGGCGTGACCGCCGAGGAACTGGAAGCGGCCAAGACCTATCTCACTGGCGCCTATCCGCTGCGCTTCGACGGCAACAGCCAGATCGCGGGGATCATGGTGGGGATGCAGATGCAGGGACTGCCCATCGATTACATCGTCACCCGCAACGACAAGGTGAACGCGGTGACCCTGGACGAGATCAACCGCGTCGCCGGCGAATTGCTCGACCCCGATGGGCTGCACTTTGTCGTGGTCGGCCAACCGCAGGGTCTCGACGGCTGAAAAACTCGCGTCAGGTGCGTTCGTCACGCGCCTGACGCAGCATGTCGCCGATCATGCGACCGGCCATGCCCGACCCGCGCTGATAAAGCGCGCCGTCAACTGAAAGCACTATGCCGCTGATATACTCGGCCATGTCCGAGGCGAGGAACAGGCAGGCATTGGCCACGTCCCGGGGCTTGCCCCAGCGGCCCAGCGGTATGTCCTTGACCAGCGCCTCGCGCGCCTTTTCCGACGGCGCAAGGCGCTCGGCCCCTTCGGTGCCCTCGATGAAGCCGGGCACGACAGAGTTCACGCGAATCCCTTCCTCGCCCCATTCCAGCGCAAGCGTGCGCGTGATCTGATCGACGCCTGCCTTGGCCGCACAGACATGCGATTGACCTTCATAGGGCAACCAGGATTGCGGGGCCGATATGTTGATGATCGAGGCGCCGGGTCGGTGCAGGTGCGGATAGGCTGCCTTCATCACGTGAATGGTGCCAATCAGGTCGATCTCGATCACCGAGCGGAAGGCGTTGATCGACATTTCCGCGGCCAGCGCCGGAAAATTTCCGGCCGCCCCCGACACCAACACGTCGAACGGACCCAGCCGGTCGTGAAAGCCCGCCAGCGCCTCGGCCACCGCGCTTGCGTCGCGAACGTCGAAGGCCGTCCCGATCGCCTCCTGCGCCCCCAGCGCGGAGAGCGAGGCCACGGTGTCGTCGACCTTGTCCTGGCTTCGGCTGGCCACGGCCATGCGCGCGCCCGTGGCGGCAAAAGCCTCGGCGATACCGCGGTTGATCCCGCTGGTCCCACCGATCACGATGACTGTCCTGCCTGCGAATGCGTTGGCGAAATCCATGTCGTCCTCTCCCGGTTCGTCCGGGTGGATCATTCCCCGTAGGGCACCCAGACGTTCTTGATTTCAGTGGACTCTAGCAGAAAGCGGCGCGTGTGGTCCGTTTTCCAATCCATCGCCGTCGCGTTATTGACCCATGTCCGCTTCAGGTTCCCGGCCGAGGCGGCCTCGATCTCGGCCGAGAGGTTGGTCGAGGAGAAACTCCAGACTGCGTCGAGACCCAAATGGGAGGCAAGCGGTTTTGCCAGTTCCGCATGGCTTCCGGTGAGGATGTTGACCACGCCGGCCGGCACGTCGGAGGTTTCGAGGATCTGCACAAAATCCGTGGCCGCCAGGGGATAGGGCTCGGAGGCCACCAGCACCAGCCGGTTGCCCATCGCCAGCGCGGGCGCCATGGCCGAGACCAAACCCAGAAGCGGCGCCTCGTCCGCGCAAAGGGCACCGATGACGCCCACGGGCTGTTTCATCGCCAGTGCGACGCCGCGGATAGGTACGCCATGCACCTGCCCGTCATATTTGTCGGCCCAGGCCGCTGCGGTAAACAGGCGCTGGATGGCAGTCTCGACTTCGGCCGAGCCGGTCTTGCCGCCGGTCATAGCGTCGATGCGCGCCGCGAATTCCTCGGCGCGCGCCGAGATGTTCTCGGCGATATAATAAAGGATTTGCGCGCGCTGGTGGCCGCTGGTCCCGCTCCACCCTTTTGCCCCTGCCGCAGCTTCCACGGCGTTGCGGACATCCTTGCGGTTGGCAAGGCTGGCATGGCCCAGCAGCCCCGATTTGCCCCAGACCGGGCGGGAATAGCCGCCATCGGGCCGGGCCTGCTTGCCGCCAATATAGAGCTTGGCGGTACGGTCGATGGGGTCGACCGGGGCTCCATCGCCAAACTTGGCTTCGATCCGGTCCAGCTTGCGGAGTTGGCCCCTGGGCTTGGTGTAGGCGCTCAACCCTTCCCAGCCACCTTCGCGACCGAATCCGCTTTCCCGCATGCCCCCGAAACCGGCAGCGGCGTCGAACATGTTGGTCCCGTTCACCCAGACAACGCCCGCGACAAGCTTGGGCGCGATATCGAGGGCGAGGTTCACGTTTTCGGTCCAGAGCGTCGCGGCCAGGCCATAGCGCGTGTTGTTCGCCAGTTCCACCGCCTCCGACGGTGTCCTGAAGGTGGTCGCGACAAGGA
Organism: uncultured Paracoccaceae bacterium; assembly: GCA_947500005.1. Classification (GTDB taxonomy): domain Bacteria; phylum Pseudomonadota; class Alphaproteobacteria; order Rhodobacterales; family Rhodobacteraceae; genus Lutimaribacter_A. Next base: position 97,057 of record CANMQJ010000009.1, on the reverse strand, counting down.
CCGGGCCGAAAATTTCCTCCTGCATCAGCCGGTCCGAGGGCGCGAGCCCGGTGATCAGTGTCGGTGGATAGAAACTTCCTCCGTCAGGCATGTCGCACGCGGCGTGATAGGTCTCGCCCATTGCGTTGCCCTCGACCATCGCGCGGATGGTGTCGAGTTGCACCGGGTCGACCACTGCCCCCACGTCGATGCATTTATCGAGAGGGTTGCCGACGCGCAGCTTGTCCATTCGCGCGCGGAGCTTGGCATAGAACCGCTCGGCGATACCTTCCTGCACCAGCAGACGAGACCCGGCGCAGCAGACCTGGCCCTGGTTGAACCAGATCGCGTCCACCAATCCCTCGATGGCACTGTCGATATCTGCGTCCTCGAACACGATGTAAGGCGACTTGCCGCCGAGCTCGAGCGTCAGCGCCTTGCCCGATCCGGCGGTCGCCTGGCGGATCTTTCGCCCAACCTCGGTCGAGCCGGTGAAGGCGATCTTGTCCACATCCGAGGCCACGATCATCTCGCCCACCGCGCCGTCACCGGTGACGATGTTGACCACGCCCTTTGGCACGCCCGCTTGCCGGCAGATATCGGCAAAGAGCAGCGCCGTGAGCGAAGTGTATTCGGCCGGTTTCAGAACGACCGTGTTGCCCATGGCCAGCGCCGGGGCGACCTTCCACGCAAGCATCAGAAGGGGGAAGTTCCACGGAATGATCTGGCCGCAGACGCCAACGGCCTGCGCCTCGGGCAACTCGCTCTCCATCAGCTGAGCCATGCCCGCGTGATAGTAGAAATGCCGTTGGGCGAGGGGGATGTCGATGTCGCGCGCTTCGCGGATCGGCTTGCCGTTGTCGAGCGTTTCCATCACCGCAAATAGCCGCGCGTGTTTCTGCAAGAGACGCGCCAAGGCATAGATGTACCGCGCCCGGCCCGGGCCGCCCAGCTTTTCCCAGCCCGGTTGTGCCTTGCGCGCGGCTTTCACCGCGGCATCCACCTCGGCCTGTGTCGCCTGTGTCAGAGTGGCCAGAACTTCGCCGGTGGCCGGGTTGCGGCTGTCGAAACCGTCGCCCGGCTTGGTGAATTCACCGTCGATGAAATGTCCGAACCGGTCGCCCTGATCGACCAGCCAGGCCAACGCCTCGGCGGCGCTTTCGGGGGCGGGGCCGTATTCCATGGTCTCGAAGATTTCCCTGATGGTCATTTTGTGAGCTTCCAGCTATTTGATAGCTTGACCAGTTTTCCGGCCTTCTGAAGGTTTTGCGCGGCCCAACGCATATCGTATTGCCATGTGAAGAAGAGTTTTCCGGATGCCTTCAACTCTTCTTCATGGTTTAGCCAAATATGTTTCGCGACGTCTGTGAGATGCGCTTCGCCGCCGTTTGCGTGAAGCGCTTGAGACACCCATTCTTGTAAATCTGCTTTAGTCGCCATTTTCTTTATCCCAGCCCGTGCCGGTACCCGGCGGAATAGGCGCCGGTCACATGATGTTCCAATTGCCGTTCGATGTCGCCCAACAGGCTCGACGCGCCGAAGCGGAAGAGGTCGGGTTGCAGCCAGCGGTTGCCCAGTTCGTCCTTGATGAGCGAGAGATAGACAAGCGCGTCCTTGGCTTTGGAAATTCCGCCCGCGGGCTTGTAGCCAACGCGATATCCTGTTCGTTCGTGATAGTCCCGGATAGCGCGGATCATCACGAGAGAGACGGGCAGGGTGGCGTTCACGCTTTCCTTGCCGGTCGAGGTCTTGATGAAATCCGCGCCCGCCATCATGCAGACCAGAGAGGCGCGCGCGACGTTGCGCAGCGTGCCCAGTTCTCCGGTCGCAAGGATCGCTTTCACATGGGCATCGCCACATGCCTCGCGGAACGTTCTCATCTCGTCATAGAGGGCTTGCCAGTTGCCGGTCAGGACGTGGCGGCGCGAGATGACGATGTCGATTTCCTGCGCCCCGGCCTTCACGCTCTCGCCGATTTCGGCAACGCGCAGGGAAAAGGGCGAGAGGCCTGCGGGAAACCCGGTGCTTACGGCCGCCACGGGGATGCCGGTTCCCGCCAGAGCCTCCACCGCGGTCTCGACCATGTCGTGGTAGACGCAGACGGCACCGACCGTGATCGGGTCCATGCCCATCGCGTCCAGCAGGGGGCCAGCGACGGGTTGGCGTGCCTTGGCACACAGCCGCCGCACCCGTCCTGCCGTGTCGTCGCCCGAGAGGGTGGTAAGGTCGATCAGGGTGATCGCCTTGAGCAGCCATGCCGCCTGGTGATCCTTCTTGACCGAGCGCCGCCCCGGCAGGGTCGTCGCCCGGCGCTCGACGGCCGAAGTATTGGCCTGGGCGGCGCGGACCCAGTCCATGTCGAGTTCCATGCCGGGATTGCGCGGCTCATCATCCGATGCCGCGCGCGATCTGCTGTCCGGGCTTTGCGTTTCCATGTTCATCCGTGTTCCCGAGAAGCCTTTCCCGCAAACTCGCATGGTGGCCTGGGTCTGGCAAGCGGTGGGGCGGGAGGCTGACGTCAAGTTCCTGACCAGCTGGTCAATGGATCGTCAGTTGCGAGCGGGTCGCAAGAAGCTTGACTTTTTGCGAATGGTTCTCATATTCATTCGAAGTCATGCCGTGAAAGGGCCATCCAGATGCACCGCCGTCAGATTCTTGCCGCGATGACCGCAATGATCGCCCTGCCGATCAGGGCGCAGGCGCAATCGGTGCTGCAAGTCGTGGCGACCACCGGCATGATTGCCGATGCCGCCCGTCAGGTCGGCGGAGACCTGGTAGAGGTGAATGGGCTCATGGGGCCGGGCGTCGATCCGCATTCCTATCGCCAGACGCGCAGCGATATTGTTTCGATGACCCGGGCCGACCTGGTTCTGTGGCACGGGCTCTATCTCGAGGCGCAGATGGAGGAGTTTTTTGCCAAGCTCGGGCGCAACCGGAATGTCGTCGCGGTGGCTGAAGCGATCGACAAGACCCGACTGCGGGGGCATGACGATTACGCCGACAAGTTCGATCCGCATGTCTGGATGGTGCCAACCCTCTGGTCCGAGGTCGTGCGGGAGGTCCAGCGCGCGCTGACCGAGGCCCGGCCCGGGCAAGCCGGCACCTTCGCGGCCAATGCGGAGGCGCATCTGGCCGAGCTCGAGCGCCTGCAAACCTATGCCGAAAATGCGCTCTCGGGGGTGCCCGACGGACGGCGCGTGCTGGTCACTGCGCATGACGCCTTCGGCTATTTCGGCGCTGAATACGGGTTCGAGGTTCTGGGCATCCAGGGCATCTCGACCCAGTCCGAAGCCGGGCTGAACCGCATCGGCGAACTGGTCGATCTGCTGGTCGAGCGAGAGATCGGTGCCGTCTTTGTCGAAAGCTCGGTTTCCGACCGCTCCATGCGGGCGCTGATCGAAGGTGCCGCCGCACGCGGGCACGACGTCAGGGTTGGGGGCGAATTGTTCTCGGACGCGATGGGCGCCGCGGGAACGTATGAGGGAACCTATATCGGCATGATCGACCACAACGTGACGGTCATCGCGTCGGCACTTGGTGCAGAAGTTCCACCGCGCGGCATGCACGGCAAACTGTCGGCGGGACTGTGATGCTGGATCTGGTGCGTACGAGAAGTCCCGAGGAAGAGATCGTCGCCAGCCCCATGGCGATCCGGGGTCTGACGGTGTCCTACGGGCAGAAACCTGCCGTTTTCTCGGTGGACATGACCGTCCAACCTGGTGCGATGACGGCCATCATCGGTCCCAATGGGGCGGGTAAGTCGACCCTCCTCAAGGCGGCACTTGGCGTCATCAAGCCGCTCTCGGGCCGGGTGACGGTCTATGGAAAACCGCTGGCGGCACAGCGGGCGCGCATCGCCTACGTTCCGCAACGCGCGAGCGTTGACTGGGATTTCCCGACCCGCGTGCGCGACGTGGTGATCATGGGCCTCTACCGAGAGCTGGGGCTGTTGCGTCGCGTCAAACCACGCCATGTCGAGCGGACAATGGACTGCCTTGCCCGCGTCGGGATGACCGATTTCGCGGATCGCCAGATCGGCCAGCTGTCGGGCGGCCAGCAACAACGTGTCTTTCTTGCCCGCGCTCTGGCGCAGGAGGCCGATCTCTACCTGCTCGACGAACCTTTCGCCGGTGTCGATGCGGCCACCGAAAAGGCGATCATCGGCGTCCTCAAGGCATTGAAGGACGAGGGCAAGACGGTGGTTGCCGTCCATCATGACCTGGCCACCGTTGTAGACTATTTCGACCGGGTTTTCCTGATCAACACGCGCAAGGTTGCAGAGGGCAGTGTCGGGGACGCTTTCACAGCCGAGACCCTGCAAGCGGCTTATGGCGGGCGGCTGGCCACGGCGCAGATCGACCAGATTTCGCGCGCGCTTGGATAAGACGATGCTCTGGCAGGCGCTCACGCTGCAACTTGGATACAATGCAACGCTGGTTGCCCTGGGTGCGGCGCTGCTGGGCGTCTCCTCGGGCGTCACCGGAACCTTCCTGTTCCTGCGCAAGCGGGCGTTGGTAAGCGACGCGATCAGCCATGCGACCCTCCCGGGTGTGGCGCTGGCCTTCATGGTCATGGTGGCGTTGGGCGGAGAGGGGCGGAACCTGCCGGGGTTGTTGGTGGGGTCGGCTCTGTCCGCCTGGGCGGGTCTTCTGTGTGTAACATGGCTGACGCGCCATACAAGGCTGGCCGAGGATGCGGCGATCGGCGCGGTGCTCTCGGTCTTTTTTGGTCTGGGCGTCGTGCTGCTGACGGTCATCCAGACGATGGGCACCGGGAAACAGGCAGGTCTCGAAGGATTCCTGCTGGGCTCGACAGCCGGTATGCTGCAGACCGATGCGCTGATCATCGCGGTCGGTGGAGCATTGGCCTTGGCCTGCATCGTCCTCTTGCGACGTCCCATGACGCTTGTTGCCTTCGATCCCGAATACGCGCAGTCGCGCGGCCTGCCGGTGGCGCGGATCGACCTTGCCATGATGGGTCTGGTCATGGCGGTCACGGTGATCGGGCTCAAGATCGTCGGGCTGATCCTCATCGTCGCCCTGCTCATCATCCCGGCGGTGACGGGCCGGTTCTGGACGGACAGGTCGGACCGGGTCGCCTTGCTCGCGGGGCTGTTCGGGGGCCTCGCAGGTTATCTGGGCGCGGCAATTTCGGCGGTGGCGCCCAACCTGCCGACAGGGCCGATCATTGTTCTGGCAAGCTTCGCCTTCTTCGTCGTCTCGTTCATCCTCGCGCCCGGTCGCGGTGTGCTGGCCGAACTGTTCCGCTACCTTCGCTTCCAGCGTCGGGTCCACATCCGCCAGGGTTTGCTTGCGCTGGCCCAGGGCCAGCCGATTTACGAGCCCCTCACGTTGCGTCTCCTGAAGCACGCGGGTCTGGCACGGGCCGATGGTGTGGCGACCGGAAAAGGCCGGGCCCATGCGGCGAAGGCGCTGCGCGACGAGAAAAGATGGGAAGTCCTGCGCGCCGATCACGCGCATGAGGCGGCAGCCTCGCACTATGACGGGCTGCGCGATATCGAGACCGTTCTGACACCGGACCAGATCGCCGAGATCGATCGCCGCATCGGTCCGCCGAGACAGGTTGTACAATGAGCGGCGCCGACTTCGTACCCCTTTCCCTTACGCCGCTTCTGATCGGTATCTTCGCCGCCATCGCATGCGCATTGCCCGGCAATTTCCTCGTTCTGCGGCGGCAGGCTTTGATCGGTGACGCGATCAGCCATGTCGTGCTGCCCGGGATCGTGGTCGCATTTCTGCTGACAGGCATGATCGCCGCCTGGCCCATGATGCTGGGCGCGGCCGGTGCTGCGCTGGTCGCTGTTGCCCTGATCGAGGCGATCCGACGTCTCGGTCGGATCGAACCGGGTGCGGCCATGGGAGTCATCTTCACCACCATGTTCGCAGGGGGTGTGCTGTTGCTGGAACAGACCGACACATCGTCCGTTCATCTCGATGTCGAACATGCGCTTTATGGCAATCTCGAGAGTCTGATCTGGCTGGACGCGACGGGGTGGAGCTCGCTGCTCGACCCTCAGGCGCTGGCCTATCTTCCGCCGGAATTGCCGCGCATGGCCGTGACGCTCTTGGTGGTCAGCCTCTTTACTTGGCTGCTCTGGCGGCCGCTCAAGCTGTCGACTTTTGACGAGGGGTTCGCACGCACGATGGGCGTGCGGACAGGGCTGCTGGGACTTGCGCTTGTCGTGATGGCCGCGCTGGCGGCGGTCGCGGCATTCGATGCCGTCGGGTCGATCATCGTCATCGCCATGTTCATCTGTCCCCCGGCTGCTGCCCGTCTCATGAGCAACCGGCTCGAGGCGCAGATCTGCTGGAGCATTGTCTTCGCCACGCTATCCGCCGTACTGGGCTATGTGATTGCCGGTTACGGCCCGCTCTGGCTCGGCCTCGAGGACGCGGTCAGCGCGGCCGGGATGATTGCCACCGTCTCGGGGCTGATCCTCGGAGTGACTGCGGTGGCGGGGCCTTGCCGCACGCGGAGCGGGGCGCCATCCGAGGGATAGTCGCCTCTGGAAGAATCGCGAGTGGCCATGCTAGGTTTTGCGGTATGGCGCATCTTGACCCCAATATCAGCGAAAAACGACCGATCATCCGGCAATTGGACGAGGCGGCGGTCAATCGGATCGCGGCTGGCGAGGTGGTGGAGCGGCCGGCAAGCGCGGTCAAGGAACTGGTCGAGAATGCGCTCGATGCCGGTGCTACGCGGATTTCCATTGATATCGCCGACGGGGGCAAAACGCTCATACGTGTGACCGATGACGGTTGCGGAATCGCGCCCGAGGATCTGCCACTTGCCCTGTCGCGGCACGCGACCTCCAAGATCGACGGCACGGACCTGCTCAATATCCATACTTTCGGATTTCGGGGCGAGGCACTGCCGTCCCTCGGTGCCGTCGGCCGGCTGACGATCACGAGCCGCGTCCCCGGCGGGGACGCTGCGCAGATCCGCGTTGCCGGTGGACGGATGGAGCCGGTGAAACCCGCGGCCTTGCGGGCGGGTACGGTGGTTGAGCTGTGCGACCTCTTCTATGCCACGCCCGCGCGGCTCAAATTCATGCGCACCGACCGGGCCGAGGGGCAGGCGATTGCCGATATCGTCAAGCGCCTTGCCATGGCCGAACCCTCTGTCGCCTTTACCCTGCGGGACGTTTCCGGCGGGGGCGAGGGGCGGGTGACGTTTCGTTCGGATGGAGAACCGGGTGATCTCTTCGACGCGCTCCACGCGCGCCTCGCCCGCGTTCTGGGCCGCGATTTCGCCGAAAACGCGCTGCGGATCGACGCCACGCGCGAGGGGATCCGCCTCTACGGCTATGCGGCGCTGCCTACCTATTCGCGCGGCGCTGCCGTGGCGCAATATCTATTCGTGAACGGGCGCCCCGTGCGCGACAAGATGCTGACCGGCGCCCTAAGGGCGGCCTATTTCGACTTCCTCAGCCGTGACCGCCATCCGGCGGCGGCGCTGTTCGTCGATTGTGAACCGACACTCGTCGACGTGAATGTGCATCCCGCGAAGTCCGAGGTGCGTTTCCGCGACCCCGGCATCGCACGCGGTCTTATCGTCTCGTCGTTGCGCCACGCGCTGGCCGAGGCGGGGCATCGCGCCTCGACAACGGTGGGGGGCGCGACGCTGGGGGCAATGAGACCGGAACCTGCGCCGGGCGCACCGGCGCGCATCTACCAGATGGATCGGCCTTCGCCCGCGGCCCGGCAGGTGTCTTACCATGCCCAAGCGCCGGGCTTTGCCGACCTGGGCGAAAGCTACAGCGGTCGGGTCGTGACCCCCGAGCCGGTAGATGAAGCGCCCCAAGGGGCCGATGAGGCGCTGCCCGGGGCCCACCCTCTGGGCGCCGCGCGCGGACAGGTGCATGAGAATTACATCATTGCCCAGACCGAAACCGGCATCGTGATCGTCGACCAGCACGCCGCGCATGAACGGCTTGTCTACGAACGGCTCAAACGCCAGATGGCCGAGAAGGGCGTAGCCGCACAGGCGCTGTTGATCCCAGAGATCGTGGAGCTTTCCGAGGGCGACCGCGCGCGCCTGCTGGAGGCCGCCGACGAATTGACCAAACTGGGTTTGAGCCTTGAAACTTTCGGCGGAAATGCGGTCGCGGTGCGCGAAACGCCTGCGATCCTGGGCGAGGTGGACGCAAGGGCCATGATTCTCGACATCCTGGATGAGTTGGCCGATGAGGGAGAAAGCCTCAGCGTACAGGCACGGATCGAGGCGATCCTGTCCCGCGTGGCCTGCCACGGCTCGGTCCGCTCTGGCCGCAGGATGCGCGCGGAGGAGATGAACGCCCTCTTGCGCGAGATGGAAGCGACACCCCATTCCGGTCAGTGCAACCATGGCCGTCCTACCTATGTCGAACTCAAGCTCTCGGATATCGAACGCCTCTTCGGACGCAGTTGATCGCGACGACACCTTGCGCTAGGGCTGTTCGAAACGAAACAAGAACACGAGCGGGCCGATGATCGAGATTGCAGGACGAAGCTACACGTTGGAAGATCCCGCAAGCCTCGTCGCGTTGGCCGGTGGCAGTGTTTTATTGCTGATCGTGATCCTGCTGTTTCTCGCCCTGCGCGCCGCCTCCCGCTCGGCCCGGAATGTCGAGCCGTTGGCGCATCACATGGCGGCGCTGACCCATACCGTTCAGCAACTTGGCCAAGGGCAGGAGCAGTTGCGCGGGGGGTTGCAGCACGTCTCGGATACCCAGGCAAATGCACAGGTGCAGGTGATCCAGACGGTCGAGGCACGCCTTTCGGCGGTGCAGCAACACATGAACGACCGGTTGGCCGACAACGCCATGAAATCCGCCCGGGCCCTCTCCGAGATGCAGGAGCGCATGAAGGAGACCCTGCACGGATCCTCGAAACAGACCGCCACGTCTCTTACACAGCTTCATGAACGTCTGGCCGTGATCGACAAGGCGCAGGACAATATCACCAAGCTCTCCGGTGATGTCCTGAGCCTCCAGGACATCCTGTCGAACAAGCAGACCCGCGGCGCGTTCGGTGAGATTCAGCTCAACGATATCGTCTCCAAGGCGCTGCCCGCCGACAGTTACGCACTGCAGGCCACGCTGTCGAACGGGCGCCGGGCCGATTGCCTCATCCATTTGCCCAACCCGCCCGGGCCGATCGTGATCGACTCGAAATTCCCGCTGGAACCCTATGAGGCCCTCCGCCGCGCCGAGACGCAGGCACAGGTGCAAGAGGCTGTGCGGATGCTGCGCACCGCCGTGCGCAGCCATATCAACGCGATCTCGGAACGGTACATTCTCGATGGCGAGACCGCCGATGGAGCGATCATGTTCCTGCCCTCCGAGGCGGTCTATGCCGAACTTCACGCGAACTTCTCGGAGGTCGTGCGCGAAGGGTTCGCCAAACGGGTCTGGATCGTTTCTCCGACCACATGCATGGCAACGCTCAACACGATGCGCGCCATTCTGAAAGACGCACGTATGCGAGAGCAGGCGGGCGCCATTCGCAAGGAGTTGGGCTTGCTGCACAAGGATGTCGAGAGGCTTGGCGACCGGGTCGTAAATCTGGACCGCCACTTCGCGCAGGCCGCCAAGGACGTTTCCGAGATCAAGATCAGCGCGGAAAAGGCCGGTCGACGCGCACAACGGCTGGACAATTTCGACTTCGAGGAATTGGCGCCCGAGGATCCCGCGAGTGTCGTTTCACTGGGATCGCAGCGATAGTCGGCGTCAGATCCGGAAGAAGGGTTGGAACAGGCGCGGCATCAGGCTGTTGAAGCGCAAGGGGGCATCCGTCACGGCCAGGCAGATGCAGTCCTCTCCGATATCGGCCACGGGCATGTGTTCCAGATCCTCGTCGGCGATCTCGACATCGCCACGCCCAAAGCGGTCCACCTCATCCGAGAAAGCGCCTTGCAGAACCATCGTGAGTTCCATGCCACGATGGCCATGATCGGGTACCGCGGCGCCTGCGGGAATGTAGAGCAGACGTGCCGTCGCTTCGGGCGAGGTCGCGAGAATGGCCTGTTTCACGCCCATCCCGATCGAACGCCACTTCACCTTGGAAAGATCGCCGCCCGCATAGGCGCTCAGCGGAGCAGGCAGAATCTTGCAGGGGGTCGGCTCGGGCCCGCGGGGGCGCGGTGCTCCCTGTTTTATCATTGCCATGGTGTCAGCGAGAGATGGTGCATCCATCTCGATCTCTGTTTGGTTATCCTCGAGCAGGACGCCGCCCACCGCGTCAAAGCTCTCGGCCCGGGCGCGGCAGTCGTCGCAAAGCGAAAGATGGGTCGCGACCATCAGGTCGAAGGCTTCGGGAAGAGCGCCTGCGGAGTAGCCCATCAGCAGAGCGTCGGTCAGGTGATGCTTGATTTGTTCGTTCATCGTCTTTTCAACCTATGGCATGACGCAGGCGGTCCAGCGCCAATCTGATCCTCGATTTGATCGTGCCGAGCGGCAAACCGGTCTGTGCGGCGATCTCGCGGTGGCTGAGATCGCCGAAATAGGCTTTCTCGATCAATTCGCGCTGTGCTTTCGGCAAGGCGTTTATCGCATCGCGCAACTGCGCGGTTTCCTGCTGCAGGGATACAACCTCGGCGGGTTCCGGCTCGGCTTCCGGGCCCCAGGGCAGATCCTCGGGCTCGGGTCGGCGTTGCCTTCTGATCAGGTCGATCCGTCGGTTGCGCGCTATGGTGAACACCCACGTCGCCACCGAGGCGCGGCCCGGATCGAAAAGATGCGCTTTGTGCCAAAGAGTCGCCATGACCTCCTGCGCGCATTCCTCGGCCAGCGCCGGATCCGACCCGGACCGGATCAGGAAGGCCTTCACCCGCGGAGCGAAGTGTCGGAACAGTTCGGCAAAAGCCGTCTGATCCTGCGCATCGCGAATCCGCAGCACATGGTCCACCCAGTCGCATTCCTTGTCCGTCTTGCCTGTTTCCCTCGTCACCGTCATCGCCTCGACCGTCTTTTCGGCCGTTTCCTTGATAGCCGCCGGCGTGGCGGAAAATGCCACGTCCTCCAACAGCATACCGGGACCGATTTCGGTGAACATACATGTCTTACGCCGGTGATGCCCAGACGGATCACCCGCGGCAAAAAAGTTTTTTCTTTTGCATCCGGGCGGCGCCGCCCCGCGTAAAGTTCTCGAAAGACCAATACCGGAGAAGACAGAACATGCCATTCGAACAGAACGCGGGCGCGCCCCGGAAGGTTGCCGTGATCGGCGGCGGGATTTCCGGGATGGGTGCGGCGAACCTCTTGGCCGATACCCACAACGTCACGCTGTTCGAGGCCGAGCCGCGTCTCGGCGGTCATGCCCGCACGGTCATCGCCGGGCGGAACGGCGATCAACCCGTTGATATCGGATTCATAGTTTTCAACGAGGTGACCTACCCAAACCTGATTTCGCTGTTCCAGAAGCTGGAAGTGCCGATCGCGAAAAGCTGCATGACATTCGGGGCCTCGATCCGGGGCGGCGCGATCGAATATGCGCTGCATGGCGCGGACGCGCTTTTCGCCCAGAGGCGCAACATGCTGCGTCCGCAATTCCTGCGCTTCGTGCGGGACCTGCTTTACTTCAACAAGAACGCTTTGCGCTTTTCGGAAGACAAATCGCTCACCGTCCGAGAGTTGCTCGACCGCATGGGCATGGGCGAATGGTTCCGCGCTTACTATCTGGAACCGTTCTCGGGCGCGATATGGTCCACGCCCAAGGAAAAGGTGATGGATTTCCCGGCCTACGCGATGGTGAAATTCTTCGACAACCATCTCCTTTTGCACGCCAAACAGGAGCATCAATGGTACACGGTTCGCGGCGGTTCCGTCGAATACGTCCGGCGCTTGGAAGCCGCCATGCGCCGCAAGGGGGTGGATATCCGGCTGGGGGCAAAGATCGCCGGCGTGCGCCGTGACGCTCCCGGCCCGCAGGTGCGCGCGAACGGCGGCGATTGGGAGCTTTTCGACGAAGTGGTCTTTGCCACCCATTCCGATGACACGCTTGCGCTCTTGTCGGATGCAAGCGCCCAGGAGCGGGCCTCGCTCGGGGCGATCCGGTACCAGCCCAACGACATCGTTCTGCATGCCGATCCGGCCGTCATGCCCAAACGCCGCAAATGCTGGTCGAGCTGGGTCCATACGGAAGATGCGAATCCCAGGTCCGAGCGTATCGACCTGACCTATTGGATGAACTCGCTTCAGCCCATCCCGCATGAAGATCCGCATTTCGTGACGCTGAACTCTCGCAGGCGCATCCGCGAGGATCTGATCTATGCCGAGACCACCTTTCGCCATCCCGTCTACGATCTTGGCGCTCTCAACGCCCAGGAGGAAATCCGCGCCTTCAACGGAACCGACAATACCTGGTTCTGCGGTGCCTGGATGCGCAACGGGTTCCACGAGGACGGGCTTGCCAGCGCGATCGAAGTGGTCGAGCGGATGAACCGTCCGGCGGCAATTCCGGTGGCGGCGGAATGACCTCAGTCGAGCATATCCCGGGTCACACCTTTCACGGTCGCAAGGGAGCGGTCGAGAATGCGTTCCGCTATTCGGTGGATTACGTTATGCTCGACCCCGAGGCGACACCCAGGATGCCCGTGCTGTTCTCACGTAACCATGGCAATCTCATGGGGCTTAATGACCGCGATCACGGCGGGCTCCCCGGCAAGGGGCGCGGTGCCGCCTGGCTCCGTGACGTGTTCGCCCAGTATCAGTTGCCGCAACCCGTTCGCCTGTCGCTTCTGGCACAGCCGCGCGTGCTGGGACATGTTTTCAACCCGGTGAGTTTCTGGTTCTGTTTCGATATGAACGACTCCCTTTACGCAGTCGTGGCGGAGGTCACGAACACCTGGGGGACGCGTCACAACTATGTTTGTCACAAGCCTGACTTGTCGCCGATCACGCCTGAAGATCGGTTGACGGCGACCAAGCTCCTTCATGTCTCGCCCTTCCAGCCCCGCGAAGGCGGGTACACGTTCCGGTTCGATCTCCGCGACGACCGGATCGGGGTCTGGATCGACTATGGACGTGAGAAGGGTGGGCTGATTGCGACGCTCACCGGGCCGCGTCATCCGTTGACGAACCGCGCGATCCTGTGGTCCGCATTGCGGCGACCATTCGGGTCGCGCCGGGTTCTGGCGCTGATCCATTGGCAGGCGGTAAAGCTCTGGTGGAAAAAGGCGACCTTCCGTCGCCAGCCCGAGCCGCTCAAACCCGATGTGAGCCGGGGATGAGTGTGGCGGGCGTGCAGAGCCGGGTAGGGCACAGACTGCCCGCTTATGCCGGTTTCGCCGCCCTGCTGGCCGCGGCCGGCCTGCCGCTCTACATTCACGCGCCCAAATTCTACGTGGATCAATACGGTGTCAGCCTTGCTGCGCTGGGCACTGTGCTGTTCGGCCTGAGACTGCTCGATGTCGTGCAGGACCCGATGCTGGGCAAGCTGAGCGAGACCTTGAGAAAACACCGCGGTTCTGCTGTCGCGATTGCGGTGAGCATCCTGGCCGGAGCGATGGTTGGGCTCTTCGCCATATCGCCCCCGATCGCGCCGCTTTTCTGGTTCGCCTTGATGCTGACGCTGGTCTTCTCGGCTTTCAGCTTCCTGACGATCTGTTTTTATGCCCAAGGTGTCGCCAAGGCCGAGGATCTGGGCGGTTCGGGTCATCTGAGAGTGGCGCGCTGGCGTGAAACCGGGGCGCTGATCGGGGTCTGCGTGGCCGCAGTCGCGCCGGTGGCACTGACCCAGGTGACCGAGGCGCCTTTCGCGGGTTTCGCTCTGGGGTTCTGCCTTTTGGCAGTGATCGTGGTCCTGGCGATGAGGTCGGAGTGGCAGGCCGCCCACCTTCCCGATGCGACCGGGTTCACCATGGTTCTTCGGGATAGACCGGCACGCCGGCTGCTGTTGATCGGTCTGCTCAATGCGGCCCCGGTGGCGGTGTCTTCGACCCTTTTTCTCTTCTTCGTCGAAAGCCGCCTTGCCGCGCCGGGCTGGGAGGGGCCGTTGCTTCTCCTTTTCTTCCTGTCCGCTGCTCTGGCGGCGCCGATCTGGGGTCGTGCTGCCGAACGTTTCGGGGCCAGAAACACCCTCGTCGCCGGCATGGTCATTTCGATTTTGGCTTTCGCCTGCGTCCTGTTCCTGGGGCCCGGAGACATTGCGGCCTTTGCCGTGATCTGCATTGCCTCCGGCGCGGCGCTGGGTGCGGACATGACGCTTTTGCCCGCCCTGTTCGCTGCCCGAATGGCGCGCATCGCGCCTCGCGCCGCCGAAGGGTTCGGGTTGTGGTCTTTCGTGACCAAGTTCACGCTGGCCTTTGCGGCCGTCATCCTGCTGCCAGCACTCGAAGCGGTGGGGTTCGAGTCGGGGACGCAGAACCCGCCCGAAGCGCTCGCGCGACTGACACTCTATTACGCCCTCGTGCCATGCTTTCTGAAGGCGTTGGCGCTTGTCTTGCTTGCAGCCACCCGTCTGGAGGAGATCTGAGATGGAGGCCGTCCTGCTTCTGCTGCTCGGTATGGGCCTCGGCCTTGGGCTCATGGCCCTTCGTCGGCGTTATTTCGGGTTCTTTGCCCAAAGCCCCGAGGATTATTCTACCACGGAACCGGTTCTGGACCTGCGACGCCATTTGCAGGGCCGGATCCTGTGCGAAGGGGTGATATACGGCCCATTAGGGCGGGTCACTTCGCGCTTCCAGGGGCGTTTCGTGGCCGACTGGACCGGCGAGACCGGCGTAATGAGCGAGCATTTTGCGTATGACACGGGCAGCACGCAGGATCGAGAATGGACTCTTCGCCTGGATCGGAATGGCAGGGTCGAGGCGACCGCGCTCGACGTGATCGGCACGGGGCGGGGCCAATTGTCCGGTGCGACGCTCTGCCTTCGTTATCGCATCCGCCTGCCGGACGCCGCTGGCGGACATGTGCTGAACGTCGTGGACTGGATGTATCTGAACCCGGGCGGAACCATCGTGAACCGTTCGCAGTTTCGAAAATACGGGATCAAGGTCGCCGAGCTCGTCGCGACCTTGCGCCCCGTCGAGAAGTTTCAGGAGGCAGTATGACGGATTGGGCAGGAAAGCGATATTGGCTGGTGGGTGCAAGCGCGGGTCTTGGCGAAGCCTTGGCCCGCCACATGAGCCGTATGGGAATCCGTCTGGTGCTGTCCGCCCGCTCCGAGGACGATCTGAATCAGCTTGCGCGTGACCTGCCCGGCCCGGCCGAGGTCATGCCTCTGGACGTGACCGACCCGGACGCGATCCGCAAAGCCACGGAAACCATCGGCGAAATCGATGGTCTCGTCTTTCTTGCGGGGGCATACTGGCCGATGAAGACCCAGAACTGGGATTTCGAACACGCCAACACGATGGCCGATGTCAACTTCACTGGCCTGATGCGCGTGCTGGGCGCGGCCGTGCCGGGCATGGTCGCGCGCGATCATGGACATATCGTGATCACCGGCTCTCTTTCCGGCTATCGGGGCCTTCCCAAGGCCATCGGCTATGCCGCGTCCAAGGCCGGGGTAATGCGGCTTGCCGAATGCATGCATGCGGACTTGCGAAAGACCGGGGTGCGCGTGCAACTCGTCAATCCCGGTTTCATCCGTACACGTCTGACAGACAAGAACGATTTCAAGATGCCCTTCCTCATGGAGGCCGACGAGGCAGCCGCCCGCATCTTCGAACACATGTGCTCGGACCGGTTCAAGCGTGACTTCCCGCTTAGGCTCTCGGCGATCATCGGTTTCGGTCGAATGCTGCCCGATTGGCTCTACTACCGCCTCTTTGCGTGAGATCAAGGACGAGCCGGACTATCCCGGCTTGAGTGCGGAAAACGGACAGTCAGGAGACGCAAGAAGATGGAGATTTCCCCTAGCACCGTGGTTCAGGTCGCCCTGATGGCACGCGAGCTTGACCGGGCCGAAGGCGAATTACGTGCCTTCATTGACCGCATGAGCGAGGACGAGCAGGCCGAACTTGTCGCCATCATGTGGATCGGGCGCGACAGTTTCGACGCGGACGACTGGCAGGAGGCGGTGGCGACCGCTCGCTCCGAGGCATCCGTGCCTTGTGCGGACTACGTTCTGGGGTCGCCGCACCTTTCGGACCATCTCGAGAACGGTCTCGACGCATTGGGTTATTCGGTCGAGGATATCGAGAACCGCCTGATGTAATTTGCCCATTCGGATCTGAAGGGTGGGGTGGCGCCTATCGGGGCGGCGTAGGTCAGGACGGCTGCCCGGACCGTCGCGCCCCAATCCTCGGTGATGTCAGATCCTCGAGATATGGCTCTCGAAAAAGTCGCGCGCCCGGCCCCAGACACCGTTTTCCGGATCCCCGAGCGTCAGCAGCGAGGGCAGAAGCTGTGCGGCATAGTCCTCGGAACTTTCAACAGGCAGCATCGAGGGCAGGTTGTCGATGGCCGTCACGTCGAGCGGCGGGGCGTCATGCACGCGCAGGGCGGGTTCATCCCATGTCGTCGTGTGATCGTAGACCTTGATGGGGGAGAAATCGCTGTCCGGGTCGCAGGCGATATCCCCGATCACCGTCAGGCGTCGCCGTGCGTGAAGGGCGCTGGTCGGAACGAAAACGGGCGTCCCGGGTCGGGCTAGGATGCAATTGAGGAAAATGTCATGGCCCAGGACCTCGGGAAAGGGGCCGCCATGCGCGGTCTCGGCCATGTCCCATTTCGTCACCGGTACGCCCATCGCCCGGCACAAGTCCGACGCGCCGCGTCCCACGCGCCCCAGCGCGCCGATGACCAGCGCTGTCGGCCGTCCGGCATCGACCGCCAGCAACTCGGCCTGCAATTCCTGTTGGAGGTGGATCGAACTTTCGTAGACACCGACCGGCCCGCAAAGCGTCCGGCGCTGCTGCGCAGCCCAGCATTTCAGCGCAACCGCCGCGCCCGCGTAGCCTGCGCAATAGCCAAAGGCCGCGACCCGGCGGCCGCCGTCGTCCACCAGGTATTCAAGGTCATAAAGCGTGCCTCCGCCGGCCTTTAACCGTTCCAGCAACCTGCGCCCGGCTGGCTGGCCCTTGTAGGCGTGGCCGAACATGATGTGGCGATGGGGCAGGGGGGTGCCGTCCTCGGGCAGTTCCTTGAGGCCGAAGACAATCGCCTCGGCCGGAGCTTCAGGCCAGCTGTTTTCAGGCGCGATCTCGGCCCCCGCATCGCGATAGCCCGCGATGGAAATCGCGCGGACCGAGCTTTCCTCGACCGTGACGCGCAGCCCTGCCTCGATCAGGGCTTTTGCCCCCTGTGGCGTAAGGCCAACTCGTTCCTCGTTCGGGCGCTGTTCGGCCCGGACCCAGAGATGTGTCATGGCTTCCTTCTCACATCAGCCCGTCGGACTTCACACTCCGGACAGAAGGGCGGGTCGACATTGCATCCATGAAAGCCGAGATCGCGGGAAATTCGACAAGGTCCAGGCCGTCGCCCGGCAGCCAGCTGCACACGACATAGAGATAGGGATCGACGATGGAGAATCGTTCGCCCAGAACGTAAGGCCCGACCAGGCAATTCGCCTCGACATGAGAGGCCGAGGCGCGCATCGTCTCGGTCACCTTGGCGGTCATGTCGGCCCAGGAGCTTTCGTTGTCCGCCCAGCGATATCCGCGCATCTTGTGGGCGTGGTTCACATGCATCGTGGAGGCGAGGAAGTATATCACTTCGCGCATCCGGGCGGCTTGGAGCGCGTCCTGCGGGACGAGTCCGGCTTCGGGTGCGCTTGCGGCGACATATTCCAGTATCGCGCCGGTTTCCGTCACGACGCCGACTGGGGTGGCAAGGGCGGGAACGCGACCTTTCGGGTTGATCGCGTGATAGGCGGGCTTGGTCTGTTCGGCGCTGGCGAAATCGACGCGGATCAACTCGTGATCGATCCCCGCCTCTCTCAACGTGATCGCCGCCGCCACAGATATCGAGCCGGGCGCGTAATAGAGTTGCATCGCGTCATCCTTACATATGGGTCTGGGCGTGATGCCGGTCCGGCAGTTCCAGATGTGGAACGGCATTGAACAGAACCGGGCTGAGCCGGTCGCCTATGGGAAAAAGACGATGCATTGATGTGTTCATGATGGCAAGCGCCAGCCGCGCCATCGTGTCCAACTCCAGCCCCATCGCCTGGCGCATCACCATCGAGATCAACGCGCCCGAGGTGACAACGATCGCAGGGCCATCGCCCCGGGCGATCTCCTTCAATGCATCGGTGACGCGTTTCTCGAAATCGGCGAAGGACTCGGGCGGGTTGGCGATCTCACCCGCGCGCCAGGCCTCGAAGACCTGTGGCAGATGCACGGCAAAGCCTTCCCGTTCCACCGGGATCGGAACGCCGTGCTGCTCCTCGAGGAGTTGCGCAAGGGTAAAGTACTCGATCTCATTGAAACGAGGATCGACCACGGGGTCGGACAGCCCCATGCTTGCCGCGGTTTCCAGATGCCGCGTCAGACTGCCGGAATAGACACGGGTATGATGCGCACGGGTGTCCTGCAAATAGCTGCCAAGCCATTGCGCCTGCAGATGGCCAAGCGCACTCAACCGGTCATAGCTCTTCTCGTCGCGCGCCTCGGTATTGGCCTGCCCGTGGCGCACCAGCGTGATGTGGGACATGGGGTCTGCTCCTTTGCGACCTGTCCTAGCCAAGCTTTGCAAGCTCTGCCAGCCTGTTTTCGCAGTGATCTCAGGGCGCCCGGTTGCGGGCGCGCGTCACCGGGATATGCTGGAGCGAAGCAGCGAGGAGAGAGCGATGGCGGTGAACGCGGAACGGTTCCTGGAGGATCTGCACAGGCTGCGACAGTTCGGCGCGGCCGGTGTCGGCAAGGGCGTCGTGCGCCCGGCCTACAGCATGGCGGATGTAGAGGCACGGAAGTGGCTGGCCGGCCGGATGAGCGAGGCGGGCCTCACCGTACAGATGGACCCGGTCGGCAATCTCTTCGGTCTGGCCGAGGGGCGCTCCCTCCTCATGGGGTCGCATTCCGACAGCCAGCCCGAAGGCGGTTGGCTGGACGGCGCGCTGGGGGTGGTCGCCGCGCTCGAAGTCGCGCGCAGCAGCGACCGGCCGGTCTCGGTCGTCAGCTTCGAGGATGAAGAAGGTCGGTTCGGCGTCACAACCGGCTCTGCCATCTGGTCGGGGCATCTGTTGCTCGATCAGGCGGACCCGCTGACCGATCATGCGGGGATACCATTTGCCGAGGCGCGGCAGGCCGTGGCCCACATGGCAGGCGAGTTCGTCGACCCCTCGCGATTCTCGGGCTTCGTCGAGATGCATATCGAACAGGGCCCGACCCTGGACGCAGAGGACGAACAGATCGGGGTCGTCACCGATATCGTCGGAATCCGCGACATGAGGATAACCTTTGAAGGGCGCCAGAACCATGCGGGAACGACTCCGATGCATCTGCGCCGGGATGCTTTCCGGGCGCTGACCGCCTTCAGCACGGAAATCGACGCACGGTTCCGTAACGTGGTCACGCCGCGCACGGTCTGGACCATCGGACATGTCAGCCTGCATCCCAACGCGTCGTCCATCGTGCCGGGGCGGGCTGTGTTCTCGATGCAGTGGCGCGACGGGGATTCCGACCGCCTGGCGCGGATGGAGGAAATCATTCGCACCACCGCGCAGGAGATAGCCGCCTCGCGTGGATTGACGGTCGAATTCGGCCCGATGCTTGGCCTGGAGCCGGTGGCGATGGACACCAAGTTGCGCGATGCGCTCCAAACGGGCGCCGAGCGGATCGCACCGGGCAAATGGCGTAACCTGCCCTCGGGTGCGCTGCATGATGCGACCAACGTGGCCAGGCTGATGCCGGTGGCAATGCTTTTCGTGCCTTCGATCGGTGGGATCAGCCATGCCTTCGACGAGGATACAGACGAGGCGGATCTTGTCGCGGGGCTTCGGGTGCTTGATGAGGCCGTGGCAAAGATGGGGTGAACGGACGCGAAATTTCCGGCTCCTCGCCACGTTTCCGCCCGCTTTGGTTTGCAATTTCAGAAAAGTTGCACGGGCCTTGCGGGGCTGTGGCGAAGGGGACAACATGGTTCTGAGATTTTTGGCCCTCCTGGGCCTTTCCGTCTTTCTAATGGGGTGTCAGGAATCGGTCAGCCGGAACGAAGGCGCGCGCATCCTCGCGATCGGCGATTCTCTCATGACCTGGAACTCGACGACGCGGCGGTCCGTCCCGCACATCATCGAGAAGGAACTGGGCGAACCGGTGGTCGACAGGGCCGTGGCCGGGGCCTGGATGACCATCCGTGAAGGCACCGAGGATGAGGGCGGGATGGCCGTACCCTATCAATACGTCAAGGGCGATTGGGACTGGGTCGTGATGAATGGCGGCGGTAACGACCTGTTGTTCGGCTGCGGCTGCGGCATGTGCGACGGCGTGCTCGACCGCATGATCTCCGCCGACGGGACCAGCGGGCAGATCCCCGACCTTGTGCGGCGGATCCATGCCGACGGGGCGCAAGTCCTTTATTTCGGCTACCTGCGCAGCCCCAACCTGCTGACGCCCATCGAACATTGCAAGGATGACGGCGACGAGCTTGAGCGCCGTGTCGCGCTGTTTGCCGGCCAGCAGGAGGGGATCGTCTTCGCCACGATGAGCCACATCGTTCCGCCCGGCGGAATCCGGTATTTCTCGCCGGATCTTATCCACCCGTCGCGTCGCGCAAGCCGAGAGATCGGCGAGCGTCTTGCCCGGATCATCCGCGAGTATGACGGACAAAGCTGAGGCGGTTCACCCCCAACGCACATCGCCCAGAAAGATGTAGCCCGCACCATAGATCGTCTTGATCAGGCGCGGGTTCTTGGGGTCTTCGCGCAGCTTCGTGCGAAGACGTGAGACACGGACGTCCATCGCCCTGTCAAAACTTTCCCCAGCGGCTCCGCCCAGGGCTTCCTGCATCTGTGCGCGGCTGATCAGCCGTTTCGGGCTCTCGAGAAAGAGCCGCAGAACCTCGCCCTCGGCGTGGGAAAAGGCGGTCTCGCTACCTTCGCCATCCTCCAGGACGTAGCGATCGAAATGGGCTGTCCAGCCGTTGAACCGCGCGGTGGCGCTGCCCTGCGCCGCGGGCCGCGGACCGGTGCGCAGGCGGGCACGGATGCGGGCAACCACCTCGGCGGGGTCGAACGGCTTGGTGATGTAGTCATCCGCCCCCAGTTCCAGCCCGGTGATACGATCCTGCACCTGCACGCGGCCTGAGATGATGATGACCGCCGCGCCCCGTTCCAGGGCAAGGCGGTGGACCAGTGCGAGGCCGTCGGTGTCGGGCAACGACAAGTCCACGAGGCAGACATCCGGTGTCTGGCGTTTCAGCGAGGCTTCGAACTCTCGCGCGCGGGCGAAGCACTTTGTTCGGAACCCGGCATCCTCAAGCGCCTCGGTCAGGATTTGCCGGATTTCGGGTTCGTCGTCGAGAATAGTCACCAGCGGAGCGGACATCAGGCAGCCTCGGTTCTGATCAGGGCGGAGAGTTGCGCCCGTGAAAACGGTTTGCGCAGCACCGGACACCGACCCAGCGCAGTGCGGTGGAGCGGGTCCGAGAGCGGCAGGGATGTCATCAGGATGCAGGGCAGGTCGGGGCTCAGCCGGTCCACCAGATCGAGCCCGGTTGCCGCTCCCTCCAGCCTGATATCGGACAGCACAAGTGCGATCCCGTCGATATCGGCCGCAAGCGCGCAGGCCTCGTCGACCGATGTCGCCTCGATCACCGAATGGCCGAGGTCCATCAGCATGTCGCGAAACTGCGCCCGCAGATCCTCCTGATCCTCGACCAGCAGGGCCAGCCCGCCCGCGGCCCTGGGCGCGGCGCGATAGGGCAGGCGAAGCGTGACCGCCGCACCGGTGGGCGTGTTCGCCAGCCTCAGATCACCACCGGCCAGCTTGACCATATCGTAGACCATCGGCAGGCCGAGCCCGGATCCTTCGCTGCCCTTGGTGGTAAAGAACGGATTGATCGCCTTTTCCAGCGCGGCCTCGGAGAAGCCCGGACCGGTATCGCCCACGGTGATCTCGACCCAGATGCGTCCGACGGCATGGGCGCTCACGGTTATCTGCCCCGAGGGGCCGCAGGCGTCCCGCGCGTTCAGCACGAGGTTGAGAAGCGCGTCCTGCAACATGCCGGGATCGAGCATCAGTGCCTCGTCCGGCGTGTGATCAAGCACCGAAAGGCCCACGGCCCGTGGCAGCGAAGGGGAGGCCAGCAGGCGGAGATCTTCGAGCAGACCGTGCAGATCGGTCGCCACCGGTCGCAAGGTCCGGCTGCCGGTCATGTCGGCGATCCGGTTCAGAAGCCGCCCACCGCGTCGCGCGGCCTTTTGCGTGGCCTCGACAAGTTCGCTGGCGCCCTCGGGCAGGTTCATCTTTTCCAGCTTGCCCTGCATCCCCAGGATGATCGTCAGCAGGTTCGAGAAATCATGTGCAAGACCCGAGGTCATCTGCGCGGCCAGGGCGCGCCTGCGTGATTGCTGCAACGCGACTCGCGCCTGCGTTTCCTCGGTCACGTCCATCGACAGGATGTAGACACCGCCGGACCCGTCCGGCGTAAAGGAGGCCCGAATGCGCCGGCTGTCGTGATCCTCCGTGAACTCGAAGACCGAGTTTTGCCCGCCATAGGCCTTGGCAAGATGCGGCTCGATCCTGGCAAATGCGCTCGGACCCAGCGCATCGGCGATCGACAGACCGACGATGTCCGAGGGCCGGCCCGGCATGACGGCGCTGAGGCGTCGGTTCGAATAGCTGTATCGCCCGTCCGCGCCGACATGGGCAATATGGGCGGGCATCATCTCGGTTGTCAGACGGGTGCGCGCCTCGATCTCGGTCAACTGACGTTTTGCCTCTTCCAGCGCCGTGATCGTCGCAGCCAGTTCCCGGTTGGTGGCCGATAACTCTTCGGCATGGGTCAGCAACTGGTCGGATAGTTCTTCGGAGCGGGCACGCAGAAGGGTCTCGACCCGTTTCGTCGCGGTGATGTCGGTATAAACCGCGACCCACCCTCCTTGCGGCAGGGGCGCTCCTTCGACCGAGATGACTTGCCCGTTGGGCCGGACGCGTTCGATGTAGTGCGGCTCGAAAGCCAGCGCCTGTTCGACACGGCTGCGCACGATCTCCTCGATATCGTCCTCGGGTTCGTATTCGCCGCTCTCGGCAAGAAAGCGGATCGTTTCGGAAAACTCGGCACCCGGTTCGACCAGCCAGTCGGGGAGGCCGAACATCTCCTGGAACCTTGCATTACTGACCGCCAGGCGCAGGTCGCTGTCATAGATCGACAGGGCCTGTCCAATCAGGTTCAGCCCCGCAGTGGTCATCGCCTTGACGCGCTGATCGGATATGTCCACCTCCGCGCTCCCTTACTCGTTTGCGTGTATTCACCGGCCTTCGGTCGACGCAAGCGGCAGTCGCAGCCGGTAGTCGAGCCCGCAGCCTTCGAAGGTCAGTACAGCCTCGCCGTCAAGCTGCGCGGGAACGATCTCTTCGATCAAGACGCGGCCAAGGCCCGAGGAATGAGCACTCGCTTCGTGGGAGCCTGCTTGGAAGCCCGGTGCATTCCGTTCTGTCCACCGCAGTTCCAGCACGGGGCGTTCGGCGTCGCGCTCCACGGTCCAGTTCAGGGCGACGTGGCCCCCGGAATGAGCCAGTGCGCCGTATTTCACGGCGTTTGTCGCCAGTTCGTGCAGTGCCAGCGCGATCTGCTGGGCGGCTGTGCTGGTCAGGCTGACGGTGGGGCCGGCGAGTTCGAGTTGCTCGGGATAGCTCTTGCGATAGGCTTCGAGTTGTGTGCTGGCCATGGTGGCAAGATCGGCATCGCGCGAACCGTCCGTGCGCGCGATCTCGGATGTCGCCCGCGCCATCGCCGCAAGCCGGTCCCCGAAGCGGCGGCCGAAATCCTCCAGGCCCGTGCTGTTGCGCATCGTCTGGCGGGCAAGCGATTGGATCACCGTCAGCATGTTGTTGTTGCGATGGGCCGCCTCGCTGAGCACGACTGTCAGTTGTGTGTTCGCATCGCTCAGTTCCCGGGTGCGCTCCGCCACCTGCGACTCGAGCCCGTCGAGGGTTTCGCGTAGCCGCGCCAATGTCGCTTCATGTGCGGACACTTCGTCCCGCAGCGCCGTATTTGCGGACTCCAGTTCGGCGGGGCTTGGAAGGCTTGCCAGTTTGGGTACCAGCGGAAAAAGGACAAACGCTGTTGCCGCCGACACGAGGCCGGTGGCCAGTTTGGCCCAGGCGTGGATCTCGTAGGCGGGTACCCACAGGACGAGGATCGAGATCAGATGCGTGATGCCGCACAGCATGATGAACGCGGCGAAAAGCAGCAGCAGACGCCGATGGCCGAGGTCGGGACGGAGGCGCACGAAGCGCAAGAGGGCAATGGGGATCGCCGAATAGCTGAGAAAGATCAGCAGGTCGGAACCGCCGTAAAGCGCGATCAGCCACGGTTCCCACAAAAGGCAGAAGCCGTGGGCCATGTATCCGGCCTGTGCAAACAGTTCCAGCATCGCCATCCCCCGAAGATAAGCCACCGAATGGCGGGCCAGGAAAGTATACGGTCTGCCATCCCCGCCCGCCAGCGCGTTCCGGCATTCTGAGTGGCACGGCGAGCCCCCTGTAACAATTCGTAAGGATTGCGAAAACATCATGTAAAAGTTGACCCCGAGCAATAACGGCGTTCCCAATGCGGAACAGAATCGTGTGACCATTCGGAAAGCACGGCGACGTCGGGACCCGGGGAGGGGTCGTCGATCGGGGAGGAGGACTAAATTGGCTCAGACGCAGTCGGGCGCCGCGGGAACGAAATCCCTGCCGGCCCTGCTTCAACGCAACGCGACCCAGTTCGGGGATGCGCCTGCCTATCGGGAAAAGGAATTCGGGATCTGGCAATGCTGGACTTGGGCCGAAACCGAGAAGGAGATCGAGTCGCTGGCTCTGGGGCTGATCAATCTCGGCGTGAACGAAGGCGACTTTGTCGCCATAATCGGCCGCAACCGCCCCTATCTATACTGGTCGATGGTCGCGGTGCAGTCTGTCGGCGGGGTGCCAGTGCCGATCTACCACGACTCGGCGGCCGAAGAGATGGCCTACGTGCTCGAGCATTGCGGCGCGCGCTACGTCATCGCCGGCGACCAGGAGCAAGTGGACAAGGTGATCGAGGTGCAGGATCGCCTGCACCAGCTTGAACACGTGATCTATCTGGATCCGCGCGGCCTGCGTAAATACGACCACCATTCGTTGCATCAGTACTCCCACGTGCAGGAACAGGGCCGCGCAGCCCATGACGAGTGGATCACGGATCTCAAGGCGCGTAGGGACAAGCTCGACTACGACAGCACTTGCGTGATGCTCTACACCTCCGGCACCACGGGCAAACCCAAGGGTGTCGTGCTGTCGAACCGCAACGTGATCGAGAGCGCGAAGAACTCGGCAGAGTTCGACAAGCTTACGCGTGGCGAGAACATCCTGTCCTATTTGCCGATGGCCTGGGTGGGCGATTTCATCTTCTCGGTCGGCCAGGCTTACTGGTGCGGCTTCTGCGTGAACTGCCCCGAGAGCCAGGACACGATGATAACCGATCTGCGCGAGATCGGGCCAAGCTATTTCTTCGCCCCGCCGCGCGTGTTCGAGACACAGCTGACCAACGTCATGATCCGCATGGAGGACGCCACGGCGCTCAAGAAGCGGATGTTCCACTATTTCATGGACCACGCAAAACGGGTCGGCCCGCGAATCCTGGACGGCAAGCCGGTCAGCGGCATGGACCGCCTGAAATACGGGCTCGGCAACCTGCTGGTCTATGGACCGCTCAAGGATACGCTGGGTTATGGCAGGATCCGCGTGGGTTATACCGCGGGCGAGGCGATCGGACCCGAGATCTTCGATTTCTATCGCTCGCTGGGCATCAACCTCAAGCAGCTCTACGGCCAGACCGAGGCGACGGTCTTCATCACCGTCCAGCCCGACGGCGAGGTCCGCGCCGATACGGTGGGCGTGCCGGCACCGGACGTCGAAATCCGCATCTCCGACAATGGCGAGATCTTCTACCGCTCGCCCGGCACGTTCGTCGAATACTACAAGAACCCCGAGTCCACCGCCAAGACCAAGGATGCCGAGGGGTGGGTGGCCACCGGCGATGCGGGCTTCATCGAAGAGGATTCCGGTCACCTGCGCATCATCGACCGCGCCAAGGATGTGGGCAAGATGGCCGACGGGTCGATGTATGCGCCGAAATATGTCGAGAACAAGCTCAAGTTCTATCCCGATATCCTCGAGGCCGTGGTCTTCGGCAACAATCGCGACCGTTGCGTGGCTTTCATCAATATCGACCTGAGCGCGGTCGGCAACTGGGCCGAGCGCAACAACATCGCCTATGCCTCCTACCAGGAGTTGACGGCGCATGCGCGCGTGCTCGACACGATCCGCGCGCATGTCGAGGAGGTCAACAAGTCGGTGGCCGCCGACGAGATGCTGTCGGGCTGCCAGGTCCACCGCTTCGTCGTGCTGCACAAGGAACTCGACGCAGATGACGGCGAGATTACCCGTACCCGCAAGGTGCGGCGCGGCTTTGTCGAGGAGAAATACGCCGACATCATCGCGGCGCTCTATGACGGCTCCGAGACGATCTCGACCACGACCGAGGTGACCTACGAGGACGGACGCAAGGGATCGATCAGCGCGACGCTCAAGATCATCGACGCGCCGGTGGTGCCGGTGGCGACCCAGAAGGTGGCGGCGGAGTGAGGACGGATGCGCGACGCTCGCGCCTGACGGCGCATCGCCCCGCCCGCCGTCCCGTTCCGGGGATCTCTCCCAGGGGAAAGGAACTGCATGATGCTTGACGCATCCGAAGGATATGTCACCGCTGACGGGCGCCAGATCGGCGGCGTGGTGATGGAAATGAAGAACATCACCCTCCGCTTTGGCGGTGTGGTGGCGATCAAGGATATCAGCTTCGACATCCGCGAGGGCGAGATCCGCGCGATCATCGGCCCGAACGGTGCGGGAAAGTCGTCGATGCTGAACGTGATCTCGGGATTCTATGTCCCGCAGGAGGGCGAGGTATGGTATCGCGGCGCACCGCGCCCGCCGATGAAGCCCTACGAAGTTGCCAACCAAGGCATCGCGCGCACCTTCCAGAACATCGCCCTTTTCGAGGGGATGAGCGTTCTGGACAACGTGATGACCGGTCGACTCAACTACATGAAGACCGGTCTTTTCGCCCAGGCGTTGTGGATGGGGCGTGCCGAGCGCGAGGAGACCGAAAACCGCGCCGTGGTCGAGAGGGTCATCGACTTTCTCGAGATCCAGCATATCCGCAAGACCCCCGTGGCACGTCTGCCTTACGGGCTAAAGAAACGGGTGGAACTGGCGCGTGCGCTGGCCGCCGAGCCCAAGCTTCTGCTGCTTGACGAGCCAATGGCCGGCATGAACGTCGAGGAGAAGGAGGATATGAGCCGTTTCATCCTGGACGTGAATGACGAGTTCGGCACCACCATTGCCCTGATCGAGCATGACATGGGCGTGGTGATGGACCTGTCCGACCGTGTGGTCGTGATGGATTACGGCAAGAAGATCGGCGACGGCACCCCCGACGAGGTGCGCAACAACCAAGAAGTCATCGACGCCTATCTGGGCGTGGCACATGACTGATCGCCACAGGATTGGGAGGAGCGGCAGACATGCCTGAACAACTCGTATTCGCGATGGAGGTGGTCCTCAACGGCCTGATGGCCGGGGTCCTCTACGCGCTCGTGGCGCTTGGTTTCGTGCTGATCTACAAGGCGTCCGGAATCTTCAATTACGCCCAGGGGGTGATGGCGCTCTTCGCGGCGATGACGCTGGTGGGGATCATGCAGGGGCAGGTGCCTTTCGCCCATCTCATCAACGCGACCTTCGGTCTGCACGTCACCCATTTCGGCTGGCAAATTCCCGGCTTCATCGCGATATTGCTGACCATGGCGGTGATGGTGCTGCTGGCCTGGCTGGTGCAGACCTTCATCATGCGCCACCTTATCGGTCAGGAACCGATCATCCTCTTCATGGCGACCATCGGTCTTGCCTATTTCCTTGAAGGGGTGGCGGACCTGATGTGGGGGTCTGAGATCAAGACACTGGACGTGGGGCTGCCGCAGGGGATCAACCTGTGGATCGACGAGCGTACCTTCAACATCTTCGGCTACGGCTTCTTCATCGACAACCTGGACATCGTGGCGACGATCATCGCGGCGCTTCTTGTGGCGGCTCTGGTGGCTTTCAGCCAGTACACCAAGCAGGGCCGGGCAATGCGGGCAGTGGCCGACGATCACCAGGCGGCACTGTCGGTCGGTATCTCGCTGAACTTCATCTGGGTTCTGGTCTGGTCGGTGGCGGGTTTCGTCGCGCTGGTCGCTGGCATCATGTGGGGCACCAAGTCCGGCGTTCAGTTCTCTCTTTCGCTGATCGCGCTCAAGGCGCTGCCGGTGCTGATGCTGGGCGGCTTCACCTCGATCCCGGGCGCCATCGTCGGCGGGCTGATCATCGGGGTCGGAGAGAAACTGTTCGAGTTCGCGATCGGACCGCTGGTTGGCGGGGCGACCGAGAACTGGTTCGCTTATGTGCTGGCACTGATCTTTCTGGTGTTCCGCCCGCAGGGGCTGTTCGGAGAGAAGATCATCGAAAGGGTCTAGGCCCCGGACGGGCGACTGCGACGCGGCCCCTTGCGGGGCGCGACGACACCCGCCCGCCCGGAGCCATCGCGGGGCTCGCATGCCCCAGGGAGGGAGAAGATGACGAAACTGGTTGCCATCGTGAACGTGATCGCCTGGTCGGGTTTCTGGGCCTTCGGCTATCTCGCGCTGACCGCCGAGGGGCTGACGGATGGGCAACTGGTCGTCGCCGCGATCCTGGCCTTTGCCGGAATGGTGACCGGGCTTCTTGCCTACATGCGGCTGGTCCGCGCCTCGGAAGAGAGCGGATATGCCAGGAAAAGCAATCAACTCGACGCCGCCACGCGCGAGCGGGCGCAGTCCGAAGGGAGCGGGACGTAGATGTTCTATCGTGAGGCGGGGGACTTCAAGACCTCCTATGTGGATGACAGCCAGACCTTTCCAATCAAGTTCGACCGGTATCGTTACTACGTCGTACTGGTGGTCGCCTTCGGGATCATTCCCTTCATCATCAACGATTACTGGGCAAACGCGATCCTGCTGCCCTTTCTGATCTACGCCATCGCGGCGATCGGGCTGAACGTCCTGGTCGGCTATTGCGGGCAGGTCAGCCTGGGAACCGGCGGATTCATGGCGGTGGGCGCCTATGCCTGCTACAAGCTGATGACGGCCTTTCCCGAGGTATCGATGTTCATCCACGTCATCCTTGCCGGCGGGATCACCGCGGCGGTGGGCGTTCTCTTCGGCCTTCCGAGCCTGCGGATCAAGGGGTTCTACCTGGCCGTCGCGACGCTGGCGGCGCAGTTCTTCCTGGTCTGGCTCTTCAACCGCGTGCCTTGGTTCTACAACTACTCGGCCTCGGGCCAGATCAACGCCCCCGAGCGCGACACCTTCGGCATCCTGATCACCGGCCCCAACGCGTCGGCCTGGGCCACCTACATGTTCTGCCTGATTTTCCTGACATTGAGCGCGATCATCGCGCGGAACCT
Source organism: uncultured Paracoccaceae bacterium (assembly GCA_947500005.1). GTDB lineage: Bacteria > Pseudomonadota > Alphaproteobacteria > Rhodobacterales > Rhodobacteraceae > Lutimaribacter_A. Next base: position 67,467 of record CANMQJ010000009.1, on the reverse strand, counting down.
GACGCGCGGCACGATTGGTCGCAGCTGGATGGCGATCCGCGACATGGACATCGCGGCCGAGATCATCGGGGTGAACCCGCTCAAGGCCAAGCTGTCGGCCTTTGCCGTCAGTTCCTTCTTCGTGGGCATCTCGGGCGCGCTGTTCTTCGCGCTCTACCTCGGTGCGGTCGAGGTCGGCGAGGCCTTCGGTATTCAGAAGTCCTTCCTCGTGCTCTTCATGGTGATCATCGGGGGATTGGGCTCGATCTTCGGTTCCTTCGCTGGCGCGGCCTTCCTGGTGCTGCTGCCGGTCGTGCTCAAGGTCGTGGGGGCAGACATGCTGGGATGGCCCACCGATATCGTCGCGCATCTCAACCTGGTGATTGTTGGGGCGCTGATCATCATCTTTCTCGTACTCGAGCCGCATGGCCTTGCCCAGCTTTGGCGCGTTGCCAAGGAAAAGCTTCGGCTCTGGCCCTTCCCGCACTGACGGGGACGGTCGCACCAACGCGGGGTCACGAAAACCCCGTTCACCATCGGACGACACCAAGGGAGGATTAAAGCCGATGAAACTGAAACTGACCACTCTCGCGCTGGGAGCGATGATGGCCGCGGGTCCCGTGATGGCGGAACTCGTCATGCCCTCGCTCAGCTATCGCACCGGCCCCTACGCCGCCGGCGGGATTCCATTTGCCGACGGATATGCCGACTATTTCACGTTGCTCAACGAGCGTGACGGCGGCATCGGCGGCGTTCCCGTACGCGTTATCGAATGCGAAACCGGCTACAACACCGAAAAGGGTGTCGAGTGCTATGAATCGACCAAGGGCGAAGGCGCGCTGGTTTATCAGCCGCTCTCGACAGGTATCACATATCAGCTGATCCCCAAGACCACCGCCGACGGCATCCCCATGCACACGCTGGGCTATGGCCGGACCTCGGCCAAGAACGGCAACGTGTTCAGCCATACATTCAACTATCCCGCCAACTACTGGGACGGGGCATCGGGCGCGGTGAATTACCTGCTCGAGGAGAACGGCGGCGACATTTCGGACAAGAAGATCGCGCTGGTCTATCACAACTCCGCCTATGGCAAGGAGCCGATCCGCACGCTCGAGGAACTGAGCGCCAAGCACGGTTTCGAGCTGATCCTTCTGCCGGTCGATCACCCCGGACAGGAGCAGAAGTCACAGTGGCTGCAGATCCGGCGCGAGCGTCCTGACAACGTGATCATGTGGGGCTGGGGCGTGATGAACCAGGTCGCCATCCAGGAAGCCGCCAACATCCGCTTCCCGATGGAGAACTTCATCGGCATCTGGTGGTCCGGCGGCGAGCATGACGTGCTTCCCGCAGGGGCCGCATCGGACGGGTACAAGGCGCTGACCTTCCACAATGTGGGCCGCGACTTCCCGATTTTCCAAGACATCCAGGAATATGTCGTGGACGCCGGCAAGGCGGCAGGTGCGGGCGACCAGATCGGCAACGTGCTCTACAACCGCGGGCTCTATGCGGCGATGCTGGCAGCCGAGGCCGTGAAGGAAGCGCAGGAAATCCATGGTACCGCCGACATCACCCCCGCGATGATGCGTGACGGGATGGAGGCGCTGGACATGACCGAAGAGCGCATGGCGTCGCTGGGTCTTCCGAATTTCGGACCGACCTTCACGGCGTCCTGCGAGAACCATGGCGGCGACGGCATGGTGGGCGTGGTCCAGTGGGATGCAGACAGCCAGACCTGGTCGCTGATCTCGGACTTCGCGCCGACCGACCAGGATGTGCTCGGGCCACTGATCAAGGCCGACAGCCAGTCATATGCCGAGGAAAACAACATTCCGGCGCAATGCGAATGACCTGATTTCGGACCCCCGACGGGGCCCGGGAGCCAAACCGGAGCGGCGACGCGTCGCCGCTCCACCCCCGACCATCCCCCGGACAAGCCGGGGCGCGTACGAGGACAAGCTTTGATGCTGGATGCAGCGACTGAAAGCCAGGTGCAGGCCGATACCCTGCTCGAGGTCAACAATATCGAGGTGATCTACAACCACGTGATCCTCGTGCTCAAGGGCGTGAGCCTCAAGGTGCCCAAGGGCGGTATCACCGCGCTTCTCGGCGGCAACGGGGCGGGCAAGACCACGACGCTCAAGGCCGTGTCGAACCTACTCAAGTCCGAACGCGGAGAGGTGACCAAGGGCTCGATTTCGTATCGGGGCGAGCGGGTACAGCACCTCAACCCTTCCGACCTCGTGGAACGCGGTGTCGTTCAGGTCATGGAAGGCAGGCATTGCTTCGAACATCTCACCATCGAGGAGAACCTTCTGACCGGCGCCTACACGCGCAAGGACGGCAAGGGCGCGATCGACGCCGATCTTCAGATGGTCTACGATTATTTCCCCCGTCTCAAGGAACGTCGCCGCAGCCAGGCGGGCTATACCTCGGGCGGCGAGCAGCAGATGTGCGCCATTGGCCGCGCGCTGATGTCGCGGCCCGAGACGATCCTGCTGGACGAGCCGTCGATGGGCCTTGCACCTCAGCTGGTCGAACAGATCTTCGGCATCGTGAAATCGCTCAACGAGGGGGAGGGATACACCTTCCTTCTGGCCGAGCAGAACACCAACGTGGCCCTCCGCTTCGCCCATTACGGCTATATTCTCGAGTCGGGGCGCGTCGTGATGGACGGTCCCGCGAAGGAATTGCGCGAGAACCCGGACGTCAAGGAATTCTACCTCGGTATGTCCGACGAGGGCCGCAAAAGCTTCCGCGACGTGCGTTCCTACCGCCGCCGCAAACGCTGGCTGTGAGGATCCAGAGGTGATGCATGGCCCCGGTCCCGGTCTTGGCGATGCGCCCCGTGCGCCGGTCTTCTGTGCCGGCCGTGGCTACCGCGAGCATCTGCGAACCCAGTCTTCCATCGATGCGTTGGCCTCCATCGAAAGTAGAATGGAGGACATCATGGCTCGCAAGGAACTGATCGAGGCGCTGATCGAAGATCATGGAACGCTGTACAGCGAGGAGATAGGCGCGAACATCTCGCGGGATGTTCCCCAGCAGTGGTTTCACTGGCTGCTCTGCGCCCTGCTTCTCTCCGCCCGGATCAGCGCGGACAAAGCCATTCAGGCCGCGCAGGCACTGAAGGAGGACGGGCTGCACAAGGCCGAGGCGATCCGCGACGTCGACCGCCAGCACCTTGTCGCAGTGCTGAACAGGAACGGCTACGCGCGATATGACAACCAGGGGGCCGATTACATTCGGGCCGCTGCCGAAATGGTCGAGACGGACTGTTCGGACGACCTGCGCAGGATCCGGGACTCAGCTGAAACGCGAGACGACATCCTCGATGCGTTGACCGCGTTCAAGGGCATTGGAAAGACCGGCGCCACCATCTTTGCGCGCGAGGCTCAGATCGCCTGGGACGCGCTCTATCCGATGCTGGACGGCGCATCGGCCGAGCAGGCCGCGAAAATGGGCCTGCCGGATGATGCGGAGGATTTGGCCGACGCGGCGGGATCGCGTGAAAGATTCACCCGGCTGGTCGCCGCACTGACCCGTGTGTCGCTGGACCAGCCGTCAGACAGAGTGAGGGAAGCTTTATGATGAACGTCGCCAATCGCGGGAGCACCAGCGCCCATTTCGACGAGCTCGAGACCCGCAGCGCGGATGAGCGTGCGGCGGACGTGGCCCGCGCCCTGCCGGAACAGGTCGCACGCGCCAAGGCGTTGCCGGGTTTTGCCGGAAGCCTGGACGATGTGGACCCTGCCGCGATCACGGATGTCGCGGCGCTGGTGGACCTGCCGGTACTTCGCAAGTCCGAATTGTCAAAGGCGCAGGCGGCCAACCCTCCATTCGGCGGGTTCACTGCCAGTCCCGCCCATGTCTATTCGCATATCTTCCAGTCGCCCGGCCCAATCTACGAGCCCGGCGGCACCTCGCATGACTGGTGGCGCATGGGACGGTTCCTGCATGCCGCGGGAATCGGGCAGGGCGACATCGTGCAGAACTGCTTCGGCTATCACCTGACGCCGGCCGGAATGATCTTCGAGAATGGTGCGCGGGCCGTGGGCGCCGCCGTGCTTCCCGCCGGTACCGGCCAGACCGAACTTCAGGTGACGGCCGCCCGCGATATCGGCTGCACCGCCTATGCCGGGACGCCGGATTACCTCAAGGTGATCCTCGACAAGGCGGACGAGATGGGCGTGGCGCTGGCCTTCACCAAGGCCGCGGTCGGTGGCGGCGCGCTGTTTCCCTCGCTGCGCCAGGAATACGCAGATCGCGGCATCACCTGCCTGCAAAGCTACGCCACCGCCGATCTGGGCAACATCGCGTATGAATCCTCGGCCATGGAGGGGATGATCGTGGACGAGCATGTGATTGTCGAGATCGTTACACCCGGCACCGGCACACCCGTCGCTCCGGGCGAGGTGGGCGAGGTGGTGGTGACCTCTCTCAACCCCGATTACCCTCTCATCCGCTTTGCCACCGGCGATCTGTCGGCGATTCTTCCGGGCCAGTCGCCGTGCGGGCGCACCAACATGCGGATCAAGGGCTGGATGGGCCGGGCGGACCAGACGACCAAGATCAAGGGCATGTTCGTGCGTCCCGAACAGGTGGCCGCGCTGGTCGCCAAGCATGCCGAGATCGTCAAAGCCCGCGTCATCGCCACCCGAGAGGGGGAAATGGACGCGATGACCGTACGTATCGAGGCAGATGGCGGGGACAATGCTGCCTATGGAAAGACCGTGGCCGAGGTGCTCAAGCTCAAGGGCGCCATCGAGATCGTCCCGCCCGGCAGTCTGCCGAAGGACGGCCTGGTGATCGAGGATCAGCGCGTCTACGACTGAACCACCGGTCCGGCTGCCGCTTCGGCGGACGGCGGTTCCGGTACAGTGTCGGGCGTTTCGTCGCTGCGCGTCTCGGCCAGGTGCAGGGCAATGCGCCAGAGGTGATAGCCGCTGCGATGCAGCCAGCGCAACGCATCCATCCGCGCGGCCGCCTCCTCATGTCCGATCTTGCCCGAGGCGGCCTGTTCCACCAGTGTTCCGCGCAACGAGCGGCGTACTTCGCGCAAGCGGCGGCGGTAGCCGTCGAACTCCTGCGTCATCGCTTCCGACGCACCACTCTCGGCCAACCCCTGCGACAGCTTGGCGAGTTCCTGGCCATAGGGGCGCAGTTCCCGCGTCTCGCGGATGACCTTGAGGCGTCCGATCTGGCCGCAGCGAAAGTGCAAGCGCCGCAGGTGATCGAGCACGTGAAAACTCGCCTCCTCCAGGTCGATTTCCCCTTCGGCCAGGTCACGTGCATGGATCTCGCGAAGATAGTTGCGTGTCTCCAGCAGGGCGGTGTCGAAGTCCTCGCTGCGCCAGCCGCTGTCCGCCCTTGCCGCTGCCGCGTCCCCCAACCCGGCGGCAACGTGGCGCGCCAAGGTCCGTGCCATCACTTCGACCGTGTCCGCCGCCGCCCGGACCGCCAGCGTGGGAACTGCCAGCGCCGCGGAATCGAGCCGCCGGGTCATCGCTGCGCCCGAGGCGGGAACGATCCGTTCGATCAGGCGGGCAAATGGCGTGGCAAATGGCAGGACCAGGACCACGCCCAGGAAGTTGAAGGCGGAATGAAAGGCTACCAAGGCGATCTGGGGGTCGGGCGAGGCCCGCAGGAACAGGGCCGAGGCAACCGGCAGCAGAAGAAACGCCATCACGCCGGTCATCAGGTTGTAGATCACGTGGGCCACGCCGGTGCGCCGGGTCATGGTCGAGCCGCCAACCGTCGCCAGAAGGGCGGTGAAGGTCGTGCCCACGTCCATCCCGATCACAAGCGCGGCGGCCTGGGGAAAGCTGATGGCCCCGGCCCCGAGCGCGGCCAGCGCTGTCGCGACCCCCGCGCTTGAGGATTGGGTGACAAGCGTGATCAGCACGCCGATCCCGACCAGTTGCAGCCGACCCCAGACCGTGTCTTCGGGAAAGTCCCGAGGTGTCACGACCCCCTCGAACGCCTCCAGCCCGTCCTTCATCGCGTCGATCCCGATGAAGAGCAGGCTGAAGCCGGCAAGGGCCTGTCCGAACCGCGCCCATCCGCCCCGACCCAGCAATTGCAGCAGGGCGCCGACAAGCACGAGCGGCAGCACCGTCTGGCCCAGGTCCAGCTTGAACCCGAGGATCGCCACAAGCCAGCCGGTGATGGTCGTACCGATATTGGCGCCGAAGATGATTCCCAGCGCATGGGAGAAGGTCAGCAAGCCTGCGCTGACGAACCCGATCGCCGTGACGGTGGTGGCGCTCGAAGACTGGATCAGGGCGGTGACGGCCGCGCCCGTGACCGCCCCGCTGAGCGGCGTGCGGGTGAAGCGGGCGAGAAGCGCGCGCAGCTTGTCGCCAGCCAGCGCGCGCAACCCGCCCGAAAGCATCTGCATACCGATCAGGAACAGGCCGACCCCTCCGAGGGCCGCCAGGACATCGCTGTTCATCACGCGATAATGATCGAGCTTTCACGGTCCGCCAAGGGCGGTCTTCATGCTTCGAGGATCCTTGTGAAACCGCCGAAGATCATGCGCTTGCCGTCGAAAGGCATCGGGTTTGTCTCTTCCGACATCCGCGGGTCCTGCATCATTTTTTCCATCCCGGCGTCACGGACCTCCCGCGAAGGCCAGACGATCCAGGAAAACACCACCGTCTCTCCCGGTTCGCATTTCACCGCCATGGGAAACGAGGTCACCTGGCCCTCGGGCACGTCATCACCCCAGCATTCCGAGATCTCCAGCGCCCCGCATTCCTTGAATATCTCTTCCGCGATCCGCGCATGGGCCAGAAAAGCCTCCTTGTTGCCGTCCGGCACCGCCGCCACCATTGCGTCCACATAAGCCATGTCACTCTCCTTCGCTGGCGGCCCGCAAGGCGGCGAGGTCCAGCCGTTTCATCTCGCGCATCGCCGCGTAGGCGCGTTCGTTCATCGTTGCATCCGGCCCGAAGATCACCTCGACGAAACCTGCGGGGATCACTTGCCACGAGACCCCGAAACGGTCCGTGAGCCAGCCGCATTGCAACTCGCTTCCGCCCTCTGCCAGCAACCGCTCATACAGCGCATCCGCCTCGGCCTGACCGTCCAGCGTCGCGGCGATCGAAGCCGCCGGGCCATGCCTGACGCCGCTGCCGCCGTTGAGCGCGGAAAAGGGCGCCCCGTTCAGCGTGAAGTGAACGAGGATGGCTGGAGCGTCCGGGGAGGGGCGTTTCACCTCTTCGATCCAACTATCGGGCAGGAGCGAACAGTAGAGTTCCGCAGCCTCCTCAGCCTGACCATCGTACCAGAGGCATGTCCGTACAGCAGTCATTGCAGCCTCCTGTCGATTCCCTTTCCCAAAAGGCTCCTTGACTTATAAGTTGATGTCAACCTAAATTGGAACATGCATCCCGATCTGCCGCTTTCCGTCACACATGAGGTGCGCGACCGTTGCCTCTGCCTGCATCTGCAGCGCGCAGCACGAGCGGTGGCCCGCCGGTTCGATGCGGCCCTGCGCCCATTGGGGCTCACCAATACGCAATACTCGTTGCTCGTATCGCTCAATCGGCCCGAACCGCCGAGGATGGGCGATGTTGCCCGCCTTCTGGCGATGGACAGGACGACGCTTACCGCCGCCCTGAAGCCGCTCGAGCGGCGGCGCCTGATGAAAAGCCTCACCGACCCCAAAGACCGCCGTGGTCGCCTTCTGGCGCTGACCGAGGACGGGCAGGACCTGCTCAGGCACGCGGTTCCCATCTGGCGCACCACTCAGCAAGAGATCGACCGCGATCTTTCCTGGCAAGGCACACCGGACCCGCGTCAGGCGCTTTTGGCCCTTGCGTTCGGAGTGCCCGGTTCCGAGGGGGCGGCCGGAGCGACGGAAAAGCCGCTGGAAACCTGAGCGGCTTTGTAAGATACAGGCGCCAGTACCGAACCCCGCAGGCAGACCGTGACCGAGACGCAGATCGCCGACATTCCGCGCCAACGCAAGCGGCGCAAGGCTCCTCTGGCGCTTGCAGCGGTGTCCTATGCCATCGCGGCGGCCTGCCTTCTGCCCATGGTGGCAGTGGCGCTGGCGGCCCTGACGGGTGGGACGGAAACGGTCAGCCACCTGATGCAAACCGTCCTGCCGCGTTACGCGGGGATCACGCTGCTGCTGGTCGTGCTTGTGGCAACCGGTACTTTCATGATCGGTGTCGGCGCCGCCTGGCTGGTGACGATGACGCGCTTCCCCGGCTCGCGCCTTCTGGAAATCGCATTGGTTCTGCCATTGGCCTTTCCAGCCTACGTGCTGGCCTACGCCTATACTTTCGTGCTGGATCATCCCGGCATCGTGCAGGCAACGCTGCGCGATGTGACCGGATGGGGGCCGCGCGACTACTGGTTCCCCGAGATCCGCTCGCCCGGTGGCGCCGCGCTGATGCTGATCCTGGTGCTTTACCCTTATGTCTATCTGCTTGCCCGCGCGGCCTTCATGCAGCAAAGCGCCACGGCCTTCCTGGCCGCGCGGGCGCTGGGATCCTCGGCCTGGTCGGCCTTCTGGCGCGTCTCGCTGCCCACGGCCCGTCCTGCGATCGCCGGTGGTGTGCTCCTCGCGGTGATGGAGACCATCGCCGATTTCGGCACCGTGGCTTATTTCGGCGTCCAGACCTTCGCCACCGGCATCTATACCAGCTGGTTCTCGATGGCGGACCGGGCCGCTGCTGCGCAGCTCGCGCTCTGCCTGTTGAGCTTTGCCCTCTTTCTTGCCGTGCTGGAACGGGTTCAGCGGGGACGAGCGAAATACCACCAGTCCGGCCGCCGACACTCCGGGCTTCCCCCGGCAAAGCTGACCGGCTGGCGGGCTGGGCTGGCATTTTCGCTTTGCTCCGTGCCGGTCCTGCTGGGCTTCGTGCTGCCGGTGGTGATCCTCGTTTCAATGGGGCTTGAATCCGAGCAGAACCTGCTGTCGCGCCGCTATATCGGCTTCATCCGCAATTCGCTGACCCTCGCCGGCACCGCCGCGGTGGTGACGCTTACGGCGGCCGTCTGTATCGGCTTCTACCAGCGGCTCAATCCCGGTCGGGCCCCGGCCTGGGCGGGCTATATCGCGCGGCTGGGTTATGCGGTGCCGGGCGGGGTGATCGCGGTGGGGCTTATCGTCCCCTTTGCCGCCTTCGACAATTCGCTCGACGCCTGGATGCGCGAGACCTTCGACATCTCGACCGGGCTGCTGGTCACCGGGTCGATCTGGCTGTTGGTCGGGGCGTACATGGTGCGTTTTCTCGCCGCCGCGCTGTCGGCCTACGAGGGCGGGCAGGCCACTGTTCACGCGAACATGGACGCTGCCGCGCGCTCGTTGGGTCAGGGGCCGTTGGGCACGTTGCGGCGAATCCACCTGCCGCTGCTGACGCCGTCGCTCCTGACTGCTTTGCTCATCGTTTTCGTTGACGTTATGAAGGAGCTGCCCGCGACGTTGATCATGCGCCCGTTCAACTTCGACACGCTCGCGGTGCAGGCCTATCGCCTCGCCGCCGACGAACGGCTCGAAGGGGCGGCGGTACCGTCTCTGGTCATCCTCGCGGTTGGGCTTCTTCCCGTGATCCTGATCTGTCGGCAGGTCGGCAAACGCGGCTAGAACAGCCCGGGATTCAGCGGTGATGCCGCGGTCAGCCCCCCATCGACTGTAAAGAATTGCCCAGTCGCAAAGGCGGCCTCTTCCGAAGCCAGCCAGAGCGCCATGTTGGCCACGTCCTGCGGTTTGCCGAAGCGCCGCACAGCATGGCGCGACAACGCGTCCCGCCGCGCGGCGTCGGGGTCGCGGGCGAGGTCGAAGGCGGCGTCGAGCATGCCGGTCTCGATCCAGCCGGGACAGATCGCGTTGCAACGGATATCCGGACCGTGATCGACGGCGATGGAGCGGGTCAACCCATGCACGAAAGCCTTGGACGCGTTGTAAAGCGCCATCGAGGGATCGGCCGTGTTTGCCGAGATCGAGCCGATGTTGATGATCGACCCGCCCTTTGCGATGCGCGGTATCAGTGCGCGGCACATGTTGAATATGCCGCGCGCATTCACGCCCACCACGAGGTCCCAGTCGGCATCGGTGCTCTCGGCCACGGTCTTTTCGACCTGGACACCGGCGTTGTTGACCAGGATGTCCAGCCGCCCGATATGCCGCATGGCCGCCTCGACGGCCCGGGGATCCGAGACGTCGAGCTTGATCCAGTCGGCAGCCAGCCCGTCCGGTGCCTCGCCGCGCCCGCAGGTGACGACCTCGGCCCCTTCGGCCAAGAACTTGTCCACAATGGCGCGGCCAATTCCCTGCCGCCCGCCGGTGATCATCGCGCGCTTGCCTTCAAGTCGCATGTCTTGACCTCTTGTCTGGTTATCACGAACGCACCTTCTGGAGGTCGAACCGTGGGTGCGGACCCTCGATCCCTGTCGAGATTCGTTCCTGTCAGCCGATCCCGGGAAAAGCGTAAGGAGAGAGCAGCACTCTTACAATCCGCCCAAAGGTCCGGCGAGGCTGGAGACGCGCTTCGGAACGCGGTACCAAGGGGGCATGATCAGCCTAAAGGATCTCGAATTTCTCTCGGCCCTGGCGCGGCGGCGGCATTTCGCACGCGCGGCCGAGGATTGCGGCGTCTCCCAACCGGCCTTCTCGATGCGCATCCGCAAGATCGAGGAGCGGCTCGACACCCCCATCGTTCGCCGCGGAAACCGCTTTCTGGGGTTCACCGCCGAAGGCGAGGCGCTTATCCGCCATGCCCGGATCATCGTCGAGGACATGAAGGCCATGGAACAGGAGTTCCGCTCGGCCAAGGGCGAGGTGACGGGGCGCCTGGCGATCGGGGTGATTCCCACGGCGGTGGTCTTTGCCGCTCGCGCCGTCACTGCGGTGCGGCGACGCCATCCCGGCATCACCTTCGGGGTCTACACGGCCACCTCCCTTGCGATCCAGCAGGGGATCGAGAACGGCCTTTACGACGCCGGGATCACCTATAGCGAGGGGGTCTCGCGCGACCTGCTGCAGGTCGAGGATGTCTATGCCGAAACCTACCTGCTGCTGGCCCCCAGCGCGCTTGCGCCCCGGGTCGCGGGCGAAGTGACGTGGGCCGAGGCGGCGGAATTGCCGCTGAGCCTGCTGGAACCGGGCATGATGAACAGGCGCATCATCGACCAGGTCTTTGCCGAACAGGGGCTTGTACCCAGCGTCATTACCGAGACGAGCGGCTTCATAGCCTCGATGGAACTCGCAGCGCAGGGTCTGGCCGCGACCATCGCGCCGCGCTTGCTGATCGAGAGTTTCGGCGGGCTGCGCGGGACGGTCGCCCTGCCTCTGACGGGTCCGGCCCTGGAAAAACAGGTGAGCCTTGTGACTCCCCTGCGCGATCCGCGCCTGCCGACGGTCCAGGCATTGCGCCGCGCAGTGCGAGAGGCGTCATAAGCATATCTTATAATGCCATCACGTCACTTGAATTGACGTTCAGTTCGGATGATGCCAACCGTGCGCGAACTCAAGAGGGCACCGCTGATGGCACCGCTGGACGATCGACCGGGAATCTGGAAACGCAAGGGCACTGGCAAGAGCCGGAAAACCCCCAAGGGGAGACAACTCGACGACCTTGCCCTCGAGCAGGTCCGCACGCTTCTCGGCGACCGGCCCCGGCGCCGCGATCTGCTGATCGAGTTTTTGCACCTGGTACAGGATGCCTATGGCCACCTGTCGGCCGACCACATCCGCGCGCTCGCCGACGAGATGCGTCTGGCCCAGGCCGAGGTCTACGAGGTCGCGACTTTCTACGCGCATTTCGACGTGGTCAAGGAAGGCGAGACCCCGCCGCCCGCACTGACGATCCGGGTCTGCGATTCGCTCTCCTGCGAGTTGGCAGGGGCCGAGCAATTGCGCGCGGCGCTCGAGGACGGGCTCGACCCGTCACAGGTTCGTGTGCTGCGCGCGCCCTGCATGGGCCGCTGCGACACCGCCCCCGTGCTGGAACTGGGCCACCACCATATCGACCACGCGACACCGGAAAAGGTCAAGGCGGCCATCGCCGCCGGGGACACGCACCCCCATGTGCCGGATTACGAAGCGCTCGGTGCCTATCGCGATGCTGGAGGATACGCTGCGCTGGCCCAACTGCGCGAGGGCGGTGACTGGGAGCAGGTGCAGGAGACCATGCTGACGGCCGGTCTGCGTGGCCTTGGCGGGGCCGGGTTTCCCTCGGGCAGGAAATGGGGCTTCGTCCGTGCCAATCCCGGCCCGCGCTACCTCGCGGTCAACGGCGACGAGGGGGAGCCGGGCACGTTCAAGGATCGCTATTACCTGGAACGCACGCCGCATCTCTTCCTCGAAGGCATGCTGATCGCCGCCTGGGCGGTCGAGGCCGAAACCTGCTTCATCTACATGCGCGACGAATACCCTGCCGTGCTGGAGATCCTCGCGACCGAGATCGCCGCGCTGGAAGAGGCGGGCATCGTGGCACCCGGCTATATCGACCTGCGCCGAGGTGCGGGCGCCTATATCTGCGGCGAGGAAAGCGCGATGATCGAGTCGATCGAGGGCAAGCGCGGGTTGCCGCGCCACCGTCCGCCCTTCGTCGCGCAGGTCGGCGTTTTCGGCCGGCCGACCCTCGTGCACAATGTCGAAACGCTCTACTGGGTTGCCAAGATCTGCCGTGAGGGGCCCGAGGTGCTGAACAGCACCGAGAAGAACGGCCGCAAGGGGCTGCGCAGTTATTCGGTGTCCGGTCGCGTGGCGAGGCCGGGCGTCTACCTGCTGCCGGCAGGCTCGACCATCCTCGACGTGATCGAGGCGGCGGGTGGCATGGCCGAAGGCCATGCGTTCAAGGCCTACCAGCCCGGCGGCCCGTCCTCGGGCCTGCTGCCCGCGACGCTGGACGATGTGCCGCTCGACTTCGACACGCTTCAGCCGCACGGCACCTTCATCGGCTCGGCGGCGGTGGTCGTGCTGTCCGATCAGGACAGCGCCCGTGACGCCGCGCTCAACATGCTGCGCTTTTTCGAGGATGAAAGCTGTGGCCAGTGCACGCCCTGCCGCACAGGCTGCGAAAAGGCGGTCAAGCTGATGCAGGCCGATGCCTGGGATACCGAGTTGCTTGCCGATCTCTGCGACGTGATGGCCGACGCTTCGATCTGCGGTCTGGGGCAGGCGGCCCCGAACCCGATCCGCATGGTCATCAAACACTTCGCCGACGAGATCGTGCATCCCCGCCGCGATGCGGCCGAACATTACGGGACCGAGCAGGCGCTCGAGAACCGGGAGGACTGAGACATGGACGGATCGAACCTCACCCAGATCACCTTCACCCTCGACGGCGAGGAGGTCACCGTCCCCGAGGGGCTGACCATATGGGAAGCCGCGAACGGGCAGGGCCTCAAGATCCCGCACCTGTGCCACAAGCCCGCACCGGGATACCGCCCCGACGGCAATTGCCGCGCCTGCATGGTCGAGGTCGAGGGCGAGCGCACGCTTGTCGCCTCCTGTATCCGCCCCGTGTCCGATGGTATGGTGGTCAAATCCGCCTCGGACCGCGCGCGCAAGGCCCGCGAGACGGTGATGGAACTGCTCGTGGCGGACCAGCCGGAGGAGGCGCATGACGTCTCTTCGCATTTCTGGGACATGGCGGCCCTCACTGGCGTCAAGCAAAGCCGCTTCCCCCGAAAGCAGGCGGCGTATGTGCCGCTGCTCGACGACAGCCACGTGGCGATGCGGGTCAACCTCGATGCCTGCATCCACTGCAACCTTTGCGTCCGCGCATGCCGCGAGGTCCAGGTGAACGACGTGATCGGCATGGCCGGGCGGGGTGCCACCGAACAGATCGTCTTCGACCAGAACGATCCCATGGGCGACTCCACCTGCGTGGCCTGCGGCGAATGCGTACAGGCCTGCCCAACCGGCGCGCTGATGCCTGCCACGGTGCTTGATGACCAGCAGCGCGGCGACAGCAAGGACTACGACCGCGAGGTTGACAGCGTCTGTCCTTATTGCGGGGTGGGCTGCCAGATCAGTTTCAAGGTCAAGGACGACAAGATCAAATATGTCGAGGGGATCGACGGCCCCGCGAACGAGAACCGTCTTTGCGTAAAGGGACGCTTCGGCTTCGACTATATCGACCACCCCCACCGCCTGACGAAACCGCTGATCCGGCGCGAGGATGCGCCCGCCAAGGGGTTGAACGTCGACCCCGGCAACCTTTCCACGCATTTCCGCGAGGCGACCTGGGACGAAGCGCTCGATTTCGCTGCGGGCGGCCTAGCACGGCTGCGGGACGAGGATGGGCGCCGCGTGGCCGGATTCGGCTCGGCCAAGTGTTCCAACGAGGAGGCGTATCTCTTCCAGAAGCTGATCCGCCAGGGCTTCGGACACAACAATGTCGACCACTGCACCCGTCTCTGCCATGCCTCCTCGGTCGCGGCGCTGATGGAAAACGTCGGCTCGGCCGCGGTCACCGCGACCTTCAACGAGATCGAGAACGCGGACGTCGCCATAGTGATCGGCGCCAACCCGATCGAGAACCACCCCGTCGCGGCGACCTATTTCAAGCAGTTCACCAAGCGCGGCGGCAAGCTGATCGTGATGGACCCGCGCGGCGTCGGCCTGCGCCGCTTCGCCAGCCACATGCTGCAATTCAAGGCGGGCGCGGATGTCTCGATGCTCAACGCTATCATGCATGTGATCGTGGAGGAGGGGCTTTACGACAGGCAATATATCGAGGCCTTCACCGAGAACTGGGACGCGATGAAAGAGCATCTCAAGGGGTTCAGCCCCGAGAAGATGGCGCCCATCTGCGGTATCGAGGCCGAGGTGCTGCGCGACGTGGCCCGCACTTTTGCCGGGGCCAAGGCCGCGATGATCTTCTGGGGCATGGGCGTCAGCCAGCACATCCACGGCACCGATAATTCCCGCTGCCTGATCAGCCTTGCGCTGATGTGCGGCCATGTCGGACGCCCCGGCGCGGGCCTGCACCCGCTGCGCGGGCAGAACAACGTGCAGGGGGCCTCGGATGCGGGGCTGATCCCGATGTTCCTGCCCGACTACCAGAGCGTCACCGACGATGGCGTCCGCTCGGCCTTTACCGAGGTCTGGAACTCGGACGACTTCTCGAATCAGAAGGGCCTGACCGTGGTCGAGATCATGGACGCGGTCCATGACGGGCAGATCAAGGGCATGTATATCCTGGGCGAGAACCCGGCCATGTCCGACCCCGACGTGGACCATGCGCGAGACGCGCTGGCCAAGCTCGATCACCTTGTCGTGCAAGACATCTTCCTGACCGAGACAGCGAACTATGCCGACGTGATCCTGCCCTCCTCGGCCTGGTACGAGAAAACCGGCACCGTCACCAACACCAACCGCCAGGTCCAGATGGGCCGTCCGGTGCGCCCGCCGGCGGGTGACGCCAGGGAGGATTGGTGGATCGAGGTGGAACTCGCGAAAAGGCTGGGGCTGGATTGGTCCTATACCCATCCGCGCGAGGTCTTCGCCGAGATGAAGCTGAACATGAAGTCGCTCGACAACATCACTTGGGAGCGGCTGGAGGGCGAGGCGGTGACCTACCCCTCGCTCAGCCCCGAGGACCCGGGCCAGCCCATCGTCTTCGGTGACGGGTTTCCGCGCGCGGAAGGACGTGCGCGCTTCACGCCTGCCAAGGTCATCCCGCCCGACGAGGTGCCCGATACCGAGTATCCCTTCGTGCTCATCACCGGGCGGCAGCTGGAGCACTGGCATACCGGCTCGATGACGCGGCGGTCCAAGGTGCTTGACGCGGTGGAGCCCGAGGCGAATTGTTCGCTTCATCCCAAAACCCTGCGGGACCTGGGGGTCGAGCCGGGCGAGTATATCCGCCTGTCCACGCGGCGCGGCTCTGTCACGGTCATGGCGCGGGCGGACCGGGCGGTGGCGGAAAACAACGTCTTCCTGCCCTTCGCCTATGTCGAGGCGGCGGCAAACATCCTGACCAATGCGGCGCTGGACCCTTACGGCAAGATCCCCGAATTCAAATACGCGGCAGTGCGCGTCGAACGGGCTGGACAGATGGCGGCCGAGTGAGGGGCGGGGGGCTCTGCCCCCCTTGGCGCTGCGCGCCAATTCCCCCCGGAGTATTTCCGAAGAGATGAAGGGCCGGGGCGCGTTGCCCCGGCTCCCGGCCTGGTATAGGTCTTGGCCGGACAGACTGGCATCGAGTATCAAGACCCATGAGCCGCATCAGCCATATTGAGCTCGACGACCGCAACCTGCCGGCTCCGACCCCGGAGATCGAGCAGGAGCGGCGCGTCGCGATCTACGACCTGCTGGAGGAGAACAGCTTCTCCCTGCCCTCGCGCGATGGCCGGGCGGTGCCCGAAGGCCCCTACAGCGTCACGCTGTCGATCCGCGAAAAGCGGCTGGTCTTCGATATCCGCACCCAGGATGACCAGCTTGCGGCCGAGTTCCATCTCTCGCTCGGGCCCTTCCGGCAGGTGGTCAAGGACTACTTCCAGATCTGCGAAAGCTATTTCAACGCGGTCAAGACCTTGCCGCCCAGCCAGATCGAGACCATCGACATGGCACGGCGCGGCATCCACAACGAAGGCAGCCGCGTCCTGCGCGAGCGGCTGGAGGGCAAGGCCGAGGTCGACGAGGACACCGCGCGTCGCCTTTTCACGCTGATTTGCGTCCTGCATTTCGGAGGCTGAGGCGTGGAGCCGCTGCCGCAGTCGGTCCTGTTCTGCTGCGACCACAACGCGGTGCGCTCCCCCATGGCCGAAGGCATCATGAAGAAATTCTACGGCGCCGACACCTATGTGCAGTCGGTGGGTGTACGCAACGACATGGAGATCGACGGGTTCTGCATCGCCGTCTGCAAGGAGATCGACGTGGAGCTGGACCGCCACCGCTCGCGATCGTTCGACGAGATGGAGCAATGGGGCGACGATCTGAGCTCTTTCGATCTGGTGGTGGCCCTGTCCCCGGCAAGCCAGCGGCGGGCGCTCGAACTCACGCGGTTTTTTTATCTCGATGTCGATTATTGGCCAATAATGGACCCTACCGGGCTGGGCGAGACACGGGAAGAGAAGATACAGCACTACCGACAGACGCGTGACCAGATCATCAAGCATCTCAAGGCACGCTGGGGTGAACCGAGGGAAAACCAATGAGCGAGACCGTAAGACGCTATTTCTCCGCCTTCAATGCGGGCGATGTACAAGGGATGCTGGACTGCCTGTCCGAGGATGTGGCGCACCACGTGAACGAGGGGCAGATCCGTCGCGGAAAGGAGAAATTCGCCGCGTTCTGCGACCACATGAGCCGGTGCTATCGCGAGGAACTGACCGACATGGTCGTGTTCGAGGCCGAGGGCGGCACCCGCGCGGCCGCGGAATATGTCGTGAACGGCACCTATCTCGAAACCGACGAGGGGTTGCCCGAGGCGCGCGGCCAGAGCTATCGCCTGCCGGCAGGCTCCTTCTTCGATCTCGCGGACGGCAAGATCACCCGCGTCACCACCTATTACAACCTTGCCGACTGGGTGAAGCAGGTCTCGGATGGCTGAGATCGGTTCGGTCCGGGCACTGACCGGTGCGGAACTCGAGGCCGCGCTGGAGGATGTCGCAAGGCTGAGGATCGAGGTGTTTCGCGCCTGGCCATATCTCTATGACGGGGATCTGGCCTATGAGCGCGACTACCTGCAATCCTATCGCGACAGCGAAGGGGCCATCGTGGTCGGTGCTTTCGACGGAGACAGGCTGGTCGGCGCCTCGACAGGCACGCCGCTTGCCGATCATGCCGACGATTTCGCGGCGGCTTTCGAGGGCACCGGGCTCGACCTGCGCGAGATCTTCTATTGTGCCGAATCGGTGCTGCTGCCCGGTTATCGCGGGCAGGGCGTGGGGCACAGGTTCTTTGACCTGCGCGAGCGTCATGCGCGCCAACTGGGCTTCACCAAATCCGCCTTCTGCGCCGTGATGCGGCCCAGCGATCACCCGATGCGGCCCGAGGGCCACGCGCCGCTCGATCCGTTCTGGCGCGCGCGCGGATACGCGCCGCTGGAAGGCGTGGTCGCGCATTTCGCCTGGAAGGATCTGGGCGAAGAGTGCGAAAGTCGCAAACCCTTGCAATTCTGGATACGCGATCTTTGATCCGATCCATGCCGAACCAGGAGACTGCACCATGAAAATCGCCACCTCCGCCTATTCGCTCGACTGGCTGGACAGTTGGGCGCAATACGAGGACAAACTGGCCCGATGGGTTTCCGAGGCCGCGGGGCAGGGGGCCGAGTTGCTTGTCTTTCCCGAATATGCGGCCATGGAGCTGTCGACGCTTGCAGGCCGCGAGGCAGCGCTGGACCTTGAAGGCTCGCTTCACGCCGTGAGCGACCGGATGGAAGACGCCGCCGCGGTACACGGGCGGTTAGCCGCGGAATACAATGTGCATATCCTCGGCGCCTCGGGCCCTGTCGCGATGCCGGAAGGGCGGCCGGTGAACCGGGCCGAGCTTTATGCTCCGCAGGGCGGGCGCGACCACCAGGACAAGCAGATCATGACCCGGTTCGAGCGTGAGGACTGGCTTATCGCGCCCGGCGGCCCGCTGAAGCTTTTCGACACCGCGCTGGGCCGTATCGGGGTGCTCATATGTTATGACAGCGAGTTTCCCCTGCTGGGCCGTGCGCTGTGCGAGGCGGATCTGATCCTCGTCCCCTCCTGCACGGAGGCGCTGGCAGGTTATTCCCGGGTCCGTATCGGCGCGATGGCCCGGGCGCTGGAAAACCAATGCGTGACAGTCATGTCCTCGATCGTAGGCAACTACGACTGGTCCGAATCGGTGGATCGCAACGTGGGATGCGGCGGCGTCTTCGGGCCGCCCGACCGCGGGTTCCCCGAAACGGGCGTGCTGGCCGAGGGTGAATTGAACCAGCCCGGCTGGACCTATGCCGAAATCGACCTCGAAACCATTGCTGATGTGCGCGCGGATGGTGTCGTGCTCAACCGTCGCCACTGGGCCGAGCAGGACGGGCGCAGCGAATCCGTAACAAACAGCGACCTGCGCTGATTGGACCCTTGAAAAAAGAGGAAAACGGGACCATTTAAGCGCACGGTCTGCGGTTTGGCAGGCAAAACAACAATGGAGACAACATGGCCAAGGAAGATACGCTCGAATTTCCTGGTGTCGTGAAGGAACTCCTGCCCAATGCGACGTTTCGGGTCGAGCTGGAAAACGGCCATGAGATCATCGCACATACGGCAGGAAAGATGCGCAAGAACCGCATCCGTGTTCTGGCAGGCGACCGCGTCCAGGTGGAAATGACCCCCTACGATCTGACCAAGGGTCGGATCAACTACCGCTTCAAGTAACGCCCGTTCCAATGGCGTTCATCCTCGGATCGGGCAGCCCGCGACGGCTGGACCTGCTGGCTCAGCTTGGCGTGATCCCGGATGCCGTGCGTCCCCCTGACATCGACGAGACTCCGCGCCGGACCGAATTGCCGCGTCCCTATTGCGCGCGTATCGCCCGTGAGAAGGTCGCGGCGGTCGATGCCGCGGCGGATGACGTCGTGCTGTGCGCTGACACGACCGTCGCGCTGGGGCGCCGTATCCTGGGAAAACCCGCCGACAGGGCCGAGGCCAAGCAGTTCCTCCGCGCCCTTTCGGGCCGTCGTCACCAAGTCGTTACCGCCGTGGCACTGCGGCGCGGCGACCGGATCTGGGAAAAGGACGTCGAAAGCCAGGTTCGCATGAAGCGGCTGGGCGAGGAGGAGTTGACCGTCTATCTCGACAGCGGCGACTGGCAGGGCAAGGCCGGGGGCTATGCGATACAGGGTCCGGCCGGTGCCTTCATCCCATGGATCAGCGGCTCCTTCACCGGTATCGTGGGCCTGCCGCTTGCGGAAACCGCCAATCTGCTGCGCGCCGCTGGCGTGCCCCTTTACGGAGCCACTGCATGAAGGGACGGACCGTCATTCTGGATCACGTCGCGGGGCGTGAGGCGGCCGCGCTCATGGTCGATGGCAAGCTCGAAGACCTGCTGATCGCGGGCGATGTCCCGGCGCCGGGCACGGTCTACCGCGCCCGTGCCGACCGTCCGGTCAAGGGGCAGGGCGGCATGTTCCTGACCACGCCCGACGGCCCGGCCTTCCTGCGTCAGGTCAAGGGGCTTGCGCCAGGGCAGGCCCTGCTCGTGCAGGTGACGGGCTATGCCGAACCCGGCAAGGCGCTGCCGGTGACCACCCGCCTCCTGTTCAAGAGCCGGTTTGCCATCGTCACACCCGATGCGCCCGGCCTCAACATCTCGCGCAGCATCCGAGACGACGATCTGCGCGATGCCCTGCTGGAAATCGCACATGAGGCGATGGATGACTCACCCCACGGGCTGATCCTGCGATCAAGCTGTGTCGAGGCGGATCCCGACGAGATCGCCGGTGATATCGCCGCGATGCTGGATCTGGTGCGCCAGGTTCTGGACGATCCGGGGACCGAACCGGAAACCCTTCTGGACGGCGACGCCCCCCACGCGCTGGCCTGGCGCGAATGGACCGAGCCTGCCGAGGTCGTGACCACGCCCGGCGGGTTCGAAACCCATGGGGTTCTCGATACGCTCGACGCGCTGCGTGGTCCGCAGGAGGCACTCCCTGGCGGCGGGCATCTCTTTATCGAACCGACCCGCGCCCTTGTCGCGGTCGACGTCAACACCGGCCGCGACACCTCTCTCGCCGCAGGGCTGAAGGCCAATCACGACTGCGCCCGTCACCTTCCGCGCGCCCTGCGCCTGCGCGGATTGGGCGGACAGATCACGCTGGACCTGGCGCCCATGCCCAAGAAGGACCGGCGCGGGTTCGAGAACGCCCTGCGTGCCGCCTTCCGCAGCGACCCCGAAGAGACGGTCCTCGCCGGGTGGACACCGCTTGGCAATTTCGAACTGCAACGCAAGCGCGGGCGCCTTCCGCTCGCGGAGCTGCTGAAATGAGCTGTCCCATCTGTGGCGAATCCACCGTCCCCGCCTTCCGCCCGTTCTGTTCCAAGCGCTGCGCCGACATCGACCTCGCGCGCTGGCTCAAGGGCTCCTATTCCCTGCCATCGGAGGACGAACCCGATGCCGGGGACCTGCTGCCGGATCCGGATCCCACCCTCCGGCGCAACCATTGAAATTTTCCGAAAAAAGTCTCTGGACACTCCCGAACCAAGGTCCTAGAACGCCTCCACCCAACGGCCCAAACCGTTCCCGTGCCCGGGTAGCTCAGGGGTAGAGCAGTGGATTGAAAATCCTCGTGTCGGTGGTTCGATTCCGCCCCCGGGCACCACTTCCAAAGTACTGAAATAGTTGACTTCTTTGGGTTTTCAGCACGACCGTTGATCACGTCGGAATTGGTTCGGGACGACAGCGGGACGACAGACTCCCCTCCTTGTTTTGGTTGATAGGCTTAAGGTTCTTTCAAACCGGCATTTCTGCCGAGACGAAGATGACACCACTTCCTTGCCAGTTCAATGAACCGGAGAAGAATGATGAGCCACGAAAACGAGCCCCACGACATCCTGCTGCCACTCACCGAAGTCTGCAAAATCCTCGCCCGCTCGAAAGCAAGCATCTACCGCGACATCAAAGCTGGGAGGTTTCCGGCGCCCCAAAAGTTGGGCGGTTCGAGCCGCTGGCGGCGGTCGATCATTATGCAAGTGGTTGATGGCAACTACCGGGTCTGATGATTGTGGCGACGGATCCTCGCCCAAGCAAGGGGACCGAAGCCATCCAGCGCCTTTCTTCGACGACGAGCTGGCTGGCCGTTCTATTGACGGACATAAGTCACGTAGAATCCCTTCACCATGCGGTGTTCCTGTAGACGATCGCCGAGGTTGAAGCCTTCCCGACGCATCGGGGCTTGGAAAATATCGAGGCCCCGATCCAGTACGATCTTCCAGCCGGTATCTGCCACGATATCCCGTGCGTGGGCCGTGCCAGAAGTATCGAAGGCCCATGTGAAATCGACACCAGAGCCGATGCAGGCTTCGGTGATGCTGTCCAGAAGGTCACGTTGTTTCTGGGTGTCGCCGTCGTGCGGGCCGGTCACGAGGTGAATGGAGACCTGATCCTCCGGCCGTTTACGCCGGATGATCATTTCCACGAACTCCATCATATTCTTGATCTGGTAGAAGAAGCGGATGTAGGGATCGGTCACGATGATCCGGGAGGCGCCATCGGTGTAGGGGCCGAAGAGCTTCTCGAAGCTGATGCCCTTCCGGTTCTCGGCGAAGGTAAAATGGCCTTCCTCGAGCTTGGGTCGGGCCGCCACTTTTTCAGATGAAGGTGCCTGCGATCCCGCGTCGGCTTCGATCACATCCCCATCGGTGTCGTGGGCATCTGCAGACTGCTCTTTGGGATCCCGGACTGGCTTGCGATGATAGAACTGGGGAAATTCCTGTTCTTCAACGGTTTGCACCCGCTGTTTCTGGCCATCGGCTCCGGTGTAGAAGAAGTCGACGTCCGGGTAGGTCGCGTCGATCCGGAACAGCTGATCCTTGACCCGCTTGCGGCTCTCCATGGCGAGTTGCAGCAGCTCCTCGACATCGTCTGCGCTTTCCCCACCGGCGGGGAAGAGCACCTTCAGCAGGCCAGACATCGTCTTGTAGACGGCATCCCGATCCCGGGTGGAGATCTTCTCGCTGATGCTGAAGTGCTGATCCGGCCGGTTGGAAAAATCCTCCTGCCGCAGGTGTCGCAGGATCTCTGCCAGGTAATCGACGATGAAACCGTAGCCGCGGGTGAACATTTCGCCCCGGATAACGTCCACCTCCCAGCCCGGCAGGTAGGCGTGCAGGCGGTCGATGAAGGCGCTGTCGTGAAACTGTGGGGGCAGGGCTTCGAACAGGTCGCTGTTCTTGAGCATGAAGGGGACGTTGTGATCCGTGTTCCCGACGAAGGCGAAGCTCGCCTCGGCTCCCATCGGGTTAACCCCGCGGGAGAATGTCTTGTTCGCCATGTAGTTCTTCATGATGTCGACGAGCGCCTTGTTGGCGGTCTTCTCGCGACCGGCGAATTCGTCGAAGGCAACCACGTCCCAATACCCGACCAGGCCGATCCGCCCGTTCGAATTGTTCACGAAGAGCTTCGGGATGGTGACCTCGCCACCGGAGATCAGCTGCCCGTGGGGCGAAAACTCGGAGTAGATATGCGACTTGCCCGTGCCCTTGGGGCCAAGCTCGATGATGTTGTAGTTGCGCTCCACGAAAGGGATCAGGCGCATCAGCTGTAGCAGCTTGCTGCGCCGTCCGAAGGCTTCGGGATTGAAGCCGATGGATTGCATGAGCAGGTCGATCCATTCGTCCTTCGTGAACTGCCCGCGAGCCTCCTTGTAGCCCTCGTAGTCGACCTTCGCGATCTGGATCGGCTTGATGGTTTCCAGCCTCCAGGGGGATGTACGCGCGTCTTCGGCGAACTCGTATTGAACATCGGCAATACACCAGACCCCCGTAACGAGCAGTTTGGGATGGGCTTTCACGGTGCCGCTGTCGACGGCCACCTTTTTCTTCAGGTCGAGGTTTTCGAAAGTCGCTTCGTAGCTGTCAGTTTTTTCATTCAAGGCAACGCTGACCTGGTCGATGACCTTGTATCGCCCCTTTTCCTTGATCGTGGACTGGATCAGGCCGGCTTCGTTGCGATGAACGTAATGCTTGCGCAGGATGTCCTTAACCGTCTCAATCCCGCTCTGGATCGAGGCCTCGTCGTCGGTCGCACAATATTGGCCCAGAAGGTATTCGAGCACGTAGGTCGGGACGATCGCGTTGCCTTTGACCGCCTTTACCAGGTCCTTGCGGACGACATAGCCGGCGAAGTGTTCGTTGATCTTGTCATCGAGAGAGCTCATGTCCGCTCCTTAAAAATCGAAATCGGTCGAGATCCCACGGCGCAGCTGGAAGCGATGGCTCGTGTAATCTTCGAAATGGCTGGTCTTACCTACGCGCTCGCGCAGCTTCAGCAAGACGTCTTGGTTGTTGAAGCGATCCGCCTCGCGTGAGAGCAGGAAGGTGATCGGCAGTTCCCGTTCCCGAGGATTCTGCGAGGTGAAGTCGAAGGTCAGCTGATGTTCGTCCGAAATCAGCGTGCCGTCATGGGCATAGATTCCGGCCACAAGGTCGCGCTGCTGCTGTTTCTCGGACACGGGCTGCGCTTGGTAGAGGGCGACAGACGTCTGCCCGGAGGAAATCAGGTTGCGGCTTGGGGCGATGATCTGAACTTCGACCTTGCCGACATCCGCCTCGCGCCGTTTGCCCACCCGCAGGACTGGGATGATGACTTCCTGCAACGTGGCTCCGCCGTGGACAAAGCGACTGCCGGCGCCCTTGATCCGCATCCGGTTGATCGAGTTGGGGATCAGGACATCCAGATCGCCGCACAGGCCAAGCTGCTCCGATGTGAACTTCTTCATGCCTGCGGTCTCATTGAGACCACGCCCTATCACGAACCTTCGAGTCTTGACGAGGATCTCGGTCCCGCTGGGGTCGGCGACCGAATACTCGGTCTCATCCAAAGGGCGATGCTGGTAGAGGAACCCGTGGTCCGCGGTGATCAGGATGTTCGAGAAATTCGCGGTCGTCAGCTTGCGGACAAGCTTCGTCAGGTCCTCAAGCGCATCCTCGGCGGCCTCGGTCACGCGATCCTCGGTCGTCAACTTGTCGCCGACGATGTCGATCCGGTTGTGGTAGAGATAAAGGACATCGTGGTCGCGGAAGAGCGCCTTGCCATCATCTGCCTTCATTGCCATGAAGTCGTCGGCCTTCATGGCCTTCACCCGGTCACCGGCGCGCCCTTGGCCCAAGATCTTTTTGCGGTTCGCGGTTCCTTGGGTCGGGTTGCCGAAAGACGACACGGAGGCATCCTCGGACAGGGTCAGTTCCTTGTTCGGCAAGAGCGCGGCCATCCCGAGCTGGGTATAGCTTGGCAACGCCGCGATCATCGGTTTGAGGTCCGCGTCGAAACGGTTCAGCTTCCGGATCTCTCGCAGGCATTCTTCGGCCACCTCGTAGCGCAGCGCATCCGAGATTATCACGACGACCTTCTGATCGCGTCGACGGAACTCCGCCGCCTGATCCATGTAGAAATCCAGCTGACTCGCATAGCCCGACACCGACCAGTCAGTCATATTGGCAATCTGGTCCTGCCATGCATCGTTCACGGTCAGCAGGAAGCTGGTTGTATACCGGTTCTCGACGCTCTCGAAGAGCGCCCCCAGGAGCGAGGCCTGACCGCTCTTTTGCATGTGGTAGACGAATTTTCGATAGAGCTGGTCAATCCTGAACCAGTTCGTCACATACCGTTTCACTCCCTCGGCCGGCGACGTCATGCCCAGGGTCGCCTCCGAAAGTGCCTGCTGGAACTCGGTGGCATATCCGATGGCCTCGTAGACATCCGCGTAGGTCCGATACCAGTGGCTCTGGCGGCGTTCCCGGACCGTCTTCAACACCTCGGCGGCCGTGACGGTCTGGCTGGACATCTCCGCCACCAGGGTGCGGATGATCTGACGATCGATCTCCTCGAAATGGTCGATCAGCCGAAGTGCCTTGATCTCGCGGTCTCGCAGGTCCTCGGGGATGCGCAGGATGTCCTGGTACTTGCAGCTGAGGGTCTCGAAGGCCTCGGCGCCCAGGCGGTTGTTCTTCCACCGCCGGAAGACCAGCAGGGCCTCCGCGTTCAGCTTGCCGTCCTCGCCCAGGGCGCGGCAATAGCAGGACTGGAACAGGGTGATGGCGAAGTCCTCGAAGTCCGGCTCGTCAGAGACATAGCCGTAGGCGTTCTCGACCTGCTTCCAGAAGAACGCGGTCAGTCCGGCGCGTTCCATCAGGCGCAGGGCCTCGTCGCTGCCCTCTGCAAGCTCCCCCAGCAGGGCCTCGATCACGGTGTCCAGGGCACCATCCGCACCGGCGCAGACGGCCAGCATCTTGCGACGGACGGCCGAGACGGAATCCGATGGCTGCTCGGCCTCCATCGCCTTCAGGCGCTCCAGACGCGCCGCAGAGCGGTAGAACGCCATGTGATCCCGCACGACCGCTTCATACTTACCGGGCAGGCCCAATTCGGCCAGCCAGATCGCGGCCTGGTCGGCCTTGAACACGGCGGTGGCCAGTTGCAGGTCCAGCAGCCAGTTGTCCTTCATCTCCGGCTCGGGCCCATCCTTGATCAGCAGGAACTTCGTCTTCGGCTCCTGCCGCAGTATCCGGTACTTCAGGCCGAACTCGTTGTTCGCGATCTCGACCTTCTCGACACCCGGCAGATCCACCGCCTCATACTCGCCCCGCATGTCCTGCGCGGCGTCATACCAGAAGACGATCCGATGCTCTTCGAACAGCCGCGCCAGCCCGGACTGGATACGGTCCGACATCAGCTCAGCCCTCTCACGACAAACCTGCGATCTTCTTCAGCGCATCGCCGAAGAGCGGGTAGTTGTGCTTCACCCCGTCATCCAGGTCGATCTCGATCTTCTGCTGCGCCAGCGGGAAGATGACCTCGCGCTCCCACTCGTTCAGCTCGTCGATCTGTTTCGCCACCACGCCCGCCTCCTTCAGCGCCTTGGTGCGCTGGCCCTGCGTCGCGGTCGCATCGTCGGACAGCTTCTCCAGCCGGGCGCGTTCGCCCTCCAGCTTGGTGATGAACTCGCGCAGGTAGTCGTTGAGCAGCACCGAAACCGTGTCGGGCCGATAGCGGTGCATGTAGATCAGCGCGTTGAACGTGCCCTTGGGGCTGGAGAACATCCAGTAGATCGGGCGCTTTTTATAGCGCTTCACGTGGTCGGCGTAGAAATCCTTGGTGAAGTATTTGCGGATGTCCTTGCCGAGCGCGTCCTCGATAAACCGCAGGTTCTCGCGGAAATGCGCCTCGCCGAAGGTGACGCGCAGGAACAGGCGGAAGCGGTCGGTGATGTCGTCGGCGAACCAGTCGGCGTCGAGCACGGGGATGACGTTATCCGCATCGGGCATGAAGCTCGGCTTGGGGATGCGGGCGAGGTAATCCTCCAGCCGCTCGCCCTGATTGGCGAGGATCAGGCCCGGCTCGTCGAGGCTATAGCGCCCGAACATGCAGCCCACGGCATAGCTGAGGAAATCGGTCATGGTATCCGCGCGCAGGCGGGTTTCGCGATCGGCCTCGGTGCCCTTCACGCCATAGCGATAGGCGGGGTTGCAGGTGAGGGTGATCTCCTCGATCGGCACCTCGGGGGTCAGCTCGTCCTGCAGGCCATAGGCGTCGATGAAGATACGGTTGTTCTCTTCCTCCAAGGCTTTCATCTCGTCCGTCATGGACTGCCAGTGGGCGCGGAGGGTGGCGTAGCTGTCCGCCAGCGTCTCGCCGCGATGATCGGGCGAGAGCAGCGGGAGCGTGGTGAAATCCCAAGAGGTTTCGTAGGCGTCCCAGTCGGATTCTGAAAGCTGAACGAGCTCGCCAGTGTTCGACTCTATCTTGGTGCTGGCGCTACCTTCAACGAGCGGAGTTTTTTTGACCTCCGAGATTCCGTAGTTGAGTGTGGGACTCAACAAATTGAAGTAGTATGCTCCAACTCTGGAATTTATCAGTGCGAGCCCGTGCGTTGTGTTTTCCGCCTCATCGAAAGAAGCCATTGAGGCCGATGAAAACGCAAAGCCGTGCGGATGGTATCGTGCTGAAAAAGATGATGACGAGATAGCCGTCCAGTTGAGGCCCGGCCGAAAGAAGAAATCAGTGCTAATGATGTAGCGTGACCAATGGTCTCCGGTCTTTTGCGAAATGGCACTCTTAGCTTCTGACCCGTTATCGAGCCAATTGACTACGCTCTCCTTGTTACTCCCCCATTTCCGGAAAGGCCCGCCGTGGAGACAGGGATACCATTTGTGTTGCATTGTTTCATTTGCATTGTGCGCGTCTCTGTTCTGCTTGTTCTCTGAAACCTCGAACCATTGTCGCAAGAAACGGGCATTGTCTCCGATAGCCATCCCTTTCTTGGCTGTGTATTGGTCTTGAAACTTAGGTTGCTTGAAGTTTTCAAGTGCGCGAGAGCTAATCCAAAACGCAATGGGATGGCCAGGTATCTGCTCAAACACGCTACTATCACAGACGAACCGTCCGTAATCCTTTTCGAGGAATAGATTTTGGATTGTTTCCGGCTTTCGGACATCGACATGCTTTTCAAACAAACGTCTATAGACACCGGATTCTCCTTCAGCGCTTTTCGAGTTTCGCAAAACAAAGGCGACGGTGCCGAAATCCGCGCCAAATAGTCCGCGACCTAACTGGAGCAATGAGTAGATGTGCTGGGATGACAGCAAATTTTCCCGCAACTTTTCATATGAACTCAAAAACATCCAAGATGGGAGATTGATCATGGCGATCATGCCAGAAGCTCGTGCGAGGGAGGCAGACCGTTCCATAAACATAGTCAACAGATCGGATTTGCTATCGGGGTAGCTCTCTTTTGCAAACGCACCCAGTTTCGCATTCATCCCTTTCCCGCCCATATATGGCGGGTTGGCCACCACCACATGATACTTCGACGACAGCGCCTCGGCCATGCGCAACACGGCGATCACGCGCTCCTGCACCTCTTTCAGCAGCAGGTCGGCGTCAAAATCCCGAGCCTCGACCACCCGCAGCGTCTCCGCCGGGTCGCGCAGTTTCGGCACGATCAGCGAGCCGAAGTTCTTGGCTTGCTCGAACTGTCCCAGCGTCTCGCGCAGCTCATCGGTGAACAGATCCTTGCCCACCACGGCGGCCACGTCCTGCATCTCGGCATCCGTAAAGGCCACGTTCTGCAACACGCAGATGTCGGGCTTTGCCCCCATCCGCAAAAACCGCCGCCGCCCCAGCTTGCCCGCCGCCTTCATAGCCAATGCAAAGGCCGCCAGCGCCCCCGCGCGGTCGTCGATCTCCACCCCGGTCAGGTTGTGCCTCAGGATCAGCGCGGGGATCTCGGTCGCGTCATATCCCTCTTCCTCGTAGATGGCGTAGAGAAGGTCAAAGGCATAGGTCAGCATGTGCCCCGAGCCTGCGGCGGGATCGCAGATGCGGATCTCTTCCGGCTTGGTGATGCGTAGGAAATCCGTCTCGGGCTCTTCCGGCGCGATGTAGTAGTCCAACTTTGCCGCCAGCCCACTGTGCGGATTGTTCAGCAGCCAGAGCCGCCCCAGCGAGTTCTCCACCAGATAGCGGACGATCCAGTGCGGGGTGAAGAGCTGCGTCGCGGCGGGGATGTTCTCGGCCGTGATCTTCTGGTTCTTCTTGAGGCCGGCGAAGACCTGATCCTTCTTCTCTGAGATGTAGAACTGGTAGAGCCAGCCGATGATTTCGACGTCCTGACAGGCGTCTTCGGTCATGACCTTGCGCAATTCGGCAAGGATGGAGGTCTGCGACAGCAGATCCTCGGGCATCAGCAGTTCGGTGTAGTCGTCGATCTCCTCGAAGAGGAAGGGCATGTGCTTGTGCCAGCCGTTGCAGGCATGGACGAGCAGCAGGCGATAAGCCTCGGCCTGCGGATCGTGGGAGGGCGTGCGACCGTCGAGGAGGGACTGGATGGTGGCGGGGCTGCCTTCGGGCAGGTTGCCCGCCATGGCCTCGGACAGGATCTCGGGGCGGGTGGCGTTGTCGGCGGGCGAGACGACGCGCACCTGCGTGTAGCCATTGGCATCCATGAAGCGCAGGGCGGTGAAGCGGTTGAACCAGGTGTAGGCCACCTGTTCGATGACCTGCTTCCGGCCGTCCTTTTTGATGGCGTTCTCGAGGTCCTTAACGGCTTGCGGATGCTCGCGCCGCGCGGGCGCGCCCTCGGCCAGCACGAGGTCGAGCTTGGCCGTGACCTGATCGATGAGCAGGTTGCGGGCGGCGGCGGCGAATTTCTTGAGCGCGTTGGTGTCCATTCAGACGATCACTTTCTTGCCCGCGTGGATCTCGGCCAGCAGGGTCTTCTTCATTTCTTCGAGGTAGTCGGCGACGTCCGTGTCATCCGACAGGTAGGCCTTGGTGAAGGGCACCTTGATCTGCGAGGCGTTGATGTAGGTGTGCGCCTGCGGGGCTTGGGCAGGGGGCTCGCTGACCCCCGGGGCGGGCTTCAACGGCTGCTGAGGCGGGTGCGCGAGGCGATCCACCTCGCCGATCACCTCGGCCAGCAGGCTTGTGCGCACATGGTTCGCCTTGTTCTGGAGCACGGGGATGAGGGCAATGGTGTCGAGACCTGCCTTTTCGCGTTCCAGCCTATTGGTAATGCGGGCCTGCTTGTCGGTGTCGAGGCCCTGGAACTGGGGCATCTGCGTCACCTTGCCGGCGACCTCGTCCACCGCGGCGATGACCGCCTTGCGCTCCTCCAGCACCTTCAGCTCGACCTTGTTCTTCAGGTCGTAAAGCGAGGTCTTAAGGTCTTGGATCGCGATGCCTTTGTAGCAGGAGGGATCGGCAAGAGCCTCGTGGATCTTTTGGCCCGCCTCCGGATCGACGTGATCGATATTGGCCTTCTGCGCCGCGAGAGTGTCGCGCGCCTCGTCATAGATCGCGCGCTGCGCTCCCCCCATGAAGGATTTCACCTTGTCGAGGACGTCTTCCTTGGGGTTCAGTAGATCGTCCTCACGACGGGGCGCATCGGTGATGAACCAGGTCGCGGGCTTCGCCTTCATGGATCGCAACTGATCCCGAAACGGCTCCAGAGCGGCGAGAAAAGGGTAGTCGCGGGCCTGGCGGGTCAGGTTGTCTACTTCGGCCTCCAGCTCGCTCAGGCTTTCTGCCCACTCCGCGCCGAGACCGCGGGCATCCCCGCCGGAGGCCGGCTTGGAAAAGAGCTCCTGGTAGAGTTCTTTCGACCGACGGATCTCCGCTGCCGAGAATTCCTGCTGCGGGGTCAGGAGGATGCTCGGCAAGGCATGTGAGTTGTTCAGGGATTTCGCCAGATCCGGCCCTTCGGTTGGCGTGCCGTCGATACGCGCTTCGATCTTGCCCTTGGCGGAGAGACTCCCCGCGATGCATAGAACCGCGACCGTGGGCCAGCCATAGGGTTTCGTCGTGAACTTCTCGACCAGATACTTGACCGAAACCTTCACGCCGTTCCGGGCCTGGCCGTTGACGAAGCTCAGGACGTCCTGCTCCGCCTCCCCGAGACCCGTTCCGTCTGCGCCGAAGAGGCTGCTTTCGGGCTGGACGGACTTGTTGATGTCGGCTTCTGAATAGCTGACGCCACGCAGCATGGGGAGGTTCGTGTAGACCTTGTCGACGAGGGTCTGGAAGGCTTTCGTAATGCGGTCCTGTGCATCCTCACCCCCGATATCAAGCTCGTCCCCGCGCACGAACAGGCGCGCCTCGCCCATGAGGCGGCGCAGGCGCATCTCGAGATCCTTGGCGCGGCGAGCGTTCTGCTCGCCTTTCTCGGCAATGATCCGGTCTCGTCCGGGCTGCGGCGATCCGGTGCGGGACTGGCGAATAAACTTGTCCGTCTGCTTGAAGAGGATCAGGTCGCGGACGAAATTCGTGTTCGCCTTCAAGGCTACGGCGAGTTCCTCGCGGGACATCGTCTTCATCCGCACGGCCTCGGGGCTGTCGGCATCCTCGCTGAACGGCGAGACGATATTGATGGCCAGCTCGTGTTCCCGGCCGAGCGTGTGATCGTCGAGTTTCCGGGTGAAGGCATATTCGTTGTTTGTGGCGGCGTGCTTCAGGCGCCGGTGGCGAAGGATCGTATCGAACGCGAGCGTCTCAAGCTCCTTGGACAGCTCGGACGGGTCGATTTCGAGCGACTTGATCTCGGCCTCGACGTCCTTCTCCTCGTCGGTGAGGAATTCGTAGACTTCACCGTTGCGCTGGATGAGCGTGTTGCGTTCAAGCAGGCTGAGCGCCTCCTCGATCTTGCGACGTTGGGTGGACTGGTCCGCGTCCAGCTCGGAGAGCAGCAGAATCGAGATATTGCGCACCGAGGGTTTGAAGCCTTTCACGTATTTCACGAGGAACAGGGCCTTCAGCACGCGAACGGCAAAGTCATCGAGATCCTGAATCTCGCGTTCAGCAAGGTGAATGGACTGCTGGACGTTCGATTTCAGAGCCGTTCGAATACCCTCGAACATGAGGTCGAACGTGGCCAGGTCGCCGACCGGCATGTTCATCAGTTTCTTCGAGACCTCCTGGAACACACCGAGCATGGAGCGTTCGCCGACCGAGCTGTGCTTGCCCTCAAAGGCGTTGTGCTGGGACAGCGACCTTATGGCCATCTGGAACAGGGTGAACTGGTAGGGCGGGAACGGGTAGCTTGAGATGAAGTGATCGCGATCGGTGTAATTCTTCAGCTTGATCGACCCGTCCGCGAAGTCGAATAAGGTCTTCAGGTTGTTTTCTTCCCGGTCGTGCAGGTTGCCGAGAGTCACCTGCGCTTCCGGGGCCTTTGCGAGCAGGCGTTTCTGGATCACTTCGGCGACATTCTGCGAGTCGAGCGGCATCCGGATCGAGAATCTGGCCATGATCTTTGAGAAGTCCTGGCTCTGGAAAGCCTTCGTGTCGCCGACGATGGATTCCATGTCCTGTTGGGAGGTAACGATGATCCAGGCCTGCCCCTTGCATCGCGTGTTCAAGGTTTCGGCCACCGTCTGCAGGTTGGTCATCAGCTTGACGTTGTCGGCGATATACTGTCCGACCTCGTCGACGAAGAAATTCAGTCGAAAACCCTTGGGCTGCTCGTCGATCCAGGCTTTGACCGTGCTTGCGAAATCCTCGATCGAAACCCGCGTATCCTTGCGATACTGGGTGAGAATGTCCTTGGCATCGGCCGGATCTCCTCCCGTCGCAGTCGCGAACGCGCTTGCGATGTGACGCCCCTCGAGAAGCGCCTGTTCACGCCCATGCTCCCAGGGTTTTCCCGATGCCTCCTCGAATGCCAGCCGGAAGGTTTCGAACAACCCACGCCCATGCAGGTCGCGCTCAAACTGCGCGATGTGCGGTTGTTTGCCGTAGAAGCCGCAGGACTCGTCGAACACCTTCTGAAACACCGACAACAAGGCATCGACGTCCGTCTTCGAGATGACGTCGGCTTTCTGGTCTATGTTGAAAAGGATGGATTTCGACGGAATGGAAACAGCCTTGTCCAGCGCCCCCCTCAGCATCGGATCGTCTTTTAGCTTCTCGGCGAAAATGTCACGAGCCGACGCGCCGCCAACCTCGCGGTTCTCCAGCAGAAGGGCGAGCATCTTCAGCAGGTGGGACTTACCCGAGCCGAAAAAGCCGGAGATCCACACGCCGTTCGACGTGTCGTAGTTGTTGTAGGCCTCGAGAAAATGTTCCAGTTTCTGGCCGATTTCGCCAGTAATCACGTATTCGTCCAGTTCGACGCGAAGGCTTGCTTCGTCATCCGCCTTGATGACGCCGTCGATGGCACGGTCGACCGGTTTCTCGAAAATGTCTTTGAGCAACTGGGACATGGGTCAGACCTCGTAATTCAGGATATTGAAGGCGCGGTAATACTTGTCGTCGTGCAACTGGCCAAAAAGATCCAGTGACGCGCCCGTCGCCAAGGCGTGGGTGTAGCTGCCCGGAAAGAAGAGCACCGTCGGTGCCACCTTCGCGGTGCTCTGGAGATTGTTCAGGACGTTATGGGACCGGATGAACGGGTAGACCTCGCCGACGCCGGACAGGAAGATCACGTCATGCGGCTCCGCCTCGATGGCGGCACCGATCCGGGGCACAATGTGGGTCGCCGGATCAAGCACGCCCTGCAGCAGGTCCTTGATCTCGGATTTCTCGCTGTCGGCCTCGATTTCGAGGATTTGTTCAAGGATGCCACGTTCTTCAAGGATTTCCAGGGAGAGGTCATAGAGGCTGAGGTCAAGCACGCGCACGCCGGAATGGCCGACGCGAGACACGAGGTCCTTGCGGTCCTCGATCATGGTCAGGCCTTCAGAGGCCGGGAAGGGGCATATGAAGAACGGTACTTCGTTGCCGAGGCCCTGCTTCGTCAGAAACCGCTCGCTCGTAATAACCCGATGGAGGTGTTCGGCACGCTCCTTGCGATTCAATTCAGGCTTCAACTGCTACGCTCCGTCAACGGAATACCGGGAAAATAAGCCAGTTCGCCGGCGTTGTTTTCTTCGAGAAGAACTTTCAAACGCGGCGAAAGAATGGCTGATTGGATTCGTCCATCCCCGGAAAGGATTTCGGCTTCACGCATGATCCGGAATAGAACTTGCCGCAACTTCTTTCTTGTCGAGGCGCTGAGCTTGGCCAGTTCGTTGCTCCATTCTGCCTTTGCGTCAAACAGGATGTCGAACGCCTCCAGGGGCAGATCAAACTGATAGGAAAGGTGTCTTTCCCGGATCACCTCTACAGCGAATTCCCCCACGAAGCGGTAAGTGCGGCACGCGGCAAGCCAGAGCAGCGCCCGTTGGTCCGTGCGATCTGCATCGCATAGCATGAAGCGGCGTTCCTCGGCGTTAAGGTGCCTCAGCCGGTTCGATATCTCGCGTAGGGTGCGCCGGTTGGAAGCTATTTTCGGAAGTGACGTTGCGCCTTCGTCCAAGGCGCGATGAATGGTCTGTTCCCAAGGCTCGCCTTCAACATGAAGCCCGGCCACCACCTGGCTTTCGTTCAGAAAGAGCCCACCCACGACAAACGACATCCGATACTGATGCTGCTGCACGCCGCTCACGTGGCTCTCCTTGAAAGTGCAGAATTTATCTCTGTTC
Source organism: uncultured Paracoccaceae bacterium (assembly GCA_947500005.1). Lineage (GTDB taxonomy): Bacteria > Pseudomonadota > Alphaproteobacteria > Rhodobacterales > Rhodobacteraceae > Lutimaribacter_A. Next base: position 32,871 of record CANMQJ010000009.1, on the reverse strand, counting down.
GGTTGACCAGAATGATATGCTGATCCTGCGGTAGTCGCGAGTCGGGCTCCATGTCGAGCCCGAGGCGCTTGAGGGTGTAGAAAAGGAGAGACTTCCGAACGGGAATTTCCGCTACGCCACCAGTCATTCCGTAGTCCAATTCGATGACGCGCCGCTGGTTCTCGGACAGACCGGGATGCGTCGCGATTTCAAGTTTCACGGTTTCTGACCAATCCGTGTCTGCACTGGCATCGACATGCGACAGGTCGCCGAGGGAACTGGACAGGATACGCCCCAATACGAAATCCTTGAAAATGCCATCCCTTAGACACCAGGCTCTCGCGTGCCAGCGGAACCCGTCATGCGCCAGGCCATGTGGCGCGATCTCACGTTCCGTCGGTTCTGGCGATGACATCGATTGATATCTGACAGCGAGCCGACGATGCTGCGTGCAGGCCAGCAGAACATTGCGCACGGTTGACGGGTCCAGGCCACGCGCCGGGGTCGTAGGGGCAAGAATATCGGGCAGATCAACCACCCAATCCGACTTCGGCACTGCAGCCCCCCTCGCGATCGCGGCGAGATCGGCAAGATATTCGGCGGGGTCTATCGCCAGGTAGTGCGCCTCGAATGCGGTGCCCATGACGTAAGTTCTGGCGCTCTTGTCGTAGTGCAGGTGATCTGGGTGGTCGGTGATATACCCATTCAGATCCTTGGAGGCTTGGGCTCGACTGATTTCCATCACGTCCATCAGATCGGCCAGACCGATTGAGCCATGCCAATAGATGCGATGCTCGATGAAGGCGCGACGATCACGCTGCCACCGCGTCATCTGATGAAGGCCATGGGAAATCATATGATTACGGGTAGTCTGAAAAATACGAACGGTCTACAAAAAAGAACCCTTTCACTATTCTGCTTCAGGCCGTTTCGGGGGAGGTAAGGACAGGCTCGCACCGTTGACATCAGCTCGATGTCTGAACCAACACATCACCGCAAATTCTCGTTGTCGCAATGGCAGATGTCGTTCGTGACCGCGACGTATGACGCCCCAAAGAACTGGATACCAGCCTTGAACTCAAGGTAGCCGACGAGGAACCCCTCTTCGCCTGCTACGACCACTGCGCTTGTCTTGCTTAGCTCGGCTTGTCGGCTTGATGTCGGCTCTTGGCTTGTAGTAATATGATTGTAAATCAATAACTTAAAAGAAAAGTGTCGGTGTTTGTTTCCGTGATGAAATCGCCGGACGCACTTCATGCCCACAACAAAGGCAGAGGTGAAAAATGACAACCAAACGCAACACCACTTCATCCGCAGAACAGATCCTTTTCGACCAACTGACCGTTAGAACCAAGAAGGGCAAGCGTCGTCTCACGAAGTCTGAACGCGACGCACTTATTCAGATGCTCGCAATCAAAGCTGCACCGGACGAATTCGATATCCACAGCCTCATACCCCGCGGGAGTTTCCTCGAGCGCATCGCGCGGCATTTCGAGGACACAGACATCTCTTATGCCCTACCCATCATGCACGTTGTTATGACCGCAGCGTCCTATCTGACGCAAAACGGTGCCAGTCTCCAGGTTCCCGGAGTAGGGAAAATCCTACCGACACTGTGGATGATCGGTCTCGCACCCTCTGGTTCCTCGAAGACGCTCGCTCCTGAAGAAGTCGACCGTATCATTTCTCGTGGGGCAACCCCGGAAACCGTACGCCTTGCCACGGGATGCACTGATGCACAATGGATTGTAGAACTCGACCAAAACAACGGATCCTTTTGGTTTCAAGATGAAGCCGGGAAAGCCTTCAATTCCATACTTACGGAGAGCAACTACCGTCGCATAAAACAATGGTGTCTTGACGCTTATTCGCACAAGCCGGTTGCTAATCGGCTCAAGAGTGAGAAGATCAAGCTCGTTATTGAACGCCCGCATTTTACGTTTCACGGGGTGTCAGTCGACGAAACCTGGCACGATGAAATCGATTTTGGCAGTATGCTCGATGGTTTCTGCCAAAGATTCAATTACTATGTAGCGCTGGAACGCAGTGACACGGACATCTTCGATCACTTCCTCTATTTCGAGGGAGAAGGGGTGGAGCAGCGTCGCGAGACCCTTGCAAATACATGGGACGCGCTGTGCGCACAGGAAGGCGCATGCGAGCCCTATACTCTAAACGACGACGTTCTCCCTTTTCTGCGAGAATGGTGGGCGGGTCTACGTGAGACATGGGGCCAAAGCGCCTTGCCGAAGTCGTTCATACGGAGAATCGGTTTCGCCGTATTGCGCTACCTCATGGTCGTGCATTTTCTTCTCGGAAAGTCGCGCCGGCCGGTCGACGTCGAGACCGCTAATCTCGCGACCCGTTTCGCCGATTATCATTTCCTCAGTGCGCTCCATGTCGTCCAGCAATACGACCGCGCGAATACCTCCCGGATCCAGGTCGTCGCCGATGCGGGAGCGCGCGTGTCGGCCGCGGGCAAGCCCATGACTGGCCGGGAAGTCAGTCGAGCCCTCAGCAAGCAGCAGCGGTCTCAGTTCAAGAAAGGAGAGATCGCCGAGATCCTCTCGATTCTGAACCAGATCGAGGAAGTGCCGGGGCTGTTCAATGCGACGAGCGATGCGCGGGAAAAATCCTCGGCCATCCAGGGGCGCCGGGACGAGATCCAGGCACGACTCCTGCTGAACGAGCGTAAGCGCAACGAACGCCGCCTCCGCGAATTGCGGCGCGGTCAGAGCCACATCCCGACCGCTCACCATACACCGGACGCGGACGATGGCCCCGAAGAAAATGTTGTCCAGTTCCATCTGCCCATGACAGGTACTGACTGATACGGCACATACTTGACTAACTGACGAGAATTCGATGCCGCGACAGGAAATTCCTGTCGCGGCATTTGGGTTTGCCTTCCTCGTTTCCCTACTTCCGGTAATGCCGGACAAGGAGAAAACGGAAATGGCAAGAAAAATATATACGACAGAAGAGCTTGCGGCTCGTTTCAGATGCACGCCGCGCTGCATAATCGACTGGATCCGGAAGGGTTGTCCGACCGGAGAAGGGCGGGTGAAATTGCCAGCCCGGAAGCTGGGGCGTCGCTGGTTCGCGACGGAGGAAGACGTCCTCCTCTTCGAGCACCGATCCCGACCTTCTGATGACGGAAGGCCGGATCTCGAGCTCGACGACGAGTGACGGTCGCAGTTTCACCAGAGGAATGACATGACACTTCGTGATGAACTTCAGGCCCATATGAAAGAAACCGGCGAGAGCATGCGCGCGCTTTCCATTCGGGCTGGTCTGAACGAGAAATCCGTATCCGATATTCTTTCGATCAAAGGCCTCAAGCCGCGGCACAAGACCTTGGCCGCGCTCTCGAGGGCAACGCGGCGAGACCTCGTGCGTGCTGCGGCCGGGTCAACGGCTTTGACCTTCGGCGAACTGGTCGTGAAGCTCGAAGAGGCTGGACAGAGAACCTTGGCCAGCCGGGTCCGCTGGATCATGGGCAAGGCGAACTGGTATGCAAATCGGCCGGTCTGCCGGCACGACGTCCTCGAGTTCTTCGCGCGCCACAACGCGGTCAGCCTCGGGCTCTCGAAAGGTAGCCGTTCGACCTACAAGTCGGACATCCTCGCAGCCATTGACCAACATGGCGTTCGGAATCGGCCGCGCGGTGTCGCAGATATCGGCGGCATCTGGGCCGATGCCAACGAAGCCGCGAAGGGCTCCGATATCCCGGTGGATTGCAGACTGAAGGCCGGCCCGTTCATTGTCTACCTGTTCGATCGCGGGATTCTGCCTTACCAGATCACGACCAAGACCCTCGCTGAGTACTTCGCATATCGGCTCGAGACCGGCGTCGTCACGGAAGCAAAGTGCCGCAAGCATGTGAGCAACGTCGTCACGCTGCTTCGCCATCTGGAAAACCACCCGGCGACCTCGCACTTCGGGTTCAAGGCCGTGGCGTCGCCATTCGCGGATCGTCGCGACAAATTCGGCATCGACACGGACACCCTCGAGGCGCTGCTGACCGAGTTCGACACTCAAGTGGCTCCGTGGGCGGCCGGAGAGATCTCCCGCGACGGACTGACTTACGACGCTTTCCTTGAGGCACTGGATCGAGAAGAGCAGCAGGACGCGGATCCGCTTTCCAAGATGAAGGCCCGGCTTCAAAAGAGCATGGCTGAAAAGTCGAGGTTGCCGAGGCAAACCCCCAAGGCGGAGCGCGTGGAGCGCCGGGAGTCGAAGATGCGGGAATACGGGTTCCTGACTACCGACGACCGCTGGTCCGAGGACACCATCGCGACCCGCCGCGGTTACGTCATCTCCCTGGCAAAGGCGCTGGCAGCGTCGCACGACATCGTCGTGCCTGACATTCGTGCTCTCGCGGATTACCAGGTCCTACACGCCGCGGCCGCAGCCCTCTTCGAAGCCAACGGGGGGCGAAAGGACACCGGCTATCTCGTTTCCGTGCTCAAGGCGATGAAGAAGATCGCAATCGGCTACGCCGCCGCATCCGAACAGGATGTCGAGGACATCCGAGCCCTGATACGGTTCTACGAAACCGGCCGCCGAGGGATTGCGCCCAAGAACAAGACGAAGCTGCGGGAGTTCACTGAATCCCGCATCCAGTCGACGATCGACTTGTCCGGGACCGTGATGGCGGGGATCAACGCCGAGATCGATCGGCGACGGAAGAACAAGAGGAAGAAGACGGGCATACTCCCGGATCGCCTCGACGCAATCGACATCGGCTTGGCCCGCGATATCGCGGCTGTTCTGGCGCATGAAATCCTGCTCACGCGCGCGCCGCGCAGTTCGAATGTCATCGAAGCGCGGCTCGACTGGATTGCGTTCCAGGACGGAGAGGCGGTTCTTTCCATCCCGGCACCAAAGGTGAAGGGGCGAAAGGCAGGCGATCCGGACTACGTCGTTCGCCTGGGGGACCGCGCCAGCCGGCTGATGCGGACCTATATCGACAAGATCCGCCCGATCCTCCTGCACCCGGACGATAAGGAAAATCCGTATCTGTTTCCGCGTCAGGAGGGCGGCACGTTCGAGTCCAACGCGCCCTATCGCGGGATCCTGAGCCGCGTCACACGGATGCTCCATCAACAGGTCGGAGTGCAGATCAATCCGCATCTATACCGACACCTGATAGGTTGGATCTGGCTCAAGGAAAGCATGGACAACTTGCCGCGCGTCCAGCGCCTCCTTGGTCACACAAGCCTGAAGACGACCGTCGAATACTATGCCGAGCTCGACGACACACTCGTGATGGACGGCTGGCAGACCTACCTCGAAACCAAGACGAGGACGGCCGCGTGAGCGGCCGTCCGTCGATCCCTCGAATTCCCGGACATGACATGATGAACGATCACCTTGCCATGCTGCGCAAGCTTCGCGACGCATCGCCCTTGGACGCTGCCCCGTCGCGCGAGGCGCTGACCCAACACTTGGCCGCGCGGGTCGGCGAGGTCGGCCCCAAAGCTTTCGCGGAGTTCGCCCACCTTCAGCGAGTGGCCGCCGAGACCTTGGGCACGGAGCAGACCGCGCACTTCGCGCGTGTGCTCAGGGAAGCGCGTGTCTCCGTGAAGGCGCCCGACAGATGCGCTTGGGAGACGGCGGCGCGGAGAATCGCGTCTCTGCCGGTCGACTGGCAGGAGCCGTTCTCCGAGCAGATCGCGATCTCGAAGAAGGGACGGGCGGTTCTCGGAAAGACGATCTGGAGTGTCGATTACACGAAGTCGGTCTTGGCCGCTCTTGAACGCTGGGCCACCTATTGTGACGCAGAGGGGCTGCCGCTGCATCCCACGGCCTCGGCGTTTCACAGCTATGCCTGCCGCCTCGTTCAACCGGTGTCCGACCGGCTGCCGACGAGCACCGGCACGGCCGCGAACTACCTGCAGAGGATCCTCGCCGGGTTGGTCGTGGCGACACGTGGGCAATTCCGTTCGGACGCCTGCAGTTTCGTGGCCGCAGACTGGCGCGAGCGGGCAAGGGCGCAGGGGGCATCGACAAAGACCGGCAGCCAGCTCGTGGGCGCAAGCATGCTCTACCGGTCGGGCTTCCGCATGATGGCGAAGGCCAACGCGCGTCCCATGCGCGGCATCCGCGCCGCAACGCTCTTTCGCAACGGCCTCATCCTCGCGGTGGGGTCCGCCCTTCCTGAACGCGCCCGCGCGCTGACCTGGCTCGAATTCGACAGGACGCTGACGCTGATCGACCGGACGCATATTCATGTGGATCTTCCGGGGGAAGCCCTGAAGTACCCCGAGGCGCGCAAGGCCGGGGAAGGCTATGACGTGGTCTTCGAGAATGTCGGGCTCGCAGACGCGCTGCACACCTATCGCTCGATCTATCGTCCGCTTTTCGACGACGGTCTTCACCTCTTCCCATCGGTCCATGGGAAGCCGGGCGCGATCACGTCGAAACAGCTGGGCCGACTGACGGGTAACCTGACCGAGCAGGAGTTCGGCGTGCGTATCCCGATCCACCGGTTTCGAGACAACGTGGCCACGGAAGCCTCGGAAAACCTGATCGGTGGCGCCTACGCAGCGAAGACGCTTCTGAGGCACGTCGACGAGGCCATTACACTCCGGCATTATGATCATGCGGAGGGGATGAAATCCGCCGGCGAATTCCAAGATTTCATCGAAGGGCGGCGTACGATTCCGGCGGAGCTGATCCTCTGATGCCGTTCCGCCCAATTCCGCCGATTGCCGTTTTTTCTTCTATTTCCGGCGTCTGTTGAGAAAGGGGCAGCATCACCCGCACGGGATGGAGTGATCCCTTTTTCAACATCTTCCGCTGGGCGCTTCAACTTCCGTCAATCGCTGCCGACAGAGCCGCCGAGGTTCAATTTCGCGCCCTACGATTGGTGATGGTGGTGATAGCGGGAGGTCCGTCTATGGCTTCAGGAGGAGATCTGCCTCGACCTGCGCTCAGCAGCCAAGAAAAAGACTTGCTTCAAGGGTGACCAGACCCTCATCGTATCGGCCCGAAAGGTCATTTTATTGCTTTGTCGGCGATTCCTGAACCCACCCGACATAGCGGGAAGAAGGTTTGATTCTGCTCGTTTGCCGGCAGCGGGAAATTCCTAATTTAAGGGAAGAGGGTAGCGCGATTTCTTCCGGTTCGCCGTCGTCTTTGCGAGACAACGAACCGGAAAAAACGGCTTCACCCGATTCCTGAACGAAACCCCAATACACGCGCGAAAAAGGAGGTTCGCGCTCTTGTAGCTCCGGCAATCCCGTCGGTAGCAAAAAATGGAGGTCGACATGTTCGATTTTCCCGAGCAGCCCTCGGTGCTGCATCTTTATCTCATCAACAAATCGGAAGAACTCCAGAACATAGCATTGCTGTTGGGGGGACGACCTTGGCTTGGTCGTGTCCAACGGTTCATGAACCGCGCTCGTAACGAAGCGTCGCCTTCGGTTCGGACGCTATCGGAACTGCGACAGATCGGGGATTTGCTCCGGCTCGAGCATGTCGATGACTTCGAACGACCGGAATCGGCGTACTTCGCCGAGCTCGATCTCGAGGCACCGTACATCCACGACATCTGCTTTCTCGTCGAGGAAACAGACGCTCTGCTCGCAGAACTCACAGGTCCTGCCGGCACAAAGGAGGTGCTGTGATGTCACATCAGGATTCTCTCGAAATTGCGCTGCTCGACTATTTCAAGTGCAGCGCCCGGGCTCAGGTGATCCTTCCGGACCTGTGGGAACCGGAGGACGACCGGTTCGTCTTACAAGCAGCATACCGGTTGCAAAAAGCGTTGGAAACCAAACAAATTCCAACCGTGCGAGACGAAGCCGATCTGGAAATGCTGCTGAGCTTCGTCGATCAAAAACTGAAGCTGGGAACCACCCGGCTGTTCGTCAGTGACGAGTGCTGTGCGCACGGGGGGTGGTTCGAGATGCATCTCAACAGAAAGGCGCAGGCGCTTTCCGACATCGCTCGCCCGCTTTACAAGCTCAAAGCCGCCTGGGAGCGGGTGCAGGCTGCGATGGCTGCCGACCGGGCGCTGGAGCGTATCCGTTCATGACGACTGCTCGCGTTCCAGTACGTCCCGGTACGAGGGACGCGAGCATACCACATCTTCGACAGCGGTTTTCATCTCCGCGAGACGCGCCTTCGTAAGGGCTCGGTATGTGCCGTACTTGTGAAGTCAAGCGGAAGAAAGGGCGGATGGACTAAGCCGCTCCGCGGCATTGGCGCTCTTGGCTGATGGTGTGCAACACTGGTAGCGGGGTGCGTTTTGCGATCTTTCTGACCTGTCTGATGATTGGGGCCTTCTCAATCATCAGACAGGAGGCTTCCATGACAGAGGAGAGAGTGACCCCGCTGCGCCAGCGGATGATTGAAGACATGAACATCCGGGGTTTAGGCGAGAAGGCCCAGAAGGCCCATATCCGCAATGTGAAGCATTTTTCGGCTTTTCTCGGTCGATCCCCGGATACGGCGACACCCGAGGACCTGCGATCGTATCAGTTGAAGATGACCGACGACGGGGTATCGGCCAGCACCTTCAACGTGCGCATCATCTCGCTGCGGTTCTTCTTCGGCGTGAGATGAAACGCTTCATGCAGTTCCACCGCAACCCTCGGAAGTTGCCGGTTGTCCTGAGCGTCGAGGAAGTGGCCGATCTGATGGCCGCCGTGCCGGGCCCGGAGCTCGCGTATCGAAATGCGGTGACCATGCAGTGAGACGCCTGCTGTTCGAAGCGGCCTCAAGCATGATCACTCGAGTTCAGCGTTTCTCGCCTTTGAAAAGTTGGGCCTTACGACTGGCCGCCAGACGCGGGTTTCGCAAGGCCGCCGTTGCCACGGCCCGCAAGATCGCGGTTCTGATGCTGACGCTGTGGAAGACCGAAACAGACTATCGCTGGACAAAGGAGGCCACAGCCTGATCTGAATACCCGCCCGGCGCGGCGGGGAGCCAGGTCCCAAAGGGACGGAGGTTAATCGATCTCGTTTTGAAGGATGGGGACGCGGAGAAAACCGCATATCCCGGCGAAAAACATTGGAGACGATCCACCGACGGAAACCATCATGAGGCGCAGTTCCCGTGACCTCGCAGAGAACCATGCCCCTGACGGACAGCGAGCTGACCCGCTTGACAATGCCGCAAACAGGAGAACCTTCAGGAGAGCGGAAGTTCGCTGCGGCAGGGACGAAGGTCGGCTCTGATCCAGAGAAATCCGATCGTTTGCATTTTCTCCGCTCGTTCACGGCCGACCCCGAGGCCGCGGGCCGACTTGAGAACCGTTCGCGTTCGGGTTGGCGACCGACTGGCGTGACCTGAGCTTTAGGCGACAACAAAGTCGAGATCCTGTATGCGCCCGTCAAGTAGCCCGTGCCAATGGGGGCAACGGCGAAGGGTGGCTATCTTCTTCTTCGATTTCATCCGCGAAGCATCGGCGGTTGGGCTGGACGCGCCACAAGGGCGATCACGCCCCATACCACGCTGCGCAGCGTCATGGCAAAGACGGTTCGCATCTCGAACGCGCCGCCCTGCGCAATGTGCAGTGCGAAGCCCGCAAAGACCAGCACCGTGGCCGCGAGTATGGTGAGCGCCAGGGCAGACGCCCATCGGCGGTCACACCAGATACCGAGACCGGCCACGACATAGGCCAGCCCGGCCAGCGTGTTGAACCAAAGCACGAAGCCGACGACCCGCCCCATCTCGAGCCCACCCAGCAGGGTGGTGCCGCCTGACGCGATGGTCAGCAGCCCGAACCCGATCGCGATGGCGCCCGCGAGGCGCGGCGCCCTATCTGTCCTGCCCATCCGACATGTTCCTTTCTGTGCGTAGCAGCGCCATCTGAAGCTCAAAGAGCCGCAGCCCTTCGGCGACCAGGGGAAAGCCGCGCGCCCCCAGCGTCCAGCGAATCGCGACCCCCTGCACCAGCGACGCCAGCAGGATCGCGACATCCTCGGCCGCCACGTCGCGGCGCAGTGCGCCCGACGCCTGCTGATCGCGCAGCGCGGCGACCAGATGTCCCTGGAACGTGGCGAGAAGCCCGCGAAACACGTCTCTCAGCGCCGTGTTGTCCACCTGCAGCTCGCGCGAGAAGAGGATCGAGGGCAGGGCGGGTATCTGCGAAATGGCGGCCAGTTGCGCCTCGATCAGCGCTTTCACGCGCGCATCCGGTTCCGCGGCTTGCGCCTCGGCATCGCTCCACGCCTTGCGCAGGCGCGCCGCGATATGCTCGGCCACCGCCAGCCAGAGCGCGCCCTTGGTCGGGAAATGCCGGAAGATCGCCGGCTGGCTGAGCCCGACCGCGCGGGCCACATCCGTGGTGCTCAGACGGTCCGGCCCGATCTCGTCGGCCAGCCGCAACATCTCGGCGACGATCTGGGCCTTACGATCTTCTGCACTCTGTCGACCGGCCATGCGCGCCCCTCTTGTTAGTTATAACTAACTTACATATGATCCCGCCAACCGCAACCTCTCTTCCGAGTCGGAAAAATCCGGCAGAAAGGCCCCGCCATGCGCCTCGCGCCGCTCCTCGCCCTGCCGCCCATCGCGCTGGGGATCGCTGCGGCGGTCTGGATGATCTCGTCGGCCCAGGGCCCCGCGCAGGTCAAGGGCGGCACCCCGGCCCATCCGGTCCGCGTGCTCACACTCGCGGCGCAGGAGATACACCCCACCGCCACCGCCTGGGGCAACCTGCGCGCCGCCGAGACATGGGTCGCCGTGTCCGAGGTGCAGGGCGAGGTGATCTGGCGCCACCCCGACCTGGAGCCGGGCCGCCTGATCCCAGGCGGGACAGAGGTGCTGCGTATCGATCCCACGGATTACGAACTGGCGCTGGCGCAGGCCGAGGCCGATCTGGCCGCGCTTTCCGCCGAGGCCGAGCAACTGAGCGCCGAGGCCGCAAACACCCGTCGCATTCTGGATCTGGAACGCGAACGGCTGGCGCTGGCCGAGGCCGATCTAACCCGCACCCGTCGCCTGACCGAGCAGGGCACCGTGCCGCAGGCCCGTCTGGACGAGGCCGAGCGGGCCACCCTTCTGGCCCGCCGCACGGTGGCGGAGTTGGAAAACAGCCTTGCCCTGATCCCGCCCCGCGAGTCGCGGATCGCGGCGCAGACCGCGCGGACCGAGGCCGCCCGCGACCGCGCGCGCCGCTCGCTTGACCGGACCACGCTGACCACGCCCTTCGATCTACGCGTGACCGAGGTGGGCGCCGAACGCTTCCAGACCGTCGCTCCCGGCCAGGTGGTCATCCGCGCCGACGGGATCGCGACAGCCGAGGTCGTGGCACATCTGCCGATCGACAGCTTTCGCCGCCTCGTGGCCAATGTGCCGGGGGGGGTCACCCTGGATGACATGATGCGCGATCTGCCGATCACGCAGATCGACGTGACGCTCAGCCCCTTGGCAGACCCCGCGCAGGAATGGCCCGCCCGTGTCAGCCGGATCGAGGGCGCGCTCGACGCGCGCGCCCGCACCGTGCCGGTGGTGGTGACGGTGGACGATCCCTATGCCGACGCCGATCCGCCCCGCCGCCTGCCGCTGGTCTCCAACATGCAGGTGCAGCTTGCCTTCCAGGGTGCGCCGCAAGGCGGGCGCATCGCCATCCCCGAGGCCGCGCTTCATGCCGGGAGGGTGCGCGTGGCGGGTGCCGACGACCTTCTTGAGCTGCGCCCGGTCACAATCGCCTTCGCCCAGGACGGGCGGGTGGTGATTGCCGAAGGGCTCGCGCCCGGCGACCGCCTGGTGCTCGACGACATCGCGCCCGCGATCCCGGGCATGGCACTTTTGCCCATCGAGGCTTCGGAATGACCCGCTGGTTCACCGGCCATCCGACGGCCGCCAATCTCCTGCTGCTCCTGTTCCTGGCCGCCGGAGTCTTCGCCGCACCCGGCCTCCTGCGCGAGACCTTTCCCGATTTCCGCGCGGTCGAGGCCGAGATCACCGTGCCCTGGCGCGGCGCCGCCGCCGAGGACGTGGAAAGCGCGATCTGCGCGCGGCTCTGGGACGGGGTGCAGGGGGTCGAGGGGCTCGAGACCCTGACCTGTACCGCGCAGACCGGCCGCGCGCGGGCTGTGGCGACCATGGCGCCGGGCAATGACGCCATGCGCTTCGTCAATTCGCTGCGCACGGAAGTTTCGGCAATCGACACCTTCCCCGACAGCGCCGATCCCGCCATCACCCGCGAGTTGCACCGGACCGACCCGGTGACCTCCGTCGCCGTCTCGGGCGCTCTGCCGTTGGCCGAACTGGACCTCTATGCCGACGCACTCTCCGACCGGCTGTCCACCCTGCCCGGGGTGGCGACGGTGGAGCGCTCGGGTCTCGGCACGCGCACGCTCCGCGTCTCGGTGCGCGAGGCGGTCATGGACGGCCACGGGCTGACGCCCGCATCGTTGGCCGCCGCCATCGCCGCACAGAACATCGACCTGCCCGCCGGCACGCTGGAAGGGGACGGTGCCGACCTCACCCTCCGCTTCACCGCCGAGCGCGAGACCGCGGCGGCGCTGGCCACGATCCCTGTTCTGGTCCTGTCCAACGGCGCGACCCTGACATTGGGCGACGTGGCCGTGATCGAGGAACGGTTCGAGCCGCCCCATGACAGCGCCTTCGTCGATGGCGCGCCCGCGATCCTGATCGATGTGGCCAAGGCGCTCGACGCCGACGCGCTGCGCGTGCTCGATGACGTCACCGCGCTGGTCGCCAAGGAAACAGACCGTTTGCCCGACACGATCCGGGTCGAGGTGGTGCAGGACGTGACCTCCATCATCCGCGACCGGCTCTTGATGCTGGTGCAGAACGGGGTGATCGGCCTGGTGCTGGTTGTGTCCGTGATGAGCCTCTTTTTCCGCCCCGGATTCGCCATCTGGGCCGCGATGGGCCTGCCGGTAGCCTTTGCCGGCGCCTTCGCCTGGATGGCGCTGACCGGGCTCAGCCTGAACATGATGACGCTGGTGGCGCTGCTCATGGCGATCGGGATCGTGATGGACGATTCCATCGTGATCGCGGATTCCATCGCGGTCCATGCCGCAAAGGGGGCAAGTGTCGAGACCGTGGTCGCCGGGGTCGCCGCCGTGGCCCCCGGGGTCCTCTCGTCCTTCCTCACCACGGTCTCCGTGTTCCTGCCGCTGGCCTTTCTGGCCGGCGAACTGGGCGCGGTGCTGAAGGTTCTGCCTGTCGTGTTGCTGGCCGCGCTGGCCGCCTCGCTGGTCGAGGCCTTCCTGATCCTGCCGCATCACCTGAAGGGCGGGATGAAAGCGATTGCGCCCTCGAGCTTTCGCCGCCGCTTCGATGCCGGGTTCGATGCGCTCCGCGAGCGCGGCGTGGGCCGTCTGGCCGATGCAGCGATCCGCGGGCGCTGGCTGGTGGCGGGGGTGGCCATCGGGGCGATGATCGTGACGGTCGGCGCAATGGCCAGCGGCATGGTCAAGCGCGAGGCGATCCCCGAGATCGACGGCGACGTGATCGAGGCCCGATTGATGCTGCCCGCCGGCACGCCCCTGTCACGCACGGCGCAGGCGGTCGCGCAGGTCGAAACCGCGCTCGACCGTGTGAACGCGCGCCTCACGCCCGACCAGCCCGACTCGCAACCGCTGGTGATCCGGCGCATCACCCGACTGGGCCGCAACCTGTCGGCGGGCGAGGTCGGCGCCCATGTCGCCACCGTCGCCGTGGACCTGCTGGGCGCCGCGACGCGGGCCAGCACGCTGGACGAGATCGCCACCCTCTGGCACGCGGAAATCGGGCCTCTGCCCGGCGTGACCTCGTTGATCCTGACCGAGCCGGGGATCGGTCCGCAGGGCATCGCCGTGGAACTGCGCCTGACCCATCCCGACCTCGCAACGCTGGAGACCGCCGGACGTGCCACGCTGGCCGAACTGCAAACCTATGCGGGCGTCCGCAATGCAATCCTCGACCTGCGCCCGGGCACGCCGGAGTTGCGGCTGAACCTGTCGCCCGGGGCCGAGGCCCTGGGGCTGACGGCAAGCGATGTCGCGGGACAGTTGCGCGCCGCCTTCCTCGGCACACAGCTTGCCGAGATCCGTCGCGGCGATCTTGCCTGGGACCTGGAGGTCCGGCTGAGCGAAACAGATCGGGCTACACGCAGCGACCTGACCGAGTTCGAGATCGCCCTTCCCGACGGCGACACGGTGCCGCTGGCCACCGTCGCCATCCTGACCCAGGCGCGGGGCTGGGGCGGCATCACCCGCCGCGACGGGCTGCGCACCCTGACCGTTTCGGCGGATGTGGACGGACGCACCGGCAATGCCGATGCGATCACCGCCCGGCTGGCCGAGGGGTTCCTGCCCGACCTTGCCGCCAGAACCCCCGGCCTCGGCTTCGGGATCGGCGGGCAGGCCGCGAATTCGGCGGAAACCGTCGGCTCGATCCTGCGGGGTTTCCTGATCGGGCTGGTCGGCGTCTACATCGTGCTCAGCTTCCAGTTCCGCAGCTATGTCGAACCGCTGATCGTCATGCTGACGATCCCGCTGGCGTTCCTTGGCGTGATCTGGGGGCATGTGCTGATGGGCTACAACATCTCGATGCCCTCGCTCGTGGGGGCGGCCTCGCTGGCCGGTATCGTCGTTAACAACGCGATCCTGCTGGTCGGCGTGATCAAGACCCGCCGCGCCGAAGGCTGTTCTGCCCCCAATGCCGCCGGAGAAGCCGTCCGCGCCCGGTTCCGGCCGATCTTCGTTTCGGTCTCGACCACCATCATGGGCATGGCACCCCTTCTGCTGGAGACATCGACCCAGGCGCAGACGCTCAAACCTCTGGTGATCGCGGTGGTCTTCGGCCTTCTTGCCGCCACGGTGCTGATCCTGCTGGTGCTGCCGGCGTTCTACGCGATGCTTGGCGACATACGTCCAGACAACCGATGAGACGCGGAACCCGGCTGTGAGGGTGGGAAGAAAGCGTTCACGGAACTCGGGCTAAAGACAGGTCGGCGGACGCCCTCCCGCCATTCGCTTCGCGCGCTCGGTTTCGCCGCGACCCCCACGGCCATCCGGCTGAAGGGCGGCTTCCGGACATTCGCTGCGGTTTTCATGAAGGTCGGCTTTGCCGCGCAGTGGTCGGTTTAACCAAGTTTTTCCCATGAAAACGCTCTAACTCTGCTGGCCGAGTAGCTCGTCTCACTGGTTTTTCTTGGAAGCGGAAGGCCAAGGCTCTGCTTGGAGAAAACGCCCTGAATAGCGCTGCCTGTGGGGCGGATGTGACGAAGTCACCTTCCCGTGCCAGCCAGTCGTGCGAAACAGGCAGGAAGAACCGAGGAGAACATCATGCCATCTGCGTCAGGACGCTCGGCCAGTATCTGGTCTCGCGTCAATTCCGATCGATACAGAGCCGATGAGCCCCTGCAAAGAGCGCGGTTGGGGCATTTGCCGCCGCAGCGGTCGATTGCCAAACGGGCAGCCGTCCTTGAATACCTTCCGGTCGCTGCAAGCACCGCCAAGGTTCCCGGCACGGGATCGGCCAGATGAAGAACCAGGCCGACACGGGCGTTCTGATCGAGGCGGTGACCGCAGCAGGAGGCGAGCCGTACAAGGGGCAGGTCGGATCCGTGGCCTTCGAATGGGATGGTCCGCCGCGATCCTTCGTCCTGCTGACCCGGGGGAGCCTTCGGGTCAACTTCCGCACGCGGGACCGGCAGGTGCCCTGGGCTGAATGCCGCGCGCTCGGGGGGCAGGATTGCATGCCGGTCTCCGCCGCCATCCTGGCGCGGTCCGAACTCGCCGTTCGTGCGGTCTGCCTGAAGCCGAGCGCCTGGCTGATGCTGCCCCCCGAGCGTTTCCGTCACATGATCCTGGAAAACACCGCGTTCCGCCGCGCCCTCTTCCAACAGCACGCGTCCCGTCTCCCCGCCTTCTTCGCCCGCACGACCGGCGGCATGAGCATCGACCAGAGGCTGGCGAAGTGGCTTCTGGACAGGCCACTCGACACTCGGATCGACGTCACGCATCAGCGGATCGCCAGCGATCTCCTCACCGCGCGGGAGGTCGTGTCCCGCACCCTGAAACGTTTTGCCGACAAGGGCTGGATCGAACAGGGCCGGGGATGGATCGAGGTGCTTTGCCCCGGGGCGCTGGCGCAACTGGCTCTCCCCTCGCCCGGACCGGCTTGCCGTGACGGGAAAACCGCGTCACAACCAGCCGGCAACCCGACATCCTGAGAAACCATGAAGCAACCCGACACGTCGGACAGGAGGGCCAACCCGAGGCTGCGCGCGAGGCGTCGCATCATCGCGCCGGTCGCACGCGAGCTGAATCGCGCCGGCTGGCTCGCAGCTCTTGCGGGGATGCTCTGGCCGGCCCAGGCGGCGGTGATCGCCTGGGCGATCTCGGGCTGGGTCGCGGGCGCGGGCAGCCTTGTCGACACGATCCTGGCCGCGGTGGCTTTCGCCGCCCTGGGCGGTCTGCGCGCCCTGCTCGATCAGCGCGTGGGCGCGATCCTGTTTCGGGCCGCGGACAGCACCATCGCGCGCGAACGGCAGGCCATTCTGGGCCGCGAGGCGCGCCGCCCGGCCGGACCCGGCTCCGCCGCGATCGCCTCTTTCGCGGTGCAGAAACTGCCGCTGCTTCAGCCGTGGATCACCCGCTATCACGTCGCCATGGTCCGTGTCTCGGTCCTGCCGGTCTTGCTGCTTGCCCTGTCCTTCTGGCTGTCCTGGCTCGTCGGCCTAACGCTTCTGGTGGCCGGGCCGCTGATCCCGGTCTTCATGGCGCTTGTCGGCATGGCGGCCGAGGACGCGTCGCGCCGGCAGATGGTCGAGATCGGCAGCATGAACGACATGCTGCTGGACCGCCTCTCGGCCATGACCGACATCCGGTTGCTGGGCGCAGCCGACAGGGCGGCCGAGGATTTCGGGAGCCGGGCCGAGGCGCTGCGCGCGCGCACCATGGCCGTCCTGCGCATCGCTTTTCTGTCCTCCACGGTGCTGGAGCTCTTCGCCGCGATCGGCGTCGCGCTGGTGGCTGTCTTCGTCGGCTTCACCCTTCTGGGCGAGATTACCTTCGGCTCCTGGGGCACGCCGCTGACGGTGGGCGAAGGCGTCTTCCTCCTGCTGATCGCGCCGGAATTCTTTCAGCCGCTGCGCGACCTCGCCGCCGCTTGGCACGACCGCGCGGCGGGGTTCGCGGTCGTCGAGGAGCTGGATGCGCTGGACGAGGCCGAACGGTCGGAATTGGTCGGGAAAGGAGAGCGCGCGGCGCCGCTTGCCGGTGCATTCCACTTGCGCAGCACCGGGGCCGTCGCGTCCCTGCCGGGACGGCGGGTGCACTTGCCCGACATCTTCCTCGGGGCCGGAGAGACCCTGGCCCTGACCGGCCCGAGCGGCGCGGGAAAATCCATCGCGCTGGCGGCGATCGCGGGGCTGGTGCCGCTTGCCTCCGGGCGGATCGAGGTCTGCGGCCGACCGCTTGGCCCGGACACGGCAGACGCCTGGCGGGCGCGGATCGCCCTGATCCCGCAGCGGGTGCATTTCCCCGACATCGCCCTGCGCGACTGGCTGGCCCCTCGGGGGGGCGATGCCGAACTGGTGCGCGCGCTGGACATGGCCGACGCCGCGGGGATCGTGGCGCGCCTGCCCGACGGGCTGAACGCACGGCTGGGCGAGACCGGCGGCGGCATCTCGGGCGGAGAGGCGCGGCGGCTGATGGTGGCGCGGGCGATCCTGGCGGGGGGCGACCTGGTGCTGGCGGACGAGCCGACCGCCGATCTCGACGAGGTGACGGCGGGCCGGATCGTCGCCGCGCTGCTCCGGCTCAACGCCGAGGGGCGGGCGGTGATCGTGGCCACGCATGACCCGCGGCTCGCCGCCGCAATGGGCCGACAGGTGGAGGTGAGCGCATGAGGCCGCTGTTCCATGCCCTGCGCCTGCTGCTGGGCGCGGCGCCCTGGGCCACGGCGCGGGGTGCCGCCCTGTCGGTCGTCGTCCTGCTGATGGGGGCCGCGCTGCTGGGCCTGTCGGGCTGGTTCATCACCGCCACCGGCCTGGCCGGGCTGGCCGGGATCGGCATCGCCTTCGACGTGTTCCGCCCGTCCGCCGGGGTGCGCTTCCTCGCCCTCGGCCGCACGGCGGCGCGGTATGGAGAGCGATTGCTCACGCATGACGCCACGCTGCGCGCGCTGGCGGCGCTGCGGGTGGCCTTGCTGCGGGCCCATGCCCGGCTGGGCGGGCGCGACCTCGCGCGGTTGCGCGGCGAGGGCGTGCTGACCCGCATCGTCTCGGACGTGGACGCGCTCGACGGGCTGGTCCTGCGCCTGGCCCTCCCGGGGATGGCGGCGCTGGTGACGCATCTGCTGGTCTTCGCGATGCTGTCCTGGCTGGTCGGGTGGGCCGTCGCCGGCGTCATCCTGGGCATCTACCTGCTGGCCGCCGCCGTCATCCTGACATGGCTGGGCCGCAGGACGATGCAGCCCGCGGCCCAAGCGGAAATGCGGGGGCAGGCGCTGCGCCGCGGGGTGATCGACATGATCCGGGACCGCGAGGCGCTGATCCTGTCGGGCGGGCTGGCCGAGGCAGAGGAGCGGCTGATCGCGCTCGATGCGGGCGCGCGCCAGGCGGCAGCCACGCTCGACCGGGCCGAGCGTCAGGCGGGTCTGGCCCTGGCGGTGACGGTCGCCCTCGCCGCCTCGGCCGCGCTCGTCGCCGGGGGCTGGCTGCTGATGGCGGGCGCCGTGGACCCGGCGAAGGCTGTCATCGGCTTCTTCGTCGCGCTGGCGCTGGCCGAAACCCTGCTGCCGCTGCGCCGGGGCATCGCCGAGCTGGGCCGCATGACGGGCGCGGCGGCGCGGGTGATGGCCCCGCAGACCGACACGGACCCGGTCGGGAAAAAGCGCCCGGCAGACCGCGGGGAGCAGCTTCTGACGGTCGCGGCACCAGAGGCACGGTTCGACCTCGCCCCAAGCGAGGCCATCGCGCTGACCGGGCCGTCCGGGTCGGGCAAGACAACGCTTCTGATGCGGATCGCCGGCCTCGCTCCGTCGGAGACCGTCCGCATCCTCGGCGTGCCGCCGGCCGAAATGGACGAGACCGACCTGCGGCAGATCCTCGCCATGCTGCCGCAGCGATCCGCCCTGATCGCCGGCAGCGTACGCGACAACCTGACGCTCGCCGGTCCGGCGGAGGATCCGGCGTTGTGGTCGGTGCTCGAAGCGGTGTGCCTGGCCGACACCATCCGCGAGCGGGGCGGGCTGGAGGCGCGGCTGGGCGAGGGCGGCGCCGGGCTCTCGGGCGGGCAGGCGCGCCGCCTGGCCATCGCCCGCGTGCTGCTGCGAAAGCCGCGCATCCTTCTGCTGGACGAACCGACCGAAGGTCTGGACGCCGCGATCGCCGAGGCGGTTCTGACCGGAATACGGCAGGCCCTGCCGGAGGCCGCCATCCTGGCCGCGCTGCATCGCGGCGCAGACCACCCCGTTTTCGGAAAAACCGTCAGCCTGAAGCCGGCTTCAGTGACGAAGTCACCGTCTCCGACAAACATGTTTCGCTAATAGACCTTTGCGTGCGGGGGACGTCCGACTCGCCCCCCGCGGACAAAGGAGAATTCGAAATGGAGCTCGATATCGTCGAGCTGTCACGCCTGCAATTCGCGATGACGGCCATGTATCACTTCCTCTTCGTGCCGCTGACGCTGGGCCTGTCCATCCTCGTCGCGATCATGGAGACCGTCTACGTCATGACGGGCCGGCCGATCTGGCGGCAGATGACGAAATTCTGGGGCACGCTGTTCGGCATCAACTTCGTTCTCGGGGTCGCCACCGGCATCACCATGGAATTCCAGTTCGGGATGAACTGGTCCTATTATTCCCACTATGTCGGCGACATCTTCGGCGCCCCGCTCGCCATCGAGGGGCTGATGGCCTTCTTCCTCGAGGCGACCTTCGTCGGCCTGTTCTTCTTCGGCTGGGACAAGCTGTCCAAGGTGGCGCATCTGGTCGTCGCCTGGCTCGTCGCCATCGGGTCGAACTTCTCGGCGCTCTGGATCCTGATCGCCAATGGCTGGATGCAGAACCCGGTTGGCGCGCGGTTCAACCCCGACACGATGCGGATGGAGATGACCTCCTTCTTCGACGTGGTCTTCAACGAGGTCGCGCAGGCGAAATTCGTGCACACGGTCTCGGCCGGCTATGTCACGGCCTCGGTCTTCGTGCTCGGCGTGTCCGCGTGGTTCCTGCTCAAGGGACGGCACACGGCGCTGGCCCGCCGGTCGATCACCGTCGCCGCCTCCTTCGGCCTCGCCTCGGCACTGTCGGTGGTGGTTCTCGGCGACGAAAGCGGCTATTCGGCCAGCCACACCCAGCGGATGAAGCTCGCCGCGATGGAAGGCATGTGGGAGACGCATCATGCCCCCGCCCCCTTCACGCTTGTCGGCATCCCCGACGTCGAAGCGCGGGAAACCCATTACGCGGTCGAGATCCCCTGGGTGATGGGGCTGATCGGCACCCGGTCGCTGACCCAGGAAATCCCCGGCATCAACGACCTGGTGGCCGAGGCCGAGGACCGGATCGAAAGCGGCATCATCGCCTATGACGCCCTGATGACCATCCGCGAAGAGCGGGACGCCACCCCGGCCGAGGTGCGCGAAACATTCGAGGCGCATTCCGACAATCTGGGCTTTGCCTTCCTCCTCCTGCGTTACATGGAGGACCCGCGCGACGCGACCCCCGAACAGATCGCCATGACGGCCGAGGACACGATCCCCGGGGTGCTGCCGCTCTTCTGGGCCTTCCGCATCATGGTCGGTCTCGGCTTCGGCTTCATCGCGGTGATGGCCTATTTCTTCTGGCGCTCGTCCTTCCGGCAGCAAAGCTATCCCCGCTGGGCGCTGCGGCTGGGCGTGGCGATCATCCCCGCCCCCTGGATCGCCGCCGAGCTGGGCTGGTTCGTGGCCGAATACGGCCGCCAGCCCTGGACGGTGGACGGGGTGCTGCCGACCGCGCTTTCCGTCAGCCACCTGAGCATTCAGGACCTGTTGCTGACCCTCGCCGGCTTCATGATCTTCTACACGGTGCTCTTCATCGTCGAGATCGGGCTGATGCTGAAATACATCCGCCGCGGCCCCACCGAAGACGTGGAAGAGACCGAAGCCTGGGAGGCGCGGCACGAACATCGCCTGCGCACCCATGACGGCCAGGGGCCGTTCGCGACACCTGCGGAGTAACCGACATGATCCTCTATGAACTTCTTTCCTACGACGTGCTGCGCGTCATCTGGTGGTTGCTGCTGGGCGTGCTGCTGATCGGCTTCGCCCTGACGGACGGCTTCGACATGGGGGTCGGCGCGCTTCTGCCCTTCGTCGGCAAGACCGACGTGGAGCGGCGCGTGGTCATCAACACCGTGGGCCCGGTCTGGGAAGGCAACCAGGTCTGGTTCATCCTCGGGGGCGGCGCGATCTTCGCCGCCTGGCCGCCGCTCTACGCGGTCAGCTTCTCGGGCTTCTACCTTGCCATGTTCGCGATCCTCGCGGCGCTGATCCTGCGGCCCGTGGCGTTCAAGTACCGCTCCAAGCGGGAAAGCGCCACCTGGCGGAGCGGCTGGGACTGGGCGCTCTTCGTGGGCGGCGCGGTGCCCGCCCTTATCTTCGGCGTGGCGGTCGGCAACGTGCTGCAGGGCGTGCCCTTCGAGCTGACGCCGGATCTCTTCTCGCGCTACGAGGGCAGCTACTATGGCAAGTTCTTCGGCCTGCTGAACCCCTTCGCGCTGCTGACCGGCATCGTGTCGCTGGCCATGCTGGTCACCCATGGCGCGGCCTGGCTGTCGCTCAAGGCCGAGGGGCCCGTGGCCGACCGGGCGCGGCGCTACGGCACGGTGACCGGGCTGGTGACCATCGCCGGTTACCTGCTGGCCGGGCTTTGGCTCGCCCTTGGCATCGACGGCTACGCCATCGTGGGCGAGGTCGTCACGGACGGCCCGTCGAACCCGCTCTATTCCGAGGTCGAGCGCACCGGGACCTGGCTTTCGGCCTATGCCGACAGGCCCTGGATCGTCATCGCGCCGATCCTCGGGCTGGCGGGCATGGTCCTTGCCGTGCTCGGCCTGCGCACGGGGCGCGAGGTCTCGACGCTGCTGTGGTCCAATCTCGGTATCTTCGGGGCGATCTCCAGCGTCGGGCTGACGATGTTTCCCTTCATCCTGCCCTCGTCGCTGGACCCGGCTTCGTCGCTCACGGTCTGGGACAGCTCGTCGTCGCACATGACGCTGTTCATCATGCTGGTCAGCACGGCGATCTTCATGCCGCTGATCCTGATGTACACGGCATGGGTCTACAAGGTGCTCTGGGGCAAGGTGACCGAAAGCGACGTCACCGGCCCGGGCCACAGCTACTGAAAGGAACATCGGATGTGGTATTTCGCCTGGCTTCTCGGCCTGCCGCTCGCCGCGATCTTCGCCGTGATGAACGCCATGTGGCTGGAATTGCAGCGCGACCGCGTGCTCATGGACGAAGCGGACACACGGCCCCCCGCAGTGAACGACTGACATCACGGAATGGCCGGCCTGCCACCGGCCATTTTTCAAATTCTCCCGTCGGAATGTGACCAAGTCACACAAGCCCTGCACGCCCGCGCGGTAGACAGAGGCATACCGACTCGCGGCCCCCGCCATCGCGCGCAGGCGCGCCCGCGACCCCCGGACCAGGAGGACATGACCGGATGAAACGCAGAGAATTCCTGAGCCTCGCCGCCTTGGGTGGCGCCGCCGCCGCCGCGGTGCCGCTGGCCGGCGCGACACCCGCGCAGGCGCAGGTCGCAACCTCGGCGCGTATCGTGATCGTTGGGGCCGGGGCCGCCGGCACTGCGCTCGCGAACCGCCTGACAGGCCGGCTGGACGGCGCGAGGATCACCATCATCGACCCGCGCACCACGCATCTTTACCAGCCGGGCCTGACGCTGGTGGCGGCGGGGCTGAAGCCTGCCGATTACGTGACCTCGGCCGAAAGCCACTGGCTGCCCGAAGGCATCGAGTGGATCGCCGAAAGCGTCGCCGCCGTGGACGCAGAGGCCAGGACCGTCAGCACCGGGAAGGGCCAGACGATCCCCTATGACTGGCTCGTTCTCGCCCCCGGCCTGGTGCTCGACTACGACGCGATCGACGGCTTCTCGACCGACATGATCGGCAAGGACGGCATCGGTGCGCTCTATGGCGGGCCCGACCATGCCGCCCGCACATGGGCTGCCGCGCGGAAATTCACCGAGGAGGGCGGCACCGGCCTCTTCACCCGCCCGGCGACCGAGATGAAATGCGCGGGCGCACCGCTCAAACATACCTTCCTGATCGACGACATCGCCCGCCGCGCCGGCAATGCGGGCAAGATGAACATGGTCTACACCGCGCCGCAGGCGACGCTTTTCGGGGTGCCCATCGTGTCCGAAAAGGTGCGGATGCTGTTCGAGGATCGCGGTGTCGACACGATGATGAGCCGCACCCTCACCGCCATCGACGCGGGCAGCAAACGGGCGACCTTCGCCACGCAGACCGGGACCGAGGAGATCGACTACGACTATATCCACGTCATTCCGCCCCAGAGCGCGCCCGATTTCATTCGCGAGTCGGGCCTGAGCTGGGCCGACAAGTGGACCGACCAGGGCTGGGTCGAAGTCGACCAGGCCAATCTGCGCCATCTCCGCCACCCCGAGATCTTCGCGCTCGGAGACGTGGCTGGTGTGCCCAAGGGAAAAACGGCGGCCAGCGTGAAATGGCAGGTGCCGGTGGTCGAGGATCACCTCGTCGCCGCCATCGACGGCCGCGAGGGGACTGAGCGGTATGACGGATACACCTCCTGCCCACTGATCACCCGGATCGGTCGCGCGATGCTGGTGGAGTTCGATTATCACAACAACCTTGTTCCTTCCTTCCCGGGCATTATCGCGCCCCTCGAGGAACTCTGGATAAGCTGGCTCATGAAGGAGGTGGCGCTGAAGGCCACCTACAACGCCATGCTGCGTGGCGAGGCCTGAGGAGGACCTGATATGAAAGACATGACTTTCGGCACGCTGATCGCCGTTTTCGAGGAAATCTTTGGCCGCGGCCTGTTCTGGCTTATGGTAGCGGCTGCGGTGGTCGTGACGCTGGCCTACCTCTACGTCCTGATCCGCGACCGCTCCGTCAGTTGGAAGAAATTCCTTCTGGCGCAACTCTCCATGCCCGTGGGCGCTGTGGCGGCAGTGTGGTTTCTAATGGTGATGACCCATTCCCACCTGTCCGACATGGGCGGGCCAATTGACATCATCGTCCTGCTGGGCGTGGCTGCCGCGGGTGCCATCGGTATGGCGATCCTCGTTTACACCGCGGAGGCGCTGATCGGCAGTGACCGCACCAAGGGCGAAGAAAACCAGTAGCCGTCATCTCATGTAAAAGGAGACTTATCATGTCCAACGAAAAGATCATCGAATACCTGCAACGCGCCGTGAAAATGGAAATGACGGCAGCTCACCAGTATCAGCTGCACGCCCATACGCTCGATGATTGGGGGCTGACCAAGCTCGCGGACCAGATGCGCGAGGAAATGGCCGAGGAGCTGGGCCATTCCGATATGTTCATCGAACGACTGTTGTTCCTCAAGGCCAAGCCGGAGCTGGGCTTCGACAAGGCGCCCGTCGCGGCCGAGACCCTTCCCGCCATGTTCAAGGGCGACCTCGCCGACGAGGAGGAGGCCATCAGCTATTACACCAAGGCGGCGATGCATGCGGCCGAGCTGGGCGATATCGGCACCCGCACGCTGTTCGAAAAGATCGTGCTGGACGAAGAGGGCCACAAGGGCTGGCTCGAGCTGCAGCTCGACCTGATCGAGCGGCTGGGCGAAAAGAGCTACAGCGCCAAGCTGGTCTCTTTCGCCGACGAAGACGAAGACTGACGGGAGCGACGCATGAGCGCACAGGCCGAACACTCCCCGCTGCCGACACGGCTCGCGCATTTCCCGATCAGCGTCTTCGGGATGACGATGGGACTGTTCGGCCTGGCGCTGGCGCTGCACGCCGGTGGCCTGGAGCTGCCGAGTGTCCTGGTGGGCTATGCGACGCTTGTCCTGCTGGTGATCCTGGGGGGCTTCTTCGCGCTCAAGGCGGTCCGCCACCCCGCCGCCATCGCCGCGGAATGGGGGCACCCGGTGCGGCTGGCCTTCTTTCCGGCGATGTCGATCTCCCTGCTGCTGCTCGCCACCTTCCTGCGGGAGGGGAGGCCCGGTCTCGCCGGTCCGATCTGGATCGTCGGCGCCGGGGCGCAGGCGATCCTCACGCTGGCGGTGATAAACGCCTGGATTTCGCATCGCGCTTTCGGGCCCGGACAATTGTCGCCCGCCTGGTTCATCCCCGCCGTGGGCAACGTGATCGCGCCGCTCGCCGGCGTGCCCGTGGGGCATGTCGAGCTCAGCTGGTATTTCTTCGCCATCGGGCTCCTGTTCTGGATCGTTCTGCTGACACTGGTCTTCAACCGGCTGATCTTCCACGATCCGCTGCCGGGCAAGCTGCGCCCGACGCTGGTGATCCTCGTGGCGCCGCCTGCGGTCGCCTACCTTTCCTGGCTGATGCTGAACGGTGGCGAGGTCGACGCGCTCGCCCGGATCCTCCTGAACATCGGCTATTTCTTCGCCGCGCTCGTCGCGCTTCAGGTGCCCGCGCTGATGAAACTGCCCTTCGCCCTGTCGTTCTGGGCGCTGTCCTTCCCGCTTGCGGCCCTGACCACGGCCAGCTTCCGCCATGCGGCGCTGACCGGATCAGGATTTCACCAAGGGCTGGGCCTGGTCCTTCTCGGACTTCTGGCCCTGACCATCGCGGGGTTGATCCTCCGCACGATCCGCGCCGCGCTGGCGCATGAAATCTGTCAACCCGAATAAACCCGATAAGGAACGCAGACATGAAGAAACTCCTCCTCGCCACCACCCTGGCCGCCCTCTCCACCCTCGCGGCGACCGCGTCATTCGCGCAGGACACCGTGGGCAAGGTGGTGACCGTCGTCACCTCTCCCGAACCCCAGACCCAGCTGATGGCCATGGTGCTGACCATGCAGGCGGCCCAGCAGGGCGCCGAGGCGCATATCCTGCTCTGCGGTCCCGCCGGCGACATCGCGCTGAAGGAGGCGCCCGAAAGCGCCACCGACGGCCAGCCGCCGCGCGACATGAGCCCCCAAGGCCTCATGCAGGCGATCCGGCAGAAAGCCGGCGGCACGGTCGAGGTCTGCGCGATCTACCTGCCCGGTCTGGGCAAGGACGCCTCCGTGCTGCTCGACGGCGTGGGCGTTGCCGATCCGGCCAAGATGGCGGCCCGCCTGATCGCCGCGGATACCCGCGTTCTCAGCTTCTGAACTCGGGATCGCAATAGGCCGGCCCGCCGCCGAAACTGTCCCCGGGCAGGACTCAGGTAACCCGGGGATCGCGCGGACAAGGGCCGGCCTTCGCACGCCGTCTTCACGTCAGGGGTTGAGCAAGGCGCGCGCATCGGCCAAACCTCGACTCCGACAAGGTGGCAGGTCCCGAGCCGGTCCGTCCGGCAGGGACGATCGTGGCAGCGCAATCTGTCGCTGCGTAGGGAGCACGCTGAATGATCGAGAGTCCGACGACCCGGACCGGGGATTGGATCGACCGTTTCGAAGGCCTGAAAACTCTGCCCGAAGACATTCGCGCCGATCTGGTGAAGGGCAGCGGGATCGTCACCGTTCCGAGCGGGACGCAGGTATTCGCGCCGGGACAGTCCGCCGACAACCTCATGCTGCTGCTGGAGGGCACCGTCCGCGTCCAGCAAAGGTCCGAGACCGGGCGCGAGGTCTTCCTCTACCGGGTCCATGCAGGAGAAAGCTGCGTGCTGACGACGGCGTGCATGCTGGCCTTCGAGGAATACTCGGCCGACGGGATCGCCGAATCGGAGGTGACGGCCGTGGTCATTCCCCGCGCCACCTTCGACGACCTCGTGGCGCGCTCCCGGGTCTTTCGTGAGTTCGTCTTCACCGCCTATTCCCGCCGCATCACCGACCTCTTCACCCTGGTCGACGACATCGTCTTTCAGAAGATGGATGTCCGACTGGCGTCCCGGCTTCTCGAACTGGCGGATGACGCGGGCACGGTGCGCGCCACGCACGCCTTCCTGGCCTCGGAGCTCGGCACCGCGCGCGAAGTCATTTCGCGCACGCTGGCCGAGTTTCAACGCCGCGGCTGGATCGAGCAATCCCGGGGTAGAGTCGACCTCGTGGGCCGCGAAGGACTGGCGCGTCTGGTGCGCTCGACCGGCGTGTGAATCAGAGGCTGAAGCCGCGCGGGGTTTCCATTGCGCTCGGGCGACGCGGCGTAATGCCACAAGGCGGTGGCACCGTTCCCGGACGATCTTTTCTTTTGGTTCGCACAAAGCTCGGTCTAATCTCTCCGTGGAGCCGATTTCGCCTTCGGTGGGACGAGTGCCTTGAAGATGACGGACTATCTTCCTGTCGCGTCCGGCGGGGGTAACGTTTATTTGATCATGTCGCTCCGACCTCGGCATCACATGGGAGAAAGGTAATGCAGGGAAGCGAAAGCGCAAAGCACACTACGGTTATCAAGATACCCGAGGCGGTTGGTGTCTTCGACAGCTTCGAAGCACTTCAGCAGGCATATTACGATCTTACCATGGTCGGGTTCAGCCGCCATGACATCAGTCTTCTCGGCTCGGACTCTGCCCTGCGAGAAAAGCTGGGAGACCGCTTCTGGCATTCCAAAGACCTCGAAGACGATCCGACCGCTCCGCGCGCATCCTTCGTTTCGGAAGAAGCCATCGGCGAACTCGAGGGAGCAATAGCCGGCGGCTTCTTCTTTCTGGGATCCTACATCGCCATGCTCGCTTTGCTGACGCCCGTGAGCACCCTTGCAGCCTCGGCCGCGGCAATTGCAATCGGTGGTAGTCCTGCGGCAGTCGTAGGCGCATTGTTGGCACGCCGCGTCGGTCAGCATCACAAGGATTACTACGCAAATCAGATCGAACACGGCGGCATCTTGTTGTGGGTTCGTGTGTCCGACAAGGAACGGGAGGACCTGGCGGTCAAGATCCTGAAAGGCCATTCAGGACGCGACGTGCATGTGCACGACTGGAGCACTTGAATACAGTAGCTTTTTGTCAAGCTGCATACACGCGCGCCCATCGAGACGAATTTGCAAGGAGCCTTTTAAGGAGGGATCGGATGGCTGATAGCGAACGATTTGAGAAGGCACTACTCGACCCATCCGATATTTATGAGAACCCTCAAGAGTTACTTTCGGATGCGCAGCTGACGACTGAGCAGAAGATCGAGGTCCTGCGTCGCTGGGCCTACGATGCCAGCGAAATCGACGTGGCCGAAGGGGAAGGCATGCGCGCATTGGATGAAGAGGTGTTTCACCAGGTCATGCTCGCCCTGGAAAAACTCGGTGCCAAGATCGATCCCAGTCGAAGGCCGCCGACGCGCCAAGGTGGCTATGATCGCGAATCTCTGCGAAACGATGATTCCAGTTCTTGAGACGCGTGATCCCGAAACCAATCGTGGCCTATTTGATCAGTTCGCTACACTACTTGTAGAGACTTTCAGTCTCGATTTCGACCTCCAGAAAAATGGGCGGGACAACTCCAGGCAACTGGACTCATCCCGCATGGTCACTCAGGCTCAGCGGCTCTGGAAGTAATTCAGCGGCAACTTGAGGTAGGACCTCCCGTTGTCTTCCGCTTCGGGCAGTCGTCCGCCGCGGATGTTTACTTGCAGGACAGCCAGCATCAATTTGGGCAATGGCAGGGTCGCGTCCCGGGCGTCCCGCACCGAGCGGTATTCAGCCCGCGACGGCGCGCCTTTCCAATGTATGTTCCTGGCACGATGTTCTGCCACAGTGGCCTCGCATTTCGCCTCGCGCCCGGGCGCGTAATCGTGACCGACGAAAACCCGCGTCCCCTCGGGCAATGCCAGGATTGCCGAAATGCTGTCATAGAGTGCATCTGAACTGCCGCCCGGGAAATCGGCGCGAGAGGAACCGCTGTCGGGCATCATCAGGGTATCATGCACGAATGCCGCATCGCCCGCGACATAGGTGATCGAGGCCAGAGTGTGCCCCGGCGAGAACATGACCTTGACCGGCACATTGCCCACCATG
Organism: uncultured Paracoccaceae bacterium; assembly: GCA_947500005.1. Lineage (GTDB taxonomy): Bacteria > Pseudomonadota > Alphaproteobacteria > Rhodobacterales > Rhodobacteraceae > Lutimaribacter_A. The sequence goes on along the minus strand of CANMQJ010000009.1, from coordinate 3,841 downwards.
AAGCTCTCGCCATCGGCGAAGAGGCGATCCCATTGACTGCCATCCACCGGGAAGTCTGAAGGGAGGTTATAGATGCCCTGCCAAAGTTTCTGAACCCCGATCACTTTCTCCCCGATTGCCGTAGGAGCGCCGGTCTGCTCCTTGAGCCATTGGGCGGCGGAAAAGTGGTCGGCGTGGGGATGGGTGTCGAGGATCCAGACCAGCTCGATTCCCGTTTCCCGAATGTAGTCGAGCAGTTGTTGCGCGCTGTCGGGCGAGGTCGCCCCGGCCAGCGGATCGAAGTCGAGGACGGGATCGACGATTGCGCCCTTCATGGTCTCAGGATCGTGGAAGACATATTGCCAGCTTCCGGTGGCCTGGTCCCAGAAGGACTTGACGATGGGATTGGTCATGGCTCTTTCTCCTAATGGGGAGTGGTATGGTTCGGTGGGCCTGGAGGGCCCACCGGGGTGCTTCAGAGCGCGCGGGTAGAGAAGTACCAGTCCACCGTGTTGTAGCCTTCTCCTGCACGGGCTTGCGCGGCTTCCGGGGTGGGTGGCGTCGGCACGATGACCTCGTCGCCGGGGACCCAGTTCTCAGGCATGGCGCATTTGTTCTCATCAGCCGTCTGGAGCGCGACCAACAGGCGATGAATCTCTGCCACCGACCTGCCTGCGTTCATCGGGTAGTAGACCATGGCGCGCAGCACGCCTTCCGGATCGATGATGAAGGTGGCGCGGACGGCGGCGGTATCCGAAGCACCCGGCTGGATCATGCCGTAGGCTTGGGCCACTGCCATGTTCAGGTCGGCGATGATCGGGAAGCGCACGTCCACGCCGAACTTCTCCTTAATGTTCAGCACCCATGCGATATGGCTGTAGTGGCTATCGATTGAGAGCCCGAGCAGCTCGGTGTTCAGTGCGGCGAATTCATCTTGGCGCTTGGCGAAAGCGATGAATTCCGTGGTGCATACCGGGGTGAAATCCGCCGGATGCGAGAACAAGATCAGCCATTTGCCGCGATAGTCTTCGAGCGTTTTCTGGCCATGGGTCGTCAGTGCATCGAAGGCCGGGGCAGGTTCGTTGAGGCGGGGCCCGGCCGGGCGAGTTTCTTCGGTCATTGCTGGATTCCTTCTCGTCAGCGTTTCGATGGGAAACAGATAATCGCTCCTGTATGATAGATGAAATTGAAAGAAGCTCTGTTTGTGATAGAGTAGGCCTATAAATGATCACGCTGCGCCAACTCCGGTTTCTGACTGCCGTCGAAGAGACGCTCAACTTCTCCCGTGCGGCCGAACTCTGCTTCGTCACGCAGCCGACCCTCAGTGCCGGCATCAAGGAGCTTGAAGACCGGCTTGGCATTCAACTGATCGAACGCACCCGGCGCAGTGTCCTTCTCACACCGGTGGGCAAGGAAGTGGCCGCTCGCGGTCGCCAGATGTTATTGGATGCGGGCGAGATCGAGACTCTTGCGCGGGCGCATCGAAACCCCTTCGAAGGCGAACTCCGACTCGGGTCAATTCCGACGATCGGTCCTTATCTGCTTCCCCGCATGATGCCCGAGTTGCGGGATGCGTTCCCGGACCTGCGCCTCTACCTCCGCGAAGAAATGACCGAAAGCCTGATCGAAGGCCTGAATGCCGGTCGGCTCGATCTGGTGCTGATCGCCTTGCCCTTCGACACGGGATCGCTCGAAGTGATGAAGCTGTTCGAAGATGGTTATCAACTCGCTTCGCCGGGGCGCTGGCCGGCCCCCAGCGGGTCCGAGGCGCTTGTCGAAAGCGGCCAGTTGATGCTGCTGGAGAAGGGTCATTGCCTGCAACGACACGCCCTTGCGGCCTACCCCGGGCGCCTCGTGGCGCCGGAGGACAGTTTCGCGGCGACCAGCCTGACGACGCTGATTGCGATGGTCTCGGAGGGGCTCGGGATTACCCTGCTGCCGAACCTCGCGGTAAAGGCCGGAGTGGTCGGCGCGGCAGACGTGCAACTGACGCCGCTGCCCGATGCATGTCCAAGACAAGTGGTGCTTGGCTGGCGGCCGGGTTCTGCCCGAAGTGACTTGTTCAGAAAGTTGGGTAAGATCTTGCAGGAAAGCTCCAACTCAGACGGTTAGGCTGCAAGCCCCGGTCCTTTCCGACGTGAATTGCCAGCCTTCGGGCCCCGGCGGGGCGCAGCGTTACAGGATTTCGCAACTCGAGTGAACCGTGCATTCCAGCAACTCGAAATCCCTGTGGAATCAGGGCGGCACTGGTAGTCTCTCAAAATGAAAAGCAAGTCGCTCGTCATCGCCGCGGGACTCCTCGCCCTGTTGGCACCGATAATCCTGCCGGCGCCAGCAGGCCTCGCCGCACCCGCATGGCTGGCCACCGGCCTCGCGTTCGCGATGGCGCTCTGGTGGTTAACCGAGGCCCTGCCACTGGCCGCCACGGCTCTCCTTCCTCTCGCCGTTGCCCCGCTTCTGGGACTTTCAGGCCTGGACGAGGTGGCAAACGCTTACAGCGATCCGATCATCATTCTGTTCCTCGGCGGGTTCCTGTTGGCAAAGGCGATAGAAAGGTCAGAGTTGCACCGGAGGTTGTCTTTTTCGCTAATCAATGCCGCTGGAACACGACCGAACCGTCTTCTTGCGGGCGTCATGGCCGCGACGGCCTTCCTGAGCCTTTGGATAAGCAATACGGCATCGGCGATGGTTATCGCACCCGTCGCCGCGTCGATCGCAGCGGCAGAAGACGAACGGCCCGAGTTTGGGACGGCTTTAATGCTCGGGGTCGCCTTCGCGGCGACGTGCGGCGGGATGGGGTCGCTAATCGGGACCCCACCGAACGCCATATTTGCGGCCCATGTTCGGTCGAGCTACGGGATCGAGGTTGGCTTCGCGCAGTGGGCTCTCGTGGGATTGCCAGTGGCCGCCACGCTTCTGGTTGTGACTTGGTTTGTGCTGGCACGGCTCACGCCGAGTGGCCGGAACACGGCTTTGACCATAACGCTGCCGGTCCACCCAGGCCGCATGACCCCGGCAGAACGCCGCGTTGCCACCGTTGCAAGTATGACGGCTCTGGCCTGGGTTTGCCGGCCTCTGATCGACTGGCTGTTTCCGAACCTCGCCCTGACAGATGCGGGCATTGCGATGTTGGCCGCGATAGCCTTGTTCATCATCCCCGATGGTGCGGGTGGCCGTCTGCTGGTCTGGGAGACGGCTGCAACGTTGCGCTGGGATGTGCTAATCCTGTTCGGCGGCGGTCTGGCGCTGGCCGGGTTGCTCGACCAGACTGGTCTCGCCGCGTTGATCGGTGCGCAGGTAGACTCGCTGAAGCATCTGCCAGCACTGCTTGTGCTGCTGATCGTTGCAGCGCTTGTTGTCTATATCGGAGAACTGGCGAGCAACACCGCCATGGCGGCAATGTTCTTGCCCATCACCGGCGCGGTGGCCGTGTCGTTGGATCTCGACGCAGTCAGGTTCATGCTGCCGGTAGCTCTCGCTGCTTCTGTCGGGTTCATGCTGCCGGTCGCGACACCGCCAAATGCGATCGTTTTCGCCAACCCGGCGGTCTCACGCCAGGCAATGCTACGCACCGGCGCTCCACTGGACGTCATCGGAATTCTTATCGCCGTAGGTGTCGGCTCGCTTCTGGGTCCAGCCATCCTGAATTGATCTGCATGCAATCCATCCCTCGGTTGGTTGTGTCAGGACAAGCACCGCGACAACTGGAACAACGTACGGACCGGACATTCAACGCACAGCACATGAATGTCCGTTCAGGGCCGGTTGCGACGGAGCTGGTGGTCAGGGCGGACAGCGGACATTCGCCGCAGGTGCCGGTTGATCCGGCCCCACCGGTGGGGGCGGACATTCAAATCGCGTC
>CANMQJ010000008.1 GCA_947500005.1 uncultured Paracoccaceae bacterium | reverse complement strand
CGACGCGCTCAAGGACTGGCATCGCCAGAAACCAGAACTCTTCAAGAAGCGACCGCATAATCACGCGGGATGTGACAGCTATGAAACGAGAACGAGTCCTGACCCTAATTCCCGTAATCAGTGCGATAAGAACAGATTCCCTCGTTACGAATTCGGCGAGAGAATTAGGGATTGAACCGAGTGGCGGGTCTCTTTCTTGTTTCCGGGCATCGAAATCGTTATCCTGCTGCACAGTGATCTATCCTCAAAATTATATCTTCATCCGACATTCCCCAAGTGGCATGCCGTTTGACAGCAATATCTCTCGAGTTGGCCAGTCGATCAAGTTTTTTCCCTATCCGTTGCAGGCGGTCGCGAAAGCACCCGAAGTTGGCCAGATTGGGCCGATATTATTGCGGCGGAGCTTCGCTACCACAGCGAACTCGTTTCGCCTGACCAAAGTTAATATCGTCTCGGTGACATCATGCGGCGATGTGCACAGACCTCGATCTTGGTCCGCTCTGAATGTCGGCTTCCATTTTTGTTGGGTGATCCGATTGCCCCGCGCAGCAAAGGTCCGCTCCCCGCCCGACCTTTATGTGCGCCTCAAATGGGAAGCTCCGGTGGTCGCGTCGGCTTCCGGCTGGGAGCGGACGAATGCACCTGCAATGGAGGATCGGCACGGACGAGGCAGTTCGGGCTCAAAGCGGACGAACTCGCTGTTGTGTTCGGTTCCGCCGGGGCGGCGTGCGCCGTTTCAGGGGCGGCGTTCTGGGTATTGCGGCAACTCGTCGGCGATCTGCCACCACGGCGCCCTGGAAGCGGTGAAGATGTGCCAGCCGGGGCCCGGCGCGGCTGTGTCGAGACTGCCATAAGGGACGATGGCGGTCCCGAACTGCGTGTCACGCCGGGGCAGGCCCGAGCCGCAGGTGACGCAGAAGGCCTGGCCGAAGCGTTTCGCGCCGGGCAGGCGGAAGAGGCTCACCCGATCCTCGCCCCTTGTGAAGTACAGCGCCGCCAGTGCCACGACCCCGTTGGTCGTATGGGCCGCCGCCCGCGCCCGGCGGCAGCGGGAACAGTGGCAGTTGTAGAATTCGGGGATCTGCGACAGTTCGTAGGCTGTCGCGCCGCACAGGCAGCTGCCGCGCAGCTGGCCTGCGGGCGCGGCATCGGGCCGATCCGGTCCGGGGCGTTCGGGCAGGTCCGCGCCGGGCGGGTGGCCGGCGGAGCATTCGGCACCTGCGGGAATGACCACCCAGGGCAGCTTGTCGGCGGTGAAGATGTGCCGCCCGCCGCGCAGGCCGGGCTCGCCGTCGAGGTTGCCCATCGGGACCGAGATCTCGTCGGGCTCGGGCGTGGTGCCCGGCAGCGCCGAGCCGCAGAGCCCGCAGAAGGGCCGGATGAAACCGGGCGAGGAGGGATAGGCGACGATGGCCTCCTCCCCCGCGATCCAGTCGAAATCCTCGGCCGCGCAGGCGGTGAAGCTGACCACCGGGGCGGCATGGGCCTTGCGGCACATGGTGCAGTGGCAATGGCTGGGCGGGGCGACCGGGCCCTCGATGCGCCAGCGCACCGTTCCGCAGAGACATTGTCCGGTGATCATCGCGCGCCCTCCCCTGTCACGCAAAGCCTAGCAGCGCACCGCGCGCCTGTCAGGGGGATACGGAAGGGAGAGGGTGGTAGCGTGAGGCGGACTTGAACCGCCGACCCCAGCATTATGAGTGCTGTGCTCTAACCAGCTGAGCTATCACGCCGTATCCACGGCGCGTCGAGTACCCAAGCTGGCGGGCGGTGTCAAACGGAAAGATCAAACTTTCCGCCCGGCACCGCGGTTTTTTTCCGCCTACGCCGGTTTGACGATCTCGACCTGGTGGGGATAGGGGATCGAAATGCCCTTGGCGTCAAACGCTTCCTTGATCTGCTTGGTCAGGGCGAATTTCAGTTCCCAGTAATCGGCCGCATCGCACCAGAGCCGCGCGGTCAGGTCGACCGAGCTGTCGCCCAGGTTGGTCACGCGCACCCAGGGTTCAGGATCGTCATGGATGCGGGCATCGGCGCGGGCCGTGTCGAGGATGATGGCCATCGCGGCGTCGGCATCGTCATCGTAATCGATGCCGAAGGTCAGATCGAGCCGCCGGGTCGCGTGGGCCGAGTAATTGGTGATGATCTGGCCCCAGGACTTGCCGTTGGGCACGATGATCTGGACATTGTCCGGGGTGACAAGCTCGGTCGTGAAGAGATCGAGGTTCTTGACCGTCCCGGCGGTGCCCGCGATATCGACGTAATCGCCCAGCTTGTAGGGGCGGAAGATCACCAGCATGACGCCCGCCGCCAGGTCCGAGAGCGTGCCCTGAAGCGCGAGGCCGATGGCCAGCGAGGCGGCGCCGAGGATGGCGACGATGCTGGTCGCCTGGATCCCGAAGAGACCCAGCACCGCCACCAGCACGATGGCGAGGATGACCCATTTCACCGCCCCCGCGGCGAAATTGCCCAGCGTCGGATCGATACGTGGCGTCTTGTTGATGCGCCGCCGCACCATCCCCGAGATCGCGCCCGCGGCGATCCAGCCGATCACGAGGACGATCAGGGCCTTTATCGCGTTGAGGACCAGCGGCCACATCACGGCGGCCTCTGCCATCATTTCTTCCATTGCTCTGTCCCTTTTTCCGCTCGGCGCGACTGCGCTCTTGGGGCCAATCTGCGACAAAGCTTCTCCGCGGTCCAGCCTTGCGGGGGGTGCGGAAGGGAAAGAAACCCCCACAGGGGCTTGTCAGCCGGGCAAGGCGCCGGTCAGGACATAGCGCAGGATCTCGACCACCTGTTCGGGCTGCTCGGCCACGGCGAGGGCGGCGGCATGCACCTCCTTGAGCGCGTGCTGGTGTTCGGGCGGGCTGAGCACGATGAGCGGCTTGCCGAGCGCCGCCGCCTGCCCCGCGTCGAAGGCCGCGTTCCACTGCTTGTACTTGTCGCCGAAGCGTACCACCACGACATCGGCCTGCGCGATCCCGTGGCGGGTGCGAATGGCATTGAGCATCGCGCCCTTGTGGTCGTGCCAGTACTTGTCGTCCTCCGCGCCCAGGATCGCCACGCCGCAATCGTCGCTGGCGGCATGGTCGGTGACCGGGCCGGAGAAGCTGACATCGAGCCCCTTGGCGCCTTGGGTGATGCGCTCGCGCCAGTCGGTGTGGATCTCTCCCGACAGGTAGATCTTCAGCGTCATGTCCAATCCTCCTCAACAGATGAAAAAGGGGCGCGCCCGCCCCTTCATCTCTTTCCAAATACTCACCTGCGACCTCAGCCGCGCAGCGTGCCGCCGGTGGCCTTGGCGACCTTTTCCACGATCTTCGCGCTGATCGCCTCGATATCCTTTTCCTTCAGCGTGGTGTCGCTGGGCTGGATCCGCACGGTGATGGCCAGCGATTTCTTGCCCTCGCCCAGGCTCCCGCCGATGAACTCGTCGAAGACGCGGACCTCCTCGATCAGGGCCTTGTCGGCCCCGGCGGCGGCATTGACGAGCGCCAGCGCCTCGACATCGCTATCGACGACGAAGGCGAAGTCACGCTCCACCGCCTGAAGGTCGCGCAGCTCCAGCGCCCCGCGCGAGGTGCCCTGCTTGCGCGGCATCGGCACCTCCTCGGGCCAGAGGGTGAAGGCCATGGCCGGGCCCTTGACGTCCATCGCCTCCAGCACGCGAGGGTGCAGCTCCCCGAAGACGCCCAGCACCTTCTTGGGGCCGAGGCAGATCTTGCCGTGGCGGCCCGGGTGCCACCAATCCTGCGCGCCGCGCAGGATCTGCACCTTCGCGGGTGCGCCCATCGCGGCCAGCACCGCCTCGGCATCGGCCTTGACGTCATAGAGATCGACGGGCCGGGACGCGCCATGCACGTCCTTGGGCCCGGTGCGGCCGACCAGAAGGCCGGTGACGAGCATGTGCTGCTCGCCCGGTTCGCCGCCGTGGAAGGCGGGGCCCACCTCGAACAGCGCGAGATCCATGAAACCGCGCGCCTGGTTGCGGGCGGCGGCCTGCATGAGGCCCGGCAGCAGTGCGGGGCGCATGTGGCTCATCTCGGAGGAGATGGGATTTTCCAGCATGGTCGCATCATCGCCGCCGCCGAAGAGCGCCGCCGATTTACGGTCGATGAAGGAATAGGTGACGCATTCATTGTAGCCCAGCGCCGCGCAAGTGCGTCGCGCCATCTGCTGGCGGCGCTGCATGGGCGTCATCACGGGCTTTGGCAGACCATTGGTCACGCGCGGCAGCGGCTTGCCCTCGAGCCTCGTGAGCGAGGCGATGCGGGCCACTTCCTCGACCAGGTCGGCCTCGCCCTGGACGTCGGGGCGCCAGGAGGGCACATGGGCCATGTTCCCCTCCAGCCGGAAGCCCAGCCGGGTCAGGGTCTGGCGCTGCTCGCTTTCGGGGATGTCCATGCCCACGAGGGAGATCACGCGCTCGGGGTCGAGGCGGAAGGCGCGCGAATGGTCGGGGACATCGCCGGCCACCACGACCTCGGACGCCTCGCCGCCGCAGATGTCGAGGATCATGCGCGTGGCGTGTTCCAGCCCTTCGAGCGTGTATTCGGGATCGACCCCGCGCTCGAACCGGTAGCGGGCGTCGGAATTGATCTTGAGCGCGCGGCCGGTCATGGCGATCTGGACATGGTCCCAGAACGCGCTTTCGAGGAAGACGTTCACTGTCTCTCCGGTCACGCCGGTTTCCTCGCCGCCCATGATGCCGGCGATGGACTCGGGGCCGTTCTCGTCCGAGATGACGATCATCCCGGGCTGGAGCGTATAGGTCTTCTCGTCCAGCGCGGTCAGCGTCTCGCCGCCCTGCGCGCGGTGGATGCGCAACCCGCCGGCCACCTTGTCGGCATCGAAGACATGCAGCGGGCGGTTGGCGTCGAAGGTCATGTAATTGGTGATGTCGACCAGCGCCGAGATGGGCCTCAGCCCGATGGCGCGCAACTGGTCCTGGAGCCATTGCGGGCTGGGGCCGTTGCGGACATCGCGGATCACCCGCCCGGCGAAGAGCGGGCAACCGTCGCGGGTATCCTCGTCGATGGAGACGGGGATGGGACAGGGAAAATCGCCCGTCACCGGCTCATGCCTGCGGGCCCTGAGGGTTCCGAGGCCGCGGGCGGCAAGGTCGCGCGCGATGCCCGCCACGCCCAGCGCGTCGGGGCGGTTGGGGGTGATGGCGATCTCGATCACCGGGTCCACCTTGGCGGGATCGTTTTCGGCCAGCCAGTCCGTGAACCGCTGCCCCACCTCGCCCGAAGGCAGTTCGATGATGCCGTCATGCTCGTCGGAGAGTTCAAGCTCGCGCTCGGAGGCCATCATGCCGTAGCTTTCGATGCCGCGGATCTTGCCCACGCCGATCGTGGTGTCGATGCCGGGGACATAGACGCCGGGCTTGGCCACGACGACGGTGATCCCCTCGCGCGCGTTGGGCGCGCCGCAGATGATCTGCAATTCGCCCTCGTCGGTCGCCACCTTGCAGACGCGCAGCTTGTCGGCGTCGGGGTGCTTCTCGGCATGGGTGACGTAGCCGAGGGTGAAGTCCGACAGACGGTCGGCGGGGTTGCTGATCTCTTCGACCTCGAGCCCAAGATCGGTCAGCGCCTCGGCGATCTCGGCCACGGAGGCGGATGTGTCGAGATGGTCCTTGAGCCAGGAAAGGGTGAATTTCATGTCGAGGTCCTGTCTTTGATATGGGCCAGCCAGTTCGTCAGCTCGCGCGCCCTTGAATGCAATGTCAGATCGGCCGGGTCCACCCCCAGCTTGCGCGCGCCCGTGGGATCGGCGTCGACAGCGCGCATGGCATCGGCGATTTCCTCCATTTCGGGGGTGCGCGTGGCGCGCCCGTCGATCCACCGGGCGATCTGGGCGGGGGAGGCTTCGGGGTGGTATTGCACGCCCCAGAAATCGACGCCGTTGCCGAGATAGGCGAAGGCCTGGATGGGGCTGTGATCGTTCGCGGCCAGCAGCACCGCGCCTTCGGGCAGGCGCTGCACCTCGTCGCGGTGAACGCAGGGGGCGGCAAAGCCGTCGGCGCGTCCGGCCATCATCGGGTGGGCGCGGCCCCCCTCGGTCAGGCGCAGGTCGCGGGCCATGCCGTCCTCGTTGCCCTTGGGCGAGGCGCCGACCGTGCCGCCCAGCACATGCGCGGCAAGCTGCATCCCGTTGCACGACCCCCAGACGGGCAAGCCCCGGTCAAACACCGCGCGCATCGCCTGTGCCAGCGGCTGGGCGCGGGGGTCGTCGACGCTCCAGCTTACGCCCGAGCCGGTGAAGATCACCGCCTGGGCCTCGTCCAGCAGCGCGGGAGAGAGCGGCGCGACATAGGGTTCGGCGACGGTGAGGACCACATCGTCGGAAAGCTGCGGCAGCGTGTCGAGAAAGGGCGCGGCGTCGGCAGTACCGCGCGCAACCATCTCGGGCGAGTTGGATTCCAGAATGAGGATACGGGTCATGTCCCTGCCCTGCGGCCGTTGTCCCGACGGGCTTTAGCCTATCGCACAGGCCGGGAAAAGGGGCGCGGTCACTCGGCCTCGACCCGTTTGGCGAGATCGTCCACATCGCCCATCGCGGCCAGCTTGACCTCGCGCGCGAGGCGCAGGGTGGGCTTGGCGGCGAAGCAGATCGAGCCCACGAGGAACATCCAGGTTCCGGGCGTCTGCCAGTCATCGTAGAAGAACATCACCGAGCCCACGATGAAGAGCGAGGCGGCGGTGAAATCGACGATGGTATAGGCCAGTTCGAACATCGCGTAGACGCGTTTCTGCCGCGCGGTACCGTCCCCTTGGTGGTCCTTCTGAAAGAGCATCCGGTGCCTCCTTGTTGCCTGTTGCGGAAAATGAATCGCATGGAAGCGGGCGAAGTTCCACCACAGCGGCGAAGGGGGTTGAAATAGACCGGGGCTGCGGCCATGTTCCGGCCGAGCGAGGACGGCCTCGCGCGGAGGAACCGCAGGCATACGGGACGGCCCGGACCAACATTCGGAGCAGCTCGATGCGCAGTACAGCAGACCGTATCCGCCAGGCCGTCAGTTTCGAGATCATCGGACTTGCCGTCGTCACCCCGCTTTTTGCCTGGATCTTTGCCCATCCGCTGGACGAGATGGGCGTGCTGGCCCTGATCGGGGCCACGCTGGCCACGGGGTGGAACTATGTCTTCAACCTGTGTTTCGACCATGCGCTGATGCGCTGGCGCGGCAGTCCGCGCAAGAGCCTTGCCCTGCGGGTGGCGCATGCGGTGCTGTTCGAACTGACGCTGCTGGTGGTGCTGCTGCCGGTCTTCGCCTGGTGGCTGGAGATATCGCTCTGGGCGGCGCTGGTGATGGATATGGCCTTCGCCCTGTTCTACATGGGCTATGCCTTTGTCTTCACCTGGGGCTATGACAGCCTGTTCCCGCCGGAGGGTGCCGGGAAGACGTGACCAGAGCGGGCGGTGGGGTGGAACCCTACCCTACATTGTGTGGATACCGGGCTCTTTTTTAAAACGCAGGCACGCGCCCGACAGGGTGGGCGGGCGTGTGCCTGCTGTGGTGTGACTACCGGCTCAACCCGCCATGCAGGTTGGGCATGTCGAGCGCGGCGAAGCCGTAATGGCGCAGCCAGCGCAGGTCGGAATCGAAAAACGCGCGCAGGTCGGGGATGCCGTATTTCAGCATGGCCAGCCGGTCGATGCCGATGCCGAAGGCAAAGCCCTGGTACTGGTCGGGGTCGATGCCGCCCGCGGCGATCACCTTGGGGTGGACCATGCCGCTGCCCAGGATTTCCATCCAGTCGTCGCCCTCGCCGATCTTGAGCGTCCCGCCCTCCCACGAGCAGCGGATATCGACCTCGGCCGAGGGTTCGGTGAAGGGGAAATGCGAGGCGCGGAAGCGCAGCTCGACATCGTCGATCTCGAAGAAGGCGCGGCAGAACTCCTCGAGCGTCCATTTCAGGTTCGCCATCGACAGATCGGTATCGAGCGCCAGCCCCTCGACCTGGTGGAACATGGGCGTATGCGTCTGGTCGTAATCGGCGCGATAGACGCCGCCGGGGCAGATCACGCGCAGCGGTGCGCCCATCTTTTCCATCGAGCGGATCTGCACCGGCGAGGTATGGGTGCGCAGGACATGCGGCGGGCGGTTGTCGCCCTCGGCGCGGTGCATGTAGAACGTGTCCATCTCGGCCCGGGCGGGATGGTGTCCGGGGATGTTGAGCGCGTCGAAATTGTACCAGTCGGTGTCGATGCGCGGCCCTTCGGCCACGGAAAAACCCATCTCGGCGAAGATCGCGGTCAGCTCCTCGCGCGCCTGGCTGATCGGGTGGATCGTGCCCTGCCGGCGGGGGCGGCCCGGCAGCGTCACGTCCAGCCATTCGCTGCGCAGGCGCTCGTCAAGCGCGGCATCGCCGAGCGCGGCCTTCTTGGCGGCGAGTGCCGAGTTGATCTCGTCCTTGAGGGCGTTGAGCGCGGGGCCGGCGGTCTGACGCTCCTCGGGGGTCATCTTGCCCAGTTCGCGCATCTTGAGCGAGACCTCGCCCTTTTTCCCCACGGCGGCGAGGCGAATTGATTCCAGCGCTGCCTCATCCGCGGCTTCGGCGATTTGACCGAGATATTTCGCCTTGAGATCGTCCATGACACTGTCCCCTGATAACGCCACGTTCTGCTACCGGGGGCGGGGCGCGATTGCAAGCGGCGCCCGTAAGGAATGGACAGGCAGGACCGCCTGCCGATACCGTCGCATCACATGTCAGGGGAGGAGATACCATGACCGATATCCAGAGCGTGCTGGACGACGCCGTGGCGCGCGAAGCGGTGCCGTTCATCGTGGCGATGGTGGGCGATGCCGGGGGCGTCACCTTTACCGGGGCGGCGGGCGAGGCCGCGCCGGGACAAACCGCGGGAAAGGACACCGCCTTTCGCGCCTTTTCGATGACCAAGGCGATCGGCTCGACCGCCGCGATGATCCTGATCGACCGCGGCAAGCTGAGCATGGACACGCCGGTGGCCGAGATCCTGCCCGAATGGGACGAGCTGCGCGTTCTCGAAGGGTTCGACGGCGACGAGCCGGTACTGCGCGCGCCGAAGACACAGGCCACGATCCGGCATCTCGCCACCCATACCAGCGGGCTGGAATACGAGTTCTGGAACCCCGACGTGCCGCGATGGATGCAGGCGACACAGCATCCCACGATCCTGTCGGGGCTGAAATCGGCGCTGGCCTATCCGCTGACCTCGGACCCCGGCACGCGCTGGGGCTATGGCATCGGCATCGACTGGCTGGGCCGGGTCGTCGAGGAGGTGGACGGCCGCAGGATCGACGCCTTTTGCCGGGAAGAGATCCTGGACCCGCTGGGGATGAAGGATACCAGCTTCGAGCCCGACGCCTATGGGGACCGGCTGGCGCAGGTGTCGATCCGGGGCGAGGACGGGCATTTCACCCCGCATGAGATCGCCCCGCCCTCGCGCCCGGAGGTCTACGGGATGGGGCATGCGCTCTACTCCACCGCGCCCGATTACATGCGGTTCCTGCGGATGGTGCTGAACCGCGGCGCGCTGGACGGGGCGCGCATCCTGTCGGAGGCGGCGATGGAGGACATGCTGGCCGACCAGATGCAGGGGCTGAAATTCGAGACGATGCGCAGCGTGGTGCCGCCGCTCTCGGCCGACGTGGAATTGCCCGAGGGGACGACCCACAGTTTCGCCTTCGTGCGGACCGAGACCGACCAGCCGGGCAAACGCCATGCCGGCACGCAAAGCTGGGCGGGCGTGTGCAACACGCATTACTGGGTCGATCCAGCCGCCGATGTCGCCGCGGTGCTGATGACGCAGTCGCTGCCCTTTGCCGAGCCGCCGCTGCTGGAGACCTATGACGCCTTCGAGCGGGCGGTCTATGCCGCGTAGCGCGGCAGCGGTGATGGGGGCGGAGGCCGGACACGGGCGGCAATGGCTGATCCTGACCGGGCTGGCTCTGGGCGTCTGCGTCACCAACGGGTTCGCGCGCTTCGCCTATGGTCTCGTCCTGCCCGCGATGAAGGCGCAGCTGGGCTGGAGCTATGCGCAATCGGGCTGGCTGAACACTGCGAACGCGCTGGGATATGTGGCGGGCGCGCTGCTGACGATGGCGCTGATCCGGCGGGTGTCGCCCGCCCGGCTGTTCAGCGCGGGAGCGGTGCTGACGGCGCTGGCGCTGCTGGCCACCGGCTTCGACGAGGCGATGTGGGCGCAGACGCTCTGGCGCGTGGCGGCGGGGCTGTTCGGCGCGCTCTCCTTCGTCACCGGGGGGGCGCTGGCGGCGGCGCTCTTTCCCGGCGACGGGCGGCGCAACGCCCTGGCCATCGCGCTCTACTTCGGCGGCGGGGGCGGTCTGGGTATCGTCCTTGCCGGTGCGGGCGTGCCGCTGATGCTGGATCACTGGGGCGGGGAAAGCTGGCGCTGGGCCTGGATCGGCATCGGCCTTTTGAGCCTTGCCATCTGCCCGATTGCCGTCTGGGCGGCGGAGCAACTGCGCGTGCCGCGCGCCAGGGCGCCCGCGCCGGTGCGCCTGCCGCTTCGGCGGATGCTGGGAGAGATCGGCGGCTACGCCGGGTTCGGGCTGGGTTATATCGTATATCTCACCTTCCTGTCGGCCTGGATGACCGAGCGCGATTTCGGCGCGGGCACCATCGCGCTGACCTGGGTGCTGCTGGGCTCGTGCATCACGCTCTCGCCCTTCGTCTGGCGCGGGGTCTTCGCACGCTTCGCCTCGGGCGTGCCGCTGGCGATGATCCTGACGGGAATCGCGGCGGGCTCGTCGCTGCCGGTGCTCTGGCCCTCGACGGCGGGGCTGATCGTCTCGTCGATGGTCTTCGGCATCTGCGTCTTCATGGCGCCGGGCGCGGTGACGAGCTTTGCCCGCCAGAACCTGGCCCCCGAGGCCTGGGGCCCGGCGATCAGCTTCTTCACCCTTGTCTTCGCCGTATCGCAGACGCTGGGTCCGGTGGGGGCCGGGCTGATCGGCGATCTCGCGGGCGGTATCGGCACCAGCCTGCTGGTCGCGGCGGGCCTGCTGATGACCGGAGCGGTCTGCGCCTTGCTGCAGCGGCCGCTCGAAACAAGATAGGGAAGGCTCCCGCCCGCCGGCGGGACCATCGAAGATGGCCCGCCGCCCGTTGGGCCGGGCAGCGCACCCTGCCGGGCGCGCTGCGGTCGGGGCGCACCCTCCTCTTCCTCTTGCCTCAAATATCCCGGAGCGCGAGGCAGAGCCTCGCAATAATCCGCGCCCGGAACGGGCGCCCGGCCCAACCGGCTCCCGTGCCCGGCGCAGCCGGGGATGGCGGGTCGGGCGGGAGCCCCTGTCCGGCCGCGCGATGGCGGTGGGGGTGATCTGGAGTATTTTTGAAGAGATGAAGAACGAGGCCGCGGCGTCCGGGATCTCCCTGCCAAGCAAAACGGCCGCCCCGGTGTGGGACGGCCGCGTCGTTCACTGTCTCTCGTGTATACGGGTTAGGCGTTCAGCGCGCCCTTGGCCTGGTCCACGATGGCGCCGAAAGCCTCGGGCTCGTGCACGGCGAGATCGGCCAGGACCTTGCGGTCCACTTCGATCCCGGCCAGCGACAGGCCGTTGATGAAGCGTGAATAGGTCAGCGCCTCGTCATGGGCGCGGACGGCGGCGTTGATCCGCTGGATCCAGAGCGCGCGGAAATTGCGCTTGCGGTTCTTGCGGTCGCGGGTCGCATACTGGTTGGCCTTGTCGACGGCCTGGCGGGCGACCTTGAAGGTGCTCTTGCGGCGGCCGTAATAGCCTTTGGCAGCCTTGATGACCTTCTTGTGACGGGCGTGGGTGACGGTTCCACCTTTGACGCGGGACATGTCTCTATCTCCTTATCAGCGGTCGTAGGGCATATAGCCCTTGACGATCTTGGCATCGGGGGCGGACAGCGTGGTCGTCCCGCGCGCGTCGCGGATGAATTTCTTGGTCCGCTTGATCATGCCGTGGCGCTTGCCGGCCTGGGCGGCGAGCACCTTTCCGGTGGCGGTCACCTTGAAGCGCTTCTTTGCGCTCGACTTGGTCTTCATCTTGGGCATTTCCGTCTCCTCTTTGCGGGTTCGGTCTGCGCGCGACTCGGCATGCCTCTTCGGCCGGCTACGCGAATAGACGCGCCCTCTACCCAAAGCCGGGGACGGTGGCAAGGGGTATCAGTTGAGAAAACGCGCCACGACGGTATAGAAGACGTCCGGGATCTCGGCCAGGCGATAGCCACCCGGGCGCATCCGGGAGGCGAAGACCACCAGGCCGGCCGAGATCAGCAACACGAGAATCGCCGCGACGGGGCGTCGCCCGTCGCTATAGGCCGATATGATGGCCGGGATCGCGAGAAACCCGATCACCAGTCCGAGGATCAGAAGGAAGTGGCTGTCCATCTCCATGAGAGGAGCCTAGCCCGGATCGGTATTGTAGATCAAACGCTCGTCGCAGGGGGCGACGCGGAGGATATTGGTGGTGCCCGGCACGTTGAAGGGCACGCCGGCCGTCACCACGATCTGGTCCGTTTCGGTGGCGAACCCCCCCGCCCGCGCGGCACGGGCGGCGTTGACCACGGCGCTCTTGAACCGCTCGAGTTCTGGCGTCATCACGCAGTTGCAGCCCCAGCTGAGGCAGAGCCTTCGCGCCGTGCCGATGAGCGAGGTCATGGCGATGATCGGCACGCCCGGCCGTTCGCGCGCCGTCAGCAGCGCGGTGGTGCCGCTTTGCGTGAAACAGCAGATGGCCTTGATCTCGGTCTTCTCGGCGATCTCGCGGGCGGCCGCGACCATCGCGTCGGCCACCGAGGAGCCCTGCGCGGTGCGCGAGGCGGCGATGATCTGGGTATAGGTCGGGTCCGCCTCGACCTGCACGGCGACCTGGTCCATCGTGCTGACCGCCTCGACCGGGTATTGCCCGGCCGCGCTTTCGGCGCTGAGCATGATGGCGTCGGTGCCCTCGTAGATGGCGGTGGCGACATCCGAGACCTCGGCCCGCGTGGGCATCGGGCTTTCGATCATCGATTCGAGCATCTGGGTGGCCACGATCACCGGCTTGGCCGCCGCGCGGCATTTGCGCACCAGGCGTTTCTGGATCGGCGGGACGGCCGAGACGGGAAGCTCCACGCCCAGATCGCCGCGCGCGACCATGATCCCGTCGGAGGCGTCCAGGATGGCGTCGAAATCCTCGACCGCCGCCGGTTTCTCGATCTTGGACAGGATCGCCGCGCGCCCGTCGGCCAGGGCGCGCGCCTCGAACACGTCGCGGGCGCGCTGCACGAAGCTGAGCGCGAGCCAGTCGACGCCGAGCTGGCAGGCGAATTCCAGGTCGTCCCGGTCCTTTTCCGACAGCGCGGCCAGCGGGAGCACCACGTCCGGCACGTTCACGCCCTTGCGGTTCGAGATGGTGCCGCCCGTGACCACGATGCAATCGGCGAAATCGCTGCCGCAGGTCTCGACCTTCAGCCGGATCTTGCCGTCGTTCACGAGCAGGCCGGCGCCCGGCTCCAGCGCCTCGAAGATCTCGGGATGGGGCAGGCAGACACGGGTGGCATCGCCCGGCGCGGGGTCGAGATCGAGGCGGAAGGCGGCACCCTCCTCCAGCTCCTCGGCCTCGTTCGCGAAGGCGCCAACGCGCAGCTTGGGTCCTTGCAGGTCGGCCAGGATGGCGATGGGGCTGTCGAGATCCTTTTCCACCTGGCGGATGATGCGGTGTTTCTGCCGGATCTCGTCATGGGTGCCGTGGCTCATGTTCAGGCGGAACACGTCGGCGCCGGCCTCGTGCAGGGCGCGGATCATCTCGTAGCTTTCCGAGGCCGGGCCCAGCGTGGCCACGATCTTGACATTCCTCTGACGCCGCATTGGTCCCCTTCCCCGTTATCCCTTGTCGATGTTACCGCAAACATCGCCCTGCGCCGGTTATTGCGCAATTCCCTTCACCGCGCAACTGCCCTACACCTGCGGCAAAAGCAATGACAGGCAGATGACATATACCCCGTTTTTCATTCACGGCGAGGATCGTCCGGCGCGCTGGCTTATCACCTGTGACCATGCGACCAACATGGTTCCCCCGGCGATCGAGGGCGGCGACCTGGGCCTGCCGCGCGAGGACATGGAACGTCACATCGCCTATGACGTCGGCGCCTATGAAGTGTCGAAACATCTGGGCGAGATCCTGAACGCGCCGGTGGTGGCCGCCAATTTCTCGCGCCTCGTGATCGACCCGAACCGAGGCGAGGACGATCCCACGCTGATCATGAAGCTTTACGATGGCTCGATCATCCCAGGCAATCGCGGCGTGGACGCGGCCGAGCGGGAACGGCGGCTGGAGATGTGTTATCGCCCCTATCACGCCGCGCTGGAGCGGATGGCGGGGCTGCCGCATGCGGTGATCGTGTCGATGCATTCCTTTACCCGGCAGCTGCGCGGTCGCCCGCCGCGGCCCTGGCATGTCGGCGTACTGCACGCCGCCGATACACGGTTCACCGATCCACTGGTGGCGCGGCTGCGGGAGGAGGAGGACCTGTGCGTGGGCGTCAACCAGCCCTATACCGGCTATCTGCCCGGCGACGCGATCGACCGGCACGCGACCACGCATAACCGGCCCAACGCGCTGATCGAGATCCGCAACGACCTGATCGCCGATCACGCGGGGCAGCGGGAATGGGCCGAACGGCTGGCCCCGATCCTGGAGGACGCGCTTGCGGCCTCGGGGCTGTGAGCCATTGTCCGGGGCGGGCTGCGTTGCTACCTGTGATCCGACAATCGAGGAGAGAGCCATGGACAATCAGACCGAGATCGAGCTTCAGGCCGCGGCTTTCCGCCGCCTTCAGAAGCACCTGATGGAGGACCGTCCCGACGTGCAGAACATCGACCTGATGAACATGGCCGGGTTCTGCCGAAACTGCCTGAGCCGCTGGTACCAGGAGGCCGCCACCGCGCGCGGCATCGAGATGGACAAGGAGCAGGCGCGAGAGGCGTTCTACGGCATGCCCTATGACCGGTGGAAGGCGCAGCACCAGACCGAGGCGGGCCCCGAGAAACAGGCCGCCTTCGAGGTGGCGTTCAAGGAGAACGTGACCGACAAGGAATGAGTTCGGGGGCTGAGCGCAGGCGCGCACAGATCCTGTGCCGCCGGGGATGTTTCCCCAACGGCATCCCGGACCTATCTTCGCGGCATCTTCACGGTTCAGGAGAGTGACCGATGGCGCGGATGCCCAGTTTCTTCATCTCGCATGGCGGCGGGCCGTGGCCGTGGTTGCCGGAGTGGCGGGCGGAGTTCGCCCCGCTGGAACGCTCGCTGCGCGAGATGCCCGCGCAACTTCCCGAGGCGCCCCGCGCGCTTCTGGTGGTGTCGGGCCATTGGGAAAGCGATGATTTCGCGGTGATGTCCGCCGCCAAGCCGCCGATGGTCTATGATTATCACGGCTTCCCGCCCGAAACCTACGAGATCACCTATCCCGCTCCCGGCGCGCCGGACCTCGCGCGGAAGGCGGCGGAGTTGATCGGCGAGGCCGGCCTGACCGTGCGGCTGGATGGCGAGATTGGGTTCGACCACGGCACATTCGCGCCATTGGCGGTGATGTACCCCGATGCGGATGTGCCCGTCTTCCAGGTCTCGCTGCGCGCCGATTACCATCCGGCCGCGCATCTGGCGCTGGGCCGCGCGCTGGCGCCCTTGCGCGATATGGGCGTGGTCATCATCGGCTCGGGGCTGAGCTATCACAATCTGCGCCTGATGAATGCAGACGCGCGGGAGCCGTCGCAGGCGTTCGACCGCTGGCTGAACGAGGCATTGGACCAAGCCCCCGAGGCCCGCAGCGCGGCGCTTCTGAACTGGGAAGAGGCGCCCTATGCGCGCGTCTGCCACGCGCAGGAGGATCACTTCCTCCCGATCTTCGCGGCCCTCGGCGCCGCCGAGATGGACCCTGCAACCCGGATCTATCATCAGGAGGGGATCTTTGGCGGGGTGACCGCCTCGGGCTGGCGCTTCGGCTGACCGCTCAGCGGCTGGAGACCAGTTTCGGAGGATGCCCATCCCCCGTTTCCGGCACCGGGTCGGGCAGCCCGGCCTCGCGTAGTCGGTCGAGCAGCGTTGTCATGACCTGCTCGTCCTCGAACAACTCCTGCTCGAGGATGTAGGCTGTGCTCAACCCGGGATCGTCGGCCAGCGCCTCGCGCACCAGGTCGCGGGCGCGATCCACATCGCCGCGCGCGACCCGGCCGGCGGCGCGGTAGAGGCGCGAGCGGCGGGTCTGGAAATTGAGGCTGCGGGCCTCGTCATTCATCTCGACATAGCGCCCCTGCGCATAGAGCGCGGCCACGCGCTCCTCGACGATCCAGACCGGCAGGAAAGGGTCCAGCGCCTCGGCCCGCTCCAGCAGATCCAACGCGCGCGCCGGTTCGCCGACAAAAGTGTAGAACGCGGCGCAGCGGCCCAGGATATAGGCGTCGTTCGGCGCGAGCCGCAAGGCGGTCTCGTGGTGACGGCGACTGGCCTGGTAATCGTGGTTCAGCTTGATCTGGATGACCCCGAAGATGCGATGCAGTTCAGGGTCCGAAGCATCGAGCCCCATCGCGCGGGACAGCATCCGCTCGGCTGTGGGGAGATCGAAATCCGGCAGGTAAGACCAAGAACAGATCTCCATCGCGATGGGTCGCGCGAAACCCGGATCGGCGGCCTGGGAGCGCTGGAACCAGTCGCGCGCCTCGCGGGCATATTGCTCCGCCACGCCGCCCAGCCGGTGCTTTTCCAGTCCGCGCAGATAATATTCATAGGCCGTCATGTTCTCGGGCCGCTTGGTGCGCGCGGCGCTGATCTCGGCATGATCGATGCGGCCCGACACGGTGGCGGCGACGCGGGCCACGATCTCTTCCATCGCGTCGATCACCTCGTCGAAGGGGCGCTGGATGCGGTCCGACCAGACCAGCGCGCCATCGCCCGTGTTCGAGAGCGTCACGGTGATCCGCACGCGCGCCCCCATCTTGCGCACCGATCCCGACAGAACGTAGCGCACGCCCAGCGCGGCGCCGATCTCGGCCGGGTCCTGCGTCTGCAACGCGCTGGAGGCGGTGCGGGAACTGACGAAGAGAGATCGGATCAGGCTCAATTCGTGGATCAGATCCTCGGTGACCCCCTCGGCCAGGAACTCCTGATCCTCATCCGTGGCGCTGCCGGTGCGAAAGGGCAGCACGGCAATGGAATTGGGCCGCATGGGCGATTTCGGCGCGGCGACGGTCGGCGCTGTCTGAAACAGGTGGCGATCCATCGACGTGCCCACCCGCATCACGCGGACCGGTTCGGACAGCCCCTTGAGCGACTGGTCGCCGCGATCCACGAATGTGCAGGGAGAGACGCGGCGCACATGCTCGTAAAGCGTGACTGATACGTCGATCTCTCCCGGCGCGGCCGCCTCCTGCAATCGCGCCGCGACGTTGACCCCGTCGCCGCGCAGATCGTCGCCCACGCGGATGACATCGGCGAGATGCAGGCCGAAGCGCATGTCGCGCGGACCAAGCCCTGGCGCCGAGGCGAGTTGCGAGCGCGCCTCGATCGCGGCCTTGAGCGCGTTCACCGGGCTGTCGAATTCCGCCAGCAGCGCGTCGCCGGCGGTGTTGAAAACGCGCCCCCCGTGATGCCGAACCGCGGCGGCGCAGAGATCAAGCCCCCGCACGACCCGGTTCAGCGCAGCTTCCTCGTCGAGTTCCATGCCACGCGTGGAGCCGACGAAATCGCCAACCATGATGGTTGCAAGTTTGCGGTCCATTCGCTTCGGCCCTCGCGCTGCCTTTGGCAAGAGTAGCGCAGGATCGCCGCCGGACCAAACGCCGATCAGAGCGCGGTCTTGCGCGCCTCGTCGATATAGATCTCGCGCAGGCGGGTCGCCACGGGTCCGGGCGTGCCATCGCCCAGCGCGACGCCGTCGATCTCGATCACCGGCATGACGAAGGCGCTGGCCGAGGTGGTGAAGGCCTCGTCGGCCGCCTTCGCCTCGTCGATGGTGAAAAGCCGCTCCTCGACCTCCATCTGCGCCTCTTCGGCCAGCCGCAGAACCGCCTTGCGGGTGATGCCGTGCAGGATATCGGTCGAAAGCGGGCGCGTGACGATCTTGCCGCCGGTAACGATATAGGCGTTGTTCGAGGTGCCTTCGGTCACGTGGCCATCCTCGATCATCCAGGCATCGTCGGCGCCGGCCTTCTTGGCCATCATCTTGCCCATCGAGGGATAGAGCAGCTGCACCGTCTTGATGTCGCGGCGGCCCCAGCGGATATCCTCGATCGAGATGATCTTCGCGCCCTTTTTCGCCGCCGGATTGTCGGCGAGACCGGGTTTGTTCTGGGTGAACAGCACCAGTGTCGGCTTGGTATCCGCCGAGGGGAAGACGAAATCGCGGTCGCCATCGGACCCGCGCGAGACCTGGAGATAGACCAGCCCCTCGTCGATGCCGTTCAGGTCCACCAGCTTGCGGTGGATCTCCAAGAGCTCGTCCTTCGTGCAGGGCTCGGCCATCTCCAGTTCGTCCAGCGACCGCTTGAGCCGCACGGCGTGACCGTCGAAATCGATGAGCTTGCCGCCCAGAACGCTGGTCACCTCATAGACCGCGTCGGCCATCAGGAAACCGCGGTCGAAGATCGAGACCGTGGCATGGTCCTCGGGCAGGTACTCGCCATTCACGTAAACGGTGCGGGTCATGTCGTCTGTCTCCTCAGCCCCAAAGCGCCGCATCGGGCGGGTAGACCCCGGCCTCGTCGAAATGCAGCGGCGTGTCGCGGTCTTCGGCCAGCAGGAGCGGGCCGTCAAGATCGGTAATCATCGCGCCTTGCGCCACCAGTGTCGCAGGCGCCATGGCCAGCGAAGAGCCCATCATGCAGCCGACCATCAGCTTGTAGCCCGCGGCCTGTGCCGCCTCGCGCAGGGCGAGCGCCTCGGTCAGCCCGCCGGTCTTGTCGAGCTTGATGTTGACCACGTCATACTTGCCTTCGAGGTCGGGCAGCGAGGCGCGGTCATGGCAGCTTTCATCCGCGCAGAGCGGCACGGGACGGTCCATGCCGATCAGCGCCTCGTCCTCGCCCGCGGGCAACGGCTGCTCGACCAGCGCCACGCCCAGCCGGGCGAGGTGCGGGGAAAGGTCGGCATAGATCTCGGCGCTCCAGCCCTCGTTGGCATCGACGATGATCCGCGCCTCGGGGGCACCCGCGCGCACCGCTTCCAGCCGGGGCATGTCGTCGGGCGTTCCAAGCTTGATCTTCAGAAGCGGGCGATGCGCGTTCTTCGCGGCCTGCGCGCGCATCTCCTCCGGTTCGGCCAGCGAGAGGGTATAGGCGGTGATCTCGGGACCCGGCGCGGGCAGTCCCGCAAGCTCCCAGACCCGTTTGCCGGTGCGCTTGGCCTCGAGATCCCAGAGCGCGCAATCGACCGCGTTGCGCGCGGCGCCGGCAGGCAGCAGATCCTGCAGGGTCTCGCGCGTGAATTCCGCCGGAAGCCCCGCGATCTGCGCCTCGACCGAGTCGAGCGTTTCGCCGTAGCGGGCATAGGGGACGCATTCGCCCCATCCGCGAAGGTTCCCGTCCCCGATCCGGACGGTCAGCACCTTGGCCTCGGTCCGCGACCCGCGCGAGATGGTGAAAACCTGCGCCAGCCGGAAGGTGTCGCGCGTTACCTCTATCTTCAAACCGTCATCCCCTTCCTCTTGCCGAAAATATCCCAGGGGGGTCCGGGGGGACAGCGTCCCCCCGGCTTATGGTGCGGGTCCGGGGGGACAGCGTCCCCCCGGCTTGTCGTCCTAGAGCGCCGCCAGCGCCTCCACCAGCTTGCCGGAGCTGAAGCGGAACGGGTCGGTGGCGGGCAGGCCCATGTCGGCCTCGACCTTTTCCAGATAGGCGCGCGCCTCGTCCTCGCCCATGTGCTGGGTGTTGACCGAGACGCCGACCACCTGGCAGGCGGGATTGGCCACCCGCGCCAGCGGCAGCGCGGTATCGCGCAGCGCCTCGAGCGTCGGCAGCTTGTAGCCCGGCAGCCCGCGCATGTGCTCGCGGGTCGGTTCATGGCACAGGATCAGCGCATCCGGCGCGCCGCCATGGATCAGCGCCATGGTCACGCCGGAATAGGAAACGTGGAAGAGCGAGCCCTGCCCCTCGATCAGGTCCCAGTGATCCTCGTCATTGTCGGGCGTCAGCCACTCGATGGAACCCGCCATGAAATCGGCGATCACCGCGTCCAGCGGCACGCCGTCGCCGGTGATCAGGATGCCGGTCTGGCCCGTGGCGCGGAACGAGCATTTCATGCCGCGCTCGCGCATCTCGGCATCCATGGCCAGCGCGGTATACATCTTGCCGACGGAGCAGTCGGTGCCCACCGCCAGGCAGCGCTTTCCGGTCCGCTTCTCGCCATTGGCGATCGGATACTTGACCGAGGGGATGCGCACGTCGTGCAGCTTGCGGCCCGTCGCCTCGGCCACGGCCACGAGATCGGGCTCGTCGCGCAACAGGTTATGCAGCCCGGAGGCGAGGTCGAACCCCTCTTCCAGCGCGGTCACCAGAACCTTTTTCCAGGCCTGGCTGATCACGCCGCCCCGGTTCGCGACACCGATCACCAGCGTCTTGGCGCCGGCCGCCTTGGCCGCTTCCAGGTCCATGTCGGTGAGTCCCAGATCGGCCTTGCAGCCCTCCATCCGGTACTGGCCCACGGCGTTTTCCGGGCGCCAGTCCCGGATGCCGATGGCGACCTTTGCCGCCAACTGGTCGGGCGCGTCGCCCAGAAACAGCAGATAGGGTGTCTCGATCATCGCGCGGGCCTCCTTGGTGATTCCGTCGGAGTCTAGGGAAAGCGCGCGGCGAACAGATCGCGAAAGTCATCGCCAGAACCGAGGCTGTCAGGAAATTATTGCAGGAAGTCGGCATTTTTTCCGAGATTCTTGCAACTTTTTACAGCGATGAATTCTTCATCACCGCAAGACCGGCTGCTCGCGTGGCAATCCGCGCAGCCCCTCTCAGAAGACAGGGAAGGTCGGAAGTTCTCCTGCCATCTTCATCCCCTCGAGGATCTCGGCCAGCGGAATGAAGGAGAGGAAAACCAGCGCGTCGAAGAAGTTGGTACGCAATTGGCCGACCGAGACGGTGATGGACGCCTCGGTCCGGAAGCCTGCCAGCTGCGGCAGGATGCGCGGCACCCGCCGGGCATATTCCTCGTATGACGGGCCGAATTCCGCGCGCAGGAACGCCTCCTCCCGCGCGGCGGTCATGCCGAGGGCGAGGAAGGTCAGCCCGCCCAGCAGCGCGGTGAGCAGCAAGCTGCCCAGCATCAGCCCCAGCCCGACCGCGCCCAGCGTGGAAAAGAGGTAGAGCGGATGCCGGCAGATCGAATAGGGTCCCTGCTCGATCACCCGGCTGTTCTTGTGCCCGCCGATATAGAGGATCGACCAGAACCGCCCCAGAACCGCCGCGATCACCGAAAACACGCCCAGCATTTCCAACGTCTCGAACATCCATTGCGGCTGCATCTCTATCGGCTGGGCGAAGATCATCAGGGGCAAAAGCAAAAGCCCCATCGCCCTGAGCGCGCGGATCCGGATCTTCTGGTCGAACGGGGCGGTGCGGGGTGCGGTCGTCATGGTCTTGTTTCCTGGCCTTCGCTTGGGGTATCGCGGCATTTGGAACAGGCAAAAGCTTACGAGAAGCTGACAGATTTTGTCGCGACTGGGCCCGGACACCATTCTGCACCCGCAATGCTGCGTCCGCACAAACGACCTTGCAGGAGCGCGCGCAATTTAATACTGCGTGGCGGGAGAATTCCGTAATTTCCTTACCTGACGAGGGACCGACATGAGCTTTCGCATCCAACCCGCGGCACCCGCACGCCCCAATCGCTGCCAGCTTTTCGGCCCGGCCTCGAATACCAAACTGTTCGAGAAGATGGCCGCCTCGGCCGCGGATGTGATCAATATCGATCTCGAGGATTCGGTCGCGCCCGATGACAAGGAGATGGCGCGCGCCAATGCGATCAAGGCGATCAACGAAGTGGATTGGAACTCCAAGACGCTGTCGGTGCGCATCAACGGGCTGGATACCCCCTATTGGTATCGCGACGTGGTCGACCTGCTGGAACAGGCGGGCGAGCGGCTGGACCAGATCATGATCCCCAAGGTGGGCTGCGCCGAGGATATCTATGCCGTGGACGCGCTGGTGACCGCGATCGAGCGGGCGAAGGGTCGGGACAAGCGGATTGCCTTCGAGGTGATCATCGAGTCCGCCGCCGGTATCGCCCATGTCGAGGCGATCGCCGCGGCCTCGCCGCGGTTGCAGGCGATGAGCCTTGGCGCGGCCGATTTCGCGGCCTCGATGGGCATGGCCACCACCGGCATCGGTGGCACGCAGGAAAACTACTACATGCTCCACGAGGGCCAGAAGCACTGGTCCGACCCGTGGCACTGGGCGCAGACCGCCATCGTCGCCGCCTGCCGCACCCATGGCGTGCTGCCGGTGGACGGGCCGTTCGGCGATTTCTCGGATGACGAGGGCTTCATCGCGCAGGCGCGGCGCTCGGCCACCCTGGGCATGGTCGGCAAATGGGCGATCCACCCCAAGCAGATCGCGCTGGCCAACCAGGTCTTCACCCCCTCCGAGGAGGCCGTGACCGAAGCGCGCGAGATCCTCGCCGCGATGGAAGAGGCCAAGGCCAAGGGCGAAGGCGCCACCGTCTACAAGGGCCGGCTGGTCGACATCGCTTCGATCAAGCAGGCCGAGGTGATCGTGAAACAGGCCGAGATGATCGCGGCGCAGAACTGAGGAACGGGGCGCGCGCGCCCCTTCTTCTCGTTGACAAATTTCGGCGGGGGTGAACTGAGCCGCAGGCTCAACAGGGGGCAGCGCCCCCTGCCCCGCCAACGGTCAGCGCCCGAAGGCCGAATTGGGCACCCAGCTCAACCCGCTGCCTTTCTTGCCCCATTTCATCATCAGGCAGGCGGTGCTGTATTTCTGGAAATAGCTGATCTGGAGCGGGTACCATCCGGCCTGCGGCACCTCGACCTCGACCCGCTGGTTCGCCTCGCAGGGCTGTCGGCCCTCGACCTTGCCCACCTGCTGACCGCCGATCCGGGCGTCGATCCCGTCATTCGACCAGGTCTCGATCTCGTAGACACCCGGCGAGTCGAAACGGATATAGCCGCGGATGTCGGCCGCCACGTTGAACGCCTTGCCCGAGGTCAGGACGGGATCGCCCTCGTTCGTGTCCCGGTAATCGAGTCCACGCAGCGGCTGACCCGGCTTGGCGCTGCCCAGCATCTGCTTGGCCGTGCCCAGCGTCTGTATCTTGGCCGGCGGGTCGCCCGCCCAGGCATAGCGCACCGACAGGCCCGATTTCGGGTTAGGTTGCGGGCTGGCCGGTTTCAGCTTGAGCGGCGCGGCCTGCGCGGCGACCGCGATCATCAGCGCAGCGGCCGCGAGCGCGGTGGTCCGAATGACTTTCATCTACGACTCTCCTGACAGAACCTTTGGCCGGATCATGCCCGGACCCGGTGGGGATGTGGGAAAATCCTAGGCCGGGGCGCGGATTCCGGCAAGTCCCCGCGCATCCCGTCAGGCGCGCAGATCCTTGGGAGAGCCCATGACGACGTAGGTCGTGATCGAGGTGACATGCGGCAGCGTGCCCAGAACGTCGGTATGAAAGGTCTTGTACGAGGGCAGATCGGCGCATTCGACGCGCAGGAGGTATTCGATGGTGCCGGTGATGTTATGACATTCCACCACCTCGGGCGCGGCGGAGGCGGCGCGTTCGAAGGTCTCTTGCGCGGTCTTGGTATGCTCCCCCAGGCCGACGCCCAGGTAGGCGGTGAAGCCGATTCCCATCGCGGCGGGGTTCAGCACCGCGCGGTAGCCCGCGATCACGCCCGCGCGTTCCAGTTCCTGCACCCGGCGCAGACAGGCCGAGGGCGAAAGACCCACCCGCGCGGCAAGATCGAGATTCGAGATCCGGCCATCGCGGGAAAGTTCGCGCAATATCCTGCGGTTCATGTCGTCCATTTTCGTCATTGATTGCGAGTATGGGTCATCGCCAACGGAAAACGCAATTTCATTCTTGGGTGCGCGGCAGATAGTTCACGTCATGACTGCCGATATCCTCCTTGCGCTTGCGCTCTTCGCCTTCGTCTCGTCCATCACGCCGGGGCCGAACAACCTGATGCTGATGGCCTCGGGGGCAAATTACGGATTCCGCCGGACGATCCCCCACATGCTGGGCATCGGGGTGGGGTTCACGGTGATGATCCTTCTTGTGGGCGCGGGGCTGATCCGGGTCTTCGAGGCCTGGCCGGTAAGCTTCTCGGTGCTCAGGGCCGGGTCCGTGGCCTACCTGCTTTATCTGGCCTGGAAGATCGCCACGGCCGCCCCCGCGCAAGGCGGCGGAAGCGGTCAGCCGTTGAGTTTCCTGCAAGCGGCGGGCTTTCAATGGGTCAACCCCAAGGCCTGGGCGATGGCCCTGACCGCGATCAGCGCCTACACGCCCGACCGGTCGATGCCGGCCATCGCGCTGGTGGCGCTGGTCTTCGGGGTGATCAACCTGCCCTCGGTCAGCACCTGGACCGTGCTGGGCCAGCAGATGGCGCGCCTTTTGACCCATCCGCGTCGGCTGGCAGCGTTCAACTGGACGATGGCGGCCCTGCTGGTTGCCTCGCTCTATCCGGTGCTCTGGCCGGAATGAGCGTTGCTGCCGAGTTGCATCCGGACCCGGCTACGGTCATATAACCGGCAGGACGCGCTACGAGAGGCCCCATGACCCAGTACCTGGATTTCGAGAAACCGCTGGCCGAGATCGAAGGCAAGGCCGAGGAGTTGCGGGCCATGGCCCGGCGCACCGAAGGCATGGATGTCAGCGCCGAGGCCGCCGCGCTGGACACCAAGGCGGCGACGATGCTCGACGATCTCTATCGCGAACTGACGCCCTGGCGGAAATGCCAGGTGGCGCGTCACCCCTCGCGGCCGCATTGCAAGGACTACATCGAGGCGCTGTTTTCCGAGTACACGCCGCT
The DNA here is from genome assembly GCA_947500005.1 of uncultured Paracoccaceae bacterium. Taxonomy (GTDB): domain Bacteria; phylum Pseudomonadota; class Alphaproteobacteria; order Rhodobacterales; family Rhodobacteraceae; genus Lutimaribacter_A. Next base: position 209,835 of record CANMQJ010000008.1, on the reverse strand, counting down.
GGCGGGCGACCGGAACTTTGCCGACGACCATGCCGTTATGGGCGGGTTGGCGCGGTTCCACGATCAGCCGGTGATGGTGATCGGGCACGAAAAGGGCAATGACACCAAGTCGCGGCTCGAGCGGAATTTCGGGATGGCCCGCCCGGAAGGGTACCGCAAGGCGATCCGGCTGATGGAGATGGCCGGCCGCTTCGGCCTGCCGGTGATCACGCTTGTCGACACGCCGGGTGCCTATCCCGGCAAGGGCGCCGAGGAGCGCGGCCAGTCCGAGGCGATCGCACGCTCGACCGAGATGTGCCTGCGCATCGGGGTTCCGCTGGTCTCGGTCGTCATCGGCGAGGGCGGCTCGGGCGGGGCGGTGGCCTTCGCCACGGCCAACCGGGTCGCGATGCTGGAGCATTCGGTATATTCGGTGATCTCGCCGGAGGGCTGCGCCTCGATCCTGTGGAAGGATGCCGAGAAGATGCGCGAGGCGGCCGAGGCGCTGCGCCTGACCGCGCAGGATCTGCACAAGCTGGGCGTGATCGACCGGATCATCCGCGAGCCGAAGGGCGGCGCGCATCGCGACAGCGCGGCGGCCATCGAGAGCGTCGGCCATGCCATCGAGGCGATGCTGGGCGATCTGAAGGGCAAGGATTCAAAGGCGCTGGTCGCTGACCGCCGGCGCAAGTTCCTGAAGATGGGCTCGAAAGGATTGGCGGCCTGACGGCCACCAATCGAAGGAGCGAGGCTGCGCCTCGCGCTTTGCTTGCATGTGCGAGGCTCTGCCTCGCGCTCCGGGATATTTGGAGCAAGAGGAAGAGCCGGGGTGCGGCTTTCCGTCAGCCGCGGAGCCGGTCGAGAAGGGCGCGCGAGGGTTCCCCCGTGACGGCGAGGCCGTTGGCGCGCTGGTAACCTTCGATGGCCGCAGTGCTTTTCGAGCCGATCACGCCATCGGCACCTCCGGTATCGAACCCGGCCCGGGTCAGCCGTTCCTGCAATTCCTTGCGGTCGGCCAATGTAAGGCCCGAGGCATCCGGCCCGAAGGAAGCGCTGAACGGCCCTCCCCCGGCGATGCGGTCGGCGAGATGGCCTACCCCGATCGCGTAATTGTCCGAATTGTTGTAGCGCTTGATCACGTCGAAATTGCGGAACACGGCGATCTGCGGCCCCGGTTTCTGCGGCTGCAGCACGCGCAGGGGCTGGCCCGAGCGCGCGGCGGCGGAGCCCAGCTCGCCTCCCCAGGGCTGGCCGGTGCGCCAGCCGGCATTAGCGAGATAGGCCGCGGCCGAGGCCAACGCGTCGGTCGGATCCTCGGACCAGATGTCGCGCCGTCCGTCGCCGGTGAAATCGACGGCGTAGAGCTCATAAGAGGTCGGGATGAACTGGGTATGGCCCATGGCCCCGGCCCAGCTGCCCAGCATGTTCTCAGGGGTGGTATCGCCGTTCTGGAGGATCTTGAGCGCGGCGATCAGCTGTTTCTCGAAAAACGCGCCGCGTCGCCCGTCATAGGCCAAAGTCGAGGTGGCCGAGACCACCGGGATGTCGCCGCGCCGCGCGCCGTAGCGGCTTTCCAGCCCCCAGATGGCGGTGACGATCTCCTTGGACACGCCGTAGCGTGCTTCGATCCGCGAAAGCGTGGCGTTGTGGCGTTGCAGCATCTGGCGCCCGGTCGCGATACGTTCGTCCGAGGCGGCGATGGCGAGGTAATCCTCGAGGCTGCGCTTGAACTCGGTCTGGTTCCGGTCGCGTTCGATGACCAGCGGGATATAGCCCGCGTTGCGGAAGGCGCGGTCGAGCGTGGATTGGGAGATTCCCTGCGCCGCCGCGCGGGACCGGAAGGCCGCGACCCAGCGCGACCAGCCATCATTGGCCACGGTTGCGAATTGCGGCGCCGCACTTGGCGTGGTCTGCAACGTCCCTCCGCCGGAACAGGCGGTCAGCGTCAAGGCCCCCAGTCCCATCGAGAATGCGCGTCTGTCGATCATAGGTTTCGTCCTGCCCTGTTCTTTTTGCCTCGGCCCGTGGCCTTGCGCGGGTCAGCCGCGCCAGGCCAGCAGTCGACGTTCAGCCTGACCGATTCCCCAGCTGGTAAACACGCCCAAAGTGGACAGGATCACCACCCCGGCAAAAAGCCGCTCAAGATCGTAGAGGCTGCCAGCTTGGAGGATATAGGCGCCGATGCCGTGTTCGGCACCCAGCATCTCGGCCGCGACGAGCAGGATGATCCCGATCGCGAGGCTGACGCGCAGGCCCGACAGGATCCCGGGCAGCGCGCCCGGAAGGACGATCTTGCGCACGATGGAGGCCCAGGCGAGGCCGAAGCTTTGCCCCATGCGGATCAGGGTGCGATCCACGTTGTCCACCGCGCCATAGGTGGCGACGACGGTGGGGGTGAAGGTGCCCAGCGCGATCAGGGCGTATTTCGAGGCCTCGTCGATGCCGAACCAGATCACGAAAAGCGGCAGCAGAGCGATCTTGGGGATGGGGAAGATGGCCGCCACCAGCGGCACCAGCCCCGCCCGGACATAGGAGAAGAGCCCGATCATCACGCCGATGGCCACGCCCGCGCTGATGCCCATGAGGCTGCCGACGATCAGGCGCGAAACCGAGGGCGCGAGATGGGTCCAGAGCATGCCCGACGCGGCGAGATCCCACAGCGTGAGCGCCACGTCGGACGGGCGCGGAAGGGTCAGGTTCGAGATCCAGCCCGCCCTCGTCCCCCATTCGATCAGCGCAAGCAGAACCACGAAGACGGCGATGCCGGTGCCCCGCTTGGCGGTCGGAGAGAAGCCGCCGCCGCGAAAGGGGACGGGACGGGTGCGGTCAGACATTCACGAGCTCCTGGTCGGCGGCCTGCGCCTCTTCGCGCATCAGGTCCCACAGGCGGGACTGGAGCCGGTCGAGCTCCGGGTCGCCCGCGCGGCGATGGGCCAGCGGCGTCGGGATCTCGATCACCTCGCGGACGCGGCCGGGTCGGCGGGACAGCACCGCGATACGGTGGCCGAGGCGGACGGCCTCGGCCAGATTGTGGGTGACATAGACGGCGGTGAAGGGCTGACGTTCCCACAGGCCGACCAGGTCCTCCATCAGCAACTCGCGGGTCTGGGCGTCGAGTGCCGAGAGCGGCTCGTCCAGCAGCATCACGGCCGGGTTCACGGCGAGCGCGCGGGCGATGGCGACGCGCTGGCGCATCCCGCCCGAGAGCTGCCGGGGCAGCGCGTCGTGGAAATCGGCCAGCTTGGTGCGCGCCAGCACGTCGCGGACGATCTCGTCGCGCCGGGCGCGCGCCAGGCCGTGATCCTCGAGCACGAGCGAGACGTTTCCGGCCACGCTGCGCCAGGGCAGCAGGGCGAAATCCTGGAACACGAAGGTGAGCGGGTTGAGACAATCGGCAGGCGGGTCGCCCAGTTGCAGCACCCTGCCCCGCTCGGGCCGTTCCAGCCCGCCCAGCATCCGCAGCAGCGTGGACTTGCCACAGCCCGAAGGGCCGATCACGCACAGGATCTGGCCCGCCGGGATGGCGAGCGAGATGTCATCCAGCACCACCATGTTGCCATAGCGGTGGGTCAGGGAGTCGGTTCTCAATTCCATGGGAAACGGGGGCGGGTGCGGGCGGGCGCCTGTCCCGCCCGACCTCCTTACATGGTTTCTACGTAGGACGTGTCGACAAGCGTCGCGGTGGTGATGGTGTCCTTGATCAGGCCTTCGGACTTGAACCAGCCCACCTGGTCCTCGACCGAGGACATGTTGAGCGCCGCATTGGCGTTGATGCGCATTGCCCCGTTCACGATCGAGGGCGCCGCCTTGTCGAGGGGTCGGTCGGTATAGACGTATTTGTGGATCAGCTTGACCATCTCGTCGGCGGCTTCGTCCCCGGCGGTCTTGTCCACCAGCGCGGCGTTGAAATCATCCGCCCCGCGCGAGAAGGCGCGCAGGAAGGCCTCTGTCTTGGCGCGTTCATTGGCGGCGTTTTCGGCCGAGGTGAAGACGGTCGTCACTTGGTAGTCGGGAATGTAATCGGCCACCTGCCCGATGACCTGCACAGCGCCGCCACCTGCAAGCGCCTTGCCGATATGGGGCACGATCGACCATGCATCGACCTGGCCCGATTTCATCGCGCCGATCACCGCGCCGACCTTTTGCAAAGGCTTGAAGGAGACCGACACGCCCTCGGCCTCGGCGATCTTGGAGCCCATGTAGTGGAAGGAAGAGCCAGGCTGCGTCACGGCAAAGGTCTTTCCGTCCAGCTTGGAAGGATCGGTCAGACCGGCCTCGTAGGCGGCGTTCGAGGCCAGGATCATCTGGCCGTCGATGCCCTTTTCCTCGCTCAGCGCGCCGCCGATCACCTTGGTGGCCCCCTTTTCGGCAAGGCTGATCAGCCCGCCGGTGATCGCGGTCACGGCGTAATCGGCATCGCCGCTGGCGATGGCCACGGCCATGGGCTGCGCGGCCTCGAAGAAGCGGAATTCGACATCCAGCCCCTCGTCGGTGAAATGGCCGCGCTCATAGGCCACGAAGGACGCCGCGTGGCTGGTGAAGCGCAACGCGCCCACGGTCAATTTCGTGTTGGCCAGTGCCGGTGCGCCAAGAACGGGCAGCGTTGCCACGCCCCCCATCAGCCCCAGCGCGCCGCGCCTCGTGAAACCGGTCATCTCGGATCCTCCCCTGTTGTCCGGCGGCAGGTTAGGCCAGCAGGGACGCAACATGCAATCCGAGATCGTCTCAGGTCACCAGCAGGCGCAAGCCCTGGGTGACGTCGGTGCGCACGGCGAGACGCAGACCCGGCTCGTCCCCTGCCTTGAGAGCGGCGATGATGAGCTTGTGATAATGTGGGGGATCGGTGCGGCGTAGCCGACCGTAAAGCGCCCGCATCGTGGGCCCGAGTTGGAGCCACACGGTTTCGGCCATGGCCAGCATCGCGGGGGCCTGCGCGCGCAAATAGAGCGTGCGGTGGAATTCCAGGTTCGCGCGGATGTATCCCACGGCATCGCGCTTGGTCACCATTTCTGCCACGTTCATGTTGATCGTCTGCAGGCGGTCGATCAGAGCCATGTGGGCGCGCGGCAGGGCGCGGCTGGCCAGTTCGACCTCGAGCAGCGCGCGCAGGGCGGCCAGTTCCTCGATCCGGTCGTTGCTGAGCTCGGGCGTCGAGACACGCCCCGAAGAGGACAGGAACAGCGCGCCTTCGGCTACCAGCCGCCGCACCGCCTCGCGCGCGGGGGTCATGGAGACGTCGAACTCCTTGCCGATTCCGCGCAGGGTCAGCGCCGCGCCCGGCGCGATGTCGCCATGCATGATGCGCGTCCGCAATGCGCGATAGACGCGGTCATGAGTGGCCGAGGTGGCGTCGCTTTGGCGTGTGGTCAGCATCTGCTCATGTGATCACAAATCGCGGCGCGGTCAATCCGTACCGGCGTCAAAACGGTAACGGTGCAATGCGCCGCCCTCGGACCTGAGCCAGCCGCGCGGTGCGGTATGGGGTCCGTGGATACGCTCCACCTGTGACCAGAACCGGGATGAATGGTTCATCTCGGCCAGATGCGCGACCTCATGGGCGGCGACATAGGAAAGCACCTCGGGCGGGGCGAGGATCAGCCGCCAGGAAAACATCAGCGCCCCTTCGGAGGAACAGGACCCCCAGCGCGAGCGCGTGTCGCGCAGGGTGATCCGGGAGTACGGGCGACCCAGCCGCCCGGCATACAGATCGCAGGCCGCCACAAGCCGGTCGCGCGCCAGTTCGCGCAGGTATCGCTCCAGTCTCCGCCCGGTGCTGCCTTCCGGGACCGCGATCTCTGCCTCCGACAGCACGATCCGCCGTCCCGGCCCGGACACGATTCGCCGGTCAACCCCCTCGACGGGCAGATAGGCCCCCGGGCCCATCGTCTCGGCAGGCGGCCGCGCGCCAAGGTGGCGGCGGATCCAGCCCTCCTTTTCGCGGGCGAAATCCAGGGCTTCGCGCTCTGCGACATGGCGCGGAAGGGTCAGCGTAACCCGCCCGTCGATCTGGGAAATCCGCAGCGAGATCCGCCGCGCGCCGGCGGTCCGGCGAAGGGTGATCGCAACCGGCGGGTTGCCGGAAAGAAAACGCGTTCCCATATGCAGGCTTCACCCCGGACCAAAAGTTTTGACAGTACCCTGCGCTTGTGGCAGGTGACCGGAATCGTCGACATGACTCACCAGATATCAAGGGGATTTATTATGCCCAAGGAAGAATGGGGCGTAAAGCGCGTTTGCCCGACCACAGGCAAGCGCTTCTACGACCTGAACAAGGACCCGATCGTCAGCCCCTACACGGGCGAGATCGTGGAATTCGACAGCGGCAAGAGCCGCATGATCGCCGCGGACAACGAGGACGCGGCCACCGCCAAGTCGCGTGAATCCACCGAAAGCGACGACATCGTCCTGGATGATGACGATGACGTGGACGTGGATCTGGGCGATGACGTTCTCGAGGACGACGACGAGGACAACGTCTCGCTCGACGATATCACCGACGTCTCTTCGGAAGACGACGAATCCTGACCCGTTGTGGCGGGCGCCCCGGCGCCCGCACCCGGACCGGCGGCCCTGAAAAAATCGCAAGCCCGCGTTTTTTGCACTTGCACTCCCCGCCGCCGTTTCATAATTGTCCGCCACCGCAGCGCCGCAGGGCGCCGCACCGGTTCGGGGCCTTAGCTCAGTTGGGAGAGCGCTTGCATGGCATGCAAGAGGTCAGGGGTTCGACTCCCCTAGGCTCCACCAAATTTCCTCCGCCGACAGTGAGACCCAAGGAGATCTCGTGAGAGATGCGCTGGTAACGCCGCGCAGCGGTCGGTGATAACAGTACTGCCGTAGCGTCACGCTGCAAGCAGATCTGCCGCTTTCGCGGATCCGCGCGCCCAAGGATATCCGCTTTCTCGGACCGGAAGACGAGAGCCTCCCGGCAGGTGGTCCCGCCTCCGCGCTGTCATCCGCTGGCCCGCGTGCGCAAAGGGTCGGCCAGGGGCAGCCAAAAAACATTCCGAACTCAGCATGTCTTGACTCAGATCAAGGCGCTCCGCTGCGAATGGCGGCATGGTGCTCGTTGGCGCCGCGGTCCGTTTCAGGGTCGTGGGCGTTTGGCCCGAAATCCGAAAGGAATCGAACAATGTCTTTCGCCCCCAATCCCACGAGCGACCCGATCCAGGTCAATTCACCCGGCTTCGCCAACCAGTACCGTATCGAGACCGCACCGCTTGATGGCGGCGGATTTTTTGCGACATGGGAAACCAGCGACGGGTCTTACCTTCCGGGCGGATGGGATCGTGATGTCAGCAGCATCTGGGGCCGACTCTTCGCAGCCGACGGTACCGCGCTTGGCTCCGACTTCTATGTCAACACGGATCGGCAATATTCGCAGAGGATGCCTTCGATCACCAAGCTGTCCGATGGCGGCTTTCTCGTGACCTTCGGTTCGATCGCGGACTCGCTGGGGAATTTCCCATACGAGGATATCGCGGCCCGGCGGTTCGATGCGACGGGCGCGCCGGTGGCCAGCGAATACCTGCTGCACAGCTCAACAGGAGAACATAGCAAGAACGCCGATGTGACCACGCTGAACGATGGCACGGTCGTCCTGATCTGGATGCAGGGGGCGAGCTCTGGTCCCTACACGCTTTATGGCAAGCTTCTGACCTCGACCGGGACGGCGAGCGGGTCCGCGTTCCAGATCGGCACGGGTCTCGGCGATTATTTCGTGAGCGACGAACAATCTCCGCAGGTCAAGGCGCTGACAGGGGGCGGTTTCGTCGCGACATGGATGAAGGACGGGGTGGACGGCAAGGACATCTATGTCCGGCAATATGGCGCGACCGGCACGGCCGTGGCGGGCGAGGTTCTCGTCAACACGACCACTGCCGACACGCAGCGCCTGCCCGATGTGATCCCGATGGCCGATGGCGGGTATCTCGTCGCCTGGGGCTCGGGCGGACAGGAACCGTCCGGCTACAATGTCTATGCCCAGCGCTTCGATGCCTCGGGCAATGCCGTGGGCGGTGAAATGCGGCTGAACACGAACACCGCGTCGGACGAGGACCACGTCGCCCTTGCCGCCCTGCCCGATGGCGGTTTCGTGGCCTCATGGACGCGCGGCTGGATCGGGATCGACTATAATTTCGATATCGTCGCCCAGCGCTTCGACGCCGATGGCAACAAGGTCGGTGACGAATTCGTGGTGAACACCGCCACCGGGGTCTCCTGCCAGGTCTCCTACCTTTCGGTTCTCGCAAGCGGAGAATTGCTGGTCGCCTGGAAGCAGGACGGCGATCTCTACACTCGAAGCTTCGACGTCCACACGATTGGCACCAGCGCCGACGAGACGTTCACGGGCACGACCGGAAACGACGTGATCGCCGGCCAGGGCGGCAACGACAGCATTACCGGGCTCGCGGGGCTCGACACCTTGTCGGGCGGCGACGGCAACGACACGGTGGATGGCGGCCCGGGCGAGGACAGCCTGTCCGGCGACGACGGCAACGACCTGATCCGCGGCGGAACCTACGCCGACACGATCACCGGCGGCACCGGGCGCGATACGGTCTATGGCGACGACGGGCGCGACGTGGTCGACCTGGGCGATGGCAATGACATCTTTCACGACAACGCCCAGACCGGATGGTTCGGCGCGGACAGCGTGAATGGCGGTCTCGGCCTCGACACGATCAACGGCGGCGGCGGGAACGACACGCTGAACGGCGACGAAGGCGAAGACAGCATCGATGGCGGTGCGGATAACGACCTGATCCGTGGCGGCAGCTATGCCGACCGGATCGACGGCGGAACGGGCAATGACACCGTCTATGGCGATGACGGGCGGGACGTGGTCGACCTCGGCGACGGCAACGACGTCTTCTACGACAATGCGCAGACCGGATGGTTCGGCGCGGATTCCGTGCAGGGTGGCTCGGGGCTCGACACGATCTTCGGGATGGGCGGCAACGACACGCTGAAAGGCGGCGATGGCGAGGACCATATCGAAGGCGGCGATGGCAACGACCATATCGAAGGTAGCGACGGCAACGACTATATCGAAGGTGGCGATGGCGACGACTATATCGAAGATGGGTCTTATGCCGGTTACATCGAAGATGGGACTTATGCCGACACCGTGTTCGGGGGCGCCGGTAACGACACCGTTCTTGCTCTCGAAGGCCGTGACGTGATCGATCTCGGCGCCGGGAACGACGAATTCTACGATGTCATGCAGGACGGCTGGTTCGGCGCCGACAGCGTGCTGGGCGGCGACGGAAACGACCTGATCCGCGCGAGCGGCGGCAACGACACGCTGGAGGGCGGCACCGGACTCGACAATATCGATGGCGGCGAAGGCAACGACTCGCTTCTTGGCGGCAGCGGCGAGGACACGGTCATCGGCGGTGAAGGCAATGATTACATCGATGGCGGGACCTATGCCGATTTCCTGGACGGCGAAGAGGGTAACGACACCGTTATCGGAGGCGACGGGCGCGACCGGGCCTATCTGGGGACCGGGAACGACCTGTTTATCGACAATGACCAGACCGGATGGTTCGGCGCCGACTCGATCCACGGCGATCTCGGGCTCGACACGATCCTGGCTGCGGGTGGCAACGACACGATCTTTGGCGGCCCGGGCGAGGACAGCATCGAGGGCGGCGAGGGTGACGACTGGATCGACGGCGAAAGCTATGCCGACGTGATCAATGCCGGAGACGGCAACGACACGGTCTATGGCGGCGACGGGCGCGACACCGTTGACCTCGGCAATGGCGACGACCTGTTCGAGGACAACAGCCAGTGGACCTGGTTTGGCGAGGATGTCGTTCTTGGCGGCTATGGCAATGACACGCTGAACGGCCGTGGCGGCCATGACAGTCTCAAGGGTCAATGGGGCGATGACGTGCTGAGTGGCGGCACCCGCAATGACACGCTGGATGGCGGCATCGGAAACGACACGCTGACCGGCGGAACCGGCTCGGACCTGTTCCTGTTCAACACCAACTTCGCCACCGGCACGGACGAAATCACCGATTGGGAGGACGGTATCGACCGCATCGCCATTCAGGGGCCGGTCGAACAGGTCGATGTGACGCTGACCGCGAATGCGCTTGGCACGCTGGCCTCCTGGGCGGGTGGCTCGGTGCAGATCATGCATGACACGCCGGGTCTTGTGACCTTCGACGATTTCGACTTCATCTGAACCGGGTCACCGCGACGGTCGCGGTCTCGGGCGACCGCCGCATCCGGACAAGGGTTGGCGGCGGTCTGGTATCGCTGCGGGCGTTGCCCGTGCGAGGCCGGAACCGGCACAGGCAAGGCAGCACGCCAGCCACGAAGGAGGTCAGCCCCGCCAGCGCGGGCGTGAAAGGATTGCGGTCACCGCGCCTGACGGCCCGGGAAACGTCCGGTCGATCCCCTGTTGGATGGAACAATGCGTCACCCCCACCCGTTGCACCTGCAAAGGCGCGGAGCGACCCGCCTTTCACCGCTTGGGGAGACGCCGCATGTCCGATTTCCGAAAGACCTGGATAACCCGTCCGATCCATAAATGGGCCAAGGGTGCTCTGCCGCGCCTGTCCCAGACCGAGGCCGAGGCGCTCAACGCAGGCGAAGTCTGGTGGGAGGCCGATCTTTTCTCGGGCAACCCCGACTGGTCCACGCTTCACGCTGTCAAGAAACCCGAACTGACGGACGAGGAGCGCGCCTTTCTCGAAGGTCCGTGCGAGGAATTCTGCGCGATGATCGACGACTGGGCGGTGAACCATCTCGATGCCGACCTGCCGCCTGAAGCGTGGGATTTCCTGCGCGAAAAGGGCTTTTTCGGCATGATCATCGGCAGGGAGCATGGCGGGCTTGGCTTCTCCGCTTATGCCCATTCCGAAGTGGTGCGCTTCATCGCGTCGCGTTCGGTCGCTGCGGCCGTGACCGTGATGGTGCCCAACTCGCTGGGCCCCGGCGAGTTGATCCACCAGTTCGGCACGGACGAGCAAAAGCATCACTGGCTGCCGCGCCTCGCCGATGGCCGCGAATTGCCCGCCTTCGGCCTTACCAGCGCCGAGGCCGGATCGGACGCATCGGCCATGCAGGACGAAGGCGTCATCGAGAAAGGCCAATGGAACGGCGAGGAGGTGCTGGGCATCCGCCTCAACTGGGCCAAGCGCTACATCACCCTGTCACCCGTCTGCACCGTGCTGGGCCTTGCCTTCAAGCTGCGCGATCCCGATGGTCTGCTGGGCGACAGGGAAGAAATCGGCATCACCTGCGCCTTGGTGCCCACCGATTTGCCGGGGGTCGAGACAGGGCGCCGGCATATGCCTTCCTCGACCATGTTCATGAACGGCCCAACCACCGGGACGGATGTTTTCATACCGCTCGAAAACATAATCGGCGGGCCGGATTATGCAGGCAAGGGGTGGATGATGCTGATGAGCGCGCTGGCCGCGGGGCGCGGTATCTCGCTGCCCTCGATGGGTTGCGCTGCGATCGCGCTTTCGGCGCATACGACCGGTGCCTATTCCCGCATCCGCCAGCAATTCGGCTTGCCCATCGGCAAGTTCGACGCGATCCAGGAACGGCTGGCCCGGCTGGCCGCCGATTCCTATGTCATGGATGCCGCCCGCCGCCTGACCTGCGCCGGGCTGGACGAGGGGCGCGCGCTCTCGGTGATTTCGGCCATCATGAAGGCCCATGCCACCGACCGGATGCGCGAGGCGCTGAACGACGCGATGGATGTGCATTCCGGGAAGGCGGTGATCGACGGGCCGTCGAACTACCTGCTGCCGCTTTACCGCGCGGTGCCCATCGGCATCACGGTCGAGGGCGCCAATATCGTCACCCGCGCGCTGATCATCTTCGGCCAGGGGTCGATCCGTGCGCATCCGCATATCCTTGACGAGATGCAGGCCTTGGAGATCGAGGATGACGATGACAGCCTCGACGCCTTCGACAAATCCTTTTGGGCGCATGTGGGTCACTCGGTAAAGACCGTGGGGCGCAGCATCATCCGCGCCTGGTCCGGCGGACGGCTTTCCCCCACGCCGCAAGGTGCGGGCAAGGCGGCGCCGATCTATCGCAAGCTTGCGCGCTGGTCGGCCTCCTACGCACTGATCGCGGACCTGCTCTTTCTCACGCTCGGCGGCGCGCTCAAGCGCAAGGAACTGATCTCGCGCCGGATGGGCGACATCCTGTCCGAGATGTACCTGCTGTCGGCCGCGCTGAAACGCTGGCAGGACGAGGGTCGGCAGGAGGCCGATCTGCCCCTCCTCCGCTATGCCGCGGACCGGAGCTTTGCCCGCATCAAGGTGCTGATGGACGAGGTGCTCGAGAACCTGCCCGCCCGCTGGGCCGCCTGGATCGCCCGTGCGCTGACCCTGCCCGGCGGCTCGGCTCGCGGTCCCAATGACCGCCAGATCGACCGTTGCGCCAAACTGATTTACGAGCCCTCGGCCGCCCGCGACCGCATCATCGGCCGCCTGCATCAGGGGTGCCACCAAGACGGCATCGCCGATCTGGACGCAGCCTATGGAGAGGTGATCCGCCTCGAACCGGTGATGAAGAAACTGCGCGAGGCCAAACACAGCCCCGACAGCGCGCTGGAGGCCGGGATCATCTCGCAAAAGGACCGCGACCGGATCGCGGAGATGGAGGAGAAAGTGGCCAAGGTCATCGCCGTGGACGATTTCACCCCCCAACAGCTTTCGCGCTACTTCTCCGATCTGGCCAAGACGGAAGAACCGAAGGTGGCGGCGCAATGACCCGTCCCGTCTATCTCGTCGATGGCGCCCGCACACCCTTCCTCAAGGCGCGCGGCAAGCCCGGCCCCTTCACCCCCGTCGATCTCGCCGTGCAGGCGGGCCGCCCATTGCTGGCGCGTCAACCCTTCGACCCGCGTAGGTTCGACCTCGTGATCCTCGGCTGCGTCAACGTGATCGCGGACGAGATGAATCCCGCCCGCGTCGCCGCCCTGCGCCTGGGGCTGGGCGAGGACATGGTCGCCTTCACCGTACAGATCAATTGCGGCTCGGGGATGCAGTCCATAGACACCGCCTATCGTTATGTGCGCGACGGATCGCACGAAATGATCCTCGCCGGCGGGACAGAGGCGCTCAGCCACGCGCCGCTCACGCTGCGGCAAAGCGCGGTGGAATGGTTCGGCCAGATGTCACAGGCGAAAGGCCCGCTGGAGCAGGCCAAGGCATTGACCGGGCTGCGGCCCGAGTTCTTCAAGCCGGTCGTGGGCTTGGAACGGGGACTGACCGATCCGATCACCGAGTTGAACATGGGCCAGACCGCCGAGGTGCTGGCCTATCGCTTCGGCATCGACCGCAAGACCGCAGACGCCTATGCGATGGAAAGCCACCACCGCCTTGCCCGCGCGCAGGAGGAAGGCTGGCTCAGGGACGAGGTGATGCCCGCCTTCGACCGCGACGGGAACGCCCATGAACATGATGACGGCGTACGCCCCGACAGCGACATGGAGGGGCTGGCCAAACCCAAACCCGCCTTCGAGCCGCCCTATGGCAAGGTGACCGCGGGCAATGCCAGCCAGATCACCGATGGCGCCTCCTGGGTCATCGTCGCCTCCGAGGCCGCGGTCGAGGAACACGGGCTGGAACCGCTCGCGATCATCAAGGACAGCGAATGGGCGGCGCTCGACCCGTCAGTCATGGGCCTCGGTCCCGTCCTGTGTTCAACACCGCTCGCCAAGCGCAACGGACTCAGTCGCGAGGATGTCGGACTGTGGGAGATCAACGAGGCCTTCGCCGCGCAGGTTCTGGCCTGCCTTGCCGCCTGGGATGATGACGATTTCTGCAAGGAGGTGCTGGGCCTCGACGGCGCCTTCGGCAAGATCGACCGCGACGATCTGAACGTTGATGGCGGCGCGATCTCGCTGGGCCACCCGGTGGGGACCAGCGGCAACCGCATCGTGCTGCACCTCGCCAATGCCATGAAACGCCAAGGCCGCCGCACCGGCATCGCCACCGAATGCATCGGCGGCGGGCTGGGCGGCGCCATGTTGCTGGAGGCCGTGCAATGACCGGACCCGTGCTGGCCCACCTGGGCGAAACCAAGCTAGAACTCGGCCCCGCCGAAGAGGTCAGGACACATCCCTGGCGCCGGGCCGAGGCCGAGGGCGTCATCTGGCTTGTCCTCGATCTTGAGGACACCTCGACCAACACGATCTCGCGCGCCGTGATCGAAGGGCTTGACGAGGAGATCCGAGCGCTCGAGGAAAACACCCCCCGCGCCGTGGTCATCCGCTCGGCCAAGCACGGCGGCTTCGCCGCGGGTGCCGATATCGGCGGTTTCGAGGAGATGGGAGAGAAGGACACCGCCAAGCTGTTGAAACAGGGCCACGCGGTTCTCGACCGTCTCGAAAACCTTCCCTGCCCCACCATCGCGGTGGTACATGGTGCGGCCCTTGGCGCGGGATTCGAGATCGCGCTTGCCTGCGACTGGCGGATTGCCATAGACGGCGCGAAATTCGCCTTTCCCGAGGTCAATCTGGGCCTGCATCCCGGTCTTGGCGGCACCTTCCGCCTGACCGGCCTCATCGACCCGCTCGAGGCGATGACCATGATGCTCACCGGCAAATCGGCCCATACCGCCAAGGCGAGGAAACTTGGCATCGCCGACATCGTGACCGAGGAGCGCCACGTTCGCGCAGTCGTCGAGGCGATCATCGCAGGCAAGGTGGACCAGAACGAGAATGCGGGCGTCAAGTCCCGCGCGCTGCGTTTCGATCAGGCCCGCAGTCTTGCAGCGGGCCGGATGCGCTCGGAGACCGAAAAGAAGGCGCCCAGGGACCACTATCCCGCCCCTTACGCCCTGATCGACCTGTGGGAAAAGCACGGCGATGACCGCGAGGCGATGCAAGAGGGCGAGATCGAAAGCTTCGCCAACCTGCTCGACACCGAGACGTCGAAAAACCTGCGCCGCGTCTTCTTCCTGCAACAGGGGCTGAAACAAAACGCGCGCGTCGAGGATGGCATCGCTCATGTCCACGTGATCGGTGCGGGCGCGATGGGCGCAGAGATCGCCGTCTGGAGCGCGCTGCAAGGCAAGCGCGTCACCTTGGGTGACGTGGATCTCGACCCGCTGGGTACGGCAGTCAAACGGGCGGCCGACATCTGCAAGGACAAGCACCTGAACGGGATGGAGACGCGGGACACGCTCGACCGCCTGATGCCCGACCCGCATGGCTATGGCCTCGTCCGCGCCGACCTGGTGATCGAGGCCGCGCCCGAGAAGCCCGACCTCAAGGAAAAGATCTATGCCGATGCCTGCGCCCGCATGAAACCGGGAGCGATCCTCGCCACCAACACCTCCAGCCTGCGGCTGGCCGAGTTGAAGGACGGCGTGACGGAGCCTGCGCGCTTCGCGGGGCTGCATTTCTTCAACCCCGTCTCCAAGATGCAGCTGGTGGAGGTCGTGGCACATGAGGGCACCGACAAGGGCGTGACCGACCGGCTCATGTCCTTCTGCGGATCCATCGACCGGCTGCCCGCGCCGGTGACCGACTATCCCGGTTTCCTCGTGAACCGCGCGCTGACTCCCTACCTGATGGAGGCAATGGTGCTGATGGACGAGGGTGTCGAGAAAGAGGTGATCGACCGCGCGGCAATGGATTTCGGGATGCCGATGGGCCCCATCGCGCTGGCCGATCAGGTGGGCCTCGACATCTGCCTTCATGTCGCGGAAAGCCTCAAGGACGGGCTCGAGAAACCCATGCCCGAGATCAGCCAGCGCCTGCGCGACAAGGTCGAGGCGGGCGAGACCGGCAAGAAAGCCGGACAGGGCTTCTATGACTGGTCCGACGGCACGCCCCGCCCCGATCCCGACAAGAAGGGGCCGGAGGACCTGACCGACCGGCTGATCCTGCCCATGCTTGATGCCTGCGTCGAATGCCTGCGCAAGAAGGTCGCGCGCAAACCTGATGAGGTGGATGGCGCAATGATCTTCGCCACCGGCTTCCCGCCCTTTCGCGGCGGGCCGATGCACTATGCCAGGACACGCGGCACGCAGGACTGCGCAGACCGCCTCAAGGAACTGGAACAGGCCCACGGCCCCCGCTTCGCCCCCGACCCGGGCTGGTCCGATCTGTGATGCAACGCCTGACCGATGCCCGCGAAGCGGCCCGGCAGATCGTGGAGAAGACAGGCGGCGAAATCCGCCTTGCCCTGCCGCTTGGCCTTGGCAAACCCGTCACGCTGGTCAACGCGCTGGTCGATCTTGCCTGCGAGGACCCCTCGATCACCCTGTCGATCTTCACCGCGCTGACGCTGGAGCCACCCGCGCCCTCCTCGGACATGGAAAAGCGCTTCCTCGGCCCCGCGATGGACCGGCTTTTCGGCGCCTATCCGCCCCTCCGTTACGCACAACTGCTGCGCAAGGACGCGCTGCCGCCCAACATCTCGGTCAACGAGTTCTTTCTCCTTGCCGGGCGCTGGATCGGCAACGCGCCAGTGCAACAGGCTTATATCTCGGCCAATTACACCCATGCCCGCGACGTGCTGATCGCGCGCCAGCCGAATGTCCTGGCACAGCTCGTCGCCGAAGAGGACGGCCGGTTCAGCCTGTCGAGCAATACCGACATCTCAACCGATCTCTTCCGCCTGCGCCGCGAGGGTACGATGGACTTCATCGCCGTCGGCGAAACGAACCCCGAACTGCCCTTCCTGGAGGGTGACTCTGCCCTCGAGGATGCCGACGCCTTCGCCCTCATGCTCGACCCGCCCGAACCGTTCGAACTGTTCTCGGCCGTCAAGCGCCCGGTGGACGACACATCTCATGCGATCGGCCTGCATGTCTCGCGCCTGATCGAGGATGGGGGCACGCTGCAGATCGGCATCGGCTCCATCGGCGACGCGGTGGCCCACGCTCTGCGGCTGCGCCACCGGGGAAAGGTCGCGCCCATCCAGTCCGATTGCCCCTTTCCCATTGCCCGGCCGGCGGGCGACGCGTTCGACACCGGCCTCTACAGCGTGACCGAGATGCTGGTGGGCGGCCTGCTGACCCTGTTCGAGGAGGGCGTGATCCGCCGCGAGGTCGACGGCGCCGCGATCCACGCGGGTTTCTTCGTGGAATCGCGCGCATTCTACCGCCGCCTGCGCGAGATGCCTCCGGGCAAACGGAAAAAGATCGCGATGGCACCGGTCAGCTTCACCAACCAGCTCTATGGGCAAGAGGAAGAAAAGCGGGCCGCCCGCGTCAAGGCGCGCTTCGTCAATGGCGCGATGCAGGTCTCGCTGCTGGGCGACGTGATGTCCGACACGGTGGGGGACGGTCAGGTCGTCAGCGGCGTGGGCGGCCAGTTCAACTTCGTCGAACAGGCCTTCGCCCTGCATGACGCGCGCGCCATCATCACCCTGCCCGCCACGCGCGAGAAGAATGGCGCCGTCAGCAGCAACATACGCTGGCAGCTCGAAAGCACCACCGTGCCTCGCCACATGCGCGATATCGTCGTCACCGAATACGGCATGGCCGATCTGCGCGGCCGCTCCGACGCCGCCGTGATCGGCAGCCTCATCGCCATCGCAGACAGCCGGTTCCAAGCCGACCTGATCGAGACCGCGCAAAAGGCGGGCAAGCTGCCGCAGGATTTCACCCTGCGCGAGGCCGCTTGTGACAACCGCCCCGAAACCGTCACGCGCTGGCTCGACCCGTATCGCGACCACCTGCCCGGCTTCCCCCTCGGGACAGATTTCGACGAGATCGAACAGACGATTCTTCCCGCGCTCAGCCTGCTCTCGCGCGAGGCCGCAACACTCCACGGCAAGGCACGGCTTCTCGCGGCCAGCCTCCTGAAACGGCCCCACCCGCAGGAGGAGGCGCTGATGGCCCGCATGGGATATGGCGGCAACGAGGATATGCAGGCCCGTGCCCTGCGAGGTGCCCTGCGCCTCTCGGCCTGACACTGAGATCCAGCGAGCACCAGCCCTTCTTCCCGTTGACGAATACCGGCGGGGGTGAATTGGCACGTCACGCGCCAAGAGGGGGCAGCGCCCCCTCCCTGCCTTCGGACGCCACCTGGCCCAGGCGCTACCGCACCCAGCGATCCATCGACCCGTAGCTCCCACCGATCCGGCCCCGCGGGATGGCCAGCCCGATCAGCGCCAGGCCCAGCCCCATGCAGGTCAGGTAGCCCCAAAGGCCTCCGCCCGCCACCATCGGCGCAAAGATCAGCACCACGCCGATGATCACGTTCAGGAACCGCGCAATCCGCACGACCGAGGCCAGCGCCGTCACCGACACGGTCAAAGCGAGCGCACCGCAGATGTGGACGACGGCGGCCAGCGGGCTGTCCCATGTCAGCCACAGCGGCGCCAGCATCAGCAGCACCCCGATCCCGATCGAGACCGCCAGCGTCCAGGGCAGGGTGATCCCGCCCGTCAGCATCTCGCGCAGGATGACACGCGGGCTGCGTTCGAAATCGTCCATCTGCCGCTCGTCCGGCCCCTCATCCGTGTCGCCTGTAAAGAAGACCCACAGCCAGGGCTGCCCCGCCTTCGCCCGGCGGATCAGGAACTGGATCGTCGCCACCAGCTCATCCACCGCGTAGGGGATCTGCAACAGCATTGCCGCCGCAGCGATCAGCGCCAGCGTCGAATAGGTGCCGATCACGATAGGTTGGATCACGATGAAGAAGATCGACACCGCGCCCAGCGGCACGATCATCACGCCGAACATGACGGTCAGCCAAGGCATGGTCCGCCAGCGGCGGGCCGACCCGATGGCGCCCACCAGGATCTCCAGCGCATAGGTCAACGCGCCCACCCCGGCATCGGGCACCGGCCAGGCCTCGGACACCTCCGAGGTGATGATCTGCTCGGTTCCGTTCTTGCCCTCGAGTGTCCCGGGAAAGAACGGCTCCCACACGGCATCAATGGTCTCCAGCTGATACCCCGTCAGGTATCGCGAGACGATCAGCCCCACCACCGCCAGCGCGATCACCGGCAGGCGCTGGAACCAGTCGGACGGCGAGTAATCCCAGCCCTTGGGGATGGTCGGCCCCGTCTGTGCGGCCGCCGGCGACACGCCCGGCATCGGCGGCAGGGCCAGGGCAAAACCGATGGCCAGCATCCCCACCAGCGTCGCGTTGAGATAGGCCGCGCCATTTTCGGTCCAGAAAAGCAGCGGCGCGAAAAGCACCCAAGCCCCCACCAAGGCCGCGCCGAACCGCGCATGCGGCAGCCGCCACGACAGCGACAGCAACCCCAGCACCAGCAGCGCCAGCCCCGCGACCACGTCGCTCACCGCCATCCAGCCGCCATACCCCAGCAAAGGCGGCGAGGTCATCAGCCAGGCCCCAAGCCCCGCATTCGCCCAATGGCCCCAGATGTTGCGGCGATGCTGCGTGCGATATTCCTTCTCGTGCCTGGCGCGGATCTCTTCGGGGTCCGACCCCTCGCGCGCTTCGACCGCGCGCAGCCAGACCGGCGGGGTGATCCCGTTGGCCCTGTACCAGCCCGCCGGATCCTTCTTCAGCACCGCAACCATCTTCGGCAACTCGTCGAGGATGCGATGTTTCGGCTCCCACCCCAGCAGATCGCGCGCCTTCGAGATATCGAGAGCGTAGTGATCGGATGACAGCTCGATCATGAAGGGCTTGATGAAGGGCTTCTCGCCCTCGTCGAAGGCATCCGGAATCGGCCCCTCGGCCTTGACCTCGGCCTTGGCGGCGGCGCGGGCGACGGGCGCAGGCACGCGCAGCGTCTCCCACGTGTCGGATCCGTGGATCAACCGGCCGATCTCCTCCTGCAAGCGGTCATAGCCGATGGCATCCGGCTCGCCTGCCAGCACCACCTCGATACCCTCGAAACGGCCACGACGCGCCACGGCCGCCTCGAACAGGTCGAGCATGTCGTCTAAATGGATGAAGCTCTGCCCGGCGCTTGTGTCGCCCGAATAGACGTGGCTCTTCAGATCGCGCTCATAGATCCGCGCGATCTGTTGGCTCAGCGTTGGCACCGCCGTCTCGTCGTCGTAAAGCCCCGCAAGGTGCAGGAGCAGCACCGACATCTCGGGATTGGTGCCGGGCGCGGTCTCGCGGATCACCTCCTCCGCGCGCGCCTTGGACTGCGGATAGGCCCAGCCGGGGGCCAGGGGCACCTCTTCGTCCACCCGCTCGCCGGGACGGCCCGGTTCATGCACCAGCATCGTCCCGGAATAGATGAACTGCTCGACCTCCAGTGCCGACAGCCCCTGCAACAGGTTGCGCGTGCCCTCGACATTCACAGCCTCATATGCGGGATGCTCCTTGCCGGAAAAGTCGAAAAAGGCGGCCAGGTGGATCACCGCGACCAGCTTTCCACCGGCCGCCTCGCTCACCTCCTCCAGCGCCGAGGCAACCGAATCCGGGTCGGTGATATCGCAGCCGAAGATGTGATCGGCCTCGGCCGCTGCGGGCAGGTCCAGCCCCAGAACGGTATAGTCGCGTCTCAGCCGCGCAGTCAGCGCGCCGCCGATGCGGCCCCCCGCCCCGGTGATGAGGATGGTCGGCTTGTCGTCCTGTGGCACATGTCCCTCCGGGTGTCGCGTTCCGGCGTTTAACGCCTGACATAGGGGGCTGTTCCCACGTGCGGCATCGACATGGCCTGCCGGACCGGCCACGCGGCCGCATCTTCACCTCTTTTCAAATACCGACGGGGGGTGAATTGGCGCGGAACGCTCCAAGAGGGGGGCAGCGCCCCCTGGCCTGCTTGCCACGGGACGCTACCAGCGGGTCAGCGCGTCCTCATCCTCATCCCGTGCGGCCACCCATTCCGCCCCCGTCGACGTGATCTCCTTCTTCCAGAAGGGCGCGCGCGACTTGAGGTAGTCCATCAGGTATTCCGCCGCCTCGAAGGCGTCCTTGCGATGCGGCGCGGCGGTGGCGACCATCATGATCCGCTCGCCCGGCGCCAGCCGGCCATGCCGATGGATCACCAGCACGTCGCCCAGGTTCCAACGCGTTCGCGCTTCCTCGGCGATCCCGGCGATGGCTTTCTCGGTCATGCCCGGATAATGCTCGATCTCCATCGCGGCGAGGCCGCCCGCCACGTCGCGGACGACGCCGGTAAAGGTGACGATGGCCCCGTTGGCCATCCCCCCCTCGGCAAAGGCATTGGCCTCGGCGCCCAGGTCGAACGGCTCTTCCTGTACACGCACACGCATCTCAGCCCCCCGTCATGGGCGGAAAGAACGCGACCTCCCGCACATTGTCCAAGGGCGCCTCGAAATCCGACAACTCCTGGTCCAGCGCCACGCGCAGCGCCGAGAGATCGGCAAAGGCCGCTTCGTAGCGCGCCTCGCGTCCGCGCAGCTCCTCGACCAGTTCGGCAACGGTGGCGGCCTGCGTCTCGACCCGCTCGCGCGGCAGGCCGATCCTCTCGCGCACCCATGCGAAATAGAGAACATCCATCAGCGCGTCTCCTTTAGATGCGGCATCGCCTTGCGCAGATAGTCGACGCCGGTGATCAGCGTCAGCGCCGCCGCGATCCAGATCAGCACGAGGCCTACATTGCCCGTCCACTCGGCCCCTGCCCGATTCCCGTAATGCTCGAAGATGCCCTGCGCAAACAGCACCGCGATGGCAACCATCTGCGCCGTGGTCTTCCACTTGGCCAGCTTGGTGACCTTCAGCGTCCCCGCCACGTCGCCCAAAAATTCCCGCAGCCCCGAGACGAAGACCTCGCGGAACAGGATCACCGTCGCCGGCAGCACCAGCCAGGGCGTCCAGTGCTCCTGCGCGTATCCCACCAGGATCATCAGCGCGATCACCACCATCGCCTTGTCGGCGATCGGGTCCATCATCGCACCCATCTTGGTCTCCTGCTTCCAGGCACGGGCGAGGTAGCCGTCGATCCAGTCGGTCAGCGAGGCGCTCGCGAAAAGGATCAACGCGAACCAGTCCGCATAAGGCCGGTCGAAATAGAGGAACATCACCGCCAGCGCGGGCGAGGCCAGCAGGCGCAGCAGGGTCAGGATATTTGGCAGGTTCCAGATCATGCCCCGGTGTACCGCGCCCGAGGGAGAGAGGAAAGGGTCAGCCCGTTCACAGCGCCGCGCGGAGCCTTGCCACCAGGTCGAACCGCTTCGGCCCGGTGATCTCGCTCACGGCTTCTGCCTCGGACGAGACCCAGGCGATGGACAGATCGCGCACCGGGTCGACGAACAGGAACTGCCCGTGAATGCCCAGCCCGTGAATGAGCGGCGTCTCGCCGGGATGCACGTACCACTTGGAGCGATAACACATGTCGAAGCCCGGGAATTTCTCGGCGAAATCCCCCTGCTGCCATGCCGCGCGGTCGCCCTGCGTGGCGATATCCTCCAGCCAGCCCAGCGGGATCACCTGCCGTCCCTCGCGCATACCGCCTGCCGCCATCAGCCGCCCGACGCGGGCCAGGTCGCGCGGCGTGACGCACATGCCACCCGCCGCACGCGCCCCGCCGATCCGGTCCACCGTGATATAGCCGGGCCGTTCCGCCCCCATTGGCTGCCAGAGATGCTCGGCCATCAGGTCGGCATAGCGCACGCCGGCCGCCCGCTCCAACAGCCATCCCAGCATGTCGGTCACCGGCGAGACATAGTGAAAGCGCCCGCCATGCCCGCCATCGTTCTCGGTCAGCAACGATTGGAACCCGCGCAGGTCGACCGGGTCGTCGCCCGGCGCCACGGGGTTCCAGTTGGCGGCCTTGCGATAGGCGATGATCGGGCCCGAGGTCGCCTCGTAATCTTCCTCGAAGGCCACGCCCACCCGCATGTCCAGCGCATCGCGCACCGTCGCCCCGGCATAGGCGGTTCCGGCCAGTTCCGGCAGGTAATGCGTGACCTCGGCCCCCACGTCCAGAAGCCCCTTGTCAATCAGGATGCCCGCCAGAAGACCCAGCATGGACTTCGACACCGACATGAGGATGTGCTGATCCTGCGGTCCCATCCCGTTGCGGTAAAGCTCATGCGCCACGCGGCCCTCATGCAGCACCACCAGCGCGTCGGTCTGCGTGCCTTCGATCGCCGCCTCGATCTCGTCCGAGGTCAGGATCGGCGCGCAATCCTCCAGCGTCCAGACATCGCCGGGATCGTTGCGGATCTCGGCCGAAGGCACGATCTCGCGCACATGATGAAACGCCCAGGACGAAAACGGCTGCTGCCGCCAGTTCGCCAGCGTGGCTCGGTTCTCGTCAAGCGGCGGAAAGCCCTGCATGATGTCCATTCGAAATCCTCCTGCCGCGCAGCCAAGCCCAGCGGCGCAGGAATGGCAAGTCAGCGTTCGTGGAAAAAATCGTAAACCTTCTGGGCCAACCCGGCCGAGATCCCCTCGACCGCCTTGAGATCGGCCAGGTTCGCCCGGCTCACCGCCTTGGCGCTGCCGAAATGTGCCAGCAGCGCGCGTTTGCGCGAGGCGCCGACGCCGGGGATGTCGTCCAGCGGGTTGGCCGAAACCGCCTTGGCCCGCTTGGCCCGATGCGTACCGATGGCGAACCGGTGCGCCTCGTCCCGCAGCCGCTGGATGAAATATAGGACCGGGTCGTTGCGCTTGAGCGCAAAGGGACGCTGCCCCACCCGGTGGAATTCCTCCTTGCCCTGGTCGCGGTCGATGCCCTTGGCGACGCCGACCATGGGGATGTCTTCGACCCCATGGCCGCGCATGATCTCGGCCACGGCGCTCACCTGCCCGGCGCCGCCGTCGATCAGCAACAGGTCGGGCCACAGCCCCTTGTCGCGATCGGGATCCTCTTTCTGCAACCGGGTAAAGCGCCGCGTCAGCACCTCCTTCATCATCCCGAAATCGTCGCCTGGCGTCAGGTCCTCTCCACGGATGTTGAACTTGCGGTACTGGCTCTTCATGAACCCGTCCGGCCCCGCGACGATCATTGCGCCCACCGCGTTGGTGCCCTGGATGTGCGAGTTGTCATAGACCTCGATCCGCTCGGGCGGCGCGTCCAGATCGAAGGCCTCGGCCAGCCCGCGCAGCAGCTTGGCCTGCGTCGCACTTTCCGCCATTCGTCGCCCCAGTGCCTCGCGCGCATTGCGCAGCGCGCCCGAGACCAGCTCGGCCTTCTCGCCCCGCTGAGGCACCAGGATCTCGACCTTGCGGCCCGCCTTCTCGCTCAACGCCTGCGTCATCAGGTCTTCATTCTCGATCGCGTCCGACAGGATCAGCTGCCGGGGCGGTTCCTTGTTGTCATAGAACTGGCCGAGGAACGCCTCCATCACCTCTGCCGGCCCCACATCCGGCCCGACGCGCGGATAGAAGTCGCGATTGCCCCAGTTCTGGTTCGCCCGGATGAAGAAGACCTGAACGCAGGCCTGCCCGCCCTCCATGTGCAGCGCGATCACGTCGGCCTCTGCCACGCCGCGCGGATTGATGCCCTGGGCGCTCTGCACGTTGGTCAGTGCGCGGATGCGATCGCGCAGGGCGGCGGCGCGCTCGAACTCCATCGCCTCGGACGCCTCCGCCATCTGCGCGGCCAGATCCTCCTGCACCTTGGTGGACCGGCCCGACAGGAACCGTTCGGCATCGCGCACGCTTTCAGCATACTCGGCCTTCGAGATATGCCCCACGCAAGGACCCGAACACCGCTTGATCTGGTAGAGAAGACAGGGCCGCGTCCGGCTGTCGAACATCGAATCCGAGCAGTTGCGCAGCAGGAACGCCTTTTGCAGCTGGTTCAGCGTCCGGTTGACCGCGCCCGCGCTGGCGAAGGGACCGAAATAGGCCCCCTTCTCGGCCTTCGCGCCGCGATGCTTCTTGATCTGCGGATAGGCATGATCCTTCGCCACCAGGATGTTGGGAAAACTTTTGTCGTCGCGCAGCAGCACGTTGTACTTGGGCTTGAGCTGCTTGATCAGGTTCTGTTCCAGCAGCAGCGCCTCGGTCTCGGTGCGCGTGGTCAGGAACATCATCGAGGCGGTCTCGCGGATCATCCGCTCGATCCGGGGGCTGTGTCCGGGCCGGGCATAGTTCGACACCCGCGCCTTCAGGTTGCGCGCCTTGCCGACATAGAGAACGCGCGCCTGCGCATCCAGCATCCTGTAGACGCCCGGAGAACCGTCCAGCGTCCTCAGATAGCTCTGGATGCAGGCATAGCCGGTCGGCCGCGAGTCGGTTTGCGTGTCGTCTTTCTCGGTCATCTCATCGAACTATGATTCTTCGCCTCCGGCTGCAATCTTGGCGCGGCGGTTTCAAGCGTAAACAAATCCACGGTTTCTGTGGATAACTGTGCCGATAACTTTCCGGGCATCCGGAATTTCCCTTGTTCCATCGCGGTTTCGTCGAGCTGCACAAAAAATGAGCACATCCATAACCAACTGGTATTAATGGATATTATTTTCAACTCGGGACAAGTTTATGAAATCAAAGGCGTTTTTGTAACGCTTCCGTGAAAGCCATGTGACCGGTGCAAAACTTGCACGGCCCCTACCTATTCCGGCCCCAGAACATCGGGTGTACGCCATGCCAGATGCTGCCCGCCGTCAACGCAAAGCAACTGCCCGGTTACCGCAGGGGCATCCATGAAATAGCCCAAAGCGGCAGTGATATCGGACGGGTTCGCCCCCCGCCCCGAGATGGTCTGCGCCCGCTGCGCCGCGAAATGCGCCTCGGATTGGCGGTGCCCCTTCAAGGTCGGTCCCGGCCCGATCCCGTTCACGCGAATGGCCGGCGTCAACGCCTGTGCCGCCGTGCGGGTCAGCGTCCACAGTCCCATCTTGGCCAATGTATAAGTCATGAATTCCGGGGTCAGCTTGCGCACGCGCATGTCGATCATGTTGACGATCAGCCCGACCGCGATCGGCTCGCCATTCTCGTCCTCGGCCGCTTCCAGCCCCTGCGCCGCCATCGCCTGCGTCAGCACGAAGGGCGCGCGCAGGTTGCTTTCCATGTGCCGGTCCCAGCTTTCGCGCGTGGCGCTTTCGACCGTATCGTATTCGAAGATCGAGGCATTGTTGACCAGATGCGTGATCGGCCCGCCCAACGCCCTGGCCGCAGCCGGAAGCAGGTCTTGCGTCTCGGTCTCGTCCAGCAGGTCGGCGCGGACCGCGCAGGCCTTGCGCCCCATTGCTCGGATCTCGTCGACCACCTCCTGCGCCGGCCCCTCGGAACTGGCGTAATGCACCGCCACATCCAGCCCTCTCCGGGCAAGGTACAGCGCCATGGCGCGGCCAAGACGGATGCCGGCGCCGGTCACGAGGGCTCGGGTCATGCGGAAGTCTCCGGTTGAGGATCAGAACAGGAGGACCACCACATAGATCACGTAAAGCGTGGTCAAGGCCGCGCCCCAGACGCGTCCGATATCCTGCTTGAAAAAGACGAAGGGAATGATCAGGACCGAGGCCGCCAGCATCACCCAAAGATCGAAGCGCAGGAATTCGGGATCGACCGGGATCTCGCCCACGAAGGTCGCGATGCCCACGATGGCCAGAAGGTTGAACATGTTCGACCCGATCACGTTGCCCAGCGCGACATCCGCCTGCCGCCGCAGCGCGGCCATCACCGTCGTCGCCAGTTCCGGCAGCGAGGTGCCCACCGCCACCAGTGTCAGGCCGATCACCGTCTCGCTCACGCCATAGGTCAGCGCGATGATCGTGGCGTTCTCTACCAGCAGATGCGCCCCCATCGGCAGGCCGACGAGGCCCAGCACCAGGTAGACCCCGATCCGCCACCAGGGCATGTCCGGGTCTGCACCCTCAAGTTCTTCGATGTCGATATCGGCCTCGGCCTCCTTGCCGGCCTTGCGATGGGCCTTGGCCTCGCGAAAGGCATCCAGCAGCACCAGGCCAAGCGCGCCCAGCAGGATCAGCCCGCTCACCCAGGTGAAAGATCCGGTGAAGGCCAGCGCGATGAACAGCACCGAGGCCAGCAACATGAAGACGTAGGTCTTGCGCGTGTCGCATTCGCTGGTGTGCAGCCTGGACAGGATCGCCGGAACCCCCAGCACCAACAGGATATTGGCCGTGTTCGATCCGACCACGTTGCCAAGCGCGATGCCCGGCGCGTTCTCCTGCACCGCCTTTATCGCGATAAGCAACTCGGGCGCCGAGGTGCCAAAGGCCACGATGGTCAGGCTGACGATCAACGCGGGCACGCCCAGCCTAAGGCTCAGGTTCACCGCGCCTCGTACCAGCGCGTCGCCCGCCAGAAGCAGGACGACCAGCCCGAGACCCGAGAGAAGCCATGGCGTCATTTGCGACCTCCATGTCCACAGGCACACGGGCCCTTGCCGATGCGGAACCGCCCGCAGCGCGGGCAGCGCGCCGAGGCCAGCCGTTTCTGCCCTGGAAAGCGGAGCTTGCCGAAGATCGCCAGAACGGCCATGACCACGAGGAAGAGAGAGACGATCTTGAGGATCACGTCAGAGCCCGAAACGCGCGAAGCTCGCCCGCTCCTCGATCCCGGCCAGGACGTCCTGCGTCACCTCCGCGCCGAAGCGCGACCAGAAGGGGCGGCGCACGCTATAGCGGCGGAATTGCACCTTGTCGCCGAACCGTTCCTGCATCTTGGGCTTCAGATGCCCCACGCCCTCGATCAGGCCCAGTTCAGCGGCGCGCCGGGCCAGCCAGATCTCGCCGGTGAACAGCTCTTCCTCGGTCGAGAGCTTGTCGCCCCGGCGATCCTTCACATGGGTGATGAAATTGGCGTGGATATCCTCCAGCAGCCGCTCCAGCCGCGCCACGTCTTCCTTCTTCTCGGGCGTGAACGGGTCCATGAAAGACTTGGACTTGCCTGCGGTATGGATGCGTCGCTCCACGCCCTGCCGGGCGAGGAAGACATGTGCCCCGAACCCCGCCGAGATCACCCCGATCGACCCCAGGACCGAGCTGTCATCGGCCCAGATCTCGTCCGCCGCCGCCGCCAGCCAATACCCGCCCGAGGCAGCGACATCCTCGACGAAGGCATAGACCGGAACCTCGGTCTCCTCGGCCAGCCGCCGGATGCGCGCGCCGATCAGCGAGCTTTGCACCGGGGAGCCGCCCGGAGAGTTGATCTCCAGCGCCACGGCCGCGGGCTTGCCCCGGCGAAACGCCTTTTCCAGCAGGGGCCGCAACGTGGCATCGCTGATCGAGCCGCGCCCGGCCATGCCGATTGCGCCCGAGAGCCGGACGATCGAGACAAGGGGCGGATTTTTGATGAAGGGCAACCGCAGTTTCATGAAGCCCGATGTAGAATGCCGTCAGCCGGTTAACAAGACACCGGGCAGCGGGAAACGTCGCGGAACCCGGATTCGTTTCGCGCGGGGGCGCAAATGCCACGCCGCCGCGCTCAACTCCGGATGCGCCAGCCGGTGCGAAAGATCCACCAGATCACCGCAAGGCACAAACCGGTGAACCCGACAATGGCCGCAAGGCTCGCCAGAATGGGCACATCCGCCATCCCGTAGAACGACCAGCGAAAACCCGAGATCAGGTAGACCACAGGATTGAACAGCGTGATCGTCTGCCAAACCGGCGGCAGCATCGAGATTGAATAAAACGTCCCGCCCAGGAAGATCAGCGGCGTCACCACCAGCTGCGGGATCAGCGACATCTGTTCGAAATTGCTGGCCCAGATGCCGACGATGAACCCCAGCAGCGAGAAGCTCAGGCAGGTCAGCACGAGAAAGGCCACCATGGCCAGCGGATGCTCGATCCTCAACTCGACGAAGAAGCTGGCCGTGATCAGGATCACCACCCCCACGAACAGCGACTTGGTCGCCGCCGCGCCAACGTAGCCCACCACGATCTCGATGAAATTCACCGGCGCCGAGAGCAGCTCGTAGATCGTGCCGATGAATTTCGGGAAATAGATCCCGAACGAGGCGTTGGAGATGGCCAGCATCACCACCGACAGCATGATCAGCCCCGGCACGATGAACGCGCCATAGGACACGCCCTCGACCTCCTGGATGCGGCTGCCGATGGCGGTGCCGAAGACCACGAAGTACAGCGACGTGGACAGCACCGGCGAGATGAAACTCTGCGTCAGCGTGCGAAAGAAGCGCGACATCTCAAATCGGTATATGGCGCCGATCGCGGACCAGTTCATGCCTTCTCTCCCGAGACGAGGTTGACGAAGATCTCTTCCAGGCTCGACTGCCGCGTGGCCACGTCGCGCAGGACCAGCCCCGCCTCGGCCACGTCGTTCAGCAGCGCGGTGATCCCCGTGCGCTTGTGCGTGTCGTAGCTGTAGACAAGGATGTCGCCCTCGCCCGCCAGTTCAAGGTCGTGTTTCGCCAGCGCCGCCGGGATCTCGGAAATCGGTTCGGTCAGCTGCACCTCGATATGCTTGCGCCCCATCCGCCGCATGAGCGCGTTCTTCTCCTCGACCAGCAGCAATTCGCCGCCGCTGATCACGCCGATGCGGTCGGCGATGGCCTCGGCCTCTTCGATGTAATGGGTGGTCAGGATGATCGTCACGCCTGCGGCTTTCAGCTCGGCCACCACCTGCCACATGTCCTTGCGCAATTCGACATCCACGCCCGCCGTCGGCTCGTCGAGGAACAGGACGCGCGGCTCATGCGCCAGCGCCTTGGCGATCAGCACGCGCCGCTTCATGCCGCCCGACAGTTCCTTGATCGCGTTGTCGCGCTTGTCCCAGAGCGACAGCTTGCGCAGGATCTCCTCGATCCGCGCATCGTCGCGCCCATGCCCGAACAGCCCGCGCGAGAATCGGACCGTGTTGATCACCTTCTCGAATGGCTCCAGCGCGATCTCCTGCGGGACCAGCCCGATCATGCGGCGCGCGGCGCGGAACTCCGACTGGATGTCATGCCCACCCACCGTGACCGTGCCCGAGCTTGGCGTGGTGATGCCGCAGATGGTCGAGATCAGCGTCGTCTTGCCCGCCCCGTTGGGGCCGAGCAGGGCGATGATCTCACCCTCCTCGATCTCGAGGCTGATGCCCTTGAGCGCCTCGAATCCGCCCTCGTAGGATTTCCGCAGATCGCGGATCGACAGGATCGAGGCCATCCCGCGCGTCACGCCTTGCCCGTGCGACGCCCGAACCAGCCCTTCTTCTCCGCCGCAGCCGGTGCTTCGCCGGCCTCGTCCGGGCCCTCGTCGGCCGGGCCCTCGATCCGTTCCTGCAGGTTCTGGAAGAACTGGTCGGCCATCTTCTTGGCGAAGCCGTCAATCAGCCGGCTGCCCAGCTGCGCAAGCTTGCCGCCCACCTTGGCATCGACCTCGTAGGACAGCAGCGTGCCGCCGCTCTCGGTCTCCGCCAGTGTGACCTGCGCGCCGCCCTTGGCAAAGCCCGCGGCGCCGCCCTTGCCTTCCCCGGCGATGGTCAGCTTCTCGTTCTCGACCATGTCCGACATGGTCACCGTCCCCTTGAAAGTCGCCTTGACGGGGCCGACCTTCTGCGTGACCACGGCGTCATACCCGTCCTGCGGGTTGCCGGCGACCTCCTGCGCGCCGGGCACGCAGGCCTTCAGCACATCGGGATCGAGCAGGGCGGCATAGACGGTTTCGCGGGGCGCTGCGATCTCTCTTTCATCGCTCATGTGCATGGCCGGGTTCCTCCTCGACACCAAAGGCTCGCGCCATTGGTGCCACGGCCTCCCGCGCTCCGCAACATGGCAGTGGGCAAATGAGACATGGACAGGACTGCCCTTTGTGATAGCGATAGGCCCGGTCCGGGCCGCGATCCTGCTTGCCCCAGGGAATAACGACATGACGACAAGCGCGTTGAACCGGCCCGGTGCCGGCATCGTCTTCATCATCATCGGCGTTACCGCCATCTCGGCCAACGACATGCTGATCAAGGAGCTGTCGGGCGGCTATCCCCTGCACCAACTGGTCTTTCTGCGCTCGGGGATCGGCATTCTCTTCTCTCTGGCCATGGTCCAGTTCGAGGGCGGCTGGTCCATCCTGCGCACCCGGCAGCCGGGGCTGCATTTCCTGCGCGGGCTGCTGGTGGTGATCGCCAACATGACCTATTTCGCCGCCCTCGCGGTCCTGCCCCTGGCCGAGGCGACGGCGCTGTTCTTCGTGGCCCCGCTCTTCATCACGCTCCTGTCCATTCCGATCCTGGGCGAAAAGGTGGGCCCCCTGCGGATCGGCGCGGTGGTGGTGGGCTTTGCCGGCGCGCTGATCATGCAGCGACCCTGGGAAGGCGGCGAGACGCTGGAGGTCAGCCGCATCGTCCTGCTGCTGCCGATGCTCGCGGCGCTCTTCTACGCGCTCAACCAGTTGATGACGCGCAAGCTGGGCGCGACCACCCAGGCCTCGGCGCTCTCGGTCTATATCCAGGGCAGCTTTCTCCTCGTCTCTCTGGCCTTCTACCTCGTCGCGGGCGATGGCCGCTTTGCCGAAGGGGCCGAGAACCAGAGCGTGATCTTCCTGCTGCGCGCCTGGACATGGCCTGCTGACGCAGACTGGCCCTACCTGATCGGGCTCGGCGTCAACTCGGCCATCGTCGGCTATTGCCTCAGCCAGGGCTACCGCCTGGCCGACGCAGCCACCGCCGCGCCCTTCGAATACGTGGGCCTGCCGCTCGCGGTGTTCTGGGGCTGGGCGATCTGGTCGGAACTGCCCGACTGGGAGGTCTGGATCGGTATGGCGCTGATTGCCGGTGCCGGGCTTTTCGTCTTCCTGCGCGAACAGCAGAAAGCCCGCCGCATCGCCCGCGCCGCGGGGATCAAGGCTCGTTACTGACCGGACCCCGCGCCTCTTCCCAGTCGTCGCGCAACGCCTCGATGCGCTTGTGAATAAGGTCGATATGCAGCCGCGTGTCGTATTGCCCCTGCCGATAGGCCACCGGCAGGCGCATCCCGGCCAGACGCGCCTCCACCGCCTCTAGCCGTGCCTGCAACTGGTCCAGCGCCGCGCCCTCGGGCCGCGCGGCCAGTTCCTCCTCGATCCGACCCAGTTCGGGATAATATTGCCAGACCCGCCAGCGCATGAAGAAGGCATAGATCCCGGGCAGCGCCTGCAACAGCGGCAACACGATGAAGACGAAAGGCAACAGCAGCAGCAGCACGCGGTTGATCTGCGCCGCGATCCAGTAGGGCAGCCAGTCATGCCAGGTCGACGGCCCCTCGACGATCAGTTGTCGGGCGGCGTTGTTGACCGGCAGCCGCGCCCCCTCGACCGAGGGAAAGGTCTGATGCTCGGTAATGATCCCGCGCTCGCGATGCAGTTCCATCGCCGCCATGGTCAGCCGGTTCACCAGCGCCGGGTGCAGGTCGGGAACGACGGCGAGCCGCGCCTTGAGGGCCACCAGCGAGAAGGCCCCGATCGGCAGCACCGGGTCCAGCGAAATCGCCCCCGCCGGGACCGTCACCGTATCGGCATAGACCATGCGGCGCGAAATCGCCTCGGTATGGACAAGTCGCAGGAAGTGCAGCCGCTCATCTCCGTAGGCCGCGACCAGGTAGGGCGCATCGATGGGCGCCACGAAAACCGCGATGTCGATTTCCCCCCGCAGCAATGCCGCGATGGACTCGGCATAGCTCACCGACAGATGCGTGTTCCGGTCGGGCGGCAGTCCCACCGCCGCCTCGAGGTCGCGAAAGGCCGCAGCAGTGCCCGACCCCTCCTGCCCGCTATTGATGCGCAACCCCGACCAGAGCGCCGGGTTGCCCGAAATCTCTGCCCCCGCGCGCACCAGGAAGACCAGCGGCTCGAAGAACACGGCGCCGATCGCCTCGGCGCCGGGCTCGGGAACGTCGATCCCGCCCTGAAGCAGCGCGACATCGACCGCGCGCGAGGCGATCAGCCGGGCATTCTCGACCGATCCCGCCGTGGGCACGATCTCGAGCGTGATGCCGTCCCGCGCCAGGATCTCGCGATAGCGCTGCGCGATGGCGGCATAGGCGCCATTCTCGGGCCCTGCGGCGATGGTCAGCCGGTCGGGCGGATGCAGCCGCAGCAGCGCCAGCACGAGCAGCGCGGCGCCCAGGAAAATCGCGACCAGGATCGAGATGCGCACCCTGTGTCCCCCGCGTGGAAAAACCCTGTTCCCCCGACGCTAAGGTCCGCCTGCCGTCATGGCAACTCTGTCGCGCGCCTGCCTTACCGGTTCGATTTCGGCAAGGGCGCGTTCGCGGTCCAGTCCCATGTTCCCTCATCGCGCTCGTTCACCGCCTGTTTCCACCCGCTCTGCTCCGCGAAGGCCTTGAAGTTCAGCCCCTCCGGCGAATGCCGCGTGATCCCGTCGAATATGGTGGCCAGCCGCTGTGTCTGCATCAGGCCCATCTGCTCCATCGCGTTGTTGATGACCAGCTTCTGCATGGCCAGCTGGTTGATGGGCACGCTCGCCATCCGCGCCGCCATCTCCTCGACCGCGTCGTCCAACTCCGTCTCGGGCACGGCTTTCAGGACAAGCCCCATCTCGGCCGCCTCGCGCCCGGTGATCTTGTCGCCGGTGAACAGCATCCGCTTGGCCCGCTCCGGGCCCATCCGGTAGACCCACATCGCGGTGGTGGGACACCCCCAGACCCGCGTCGGCATGTAGCCGATCCGCGCATTCTCCCCCATGATGATCATGTCCGAACACAGCGCGATGTCCGACCCGCCGGCCACGGCATGGCCATGCACCTTGCAGATCACCGGCTTCATTGCCCGCCACAGCGCCATGAAATGCTGCGTGTTGGCCCACATGAACCGGTAATCCTTGATCGGGTCCCAGGGCATCTCCTGCGTGACGTTGTTCGACCCGTTCGCCTCGGCGTAGAAAGTCAGGTCATAGCCGGCGCAGAACGCCTCGCCCCGACCGGACAGAACCATCACATGCACGCCCGGATCGGCATCCGCGCGCGCCACCGCCTCGGCCAGGTCCACCGGCAGCTCGTCGTTGATCGCGTTCATCACCTCCGGCCGGTTCAGCGTGATCCGTGCGATCCGGCCATCCTTCTCGTAAGCGATTGTCGCCATGTCTTCCTCCCTGTCGTCTCGGCACGAGACAAGCACGCCTCCCGCCCGCTGCACAGTACCCCGCGAAATGACCCCACGTCGCGCGCAGCCCCGCTTGCAATCCCGCGCACACCCCGGAAACCTGCCCGGAAACGAAAGGAAACCACATGCTTTCAGGCATCCGCATCGTCGAGATAGAGGGGCTCGGCCCCGGCCCTTTCGCCGCCATGACGCTGGCCGACCTCGGCGCCGAAGTCATCGTGATCCACCGCAAGGGCGGCGGCGTGACGCCGGGCATGCCCGAGCGCTCGCTGCTCGATCGCGGCAAACGCTCCATCGCGCTCGACCTCAAGGACCCGGACGACCTCGCCACCGCCAAGGCCCTCATCGCCACCGCCGACGGTCTGATCGAAGGCTTTCGCCCTGGCGTCATGGAGAAACTGGGCCTCGGCCCCGAGGCGTGCCACGCGCTCAACCCCGCGCTCGTCTACGGCCGCATGACCGGATGGGGCCAGACCGGCCCGCTGGCCCATGCCGCGGGCCACGATTTCAACTACATCTCGCTTTCGGGCGCCATGTGGTACGCCTCCGCGCC
Organism: uncultured Paracoccaceae bacterium; assembly: GCA_947500005.1. Taxonomy (GTDB): domain Bacteria; phylum Pseudomonadota; class Alphaproteobacteria; order Rhodobacterales; family Rhodobacteraceae; genus Lutimaribacter_A. Next base: position 175,451 of record CANMQJ010000008.1, on the reverse strand, counting down.
CGGAGACCCGCCCCAGACCCCGGCCACGCTGGTGGGCGACATCGGCGGCGGGGCGATGTATCTCGTCACGGGACTGCTCGCCGGCATCCTCAATGCCCGCGCCACCGGCAGGGGCACCGTGGTCGATGCCGCGATCTATGACGGATCGGCCCACATGATGAACCTGCTGATGAGCCTGCGCCAGGCCGGCGGGCTCTCGGACAGGCGCGGGCAAAGCCTGCTCGACGGCCCGCATTGGAGCCGGTCCTATGCCTGCGCCGATGGCGGCTTCATTTCGATCCAGGCGCTGGAGCCCAAGTTCTACGCGCGCTTTCTCGAGCTGATGGGGCTCACCGGGGACCCCGAGTTCCAGAAACAATACGACCCGGCCGCCTGGCCGCTTCTCACCGCCCGGCTTGCCGGGCACTTCGCGCAACACCCCCGCGCCCATTGGGAGGAGCTGTTCCTCGGCACCGATGCCTGCGTCGCCCCCATCCTCACCCCGTCCGAGGCCGCCGCGCACGAGATGAACCGCGCACGGCAGACATGGATCGAGGCCGAAGGCACCCTCCAGGCCGCCCCCGCCCCGAGGTTCGACGGCCAGACGCACCGCCCCGGCCCGATCCCGGAACGCGGCGAACATGGCGATGCCATCCGCGCCGAGCTCGCCCCGGGGCGCTGACCCAACCCTTCCTCTTGCCCGAAATATCCCGGGGGGAGTCGCGCGGCACGCGCGACGGGGGCAGCGCCCCCACCCAATGAGAAAGCAAAGGGGGCCGTAAGGCCCCCTTTTCCGTCGGATCGTCCGCGCCCGCTCAGTTCGGGATCAGTGCCGGCACGATGGTCACGATCGCCGGGAAGAACCACAGGATCGCGAGCCCCAGCACCTGGATGAGGACGAAGGGAAGAACCCCGCGATAGATATGCGCCGTGGTGATCTCCGGCGGCGCGACACCCCGCAGGTAGAACAGCGCGAACCCGAAGGGCGGCGTCAGGAACGAGGTCTGGAGGTTCACCGCCACCATGATCGTCACCCATTTCGGATCGAAGGATCCGCCATAGATCACCGGCCCGACGATCGGGATCACGATATAGATGATCTCGAGGAAATCGAGCACGAAGCCCAGGATGAACAGCACCAGCATCACGATCAGGAAGACCGTGAACTCGTTGTCGAAGCTCTTGAGGAACTGCTGGATGTAATGCTCGCCCCCGAAGGAGATCACCACCAGGTTCAGCAGTTGGGAGCCGATCAGGATGGTGAACACCATCGAGGTCACCTTGGCCGTCTCGCGCACCACCGGCGTCAACACCCCCGAGGAGAACAGCACCCAACAGGCGAACAGCAGGCCGAACAGAGCGAAGAGATAGGCGCCATAGGCCGCGATGAAGGCGATCCAGCTCTCGACCGAGACCCCGCCCTGGTTCACCCGCAGGTCGAAATTCACCCCGATCAGCAGGCAGATGATGATCGCGAAGGTGGCCCAGATGATGATCCGGCTCGACTGGTCCTGCTCCTGGAGCTTGCGATAGGCGGCCAGCATGATCGCGCCACCCGCGCCCAGCGCCGCGGCAGGCGTCGGGTTGGTGACACCACCCAGGATCGAGCCAAGCACCGCGATGATCAGCACCAGCGGCGGAAAGACCACCCGGATCAGGTCGTTCCGCGCACAGCGCGCCGCCGCGGTCCGGCACCCCCAGAGCGCGATCAGGATCGGGATGGCCAGGATCAACCAGGTCACCCCCGAAGAGGTCGTGGGCCCGATCAGCAGGATATCGGCCAGCAGCGCCAGCACCAGCCCCAGCCCGCCGATGGCGAGCGGCCGCGCATCGGCCGAGGGCGCGATACCCCGGCCCAGGATCAGCGTCAGCCCCAGCAGCACCACGATCACCGCGACGCCGGTCCCGATGGGCGCGGCATTTGCGATCTTGGCCTCCAGCGCGGCGGCAAGCTCTTCCTCGCTCAGCCGATGTGCCATCTCGGCACCACCGGCGTCCTCGATCTGCTGCTGCTCGGCCAAGGCCCGGTCCCAGGCCGCCTGCCCGTGCAGCTCGATCATCGACGCGCGGCATTCCTCGGACACGTTCGTGCGCAGGCTCGCCGCCTCGGTGGCGTCGGAAAAGCCCGACACGGTGACGCTCTGGCTGCCGATGATGCCCACCTGCCCCAGCAGGATCGCCCCCACGATCAGCCCCACCGGCGCGAACAAAAACCAGGTCAGGCCCTCGCCGCGGGTGACCGCCTCGCCCGATCCACCGGACAATTCGACCGCCGGCGCCTTTTCCGGATTGAGCAGTGCGAAGCCGAAGGCATAGGCCGCGTAAAGCAGCGCCAGCAGGATCCCCGGCAACAGCGCCGCCTGAAACAGCGTCCCCACCGAAACCACCGCCGGCTCACCCAGATAGGTGAGCGCATCGGTACAGCCCGCCTCGACCGCGCGCGCTTCCTGCGCAGTGGAATAGAGATCGCCCGCCAGCGTGCCCAGCAGAACGATGACGATCGAGGGAGGGATGATCTGCCCCAGCGTGCCCGAGGCCGCGATCACGCCCGTCGCCAGTTCCGGCGAATAGTTGTTGCGCAGCATGGTGGGCAGAGCCAGCAGGCCCATCGTCACCACGGTCGCCCCGACGATGCCCGTCGAGGCCGCCAGGAACGCGCCGACCACCACGATGGACACGGCCAGACCGCCCGGAAGCGGGCCAAAGACCCGCGCCATGGTGGTCAGCAGGTCGTTGGCGATCTTCGAACGTTCCAGCGTGATGCCCATGAGAACGAACATCAGCACCGCCAGCAGCGTCTCGATCGACTGACCGGCCAGCACCCGCTCGTTCATGCGGTTCACGATGAACGAAATGTTGCGGTCCAGCGCGGTTTCCCATCCCTGCGGGAAGACCGGCTCGCCGATGCGCGGAAGCTCGGGGTATCGGAAGATCGAGATCGAGTCGGGCCGCACGCCCGAATTGACCAGCTCGCGATACATCGCCGAAGAGCTGTCGATCGCCTGGTGGATCAGCAGGCCCGCGCTGTCCAGCGCCGCGATGATCCCGAAGGAGATGATGCCGGCTCCGCCGATGGCGAAAGCCACCGGAAAGCCGGACAGGATGCCTCCGAAAAGGCAGATGAACACGATAATGAGGCCGATTTCGACGCCATCAAGACCGAAGAGCATGGTTCTAGTCCCTAAACTTAATGTGCGCCTTCATAGGCTTCTTCGCCCTCGCCCAGGCTGTCGCGGTCAAGGTACTTGCCCGCGCTCCCCTCGCCTTCGACGAATTCCAGGTAGGACCGGTAGAAGAAGGCGATGGCGTGGATGAAGACCATGCCCGCAAAGATCACCAGCAGGATCTTGAACAGGAAATAGGCGTTGAACCCGTTCGGGCTGAAACCGATGGTCTCGACGTTCCAGCGCATCGCGCGCGCCTTCATCACCAGCCGGTCCAGCGTGTCGCTGGCCGAGGGTTTCGGCACGATCAGGTGGCGCCACAGGAAATACCAACCATACATCCAGGTCACCACCGCGGCAGGCATCATGAACAGGAGCGAGCCCGTCATGTCGATCACCCGCTTGGTGCGGTGCGACACGCCGGAATAGATCAGGTCGACCCGCACATGTCCGCCCTGCACGAATGTGTAGGTCACGCAGAGGCAGACCACCATCGCGTTGTAGAGCTTCAGCTCCTCCGCGAACCAGCTGATATCCATCTCGAACGGAATGCCCAGGCCAAAGGCCATGTCCGGCCGGGCAAAGACCCGCTGCATGAAGACGATCACGATCTGCTGGATCACCATCAGCAGGCCCGCCCAGGCAAAGAAGCGGCCGGTGGTGTTGGCAAACCCTTCCAGCCCCCGCACCACGCCCCACATGAACCGGTTCGACCACATGCCGATGGCGGTCACGACCAGGAAGGCCGTGAAGACGACGAAGAAGAACTCGGTCGATCCGCCGTAATAGACGAAGCGCATCACCGCTTCCTTGTCCGACCAGTCCAGCCAGAGCGACGGATGGGAGATGGCGTAGCCGAAATTGTAGAACGCCTCGGCGATGTTCGACAGGACCCAGATCAGTCCGTTCCACAAAGCGCCAAGGACAGAGATGCCGGTCTCTTCCTGCATGGGGCCCCCGCTAGCAGTCTGTCGCGCCGGGCGCCGCGTCCTTCCCCAGGCCGCGCCCCGCAACGGGAAAGACCCCCCGCCTCGCGGCGGGGGATCCGATCAGTCGATAGTGTCGTCTCAGCCCAGGACGCGGTCGCGCTGGCTGGTATAGACACCCGAGGACGCCTCGATCCAGGCCGAGGAGGACTTCATCGAAGCCATCGCGCTGTCATAGATCTTCTTGTAGAGTTCGTCGCTCAGGTTCTCTTCGTGCACGGCCTGGCTGGCCTGGCCGAACGCATCCCAGACGGAGTCGGGGAATTCCATGATCTTCACGCCACCCGACTGCAGACGCTGGAGCGCCGCACCGTTATTGGTGAGGAACTGCGCCAGGTTCCACTGGTGACATTCGGCCGAGGCGATCTCGACGATCTTCTGATGCGCCGGCGACAGGCTCTCGAACACTTCGCGGTTGGTGGCCACCGACAGGCCCGCACCCGGCTCGTGGAAACCGGCGGTGTAGTAGATCTTGGTGATTTCCTGGAAACCGGCCTTCTCGTCCGCCCAGGGGCCGATCCACTCGGTCCCGTCGATCGCGCCCGAGGACAGTGCCTGGTACACTTCCGAACCGGGGATGTTCTGAACCGATGCGCCCAGCTTGCCCAGCGCCAGACCGCCCAGGCCCGGCATCCGGAACTTCAGCCCGTTGAAGTCCTCGGGGCTGTTGATCTCCTTCGAGAACCAGCCGCCCGCCTGCGCGCCGGTGTTGCCGCCCAGATACGACTTCAGGCCAAAGATCTGGCCCAGCTCGTCATGCAGCTCCATGCCGCCGTCGTGATAGTACCAGTTGGCCAGTTCCTGCGCCGTCATGCCGAAGGGCACGGCGGTGAAGAACGCATAGGCCGGGTGCTGACCGACGAAATAGTAGTCGGCGCCGTGATACATGTCGGCCTGGCCCGAAGTGACCGCGTCGAACACTTCGAACGCGCCCACCAGCTCGCCCGCGGCCTTCAGGTCCACGGTCAGGGCGCCATCTGTCATCGCGGTGATGTTGTCGGCCACGCGCTGCGCCGAATCATGCACACCGGCAAGGCCACGACCCCAGGTCGTCACCATTGTCAGCGTGCGGTTGCCCTGGGCGTAAGCCGGAGCGGCCAGCGCCGTCGCCGCAGCAGCCGAGCCACCCAGCGCCGAGGTTTTCAAAAAAGAACGACGATCCATAATGGTCCTCCCCATATTGCACGAGCCCGGGTTTTGCCCCGGGCGGATCGTTAAAGTGCGCATACACTACCCATCCGGACTCCGCTGTGAATACCGACAACTACGTAGAACGCTCAAAAAAGCGCCCTCCCCGCCCGGTTTGGCCCGATCCCGTTGCATTCCATGTCTCGCCGAAGGACCGCGCGTGCGGCCGCATCTCGCGAAACGACGCGAAACACGCCGAATCTATCCGCGAATCACCCCGGGGACTTTGCTTTGCCCCGCGCATTGCGTAACGATTCGCCCATGCCCTTCGCCCGTTCCTTCCGCCTCGGCTACGCGCAGAAACTGACGCTTGTCGCCGCCATCCCGCTGGTGGTCGCCGTCGCGGCCATCGCCGCGCTCGTCGCCTACGAGGCGCGCGCCACCGCCGCGCGCGAGATCGCGGCGCTCGAGGCGCGGCTGATCGAGGCCAAGAAGGCCGAACTGCGCAATTACGTCACCCAGGCGCGCAACGGCTTCGCCCATATCTACGGCCGCGCCTCGCATGACGACGCCGAGGCCAAGGCCCGCGTCGCCCAGATCCTGGCCGCGATGATCTACGGCAAGGACGGGTTCTTCTTCGTCTACGACTACGACGGCACGAACCTGGTGAGCCCGCGCCAGACCGAGTTCATCAACCGCAACTGGGAGGGTCTGACCGACAGCAGCGGCACGCCCGTGGTGGACGAGTTCATCCGCCTCGCCCGCAAGGGGGCCGGCTGGCACAGCTTCATGTGGCAGAAACCCTCGACCGGCGAGGAGGCGATGATGATCGCCTATGTCGTTGGCCTGCAGGACTGGCAATGGGCGGTCGGCACCGGCGTCTTCATCGACGACGTGCTCGCCACCGTGGCCAATGCCCGCGCCGAGGTTCAGGCGCGCGTGCAGCGCACCTTTCTCTATATCGGCGTGATCGTGATGGCGGCGCTTCTCATCGTCTTCGTCTCGGGGATGTTGTTGAATATCCGTGAAAGACGTCTCGCCGATGCCAAGCTCAAGGACCTCACGCAAAGGGTCTTCGACGCGCAGGAAGAGGAGCGCGGGCGCGTCGCGCGCGAATTGCATGACGGGATCAGCCAGATGCTCGTCGGGGTCCGCTACGCGCTCGACAACGCGCGGCGGCGGCTGGCGCGCGGCGATCACGACGGCGCGCAGGTCCCGCTCGACAAGGGGATCGACCACCTGGGCACCGCCATCACCGAGGTGCGCCGCATCAGCCGCGACCTGCGCCCCGGCGTGCTCGACGACCTGGGGCTCGGCCCGGCGCTCAAGGCGCTGACCGACGATTTCAGCGAACGCACCGGCATCGCCACCGATTTCGCCACCGTCCCGTTCCGCAACCGGCTCGACCACGAGTCCAAGATCGCGCTCTACCGTATCGCGCAGGAGGCGCTGACCAATATCGAGCGTCACTCCGGCGCCACCTCGGTCAATATCGACCTGCGCGGCCATACCAAGGGTGCCACCATGCGCATCGCCGACAACGGCCGCGGCCTGCCCACCCGCAGGGAAGAGGCCAGTGCCGGGCTAGGCTTGCGCAACATGCAGGAGCGTATCGAACAGCTTGACGGCACCCTGCGCATCCTGTCATCACGCGGCGCGCAAAGCGGCACGGTGATCGAGGTGTCGCTGCCGCTGAGCCATCTGCTTCCCCCCGAGGAGGAGGCGACACCGAACCGAAAGGCCGCACAATGAGCTCCGCCCCGATCCGCGTTCTCATCGTCGACGACCACCCGATGGTCGCCGAGGGGATCCAGTCGATCATGGAAAGCTACGACGATGTCGAGGTCGTGGGCACCCTCGGCACCGGACAGGAAGCGGTGGACCAGGTCGACCGGCTCGGCCCGGACGTGATCCTGATGGACCTGAACATGCCGGGGCTCGGCGGCCTCTCGGCGACCGAGATGATCCTCGAACGGCGCCCGCAGACCCGCATCCTGATTCTCACCATGCATGACAGCCCCGAATACATCTCGACCGCGCTCAGCCACGGCGCGCGCGGCTATGTCCTCAAGGACGTGCCGACCGACGAGATCAAACAGGCCATCGACGTGGTGATGAATGGCGAACGCTATCTGTGCACGGGCGCGCGTGGCTCGCTCTCACCCAAGGGCGAGAACATGCGCGAGGCGCTGACCGGGCGCGAACAGACGATCCTGCTGCAACTGGCGCAAGGCAAGTCGAACAAGGAGGTGGCGCTGGCGCTCGACATCTCCGTTCGCACCGTCGAAACGCATCGCAAGAACATCAAGCGCAAGCTGGGCATCTCCTCGACCGCCGGGCTGACCCGTTACGCGCTGGAACACGGCGTGCTCCAGGGAACGGGCGTGGGCTTCTGAGCGGCGCGAAGAAACCCGTGCCATGCCCTTGAATTCAGGTTGAGACTTCCGATCTTGCGGACTCAATGTCCCTTGTGAGCATCATGCCCTACATCCTCATTCTGTCCGGTCTCGTCGGGCTCGTCCTCGGCGGCGAACTGCTCGTGCGCGGCGCCGTCTCCCTCGCCCATCGCGCAGGGCTCTCCCCCCTGGTCATCGGCATGACCATCGTGGGCTTCGGCACGTCGCTGCCCGAACTCCTCGTCTCGCTGAGCGCGGCCCTCGACGGCGCGCCGGGCATCGCGCTCGGCAATGTCGTGGGCTCCAACATCGCCAACATCCTGCTCATCCTTGGTGCGGCCGCGCTCATCACGCCGCTGCGGGCGGGATTCGCCGCCCTGCGCTTCGATCTCGCGCTTGTGCTCGCCGCGACGGTCGCCCTTTGGCTGATGATCCTCGACGGCGGCCTTTCGCGCCTCGACGCCGGCATCCTGCTCGTCGCGCTTGCGGCGTTCCTTTGGAGCGGTCTGCGCCGCGAAACGCCCATCGCCCCGGAACCGCCGCTGGAACTCGACCCCACCCACCCCGTCTGGCGCGCGCTGCTGATGGTCGCGGCCGGGCTTGTCGCGCTGGCCTTCGGCGCGCAATGGCTGGTCGGCGGCGCCTCGGAACTGGCCCGCGCGGCCGGTCTGTCCGAGGCGGTGATCGGCCTGACCGTGGTGGCCGTCGGCACCTCTCTGCCCGAACTTGCGACCTCTGTCGTCGCGGCACTCCGGCGCAATGCCGATATCGCGCTCGGCAATGTCATCGGCTCCAACCTCTTCAACATCTTGGGCATCCTGGGCGTCACCGCGATCATCGCCCCCGTCCCCGCGGGCGCACGCTTCGCCCAGATCGACCTGCCCGTGGCCCTCGCCGTGGCCGCGGCGCTGACCCTGCTGCTGTGGCGCGGCAGCGGCATCACCCGCCTCGCCGGGGCCGGCGGGCTTGCGGCCTATGCCGTCTATATCGTCGCGCTGGGTGCAACCGGCTGACCCAACACGCCTCCCCGGACCGCCTTTTGCGCAACATAATGTCGCAAGAGGCGGCTTTCGGGACAGATTTTCACGCGAACCCGTCCCTTTCGATATTGACCCTCCGGCGCATGGCTCATAAGGTCCGCCCGAGACATGAAGGGGCCAATGGCTATGACGACCCTAATCGTAATCGTAGGAACCACGCGCATGGGCCGGTGACGGTAAACCATAATCCAACCCATGCGCCCTCGGATCTTCCCGGGGGCTTTTTTATGTCGAACGGTGATGCCAAGCGAAGTGACGATGTCCCGGATGGAGCAAGACAGATGACACGTGAAATGACCGGCGCAAAGATGGTTGTCCAGGCCCTCAAGGATCAGGGCGTGGACACGGTATTCGGATATCCTGGCGGCGCCGTTCTGCCGATCTATGACGAGGTCTTCCTGCAAAACGACATCCGGCACATCCTCGTGCGGCACGAACAGGGCGCGGTCCACGCGGCCGAGGGCTATGCCCGCTCGACCGGCAAGCCGGGCGTGGCGCTTGTGACCTCCGGGCCGGGCGCCACCAACGCGGTGACCGGGCTGACCGACGCGCTGATGGATTCGATCCCGATCATCGTCCTCACTGGCCAGGTGCCGACCTTCATGATCGGCTCGGATGCCTTCCAGGAGGCCGACACCGTCGGCATCACCCGCGCCTGCACCAAGCATAACTGGCTGGTCAAGGATACCGACCGGCTCGCCTCGACGATCCACGAGGCGTTCCATGTCGCGACCTCGGGCCGCCCCGGCCCGGTGCTGATCGACATTCCCAAGGACGTGCAGTTCGCAACCGGCGAATATCGCGGCCCGAAACCCTCGGCCTCGCATTACCAGCCGCGCGTCAAGGGCGACCTGGAAGAGATCACCGAGCTTGTCGCGGCGATGGAAACCGCCAAGAACCCGGTCTTCTACACCGGCGGCGGCGTGATCAATTCCGGCCCGGCGGCCAGCCAGCTGCTGCGCGAACTGGTCGATGCCACGGGCTTTCCCATCACCTCGACCCTGATGGGTCTGGGCGCCTATCCCGCCTCGGGCAAGAACTGGCTGGGAATGCTGGGGATGCATGGTCTCTACGAGGCCAACATGGCGATGCATGACTGCGACCTGATGATCAATATCGGCGCGCGCTTCGATGACCGCATCACCGGCCGCGTGGATGCGTTCAGCCCGAACTCGATCAAGGCCCATATCGACATCGATCCCTCCTCGATCAACAAGGTGATCAAGGCCGACATCCCGATCGTCGGCGACGTGGCCCATGTGCTCGAGGACATCCTCAAGATCTGGAAGTCGCGCGGCCGCAAGACGGACGCGGCCAATGTGAAGAAATGGCAGGCCCAGATCGCCGACTGGCGCAAGGTCAACTGCCTTGCCTACACGGCCAGCGAAACCTCGATCAAACCGCAATACGCGCTCGAACGGCTCGAGGCGCTGACCAAGGACCGCAACCGCTACATCACCACCGAGGTGGGCCAGCACCAGATGTGGGCGGCGCAGTTTCTGGGCTTCGAGGCGCCGAACCGCTGGATGACAAGCGGCGGCCTCGGCACGATGGGCTACGGCACCCCAGCTTCGATCGGCGTGCAGATCGCGCATCCGGACGCGCTCGTGATCAACGTCGCGGGCGAGGCGTCATGGCTGATGAACATGCAGGAGATGGGCACCGCGGTGCAGTACCGCCTCCCGGTCAAGCAGTTCATCCTCAACAACGAACGGCTCGGCATGGTGCGCCAGTGGCAGGAACTCCTGCATGGCGAGCGCTATTCCCACAGCTGGTCCGAGGCACTGCCCGATTTCGTCAAACTCGCCGAAGCCTTCGGCGCCAAGGGCATCCTCTGCAAGGACCCCAGGGATCTCGACGACGCCATCATGGAGATGCTGGAATATGACGGCCCCGTCATCTTCGACTGTTTGGTGGAAAAGCACGAGAACTGCTTCCCGATGATCCCGTCGGGCAAGGCGCATAACGAAATGCTGCTGGGCGAGGCCGATACTCAGGGCGTCATCCAGGCCGGCGGCGCGGTGCTGGTGTGATGCAGAGTGTTGAACTACTCGGGGATCAACTGGCCCGATCCGCCGGATCTTTCGGTCATATCCCGGTATTTCGGAAGCCCGTCGCGGAAGTCGATGACACGTTCCGCGTAGCACATATGGGCTTGGGGTTCGAACCTGTGGCCTTCGATTATCATAGGGTAGACGTCCACGACCGCGCCACCGTTCAGTTCGTTCATCACATGGCCTCCGCAGTCCTTGCAGAACCGATGGGTCGTCATGTCGTTACGCGGCGCCGCGGCAAGGCTCGCGTCGCCGCGCGTGACGGAAACATTTGGAGCAGGCCAAATCGCGTAAGCGATAAACGGTTGCGCGGTGAACGCACGACAACTGCCACAATGGCAGTATCCCTGCGAAACCGCCGGACCCGAGACCTCAACCTCGACCGCGCCGCAAAAGCACGTGGCGCGTTTTGGCGTTCCTTCCATCGACCGTTCCCTCCAGAATTGTCCTTCTTTTAGGAGCCTCCCCCAGTCACGCCAGACATGTCCAGCCAAATACGACGGATCAAAAGAGAGATATCGAAATGTCTGCCCTACATATCAAGCAAGGCTCCACGAGCCACTCCGCCTACAACCTGCGGCCCACCTTCTCGGACGTGCAGGAGCGTCACACCATCGCGCTGCTGGTCGAAAACGAGCCCGGCGTTCTGGCCCGCGTGATCGGCCTCTTCTCCGGGCGCGGCTACAACATCGAAAGCCTGACCGTGGCCGAGGTGGATCATACCGGTCACCTGTCGCGCATCACGATCGTCACCACCGGCACGCCGCAGGTGATCGAGCAGATCAAGGCCCAGCTCGGCCGCATCGTACCGGTCCACGAGGTCCATGACCTGACCGTCGAGGGCCCCTCGGTCGAGCGCGAGCTTGCCATGCTCAAGGTCGTGGGCGAGGGGGACAAGCGGGTCGAGGCGCTGCGCCTTGCCGACATCTTCCGCGCCAACGTGGTCGACAGCACGCTCAACTCCTTCGTCTTCGAGATCACCGGCGCCCCGGAAAAGATCGACGCCTTCGCCGACCTGATGCGCCCGCTGGGCCTGGTCGAGATCGCGCGTACCGGCGTCGCCGCGCTGCTGCGGGGCGACTGACCCCGCCCTTCGCGGCGCGCCGTCTTCAGGCCGTGTCGCGCCGCTCTTCCAAGGAGTCGTCGTGGGGGCCGTGCCGCGCGCTTGCGTGCAGCACAACCACCTCGGCGCCGCCCATGCCCACAGCCGCCTCGGCCAGCCGCACAGGCAAGGCCGGCGCGCTGGCCTGCTCCATCACCTCCACGTCATATGCCAGCCGCATCCTGCCCGATACGGTCACCGCGAACGTCACCCAGTCTCCCGCCTCGAGAGGAACAGCCCGGTCCTCGCGATCGCGTTGCAGAAAGGCGAGTTCGCCATGATCCTCACACCAGATGACCGCTTTCCGGTCATCCGGATCACTCCACAGAACGATACCAAACATTTACCTGCCCCAATAACTGCCGGATGCCAGTCTGTGGCATCGGCCACATCGCGCACATTGAAAAATCCGTGTCATGCTATTGCATTTTGTGTCCGAAGGCGTAGCTTCCTGACGTGCGTCGGCACCTCACCTGACGCTATTTAGTGACAAAAGCGTCAAAATTGCACCACACGGCATGGTTGCCGATCCATTTGCGCCGACACCTCTGGCGAAGATTGAAAGAATTGCTTCGAACCACATGGCCCCGTCACATCGCACGAAACCGCGGAGTCCCGCCGAATTGCGCAGCATGTTCGGCGAGAACCTCCGGCGGCTGTCCCGACACTACCCGTCGATTTCCGAACTGTCGCGACAGCTCGGCATAAACCGCACGCAGTACAACCGCTACCTTTCGGGCGAAAGCTTTCCGCGCCCGGACGTGCTCGACAAGATCTGCCGCTTCTTCGAGGTCGACGCGCGCATCCTGCTCGACCCGGTGGACGAGATCGGCGACGAGGGGCAGGTCCTGACGGGCCCCCATCTCAAGGAGTTCTTCGGCCCCGCCGTGCACGGCCTTACCGAGGATCACTTCCCCTCGGGCCTCTACCGCTTCAGCCGCCGCAGCTTCGTCAACTATGCGCAATTCATGGTCGGGATCGTGCGCATCTTCCGCGAGGGGGGCGCCACCTTCCTTCGCGGGTTCGAGGCCAAGGAAGCGATGCAGCAGCAGGGCCTGCCCGTCTCTGCCGGCGCGCGCGAGTTCCGCGGCTTTGCCACGCGGCAGGATGACGGGATCGCGCTGGTGGTCTCGCGCCGCAACGGGATGACCTGCTCCTTCAACTACCTGGCGCGCGTGGCCTCCTTCGAGAACAACTACTGGGTCGGCTACGCGGCGCGCACAACACGCGAGAACGCCACCGGCGACCGGATCACGCGCATGGTCTACGAATTCCTCGGACACGACACAGGCCGGATTCTGGATGCCGCGCGCAGCACCGGTTTCCGCGACGAGGAGGAACTGGTGGGCTTCCATCGCCGCCTGCTCAAGACCGGCGACAGCTTTCGCTGAGCCCTTCGCGCCCTATGTCGCTGTGGGAACGCCCCGGGTCGCAGCCGGTTCGGACGAGGGACAGGCAAAAATGTTCTCCTGCCGCAAACGGGAGAATCAGCCATGCCAGAGTCCATCACCTCGCTCCGTGACGTCCGCCAGCCGATCGAACGGGCGCACGGCCTCTCGAACGCGCATTACACCGACCCGGCCGTTCATGCCGAGGAAAGCCGTGCATTGCTGATGGATGGCTGGGCCGGGTTCGCCGTGACGGGCGACGTGCCCGAGCCGGGCGACGCGGTGCCGATGGACTTCCTCGGGATGCCGCTCCTGCTGCTGCGCGACCGCGAGGGGCAGGTCCGCGTCTTCCAGAACATCTGCCGCCACCGCGGCATGATCCTCGTGGCCGAACCCCGCAAGATCGAGGGCGCGATCCGTTGCCCCTATCACAGCTGGTGCTACTCCACGCAAGGCAAGCTGGTCTCGACCCCGCATGTCGGCGGACCGGGCCAGAACAGGCACGAGGGCATCCGGCGTGACGAGCTGGGCCTGATCGAGGTGCGCAGCCATATCTGGCGCGACGTGGTCTGGATCAACGTCTCGGGAACGGCGCCCGACTTCGCCGAGGTGCATGGCGACCTGATCGCCCGCTGGGCCGAGTTCGAACAGCCGCAATATCACGGCGGCCCCGACAGCGCCTTTACCCTCGACGTGAACTGCAACTGGAAACTCGCGGTCGAGAACTACTGCGAAAGCTACCACCTGCCCTGGGTTCATCCCGGGCTGAACAGCTATTCGCGGCTCGAGGATCACTATCACATCGAGGCGCCGGGGAAATATTCCGGCCAGGGCACCCTGGTCTATCGCCAGCTCGCAGGCGAAGCGGGCAGGACATTCCCCGATTTCCCCGGCCTTGGCGACAAATGGGACACCGCCGCCGAATATGTCGCGGTCTTTCCCAACGTCCTGCTGGGCGTGCATCGCGACCACAGCTTCGCCATCGTGCTGACCCCCGTGGCGCAGGACCGCACGCGCGAACATGTCCACCTGTTCTACGCCACCCCCGACACCGACCCGGCGCTGCGCGCCAACAACGCCCGGCTCTGGAAACAGGTCTTCGAGGAGGACATCTTCGTCGTCGAGGGGATGCAACGCGGCCGCGCCGCCCCCGGTTTCGACGGCGGGCGTTTCTCGCCCGCGATGGACGGCCCCACCCACCTGTTCCACGACTGGGTCGCGGCCAAGCTCGAGGCGCACCGGACAGGGTTGGCGGCCGAATGAACGATCTCGACCAACGCCTGCTCGAGGCGCACCAACTCGGCGATCTCGCCGTGCTCGCCACGCTCTATGCCGAAGCGGCCGAGCAGGCCGCGCGGGAGGAGGCGGCGGGCTTCTACCTGACCCACGCCTATGTCTACGCACTCGATGCCGGGCTGGCCCAGGCCCAAGGCTTGCGCGCCCGTCTCGTGGCGATGGGCCGGGAGGAGCCGTAGCGCTCCCGCACTCCCTCGACGGGCCTCCGGCCCGCCTCCTCCGTTTGGGCCCGGCAGCGCGCGTCCCGCGCGCTGCGGTCGCGCCTCAGGCAGGCTGCGCCGCGCTCTCCGGCGCGGTCTCTTCCTCGGTCACCGCGATCTGGCGGTAGAGGTGCCAGCTGGCATGGCCCAGCCAGGGCAGCACGATCACCAGCCCCAGGAACCCCGGCAGCAGCGCGGCAAAGGTCAGAAGAGCCAGGACCGCTGCCCAGACGATCATCACCGTGAAATTCGTCGAGACATAGGCATAGCTCGAGATCATCGCCGTCACGAAATCCAGCTCGCGGTCCAGCAGCATCGGAATCGACAGGACCGTGATCATGTAGAGAAGCAGCGCGAAAAGCGCCCCCACGATGGTGCCGACACCCAGCATCGCCAGCCCGTCGAATGTCAGGAACACCTCGTAGGAGCTCGAGATGTTGGTCATCGTCGACAGCCCCAGGAACAGGGCAAAGATCATGTGCCCGAGAAAGAACCAGAAGAGAAAGATCACCACGATCACCGCGCAGATCGACGGCAATTGCCGGCTCGACTGCTTCAGCACCACGCCCAGGATCGCGCCCGGCCGCAGGGGCTCGCCGCGCTCCAGCCGGTTGGACACCTCGTAGAGCCCCACGGCCGCGAAGGGTCCAAGCAGCGGAAAACCGATGGCGGCCAGCACCAGCCAGAAACTCGTGCCCGTCCGCAGCGTGATCCAGGCGATCAGCCAGCCGCCCAGCACGTAGACAGCCGAGAACAGCAAGGCGTATTGCGGCGCCGCCAGCAGGTCGCGCCAGCCCTGCCGCAGCGCGGTCCACAGCATCTCCATCCGCGCGGGTCGCAGCGGCGGAACGCCAAATGGCCTATCCATGGGCCACCTCCTTCTCTCGCCTGAGGGCCGGACGGCGCTGCGGCCATCGGGTCCGCGCGTGATAGGCCGCGCCCAGCGACAACAGCCGCGCATCGCTGCCGCGCGGGCCGAAAACCTGTACCCCCATCGGCAGGCCCTGCGCCCCGAACCCCGCCGGCAGGGCCAGGCAGGGAAGGCCGATCAGGCTGACCGGGATCACCACCTGCATCCAGCGGTGATAGGTATCCATCGCGCGCCCCGCCACCTCCGGGGGCCAGGGCGTCTCGACATCGAAGGGCCAGACCTGGGCCGAGGGCAGCACCAGCGCGTCGTAGCGGTCGAACAGTTCGGCCGCCGCCCTGAACCAGTCCGACCGGATGACGCTGGCCCGGTGAACCTCCATCGCCGAAAGCGCCAGCCCCCGGTCCAGCTCCCATTGCGCGCTGTCCTTCAGCGCGTCGCGCCGGTCGGCCAGCGGCGCCAGCCCCGCCGCCACCGTCCAGGACCGCAAGGTGGTCCAGCTCTCCCACATCGCATCGGCATCGAAGGGGGGCGCCACAGGCTCCACCACGGCCCCCAGCGCCTCGAACTCCGCCAGCGCGGCCTCCGACAGCGGCACGATCCCTTCCTCCATCGCAAAGGCGCCGCCCCAGTCGCCCAGCCACCCGATCCGTACCCCCTCCATCGCCGCAGGCGCCACGGGCGAGACCGGCTCGGCCGCCATCCCGTGCGGCTGGCGCCGATCGGGCCCCGAGATCACGTCCAGCAGCAGACCCAGGTCGGCCGGGCTGCGCGCCATCGGCCCCAGCGTCGACAGCTGGTGCAGGAAACTGTCGGCATGGGGCTCGCTGGGCACCCTGCCCCAGCTCGGCCGGTACCCATAGACATTGCCCCAGGCCGCGGGGTTGCGCAGGCTGCCCATCATGTCTGACCCGTCCGCCAGCGCGACCATCCCCGTGGCCAGCGCCACCGCCGCCCCGCCCGAGGATCCGCCGCAAGACCGCGCCCTGTCATAGGGGTTGCGCGTCGCGCCATGGACCGGGTTGAACGTGTGCGAGCCCAGCCCGAATTCCGGCGTGTTGGTCTTGCCGATCACGATCGCGCCGGCCGCGCGCATCCGCGCCACCATGATATCGTCACGCGCGGCCACCGCGTCGCGGAACAGCGGAGAGCCCTGCGTCGTCGGCAGCCCCGCGACATTGGCCAGGTCCTTGACCGCGATCGGCATTCCATGCAGCGCCCCGCGCGGCCCCGCCGCATCGGCGGCGCGCGCCTCCTCCATCAACACGTCCGCATCGCGCAGCGCGACGATGGCATTGACCTGCGGGTTCACCTCGGCGATCCGCTCCAGCGTGGCCCGCATCACCTCCTCGGCCCGCGCCCGCCCGGCCCGCAAATCGGCGGCAAGGTCGACCGCCTCGATATCGGCAAGCTGTTCCGGATCCATAAAACGCCCTCCCCGCGCCCCTGCAAGGCGCAGCCTAGCCGCCCATGTCCCGGTTTTGAACCTCGAAAAACGCACGCGCCCAAGGGCAGGGCCAGGCGCCGCGCCCCTCCCTTCCTCTTGCCCGAAATATCCCGGGGGCGTGGGGGCAGAGCCCCCACATCAAGAAACGGGTGCGGGGGCTCTGCACCCACGCAGCTTTATGCCCCGCGTACCGTGTCGATCATCAGCTGCACGTTGGCGGGATCCGCATCCGGCGTGATCCCGTGACCCAGGTTGAACACATGCGGCCCGTTGCGGAAGGCCTCCACGATGGCCCGCGTCTCGTCGACCAGCGCCTGCCCGCCCGTCACCATGTGCGACGAGGCGAGATTGCCCTGTACGCATCCATCGACCTGCACATGCCGCGCCGCCCAGTCGGGCGAGACCGAATTGTCCAGCGCGACGCAATCCACGCCCGTGGCCTTGGCGAACCCGACATAGCCCTCGCCCGCCTCGCGCGGGAAGCCGATCACCGGGATGCCCGGATGGCGCGCCTTCAGCGCCGCGGTGATGATCTGCGCGGGCTCCACCGCGTAGCGGTCGAAATCCGCACCCTTCAGCGATCCCGCCCAGCTGTCGAAGATCTTGACCACCTCGGCCCCCGCCTCGATCTGGCGCGAGAGATACTCGATCGTGGCCTCGGTGATCCGCCCCAGAAGCATCTCGAAAAGCGGCCGGTTCTCCTCCATCAACGCATGGGCCGGCCCCTGGTCCTTGGTGCCGCGCCCGGCGATCATGTAGGTTGCCACCGTCCAGGGCGCCCCGGCAAAGCCGATCAGCGTCACGTCCTTGGGCAAGTCCCGCGACAGGATCGAGACGGTCTCGTAGATCGGCGACAGGGTCTCATGCACGTCCGAGGCCGGCTTCAAGGCGTCGAACTCCGCCTGCGTGGTCAGCGTCGACAGGCGCGGCCCCTCGCCGGTCACGAACCACAGATCCGCGCCCAGCGCCTGCGGCACCAGCAGGATGTCCGCGAACAGGATCGCCGCGTCGAAGCCATAGCGCCGGATCGGCTGCAACGTCACCTCGGCGGCCAGCTCGGGATTGTAGCACAGGCTCAGGAAATCGCCCGCCTTCTCGCGCGTGGCGCGGTATTCCGGCAGGTAGCGCCCCGCCTGCCGCATCATCCAGATCGGCGGCACGTCCTGCACCTCGCCCGCAAGCGTCCTGAGCAGCTTCTTTCCCTCGGCCATGATCGTCCTTTCTGCATCCTCTCCCGTTACCGGTCGGGTCCGGGCGGCATTTTGTCAAGCGCGACGCCCATTGTCAGGGCAATCTGACGCGACTAAAGCTTTCGTCCATGACAATCTCGCTCCCCTCCCCCGCGCAGCCCCTCCGCATCGGTACCCGCGGCTCGCCGCTGGCGCTGGCCCAGGCCCACGAGACCCGCGACCGGCTCGCCCGCGCCTTCGACCTCGCCCCGGACGCGTTCGAGATCGCGGTGATCGCCACCACCGGCGACAACAAGCCGATGATCGAGGCCGACCGCCCGCTCAAGGAGATCGGCAACAAGGGCCTCTTCACCAAGGAGATCGAAGAGGCGATGACCCGCGGCGAGATCGACATCGCCGTGCATTCCACCAAGGACATGCCGGTGGAACAGCCGCAGGGCCTGGTGATCTCCACCTTCCTGCCGCGCGAGGACATGCGCGACGCCTTCATCTCGCCGCGCCACGCCTCCATCGCGGCGCTGCCGCAGGGTGCGACCGTCGGCACCTCCTCGCTGCGCCGCCGCGCGCAGCTGCTGGTGCGCCGCCCCGACCTGCATGTGGTCGAGTTCCGCGGCAATGTGCAGACCCGCCTGCGCAAGCTCGCCGACGGCGTGGCCGAGGCCAGCTTCCTCGCCCAGGCCGGCCTCAACCGCCTCGCCATGACCGACGTCCCCGCAACCCCGATCCCGGTCGAGGAGATGCTGCCCGCCATCGCGCAAGGAGCGATCTGCATCGAGCATCGCGCCGACGATACCCGCGCCGCCCATATGCTCGAGGCGATCCACGATTCCGCCACCGGCACGCAGATGGCCTGCGAACGCGCCTTTCTCGCCGCTCTCGACGGCTCCTGCGAAACGCCCATCGCCGGGCTGGCCGAACTCACGGGCGGCACGATCCGCCTGCGCGGCGAGATCCTGCGCCCCGACGGCTCCGAATCGCATGCCGACGAGATCACCGGCCCGGTCGAGGACGGCGCCGAGCTGGGCCGCGCGCTGGCCGCCACGCTGCTGGGCCGCGCCGGCCCCGGCTTCTTCGACTGGCGCGGCTGATCCCGGCCCGGTGCGCGCAACGTCACTTTTGACACACCCCCTCCCGCCCTGAGACAGTCACGGCCGGGAGGAGACGCAGATGACACCCGGAAAGGCTTACCTGACACCCGAGGAAATCCGCCCGCTGGCGGAACGCTCCGACCTGCGCGGTGCCTGGCTGGTGGTGCATTGCTGGGGCACCATCGCGCTGGCCGTGGCGCTCTTCGCGCTCTGGCCCAACCCGCTCACCTTCCTGGTCGCGGTCATGGTGATCGGCTCACGCCAGCTGGGCCTTGCCATCCTGATGCACGAGGCCGCGCATAACGCGCTCTTCAAGACCCGCCGCCTCAACGAGTTCGCAGGCGAATGGCTCTGCGGCCGCCCCATCCTGGCCGAGCTTGCCGCCTATCGCCACTATCACCTGACCCATCACCGCTTCACCCAGACCGACAAGGACCCCGACCTTGTGCTGTCGTCGAAATTCCCCACCTCGCATGCCTCGATGAAGCGCAAATTCGCCCGCGACCTGACCGGGCGCACCGGGATCAAGCAACTCATGGGCCAGATCATGATGTCCTTCCGCCTCGCCGGGGATGACGACGCGATCGAGGCCGCCGCCTCGGATTTCGCGCAAAGCTTCAAGGCGCCCGACCTTTGGAAATCCCTGCCCGTCTTCCTGGGCGTGATCGTCCTGATGGGTCTGCTGGGCGAGTGGTGGTGGGGTCTGGCCTTCTGGTTGCTGCCCTACCTGACGTGGTTCCAGTTCGTCCTGCGCGTGCGCAACATCGCTGAACATGGCGCGACCGAGCGAAGCGAGGACCCCCTGCGCAACGTCCGCACCACGCAGGCCGGGCCGCTCGCCCGCCTGCTGGTGGCGCCCTACTGGGTCAATTACCACCTCGAGCATCACATGATCATGCATGTGCCCTGCTACAACCTGCCGCGACTGCACCGCGCTTTGCTCGACAAGGGTCTCGGCCCCCGCATGAACACCGCCCCCAGCTATGGCCACGCCCTGCGCGAGGCCGGCTGGCGGTCGCAGGCCGGCGCGGCCTAACCCGCCCAGATCGGGTTCGACCAGGCCCGCCGCCCCGCCGCGTCGCGGACCGTCACCCGGCACCAGGGGCTTGCCGCCAAGCGGCTCAGGTCCAGCTCGACCCGCGTCAGCGACCGCCCCGAGACCGAGACCGCGGCGCAGCCCGCCCCCTGCACCGAAACGCTCTCGACCGCCGAACATTCCACCCGCATCCGGTATCCGTCCCGCTCGACATGGCGCAGCTCCGGCCCCTGGCTGGAATAGAACCGCCCCGCCTTCAGCGCCTCCAGCAAGGCCTCCGGCGCATTCTCCTCGGCCTTGACCATCACCCAGCCGCCAAAGGCATCCGGGCTTGCGAAATGCGCATCATCCGTGGCGATCAGATCCACACGCCGCCCCGCGCTCAACAGCAGGTCGGCGGTATGCAGCCCGTCGCCCCGGTCCACCTCCACCGCGCAGCCGTGATTGTAGATCTCCACCGCATGGGCCGCCTCGATCGACAGCGCATCCGCCTCGGTCAACCCCGACCAATGCGGATGCGCCACCGCGACGAAGGCCCCCGCGTCCCGCGCCCGCGCGGCGATCTCCGGCCCGCTCTCCTGCCCCGAGACGGGCCGGAAATGCGGCGAATTGGAGGGCGCGAAATCGGCCGGAAGCCCGACCGCCAGGATATGCCACAGCTCGCCGTTCTCCATCACCCCGCTATGCAGCTCCGCGCCCGGAAGCGTGGTGAAGCCTTCATCGCGAAACGTGGTCGTGTCGGCGATGGGATAGCCGTAGAGCCCGATGAAATGATCGGTGAGCGCGATGAAATCATACCCCTCCGCCCGGTAGCGGCGGCACACCTCCTCAGGCTCCAGCACCCCGTCCGACAGGGTCGAATGGGTGTGCAGATTGCCACGAAAGAACCGGCCGGGGGCGGTGAATGCATCTGGGATCATCGGCGTCTCCTGCTGTTTCGGCCCGCCTAACAGGCCATTGCCACGGGGCCGTGACAAGGGGCTTTGAAAAAGCGCGGGCAAACCCCTTGACCTTCCCGTGACTGGAAGCCCTATCTGCCCATCAGACCCCCAAAGGGATGAAAGAACATGACCACGACCGAGCTTCAGATCACCGGAATGAACTGCGCCTCCTGCGTGCGGCGCGTCGAAACCGCCCTGCGCGCCGTACCCGGCGTACGCGACGCGCAGGTGAATTTCGCCACAGCCACCGCACGGGTGGAGCACGAGGCCGATCCCGCCGCCCTCACCGGCGCATTGCAGGCCGCGGGCTACCCCGCCGCCACCGCGCAGACCGCGCTCGCGATCGAGGGACTCAACTGCGCCTCCTGCGTGCGCCGGGTGGAAACCGCGCTCAAATCCGAGCCGGGCGTGATCGACGCCCAGGTCAATCTCGCCTCCGAATCCGCGCAGGTCACTTATGCCGCCGGCGCGACCGACCCCGCCCGCATCGCCGCGGCCAGCACGAGCGCCGGTTACAAGGCCACCGTGCAGGGCGAGGAGACGCCCGCCCCCGACAAGGAGGACGAGATCACGAAGCTGCGCCGCAACACCATGCTCGCCGCTGCCCTCGCGCTGCCGGTCTTCATCATGGAAATGGGCGGCCACCTCGTGCCCGCCTTCCACCACTGGCTGCACGGGCTGGTGGGGATGCAGACCATCCACCTGATCCAGTTCGCCCTCACCACCGCGATCCTCGTCGGACCGGGGCGGCAATTCTACACGCGCGGCATTCCCGGCCTGCTCAAGGGCGCACCTGACATGAACGCGCTCGTGGCGCTCGGCACCGGCGCGGCCTATCTCTTCTCGCTGGTGGCGACCTTCGCGCCCGGCCTCCTGCCCAGCGGCACCGCCAATGTCTACTACGAATCCGCCGCCGTCATCGTCGTGCTGATCCTCGCCGGCCGCTGGATGGAGGCGCGCGCCAAGGGCCGCACCGGGGCCGCCATCCGCAAGCTGATGGGCCTGCAACCCCGCACCGCCCGCGTCGAACGGGACGGAGAGGTTTCCGAACGCCCCATCGCCGAGATCGCCGTGGGCGACATCCTCCACATCCGCCCCGGCGAGCGTGTGCCCGTCGATGGCGAGGTCACCGACGGCCAGTCCTGGATCGACGAGAGCATGATCTCGGGCGAACCCGTTCCCGTCGCCAAGGATGCGGGCGCGAAACTCACCGGGGGCACCGTCAATGGCACCGGCGCGCTCAAGATGCGCGCCACCCATGTGGGCAGCGACACGGTGCTGGCGCAGATCATCGCTATGGTCCAGCAGGCGCAGGGCGCCAAGCTCCCGATCCAGGGCCTCGTCGACCGCATCACCGCGATCTTCGTTCCGGTCGTCCTCGCCATCGCCGCCTTCACGCTTGCGCTCTGGCTGGCCTTCGGCCCCGCCCCGGCGCTGCCCCTGGCGCTGGTCGCCGCCGTCTCGGTCCTCATCATCGCCTGCCCCTGCGCGATGGGGCTGGCCACGCCGACCTCGATCATGGTGGGCACCGGCCGGGCCGCCGAACTGGGCGTGCTCTTCCGCAAGGGCGATGCGCTTCAGGGCTTGCAGGAAACCCGCATCGTCGCCTTCGACAAGACTGGCACGCTGACGCAAGGACACCCCGAACTCACCGACCTGGCCACAGCACCGGGCGTGGAGCACGACCTGGCCCTGCGCCTCGCCGCCGCGGCCGAGGCGCGCTCGGAACACCCCATCGCCCGCGCCATCACCCGCGCCGCCACGGGCAGCCTGCCAGAACCCGAGAGCTTCGAGTCGCTCACCGGCATGGGCCTGCGCGCGAAGCTCGAAGGGCACGACATCCTCCTCGGCGCCGACCGGCTCATGCTGCAAGAGCAGGTTCAAATCGGCGACCTCCTGTCCCGCGGTGCGACCTTCGCCGCGCAAGGCAAGACGCCGCTCTACCTCGCCATCGACGGCCAGCCCGCCGCCGTGCTCGCCGTCTCGGACCCTGTCAAACCCGGCGCGGAACAGGCCATCGCCGCGCTGCGCGCCCAAGGGGTCGAGGTCGCGCTGGTCACCGGCGACAATGCCGCCACCGCGCAGGCGCTGGCCGAAACGCTGGGCATCGCCCATGTCCGGGCCGAAACGCTGCCCGCCGACAAGGCCCGCATCGTCTCGGAGCTGCGCCGCGACCACGGCCCCATCGCCTTTGTCGGCGACGGCATCAACGACGCCCCCGCCCTGGCCGAGGCCGATACCGGCATCGCCATCGGCACCGGCACCGACATCGCGATCGAGGCCGCCGACGTTGTGCTGATGTCCGGCGATCCGCGCGGCGTGGCCACGGCGGTGGAACTGAGCCACGCCACCATGCGCAACATCAGGCAGAATCTCGTCTGGGCCTTCGGCTACAACACCGCGCTGATCCCGGTGGCGGCGGGCCTGCTCTACCCGTTTGGCGGCCCGCTCCTGTCGCCTATGCTGGCGGCCGGCGCGATGGCGCTGTCCTCGGTCTTCGTGCTGTCGAACGCGCTGCGCCTGCGCCGGATGCGGCCTGACACCGCCCCCGAGGCGGCGGACACCTTCGCCCCCGCCCCGGCCGAATGAAGGAGAGCGGCATGAATATCGGTGAAATCTCCCGCGAAACCGGCCTGCCCGCCAAGACCATCCGCTATTACGAGGATATCGGCCTGATCGCCCCCGACCGGGGCGACAACGGCTATCGCCGCTTCCGCGAGCGCGACCTGCACAAGCTCAACTTTCTGGGCCGCGCCCGCGCCCTCGGCTTCACCATCGAGGATTGCCGAACCCTTCTGGCCCTCTACGAGGACGAAACCCGCGCCAGCGCCGATGTGAAAGCGGTGGCCGAGGATCACCTCCACCGGATCGAGGAAAAGATCGCCGATCTGAAATCCATGCGCGACACGCTGCGCCACCTCGTCAATGCCTGCGCAGGCGACGACCGGCCCGATTGCCCGATCCTGCGCGATCTCGGCGACGCCTGACAAACTCCCGCCTTGCCCTTTGGCGCGCGCTTTGCTTTGTCAGGACCTGACCCGCCAGACCGGCGGATATGCGAGCTGGAGGACAAGATCATGGCGAAATGCGCGTTTCTGGGACTGGGCGTGATGGGCTACCCGATGGCCGGGCACCTGCAAAAGGCCGGGCACGAGGTCACCGTCTACAACCGCACCGCCGCCAAGGCCGAGAAATGGGTCGCCGAGCATGGCGGCGCCAGCGCCGGCACCCCGCGCGAGGCCGCCAAGGGGGCCGATTTCGTGATGTCCTGCGTCGGCAACGATGACGACCTGCGTTCCGTCTGCCTGGGCGAGGACGGGGCCTTCGCCGGGATGAAGGAGGGCGCGATCTTCGTCGATCACACCACCGTCTCGGCAAAGGTCACGCGCGAGTTGCAGGGCAAGGCGCAGGCACATGGGCTGGGCTTCGTGGACGCCCCCATCTCGGGCGGACAGGCGGGTGCCGAGAACGGCGCGCTTTCGGTCATGTGCGGCGGCGCGCAATCGGACTACGACCGCGCCGAGCCGATCATGGACGCCTATTCCCGCATCTGCCGCCGCATCGGCGACAGCGGCGCGGGCCAGATGACCAAGATGTGCAACCAGATCGCCATCGCCGGTCTGGTTCAGGGCCTCTCCGAAGCGCTGCATTTTGCCGAGACCGCAGGCCTCGACGGCCGCGCCGTGGTCGAGGTCATCTCCCAGGGGGCCGCAGGCAGCTGGCAGATGTCGAACCGCTACGAGACCATGCTCGACGATCACTTCGATCACGGCTTCGCGGTCGACTGGATGCGAAAGGATCTGGGCATCTGCCTCGAGACCGCCGACGAGACCGGCGCCTCGCTGCCGGTCACCGCGCTGGTCGATCAGTTCTACAAGGATGTCCAGAAACTCGGCGGCGGGCGCTGGGACACCTCCTCGCTCATCAAGCGCCTGCGCGCGATGGGCTGAAACGGCCCCCGAAACTTTTGTAGAAAACGGTCAATCGGCCCCTTTTCCCCGGTACAAAACGGTCAAAACCGGGCCGATTTCAGTAACAAGAAGGAATCCGGCGCGATGGGCGATCACGGCGCTTTCTGGTCCGCGGCCCTCCGCCGCCATTGGGGTATCGAGGCCGAGCTGACTCCGCTCGACGGCGAGTACGATCTCAATTTCCTTGCCTCCGCGAAGAACGGAAAATCCTACGTTTTCAAGGTGATGCGCGCAGGCTGCGCCGCCGGGCTGGTCGAGATGCAGGTCGCCGCACTGGCCCATCTGCACGACACCGCGCCGGGCCTGCCCTTTTCGGCGGTGATCCCCGCGCTGGACGGTGCGACCCTACCCGCCATCTCCGACGCCGATGGAAAGGCCCGTCTCTGCTGGCTTCAGGAAGCGTTGCCCGGTCGCTGCTACGCGAAATCTTTCCCGAAATCTCAAGAGCTTATCGCCAAGCTCGGCCGCGTCCTCGGGGCCACCGACCGCGCGCTGGAACGATTCAACCACCCCGAGTTGCACCGCGATTTCAAATGGGACCTGACCCGCGCGGGCTGGATCGCCGAGCATCTCGATGCCATTGAAGACCGGCGGCGCCGATCTCTGATAGAAGAAATCTCTATTTATTTCAATGAACTATCAGAAACGCTCGGATCTCTCCCCCGCCAGGCGATCCATAACGACGCCAACGATTACAACATCCTCGTTGACGGCGAACTCGGTGACCCGCGCACCGTTTCCGGCCTGATCGACCTGGGCGACATGTGCGCCGCGCCCCGCGTCTGCGAGCTTGCCATCGCCGGCGCCTATGTCGTTCTGGACCACCCTAAGCCCGAACAGGCGCTTGCCGCGCTGGTGCGGGGATACCATTCCGCGAACCGGCTAAGCGTCGAGGAAATAGACATAATCTGGCCCCTCCTGCGGATGCGACTTGCCGTCTCGGTGGTCAATTCCACGCTCATGGCCGCCGGGAACCCCACCGATCCCTACGTCACGATCAGCCAGGCGCCCGCCTGGCGTTTCCTCGAAAACAAGGCGGTGAACGGCGCGCTGATCCCCGCCCGCCTGCGCGCGGCCTGCGGGTTTCCCGTCACCGACGGCGCGCAACGCATCCGCGACTGGATCGAGGAACACCGTGGCAGTTTCGCCCCCCTCATGGGCGAAGCTCTCGACGACGCGCCGATGGGATCGCTCTCGGTCGAAAACTCCACTTGGCCACAAAATCCGTTTGATCTCAATCCGTTGGAGGCAGGTCGGATCGGTGAGGAATATGGCGAGGGGCTCTGGCTGGGCTATTGGAACGAACCCCGCCTGATCTACACCGCCGACGCCTTTCGAAACGGCCCGTGGAAGGCCAGCGACCGCCGCACCGTACACATCGCCGTCGATGTCTTCGCCCCCGCCGGTACGCCGCTTCATGCGCCGCTCAGCGGGCGGGTCGAAGCGGTCGAGAACCGCAACAATCACCTAGACTATGGCGGGGTGGTGATCCTGCACCACAAAACCCCGCAAGGCGATGTTTTCTATACGCTTTATGGCCATCTCGATCCCGAGGTCTGCGACCGCCTGAAGCCGGGCGACCCGGTGGCGCAGGGCGCGGCCTTCTGCAAGCTGGGCGACAAGCACCAGAATGGCGGCTGGGCCCCGCATGTGCATTTCCAGCTGGCGCTGACCACCGCCGGCATGGAAAACGACTGGCCCGGCGTCGCCGATCCCGACGACCTGGAGCTGTGGCACGCGATCTGTCCCAACCCGGCCGCCTTGCTGAACCTGCCCGACGCCCGGACGCGCTATGAACCGCTGGACCGTCGCAAGGTGTTGGAGGGACGGCTGGCCCATTTCGCCCCCAATCTCAGCCTCACCTATGACGCGCCGGTGATGCTGCTGCGCGGGTGGCGGCATCACCTCTTCGACGAATGGGGCCGTCCCTACCTGGATGCCTACAACAACGTCCCCCATGTCGGCCACGCCCATCCGCGCATCCAGGCGGTGGCGGCGGATCAGTTGAAACGGATGAACTCGAACACCCGCTACCTGCATCCCGCGCAGGTGGCCTTTGCCGAGAAGATCCTTTCGAAACTGCCCGATCACCTTGAGATCTGCTATTTCGTCAATTCCGGCACCGAGGCCAACGAGTTGGCGCTGCGTCTGGCCCGCGCGCATACCGGCGCCAAGGGGATGGTGACGCCAGACCACGGCTATCACGGCAACACGACCGGCGCGGTCGACATCTCGGCCTACAAGTTCAACGCACCGGGCGGTGTGGGGCAGCCGGATTGGGTGGAGTTGGTCGAGGTCGCGGATGATTTCCTCGGCTCGTTCCGCCGTGACGATCCCGACCGGGCCCGGAAATTCGCCGACCTGGTCGACCCCGCCATCGCCGCCTTGCAGGAAAAGGGCCACGGCGTTGCGGGGTTCATCGCCGAGACCTTCCCCTCGGTCGGCGGCCAGATCATTCCGCCCAAGGGCTATCTGCGCGCCGTATATGAGAAAATCCGGGCCGCCGGAGGTGTCTGCATCGCGGACGAGGTGCAGACCGGACTGGGCCGGCTGGGTGAGTATTATTTCGGGTTCGAGCATCAGGGCGCATCGCCCGATATTGTCGTGCTGGGAAAGCCCATCGGAAACGGACATCCGCTGGGTGTTCTGGTGACGACCCGCGCGATCGCCGAGAGTTTCGCGCAGGGTCCGGAATTCTTCTCGACCTTTGGCGGCTCGACCCTCTCCTGCCGTATCGGCAAGGAGGTTCTGGATATCGTCGATGACGAGGGCTTGCAGGAGAATGCGCGCCTCATGGGGGTCCGGCTCATGGACGGGCTGCGCGCGCTTGAGACCGAGTTCGGCTGCGTCGGCGACGTGCGCGGGATGGGTCTGTTCCTGGGTATCGAACTGGTGAACCCGGACGGGTCCGAGGGGACGGAGATCTGCAAATACGTCAAGAACCGGATGCGCGACCACCGTATCCTGATCGGCAGCGAGGGACCGCGTGACAACATCCTCAAGATCCGCCCGCCCCTTACAATCGAGGCTGAGGATGTGGACATGATCCTGCATGTCCTCCGCCACGTGCTGGCAGAGGTGGGGGACAGCGCGCCCGCGCCGGTCCGCGAACACCACCATCACGGACCCGGCTGCGGTTGTTGCTGAGGTAGGGCGCGCCGCTCAGTGCAGCGTTGCCCTATCGGTCGCGTGGGTGGCCGGCGGAGCCTGAACCGCGGCGGTCATCTGCCGAAGTGCAAGCCCGAATTGCAGGCTGAGCCCGGCGAGGGTCACGGCCAGATCCGGGCGCACGAGCAGCGATGCCATCATCGCGGCATCCTCATGCGCGCCCTCGCTGGCCGCATATATCATTTGCGCGAACCAGCTCTCGTCCGCCCCCATGCAGGCGCAGTTCAGCTCGTGGCGCATGAGTGGCCGACGCCCGTGCCGCGCGCAGAGCAGACAGATCTGGTCCAGGGTCTTCATGGCTCTCCGTGCCTGTGCCCGACCGAGCGCGCGCTCCAAGTCGCGGGCCGCTGCGGTCCGGCTCTGTACGCTTTCGCCCCAGAGCCGCATATACATCACCGCACCGACCTCGACCGGGGTCAGATCGGCAAGGCGCCCGACTGGCGCCCCGCCCCGAGAGGTGCTGCTCATTTCGTCAGGATCAGCTTGCCGGCGCGGGTGATCCGCAGCGTATAGAGCTGATCGCCCAATTCGATATGAGCCAGGTTGCCGCCCTTGGTCAGATCCTCGGCCTTGTGGGCGGGCAGCATCTGCACGGCGTAACCTTGGGTGGGGTGCGGGGTATGGGCGGTCATCCTGTCTTCTCCTGATCCTGTTTCGGACATCTCCGAACGGGACCCTTGCAGCCGCTTTCTGTCGGACATGTCGAACCCTGGCTGTTCGCATCACTGTTCAGAGGATCTGGCTGGCCCGGCGAGGGGGTGGCTGACCTTTCATGCATTAATCTGATAAAAACGATAAGGTATGTCAAGACCGCATGTTCGGGGTCCTGGACAGTATTGAAATTCACACCTGCGAATGAAAGAATGCCATTCAAGGAGGACCCTTCATGACCCTGACCCGCCGCCGTTTTCTGACCACTGCCTCGCTGACCCTCGCAGGTCTTGCCGCCCGGCCCGTCTGGGCCGCGACCGAGATCGCCCTTGGTGATGCGAAGATCACCACGCTCAGCGATGGCCATCTGAGCCTGCCGCGCGAGTTCATCTTCGGCCCGATGCCGCAGGATGAACTGCAATCGGTCCTGGACGAGTTGAACGTGCCCGAGGGCGCGCTGACCCCGCCCTGCAACGTGACCCTCTTGCAGGATGGAGACCGGACAGTGCTGTTCGATGTCGGGTCCGGGCAGTTCTTCATGCCCTCCGCGGGCGAACTTGTAGACGCGCTGGACGCGGTCGGCCTGGCGCCCGGGGACGTGACGGATGTGGTGTTTACCCACGGCCATCCCGACCACCTCTGGGGCGTGCTGGACGATTTCGACGAGCCCCTCTTTGCCAATGCGCGCCACATGATGGGTCGCGACGAATGGGACTACTGGTGGAACCCCGAGACCGTCGACACGATCGGAGAGGCGCGCGCCTCGATGGCGAGCGGGGCCAAACGGCGGATGGAGATCTTGGAAGGGTCAGTCGATTTCTTCGGCGGTGGCGACGAGATTCTTCCGGGCGTGGCGGCGGTGGCGACCTACGGCCACACGCAAGGGCACATGTCCTTCGAAATCCGCCGCGGAAACGGCTCGGTCATGGTGGTGGGCGATGCGATCGGGAATCACCACGTGGCCTTTGCCCGGCCCGGCTGGCCTTCGGGGTCTGACCATGAGCCGGAGAAGGCGGCGGCCACCCGGGTGGCCCTGCTCGACAGGCTGGCGGCCGAGCAGATGCCGTTGATCGGGTTCCACCTGCCCGAGGGAGGGCTGGGCCGGGTGGAACGCAAGGGCGATGCCTATCGCTACGTCGCAGATCCCGGCTGACGCGGGACAGCCCTACGTCTTGACAATCCCCTGTTCGACCCATTGGTCGAACAGGGCCAGCACCGCGTCGCAAAAGGCGGCGTCGTTGATATGCGCATCCAGTTTGTGCAATGCGGTCGTGTCTGGGCAACGGGCCTCGACCTCCTCGCAGAAGGCGGTCAGGCCCTCGGCATCATGCAGGTCGGCGCCCGCGCGGTCCCATTCGTTGCACCCCTTGAGGGGCAGGAAAAACGCGATAGGCGCGGTCGCGGCGGCCAGCTTCCCGCAGAGTGCTCTTGCAACCTGACGCCGTTCCTCGGCATCGAGGACCGCCGAGGTGAGCAACCGGTTATGCGCGTGGACGGGCCGGTCCGCGAAATGCGCGGGCATCGGTTGCCACCCCACCACGTCGACCAGGTCGTAACACCCCGGCGCGACCATCTGCGGAATGCCTTGGCGGCCCGCATTGGTCATCCGGTCCTCGCCCGCGCTGAGCCCGCCGAAGAGATGATTGGCCACCTCCTGCGGCGCGAAATCCATGACGGCGGCAAATGCGCCCTCGGCCGCGAGGCTTTCAAAGGCGCGTCCGCCCATGCCGGTCGCGTGGAACACGGCAACCTCGAAACCGCGCGCCTCGAGCGCGGGTTTCAACGTCACCATGTAGCGCAGCACCGTCTTGCCGAAGCTGGTCATGCCGATCAGGGGCTTGTCGCGTTTCGGCGCCTCGACCGCGCGCGCCGCCCCCAACACCGCGCCGGCCGCCTGACTCAGCGAGGCCTTGCAGATCGAGTTCAACCCGTAAAGCCCGCCAGCCCAGAGGATCATCTGCACATCCGCCGCAATCCGCTCAGGCGGCATGAGCGGCGAGAAGGAAACGGTCGAGACGACATATTTCGGCACGCCCAAGGGCAAGGCGGCGCAGAGATCGAGCGCCAGGTCGGTGCCCATCGTGCCACCCAGCACGATCACCCCGTCGATCCGGCCGTCGCGGTACAATTCCAAGGCTTTCGCGGCCGCACCGCGCGCCATGATCTGCATCGCGACATTCTCGTCGCCGCTGTCGATCGCGGCCTGGATCGAACTGCCGCCAGCCTCGGCCACGTGGTGCTTGGAGATGTCGGTCGGTTGCGAGGGGTCGCCCAGAACGCTGACATCCATCGACAGGACCGCCCCGCCCTGCTCGCGGATCACATCCGACAGATAGTGCAGTTCGTCGTCCTTGGTGTCGTAGGTGCCGACCACGAGAATCGTCTTGTCTTCGGTCATCAGGTCCTCTCCTCGAGATAGGTTTCGGCCAGGTCCAGCGCGGTACGGATGGCCCGCTGCGAGCGCGCCCGCCCGCCGGGTTCATCCAGCCGCGCGATGATCCAGCCCGGATAGGTGAGCGCGCGCAAGAGCAGCATCAGTTCGAGTTCGTGCGGCGCTACTGTCCGGCGCCTGGAATACCCTTCCAGAAGCCCCGCGCACATTTCGGTATAGTAGCCGCGATCTCGAAACTTGAGCAGAAAGGTCGCGAGTTCGAAATCGCGATAGCCGAACGCGCAATCGTCAAAGTCGATGAAGGCGATTACGCCGGCCTGTTCCATGACGTTCTCGGCCAGGAGATCGGCGTGGACAAGGCCCGTATCGACCCCTTGACCCAGTGCAGACAGATCGGCGCGAGCCGCTTCACGCGTTGCCTGGAAGAGATCTTGCTGTTGAGCCGTAAGGTCGGGGTGTTCCCAGAACCGGGCCCAGAGCGGGTCATCGCCCAGCAGGCCCTCTAATCGCCAGTCAGGGCGGGTAAAGCCCGTCGGCAGGCTCCAGGCGTCGGTCAGGTCGTGCATACGGGCCATTTCAGCGCCGACTTTCTGGGCGAGGGTAAAGGGGTCGAGACCTTCGGCAAGATGCCCGACCTCGCCAATCGGCCGTCCCGCAAGCCAGGTCAGCAGGCTGACCTTGCGGCCCTCTGCTTCTCCGATGAAAGAGCCGTCATGCCGCGGGACAGGACGCGGAACGGTGAGGCCGCCCTTTGCCAACATCGCCATCCACTGCAACTCGGACCGCAACTCCGGCTCCGTGCGATATCCGGGTCGATGGAAGCGCAATGCATAGGACAGACCGTCATGATCCACACGCCAGACGGAGTTTTCACGTTGCGCCACGAGGCGATGCTCGGCGTCCTCCATCCCCCAGAGGGCAAGCGCGTCGCGAACCGTTTCGCTCATGGTTCCAGCGGCGTGCGGGAGAGCACGCGGTCGAGCGTCTCGAGCATCAGGTCGGCATTCTCGCGGCTGAACGGCATGGGCGGCCTGATCTTGAGCGCATTGTAGTGGATGCCGAGGAAGTTGAGCAAAACACCCTCCTGCCGCATCGCGTTGGCTACTCGCTTGGTGAAGGCCGTGGCGGGCTCTCTCGTCTCCCTGTCCAGCACCATTTCAGCCCCGAAGAAAAGGCCCGATCCGCGCACGTCGCCGATGCAGGCGTGCCGGGTGGCCAGATCGCGCAGCCCGTCGCGGGCGTAATCCCCGACCTCGCGGGCGTTTTCCATCAACCCCTCCTCCTGCACGACGCGCAGGGTGGCCAGCGCCGCCGCCGCCGAAACGGGATTGCCGCCGAAGGTGTTGAAGTAGCGGAAGCTGTTGCGAAAGGCCGACATGATCTCGGGACTGGTGACAACGCCGCCGACCGGGTGGCCATTGGCCATCGGCTTGCCGATGGTGACCACGTCCGGGGTGATTGCGGCCTTCTGATGGCCCCAGAAATGTGTCCCGAGACGGCCGAAACCCGGCTGAACCTCATCCGCGATGACGATCCCGCCTGCTTTCCTCACCGCCTCGATTGCCGGGGTAAGCCAACCCTCTGCGAGGGTCGGGAAGCCTTCGTTCGCGAAATAGGGGCAGATGATGAGGCAGGAAAGGCCATGCCCGCGTTCGGCCAGCGCGTCGATCTGCTCCTGCACGGCTTTTCCAAAGGCCTGCGCATGGGCAAGACCGTCTTCTCCCCCAAGCGGGCGATAGCTGTCTGGTGCCGGCACAAATGCCATGTGGTCC
This sequence comes from uncultured Paracoccaceae bacterium, assembly GCA_947500005.1. Lineage (GTDB taxonomy): Bacteria > Pseudomonadota > Alphaproteobacteria > Rhodobacterales > Rhodobacteraceae > Lutimaribacter_A. The sequence goes on along the minus strand of CANMQJ010000008.1, from coordinate 142,194 downwards.
CAATACCCCCCCGGCGGCGGGTTGGTCCGCGACAGCTGGCTGACCGCCACCGTGTTGCCGTGATAGGTGTGGTCGGTGGCGATCACCCCCATCTTTCCGGTCACCGCCTGCGCCATCCGCAGGGCGATATCATTCGCCTCGGACCCGGTGCAGGTCAGGATCGCGGTATCGAGCGGGCTGGCGAAGGTTTCGGTCAGCGCCTCTACATAATCGAGGATGCCTTCGTGGAGGTAGCGGGTATGCGTGTTCAGTGTCGCCGCCTGTGTCGCGATGGCCTCGACCACGTGGGGATGGCAATGGCCGACATGCGGTACGTTGTTGTAGCAGTCGAGATATTTCCGCCCTCGAGCATCCCAGAGCCAGACGCCTTCGCCCTTCACAAGGTGAACAGGCTCTTCGTAGAAGGTGCTGACATTCGGTCCGAGCAGTTTCGCCCGGCGCTCCATCAGGGTTTGCGTCTCGGGCGTCATAGCTGGATCCACGCGGTTTTCAGGTCCACATACTTGTCGAGCGCGTGCAGCGACTTGTCATGCCCGTTGCCGGACTGGCCGACGCCACCCAGCGGCACGGTGTTGTCCGGCCCGCCATAGGTGTTCACATGCACCACGCCCGCACGGATACCAGCCACCATGCGATGCGCGCGAGAGAGATTCGCGGTCCAGACACCCGCCGCCAGGCCGAAATCGGTTGCATTGGCGAGGGCAAGCGCCTCCTCCTCTGCCTTGAAGGGCGTGACCGAGAGAACGGGGCCGAACACTTCCTGCTGGAACAGGGTCGAGGCGCGTTTCACGCCTGTCACGATGGTGGGGGCCATGTAGGTCCCCCCGGTCTCCTCCAGAATGCGCGATCCGCCGGTAAGGATCTCGCCACCCTCGGCGCGCGCCTTGTCCATGAAGGAGAGGTTGCGCGCCATCTGCGCCTCGGAATTGACCGCGCCGATCTGGGTGCTCAGGTCCAGCGGGTCGCCCACGCGCAGCGCCTCGGCCTCGGTCCTGAGCAGGTCCACGAACTCGTCATGGATCGAGGCCTCGACCAGCAGGCGCGAGCCCGCGACGCAGACCTGCCCGGAATTACGGAAGATGCCGCCCGCCGAGACCTTGGCCGCATGGCGCAGGTCGGGCGCGTCGGCGAAGACCACGTTGGGCGACTTGCCGCCAAGCTCCAGGTAACACCGTTTCAGGTTCGACCGCGCCGACGCTTCGAGCAGCCTGCGTCCCGTGGCGCCCGAACCGGTGAAGGCCATCACATCCACATCCATGTGCATCGACAGGGCCGACCCCGTTTCGGCGCCCGTCCCGGTCACGACGTTCAGCACGCCGTCGGGCAGACCGCATTCCGAGCAGATCTCGGCGAGCCGCAAGAGCGAGAGCGAGGCGGTTTCGGCGGGCTTCAGAACAACGGAGTTGCCCATGGCGAGCGCCGGGGCGAGCTTCCACGCGCCGATCATCAGCGGGAAATTCCACGGCACGATGGCCGCGACGACACCCACCGGCACGCGATGCACAAGACCCAGCACGTTCGGCGCGGTGGGCGCGACCTCTCCGGCGACCTTGTCTACGGCCTCGGCATAGTAGCGAAAGGTGCCGGCGGCCGAGCCCGGTTCGGCCTTGAAGGCCATGTTGAACTCGGTCCCGTTGTCTCGGATGCCCAGAACGGCAAGCTCCAGCGCCTCGGCCTCGATCCGGTCGGCAATCCTGTGCAGGACCTTCTTGCGCGCCGCCGGAGCCATCCGCGACCAGCGGCCATCGTCAAATGCGCGGCGGGCGGAGGCCACCGCGCGATCCACATCCGCGGCCGACGCCCCGGCAAGCGTCGTCAGAACAGTCCCGTCAATCGGCGAAGCAGTTTCGAGTGGCGTTCCCGTACCTTCTTGCCACGATCCTTCAAGAAAGAGTTTCTGCGGCGCAACATCAGCTTGCCGAAGCGTGTCGATGCGTTTCTGGTCTGCCATTCGGCCTCCTTCAGCTCGCGCCGATCCAGGAATACCCGGCGGATGTGGATCGCGAGAACCATGATGATGATAAGAAACAGGATGAAGGCGATGGGCCGGTCGATGAAATCCAGCGGTTCCTTGACCCGCGCCATGCCGGCGCGCAGCTTGACCTCCATGATGCCGCCCAGGACCATGCCCAGGATGATCGGCACCGAGGGCAGCGCAAGGCGCTTGAGGATATAGCCCAGCAAGCCGAACACCGCCGCGATCAGGCAATCGGTGGCGGAGTTGCGCAGGGAATAGACCCCCACGAAGCTGAGCGTCAGGATACAGACACCCAGAAAGCGGTTGGGGATGCGCACGACCTGAACCAGCGACCGGGTCGCAAGCAGCAGGAAGGCCAGCACGAGCACGTTGAGGATCAAGAGCGCGATGTAGAGCGCCACCACGAAATCCATGTCGTTCTGGAACAGTCCCGGGCCGGGCACGACGTTGTGAACGTAGAAGACCGACAGCATCATCGCGGTCAGCGCCTCGCCCGGGATACCCAGCGCCAGCAACGGCACCATCGCGGCGGCGGGGACAGCGTTATTGGCGGTCTCGGCCGCGATCAGCCCCTCGGAGGAGCCGTGGCCGAAATCCTGCGGACGCTTGGAGCTTTTCTGCGCGTAGGTATAGCTGAGGAACTGCGCCGTGAACTCCCCGACCCCCGGAATCATGCCCATCACCACACCGAAACTGGCCGAAACGCCCGCCACACGCGGATGACGAGCCAGTTCGCGCATGCCCTGGAACATGCCGCCGCGCAACTTGGTCAGGCGCACCTTCTCGTCCACATCCGTGAGCAGCACGAACGCCTGGCTGAGCGCGAAAAGGCCCAGCACCACGACGATCAGGTCGATGCCCGAGGACAGGAACGACTGATCGAAGGTATAGCGTGAGGTGTACTTGACGGGTTCCAGCCCGATGGATTGCAGGAAGATCCCGAAACAGGCCAGCGCGCCCGCGATCAGCGACTGGCCGCGATGCGCAACGATGACAAGGATGATGCCCAGCAAGGCCGCCAGGAAGATCTCGCGCGATCCGAACATGGGCGCGATCCTGGCGAGCACAGGCGCGAAGAGGATAAGGCAGATGACCGAGAAGGTGCCGCCGAAAAAGGACGCGGAATAGGCCAGGCTCAGCGCGCGGCGCGGCTCTCCCCGCGCGGTCATGGGATAGCCGTCATATGTTGTCAGCGCGTTGACCGCAGTGCCGGGCGTGTTGATCAGGATCGCGGGGATCGAGCCGCCATACATCGAGCTGCCATAGATCCCCAGAAGCACGGTCAGCCCCACGATCGGGTCCATCGAGAAGGTCGCGGGCAGCAGGATCGCGATTGCCACCGCCGGACCGACACCGGGAATCGCGCCGATCAATACGCCGCCAACCGATCCGGTCAGCAAGGCCAGCGCCACGTCCCAGCGCATCAGGATCTCGATTGCGGAAAGGATCAGGTCCATCACAGATACAGTATGAAGAAGCCGCGCAGGCCGCCGGGCAGATACTCATAGAGCATCCCGCCGGGGATCTTGACGCCGAGCAGGGTTTTGAAAAGGAATACGACAGCCACTGCGAAAACCAGGCTGATCGCGATCATGAAACCCGACCGGTAGCCCATTCGCCAGGCAAGCGCCGGCACAAAGGCCAGCGTCACCGGCAGGTAGCCGATCACCGGGACGAGAAAGACATAGACCATGAACCAGAGGCCGAATTCCAGCACCGAGACCCATTTGCGCGCCTCCCACCAATCGTAGCGGGTCGCCCGCCACCAGGGCAGTCGATAGAGATGCAGCCCGCCCAGAAGCACCATGCCGCCCAGGCCAACGGCTGGCCAGAAGCGCGGTTGCGCGAAGAACTCGGTCTTGTCGACCCAGCGCGTCTGGCTGCCGATCTGGCTGAGCAGAAGCAGCGAGGCTGCCACGAAGGCAACTCCAAAAATGATCTGGCCGCGACGCGGGCCGACAAAGCGGCGTTCACGTTCGGTGGGCATGGCTCATGCTTTCGGAAGGGTTCGAGGGAGGGATGGGGGGATGGGGGCCGGGAACGTGCCCGGCCCACCGGATCATTCCAACAACTGGCCGATGCGGGCCACGGTGTCGATGTCCTGCGCGATACGGTCGGCACTTTCATCCGCGCCCTGCCAGTAGACCAGCGCACCGGTCTCCTCGGCCACTTTCTGGGCGCGGTCGCTCATGACTGTTTCCTTGGCCACGGCCACGATCTTGTCGCGCACGTCCTGGGGGGTGTCCTTGTGCACGAAAAGACCGTTCCACAAAGCGATGTCCAGTGTTTCATCGATCTCTCCGATGGTGGGCGCATCCGGCACAAGCGGGATTCGCTCGTCGGTGATCGAGACCAGCACCTTGATGTCGTCGAGGCAGGGCAGGATCAGCTGAAGTGTCGTGTTGATGACATCCGCATCGCCCGAGGCCAGCGTGTTGCAGTCAAGCGCGTCGAAGGCCGCGTCGGAGCCCCACTCGAAGCCCTTGTTGACAGCCAGCGCCTTGGTCACCTGGGTCGGCGTGAGAACATCGCCGAAATGGCCCAGAGCCACGTCGTTTTCCTGGGCGTATTCCGCCAGTTCCTCCATCGACGAATAGGGCGCGTCGGCACTGGTGGCAATGACGAAGGGGTAGGTCAGGAAAATGCCCAGCGGGTCGAACTTCGCCGGGGTCAGCGGGGCAATGTCGATCTGGTGGCCGATCACGGGCACGCCGATCACGAAAGATCCGATGGTGTAACCGTCGGCCGGTGCCTGGGCCACCTCGATCGCTCCGGGGAACGGCCCGCCACCGCCGCCGGGCTTGTTCACCACTGCAGCCGCGACGCCGTATTCCTTCTGGAAGTCTTCGGCGATCATGCGGGTCAGAACATCCTCGAGATCCCCCGGAGGCCACGGGACGATGAAGTTGACCGGCTTTTCGGGATATTCGGCCAGCGCCGCGCCGGCGCTCAGCACCATGGCCGCCCCGGCCAGTGCCCCGGTGATCTTGGTCTTGATGGTCATTGCGATCTCCCTGTTTTGATCGGCGATTGGTTCATTATTCGAACCAGTGGTTTAAATTTAGATTGACAGCCCGCTGGCGAGTCTGTCAACACATATTGCATGACCCGGCGTAAAAATCGCCTCCCGCCCGCGACGCGGGCAGAGATAAGGATGACCAGACCCGATGGGGACCGTATCCAAGGCATTGTCTTTGCTTACGCATTTCAACCACACGCGGTTGGAAATGGGGTTGAGCGACATCGCCCGCGCCTCGGGGATGAACAAGGCGACGGTATTTCGCCTGATGACAGAATTGCAGGCCTGCGGATTCGTCGAACAGGTTGGCAATGACCGCGCCTATCGCCTCGGGCCCGAGGTTCTGCGCCTTGCCGCCCTGCGCGAAGCGGCGGTGCCGATCCTGTCGGTATCGCGCGATGTGCTGCGCGTCCTGTGCGATGCAACCGGAGAGACGGCGCATGTCTCGATCCTGCGCGGGGCGGAGCTGACATCGCTGATCCACGCCTATTCGAACCGCCACGGAACACGCGTGATGATGGAGGATGCCGAGATCCTGTCGCTGCATGCCACCGGTTCGGGCCTTGCGGTCCTGGCCTTCGGAGATCCCGATTTCGTCGAAGCGACCCTGGCCGGCCCGCTGGAAAAGCTCACGCCCGAAACCATCACCGACCCCCGAAGCCTGCGCGATATCCTGGCCGAGACACGCGCCACAGGCATCGCGGAGTCCATCGGCGGGTTCGAGGCCGACGTTCACTCCAACGCGGCCCCCATTTTCACGGCTGACCAGACCCCGATCGGCGCCGTCGCTGTGGCGGCGCCCGTGTCGCGGATGACGCCCGCCCTGCGCAGCCTCATCCGCGCCGAGGTCAAGGCGGCAGCGATGGATCTGACACAGAAGATCGGCGGGTTCTGCCCCGCCCACTACCCGCAGGACCAGGCGGCCTGAGCCGCTACCATCTCACGGCCCGGTATGGGCCCAGCCAAGGATCACACCATGAAGGACTCGAACTTCCTCAAGGAAATGAACGCCCGCTCCGTCTGGCACCCGATGGCGCATCCGGCTGATTCCCAGGCCAATCCGCCCACTATCGTCACCGGCGCGCAGGGCGTTCGCATCACGGATGTCGATGGGCACGAAGTGGTCGACGGGGTTGGCGGGTTGTGGAATGTCAATCTCGGCTTTTCCTGCCAGCCCATCAAGGACGCAATCGCGGCACAGCTCGACCGGCTGCCCTATTATTCGATCTTTCGCGGCACGACGAATGATGCGGTGATCCAGCTGGCCGAGGAACTGAGGGACTTCTTCGAACCCGATGGGCTCAGCCGCGCCTTCTTCACCTCGGGCGGGTCCGATTCGGTCGAAACCTCGCTCCGTCTGGCGCGCCAGTATCACAAGATCCGTGGCGAGGCGGGACGCGTGAAGTTCATGAGTCTCAAGAAAGGCTATCACGGCACCCATTTCGGCGGTGCCTCCGTGAACGGCAATGCCAATTTCCGCACCGCTTACGAACCGCTTCTGGCGGGCTGCCACCACATCCCCGCCCCCTATACCTATCGCAACCCTTTCAACGAGACAGATCCCGAGCGGCTGGCGCAGCTCTGCCTCTCGGCGCTCGAGGACGAGATCGCGTTCCAGGGAGCGAACACCATCGCCGCCATGATCATGGAGCCTGTGCTGGGCGCGGGCGGGGTCATCCCGCCGCATGAAAGCTTCATGCCGGGTGTGCGCGAGATCTGCTCGCAACACGGCATCCTGCTCATCGCGGACGAGGTCATCACCGCCTTTGGCCGCACGGGCAGCTGGTCCGGGTCACGCCACTGGGGCGTTCAGCCCGACATGATGTGCACCGCCAAGGCGATCACCAACGGCTATTTCCCCTTCGGCGCGGTGATGATCGCCGACCAGGTGGCCGAGGTGTTCGAGGGCGACGAGACCGGGCGCGCGGCCATCGGCCACGGCTATACCTATTCCGGCCACCCCGTCGGCGCGGCGGCTGCCATCGCTTGTCTTGCCGAGACGATCCGGCTGGACGTTCCGACCAACGCCGCAGCGCGCGGGGCTCAACTGCACAAAGGGTTCAAGGCGCTTATGGACAAGTATGACCTGATCGGCGACGTCCGTGGTGGCGAAGGCATGATGACGGCGATGGAACTGGTCAGCGACCGCGCCACAAAGGCGCCCATAGACAAGGGCACCATCGGCGCGATCCAGGAGGCGACCTATCGCGCGGGCGCGATGGTGCGTGTCTCGGGACCCAACATCATCCTGTCGCCGCCGTTGATCCTGTCGGAAGACGAGGCCGACACGATCCTGACCGCACTCGATGCCGGTTTCGCATCAGTCTGATGACGCGGGGGCGCGGCCACCGCGCCCCTCCCCCTCCTCGCGCAGGCATGTCCAGACGGTCCGGGTCGATTTCTCACCCAGCCGGACAAAGCCTGCATCCTTGATGATCTGCTTGCAGCGGCGCATCCCGGCCACCTCGTAGGCCTCGGGGTGATATTCAAGCACGATGGCGCGGAACCCGCTCAGATCGGCATGTTCAAGCAGGTCGAGCTCGCCCCCCTCGATATCCATGATCAGGACCGTCGGCTGCACAGTGTCACACACCTCCCGGAAGGAGGCGGTCGGCACCTCGACCTCTTCGGTCGGGCGCTTTTCCGACTTGATCAGCGAGGAGCCCAGAAAACTCGTCCGGATGTGGAATCCCACGGTTTCAGGCCGGTCCGGGGCCGAGATCAGCACCTCGTTGCGCACCGAGATGCGGTCGGTCAGGTCGTTGATGTCGTAGAGCGTGTTGATCCAGGGGATCAGCGCCGGGTTGGCCTCGTAGGAATGCACCGCGCGGGGTTCGGCATTCCGCGCGATCACCGCCCCGACCACGCCGATACCCGCGCCGATTTCCAATACGACATCGTCGGGGCCGACCACATGCAGGGCGCCCTCGATCTCCAGCCCTTCGTAGCGGCCGGCATTCAGCCGCTCGATCCTCTGGTCGTTAAGGAAGGGCGATTGCGGTATGCGCACACCGAAACATTCGGCAGCGACTGCCATATCCTTTGCCACGTGACTGCCCCTTGCTGCCTGCACCCGTATTTTTTCGGATTCTGCGCGGGGGTCGCATCAAAAGCAAGCACAAGCGCGCCGCGCGGCAGGCGTTGCCGCGTCAGGGCAACAGCGGCGACCGTCACTCTTCGGGGACGTGCAGAACAAGCCCGTCAAGATCCGGGTGCGCCTGGATCTGGCAACTGAGCCGGCTGGTCGGGCGACGCTCGGCGGCGGCGATGTCGAGCATGGCGTCCTCGAACTCTTCCGCCTCGCCCGTCTTGTCGGCCCAGGCATCGTCGACATAGACATGGCAAGTCGCGCAACTGAGGCAGCCGCCGCATTCACCGATGATGCCCGGCACGTCATGGGCAACGGCAGCCTCCATCAGGCTGATGCCCGCTTCGATCTCGGCCATGCGGGTATCGCCGCCGGGCAGGGTCCAGGTGACTTTCATGGGTGCCCTCCTCAGATGAAATGCACGTAGAAGTCGCGCAGCGCGTCGCCTTCGAGATCGCGGGTCTTGCGCACTTCCTTCTCTTTCATGAACAGGTGGTTGGCGACCAGTTCCTCGCCCACCGCTTGTGACAGCACGGTATCGCGCTCCAGGTCGGAAACCGCGCCCTTGAGGTCTATGGCGGTGGAGACCTTGGCATCGGTCCGGTCGAAACCGTCGCCGGTCTCCATCGGCGGCAACTCGTAACCCTTCTCGACCCCCAGCCGCGCTGCGTGCAGCACTGCGGCGACAGCGGTGTAGGGATTGGCCGAGGCGTCCGCCATCCGATGCTCCAGCCGGGCCTTGGGCCCACCCTCGGAGGAAATGCGCGTGGTGACGTTGCGGTGATCCCCACCCCAGTTCTGCCAGAAACCCGAGAGCGAGCCGGGTTGCAGCCGCATGTAGGAATTGGCGGTGGGCGCGATAAGCCCGGCCAGCCCCTTGTGATGGTGCAAAAGCCCGGCAAGGCATTGCCGTGCAAGATCATTCATGTGCTCGGGCCCCCCGCGCGGCCCCGAGGACAGCGCATTGCCGCCCGACGCATCCACGAAGGAGAAGTTGATATGCATGCCCGACCCGCCGGCCTCGGCCACGGGTTTGGGCATGAATGTCAGGACGATCCCGTATTCCAGCGCCACCTCGCGGGCCATGAGCCGGAACAGAACGATATCGTCCACCGCTTTGAGCGCATCGTCGAAGGTCAGGGTGTATTCGAATTGCGGGCTGTCGAACTCGGCGGTGATCATGTCGAGCGAGAAGCCCATCTCCTCGGCCATCGCCCAGATCCGATCGTTGAACCGCAGCGGATCGGCAAAGGGACCCGTCCCGTAGACGACCCCGCCCGGCGCGTCATAGGGCACCAGCCGTCCATCGTCGTCGGCCTGCAGCGCGAAAGCCTCCAGTTCGATCCCCACCTTGGGAGACAACCCGTGTTTCGCCCAACCCGCCACTGCGCGCTTGAGCGTGCCGCGCGGACAGAGCGGCAGCGGATTGCCCTCGTCGTCGTAGAGATCGCCCAGAACCACCTTGGTATGCGCGTGCCAGCTGTCGCGGATATCGTCGTGCAGCCAGCGCAATTCCATGTCGGGCAGGCCCTGTTTCATCTTGGCGCCCGGCGCATCCAGCAGGTCACGGTCGTAATGCACCCCGAAGGTGGACAGGCAGAAGCGCGTGCTGTCATCCCCAATCTTGTGATGCGGCAGATACTTGCCCCGCATGATACTCAGATGGTCGCAATACATCGCGCGCAACCGGTCTTTCATGGTCCGTCGTCCTCCCCTGCCGCCTGTTTCAGGCCATGCGCACCGTAACCGGCAATTCCTTGATCCCGCCAACGAAATTCGACCGCAGGAACCTGTGCGGACCGGCAGGTTCTATCGCGCTTATTCTTTTGGCAAGTTCCTGGAACAGAACCCTGACCTCCAGCCGTGCCAGCCACATGCCCAGACAAACATGCGGGCCACCCTGGCCAAAGGAAAGATGCCGGTTCGGGCTACGCGCCAGGTTCACTCGGAACGGGTCGTCGAACACGTCCTCGTCGCGATTTGCCGATGCGAACCAATAGAGCACCTTGTCGCCCGCGCGGATCGTCTTGCCATGCATCTCGTGATCCTGCGTCGCCGTGCGGCGGAAATAGATCGCGGGCGTGGCCCAGCGGATGATCTCGTCAGGCGCGGTGTCCCAGATATCGCCACCCTCTTGCATCTGTCCCAGAAGTTCCGGCTGGTGGCACATCGCCTGAATGCCGGCCGCAATGGAATAGCGCGTCGTGTCATTGCCCGCCGCAACGACGAGACAGAAGAAATTCCGGAATTCGGTATCGGTAATGACCGATCCGTCCTTGGCCGGTTGCAGGATCATGTTCAGGATGCCCGAGGTATCGCCGGCCTTCTCCTTCTTCTCCATCAACTCCTTGGCATACGCGTACAATTCGGCCCCTGCGGGCGAGTTGAACGGCATCATCCGGAACTCGTCCGTGTCCAGCTTGTCGAGCACATGGGTCGTGAAGTCGGGATCCGTGTTCGCGATCAGCGCATCGCCCTTTTCCACCAGCCAGGGCAGATCCTCGTCGGGCAGGCCCACGATCCGGCCCAGCATCCGCATGGGCAATTGCCGCGCGATCTCCTTGGTGGCGTCGAAGGTCCCCTTTTCCAGCACGTCGTCGAGGATATCGACACAGATCTGCCGGATATCCTCCTCGTATTGCGCCATTGTGGTGCGCGAGAAGGCCTTCATCAGCTTCATCCGGGTCTGGCTGTGCTCCGGCGGATCGGTCTCCTGAAAGGTACGGCGGGCCAGGTATTCCTCATAGCTCTGATCCTCCATCCTAATGCCCCGAGCCGAGGAGAAGACGGCAGTGTTCTTGTTCATCTCGGCAATATCGGCATGGCGGGTGACCGACCAGAAATCCTGCCCATCGGCATACTCGGTCCAGTGCAGCGGATCCTCGCAGCGCAGCCGGGAAAAGGTGTTGTGGGGCACCCCGTTCGCGAATGCGTCGTGACTCGTCAGATCCGCATATCCATCATCGCCGGGCGTCCAGACCGTCATGTTTTTCCCTTCCCACCTTCGCTTAACATGTGTATATTAAACGACGCCTTAAATATGTAAACGCTAAAGTTTCGGTGAAGATCATGCGCTTGGCAATCCTGATGACCAATACAGACGAAAGCCCCTTCGCCCAGCGCCACCCCAAGGACGGTCAGAAATTCACCGATCTCATCCAGCGGGTGCGGCCGGATTGGACAACGGTGATCTACTCGGTGAAGGATGGCGTCTTCCCGGAAACCCTCGACGGTCTCGACGGCGCGATGATTACCGGCAGCCCGGCCTCCGTGTTGGGCGATGCGCCGTGGATCGCGCGCCTGATGGACCTCATCCGCGAAATGCATGCCGCGGGCCTGCCCCTCTTCGGCGCCTGTTTCGGCCACCAGGCCATCGCGCTGGCCCTTGGCGGCAAGGTCGGCCGGAATCCCGACGGCTGGGTGCATGGCCTCACCCGCAGCCGGATGCTGGCGCGACCGCCCTGGGCCACGGCCCTGCCGGAGGAGGTGAAACTCTACGGCAGCCATACCGAGCAGGTCACCGCCCTGCCCGGGGGTGCTCAGGCCGTTGCCAGATCCGAGGATTGCCCGGCGGCCGGCTTCGTCGTCGGAAATTCTGTCTACACGACCCAGCACCACCCCGAGATGACGCATGACTTCATCACAGCGCTGACCGAGGAACTGGCAGATGCAATGGGCCCCGAGGTTCATGCCCGCGCGGTGGCCTCGCTCTCGGAACGATCCGACATGGACATCTTTGCCGAAACCATCGCCCGCTTCTTCGAGCAGGCAACCGACGGTTAGGCGCAACCGCAGCGCGCGGCACGCGCGCTGCCGGGCCCAACACCGAGTGTCGCATCGCAGATGCGGCGGGAGGGTGCGGGAGCCTCCCCGCTATCCCAGCGCCGCCAGCAGGTCCATAACCGTGACCTGGTCGAACTGGACATGAGCCGCCATGCGCGCCTCGGCCTCGTCACGCTTGTGATCGAGGATCAGGGTCGCCAGTTCCCGATGCTCGCGCGCCGAGGCGGGGATGGAACCGGGAAAACGGTACCGCGCCCGGTAATAGGCCAGCAGCTTGCGGGCATGTGTCTTGATCATCTCGACCAGGTAGGGGTTGCCGGATCCCAGCGCGACAGCCTCGTGAAAGGCGAGATTCAGACGATAATACCCATAGGGATCGCCGTCCCCCTTCCCGGCCGCATGCGCTTCGCAGGCCGTGACGACCTCCTCCAGTTCCCGCGCTTGCGCAACCGACATCCGCCGCGCCGCCAGGCCCGCCGCCTGCCCTTCCAGCTTGGCATGGACCTCGAGGATCGCCAGGAATTCCTCGAGCGTTGGCTTGAAGACCATGGCCCCCTTGCGCGGCAGGCGGCGGATCAGGCCCAGCGTCTCCAGCTGGATGAACGCCTCTCGCACCGGGGTGCGCGACACGCCGTGCCGCTCCATCAGGGCGGCCTCTTCCATCAGGTCCCCCGGACTCAGCCGCCCGTGGTCGATATCCTCAAGAACCCCCGAAAGAACCTGTTCCGTCTGCCCTGCCATTCAGCACCCCGTTGCGTCCCGATACGACATTAGGCAGGGCCGTGCCGCCGCACAATCGCGACGCTGGACGCAATGCCGATCTTCCGTGCTAGGCTCCTGGTACGGCAGGCATGAGGACCGAAACCCCGAGTCGAGCGGACAACCAACAGGGAGACAAGGAAATGTGTGACATCTGCGTGATGAACGCCGTGAAGGACAGAATGCTGTCGCGGCGCTCCTTCTTCAACGGCGGCGCGGCCGTGGCCGCAGGCGCGGTCCTGGGCCAGACGGTTGCCGCACCGCCGGCGCTGGCCGCCGGCCATGGCGGCGTCGTGGACATGACCCACATCTATGACGGCGACTTCCCGACCTATTTCGGCGCGCCGGGCTTCAGTGCCGAGCAGGCCTTCAACTTCAAGGAACACGGCTTCAACCTGTTCAACATGACCATCAACGAGCATACCGGCACCCATGTCGACGCGCCGCTGCATTTCTCGGCCGACGGGCAGTCAGTCGACGAGATCCCGGTCTCGAACCTCGTCTGTCCGCTCTGCGTGGTTCACATCCATGAAAAGGCCGCTAACGACCCGGATGCCCAGGTGACGCCCGACGACCTCAAGGCATGGATCTCTGCCAATGGCGAGATCCCGGATGGCGCCTGCGTGGCCATGCATTCGGGCTGGGGGGCCAAGACCGGCAGCGACGAATTCCGCAACGCCGATGGCGATGGCACGATGCACTTCCCGGGCTTTCACGTCGAAGCCGCACAGATGCTGATCGAGGAAACGGGCGCTGTCGCGATCGCGGTGGACACGCTCTCGCTCGATCACGGTCCCTCGGCGGATTTCGCAGCGCATTATGCGTGGCTGCCCACCAATCGCTACGGGATCGAATGCCTTGCCAATCTCGACAAGGTACCCGCCAGCGGCGCAACCCTGATCGTAGGTGCACCGGCGCATCGCGGCGGTTCGGGCGGGCCTGCACGCATCTTCGCGATGGTCTGAGTCAATGGCAACCGTCAGGCTCTTGTCGGACGAGGAGGTCAGCGCCGAGGCGCTGGCCGTCTTCGAGGATATTCGTGCGGTACGGGGTACCGATTTCATCAACAATTTCTGGCGTGCGCTCGCTCATGACCCGGCCCTGCTGAAGGCGACATGGGAACGGCTCAAGGTCGTGATGGCCCCCGGCGCGCTTGATCCGCTGGTCAAGGAGATGATCTATGTCGCCGTCTCGGCCAGCAATGGCTGTGAATATTGCATCCACTCACATACCGCCGCCGCGCGCGCCAAGGGAATGACCGAGGAGATGTATGGCGAACTTCTCGCCGTGATCGGCATGGCGAATCAGACCAATGCCGTCGTCTCGGCGCTTCAGGTGCCGGTGGACGACGCGTTCCGGGAGGAGTGAGTTGCCGCTGACGCTCGAGGGTTCCTGCAACTGCGGGGCTGTCCGTTACAGCCTGCAAAGCCACACGCCACATCCCTACATGCGTTGCTACTGCAATGCCTGCCGGAAGACGGCGGGCGGCGGAGGTTATGCCGTCAACATCATGGGCCTGGCCGAGACGCTGAAGGTCGAAGGCCGCGAGCTTCTGTCCGAGACCGGCATTATCGACGACAGCGGCGCGCCAAGCCCGGCAAGGCGGTCTTTCTGCGCACGGTGCGGGTCGATGCTGTGGAATTTCGATCCGACCTGGCCGGACCTCGTCCATCCCTTCGCGTCATCCGTCGATACCGCCCTGCCCACGCCTCCCTCGATCTGTCACATCATGCTGGATTACAAGGCGCCGTGGGTGGTTGCGAATATCCGCGCGGGCGATGAAAGTTTTGCCCGCTATCCCGAACGCTCGATCGAGGACTGGCATCGCGCCCACGGGCTGTGGGTCGATTAGACAGCACGAAACAAGCATCCGTTTCGCAGATTTGCATGACGTGCACGGCAGCTATTCGCCTGCGGCACTGGTGAATGCTGCACCTGCAGCATAAATAGTCACCAAACGAATTTCCGATTGGAGACAATCCCATGGCCCACGCATCGACCAATACCACCCTCGCCGCAGGTTTCGCACGCTTCTTCGCCGACATTTTCGGCGGCCTCTGGGAAGCCCTCATCCGCATGGGCGAAGCCAACGAAAAGGTCCGCCGGATCGAAGCGCTTTCGGCGCTGAGCGATCGGGAACTGGCCAAGCTTGGCCTCGCCCGCCAGGACATCATCCGTCACGTGATGGGCAGCCTGATCTGACCGGCCCACGGCCGCGGACCGCCCACCCGGCATAGACAATCAAACAATTCGCGCGGCACAAGAGGTTCTTGTGCCGCGTTTCTTGTACTGGCACCATGGAACATGGTTTCAGGCAGGGCCGTAACGCTGATCCGTGATCCTAGGGGGTGGGAGCCGTGGGATACGTTACCGAAATCAGCCGCATCACCAAAACTCGTTACATTTCTCTTGCCGCGAATCACTTTTGCGCCTATTACCCGACCATCCGGTCACCTAATCGGGACCGAAGGAAGGGAGTTTTTCACGCATGGACGCATTCATCTGCGACGGCATCCGCACACCGATCGGCCGCTATGGCGGCGCGCTCAGCCAGGTGCGCACCGACGATCTGGCCGCGATCCCGATCGCCGCGTTGGTCGAACGGAACCCGGGCGTGGACTGGGCCAGCCTCGACGACGTGATTTATGGCGATGCCAACCAGGCAGGCGAAAGCAATCGCAACGTGGCTCGCATGGCAGCGTTGCTGGCCGGGCTGCCGATCGAGGTGCCGGGCACCACGATCAACCGCCTTTGCGCCAGCGGCATGGACGCGGTCGGCATGGCCTCGCGCGCGATCAAGGCGGGTGACTACGACATCGCCATCGCCGGCGGCGTCGAAAGCATGAGCCGCGCGCCTTTCGTCATGCCCAAGGCGACCAGCGCCTTTTCCCGCTCCAACGCGGTCTATGACACGACCATCGGCTGGCGCTTCGTCAATCCGAAAATGAAAGAGATGTACGGCATCGACTCGATGCCGCAGACCGCCGACAACGTGGCCGAGGATTACAACGTCTCGCGCGAGGATCAGGACGCCTTTGCCGCGCGCAGCCAAGCTCGCTGGGCCGCCGCGCATGAAGCCGGGGTCTTCAAGGAAGAGATCACCCCGGTATACATCCCGCAGCGCAAGGGCGACCCGCTGGTCGTTGACACCGACGAGCATCCCCGTCCCGGCACCAGCGCCGAGAAACTTTCCGGCCTCAAGGGCGTCAACGGACCCGACAAGAGCGTGACCGCAGGCAATGCCTCGGGCGTGAATGACGGGGCCGCGGCCCTTCTCATCGCCAACGAGGTCGCGGCGCAGAAGAACGGGCTGACCCCCATGGCTCGCATCGTGGGCATGTCCGTCGCGGGCGTCGCACCGCGCGTGATGGGCATCGGGCCGGTTCCCGCCAGCCGCAAGGCATTGGAACGCGCGGGACTCACCATCGACCAGATGGATGTGATAGAGTTGAACGAAGCCTTCGCCAGCCAGGGCCTTGCGACCCTGAGAGAGCTTGGCGTGGCCGATGATGCACCCCATGTTAATCCCAACGGGGGCGCAATCGCGATCGGCCATCCGCTGGGCATGTCGGGGGCGCGGTTGGTGATGACCGCCGCCTATCAGTTGAAACGCGCAGGTGGGCGCTATGCGCTTTGCACCATGTGCGTCGGAGTTGGTCAGGGCGCCGCCCTGATCCTGGAACGCGTATAAGGGAGGAGAGCCCGAATGTATGCACAGATGGTCAAGTCCGCCGGAACCGGCGTGAAATCCCGCGAGGAAATGTCCGAGCAGGAACGCGCCTTTCAGGACAAGGTCGATAACGACATCAAGATCGAGCCCAAGGACTGGATGCCCGAGGATTACCGCGCGACGCTGATCCGCCAGATCGGCCAGCATGCGCATTCGGAAATCGTCGGACAGCTGCCCGAAGGGAACTGGATCACCCGCGCCCCCACGCTGGAGCGCAAGGCGATCCTGCTGGCCAAGGTGCAGGACGAGGCAGGCCACGGCCTCTACCTTTACTGCGCCGCCGAGACGCTTGGCGTCAGCCGCGACGAGTTGACCGAGATGCTGCTCGACGGGCGGATGAAATACTCCTCGATCTTCAACTATCCCACGCTCAACTGGGCCGATATCGGCGCTGTGGGCTGGCTGGTCGATGGCGCGGCGATCATGAACCAGGTGCCGCTTCAGCGGACCTCCTATGGTCCCTATTCCCGCGCGATGATCCGCATCTGCAAGGAAGAGAGCTTTCACCAGCGGCAGGGTTACGATGCCATCCGCAAGATGGCCGAGGGCACGCCCGAGCAGAAGAAGATGGCGCAGGATGCGCTCAACCGCTTCTGGTACCCGTCACTGATGATGTTCGGTCCCTCGGACAAGGACTCGGTCCATTCGGCGCAGTCGATGGCGTGGAAGATCAAGATCAACACCAATGACGAATTGCGCCAGAAGTTTGTCGACCAGACGGTGCCGCAGGCCGAATACCTTGGCCTGACGATCCCCGACCCGGATCTCAAGTGGAACGAGGAACGCGGCCACTACGATTTCTCGCAGCCCGACTGGTCGGAATTCTTTGACGTGCTCAAGGGCAACGGTCCCTGCAACAAGGACCGTCTGGCCGACCGCAACAAGGCATGGGACGACGGCAAGTGGGTGCGCGATGGCCTTCTGGCCCATGCCCGCAAGAAGGCGGCAGCGAAAGTCGCCGCCGAATAATCCGGCGCAAGACCGACATGAAAAACGCGCAGACCGGGCGGCCACCGCCCGGAGCTGACAGGATAGCTGTGCTCGCAAGCCGGGCAATGAACCGAGGAAAGGGAAGAGAACATGAGTTCCGTCACACCGGGCACCCTGCCCCAGGTAGAGAACGAACCCCGCGCCAAGAACGAATGGCCGCTCTGGGAAATCTTCATCCGTGGCCAGCACGGGATGAGCCACCGTCACGTCGGTTCGCTGCACGCGCCCGATGCCGAGATGGCGATCAAGAACGCCCGCGACGTCTATACCCGCCGCAACGAGGGCGTCAGCATCTGGGTAGTGGAAGCGCGTCACATCGCTGCCAGCTCGCCCAGCGACAAGGGCCCGCTCTATGAGCCGTCCGAATCCAAGGTCTATCGCCACCCGACCTTCTTCGACATTCCCGACGAAGTGGGGGCCATGTGATGACCCGCGACGAAGCCTTCTTTCAATTCCTGCTGAGGATGGGGGACAACACCCTGATCCTCGGCCACCGGGTTTCGGAATGGTGTGGGCACGCGCCCGTTCTGGAAGAGGATATCGCGCTGGCCAACACCGCGCTTGACCTGATCGGGCAGACGCAGATGTGGCTGGGCCTCGCCGGAGAGGTCCAGGGCGAGGGCAAGAGCGCCGATGACCTGGCGTTCCTCCGTGACGCCTGGGATTTCCGGAACGTGCTGCTGTGCGAGATGCCGAACGGCGATTTCGGGCAGACGCTGATGCGACAGTTCCTCTTCGACGCATGGCACTCGATCATTCTGGGCCGGCTGATGACGTCCTCGGACGAGCGCGTTGCCGCAATTGCCGCAAAGGCCGCCAAAGAGGTCGCCTATCACCTCGAACGCTCTGGCGATACGGTGGTGGGCCTGGGCGACGGCACCGACGAAAGCCATCGACGGATGCAGGACGCGCTGGATTATCTCTATCCCTACGTGGGCGAGATGTTCCTCAGCGACGAGGTCGATGCCGAAATGGCCGCCGCGGGCATCGCACCGGATCCGGCCGGCCTGCGCGACGAGTATGACGCGCTTATCGGGCGCGTGCTGGACGAGGCCACGCTAACCCTGCCCAAGAGCCGGTTTGCCCACAAGGGCGGGCGCAACGGGCGGATGCATACCGAGCATCTCGGTCATCTGCTGACGCAGATGCAGTGGCTGCAACGCGCCTATCCCGGCGCAAGCTGGTAAATCGCCATGACACAGGCAAGTGTGGAACAGGTCTGGGAATGGCTCGACGCCGTTCCCGACCCCGAAATCCCCGTGATCTCGGTCGTGGATCTGGGAATCGTACGCGACGTCGAGTGGCAAGACGACACGCTGGTCGTGTCTGTCACGCCGACCTATTCGGGTTGCCCCGCGACGTCGATCATCTCGCTGGATATCGAAACCGCCCTTCGCGACCATGGGATCGACAAGATCAAGCTGCAAACCCGCATCGCGCCCGCCTGGACGACCGACTGGCTGTCGGAAAAGGGCCGGGCGCGCCTGGAGGAATACGGCATCGCGCCGCCGCAGCCTGCGGGCGGCCCCGAGAAATGCCCCCATTGCGGCAGCAAGGCCCTCGAAAAGGTGAGCCAGTTCGGCTCAACCCCCTGCAAGGCGCATTGGCGCTGCAAGGACTGCCTCGAGCCGTTCGACTATTTCAAGTGCATCTGAGCCCGAATAAAGGAGACTGACCGGATGGCACGATTTCACGATCTGACCGTCACCGACGTTCAAAAGACCATCCGCGATGCCGTGGTGGTCACGCTCAAGCCCGCCCCCGAGGCCGAGGCGGAGTTCGATTTCACCCAGGGCCAATACCTGACCTTCCGCCGCGAGTTCGATGGCGAGGAACTGCGCCGTTCCTACTCGATCTGCGCGGGCAAGGATGACGGCGTCCTGCAGGTGGGCATCAAGCGGGTCGAGGGCGGCGCCTTTTCGACCTGGGCCAATACCGAGTTGAAACCCGGCGACACGCTGCAGTCGATGGCCCCCATGGGCAGCTTTCACACCGCCATCGAACCGGGCGCGGCCAAGACCTATCTGGGATTTGCAGGCGGCTCGGGCATCACGCCCGTCCTGTCCATCCTCAAGACGGTTCTGGCGCGCGAACCGCGATCCGAGTTCACGCTGGTCTATGCCAACAAGGGCGTGAACACGATCATGTTCCGCGAGGAACTGGAGGATCTCAAGAACCTCTACATGGGGCGCCTGACGATCATCCATGTGCTTGAGGCGGGCGAGGAGATCGACCTCTTCACCGGCTTCGTCACGCAGGAGAAATGCGCCGAGCTGTTCAGGCACTGGATCGACATCAACGCGGTGGACACCGCCTTCATCTGCGGGCCCGAGCCGATGATGCTGGGCATTGCCGCCGCGCTGCGCCAGCACGGCCTGACCGACAACCAGATCAAGTTCGAACTCTTCGCCAGCGCCCAGCCCGGTCGCGCCAAGCGCAAGAGCGTGGCCGCCGACGCGGCGAACAGCGCCAACCAGGCCCGCGCCCGGATCACCCTGGACGGCTCGACGCGCAGCATCGACATGCCCAAGGACCTTTCGATCCTCGAGGCCGCGCTGGAAAACGCGATGGACGCACCGTTTGCCTGCAAGGCCGGGGTCTGCTCCACCTGCCGGTGCCGCGTGCTGGAGGGCGAGGTCGAGATGGTCACGAACCACGCGCTCGAGGATTACGAGGTCGAGAAAGGCTATGTGCTCAGCTGCCAGGCCTACCCTCTGACCGACACCGTCGTGGTCGATTACGACCAGTAAGGGAGGGACTGACATGGCCGAAGACATGACGATCGCGAGCTATCTCTCGCAGGGGGGCGTCCTGACCAGCCCTTCGAACGTGCCGCCGCGCTACCGCGCCGAACTGCTCAAGCTGATGGCGACCTTCGTCGACAGCGAACTGGCGGGGGCCGCGGGCTTTGCCGACGTGATCAACGAAGGCCCCGGCATCAAGGAACGCATCGCCGCGGCCAAGATCGTGCTGGAAAAGACCGACAACGCCGACCGCGTGCTGCGGATCATGGGCGAATTCGGCGCCGACACCGACCGCTACGTGACCCACCACCCCTGGACCGAGCGCGTCGCGCGCGATGCCGATATCGGCGCGACCCGAACCGAACATGACATGCGGCTCGCCGTGTTCAACTACCCGCTGGAAGGCTGGGCCGACGCGGTGATGATGAACCTGCTCATGGGCCGGGCCGTCACGATCCAGCTGGCAGAATTCGCAATGGTCTCCTACCAGCCGTTGGCCGAAACGTTCCGCGCCGTGGCCCCGATCGAGGCGCGCCATGCCGAACTGGCGCTGGAAGGCGCCGTGAAGCTGATCGCGGATGGCGAGATCGACGCGCTCGGACAGTCCGCCCGCTACTGGTGGCCGCGCGTGGCCGAAAGCTTCGGCAAGAGCGACTCCGCAAAGTTCGACAGCCTGCGCGAGATGGGCCTGCGTCACACGACGAATGCCGATCTGCGCACACGCTGGGAAGCCGAGGCCCGCGCCATCCTCGATCGGCTAGGCGTGACGCTGGACTGAGCCGTCGAAATCCGGACAAACGAAAACCCCGCCGAGCCATCTCGGCGGGGTTTTCGTTTCCGGGGGGCTCCCGCCCTGCGTCAATCGGCCTGCGGCCGCTTTCCTTCGGTTGGGCCCGGCGCCACGCTTCGCGCGGAGCACGACGACCTTCGCCGGAGGCAGCGCGCACATGCGGACCGCGGCGCACTGCAAGCCGTATGCCGGGTTCGCTCCTTCAGGCGGAAACCCCCAGAACACGCCGCCGCGCCGCGCTGCGCGCGGCGCCACGCCCAAACCCGCCAGCGGGTCCGGCGAAGCCGGGGCTGCGCGGGTGCGGGAGCCCCCTGCCCCTCAAAGAGCAGGCCTCAGATCTTCTGGACACCATGCAGGGTCAGGTTGCTCACCAGACGCGCGTAATCCTGCCGCGCCTCACTGCCTGCCCCTGCATTCCACATGTAGTACCAGTTCAGCATCCCGAAGACCGACATGGTCGCCGAGCGCAGCTTGCCCGGATCGGCCTCAAACACCTCCGGCGCATTGTCGCGGATTATATCGCTGACAAAGCCGACCATGTCCCGCTGATAGCCGCGCAACAGCCGCTGCTGTTCCGCCGGCAAAGCGGCGATGCCGCTGGTCTGCACGCGGTGCTCGTCATCGACGCCCTCATAGGCCAGCAGGATCGCCGCGACCACGCGATGCAACCGCTCCTCGGGCGTCAATCCCTCCAGGTCGATCCCGCAGATCAGATCCCGCAGGTCGCTGAGATAAGTGTCAAGGATGTCGAACAGGATCGCATCCTTGCTGTCGTAGTAGTGGTAGATATTCGCCTTCGATATTCCGCATTCGCGCGCGAGCTGCGTCATCGAGGCGCGATCGAAGCCCTCGCGTGCAAAGACCCGCGCGGCAGATTTCAGGATCTGCGCGCGCTTCTGGTCATGGTCCTTGGCGATGGTTCTGGCCAATGCTCACCCCTTGTCCCGATTGTCCACCACGCGCTTGGCCTTGCCTTGGCTGCGCTCGACCTCGCCCGGATCGCCGACGACGATCTCGGTCGACACGCCGACGATGTCCTTGATCCGCTTGGTCAGCATTCGCGCGGCCGCAGTCTTGCTCAGTTCGTCCGTGGCATCCATCGCCGCCTCGACATAGACGCGCATCGCGTCCATCCGGCCGGATTTGTAGAGTTCGATCTGGTAATGCGCCGACAGCCCGCCTGTCGCCATCACCTGTTCCTCGATCTGGCTGGGAAAGACGTTGACGCCGCGCAGGATGATCATGTCGTCGCTGCGGCCCGTGATCTTCTCCATCCGCCGCATCGAGCGTGCGGTTCCCGGCAGCAGACGGGTCAGGTCGCGGGTCCGGTAGCGGACCATCGGCAGACCCTCTTTCGTCAGCGTGGTAAAGACCAACTCGCCCATCTCGCCATCGGGAAGGACCTCGCCCGTCTGCGGATCGATGATCTCGGGCAGGAAATGATCCTCCCAGATCACCGGGCCGTCCTTTGTCTCGACGCATTCGTTCGCCACGCCGGGCCCCATGATCTCGGACAGGCCGTAAATGTCGACCGCGTGCATGTCGAAGGCCTGCTCGACCTCCTTGCGCATCGCGTCGGTCCAGGGCTCGGCGCCGAAGACGCCAACCTTGAGCGAGGTCTCACGCGGGTCGAGCCCGACCTTGTGATACTGCTCGAGGATGTTGAGCATGTAGGACGGGGTCACCATGATTCCGTCCGGCTTGAAGTCGGTGATCAGGCCCACCTGCTTCTCGGTCTGCCCGCCCGACATGGGCACCACCGTGGCACCCAGCCGCTCGATCCCGTAATGCGCGCCCAGACCACCGGTGAACAGGCCATAGCCATAGGCGTTATGCACCATGTCGCCCTTGCGCAGGCCGGCGGCGCGCAGGCTTCGCGCGACCAGATCGGCCCAGTTGTCAATATCGGTCTTGGTATAGCCCACAACCGTCGGCTTGCCCGTCGTTCCGGATGAGGCATGCAGGCGGATGATCTCGCTGCGCGGAACGGCGAACAGGCCGAAAGGGTAGTTGTCGCGCAGGTCGTTCTTGTAGGTGAAAGGGAATTTCGACAGATCCGACAATTGCCGAAGGTCGTCGGGATGCACGCCCGCCTCGTCGAAGCGTTTGCGATACATCGCAACGTTGTCATAGGCGTGCTGCAGCGACCATTTCAGACGGTCGAGTTGCAGCGCGCGGATCTCGTCGATCGACGCGATCTCGATCGGTTCAAGGTCTTCTTTTCTGGGGCTCAGGTCTTCCATGGCGTCCTCCTCGCCTTATTCCTCGGGGAACAGGCTACCTTTGATTGCGCGGGAAAAACCCCGCATCTCTGCGATCTGGCGGCCGTCCTGGTTGGTCACTTGAATGTCGTATATCCCGCTGCGACCGGTCAGGCTGATCTCGCGTGCCGTGGCGGTCAGCCGATCGCCGGGCTTTCCCGGAGCAATGAAGCTGATCATGTTGTGCTGCGCAACCGTGGACTGGTTGCGGCTGTTGCAGGCAAAGGCAAAGGCGCTGTCGGCCAGCATGAAGATCACGCCGCCATGACAGATCGCATGCCCGTTGCAATGATGCGCCTCGACGGTCAGTTCCAGCACAGCCTCGCCCTCGCCGACGCGGGAGATCTCCATTCCCGCCCATTTCGAGGCCTCATCTCCCGCCCACATGGCGGCGGCGGATTTCTGGGCGCGTTCCTCGGGCGTCATCTCAGCGTCCCTCGAATTTCGGCGCGCGCTTTTCCAGGAACGCGGCGACGCCCTCGGCGTAATCCGCGCTCTCACCGCAGGTCTTCATCGCATCGGCTTCCAGTTCCAGGTGATCGCTCAGCGTGGTGACTGCGGCGGCCTGGATGGACTGCTTGGTCAGACCAAGGCCCAAGGTCGGGCCGTTGCCGAACTGCTCGGCCAGACGCCGCGCCTCGGGCATCAATTCATCATCGGGCAGCGCTTTCCAGATCAGGCCCCATTCCTCGGCCTTCTTCGCGGGCAGCGGCTCGGCGGTAAAGGCCAGGCCCTTGGCCCGTGCCTCGCCCAGCAGACGCGGCAGGTGCCAGGACCCGCCGGTATCCGGAATCAGGCCGACCTTGGAGAAGGACTGGATGAACTTCGCGCTCTCGGCGGCAAGAACCATGTCGCAGGCCAGCGCAATATTCGCGCCCGCACCCGCGGCGACCCCATTGACAGCGCAGATCACCGGGAGTTCGAGCGATCGGATCAATCGGACAAGAGGCGCATAGAACGTGCGCACCGTTGTGCCCAGATCAGGTGGCCCGGCCATCTTGCGCGGATCCCGGTCGCCCAGGTCCTGACCTGCGCAGAAACCGCGCCCGGCACCGGTCAGCAGGATCGCGCGCGCCCCGCCATCGCGGGCACGCTCGATCACGGCGTAGAGCGCCAGGTGCATCTCGTCGTTGAAACTGTTCAGACGGTCAGGACGGTTCAGGGTGATCTCCACCCAGGTCCCATGGTTCTGCGCAAGAATCGTATCGCTCATGGCTGGCCCGCTTTGCAGTTGTTTCCACAAATGACTTGCATAAACCGAACGGTTGGTCAATAAATTCTTCACGGTTTTCGAATCTGCACGCCGCGAGGGGGCCATGGGCATGGAGCAGGAGGAGATTAGGAGGGCGCTCGGCCACGAGTTGGTCCGGGCCTTGCTCCGGATCCCGTCCACCGACCCGCCTTCACCGCGCTTGCACGATCCCGAGACGTGTAATCGCCGCTGACAGGTGCCCAAGCACCTCGCACCGGCCCTGAAACCCATCACTCAATTCCAGGGAGGATATCCGATGACCAAACTCGGCAAAATCTCCACGCTTCTCGCCTCGGCAACTCTCGCCCTCTCCGGCGCAGCCGCCTTCGCGGCCGAGCACACGCTTGTGATCTCCAGCTGGGCGCCGCCGACCCACAACATCAACGCCCGGATGTGGCCGAAATTCACCGAGATGGTCGAAGAGGCCACGGATGGCCGTGTGACCACCGAACTCAAGCTGGGCATCGCGCCCCCTCCGGCACAGATGGATCTGGTGATGGACGGCGCGGCGGACGTGTCGATCATCTTCCACGGCTATCAGGCAGGACGTTTCGTCACCTCCAAGCTGATCGAGCTTCCGGGCTACGAAGGCTCGGCCGAGGCGGCGTCGGTCGCCTACTGGCGCGCCTATGACAAGTATCTCAAGGACGCGGAGGAGCATCGCGGCGTCAAGCTGATCGCGCTGCACACACACGGGCCGGCCCAGCTGCACACTGCCGAAAAGATCGGCAATCTCGACGAGATTTCAGGGCTCAAGCTGCGCATTCCGGGCGGCGTCGGCGGCGATGTCGGCACCGCACTGGGCGCGACCGGCATCAAGGTTCCCGCGCCCAAGGTCTATGAAACGCTGGCCTCAAAGGCGGCCGATGGCGTCGTGATGCCGATCGACAGCCGCAAGGGCTTCAAGCTCACCGAGGTCGCGCCGCACATGTACGAGATGCCGGGCGGGTTCTATCGCGGCTCCTTCGCCTTCATCATGAACGAGGACATTTTCGCCGATCTGCCCGAGGATCTTCAGACCGCGCTGGAGAACGAGGTCTTCGGCGAGCCGCTCAGCCGCGAGATGGGCAAGATCTGGGATGCCGGCGACGTTCAGAGTGTCGAACTGACCAAGCAGACCGAAGGCAACACGATCACCGTGGCCCCGGAGGCCGACCAGCAGAAGTTCATGGACCTTGCCGACAGTGTGCGCGCAAGCGTGATCGAGGAAATCGCCGCCACTGGCGTCGATGCCCGGGCCGCCCACGACATGATCAAGTCTGAAATCTCCGCCTACTGACCTTCTCAACGGGCCAGCCCTGCGCCGGCCCCTTTTCGCAAACCCACAGAGGAGCCCGCATGTCCGCGCTCATCCATCTGGCCCGCCGCATCTCGCTGATCCCAGTGGTCGTTGCCTGCGTGGCCCTGTTCGCGCTGATGGTCATGACCTTCTGCGACGTGATCCTGCGTTCGGTCTTCAACAATCCCATCGAGGCCGCGACGGAGCTGACCCGGATCCTTATGGCGGTGCTCGTCTTCTCGGTCCTGCCGGTCATCTCGGTCACCAACGGCCATATCGCCGTCGACCTGGCCGACGGGATATTCAACAAGCTCAGGCTTGCACGCCTGCGCGACGCCCTGATCCACATCCTGTCGGGCGTCATGCTCTACTGGCCGGTCAACCGCGTCTGGGTGCTCGCCGACCGCGCCCGAGAATACGGCGATGTGACCGAGTATCTTGGCATTCCCACCTTCTATGTCGGCTGGTTCATCACGCTTGCAGTCGCCGCCAGCGCCGTCGCGCTGGTCGTCACCGGCCTGCTCTACCTCTTCGCCCCCCAATATCTTTCGGAGTCCGCCCAATGACCGCCGCGCTGATCGGATTTGCAATCGTCCTGGTTCTCGTCCTCATGCGGCTGCCCATCGTTTTCGCGATGGGGCTGGTTGGCACATTCGGTTACGCCTACGAGCGCGGCGGGTCGCTTTTCGATGATCGCGGGCTCAAGGCCGCGATGTCGATGGTGGGCCGCCAGATCACGGATACCGCGCAGGATTACGGCCTGTCGGTCATCCCGCTCTTCATCCTCATGGGGCTGTTCGTGAACAAGGGCGGCATGGCGCGCGAGCTTTACGCCGTCTCCAACGCCTTTCTGGGCCACATGCGGGGCGGCATCGCCATGGCGACGGTCGCGGCCTGCGGCGGCTTCTCGGCCATCTGCGGATCGTCGCTGGCCACCGCCGCCACCATGTCCAAGGTCGCCATGCCGCAGATGCGACGCTATGGCTATTCCGACGAGCTTTCGACCGCCTCTATCGCGGCCGGCGGCACGCTGGGCATCCTGATCCCGCCCTCGGTGATCCTGGTGATCTACGGGCTGCTGACCGAAACATCGATCGGCAAGCTCTTCATGGCGGGCATCGTTCCGGGCGCGCTGGGAATCCTGTTCTACCTTTTCGCCGTCCGCTGGACCGTCTGGCGCAACCCCGAGGCAGGCCCCGCCGGGGAACGCGCCACCTGGGCCGAGCGTGCCAGCGCGCTGGGATCGGTTTGGGCGGTGCTGCTGCTCTTCATCCTGGTGATCGGCGGCCTTTACGGCGCCTTCGATTTCGAGCCCCTCAACCTGACCTTCTCGCCGACCGAGGCGGCGGGCATGGGCGCGGCGGGGGCCTTCCTGATCGCCCTGTTCCGGGGCGGGCTGACCTTCGGCTCGACCTTCGAGGTGCTCAAGGAGACGACATTCACAGCCTCCTCGCTCTTCGCCGTTCTGATCGGGGCGCAGGTCTTCTCGAATTTCGTCAACATCGCGGGCCTGCCCGAGGCGCTGATCGCCATGGTCACCGCCTATGATGTCGAACCCTTCGTCGTGATCCTGATGATCCTGGGAATCTACATTATCCTTGGCTGCGTCTTTGAATCGCTGTCCATGCTGCTGCTCACCGTGCCGATCTTCTTTCCGCTGGTCACCTCGTTGGGCTATGATCCAATCTGGTTCGGCATCGTGGTGGTCGTGGTGACCGAGATCTCGCTGATCACGCCGCCGGTGGGCCTCAACGTCTTCATCCTGAAGGGCGTTGTGGGCGACGTGACCACCGGCACCATCTTCCGCGGCGTGACGCCCTTCTGGATCGCGGACATCTTCCGCCTCGCCCTGATCGTCCTCGTGCCCGTCGTCGTGCTCTACCTGCCCGAGCAGATGGGCGCGATGGGACACTGACATTCAAACCCGAAGAAAGGGAACAGACATGAGCCTTCTTCAGATCTCCAGCTTCGCCGCGGGCGAATGGGTCGCCCCCGGCGCGGGCGCCCGCACCATTGCCTCGGCCATCACAGGCGAGCCGATGGCCAGCGCCGGGAATTCCGCGCTCGACGTCCAGGCGATGCTCGACTTCGCCCGCCGGACCGGAGGCCCCGCCCTGCGCGCCATGACCTTCCACGACCGTGCCAGGATGCTCAAGGCTCTGGCACAGGCCCTGACCGCGCGGAAGAAGGAGCTTTACGACATCAGCTTCGACACCGGTGCCACGCAAAGCGATCACCTGATCGACGTGGATGGCGGCATCGGGACGGTATTCGTCTTCGCCTCCAAGGGTCGGCGCGAAATGCCCGACGGGCATGTCTATCTCGACGGCGAGGTCGAACAGCTCTCGAAAACCGGCAGCTTCCTGGGACAGCATGTCTGCACACCCCTCCAGGGCGTCGCGGTCCATATCAACGCCTTCAACTTCCCCGTCTGGGGGATGCTCGAGAAACTGGCCCCCACCCTGCTGGCGGGCGTGCCGGCCATCGTGAAGCCCGCGACCAACAGCTGCTATGTCACCGAACTGGCCGTGCGCATCATGCTGGAGGCCGACATCCTGCCAAAGGGTACGCTGCAACTTGTGTCAGGCGGGCTGGGCGACATGCTCGACCGGCTGGACGCGCAGGACGTGGTCAGCTTCACCGGCTCGGCCGACACGGCGCTGAAGCTGCGCTCCAACCCGCATCTGTTGCGCAACTCGGTCCGTTTCGTGGCCGAACAGGACAGCCTCAACGCCTCGATTCTCGGCCCCGATGCCGAACCGGGCACGCCCGAGTTCGACCTGTTCGTGAAGGAGGTCAGCCGCGAGATGACCGCCAAGGCGGGCCAGAAATGCACCGCCATCCGCCGCATCATCGCGCCTGAAAACCGGGTGGACGCGGTCATCGACGCGCTTAAGGAGCGTCTCTCCAAGGTGGTCATCGGCGACCCCCGCGCCGAAACGACGCGCATGGGCGCGCTGGTCTCGAACGGGCAGAAAGCCGACGTCCTGGAAAAGGCCGCCACCATCGGACAAGAGGCCGAGCGGGTCTTCGGCAACCCCGAGGACTTCTCGGTGCAAGGCGCCGACGCCGAAAAAGGTGCCTTCGTTCCACCGATGCTGTTCCATTGCGCCGACCCGGACAAGGCCCAGCGTGTGCACGACACCGAGGCGTTCGGCCCGGTCTCGACCGTGATGGGCTACCGGGACCTCGACCATGCCATCGCCATCGCCAATCGCGGCGGCGGCAGCCTCGTGACCTCGGTCATCACCCATGACCCCAATGTCGCGCGCCAGGTGGTCATCGGCGCCGGCGCATGGCACGGGCGGATCTACATCAACGACCGGACCTCGATGAAGGAATCGACCGGCCACGGCTCTCCCCTGCCGCACATGGTCCATGGCGGCCCCGGCCGCGCGGGCGGTGGCGAGGAGCTGGGCGGCGTGCGCGGCGTGAAGCACTACATGCAGCGCACCGCCATCCAGGGCAGCCCCGAGATGCTCTCGCGCATCGGCGGCACCTGGGTGCCCGGCGCCACCGAGATCGAAGGCCCCGCACATCCCTTCACCCGAAAGTTCGGCGAGTTGTCGATCGGTGAGACCATCCACACCGAACCGCGCACCGTGACGCTGGACGATATCGAGCATTTTGCCAATTTCACCGGCGACACGTTCTACGCCCACATGGATGACGAGGCTGCAAAGCGGAACCCGTTCTTCCCGGGCCGCGTGGCGCATGGCTACCTGCTCCTGTCCTTTGCGGCGGGCCTCTTCGTCGAACCGAACGAAGGCCCCGTTCTGGCCAATACCGGCCTTGACGGGCTGCGCTTCATGAAGCCGGTCAGCGCAGGCGACAGCGTCAAGGTGCGCCTGACGGTCAAGAAGAAGACGCCGCGCACCGAGGAATACGGCGAGGTCCGCTGGCACGTCACCCTGACGAACCAGGATGACGAAAAGGTCGCGGAATATGAACTGCTGACCATGAACGCCTTTTGAGCGGTCAATCGCCGGGGCAGGCGCGCTGCCCCGGCGAAAACCTGATTTTCATATGCGCGACACGGGTTTAAAATGACACCCATGCGCAATGACTCATGGTTCGAAACAGCCGTTGAAACCCTCGCCGACCCTCAGAACCAGAGGGTCTGGTCGGTCATCGTGTCGCTTTTCGGCGACCTGGCGCAGAAACCGGGGGCCGAGATTTCCGGCGGCACCCTCACCCGCATCATCGAACCGATGGGCATCAAGCCCGAGGCGATCCGCGTTGCGCTGCACCGGTTGCGCAAGGATGGCTGGATCGACAGCACCCGCTCGGGCCGCGTCTCGAAACATCACCTCACCGAATTCGGTCGCGCGCAATCGGCCGAGGTGACACCCCGCATCTATGCCCGCACGCCCCGCGTGGCGCCACACTGGCACCTGTTGATCGCAGAGGACGGGCCGGGGGTCCGCACGCTCGACGACCTGCTGCTGACCGCCAGCTACACCAGCCTCAGCCGGACGGCCGCGCTGGGCGAGGGGCCGGTCCCGAGCGATGTCGAGGATCTTCTGGCGTTCGAGGTCACCGCGCGTGCCGTCCCGGACTGGCTCAAGGGTCGGCTCTGCCCGCCCGAACTGGTCGCAGCCTGCGCGCAGTTGCACGCCGACATCCGAACGCTCCTGCGAACCCGCCCGGCCACCTGGCAAGGGACCCCGTTTCAGGTCGCGACCCTGCGGACTCTCATCATCCACCGTTGGCGCCGCGTGGTCCTGCGCCACCCCGACCTGCCGCCCGTCTTCTTCCCAGATGACTGGTGCGGCCCGGCCTGCCGGCACGACGTGTTCACGCTGCTCGATGCCCTGCCCTCCCCGGACCTGAAGGCGCTGAACGAGAACTGACCCAACGGCACCCTATGCTCCGCGACGAACCCCGCCCTATCCTGTCACCGGATCGAAGGGACGTGGGAATGGGCGAACCGCAGCAGACCGAAATGCTCATCGTGGGTGCCGGTTTCTCCGGCCTCATCATGGCGATGGAGGCGCGCAAGCGTGGCATCACGGATATCGTTCTTCTGGAACAGGCGGGCGATATCGGGGGCACCTGGCGCGAGAATACATATCCCGGCGTCGCTTGCGACGTGCCCTCGCATCTCTATTCGATGGCCAGCCATCTCAACCCCGACTGGTCCACCGCCTATGCCGGCGGGGCCGAGATCCAGTCCTACCTCCAGCGCGTCGCCCGAGACGAAGGTCTCTACCAGCTCTGTCGCTTTCATACCTCCTTCCGTTCCGCCCGCTGGGACGGCACCCGCTGGCAGGTCGAAACCGGGAACGGCCAGCGTTGGCATGCGCGCTTTCTCGTCTCGGCCATGGGGGCCCTGCACGTCCCGCTGATACCTGAGGTTCCGGGCGCCGACAGCTTCCCCGACCCGTCCTTCCATTCGGCACGCTGGGACCATTCCGCCGATCTGGCGGGCAAGCGCGTCGCGGTGGTGGGCACAGGCGCCTCGGCAGTGCAATTCGTGCCCGAGATCGCGAAACGCGCCGCGCAGGTCACGATATTCCAACGCACGCCGCCCTATGTCCTGCCCCGCCCTGACGGACCCATCTCGCCTTGGGTGCGGCGCCTTTATCGCCGTTTTCCGTTCCTGCCGCGCATCCGGCGCCAGCTCATCTACACGCTCTTCGAATTCCGCCACCGCGCCTTTCGCGGCGAAGAGAAGGCCGTCAATTTCGCGATGAAGATGTGGCGCGAAGGAATGGAGAAGCATATCCATGATCCGCGAGAGCAGGCCATGCTCACCCCGCCCTATCGTATCGGCTGCAAGCGCATCCTCAGCTCGAACGACTGGTACCGAACCCTGGCCCGCGACAACGTCACAGTGATCCCGGACGGCGTCGCAGAAATCGAGGGCGATACGCTGTCCACGTCCGGCGGCCAGCGGGTGCAGGCCGACATCCTTGTCTGGGGCACCGGCTTTCACGTCACCGATGCGATGGACCGCCTGCATATCGAGGCGGGGGGCCAGACCCTCGCCCAAAGCTGGGCTGACGGAATGCAGGCCCATCTGGGTACGGCCGTTGCGGGTTTTCCCAACCTCTTCCTCCTGCTGGGTCCACATACCGGGCTTGGCCACAATTCCGTCGTCCTGATGATAGAGGCGCAGGTCGCCCATATCGGCCGTATCCTGTCCGAGATGCAGAGCACTGGAATCCACGCCATCACGCCACGGCCCGAGGTGCAGGAGGCCTTCGAGCGCGAGATGGAGGAGCGTCACGCGGACAGCGTCTGGGGCGCAGGCGGCTGTGCCTCCTGGTACCAGGACGCGAATGGCCGGGTCACAACGCTCTGGCCCGGAACCGTGACCGAATACCGCAAACGCATGGCTGGCGCGGGGCTGGAACAGTATCGTAGCCTCGCGTCGGACAACGCCTGAGCCCGGAGGCCCCGATGCAAACCCTGCTGATCCTTCTGCTGCTGATCGTGGCCGCCATCGCGCTTGTGCTCCTGTGGGGCTGGCGAACCACCCGTCAGGCCGCTCGTGAGGCGGAAAGGATCATGCCGCGGCAAGGCAAGACCGTCGAGGTCGCGGGCGGAACCATACACTATGTCCAGGCGGGCGATCCTGCGAAACAGGCGCTGGTCATGATCCACGGCCTGTCAGGACAGCTTCAGCATTTCACCTATGCGCTGGTCGACCGCCTGGCACAGGATCACCATGTCATCGCCGTGGATCGCCCCGGCTGCGGCTACTCGACCCGCGACGGCGAGAAACTGGCGACATTGCCTGAACAGGCCCGCATGATCGGCGAGGCGCTGGACAAACTGGGGGTCCGGGACTGGGTTCTGGTGGGCCATTCGCTGGGTGGCGCCGTCTCGCTGGCACTGGCGCTCGACAGGCCGCGCGATGTGGCCGGGCTGGCGCTTCTGGCCCCGTTGACCCATCCCGTCGGCACCACGCCCGCGGCCTTCAAACCGCTCGAGATCCGCGCCGCATGGTTGCGGCGCCTGATCGGCCACACCATCGCCGTGCCCATCGCACGACGTACGGCCAAGGCCACGCTGGACGCCGTCTTTGCCCCCGAGCCATGGCCCGAGGATTTCCTGACTCGCGCGGGCGGCGCGCTGGGATTGCGGCCGCAGGCCTTCATAACCGCCTCCGAGGACGTGGTTCACGCGACAGGCGGCATCGGGGCACAGGCCGCCCGTTACCGGCATCTCGACGTGTCAGGCGCGATCCTGTTCGGAGCCGAGGATCCGATCCTTCTGCCCACCCAGCAGGGCGTGCCGATGAAGCGCTACGGCATTCGGCAAGAGGTGCTGCCAGGACATGGTCACATGATCCCGATCACCGCGCCCGACGCGTGCGAGGAATTCATCCGCTCGGTCGCGATTTCCACCCGCATGCCGGCGGGTCTCGGCCGTTGAGCGGGCCGAATTTCGCCGTATTCTCGTGATTGTTCTGGACAGGTGACGCGGATTGTTCCACGCGCTAGTTTAATTCATGACACTCATGAGAACCCGCAGGGAAACTGCGTGACGGGGAATGGCCATGACGGGAAAGACCATGCCGATGATGCGGCTCTCTCTTCTGCGCCCTTTTGTTGCCGAACTGCACGTTCGTGGTCTTGATCCCGCTCCACCGCTCAACGCCGCCGGGCTCAGCGAAACGGCGATGTTCGATGACACCGCCACCGTTCACGCAATGCCCGCACATCACTTCATCGAAAGCTGCGCCGCCTATGCCGGTGACCCGCATTTCGCTGCCGCTGTCGCGGCCAGGCGGGATCCGGCGGACTGGCCCGAGCTTCGTCTTGCACTGGACAACGCGCGTTCGGTCGCGGATTTCCTGACAATCTTCATCGGCCGGGTGAACGAAACTGCGTTGTCAGCCGAACTCTTTCTCGAAATCCGCGCGGAACTGGCATGCCTGGGCGAAAGTCACATGTTCGAACTGCCCGTCGCGCCCGCGCAGAACGACGCCTACATGGCCGTGCTCTCACTTGGCGTACTTCAGGCCGGGCTGGGGCATGTCATGGTTCCCGACCGCGTAAGCCTCACGGTCAACGATCCCGACGCGCTGCCCGGGGCCTATCGTCGGTTCGATCTCCGTCGGGGGGATGCAAAGGGGGTCCGCATCCGCTTCCCCTCCTCTTGGCTGGTCTGTCCCGTCGCCGACCTGTCCGCCGAGGCCACGCAGGCCGAACTCGAAGGGTTCCTGCCCAGCTTTCGCACCGTTCTCAGGGAACATGTCGGACAGGGCGGTCTGGCCGCCGACGATGCGGCCCGCATCATGGGGCTGAGCCGCTGGAAACTGTCGCGCCGTCTCGCCGCGGAAGGAACCGACATCTCGACGGAAATCGCCCGCGCCCGGATCGACTATGCCAGCGCGGCGCTGAACACGACCGGTCAGTCCGTGGAAACCATCGCCCGCAGCCTGGGTTATTCGGATGCGTCGAATTTTGCCCGCGCCTTTCACCGCGCCACGGGCGCCAGCCCGAGCCGGTTTCGGCAGCGGCATCGCGGGTCCTAGCCGGCCCCCTCCGCCAGCGCGCGGGCGCAATCCTGAAGCGCCTGGAGGATGGTCGCCTCGCGTTCCACCGTCAGCGCCGCCTGGGCAAGCGACGTGCCCAGCGCGAACGGATGGCCGGTCGCCCCCGGCACCGGAACGGCGATGCCCGCCACCCCCGCCTCGAACTCTCCCCGCGTGATGGCGTGCCCCGCACGCCGCGCCTCTGCCACGCACTCCAGGATGCTCTCGCGATCAAGCGGCGTTTGGGGCGTGTGCATCACCAGCGGGCTCTCCGCGACAAGCAGCGCGCTCTTCTCTTCCGGGAGCCGTGCCAGCAACGCGCGCCCGATCGCCGTCGGCAAGAGCGGCAGACGGCTGCCCACGGTAAAACCGAAGCTCACCCGGCTGGGCTCCATCCGCGCCTGCGCGACATAGAGCGCCTCGCCCTCTTCGAGCACCGCCAGCGACAGCGGCGTGTCGATCCGCGCCGAAATGGCATCGAGCACCGGCTGAACCCGCTTTCCGTATTGGTGCGATTGCAGGAAGCCGCCGGCCAGTACCATCACCTTGGGCGTCAGGGCAAAGACGCGGCCCTGCCTGCGCACATAGCCCAGATGCTCCAGCGTCAGCACCAGCCGCCGCGCCGCGGCCCGGTCCAGATCGCAGATCCGCGCGATATCGCTGAAGGACAGCCGCGCATTCTCGGCATCGAAGGCGCGCAGCACCGACAGCCCCTTGGCGAATGTCGTCGAAATATCCCTGGCCGCCGCCACGCGTCCCCTCGCTTGACTCGGGTTCATGAGACGTGGCACCAATTTCGTGCGTTATACCACGTTATGCGCGATAATCGCACAAACTGCGAAACACGACAAGGGGAGGGCCCAAAGCCATGATGTCACAGGAAGCCAATGACCTGATCACACGGGTGGGCCCGGAAAACGGCGCGGGCAAGGTGCTGCGCCACTATTGGCAACCCGCCGCGCTGACCGAGGAACTGGCAGGCAACCGTCCCGTCGTCCCCGTGCGCCTGATGGGCGAGGATCTGGTCCTCTTTCGCGACAACGCGGGCGAACTGGGGCTGATCGGCCGCCGGTGCCCGCATCGCGGTGCCGACCTGTGTTTCGGTCGGCGCGAGGACAACGGCCTGCGCTGCCCCTTCCACGGCTGGCATTTCGACCGCACCGGCCAATGCGTCGAACAGCCCGGAGAGCCCGAAGGCTCGCGCATGCATGAACAGATCCGCACGACCAGCTACCCGGTGATCGAGAAGAACGGCATCGTCTTTGCCTATATGGGCCCCGGCGATCCGCCGCCCTTTCCCGCGCTCGACTGTTTTGCCGCGCCGGAAAGCCATGTCTTCGCCTTCAAGGGGTTGTGGGAATGCAACTGGCTTCAGGCGCTCGAGGTGGGCATCGACCCGGTTCACGCCTCCTTCCTCCATCGCTTCCTGCAGGACGAGGACCCGAACGAGGGCTATGGCAAGCAGTTCCGCGACCGCGCGGCGAATACCGAGATCCCGATGACGCAGCTGTTGCGCGAATATCCCCGTCCCGAGATCCAGGTCGAGGAGACCGATTACGGAATGCGCCTGATCGCGCTGCGCCATCTCGACGACGGGCGCACCCATGTCCGCGTGACCAACCAGATCTTCCCGACCGCGATCTGCATCCCGATGTCGAACGAGATGACCATCACCCAATGGCATGTCCCCGTGGATGACGAGACCTGCTACTGGTACTCGATGTTCACCAGCTTCGGCGCGCCGGTGAACAAGGAGCTGATGCGCGAACAGCGGCTCAAGGAACACCGCCTGCCCGATTACGCGCCGCTCAAGAACAAGCGCAACAATTACGGCTACGACCCCGAGGAACAGGCGCGCGAGACCTATACGGGCATGGGGCTCGACATCAACGTGCACGACCAGTGGGCGGTCGAGAGCATGGGCCGCATCCAGGACCGCACCGAAGAGCACCTGGGCAAGACGGATGTGGGCATCATCCGCTACCGCCGTATGCTGCGCGCCGCGATCCAGGCGGTCGAGGGGGACGGCGACGGCCTCAAGATGCAGAACGGCACGACCGAGCAGATCACCGGCCCGGTTTCCGTCGATGCCATCGGCGAGGGCGGCGACTGGACCCGGACCTGGCGCGCGCGCGATGCCGAACGCCGCTCCGGCTGCGACTGGGCGCGCGGATGAGCGGCACGCTTGCGCGGCTGGGTGTCTCCGGCCCCGATGCCGACCAGATCCGCGAATTCCTCTCCCGCCTCGAGGGGGACGAAATCGAGACGGTGCGCTTCGTCTTTTCCGACCAGCATGGCATCCTGCGCGGCAAGGCGCTGATGGCCTCCGCCGCCGAAAGCGCCTGCCGCAATGGGGTTACGGCCCCCTCGTCGATCCTGCTCAAGGACAGCTCGCACCGCACGGTCTTCCCGGTCTGGGACGGCGATGCAGGTTTCGGCCCCGGCGTGATGACCGGTGCGGGCGACGTCCTCATGGTGCCGGATCTTTCCACCTATCGCCGCCTGCCCTGGTCTCCCCACTCCGCCTGGGTCCTCTGCGACCTGGTACAATCGAACGGTGCAACGATCCCCTTCGCCCCGCGTACCGTGTTGCGCGATGCGCTCGACCGTCTGCATGGCCGGGGGATGGAGATGATCTGCGGGCTCGAGGTCGAATTCCACGTCTTCCGTCCGACCGATCCCGATCTCACCCACGAAGGCGGCGGCATGCCCGCCAGCCCCCCGGCAACCGCACCGCTGACGCATGGCTATCAGCTGCTCTCAGAGACATCCTTTTCGATGATCGAGGACCTGCTCGACGACCTGCGCCGCGCGGCGCAGTCGATGGGCCTGCCCGTCCGATCGACCGAGGTCGAGCTTGGGCCAAGCCAGTTCGAATTCACCTTCGATCCCGCCCCCGCCGCAATCCATGCCGACAACATGGTCCTGTTCCGCGCCCTGACCAAGGAGGTTTGCGCCCGACGCGGGTTGCTTGCCAGCTTCATGTGTCGGCCCGTGGCCCCGAACGCGGCGGCCAGCGGCTGGCACCTCCATCAGTCACTGGTCGAGCGTGACAGCGGCCGCAACCTTTTCACCCCCGAGGGTGACAACCCCACCGCGACCGCTTCGGGCTGGATTGCCGGGCTGCTGGATCACGCTGCCGAATGCTGCCTGATCACCACGCCCACGGTGAACGGCTACAAGCGCTACCAGCCGCACCAACTGGCCCCCGACCGCATCCAGTGGGGCCGCGACAACAAGGGGGCGATGCTGCGCGCCCTGTTCCAGCCGGGCGATCCCGCCAGCCGGATCGAGAACCGCGTGCCCGAACCGGCCGCCACCCCGCATTACGTCATCGCCGCCCAGATCCTCGCCGGCCTGTCCGGTCTCGACCGCGGCCTCGAACCACCCGCCCCGGTCGACCGCCCCTATGACACCGAGGCCCCGGCGCTGCCCGCCGACCTGGGTGCGGCGCTCGCCGCGTTCGAGGGCGGCACCCTGTTCCGCGATCACCCGCTCCAAAGCTATCTCGCGACTCTCAAGCGCGCGGAATGGCGCCGTTACCTCTCGGCCCTCTCGGAATGGGAAAACCGCGAATACCTGAGCTTGTTCTGACCGCTCAGGCGGCGCGGGGCTCGCGCCGCCACAATCGCGCCAGCGGCCGACCGGCCACCTGCAGAAAGATCCACGCAGCCGCCAGCCCAGCCAGCGTCGGCAAGTACAGCATCCACCACAGTTCGGGGCGCGCCACGACGAGCGGAGAGATCACGCCCCGCAGCCCTTCCAGCCCGATCAGGAACCCGAAGGCCGTCATGATCTGCGGCCACAATCCGAAACGCGAGAACGCCCCCAGCATCAGCGCGGCGAACCCCACCAGCGCCACCGCGACACAGATGGTGGCCCAGGAAAACCGCTGGTGCAGCTCGTCCAGCATCTGCCCCTCGGTATAGTTCTCGGCCTCCCGGATCAGATCACGGTTCGCGATCAGTTCCAGTGTCGGGATGCCCCGGATATTGCGCGCCAACTCGTCATCGTCCCGCATCAGGGGCGAGATGTCGTAGGAGAAATCCTCGAACAGCGTCGTCGACATCGTCCCCGATCTCGCATCATAGCGCAGCGCCATGCCGTCGATCATCACAAGGTTGGTCTGCGCCCCGGCCCTTACCAGGAAGGCGCGCGAACCCGAATAGGTCACCGGCCGTTCTGGCAGGCGCCGGTCCGACAGGAACACGTCATTCAGCGTACCGTCCCGGTCGATCCGTCCTATGTAGAAGGTCACGCCCTTGACCGGGTGCATGAATTCCCCCTCGTTCAAGAGCTGCGCGGTCACGTCGCGCGCCACCTCCGCCTCGCGCTGCTCCAGTTGCAGGACCGATGCGGGCCGAAGGTAGATCGTTATGGTCCCCATCATCACCGCAGCGACAAGGCCGAAAGCCAGGACCGGCCGGGCCAGACGCATCGGGCTCGACCCCGTGGCCAGCATCACGGTCAGCTCGCTCTCGCGGCTCAGCCGGTTGGTGACATAGACCGCCGCGCCGAACACGGCCATCGGCATCACCGTGCGGATCAGCGTCGGCAAGGTCAGC
Source organism: uncultured Paracoccaceae bacterium (assembly GCA_947500005.1). GTDB lineage: Bacteria > Pseudomonadota > Alphaproteobacteria > Rhodobacterales > Rhodobacteraceae > Lutimaribacter_A. The sequence continues at coordinate 103,468 of CANMQJ010000008.1, read as the reverse complement.
GCGGTGAACTCCAGGAACACCATCGCCGATTGACCGCCGCTGATCAGCGTATCGAACAGGCTGACCGAACGCGTGATCCAGAAGACACCGACCAGGACCAGCGTGAAGAAGCCGAACAATACCAGAAGCTGGCGCAGGAAATACTCGTCAAATCGCGACATGAGCGCCGGATCCTCCATCGTCTCGGCGGCCAGATTACGGGATCGGCCCGGCAGAGGGAACCGGCTTCGCATCGCTGCGCGAGATCCCTGCCCCCAGGATCAGCCATGCTTCACCCACGCAAGCAGGTTAAGCTGCGCTTATTCTGCAAGCCAGACCACCCGGAAGCCTTGATGCGTCGTCGTGCTCTCGGGGGAATTTCCCGATCGCGCGGCGATCCTGTAACGATAGCAATAACTTCGATGGCACAGGAACGACCCGCCCTTGGACAGGCGATACCCCCTCATCCCCGCCAGCCGCTCCTTGACCTGTTTCTTGAGCGAGCGGATACGGAACGCGTCCGCCGTCCACTCCCAGACATTGCCACTCATGTTGTACAGGCCGTAGCCGTTCGGCTCGAAGGAGCGCGCGGGCGCGGTGGCAAGGTAGCCGTCGGCCCCGGTATTCACCTCGGGAAACCGCCCCTGAAAGATGTTGCAGGGCATGAACGTGCTGTCATCGGGGTCCCGGTCGCCCCAGGGAAAGCGCACGTCTCCCAACCCCCCGCGCGCGGCATGTTCCCACTCCGCCTCGGTCGGCAGCCGCCCGCCCGCCCAAGCCGCATAGGCCTGCGCATCGTTCCACGAGACATGCACCACCGGGTGATCCGGATGCCATGCGGCCGCATGCGTTCCAGGCCCGTTCACCTCCCACCAGGTTGCCCCATCGACGCGCCGCCACCACTGCACCTCGACCACCGCCTGCGTCGGGCCCACGCTGTCGGGCACCTGCGCCCAGAACACAAAGGACCAGCCCCAGCGCTCTGCCTCGGTCACATGGCCTGTTTCCTCGACGAACCGCGCGAACTGGGCGTTGGTGACTGCGGTGCGGCCCATGAGAAACGGCTTCACCTTCTGTCGCCGCAGAGGCTCCTCGCCGTCATTGGGGATCGCCGGCCGTCCGGTGCCAACCAGCGCGCTGCCGCCGGGGATCTCGACCGCATCCTCGGGGCGTGCCACCCTACGCGCCACGGCGGGGGCGGCCAGCACCGTCCCGTCCCGCGCCGGGATCTTGCAGCAGGAATCTGTCTTGTCGCTCATCGCCCGGACGCTAGACCAGCCAGTTCCGGAGGTCGAGAGCCCGCGCGCGGCCGATACCCGACAAAAGAACTCGGATTGACTTTTCCGACTGTTTTTGTCGATAAAGGCGTCGAGCCCGCATCCCGATAGGAGATCCCATGAAACGCGCCCTGCTCGTCCCCGCCGTCCTTGCCCTCCCGATGTCTGCCCATGCCGCTGACCCGTCCGGCGTCCTCGACACCTACGCCGACATCGCCCAGGCCGGGTACGAGGACAGCCTGACCGCCGCACAGCGTCTTGACACCGCAGTGGACGCGCTGATCGCCGAACCCTCGGCCAAGGCACTGACCAAAGCGCGCGACGCCTGGATCGCCGCGCGCGTTCCCTATCAACAGACCGAGGTTTTTCGCTTCGGCAATGCGATCGTCGACGACTGGGAGGGAAAGGTGAACGCCTGGCCCTTGGACGAGGGGTTGATCGACTATGTTGACGCCAGCTATGGCGGCCCCTCGGACGAGAATGCGCTGGCCGGACTGAACGTCGTGGCCAACCCCACCTTGACCCTCTCGGGCGAGCAGATCGACGCAAGCCGCATCACGCCCGATCTGCTCTCCAACACGCTGCACGAAGCGGACGGGATCGAGGCCAATGTCGCCACCGGCTACCACGCCATCGAGTTCCTGCTCTGGGGCCAGGACCTGAATGGCCACGCGCCCGGCGCTGGCGACCGCCCCTGGACCGACTACGCGCAAGGTGACGATTGCACCAATGACAACTGCGACCGTCGCGCCGCCTATCTCGCTGCCGCCACCGACCTTCTGGTCTCCGACCTGGAATGGATGGCCCGGCAATGGGCCGAGGCCGGCGCCGCCCGCACCGCTTTGATGCAGGACGAACAGGCCGGGCTTGCGGCCATCCTCACCGGCATGGGCTCGCTCTCTTATGGCGAACAGGCGGGTGAGCGGATGCGGCTGGGCCTTATGCTCAACGATCCCGAGGAGGAGCATGACTGCTTCTCCGACAACACGCATAACAGCCATTACTACGACGGGCTTGGCATCCGGAACGTCTATCTCGGCGAATATGTCCGCATCGACGGCAGCCGCGTCTCCGGCCCCTCGGTCTCCGATCTCGTGGCCGAAGCCGACCCCGCGCTCGATGCCGAGTTGCGCGCCAAGCTGGCCCACACGATGCTGGAACTCGGCGCGATCAAGACGGCGGCCGAGGCCGGCTTCTCCTATGACCGGATGCTGGAGCGCGGCAAAGAGGCCGGCGAGGCCCTCATCATGGGGGGTGTCGAGGCGCTGATCGACCAGACCCGCAGCATCGAACGCGCGGTCGCGGCCCTCGGGCTGAACGGTGTGGCGGTCGAAGGCTCCGACAGCCTCGACAATCCCGGCGCCGTGTTCCAGTAAGGGACGGTAACCCTTCCTTCAGCTTTCGCACTTAGGCTGAAGGACCTGTTTCCCTCCGGAAACGGATTTCCCTCGTAAGCGCGAAGACTGGGCCGCGATGTCGCGGCCCATTTTCCCTGAAACCTTCTCCCTGGCGCGACAGGCGCAAGAGAAAGCAGGAAGACACGCATCGACAGGGCGTTCTTTCCCGACGATGCGCGGAGAAAGCTTTCACTATCGGTTTCCGGCCCGGAGTGCCAAAGGGAAGCGGGTCGCTGGACATCCCGCTAAAGACTGAGTAATTGAGTCGGCAATCCACCCGCCCCGGTTCGCGATCGGGGCCGAGGCAACAGGATCTTCCGATGCCGCATCTCCGTCGCGCCCTTCTGCCCGCCCTGCTTGCAGCCCCCCTTACCGCCGGCCCCGCCCCGCTCGACGACATCCACCTGCAAACCCTGCCCCGGACCGAGGCCGAGGCCGCGCGCATCGCGTCCGTGCTCGCCTCGCCGCAGGACTTCACCGCGCCTCAGCCCTTCGAGGAGTTGAGCGCAGGCGCCGCCACCGTGCGCCCGCGCCTCAATGCCGATGCCTTCTCGCAACCCTCCGGCAACATGAGCTTCGAGCGCGAACTGGATTTCAAGGTCGGCAACGGGCTCTTCCGCAAGCTCTGGGTGTCTTCGCCCGCCTCGACGCTTGCCTCCGACGGGCTGGGCCCGCTCTACAACGCCCGCTCCTGCCAGCGCTGCCACCTCAAGGACGGGCGCGGCCACACGCCCGAGGGCCCCGAGGACAGTGCAGTGTCGATGTTCCTGCGCATCTCGATCCCCGGCGATCCCGAGGACGGCATCGAGGAGATCGAGGGCTATCTCGCCAGCCTGCCCGATCCCACCTATGGCACCCAGCTTCAGGATCTCGCGCTGCCGGGCCACGCCGCCGAATACAGGTTGCGGATCGATTACGAGGAAATTCCCGTTACGCTCGCCGATGGCGAGACCGTCTCGCTGCGCAAGCCGACCTATACCGCTGCCGATCCTGGCTATGGGCCCCTGCACCCCGACGCGATGCTCAGCCCGCGCATCGCGTCGCCAATGATCGGCCTCGGCCTGCTCGAGGCGATCCCCGCCGCCGACATCCTCGCGCTGGCAGACCCCGAGGACAGCGATGGCGACGGCATTTCGGGCCGGGTGCAGATCGTCTGGTCGAAGGAGTTCGACCGCCCCATGCTGGGCCGCTTCGGCTGGAAGGCGGGCAACCCGACCATCCGCGAACAGACGGCGGCGGCCTTCGCCGGCGATATCGGCATATCCAACCCGCTACACGCCGCCGGATCGGGCGAATGCACCGACCTTCAGGCCGATTGCCTCGCCGCGATCCACGGCGATGGTGACGACCGCGTTTACGAGATCGACGCCGAGGGCCTGAACCTCGTCACGTTCTACTCGCAAAACCTCGGTGTCCCGGCGCGGCGTGGCTACAAGAACCCGCAGGTGCTGCGCGGAAAGGAGGTGTTCCACACGATCGGCTGCGCCTCCTGCCATGTGCCGGCCCATGTCACCCACCGCCTGCCCACCCAGCCCGAGCAGAGCTTTCAGCTGATCTGGCCCTATACGGACATGTTGCTGCACGACATGGGCGAAGGGCTGGCCGATCACCGCCCCGAGGCGCGTGCCACGGGCCGCGAATGGCGTACGCCGCCGCTCTGGGGCATCGGCCTCACGCAGACGGTTTCGGGACACACGCAGTTCCTGCATGATGGGCGTGCGCGCTCCCTGCTCGAGGCGATCCTGTGGCACGGGGGAGAGGCGCAGGCCGCCCGCGACGCGGTTGTGGACCTGTCGACCGAGGATCGAGCCGCCCTGATCCGTTTCCTGGAAAGCCTCTGACCCATGATGCTTCGCACGGCCCTCCTCGCCCTCGTCTTCCCCTGCGCCGCCCTGGCCACACCCGGCGAAACGGTGCGCGATACGGTCGAGAACCACATCCTGCCCCGCGTCGAAACCTTCGCGCAGGAGGCGCAGGCGCTCAGCGATGCGGCCACGGCCGAATGCACCGACCTTCGCCCGGCCTTCGCCGACGCGTTCGATGCATGGATCTCCATGAGCCACCTGCGCTTCGGCCCCACCGAAACCGACGAGCGCGCCTTCGCGCTGGCCTTCTGGCCCGACACGCGTGGCGTCATCCCCCGCGCCCTCGGGGGGTTGATCGAGGCCGAGGACCCCGCCGCAAGCGACCCCGACAGCTTCGCGCAGGTCTCCATCGCCGCGCGCGGCTTCTATGCGCTGGAGTTCCTGCTTTATGACGCCGCGCTCTCGACCCGTGGCTCCGATACCTATCGCTGCGCCCTGGTGCAGGCCATCGCCACCGATATCGCCCGGCTGGCCGAAGCCATCCGCGCCGACTGGGATCCGGGCTATGCCCGCACCCTGATGGACCCCGACGAACAGGGCCGGTACCGCACCGACCAGGAGGCGCTCAGGGAACTCTACAAGGCTCTCGATGCCGGGCTGCAATTCACCGCCGACACCCGGCTGGGCCGCCCTCTGGGCAGCTACGACCGGCCGCGCCCCAATCGGGCCGAGGCGCACCGCTCGGGTCGCTCACTGCACCACGTCACCCTCTCGCTGATGGCGCTGCGCGACCTTGCCGCCCACCTGAGCCGGGATCACCCGCAAGCGGCACGAGAGGCCGATGCCGGCTTCGCCCGCGCACTCGACCGCGCCGCGATGCTGGACGATCCCGTCTTCGCAGGTGTGGCCGAGCCCGCACCGCGCCTGCGGGTCGAGACGCTGCAACAATCGGTGCAGGATATCCGCGATACAGTCGCGGCCACGCTCGCGCCCGCCCTTGGTGTGGACGCGGGCTTCAACGCGCTGGACGGGGACTGACATGACCACGCGCCGCAGCTTTCTCGCCACTCTCGCAGCGGGCGCCGCCCTGCCCGCCACGGGATGGGCAGGGCTGGGCGCGCCGGTACTTCTCGCCGCCGGGCGCTGGCCCGATGGCGGCTTCCGCATCGCCGGGATGGATGCCGGGGGAGGGATAACCTTCACGACCCCCCTGCCCGAGCGGGGCCATGCCGCCGCCGCGCACCCGCACCGCCCTCTTGCCGTCGCCTTTGCCCGCCGCCCCGGCACCTTCGCGCTGGTGATCGATTGCACCACCGGCACGGTGCAGGCCCGGCTGACCCCACCTTCGGGCCACCATTTCTATGGCCATGGCACCTTCTCCGCAGACGACACCCTTCTCTTCACAACTGAAAACGCCTACGAACTGGGTCAAGGCCGTATCGGCATCTGGGACACGCGCGATTGGAGCCGGATCGGCGCTGTCGACTCGGGCGGCACCGGCCCGCATGACATGGCACTGATGCCCGACGGAAAAAGCCTTGTCGTCGCCAATGGCGGGATCGAGACCCATCCCGACAGCGGCCGTGCCAAGCTCAACCTCGCCACGATGCGGCCCAACCTCACCTACCTTGGCCTTGATGGAGAAATCCTCGACCGGGTCGAACTTTCGGACGATCTGCACCGCAACTCGATCCGCCACCTCGCCCTCGCCCCCGACGGAACCGTCGCCTTCGCGATGCAGTGGCAAGGAGATGCGGCCGAGACGCCGCCGCTTCTCGGGCTGCACCGGCGCGGCGCCGCCCCGCGTCTGCTGGCGGCTCCCGGCCCGCTGCATGCAAGGCTCCGGGGCTATGCGGGCTCGGTCGCGCTGTCGCAGGGCGCGGCGCTCGTCGCCATCACCTCGCCGCGCGGCGGCGTCGCCCATCTTTTCGACATCGAAACCGGTGCCTTCCTGCACGCCCACCCGATGGACGATATCTGCGGGCTCGCCGCGGCGCCCGACGCGCTCGTCTGCACCTCCGGCACCGGCGCCGTGGCACGGATCACCCGCGACGGAGCGATCCACCTCAAACGCCACGATTGCAACTGGGACAACCACCTCGTGCCCGGCCCTCGGGCCTGACCCGCCCTTGACCTCGGAACGATAAGCCCAGTTTGATGTTGGAAGAATCGAAAGCCTCCGCTAAGGCGGCGGCGCCGACTGATACGGACCAGACCCTGGGGGACCCCTGATTGAAACACCCGACCGACGCACCGCATTCCATCTATGGCGTTGAAAAATGGGGCAAAGGCCTCATCGAGGTGACGGAAGGGGGCGAAATCGGGCTACGCAACCCCCGCGCGCCCGAAGCGCCCGCGATCAGCCTGCCCGGCATCCTGCGCGATCTTGAAGAGCGCGGCATCCGCTCGCCCATGATCCTGCGCGTCGCCTCATACCTTGAAAACGAGATCCGCCACATCAACGAAAGTTTCGGCGCCGCCATCGCGCGCACCGGCTACAAGGGGGCCTATCGCGGCGTCTTCCCGATCAAGGTCAACCAGCAGGCGCAGGTGATCGACCGCATCGTGGAATATGGCATGCCCTATCATCACGGGCTCGAGGCCGGCTCCAAGCCCGAACTGGTGATCGCGCTTGCCCACCGCCTCTCGCGCGAGTCGCTGATCGTCTGCAACGGGATCAAGGACGCCGAATTCATCCGGCTCGCCACCCTGTCGCGCAAGCTTGGCTTCAACACCGTGATCGTCCTGGAAAGCCCGAAAGAGGCCGAAACCGTCATCCAGGTCTACAAGGAACTGGGGATCGAGCCGATCCTGGGCGTGCGCGTCAAGCTCACCAACCAGATCAGCGGCAAGTGGGAGGAAAGCTCCGGCGACCGTTCCGCCTTCGGGATGAACACCGATCAACTCGTTTCGGTGATCGACCAGTTGCGCGCCGCCGGGCTGATCCAGTGCCTCAAGCTTCAGCACTCCCATCTCGGCAGCCAGGTCCCCGACGTCAACGACGTGCGCCGCGCCGTGGGCGAAGCCTGCCGCTACTTCACCGAACTCACCAAGGAAGGTGTGCCGCTCACCCATCTCGACCTCGGCGGCGGCATGGGCGTCGATTACACGGGCGAGAAGAAGGCCACCGAGAATTCGATCAACTACTCGGTGGAGGAATATTGCGCCAACGTGGTCGAGACCGTGGCCTACGCGATGGATGAGGCCGAGGTGGCGCATCCCACGCTGGTCACCGAAAGCGGCCGTGCCGTGGTGGCCACCTCGTCCATGCTCGTGTTCAACGTGCTCGAAAGCACGCTCTACGACGCGCCCGACGCCCCCCAGGTGGAGCCTGACGATCACCACATGGTTTCCGACCTCGCTGCGGTCGAGGGCTACCTCTCCCCGGCCCGTCTCCAGGAATGCTGGAACGACGCCACCTTCTACCGCAACGAGCTGCGCGCGCTCTTTCGCCGCGGCTATGTCGACCTGCGCCAGATGGCCCGCGCCGAACGCATCTACCTGCGGCTGATGGCGCGCATCAAGGCGCTGGTGGCCAGCTCCGATGAGGTCAGCGATGTGGACGACCAGCTCGAAAAGCTGGCCGACATCTACCACTGCAACTTCTCGCTCTTCCAGTCGCTCCCCGATGTCTGGGCCATCGACCAGCTGCACCCGATCGTGCCGCTTCAGATGCTCGACCACGCCCCCGACCGCCGCGCGGTGCTCTCCGACATCACCTGCGACAGCGATGGCAAGATCGACCGCTTCATCCTCGCCGACGGCACCTCGCCCTCGCTGCCCGTGCATACCCTGCCCGAGGATGAGGAGTATTACATGGGCGTCTTCTTCGTCGGCGCCTACCAGGAGACGCTGGGCGACCTGCACAACCTCTTCGGCGATACCAACGTCGTCACCATCGACCTCAAGCCCGATGGCGGGTTCGAGCTGCTGCACGAGCAGGAGGGCGACACCATCTCCGAGGTCATGGCCTATGTGGAGTTCGACCCGCAGGACTGCGTCGCCGCCTTCCGCAAGATGGTGGACGAGGCGATCGCCTCGGGCAGCCTCAAGGCGAATGACCGCAAGACCTTGATGAGCGCCTATCGCGATTCCATCAACGGCTACACCTATTACGAATGATCACCCCCAGAGGAGGATACCCCATGGGCAAGACACTGGTTGTTGGCGCGGGCGGCGTAAGCCATGCCGCCGTACACAAGATGGCGATGAATCCCGAGATCTTCACCGAGATCACGCTGGCCAGCCGCACCAAGTCGAAATGCGACGCCATCGCGAAATCGGTCAAGGACCGCGTGGGCGTGAACATCAGGACCGCCGCGCTCGACGCCTATGACGTCTCGGCCACCGTCGCGCTCATCAAGGAGACCGGCGCCGAGATCCTCGTAAACCTCGCCCTGCCCTACCAGGATCTCGTGCTGATGGATGCCTGCCTCGAGGCCGGCTGCCACTACCTCGACACCGCCAATTACGAGCCCGAGGACGAGGCAAAGTTCGAATATCACTGGCAATGGGCCTATCAGGACAAGTTCAGGCAGGCCGGACTGACCGCCATCCTGGGCTCGGGCTTCGATCCCGGCGTGACCTCGGTCTTCGCCAAGTGGCTCAGGAAACACAAGCTCGACACGATCCGCCAGATCGACGTGCTCGACGCCAATGGCGGCTCCAACGACCAGGAATTCGCCACAAATTTCAACCCCGAGATCAACCTGCGCGAGGTTCTGGCCGAGGCGCGCCACTGGGAGAACGGCGAGTGGAAGACCACCCCCGCCATGACCCACAAGGTGGAGTTCGACTTCCCCGCCATCGGGCCCAAGAACATGTACCTGATGTATCACGAGGAGCTGGAGTCGCTTTCGACCCACTTCCCCGAGATCGAGCGCGCGCGCTTCTGGATGACCTTCGGCGACGCCTATATCACCCATGCCAAGGTGCTTCAGAATGTTGGCATGACCCGGATCGACCCGGTCATGCATGACGGCAAGGAAATCATCCCGATCCAGTTCCTGAAAACCCTGCTCCCCGATCCCGGCGAGCTGGGCGCCGAAACCAGGGGCAAGGCCGTCATCGGCGACATCGCCACCGGCCAGGCCAAGGACGGCCCGGGCGAGAAGACCTATTACATCTACAACATCTGCGATCACGAGGAATGCTTCCGCGAGGTCGGGTCTCAGGCCGTCTCCTACACCACCGGCGTGCCCGCGATGATCGGCGCGGCGCAGGTCCTCAAGGGCAACTGGAGAGAACCCGGCGTATGGAACATGGAACAGCTCGACCCGGACAATTTCATGGACATGCTGAACGACCAGGGCCTGCCCTGGCAGGTCCACGAGCTCGACGGCCCGGTTCAGTTCTGATCTTCCCTCTTTCCTCTTGCTGAAAATATCCCGGGGGGTCCGGGGGGCAGCGCCCCCCGGCCTCTCCATTCAAAGGAGACGCCGGAGATGGCAGACATGATGGCAACCCAGGCCGGCGATCCCGGCGCCTTCCGCGATTTCGACCTCACCCGCGTCCCCTCGCCCTGTTTCGTCGTGGACGAAAAGGCGCTGGAGCGGAACCTCAAGGTCCTCAAGGAGATTTCCGACCGATCCGGCGCCCATGTGCTCTCCGCGCTCAAGGCGTTTTCCATGTTCGCCGTGGCCCCGCTGATCCGGCACTATCTCGGCGGCACCTGCGCCTCGGGCATCCATGAGGCGCGACTGGGGCGCGAGGAATATGGCGGCGAGGTCGCGACCTTCTGCGCCGCCTACAAGGACAGCGACATCGACGAGATCGCCGCCCTTTCCGATCACGTCATCTTCAACACGCCCGCCCAGAAGGACCGCTTCGCCCCCCGCATCCGCTTCGCGGGCAAGCAGGTGGGCCTGCGCATCAACCCCGAACATTCCGAGGGCGAGGTCCCGAAATACGATCCCGCCGCGCCCTGTTCGCGCCTCGGCACGCCGGTCAGCCAGCTCGACAAGGCCGCGCTCGCCGGCGTGGCCGGGCTGCACATGCACACGCTCTGCGAACAGGGGTTCGAGCCGCTCCAGCGCACGTGGAAGGCGGTCGAACCCCATATCGCCCCCTACCTGCCGCAGATGAAATGGATGAATTTCGGCGGCGGCCACCATGTCACCCGTGCCGATTACGACCGCGAGGGGCTTGTCGCCCTGCTCAGCGAGGTCCGCCAGAAATACGGCGTCGAGGTCTATCTCGAACCCGGCGAGGCGGTGGCGCTCGACGCGGGCATCCTCGTGGGCGAGGTGCTCGATACCCTGCATAACGACCGCGACCTCGCCATCGTCGACATCTCCGCCACCTGCCACATGCCCGACGTGATCGAGGCACCCTATCGCCCCGCCCTGCTGGGCGAGGCCGAGACGGGCCACACCTACCGGCTCGGCGGCCCCTCCTGCCTCGCGGGCGACGTGATCGGTGACTACACCTTCCCGGCGCCTCTGAAACCCGGCCAGCGCTTTGCCTTTCTCGACCAGGCGCATTACTCGATGGTCAAGACCAACACCTTCAACGGCGTGCCCCTGCCCTCGATCGCGCTGTGGAACAGCGAAACCGACAAGCTGACGCTCATCCGCGAATTCGGCTACCAGGACTTCAAGGAGCGCCTCTCGTGACCATCTTCCTCGACAGCGAACTCACCGCCTCCGAACGCAGCGAAGACGCCCGCTTCCGTATCATCTCCGTCCCGCTCGAACGCACCGTCTCCTATGGCGCGGGCACAGCAGGCGGCCCCGCGGCCATCATCGAGGCCTCGAACGAGCTGGAACGCGCCACCCGCGGGCTGGAACCCTGCGCGCGGGGCATATTGACCGAGGAGCCGCTCGACTGCACCGGCCCCCTGCCCGAAGTCATGGAACGCCTGGCCCGACGCACCGAAGCCGCGACGCGCGCGGGCCGCATCCCCGTGACGCTGGGCGGCGAACATTCGCTCTCCTACGGCGCGGTCACCGGCGTCTCCCGCGCTCTGGGACAGCCCCTGGGCATCGTCCAGATCGACGCCCATGCCGATCTGCGCATCGCCTACCAGGGCGAGAAACATTCCCACGCCTCCGTCATGCACCTGCTTGCCGAGGACGGCCACCGCCTGGCGCAGTTCGGCGTGCGCGCGCTCTCGGCGGACGAGATGGAAAGCCGCGAGCGCAACCGGGTCTTCTTCCGCGATGCCGAGGATCTCGTGACCGGCAATATCCACCAGGTCGACCTGCCCGAGGATTTCCCCGAGCTGGTCTATGTCAGCTTCGACGTGGACGGACTCGACCCCAGCCAGATGCCCGCCACCGGCACGCCCGTGCCCGGCGGACTGGGTTACTACCAGGCGCTGCATCTCGTGGAATACGCGCTCAAGGGCCGCAAATGCGTGGGCCTCGACGTGGTGGAACTTGCGCCCGACGGCAACGCGGCCTGGGATTTCACCGCGGCCCAGATCACCTACCGCCTCATGGCGGCCTGCCTGTAGCCCAGGGGCGGCGGGGTAGAACCCTGCCCTACGCCCGGCCCTTCTGCCGCTCGATCTCGCGCTCGATCAGATCCTTGTAAAGCCGCCGGATCCGCCGCATCACCGGCCTGTCGCCGCTGCCGATCTGCTTGCCGTCGATCTCGGCCACCGGCGTCTGCGCCCCGAAGGTTCCGGTCAGAAAGGCTTCATCCGCGCCATAAGCTTCGACCAGGCTGAAATTCCTTTCCCGCACCGGGATGCCGTTGTCGCGGCAGATGTCGATCACCTTCTGACGCGTCACCCCGTTCATGCAGTAATCCCCGGTCGAGGTCCAAACCTCGCCCCGACGGACGATGAAGAAGTTGCAGGCATTGGTTGTGTTCACGAAACCATGCGGGTCCAGCATCAGCCCCTCGTCGCCGCCTGCCTGCTCGGCCTGCAAACAGGCGATCACGCAGTTCAGCTTGGAATGGCTGTTATACTTGGCATCCTGGCTCATCGGCAGCCCGCGCACCTGCGGCACCGTGGCCAGCCGGATGCCGCGCGACTGCAAGGCATCGGCCGGTTTGGAATGCTCCATGATGATCACCAGTGTCGGCCCCGACTGGCTGAGCTTGGGATGCTGGAAGGGTTTGACCTTGACCCCCCGCGTCAGCATCAGGCGGCAATGCACATCTGTGACCATCCCGTTGGCCTCGGCCGTCTTCGTCAGCGCCGCCATGATCCCGTCGCGGTCCATGCCGACCTCCAGGCTCACCGCCTTGCAGGAGTCGAAAAAGCGGTCCATGTGCTCGTCGAAGAACGCCCAGACTCCGTCGTAAAGGCGCATCCCCTCCCACATGCCGTCGCCCAGCATGAAGCCGGAATCGTAGACCGAGACCTTGGCCTCGTCGCGATGCAGCAACTCGCCATTCACATAGATCAGGATGTCGCGATTGCGCGCATCCTCCTCGGCGTCATGGGTGCTCGGCGCGGTTGCGGGGGCCTCAGGGGTCATGCGGGGTCTCCAATAGATCTCGTCGACTCACCCGGCCGACAGGCCCGAGAGTCGCGCTCTGCGCGGCGATGTCAAACCCCCGCGCGCGCCCGCCACTTCCTCTTGATTGAAATATCCCGGGGGTGAGGCCCGCAAGGGCCGAGGGGGCAGCGCCCCCTCACCCGTTGAGCCGGTCCAGCCGCGCCCGCACCGACAGCCCATGCGCCTCGAGGCTCTCTGAACGCGCCAGCGTCTCGGCCGCGGGGCCGATGGCGCGCAGCGCCTCGGGCGTCATCCGCGCGACGGTGGTCCGCTTGAGGAAATCCATCACCGACAGGCCCGAGGAGAACCGCGCCGAGCGCGCCGTGGGCAAGACGTGGTTCGGCCCGCCCACGTAATCCCCGATCGCCTCGGGCGTGTACTGGCCAAGAAAGATCGCGCCCGCATGGACCGTCTTGCGGCTCAGCCCCTCGGGATCGGCCACGCACAGCTCCAGGTGCTCGGGCGCGATGCGGTTCGACAGGGCCGCTGCTTCATCCATGTCCTGCACCACGATCACCGCCCCGAAATCCCGCCAGGAGGCGCCCGCGATCTCGCGCCGTTCCAGCGTCAGAAGGCGCTGCTCCACCGCCTGGGCCACCGCCCGGCCGAAACCAGCATCGTCGGTGATCAGGATCGACTGCGCGCTCTCGTCATGCTCGGCCTGGCTCAGCAGGTCTAGCGCGATCCAGTCCGGATCGTTGTCGCGGTCGGCGATCACCAGGATCTCGGACGGCCCCGCGATCATGTCGATCCCCACCTTGCCGAAAACCCGCCGCTTGGCCGCCGCGACAAAGGCGTTGCCGGGTCCGGTGATCTTGTCCACCGGCGCGATGCTCTCCGTCCCATAGGCCAGCGCCGCGATGGCCTGCGCCCCGCCGATGCGATATATCTCGTCGACCCCTGCAAGCCGAGCCGCCAGCAGGACCAACGGGTTCACTACCCCGCCGGGCGTCGGCACCGCGATGGCAAGCCGCTCCACACCCGCCACCTTGGCCGGCACCGCGTTCATCAGCACGGAGGAGGGATAGGACGCCAGCCCGCCCGGCACGTAAAGCCCCGCCGCCGACACCGCCGACCAGCGCCAGCCCAGCGTGGCACCCGCCTCATCCGTCCATTCCTCGCCCGCGGGCATCTGCCGCGCGTGATAGGCCCGGATGCGCCCGGCGGCCAATTCCAGCGCCGCACGCTCGGCCTCGGGCACCTCGGCAATCGCCGCATCCACCTCCGAGGGTGAAAACCGCAGCCCCTCGGGCGTCAGCGACACCCGGTCGAACCGCTCGGTCAGCTCGATCACCGCCGCATCGCCACGCGCGCGCACATCGGCGATGATCGCGGCCACCACCTCGTCCACATCCGGGCTGTCCTCGCGCTTGGCGCTCAGCAGCGCGGCAAAGGCGCCCTCGAACTCGGGCGTGCTCGTGTCCAGGAATTGCGGCATGTGATGTCCTCCGGGCGTTTATCCGCCGGACATAGCGGCCCGACCGGTTGGCCTCAAGCGGTCAATCGGGGTGTCTGGGTGCCTTGCCCGACGGGGCGCGGTAGGGCCGGGTCACATCCTTCAGCCGAACCTCGATCGCCTCGACGGACAACCGGATCGCGCCATCGCCCGCCAGGATCAGGTGGATATCGCCGGTTCCGTCCTCGCCCGGCTCGAAGGCCACCGACAAAAGCGACAGGATCAGGTCCTTGTCCGCGCGGTCCACCCCCTGGCTTGCAACGCCCTGAACGTTCTCGAAGACCAGAAGCGAGCGCACGCGCTCGGGATCATGTGCGCCCCGCTCGGCCGCAGGCAGATCTTCCCAGCGGAACCGGTTGAGCAACAGCGCAAAGCGCCGTTTCGCCGGCTGCCACGCTATTTCGGTCACCGGAAAGACGGAATCCTGCACCAAGGACGAAATGACCTTCAGGTCATCCTCGTCCTCCGCGCCCAGGTTCAGCGGCGCCTCGCGCGCGTCCTCGAATTTCGCGTCCGTCATTGGTCGTGTATCCGTTCGATCTTGGCCCCCACCGCCGACAGCTTCTCGACCACGTTCTCATATCCGCGGTCCAGGTGATAGACCCGGCTTACCCGCGTCTCGCCCTCGGCCGCCATCCCGGCCAGGATCAGCGAGACGGAGGCCCGCAGATCCGTCGCCATCACCGGAGCGCCGCGCAGCCGCTCCACGCCCGTCACCCGCGCGGTGCCGCCCTGCACATCGATCTTCGCGCCCATCCGCATCAGTTCCGGCGCATGCATGAACCGGTTCTCGAAGATCTTCTCCTCGAGCACCGAGGTCCCCTCGGCCGTGCACATCAGCGCCATCATCTGCGCCTGCAAATCCGTCGGAAAGCCGGGAAAGGGCTCGGTCACGACGTCCACCGCCCGCACCCGCCCGTTGCGCCGGCGCACCTTCAGGCCGGCCTCGCTCTCGCTCACCTCGACACCCGCCTCGTCGAGCTTCTCGACGAAGGAGCGCACCAGTTCCATCTGGCCGCCCAGAAGCTCGACCTCGCCTCCGCAGATCACCGGGGCGAGCATGTATGTGCCCAGCTCGATCCGGTCGGTCACCACCTGGTGGGTGGCCCCGTGCAGGCGGTCGACGCCCTCCACCGTGATCTCGGCCTCCCCTTCGCCCTCGATCTGTGCGCCCATCTTGCGCAGACAACGCGCCAGATCGACGATCTCGGGCTCGCGCGCGGCATTTCGGATCACCGTCGTGCCCTTTGCCAGGGTCGCCGCCATCAGCGCATTCTCGGTCGCGCCCACCGAGACCAGCGGAAAGTCGATCACCCCGCCCCTGAGCCCGCCCGCCGGTGCCTTGGCATGGACATAGCCGTCACGCAGGTCCATCTCGGCGCCCAGCGCCTCCAGCGCCCGCAGGTGCAGGTCGACGGGCCGCGCGCCGATGGCACAGCCGCCGGGCAGCGATACCTCCGCCTGCCCCGCCCGCGCCAGCAGCGGCCCCAGGACAAGGATCGAGGCGCGCATCTTGCGCACGATGTCGTAATCGGCCCGCAGGTTGCTCAGGTCGTGGCTCGACATCGCCAGAACCTTGCCGTGCTGAAGCGAGGACACCTCCGCGCCCAGCGACCGCAACAGGTCCGACATGGTGCGAATGTCGCTCAGCCGCGGTGCATTGGTCAGCGTCAGCGGTTCGTCGCTCAGCAGCGTCGCCGGCATCAGCGTAAGGCAGGCATTCTTGGCCCCCGCGATCGGGATCTGCCCGTTCAGCGGGCCGTTGCCCGTCACCAGAATCGAATCCATCTGCTCAGCCCTCGTCCTTCTCGTTATCCTGTTCCGCCGCCTGCCGCGCACGTGCCTGCCCCTTGCGCCGGGCCAGGTTCGCCTTCAGCGCCGCCTTGAGGCGATCCTCACGCGTCGTTCCCGGTTTTCCGGGCTTCTTCGGGTCTTTCCGCTCTACCATGTTCTTTCTCTACAGGAGGGTCAAAAAAGGGTCCAGATAGCCCTTGCGCGCGGAATCGTTTGAGTCTAATCACCCGCCCACGATGCTGCCGTAGCTCAGGGGTAGAGCACTCCCTTGGTAAGGGAGAGGTCGAGAGTTCAAATCTCTCCGGCAGCACCATCTTCCAAAATGTCTTCAGCCGCCTGCTCTTGAGCCGACAAGTTTCAACTATGCGGCCGCGGCGATAGTTGCAGGCCGATATCGTCTATCTGAAGACCGCTTCCATCCAGCTCCGCGCCAAGACGTTCTCATAACGGTCCGTTTTTGCCGGACGTTGATGTGCTCAATCGGTGCACCTGACCAAACTAAAGTTGCCACCCATTAGCCATCAACAATCTTGAGTAGAATCGGCGCGCGTGCGATGATCGAACCTCTTGCTGTGGCAAGGGTGGTTTTCGACCATCGTCCCACAAGGAACAAACCCATGAAAACGATTTTGGCTACCACGGCCGTTTTGGCATTTCTTACCACGCAATCGCATGCGCTGGTCCTCACCGAGAATGCCGTGCGCGGCGACAACGACCCGAGCTTCGTCGCGCAGAATTCCGAGTTCATTGGCGATCCCGTCTACGACTCCAATGGCATGCGGATCGGCGCGGTGACCCGTGTGGACACGAGCGCCAAAGGCAACCGCCGAATCCATGTAACCTTCGACGAGGGCGTCGTGGAGGGCGTGGCCGGATGGATCTTCACGCTGAACCCGGTCTGGAGGTCCGGCGGAAGCATCGAACTGACCTGGACAGCAGACGCCATCAGGACCTACCTGCTGGCCAACGCCAGGTAACACCATTTGAAAGCGATCTGAATCCAGATCGGGTCACGCTGCCAATCCGTTTGGCCCATCGCGACCAGCCGAACGGTTTCCGTTTAGCGGCCCATACCCATGTTTCATCGGACGGCCGCCGGTTCTGCGAACCGTATCCCGCGTCCCGGGATGCCTCTTCCGTTACAAAAAAAGCCCGGCACGCGGCCGGGCTTAGTCGAGTGGCAAGCGGGTTTTCCCGCGAACCCGAACTTGCTTCTTCGGGAAAAACAAAGTCACGGGGGTACCTCCAGTACAACCTATGGGAGGCGTAATGTCTATATGATACTTACCTTTTCGCGAAGAAACCCTGGCCCTCGCCTCCGGGTTTCCTTCTCCGCGCGGCAACCGACGCTGCGCAACTGGCCCGACGACCTGCGGAACCGATGTACAAAACGGCACAACACCTCCGAAAACCTTGTACAAAACGGCACAAACGTCGATTTCGACGGGTCAGGTCCACCATTCGTCGATCATGGCGATATCGTCGTCGGACCAACCGAAATGATGCGCGAATTCATGAATGACGACATGGGCGATCAGGTCGTCGAGCTCGATATCGCCGCGGTCACGCCACTCCGCCAGGATCGGCTGGCGAAAAATCCAGACCATGTCGGGCGGCGGGGCCATGTCGAAGACCGATTTCTCGGTCATGGGGATCCCCTCGTAAAGCCCTGTCAAATCAAGGGGATCATGGATTTCCAGCTCCTGCAGCATCGCCGGTTCGGGCCATTCCGCGACGCGCAGCAGCACGGCCCGCGCCGGGGCGCGGAACGCTTCGGGCAGCGCCTCGACCGTGTCGCGTGCCACCTGTTCGAAATGGTCGATATCCTTTGACATCAAGCGCTTGCGCTCACCCGCCCCGCAACCGCTGCATCAGGTAGACCTCGCTCTCCGGCGCCACCGGTTCGGTCAGATCCGACGCAATGATGCGTCCATCCACCGAAACCGACACGCCCGCGTCGATCGGCGCGGCCAGCCCCGGATAGTCGCGTTTGAGCGCATCGAGCATCTGGCCCACGGTGGAGGCCTCGACCTCCACCGTTTCGCGCCCGTCGGCAAAGCGGCGTAGCGCGGACCAGAGATGCACCTCAACCATCTGATTTCAGGGCGGAAAGCACGCGCGGCGGCGACATCGGAAGCCGCCGCATCCGCACCTCGGCGGCGGCCGAGACCGCGTTGGCGATGGCCGCGAGCGGCGGGCAGATCGAGGTTTCGCCCACGCCGCGCACGCCGTAGGGATGGCCGGGATTGGGCACCTCCACGATCACCGTGTCGATCATCGGCAGGTCGCTCGCCACCGGGATGCGATAGTCGAGGAACAGCGGATTTTCCAACCGCCCCGAATCGTTATAGATGTATTCCTCGTTCAGTGCCCAGCCGATGCCCTGCGCCGCACCGCCCTGGAACTGGCCCTCGACATAGGTTGGATGGATCGCCTTGCCGGCATCCTGCACGACCGTGTAGCGCACCACCTTGGTCTTTCCGGTCTCGCGGTCGACCTCGGCATCGACGATATGCGTGGCAAAGGACACCCCGGCCCCTTCGGGCGTCGCCTCGTAATGCCCCGAGATCGGACCGCCGGTCTGCCCCATGGTGGCCGTGATTTCAGCCAGGGGGAGCGGATCGAATTCGCCCGCATTGGGTCCCGACGGCACGGCGCACCCATTTTCCCACTTCACAGCGTCCTCGGGGATGCCCCATTTGGCCGCCGCACGGGCGCACAGACGCTGCACCGCATCCTCGGCCGCCTTGATCGTGGCCAGGCCCGAGGCATAGGTGACGCGGCTACCATGGCTAACGTCGTTGTAGCCCAGTGTCGCTGTATCGGCGATGGTGACCCGGATGTTTTCATAAGGAACACCAAGCACTTCGGCCGCCATCAGCGCCATCGAGGCGCGCGATCCGCCAATGTCCGGCGTGCCCACGGCCAGCTGAACCGTCCCGTCCTCGGACAGCGACAGCGAAACGGATGTCTCGCCGCCATGGTTGAACCAGAACCCGCAGGAGATACCACGCCCCTGCCCCGGTTTCAGCGGGGCGGAGTAATGCGGATGCGCCTTGGCGGCCTCCAGCGTCTCCACCAGCCCGATCCGCTCGAAGCGCGGACCGTAGCTGGCCTTGGTTCCTTCGTGCGAGGCGTTCTTGAGCCGCACCTCGATTGGGTCGAGGCCCAGTTGCTTGCACAGCTCGTCGATCACCGACTCGGTCGCAAAGGCCGCCATGGGCGAGCCAGGCGCGCGATAGGCCGCCTGTTTCGGGCGGTTGGTCATCACGTCATACCCAACCTGCCGCACATTGGTCAGGTTGTAGGGCGCAAAGGCGCACATCGCCGTCATGTCCCCGGGCGCACCCGGGAAGGCGCCGCCCTGCAGGCGGAACACACCCTCGGCGGCCGTGATGGTCCCGTCCTTCTTCATGCCGATCTTGACGTCCATCGAGGCCGAGGCGGTGGGCCCGGTGGCACGGAACACCTCATTGCGGCTCATCACGATCTTGACAGGCCGGTTCGCCTTGCGCGAGAGCGCGAGCGCCACGGGCTCGATGAAGACGGTGGTCTTGCCGCCGAACCCGCCGCCGATCTCGGACGCCGTCACGCGCAATTGCGAGGTCTCGATGCCCAGAAGCGCCGCGCAGGTCTTCTGCACGATCCAGTGCCCTTGCGTGCAGCACCACAGCTCGCCCTTGCCATCGCCGCCCAGCGTGGCAAGGCAGGCATGCGGTTCGATATAACCCTGATGCGTGGCCTCGGTGACGAAATGATCCTCGATCACCAGATCGGCTTCGGCAAATCCGGCCTCGACATCGCCGTGTCCGCTTTCGTGATAGCGCACGACATTGGGATGCATGCCTTCGGGAACGGAATAGTCGGCAGCGCCCTCGCGGATGACCGGCGCGCCCTCTTTCATGGCTTCGTCCACGTCGGTGACGTGAGGAAGCTCCTCGTATCGCACATCGATCAGCTTGAGCGCATCGCGCGCGGCCAGCGCCGACGTCGCCGCCACAGCCGCGATGGCGTGACCGTCATAGAGCGCGGTATCGCCCGCCATGACGTTTTCCAGAACGTTCCAGAACTCGCCCTCAAGCCCCGGGGCAAACGGCACGTCCGCGAAATCCGCCCGCGTGACGATGGCCTTGACGTCCTTGAGCGCTTCGGCGCGCGAGGTGTCGATACGCTTGATGCGGGCATGGGCGTGCGGAGAGCGCAGGATCGCCCCATGCAGCATTCCAGGCGCGTAGGCGTCCGCGCCGAACTTGGCGCGGCCGGTGACCTTGTCGAGACCATCGGGGCGGTCGGGGGTGGTTCCGACATAAAGGAACTGGCTCTTGCGATCGTCGAGTGCCATCAGGCGGCCTCCCTCATTTCAGCGGCCGCGTCCATCACGGCGCGAATGATCTTGTCGTAACCGGTGCAACGGCAGAGATTGCCCGCCAGCCAGAACCGCACCTGCTCCTCGGTCGGGTCGGGATGTTTTTCGAGCAGCGCCTTTGCGGCGACCAGGATGCCGGGCGTGCAAATCCCGCATTGCAGGGCGGCATGTTCGATGAACTTGCGTTGCAGCGGGTGCAGGCGGTCGCCCTGGGCGATCCCCTCGACGGTTGCGATCTCGGCGCCCTCGGCCTCGGCCCCCAGTACGAGGCAGGAGCACACGAGGCGTCCGTTCATCGTGACCGAGCAGGCCCCGCAATCGCCGGTGCCGCAGCCTTCCTTGGCGCCCGTAAGGTTCAGTCGGTCCCGCAACACGTCCAGAAGTGTCTCGCGTGGGTCGCAGAGAAATTCCATCTCGTCGCCGTTGACGGTGGTTGTGACGTGGATCTTGCTCATCCGTGATGTCCTTCGATTGTCTCGCCCTTGGCGCGGGCATAGGCGATACGGGCGGCGCGTTTCGCCATCACGCCCGCCACCTCGGTTCGGAAGGCGATCGTGCCGCGCTTGTCGTCGATTGGCGAACAGGCCGCTGAACAGGCGGCGACCAGCTTCTCAAGGGCCCCGTCGTCCAAGGTGGAGCCGATCAGCGCCTCGGCAGCCTCGGGCACCAGCCGCACGGTGGGGGCAACGGCGCCAAGCGCGACGCGCGCCTCGGTGATGGTATCGCCATCAAGGCGAAGGTTCACCGCCGCGCCGACCACGGCGATATCCATCTCGGTGCGCGGGATGAAGCGCAGATAGGCATCTCCCGCATTTTCGCCGCGTGCGGGAATGTGCAGGGCCGAGATCAGCTCTCCCTTTTCGAGCGAGGTCAGGCCCGGTCCGGTCGGAATCGACTCGACGGCGACGGTACGCTCACCCTGCGGGCCGGTAATCGTCGCGGTAACGCAGGCGGCGACCATCGCGGGGACGGAATCCGCGGCAGGCGACCCGTTGCAGAGGTTGCCAGCCAAGGTCGCTCGTCCCTGGATCTGGGTGGAGCCGATCAGGTCCATCGCCTCGCACAGGCCCGGCCACGCGGCCCTGAGGGGGCCATGTTCGTTCATCTCGGCCCCGCTGACCGCGACGCCGAGCGTCCAGCTGCCGTCATCGTTGAGCTTGATGTCGCGAACGCCGCCGATCTTCTTGATGTCGATCAGCGTGTCGGGCGTGACCATGTCCGAACGGAGTTGAACCAGAACGTCGGTTCCCCCGGCCAGGAACCGCGTGACCCCTTGCGCCTCGGCGGCCAGGGCGGCCGCCTCGACGAATGTGGCTGGGCTGTGAAATTGCATTCTCTTCCTCGCACCTGTGGATCAGGTTTCATCCATTGCGAGGGACGTTAGACCAGCATTCGCGCCTCGTCCATGCACCGGCAGAGCGAAAATCGCCCTGCCGTACGGTGAGGCCGAAGCACGTGATCAGAGTTGGCCGCGCAGATGCCAGAGCTCGGGGAAGAGTTCGACCTCGAGCATGCGGCGCAGGTATTGCACGCCGCTGGTGCCGCCCGTGCCGCGCTTGAAACCGATCACGCGTTCGACCGTGGTGACGTGATTGAAGCGCCAGCGACGGAAGTAATCCTCGAGATCGACGAGTTTCTCGGCCAACTCGTACAGGTCCCAGTACTGTCGGGGTGCGCGGTACACCTCTGCCCAGGCATCCTGAACCTCCTGCACGGGCTGATGCGGCGCTTCGCGGCGATAGGTGCCCTCGGGGAAGAACGCCCCGGTCTTGGTGGCCAGTGCGTTCAGGGCTACATGATAAAGTGAAGGGCGCTCCAGTTCGGCCTGCAGCATGGCGTGCAGTTCGGGACGATGCTCATGCACCTTCATCATCGCGGTATTGCGATTGCCCAGCATGTATTCGATCAGCCGGTACTGGTGCGATTGGAAGCCCGAGGAACTGCCGAGCGTTTCGCGAAAAGTCGTGTAGTCGCTGGGCGTCATCGTGCGCAGCACGTCCCAGGCCGAGTTCAACTGGTCGAAAATCCGGGCCACTCGTGTCAGCATCTTGAAGGCGGGACGGAAGTCGTCGCTCTTCAGCGTCTCGCGCGCCGCCGCAAGTTCGTGCAGCACCAGCCGCATCCAGAGCTCGCTGGTCTGGTGCTGGATGATGAACAGCATCTCGTCATGCGCGTCCGAAAGCGGATGATGCGAGGCCAGAATCTGGTCCATGTGGAGGTAATCGCCATAGCTCATGTCACTGGCATAGGACATCTTGGCGCCCTCGGTGCCAGGATCGTAGGCGCCGCTCTTGTCGTCGCTCATCGCATCAATCCTTCAGCAGTTCGGCGAGCAGGGCCGAGCCAGGGCGGCCCAGTTCCCCGATCACCGAGAAATGGTCATGTCCGGGATCGTAGGTATTGGGCGCGTCCCACGCCTCGGAGATCAGGCGGGTCTGACGCACCAGTTCCGGCCGCTCGATCGCCCCGCACCAGAAATGCAGGGCCACACCCTCGCGCGGGCGATGCAGCGCAGGGCTTTGCGCCTCGGCCTCCTCTGCGTCGAGATGCAGCGCCTCGTTCATCTTGGTTTCCAGCAGGGGGCGAAGGTCATGGATGCCACTGACCGAAACCACCTTTTCCAACCGCGCGGTCACGGTGCTGTCCGCGCAGGCCAGCCGCGAAACGAGATGCCCGCCCGCAGAATGGCCGACCAGCCGGACGGGACCGGGAACGAGATCGGCTGCCGTGTTCACGGCGGCCGTCACCTCGGCCACCATCTGCGTCAGCCGCGCGTCGGGCGCGAGCGTGTAACTGGGGATCGCCAGCGCCCAGCCCTGACCCAGGGGACCGTCGGCGAAATGCGACCAGAAGCTCTTGTCGAGCTTCTGCCAGTACCCACCGTGAACGAAGACGACGAGCCCGCGCGCCTCGCCCTCGGGGCGGAACAGGTCGAACCGATTGCGCGCACCGTCGCCATAGACGATGTCGATTTCGCCGCCCTGCTTGCGCCGCGCGGCGGCAAGCCCGGCCCACCGGCCCGGCAGCGCATCCGAGCCCGCCACATAGCTGGAGTTGTCGAAAGCGTCGTCCCAGTCGATCATCTGATAATCTCCCTTTGATGGTGAGCCTAAGCCTGCGCCCCGCTTCCTTCAAGCCTGAAACTTTATACTTGAAATAAATATCCGGAAGCAGCACGATGCTTGCGCCAGCTATCGGAGGGCAAGATGCGCGTTGCATGTCAGGGCGGGGGTCCTGCAAGGCTGTATTTCGTTGATTGCATGAAGCGCCAAGGCCCTTCGCACAAGGCCGCGGTGATCACGTGCGGCAACCTTTTGGACCGCCGGCATGAAGCATGTGTCTACCATCGATCCGGAACGGAGATGCAGGCGTGAGGGACGAACCCGACAACAAGGCGCGGCTTCGCCTTTGGCTCAAGCTGCTCAAGGTCACGCGGAGCATCGAGGCCGAGTTGCGCGAGCGTCTTCGGATCGAATTCGCCTCGACCCTGCCGCGGTTCGACGTGATGAGCGCACTTGCCCGCAACGCCGACGGGCTGAAGATGAGCGAGTTGTCGGGGTTGCTCAAGGTGTCGAATGGCAACGTGACCGGCATCGTGGAGCGGCTGGTCGAGGACGGCCATGTCCGGCGCGAACCCGTTCCCGGAGACCGCCGCGCGAGCCGGGTGCGGCTGACCCCGCAGGGCGAGGAGGAATTCGCCCGACAGGCGGCGGAACACGAATCCTGGGTCGGTGGCCTGCTTCAGGCGCTGGATCCTCATGAGGCAACCGAGATGAACGAAAGATTGAACAGAATCCTGAGAGAGGAAACACGATGAGCGAGGCGAAACATTTTCAGTGCGAGGTCAAGAACGGTATCGCCCGCGTGGCCCTGAACCGCCCCGAGCGCAAGAACCCGCTGACCTTCGACAGCTATGCCGAGATGCGCGACTGGTTCCGGAACCTGCATTACCGTGACGACGTCAACGCCGTGGTCTTTGGCTCGACCGGCGGCAATTTCAGCTCGGGCGGCGACGTGCACGAAATCATCGGCCCGCTGACCAAGATGAACATGAAGGAGCTTCTGGCCTTCACCCGCATGACAGGGGACCTGGTCAAGGCGATGGTGAACTGCGGCAAGCCCGTCATCGCGGCCATCGACGGGATTTGCGCAGGCGCTGGTGCGATCATCGCCATGGCATCCGACCTGCGCATCGCCACACCTGAAGCGAAGGTCGCATTCCTGTTCACCCGCGTCGGGCTTGCCGGTTGCGACATGGGCGCCTGCGCGATCCTGCCCAGGATCATTGGCCAGGGCCGTGCGGCCGAACTGCTCTATACAGGGCGCGCGATGAAGGCGGAAGAAGGTCATGCCTGGGGCTTTCACAATCAACTGGTCGCGGCAGACGCGCTGGAGCAGACAGCGCACGACATGGCCGAGCGCATCGCGGCGGGGCCGAACTTCGCGCACATGATGACCAAGACCATGCTGGCGCAGGAATGGTCCATGTCGATCGAACAGGCCATCGAGGCCGAGGCGCAGGCCCAGGCGATCTGCATGCAGACCGGCGATTTCGAACGTGCCTACAACGCCTTCGTCGCGAAGGAAAAACCCGTCTTCGAGGGGAATTGATACATGTCAGACCGTTCCTTCCTGTCATGGCCGTTTTTCGAGGATCGGCACCGGGCGCTGTCGAAAAAACTGGAAGAGTGGTGCGCCGGTCTGTCGGTGGACCATTCCGATATCGACGCGGCCTGCCGACGGCTGGTGGCCGATCTGGGTTCTGCCGGCTTTCTAGACCATACCGGAGGCGACGCGCTTGACGTCCGCTCGCTCTGCCTGATCCGCGAAACCCTCGCGCGTCATGATGGGCTGGCCGATTTCGCCTTTGCCATGCAGGGGCTGGGCACCGGCGCGATCTCGCTGTTCGGCACGCAGGCACAGCAGGACGAATGGCTGCCGCAAACGCGGGCAGGCAAGGCGATCTCAGCCTTTGCGTTGACCGAGCCACAATCTGGCTCGGACGTGGCCAATTCGACCATGACCGCAACGCGCGACGGCGACGAGTATGTGCTGAATGGTGAAAAGACCTGGATCTCCAACGGCGGGATCGCGGATGTCTATACGCTGTTCGCCCGCACCGGCGAGGGTCCGGGCGCCAAGGGGCTGTCCGCCTTCATCGTTCCCGCCGGCCTGCCCGGCTTCGAGGTCGTCGAGCGGCTGGAGGTGATGGCGCCCCACCCGCTGGCCACCTTGCGCTTCACCGATGTCCGCATCCCCGCCTCGTCAATGCTCGGCAACCCGGGTGAGGGGTTCAAGGTCGCCATGGGCGTATTGGACGTGTTCCGCTCCACCGTTGCGGCAGCGGCGTTGGGTTTCGCCCGCCGCGCGCTGGACGAGGCGCTGGCCCGCGTCGGCACCCGTCAGGTGCAGGGCGCGCCGCTGATCGACCTGCAGATGGTGCAGGGCCATGTCGCGGACATGGCACTGGACGTGGATGCGGCGGCCCTGCTGACCTATCGCGCAGCCTGGGCCAAGGATAACGGCGCGGCGCGCGTGACCCGCGAGGCGGCGATGGCCAAGCTCTATTCGACCGACCAGGCGCAAAAGGTCATCGACAAGGCCGTTCAGCTATTCGGCGGCGACGGCGTGCGCGTCGGCATGAAGGTCGAGGAACTCTACCGGGATATCCGCGCCTTGCGGATCTACGAGGGTGCCTCGGACGTGCAACGCGTGGTAATCGCGCGCCAGACCATGAGCGCATTTCAAAAGGGAGGCTGACCCATGCTGGGACCGACGGCACATGTGGACACGTTCACGCGGGACAACCTGCCCCCGCGCGAACAGTGGCCCGACTTTCTGCTCGACGGGTTCGACTATCCCGAATACCTCAACGCCGGTGTCGAGATGACCGATGCGATGGTCGCCAGAGGATTCGGAGATCGCACCGCCCTTATCGGCAATGGTCGGCGCCGGACCTACAAGGAATTGGCAGACTGGACCAACCGCCTGGCCCACGCGCTCGTTGACGACCTCGGCGTGAAACCGGGCAACCGCGTGCTGATCCGCTCGGCCAACAACCCGGCCATGGTCGCCTGCTGGCTGGCCGCGACCAAGGTAGGCGCGGTGGTGGTCAACACGATGCCCATGCTGCGCAAGGGCGAGTTGCTCAAGATCGTCGAGAAGGCCGAGATCACCCACGCGCTTTGCGACACGCGGCTGATGGACGAGTTGGCGACCTGCGCCAAGGAGTCGAACTTCCTGCGGTCTGTCGTGGGCTTCGACGGCACATCAAACCATGATGCCGAACTGGATCGGCTGGCCCTGCAGAAACCGGTGCGGTTCGAGCCTGTGAAGACCGGGCGGGATGACGTGGCGCTTCTGGGCTTCACCTCGGGCACCACCGGCCAGCCCAAGGCCACCATGCATTTCCATCGCGACCTGCTGATCATCGCCGACGGCTATGCGCGCGAGGTTCTGGACGTGACGCCCGAGGACGTCTTCATCGGCTCGCCCCCCCTGGCTTTCACCTTCGGTCTGGGCGGGCTGGCGATCTTCCCGCTGCGCTTCGGGGCGGCCGCGACCCTGCTGGAGCAGGCGAGCCCGCCCAACATGGTCGAGATCATCCAGCAGTTCAAAGCCACCGTATGCTTCACTGCGCCTACCGCTTATCGCTTCATGCTCAAGGCGATGGAAGAGGGCGCGGACCTGAGTTCGCTGCGCGCCGCCGTCTCGGCGGGCGAGACATTGCCCGCACCCGTCTACGAGGACTGGATCGCCAAGACCGGCAAGCCCATGCTTGACGGGATCGGCGCGACCGAGATGCTGCATATCTTCATCTCGAACCGCTTCGACGATCACCGCCCGGCCTGCACCGGAAAGCCGGTCACCGGCTACGAGGTCAAGATCCTGGCCGATGACGGTTCGGAGGCACCACGCGGCGAGGTCGGGCGCCTTGCGGTACGCGGTCCCACCGGCTGCCGCTATCTCGCCGATGAACGGCAACTCGAATATGTGCAGGACGGCTGGAACGTGACCGGCGACAGCTTCGTGATGGACGAGGACGGATACCTGCATTTCGCCGCGCGCAGCGACGACATGATCCTGTCCTCGGGCTACAACATCGCGGGTCCCGAGGTCGAAGCCGCGCTGCTGTCGCATCCAGCGGTGCTGGAATGTGGCGTAATCGGGGTGGCCGACGAAGCGCGCGGGCAGATCGTCGAGGCCCATGTCGTCCTCGCCGAAGGGCATGAAGACTCGACGGCGCTGGTCAAGCTGCTTCAGGACCATGTGAAAGCGACCATCGCGCCCTACAAGTATCCGCGCAGCGTGAAGTTCGTCACCGAATTGCCGAAGACGCAAACCGGCAAGATCCAACGCTTTCGCTTGCGCGACACGTGACGGGTGAGAGCGTGACTCCCACCGCGCCCCTTCATC
Organism: uncultured Paracoccaceae bacterium; assembly: GCA_947500005.1. Taxonomy (GTDB): domain Bacteria; phylum Pseudomonadota; class Alphaproteobacteria; order Rhodobacterales; family Rhodobacteraceae; genus Lutimaribacter_A. The sequence goes on along the minus strand of CANMQJ010000008.1, from coordinate 75,525 downwards.
TCTTTTGAAATACTCCGGGGAGCGCGAGGGGCTGGCCCCTCGCTTCCTCGCCGAGCCGCCCGGCGCTACAGGTCGATTTCCACCACCCCGCCCGCCTTCGCCGCCCGGCTCTGGCACAGAATCATCGCGCTTTGGCGCTGCGTTTTGGACAGCACGAAATCACGGTGTTCCACCTCGCCTGAAATCACCCCGCACTTGCAGACACCGCAGATACCGTCGGCGCATTTGACGTCCACCGGAATACCATGCGCGTTCAGGACCTCTGCGGCATCCGTATCGGCCGGCACTTCGATCTCACGCCCCGACCGGGCGAGGCGCAGAGTGAAGGGGTGGTTCTCGTAGTCCGGCTGTTCCGGGACCGAGAAATACTCCAGGTGCAGCGCCTCCTCGGGAAATCCCTGCCTCCCGGCCGCCTCCATCACGCCTTGCATGTAGCGGTCCGGCCCACAGGTGTAGACATGCCAGCCGGGCCGATGGCCTGCCAGGATCGTATCAAGGTCGGCGCGCGTGCCCTCCTCTGACACGTGCAGATGCACGCGATCAGCCCAAGGGACGCCCTCTAGGTCGGCGAGGTAGCCCGCGGCATCACGGCGGCTGACCGAATAATGCAGTTCGAAATCCCGCCCCAGGACGTGCAGCCGGTGAGCGAAGGCAATCATCGGCGTGATCCCGATGCCGCCACCCATCAGGAAGCTGCGCGTCGCGGTCTCGTCGAGGTCGAAATGGTTGATCGGCTTGGAGATGAAGACCTTGCGCCCCGGAGTGAAGATCCGGTGCATCAGTTTCGAGCCCCCCCGCCCCGCATCCTCTCGCAGCACGCCGATCTGATAGGTGCTCCGGTCGGCCGGGTCGCCGGACATGGAATACTGCCGCAGGAACTCGGGCGCGACCAGCACATCCAGATGCGCTCCCGCCGTCCATTCGGGCAGCGGTGCGCCATCCGGCGCGCGAAACTCGTACTTGATGATATCGGCGGTCATCGGTTCGACCATGGCCACTTCGACCCGCATCACTGGCGCATCACCCGAGATCTCGTAGCGGTGAAGAACGGACCGGTCGCCCGCCGCGAGGCGGGCGCGGTACTCCTCGGCCGAAACCATTGCTTCGTAGGCCGCGATGCCGGCCTCGCGATCCATCGGAAAGGGATAGGGCCAGGGATGGGGGGCGAGCGGGGCGGGATAGACCGCCAGCGTCTGATCCTCATACCGCAGGTCGAGATCGGTTTGCAGGTCGCGGCGGTTCACCGGGTGGGTCGAGGGGCGATAGGCACCATCCTCCTGCAACTCGATATCCCACCACCATTTCTTGGTATCGTTGAGGCCACCGTTCCCCACCGCGTCGTCGAGACGCGCCAAGGCGGGTGCCGCGGCGGGAATGTTCATCGCGGCCCAGCGGAAGGGTCGTTCGGAAAACAGCCCTTCGAGGTTCCAGGGACAGGTCTTCATGCAGCGCCCGCACATCGCGCCGCCCTTGGTGGTGATGCGGTAGGTCGCGCATTTCTGGCTGTCGGATTTCCAGATCTCGTAGCCGTTGAACATCCGTTTCGGCCCGGCGGTGATCGCGCCCGAGGGGCATTCACGAGCGCATTTGTTGCAGCTTTCGCAAAACCGTTGGAGGCCGAAGTCGATCGGCTTGTCGTGGCTGATCGGCATGTCGGTTGTGACCACGCCCGATTTGAGGCGCGGGCCGAGATAGGGGTTCAGGATCACTTCGCCGATGCGGCTGACCTCGCCCAGACCGGACAGCAACAGAAGCGGCGGTTGCAGCACCTCCCCATCCATCACCGTATGCGCCTTGGCCTTGTAGCCCAGGTTGCGGATCTGCTGCGCGATCACGCCACCCAGCAGCGAGAAGCGCAGATAGGCACGCATCGATTGGGCAACGCTGATCCAGTCGTCGCCGCTGGCGCCCTCCATCGTTTCGTAGCCCTGATCGACGATCATGCTGACCGCCTGGTCGTGCGGCGGCACGATCTCTTCTCCGGTGGCGTCATGGGAATACCAGGTCCACTCGGGACACCGGCTGAGACCGACTGCGTCGATGCCCAGGAAATAGCTGGCTGCCTTCAGGTTGGCGGCGTTGCGCGCGGCATCCGTCGGGAGGGGGCCGGGCGCGCTCTCGCCATCCTGCAACAGGACGAAGGCGCCAAGCGCGCGACGCTGCGCGAAGCTTGGCGCGGACTTTCGCACGTAATGCCCGCCCCTGGCGCCCTCCTGAAGGCCCTTGCCCATGTCGCCGAACTGCGCGCGGGCGAACATGTCGGCGCGCTTGGGAACGCGGGGCACATTGGGCTCGTCGATATAGGTGGTGGGCGTCTCGACGCGTTCGAGTTTCTCGAATGGATGCGCGCCGTCCATATAGCGCCGCCGCGCATAAGGATCGCGGTTGAGCGCGCCCTTGACCGAACTTGCCCCCAGCCACCAGGAGGGGCCACGCGTCGCGGACCAGGGCTGGCGCGCCATCGGTTCGAGCGGCCGGTCATGCGCGACGTCCATCGTGGTCGTCACCGCCGCCAGCCCGAAGCGCGCGCCGAGCCAGGGAGCGACGAGTTGCCCGTCCTCGACCGTGGCAAGCCCCGCAGCCACGGCCAGCCGGTTCAGGTCCACATCGGTCGAGGTTGCGCTATGGGCGCGCGCGTCCCAGCCCAGAAGGCGGATGTAATTGGCGATCACCACAGCGTTCTCGGTGGCGCGCAAGCAGGCGCGATGCGCCTGCGCATCGAGGATCCAGTCGCTCCCCGGCTCCTGCGGGTCGGGGTCGCGGTGATACTCGTAGAGAAAGACCAGCGCGTGGCGATGCCCGTCCATCGCGCCGGGTGGGGCCTCCATGCTCTCCTTGAGGTCGGCCATGATCACGTCGATGCCGGAGGCAAGCGTCTTGGTCTGACGCGTGCGCAGCGCCTCGGCCAGCCGGTCGATATCGGGGTTGTGCCGAGGCGCGCTCAGAAGCGCCTCGGCCGGCAGAGGCCCGCATCCCATCAGGGAAGCATCGTTGAAATAGCCGAAGGCCTTCAGGTGATCGGCGCGCCGTTGCGGGTCGGCGGGAATCTCGGCCCGGGCAGGATTGACCAACCCGTCTCGGATCGCATCCATCATCGCCTGGAACTCGCCCATCGCGTTCACGATGCTTTCGGGCTGTTCCGGTCTGTGAAAATCCAGCACAGCCGTCGGCGGCACGACAGACAGATCGGGCGGACCGTCGCGGCGGGAGAGCCGCTCCAGCGGATAGGGGCCCAGATGCACCGGGCGGGATTTGCCCGAGAAGAAACGGATCGTCATGGCGCGTCCTTTGTTCGTCCGGCTGTTGCATACCCTGCCGAAAGCCGGGCATTCTGTCACCCGAATGAATGACACCCTGCCGCCCACCCCCCTGCCCCGCGATGACGCCGCGGCCCTGGCCGCCACGGTGCCGGACCCCGGATTCTCGCGGCACTTGCTGGCATATGTGCGTCGTGCCGCCGAGATCGCCAATTTCGGCGCATTCTATGTCGCCGATATCGCGCGCGCCGAGCCGGTTCTTTCGGTCCATTCCGGGGAAATGAGCGATTATTGGTTCAACAGGAATGCCCGCACGATCCTGTCGAACGAGTTTGCGCGAGAGGATATCGTGAGCCGCATCCGTGCTGCTCCGCGTGGCGGGCTGTCCATCGAGCGTTGGCACCCGCCGTCCGACGATCCCCGGGCGCCCATCTATGCCCGTGACGGGGTGATCGAACGTGTGACGGTCGCCTCGCGCTCGGGCCGGGCCGGATTTCTGTCCTTCTACCTCCGCGGCGCTGGCGCGGGCTGGATCACGGGCCAGGAGTTCGTCCGGTTGCGCGCCGCCCTGCCCCTGGCGCATGAGTTGATCGGCCTGCGGCACAGGATCGTCGGATCAGAGGCATTTCACTATACCGCGCGTTCCAGCGCCTCGGGGCTGCGGGAACGGGGTGCGGGCCAGTTCGCCGATCTCTCGGCGCGCGAGGCGGAGGTCTGCGACCATATCGTTCGAGGCGTCGGCGTCAGCGGCACGGCGCTTGCCATGGGGATAACGGACAACACGGTGCGAACCCTGCGTCGCCGCGCCTATCGCAAACTCGCGGTTCACTCCGCCTCGCAGCTGGTCGCGCTGGCAATGCAGGACGCGAGCTAGCGGGTCACGAATTGCCGCTGATCCTCGCGCCCCATCGAGACCAACAAGGGGTTTTCGGATTGCCGGGCCTGAAAGCCCGACTTGTCCACCATCCCAGACCACCGCGTGGCGATGAGAGACTGAGCCACCGCTCCGCCCAATGTTGCTCCGGGACCGGTCACGATGAACATATCAGGCGCGAATTCGTGCGCGGCGGTCTGGATGGCGCGGGTGAAATCATAAGTCTCGGTCACTTGGTGGCCCAGCGTGTAATCCCACAGCGCTTCGGTATCGCATGCTCCGGGCCACCAGATCTTGCCGCGCCCGTCGATGAGCGGGTACGCAGGTTGCGCAAAAAGTTCGGCTCCCAGACGCGACCGCCCTTCGCGGGCGACCGGCGCCTGAAGCGCGGTATGAAAGGCGGCATGGTTGGCCAGTCGCATCGGAAAGCGGTCCTGCACCGCCGGCATCTCCGCCTCGAAGGCGTCAAGGCCGGCTGCATCGCCCGCAAGCACCAGCATCCCCCCGAGATCGATGGAGAGGACGAGAGTACAGCCCTCACGCGCGTCGATCCCGGCGACCTTGTCCAACACCTCTTGCCGACGGGGGGGATCGGGACGCCAGTCATCACCCGTCACGGGATAGACGAGTTGCCCGCCGATCAAGTTCTCCTGCATCAGCGTGCCCATCGTGTTCACGACACGGAACCCGTTCTCGGGCGAGAGCGCGCCACCCACCGCCAGCGCACTGTACCAGCCCATCGAATTGCCGGTGATGGCCACCACCTCGACATCCGCGGCGAGGGCCTGCGCATCTGCCAGCGTCGCGGCATAGATCAGGGGTGAGGCCACGTCGCCGCGCGAATAGCGCGAGACCGAGAAGCGCTCTGCGCCGTCAAGTTCGGTCAATGCCTCTTGCCCGCCCTCGGAGCGCAGGGCGTCGAATCTGTGGAACAGGTCCATCCGGTCCGCGTGGTGGCGATGGAGATAGCCGAGCTCGGCCTTGTTATAGGTGCCCCGGCCGGGGCAGATGACAACTGCGGTGCGGGTCATCGCGCGCCCTCCACAAGTCGTTTCGCCGCGGTCACGATACCCTCTTTCGACGGCAAGGGCGCGGCATAGGCCGGACCGGTCGCGATGAAGCTGTCTTCGGCCACGACACGTGCCTTTGGCAGATCCGTTTTCTCGGCGAAGAGGGTCATCAGCGCCTCGGACTGGCTGCCGGTGCGTCGGCATTCATCCACGATCAGGATGCGCTTGCAGCCCTCTACCGCCCTGAGCAGGGCCTCCTCGGGCAAGGGCGCGAGCCAACGCAGGTCGATGATCCGCGCGTCCATGCCAGACGCTTTCAACTCCGGCAGAGCCCGGTTCGAGAGGTAGCGCCCATTGCCGTAGGTGACGATGGCAAGGTCGCGCCCGTCGCCTTGGACACCAACCTCGCCCAGCGCGATAAGGCGGTCCGGGGCGGGATAGCGCGTCATCCAACCGCTATCCTGCGCTTCGTGCAGATCTCGCATCGGGTAGAGGGCGATGGGTTCAAGGAACACGACCACCCGCTGCTCCTCGCGCGCCAGCCGCACGCATTCGCGAAGCATCATCGCGGCGTCCTCGCCCGTGGAAGGACAGGCCAGCACCACGCCGGGAATATCGCGGATCACGGCCAGCGAGTTGTCATTGTGGAAGTGGCCCCCGAAGCCTTTCTGATAGCCCAGTCCGGCGATGCGGACGACCATCGGGTTGGTGAACTGCCCGTTCGAGAAGAAGGGCAGCGTCGCGGCCTCTCCCCTGATCTGATCCTCGGCATTGTGGAGATAAGCGAGAAACTGGATCTCGGGGACGGGAGTGAAGCCATTATGCGCCATGCCAATGGCCAGGCCCAGGATCGATTGCTCATCGAGCAGCGTGTCGATCACCCGGTCGGGACCGAAGCGCTGGATCAGTTTCTGCGTCACGCCATAGACGCCGCCCTTGCGCCCGACATCCTCGCCCATGCAGACGATCTCGCCATGTTCCAGCATCAGATCGGTGAGCGCCCAGTTGATGAGGCGGCTCATGGGCTGCGGCTCCGTCATCGCGCGGAGATCTCCACCGAACGCAGCCTCGCGCGCCTCGGTCGTCGGGCCGTTGGTGGGCTTGCAGGGGCGCTTGGGCGGCAGGAGGCTGGCCATCACCTCCTCCGCGCTGCCCAGATGCGGCCGTTTGGCCGCCTCGGCCGCGATGCGATCAGTGCGGGCGCAGGTTTCTTCGTAGATCTTGAGCGCGTCTTCGGGTGCGAGCGCGCCCTCATCGGCCAGGAGACGGACGGAATGCAGCAACGGATCGTTGGCCTCATCCGCCTCCACCTCGGCCTTGGGGAGATAGGTGGTGGGAACGTCCGCGCCGGCATGGCCATAAAGCCGGACAGTACGCAGATGCAGGAAGGCCGGTTTGCGCCTCGTGCGCACATACTCGGCCGCCTCGCGCGCCACGGCATGGGTCTCGTAGAGATCGAGCCCGTCCGCCTCGAAGTAGCGGATGCCCGGCCGGTGCTGCATCGAGGCCTTGATCCATCCCGAGGGAGTCTTGACCGAGATGCCGATTCCATTGTCCTCGCAAACGAAGAGCAGCGGCAGGGGGATGGATTGCACGCTGGTCCAGCCGGCGGTGTTGATCGCACCCTGCGCGGTGGAATGGTTGGCCGAGGCATCGCCGAAGCTGCACATCGCGATCCCGTCCTCAGGCAAGACGCGATGTTCCGGCGCGCGACGGCGCGCGGCGCCCAGCGAATAGGCGGCACCGACCGCCTTGGGCAGGTGACTGGCGATGGTCGAGGTCTGCGGCGGGATCATCAGCGCACGCGAGCCCAGTACCTTGTGACGGCCGCCCGAGGTGGGGTCCTCGGAGGAGCAGGCAAAGCTCAGCAGCATGTCCCAGGCGATCTGCTGGCCCGGAACCTGGTCGGCGCGGGCGATCTGGAACGCTGCATCGCGGTAATGAAGAAAGGCGATGTCGTCCGGCCGCAGCGCATGGGCCACCGCCGCCATCCCCTCATGCCCCGAGGAACCGATCGTATAGAAGCCCTGCCCCGCCTTCTGCATCTTGCGCGAGGTCCGGTCCAGCGCGCGGCTGAGCACCTGCGCGCGGAACAGCGAAACGGCGTCAGTCGGTGCAAGACCCGGTCGCGGTCTGGCGCCGGACGGCAGATCCCGCTTGGCGACACGGTCGAGGAAATTCTGGTGAACGATATCGGCACGGTCCATTGCGTATTCCTGTTCTCAGAGCCCGGCCACGGCACGCGCGATCCGCGCCAGCCCGGCTTCGAGCGTTTCGGTGCCATAGGCAAAAGACAGACGGAAATGCCCTCCCATGCCGAAGGCGCGCCCGGGGACGAGGGCAACCCCCTCGGCATCAAGAAGATGGCGGCAGAAAGTCGGGGCGTCCGGCATCGCCGCGGGACACTTCGGGAACACGTAGAATGCCCCTTCAGGCGTCTGACACTCAAGCCCAGCCTCGTTCAAGCCGGCCACAACCAGATCGCGCCGCGCCCGCATGGCCTCGCGCCGTTCGGCCAGCAGATCCTGCGGACCGGTCACTGCGGCAAGGGCTGCGGCCTGAGCAATCGAACAGGCGCCCGACGTCACCTGTCCCTGTACCGCGATCATCGCCCGGATCAGCAGCTGCGGCCCGATCCCCCATCCGATGCGCCAGCCGGTCATCGAATAGGCCTTGGAAACCCCGTTCACCGTCAGCAGCCTGTCGGTCAGCTCCGGCGCGGCCTTAGCGAAAGATGTGAAGAGAACATAGGAGAGATGTTCGTAGATCTCGTCCGACAGCACCCAGACATTGGGATACGCCAACAGCAGGTTCGCCAGGGCGCGCAGTTCTTCAGCCGAATAGGTCGCGCCCGATGGGTTCGACGGCGAGTTCAACATGACCCAGCGCGTGCGCGTCGTGATCGCATCCTCAAGCTGGTCGGGCGTTACCTTGAACCCTTGATCGAGCCTGGCCGAGAGCACCACCGGCACGCCCCCTGCGAGCCGAACGATATCGGCATAGCTGGTCCAGAACGGGGCGCACATGATGACCTCGTCGCCCGGGTCCAGCGTTGCGAGCATCGCATTCGCAAGAACCTGCTTGGCACCGGTCGAGATCACGACCTGCGCCGGCTCCACTCCGGCCTGTGCCGCTATGGCCTCGCGCAGCGCGGGTTTGCCAGCAGTTGCCGGGTACCGCGTATCGCCCTCGAGTGCCGCGCGATGCGCCGCCTCGACCACATGGGGCGGCGTCGGGAAATCAGGCTCGCCCGTGGAGAGCGCGATCACGTCGACGCCCTGGTTGCGCAGGGCGGCAGCACGTTCGGTGATCTGGACGATCTCGGAGAGTTCGATGCCGTCGAGACGTTGCGCGCGGCGAAATTCGGTGGGGACGGTCATGCTGCACTCCGGCCGGGTTTTGTTACATCCCGTCATGGATCGCGCTGGTCGTGGTCGGAAACAAGTGATAATCCGTGCGCACCCCATGAGGATATGTCATATGATTGCACCTCGCCGGTTCCTTCCCTCGATTTCCTCGCTCCTTGCACTGGAGGCGGTGGACCGGTTGGGCAGCGCCACGGCGGCCGCCGCCGAACTCTCCTTGACGCAGGGGGCGATCAGCCGCCAGCTCAAGGCGATGGAGGATCAGCTTGGCGTCGCGCTTATAGACCGCGGCCAGCTGCGCCTGGCACTGACCGCCGCGGCGCGCGACTACCTGGAGACGGCACGGCCCGCGCTTGTTGAACTGGCGCAGGCCGGGTTGAAACTGGGTACAAATCCCGGGGGCGGAACCCTCGCGCTATCGATCCTGCCGGCTTTCGGGATGCATTGGTTGGCCCCAAGGCTGGGAGATTTCGCCCGCAGACACCCCGAGGTTGCCGTCAACCTCTCCACACGGTTGCGCCCTTTCGATTTCGGCAGCGATCCGTTCGACGCGGCCATCCACTTCGGACAGCGGGACTGGCCGGGGGTGGAGTACATGCCACTCATGACCGAAGAGGTCCTGCCGGTCTGCGCCCCGGGCCTCCCGGTCGATCCTTGCCAAGGACCGGAAGCGCTGCTGGCAGCGCCGCTTCTGCACCTCGATACACGACCCGACGCTTGGCCCCGCTGGCTGGAGCTTCATGACCTGCCTCCGAAACCTGGAGGTGCCATGCGGTTCGACCAGTTCTCGACCATGGTGCAAGCGACCATACACGGTTTGGGAATATCGCTCCTCCCCAGCTATCTCGTCGCCCATGAACTGGAGAGGGGGCGTCTGGTGAAAGCGTGCGATGCCGCCCCCGTCAGCCTCGGTTCATACTACCTGGTCTGGCCCGGCGGGCGACCGGAATCGGCCGCACTCAAGGCGTTTCGTGACTGGCTGGAGGAACAGATCGCCCAGCCGATATGATATCCGAATCGGAAATGTGCCCCCCGCACGTGCATCTCAGGCTTTTTGCGAAGCTGCTGACAGCTTTGAGCCCGGCACCGCGAAATACGCGCGGTGCCGGGCTCAACGGGAGGAAATGGTTTCGCCAGGAACCGTCTACGACGGCAGAAGATGCGCCGGCATGGGCCGATCAGGTGTCGAGGGAGCGGGCGATCAATTCCTTCATCACCTCGTTGGTGCCGCCATAGATCATCTGAACGCGTGCGTCCGCGTAAAGCCGCGCGATGGGGTATTCCATCATGAAGCCGTAGCCACCGAAAAGCTGGAGGCATTCATGCATGACCTCGTTCTGGGTTTGCGATCCCCAGTACTTCGCCATGGATGCAAAGGTGGCGTCCAGCGTCCCGGCCTCCAGCCGCGCGATGCCGTCATTGACGAAGCTGCGCAGCAGTTCGGCCTTTGTCTTGCACTCGGCCAGTTTGAACCGCGTGTTCTGGAAGTCCATCACCCGCTGGCCGAAAGCCTTGCGTTCCTGCGTGTATTTCACGGTCTGCTCGATGGCGAAGTCGATCATGCCCAGCGCGCCGATCCCGATGGTCAGACGCTCCCATGGGAGCTGTTTCATCAGCTGATAGAAACCCTGTCCTTCTTCGGGGCCGATCAGGTTGGTCATTGGGACCTTCACGTCCTCGAAGAACAGTTCCGCAGTATCGTTGGCCTTCATTCCCAGTTTCTTGAGGTTGCGGCCCCGGCGGAACCCTTCGGCGCCCTCGGTCTCAAGCGCGATCAGCGACACGCCCTTGGCGCCCAGGCTCTTGTCGGTCTTGGCTACGACGATGATCAGGTCGGCCGTCTGTCCGTTCGTGATGAAGATCTTGGAGCCGTTGAGCTTGTAATGGTTGCCATCCTTCTCTGCGGTGGTGCGCACTGCCTGCAGGTCGGAACCTGTACCGGGTTCCGTCATCGCAATCGCCCCGACCATCTCGCCCGACGCAAGTTTGGGCAGCCATCTTTCCTTTTGCTCGTCGCTGCCATAGGCGACGATGTAATGGGTCACGATGGACTGGATGGCATATCCCCAGCCAGCGTCCCCGCGCCGGGCCTGCTCGTACAGCGCGACAGAATCGAACCCCATGCCGCCACCCGATCCGCCGTATTCCTCGGGGATCGACCCGCCCATGATCCCGGCATCGCCCGCCTTGCGCCAGAAGGCGCGGTCGACCACGCCGTTCTGGATCCAGCTGTCGATATTGGGGACCAGTTCGTCGTCGAGAAAGCGGCCAGCCATGTCCGCGAACATCTGGTGCTCGTCGAGTTTCCAAGATGCGGTCGGCGTAAAGAGAGTCATCCCTGTCTCCTTGATCTCAGGTTTGGGAAAGAGTAATCGCCGACCGCTTTCAAACCAACGGCGATGACGCGGCGTCCCGACCCCATCGAACGCAACGTTCCGAACGGGTTTCGCCTTTCACAGACACTCTGGGACATAAGCGAAGGGTTCTCGGGTTGGCGGTCGCTACCGAAACGGCCTTTTCGCGGCGCAGGCGGTCGGGGGTTTCAGATACGCCTCAGAACTCCGAGTTTCGGTACGCGCGCGGTGTCAGCCCCGTCCAGCCACGAAAGGCCCGGACGAAGGCGCTCGCCTCGCTGAACCCAGTCCGCGCGGCCACCTGTTCGATGCTGTCGCTGCTCGCGGCGAGCAGACGCAGGGCCATGTCGCGTCGGACCTGTTTGCGTATGTCGGAATAATCGGCGCCCTCACGCTTCAGCCTCCGGCGCAGAGTGTGCGCCGGCAGGCCCAGCGCGGCGGCGACTTCGGCCATGCCCGGCAGCCGGCCCTCGGCGACGAGCGTCGCCTCGACCGCAAGCGCCGTATCCAGCGCCAGTCCGGCGGCCGCGTCCATCGGCAGAAAAGCGTCCAGAGGGGTCCGGCGGGCATAGGCGATCGCCTCGGCCTCGGAGCGCAGGACTGGGGCCTTCATCTGCGAAGTGGAAAAAGCCAACCCGCTTGTGGCAGCACCGAAGCGCAGCGGGACACGGCCGAACAAGGCCTGGTAGCCGCGCGCATAAACCGGAGCGGGGAAATCGAACCAAGCCGAGGAATAGGTTCCGCGATTACCGCCCAGCCAGACCATCATGCGCCCGAGCAGCACCAAAACCATCTCGACGGCGGTATGGTTCAAGACTACCCGCCCGGGAATGCGGGACATCTCGAAGACAGTATCGCTACCGGTTTCGCGGAGGACGAAATGAAAGGAATTGTCCATCAGGTCCATGAACTGCGCCATCCGGGCCCATGCATCCCCGATTGTCACTGCCGAGGCGACATGCGCGGCCATGATCGCATGCGTTCCGATGCGCTGGCGACGGTGCTGCAATCCGGCAAGTTCGTCATCCAGCGTCAATGTGACAACGCGCATCAGGCGGACGAAGTCGGTTGGATCGAGGTCGCCAGCGCCTGATCCGAGCCTGGCCCGATGACGCAGCACGTCGGGAGAGACACCACGCCGCACGCCGCCTGCAAGCAGGTTCTCAATGATCGGCGACGGAACGGGTGCGGCCATGACCTGTCACATAATGTCAATTTTCCTGTGCCGCCAGATCATTGTACCTCGGCGCTCCCTGCCTAGTCTTGCGCCGAAGCTGTTCAAGGAGGAGCGATCATGGCAACCGCCGCCTATATCTATGACGCCATCAGGACCCCGCGGTCGCGCGGAAAGAAGGATGGCACCCTTCACGAGGTGAAGCCCGTTGAACTGGCTGCGGGGCTGTTGCGCGAACTGCAATCCCGCCATGACCTCGACACTGCGCGCGTCGGCGACGTCATGTTGGGATGCACCGCCCCGGTCGGAGATCAGGGGGCCTGTGTTGCCAAGGCCGCCGTGCAGGCCGCGCATTGGGACGAAGCGGTACCGGGTGTCCAGCTGGACCGGTTCTGCGCCTCGGGCCTCGAGGCTGTGAACATGGCGGCAGCCAAGGTGGGCTCGGACCAGGAGGATCTGGTGGTCGCGGGTGGCGTCGAATCGATGAGCCGCGTGCCGATGATGAGCCAGGGCGGCGCGATGTTCACTGATCCGGCCTTCGTGATCGATCAGACCTCGGCCCCGCAAGGCATCGGTGCCGACCTGATCGCCACGATCGACGGCTACAGCCGCGAGGATGTCGACGCCTTCGCCATGGAAAGTCAGCGCCGCGCGGCCCATGCCCGCGACAGCGGCTGGTTCGACCGCTCGGTCGTGCCGGTGAGGGACGAAAGCGGCTTGGCCGTGCTGGAGCGCGACGATTTCATCAAGCCCGACACCGACATGCAGAAGCTGGGCGCGCTCAACCCTTCTTTTGCGCAGATGGGCGGGTTCGGCTTCGACGACATGGCGCTGGCCAAGTACCCGCAGGTGATGCGCATCAACCACGTGCACACGCCGGGTAACTCCTCGGGCATCGTGGATGGCGCCTCGGCAGTGATGGTCGGCTCGGAAAAGGCCGGCAAGGATCTGGGGCTGGAGCCCCGCGCGCGCATCGTTTCGGCCACGGTGATCTCGACCGACCCGGTCATCATGCTGGCCGGCCCCGGGCCGGCCGCGAAGAAGTGTTTGGCGAAAGCCGGCCTTGAGGTGGCGGACATCGACATCTGGGAAATCAACGAGGCCTTCGCCTCGGTCGCGCTGCGCTACATGAAGGATCTGGGCATCGACCCCGAGATCACCAACGTCAATGGCGGCGCCATCGCCATGGGCCATCCGTTAGGTGCGACGGGCGGGATGCTGGTCTCGACCGTGCTGGACGAGTTGGAGCGCCGGGATGCCAAGCGCGCGATGATCTCGCTCTGCGTGGGCGGCGGCATGGGCATCTCGACCCTCATCGAACGGCTGTAAAGGAGGCAGGACATGGGCGAATTCCGCTACGAGAAGGACGCCGATGGCGTCGTGACCATCACCATGGACATGGACGGCCCAGTGAACGCGATGAACGCGCAGTTCTGGCCCCTCTTTGCCGAGGCGATGGACAAGCTGGAGGTCGAGGAGGGGTTGAAAGGCGTGATCTGGACCTCGGCCAAGGACACGTTCTTCGCCGGTGGCGACCTGAAGATGCTCAAAAGCATCGACGCGGACGGCGTCCAGGACCTGTTCGACTCGGTCGAGGCTACCAAGACAGTCATGCGCCGGATGGAAAGACAACCCGTGCCCCATGTGGCCGCGATCAATGGCGCGGCATTGGGCGGCGGTTACGAGATCTGCCTTGCCTGCAACCACCGGATAGCCGCGGACAATCCCAAGACCAAAATCGGCCTGCCCGAAGTCACGCTGGGCCTGTTGCCCGGGGGCGGCGGCGTGGTGCGCCTGACCTATATTTTGGGGCTGGAAGGTGCGATGCCCTTCCTGCTCGAAGGCAAACAGGTCGGTCCGGAGAAGGCAAAGGCTGCAGGGCTGATTCACGAGGTCGTAGCCGCCGACGATCTGCTGCCACGCGCGAAGGAATGGATCCTTTCGGTGCAAGGCGATGCTGACGCGATCACGCAGCCCTGGGATACCAAGGGTTACAAGATCCCCGGCGGCCCCTCGACCGCGCCCAAGAACATGCAGCGGATCGCAGGTGCCGCGGCCATGCTCTACAAGAAGACCCGAGGGTTGATGCCTGCCCCGGCCAAGATCCTCGACATCATGACCGAAAGCGCGGGCAAGCTCGATTTCGAGACGGCCCTGCGCTACGAGACACGCCGCTTCGTCTCGCTGACCCCGATGGCCACCACCAAGAACATGATCGAGACGCTCTTCTTCGGCATGAACAAGGTCAATGGTGGGGCCAGTCGCCCCAAGGGAATTCCACCCTCGAAGGTGGAAAAGCTCGGTATCCTCGGGGCAGGCATGATGGGACAGGGCATTGCCTATTCGGCTGCTATGGCGGGGCTGCCGGTGGTGCTCAAGGACGTCTCGCTTGATGCCGCCGAGCGCGGCAGGAACTACGCCGCCGGACTTCTGGGGAAACGCGTCAAGCGTGGCCAGATGACCGAAGCACAGGCAGCGGACGTGCTGGCGCGCATTACCCCCACCGACAACGCCGAGGACATCAAGGGCTGCGACCTCATCATCGAGGCGGTGTTCGAGCAGATCGACGTCAAGGACAAGGTTCTGGCCGAGCATGAAGCGCTTTTGGCCGAGGGCGGTTTCTGGGGGTCGAACACCTCGACCCTGCTGATCACGCGGCTAGCGAGTGGGTCGGCCAAGCCCGAGAACTTCGTCGGGCTGCATTTCTTTTCGCCTGTCGACAAGATGCCCCTGCTGGAGATCATCGCAGGTGAGAAGACCTCGGACGAGACGCTTGCGCGGGCCTTCGATTTCGCGCGGCAGATCCGCAAGACGCCGATCATCGTGGGCGACAGCACCGGCTTCTACACTTCCCGCACCATCGGCACCAAGATCATCGAGGCGGTTGAACTGGTGGCCGAAGGGCACGATCCCGTGCGCGTCGACAACCTGTCGCGCCAGACCGGGATGCCGACGGGCATGCTTTCTCTGCTTGACGAGGTGCAGATCAAGCTGGTTGTCGACATCTACGACACACAGGTCGAAATGGGGCTTCTGGACCCGGAGAAGGAACAGAACCCCAAGGCCCGTGCGATGCTGGCCGAGATGCGGGGCCAGCATGGCCGCCACGGCCGCGCCACCGGAAAGGGGTTCTACGACTACGGCCCAGAGGGCAAGACGATCTGGCCCGGCCTTGAGGCATGGCGCAAGCCTGAGGCCGAGATCTCGGACCAGGACATCAAGGACCGGATCCTGTTCAGGGCCGTGCTCGAAAGCCTTCGCTGTCTTGAGGAGGGCGTGCTGCGTTCGGTTGCCGACGGCAATGTCGGCTCGATCCTCGGGATCGGTGCCCCTGTTCATACCGGCGGCTACATCCAGTTCGTGAACACCTATGGCCTCGACCGTTTCGTCGCGCGCTGCGAGGAACTGTCAGCCAGGTATGGAGAGCGTTTCGCGCCCCCGGCGATCCTCCGCGACCACGCCGCGCAAGACCGGGCATTCGCCTGATCCTACGCGGGGGCGCTTGTCGCCTCCGCGTCACACTTCGGGCGGTAGCGCGGCATTCATGATGACCTTTGCTGCCGCCTTGGCGTCGCGCGCGGCTTCGGCCCCGTTGAGCAGCACGGCGCCCGCGATCGCCCCTTCCTTGAGAATCAGCAACTGGCGCGCCAGCAATTCGGGTCGGCGCGCACCGGCCGCTTCTGCCAGCGTGGTGTAATGCTCAGCCAGCAGGCGTTTGTGTTCCGAGGCCTGAGCGTGGATCGGGTGACCCTTTTCCTGAAACTCCGCACCTGCCTTGACGAACATGCAGCCACGGAAGCCTTCCTGGCCGAACCATTCGCCAAGCGCGTCGAAACTGGCAAGCAACTGCCCAGCGGGTGTCTCCGCCAACTCTTCCATCCGACGGTAGAGCCAATTGCGGAAGTTCTCGTCCCGCAACCGGAGTACCGCCAGAATCAGGTCCTCCTTGGTGCGGAAATGCTTGTACATCGAGGTCTTGGAGACCCCGGTCTCGACGACCAGTCGGTCCATGCCCGTGGCGTGGAAGCCCTCGCGGTAGTAAACCTCGAGTGCCTTGCGAACGAGTTCGTCTCTCTTGCTAGCGCGCATGTCTTTTGCCCGTATAGATTACCGATCAGTAAGTATCATTCCGTCACTCATAGACAAGGTTCATTTGGCTTTTTTCGCCTTTCTAACCGTCGCGGCGCCATTTCACTCACAAAATCGTTAGTTGAAACAGTTTACAGATCGGTACACTTTTAAGGCAATACTAACCGATCAGTACAGTTTGGAGAAAGACATGCGCCGCCCACCGCCCCTGTTGCCTGACCAACCGCTCACGATGCTTCTCAGCCTGTTGCTGATGATCGCCGCACTCACCTGAAATTAGGACATCACGATGACGCGCCCCCCGCTTCCTCCCTTCACCCTCGAAACCGCCCGCGCCAAGGTGCGCGCCGCAGAAGATGCCTGGAATAGCCGCAACCCCGATCTGGTCGTCGGGGCCTATACCGATGACAGCTTCTGGCGAAACCGCGCCGAGTTCCCTTCGGGGCAGGATGAGATCCATGCCTTTCTCAGCCGGAAATGGACGCGCGAACATCAGTATCGATTGATCAAGGAACTATGGGCGCATTCGGGCAATCGGATCGCGGTGCGATACGCCTACGAATGGCGCGATGACAGCGGTCAGTGGATGCGTTCCTATGGCAACGAGAACTGGGAATATGCCGAGGACGGGCGCATGGCCCGCCGCCACGCATCGATCAACGACCGCCCCATCCACGAGACGGACCGTCTGTTCCACTGGCCACTGGGTCGTCGCCCGGACGATCACCCCGGCCTCTCCGATCTCGGTCTCTGAAAGGAGATCACACAGTGCCCCGAGCATTTTCGAAACTCGCCTTCACCCCCGCCGTCAGGGCGCATCAGGCCCGGATGGGGTCTGCTGGCGCCTATGGCAAGTTCATCTCCGGCGGCCCCGAACAAGGTCACTTCCTCGGGCCAGAAGAACAGGATTTCATCGAGGCGCGAGACGGCTTCTACCAGGCCACCGTTTCCGAAACTGGCTGGCCCTATGTCCAGTATCGGGGTGGCCCGGCCGGGTTCCTTCGCGTACTTGATGCGCGGACCATCGGATATGCCGATTTCTCGGGCAATCGTCAGTACATTTCACGCGGCAACCTCGACGGCAACGACCGGGTCGCCTTGATCCTCATGGATTATGCCAATCGTCGGCGTCTCAAGATACTTGGCCGGGTGCGCTTCACCGAAGGTGCCGAGGCTGCCGACCCCCTCTATCCGGACGGCGCCCAAGCACCGGCCGAACGCGCGGTCACGATCCGGGTCGAAGGCCTGGACTGGAACTGCCCCCAACACATCACACCGCGTTTCACGGTCGAGGAGTTGCGCCCGCAATTCGAAGAGTTGACTGGAGAACTGGACCATCTCGAATTCGAGAACGGCCGCCTGCGACAGGAACTGGCCGAGGCCCGCGAATCCTCTGCCAGGATGATCCCCGGAAATCGCCCCCTGCTTTGATCGAAAAGGATTTAGCCATGACACGACATCTCATCGACACCGCCGCAGCGATCTCTGCCGGAGCCGTTCTTGCCGCGGCCTCTCTCGCCATAGGCTTTGCGGCAGCGCCGACCGCCGTTCGCGCAGAGGATGCAAGCCATTCCGGCAGCATCCTATTGCAACTGTTCGAAGATTCGAGAACCGCGTCCGACGACTTCGGAAGAACAAAGTATACGCAAGCGGTCCGGCATCGGTAGGAGCGGCGGCTGCGCTGGCCTGCTACTTGCGCGACATTGGTCGGCCGCAGGGCGGGCGATCGAGATCACAAAAGTGAGGACATCGGAGCCAGATCGTCCATCCATGCCGAATTCGACGACAACCCCCGGACATGCCATCCGGGTGTCCGGAACTGCCCGCAAGATCGGTTGAGATGCCGAGGCAGTCCGGCAGCGCAACCCCACAACCGGCGTGGGGTTGCGCCTGACATCCCAGTCTTTCATGCAGGGGAGTCGGCAATCATCGCCTCGATACCGGCTGCACAGAACTCCACCAGCAGATCGATCTCGGCCGCCCCCGCCCCCGGGCTGAGCGCTTCGACCCGCCATCCGGTGTTCAGAAATGCCAGCATCGCCGCGACAGAATAGACTTGCCCGGTGGCCAGTCGCTGCGGGTCCGCATCGGGATAAAGGGCAGCAATTTCGGCGATAAATCGGCGGGCAGTCGGGTCGAAACACTCCGCCGCGATCCGGCCCCAGCGTGGATCTGCCGACACATGCGCCACCAAGCGCCCATAGGCAAGCCAATGCGCGCCGCCGCTTTGCGCGAGGGTCACATACGGACGGATGAAGCAGTCGAGAATCCCGCGCAGCGACACCTCTCCCGCTTCCTTGATCCGCTCCAACCCCTCGATCCTGATGCGAGCGAGCTCCTCCGCGCGACGCGCCACGGTTTGATGGAAGAGTTCTTCCTTGCCACCGCCGTGATGGTGGACGAGCCCGACCTGCACCTTGGCGAGCGAGGCTATGTCACGGATCGAGGCCCCCTCGAATCCCCGTTCCGCAAAAACCGCCTCGGCCGCGTCCAGAATGCGCGCACGCGTTTCCAATGATCGCGCCGAAGGTGCCCTTGTCCGTTTCTTTTCCATGACTTCCTCGGCCCAGATCGAACCAGCTTGCCTTATTTTGAACAATCGTTCAATCTTGGTTGGCGAACACGGAGGAAACATGACGGAAACGCGCGAGGCATTTGCCCTGATCGGGGCAGGCCCCATGGGGCTTGCGGCGGCCAAGGTGCTGAAAGAACAAGGTATCCCCTTTCAGGGATTCGAGCTGCATTCTGGTGTCGGAGGTCTCTGGGACATCGACGCGCCCCGCTCCACCATGTACGAATCGGCGCATCTGATATCCTCCAAGCGCATGACGGAGTTCGCGGATTTTCCGATGGCAGAGGACGTTGCCGAATACCCGTCCCATCGCGAGATGAAACGGTATTTCGGCGATTTCGCCGACCATTTCGGTCTGCGCGACCACTACAGCTTCAACACGGAAGTGACCCGCATCGAGCCCCTCGGTGAAAGCGGCGAGGGCTGGCGTGTCACATGGCGCGACGACACGGGTGAGCACAGCGCGGTTTATGCCGGGGTCCTGATTGCGAATGGCACCCTCTCCGAGCCGAACATGCCGCGTTTCCAAGGAGAGTTCGAGGGGGAGTTGATACACGCAAGCGAATATCGCGATCCGCGGCAGTTCGATGGCAAACGGGTCCTGATCGTCGGTGCAGGCAATTCCGGCTGTGATATTGCCGTGGATGCGATCCATCACGCCGAGAGTTGCGACCTGTCCATGCGCCGGGGATACTACTTCGTTCCCAAGTATGTCTTCGGCAAGCCCGCCGACACGATGGGCGGCGCGATACGCCTGCCGATGTGGCTGAAACGGCGGATCGACAGCCTTATCCTCCGCTGGTTTGTCGGCGATCCCCAGAAATACGGTTTTCCCAAACCAGACTACCAACTTTACGAGAGCCACCCGGTGGTGAATTCGCTCGTGCTTTACCACGCCGGGCATGGCGACATCCGCATCCGCGCCGACATAGATCGGTTCGAGGGCAAGACCGTACATTTCCGTGACGGATCCCAAGCGGAGTACGACCTTGTCCTGACGGCGACCGGCTACAAGCTGCACTACCCCTTCATCGACCGCGACCTGCTCAACTGGCAGGGCGACGCGCCGCATCTTTACCTCAACGCCATGCACCCCGAACGGGACGACCTGTTCCTTCTGGGCATGATCGAGGCGACGGGGCTGGGTTGGCAGGGTCGGCACGAGCAGGCCGAGATGGTTGCGCGATACATCAAGGGGCTGCGCGACGGAGCACCAGCCGCCAAGGCCCTGCAAGCCGCAAAGGCCAAGGGCTTCGATCGTGCCACGGGCGGCATGAACTACCTGAAACTGGCGCGTATGGCCTATTACGTGGACAAGGCCACCTATCGCAAGGCAGTGACGGGCTGGATCAAGCGGCTCAAGGGCGCGGCCGCATGACCGGCATCGACGAGATCACGCTCAATTTCTCGCCCGCCTCTCTGACGCTCCTGAACGCGATCCTCGCCGTGGTCATGTTCTCGATCGCCATCGACCTTCTGCCCGAGGATTTCCGGCGCCTGCGCCGCGCCCCGAAACCATTGATCGTCGGGCTGATCTCGCAATTCCTGCTATTGCCGATCCTGACTTTCGCCTTGGTCTGGCTCACGACGCCGCGCCCCTCCATCGCACTGGGGCTCATTCTCGTCGCCGCATGTCCGGGAGGGAATATCTCGAATTTCATCACTCACCGCGCCGGGGGCAATGCAGCTCTTTCAGTATCGATGACGGCCTTCGCCACCGTTGGTGCAATCCTGATGACACCGCTCAACATCGCGCTTTGGGGCGGTCTCTATGAACCGACCCGCGCGATCTTGGAGCGCACCGAGATCGACCCGGTGCAAATCGCCATCACGGTTGGCCTGATGCTGGTCCTTCCCCTCGTTCTCGGCGTAACGCTGAACCACCGGCGACCGGATTTGGCGCAGCGCCTGCGCAAGCCGATGCAAAGACTGTCCATGGCGATCTTCATCGCCTTCATCATTATGGCGCTGGCGGCGAATTGGAGCTTCTTCCTTGGATATGCCGGCATGGTTGCAGGGCTTGTGGTGCTGCACAACACTCTGGCCCTCGGTGCCGGTTGGAGCATTGCAACCCTCGCTGGGCTGTCCCCCTTCAACCGCCGGGCGGTAACGATCGAGACGGGCATCCAGAATTCGGGCCTCGGCCTCGTGCTGATCTTTGCCTTTTTCGGCGGCCTGGGCGGTATGGCCGTGGTCGCAGCCTTCTGGGGGATCTGGCACGCAATCTCCGGGCTGGCGCTTGCCTCACTGATGTCGAGGACGGAGGCCGCGCGATGACCCGTATCCTGATCACCGGAGCGGCGGGCATGGTCGGCCGCGCACTTATCGATGAACTGGAGGGCGAAATCGTCGCGACGGATCTTGTCGCGCCCGATCCGTTGCCGCCCGGCGTACAGTTCGTGCGAATGGACGTCACCACGGACGACCCTCAGCGTGTCATCGCCGAGATCCGGCCTGAAGTGGTCGTGCATCTGGCCTCGATCGTGACGCCGCCGAAGGGAACGGGCCGCGACCTCGCTCATCGCGTCGACGTCGAAGGAACGCGCAAGGTTATGGATGCGGCCATCGCCACGGGCGTGAAACGGCTGGTGGTGACCTCCTCAGGTGCGGCCTACGGGTATCACGCCGACAATCCCGTGCCCTTGCGTGAAACGGATCCGCTTCGCGGCAATCGAGAGTTTCCCTATTCAGACCACAAACGGCAGGTCGAGGAGATGCTGACACATGCGCGGCGCGATCATCCGGAGCTTGAGCAGGTCGTCCTCCGTGTCGGCACTGTTCTGGGCGAAGGCACGGAAAACCAGATAACCGCCCTTTTTCACAAACCGCGACTCCTGGCCGTCACCGGCAGCGAGAGCCCCTTCGTCTTCATCTGGACACGCGACCTGGCGCGAATCTTGGTGCGGGCCGCGACAGACGGACCTCCAGGGATCTACAACGTCGCTGGCGATGGCGCGATGGGCGTCAGCGCCCTTGCGCGGGCGCTCGGCAAACCTGTTCTCAGGCTGCCCGCTTGGGTGCTTAAAGCAGCGCTTGCCATCGCCCGTCCGCTCGGCCTGTCCCGCTATGGGCCTGAACAGGTGCGTTTCCTGCAATTCCGCCCGGTCCTGGCGAATGACGCGCTGAAGCAGGAATTCGGCTATGTTCCAGAGAAAACCAGCGCCGAGGTTTTCGATCTCTGGAGAAGGCAGGCAGGGCCATGAAAACATCCGTCATATCGGGTGGCGCGGGCGGCCTAGGTCGCGCCCTCTCCAAGGCATTGCAGGCGCGCGGGTGGCGCGTGATCCTGCTTGACCTGGACATCTCGGACTTGGAACAGACCGAAACCCAATACGCGATCGCGTGCGATCTGACACGCCCCGAGGATCTGCGCGCCGCCGTCGCGCAAACGCTGGAGAAATCCGAGAGCATCGACATGGCCGTCTATAACGCCGGCATCACACAGATCGGCAGCTTCTCGGACAGCGACGAGGCGAGCCACCGCAAGGTCTTCGAGATCAATTATTTCGCGGCGGTTGCGATGGCACGGGATTTCCTGCCCGCCCTGCGCAATTCAAAAGGCACGCACCTGGCGATTTCCTCTGTCGCGGGATTCACCCCACTCTATCACCGCACGGCCTATGCCGCATCGAAACACGCGCTCGAAGGCTTCTTCAAATCGCTACGGTCCGAGGAAAAGCCCTATGGCGTCCAAGTGCATATCGCAGCGCCCTCGTTCGTGGCGACCAATATCGGAAACGATCAGCGTCAGCCCGACGGCACGGCGCGCCCCGGATCGGCCAGCGATGGGGTGGACTACATGACGCCCGAGGCCGCTGCGGCCGAGATTCTGAGCGGGCTCGACCGGCACCGGCCGATGATCCCCGTGGGCCGCATCGCGCGTGCCGCCTGGTGGGTCAATCGTCTGTCACCGGCCCTCTACCAACGTCTGATGGAGCGCCGGATCGAAGGCAGTTAGACCCATTTGGCCAAGGGCGGCAGACTCATCAGGACGGCATCCGGGTCGTGGCCTGTGGCAAGACCGAATTTCGTTCCCCGGTCATAAACGAGGTTATACTCGGCATAGAGCCCGCGATGGATGAGTTGGGCGTCCTTGTCGTTGTCCGAGAACCCCTGCACCCGACGCTTTTCGACCAATGGCACGAAAGCGGGTAGGAAGGCCCGGCCGATGTCCTGTGTCAGGGCGAAATCCGCGTCCCAGTCTCCGGTACAATAATCGTCCATGAAGATCCCGCCGACGCCGCGCGCCCGCTTGCGATGCGGGATAAAGAAATACTCGTCGGCCCATTCCTTGAGCCGAGGATAGTGCCCGGCCCCATGCGGGTCGAGATGCGTCTTTTGCGTCGCGTGGAAATGCGCCGTGTCCTCTTCATATTCAATGCAGGGGTTGAGATCGGAGCCGCCTCCGAACCACCAGGCATGTGGCGTCCAGAACATGCGAGTGTTCATGTGCACCGCCGGCACATGCGGGTTGCGCATATGGGCCACTAGCGAAATGCCCGAAGCCCAGAAGCGCGGATCCTCGGCCATCCCGGGGATACCCTTGCGCGCGGCCATCGCCACTTGGGCCTGCTCGCCCAATTCCCCGTATACGGTGGAGACGTTCACCCCCACTTTCTCGAAAACGCGACCGCCGCGCATCACGGACATGAGGCCACCGCCCGCGTCACCTCCGTCGGCTGCTTCACGGCGGGTTTCGGTAACCGTGAACCGCCCCGGTGCCAGTTCCGAGAACGGGCCGGAGGCATGGCTGTCCTCGAGCAACTCGAAGGTATGGACGATTTCATCCCGCAACTGCCGGAACCAGTCCGAGGCCCTGCTTCTTTCGGCGGCCAACATCTCACTCATACTCTTGGTCCTTTGCTCAATGCGCCGGGGCGGCGACGGGATCGAGCAGCGTCCGCCCACCGTCGAGTGTCAGTATCTGCCCGGTCATGAAACCGGCCGCGTCCGAGGCCAGAAACTGCGCCGTGTCTGCCAACTCCCCAGGGGCCGCGATCCGCGCCAACGGCGTGTGGTTCTCGATATCCTCGCGGTAGTCGCGATTGTCGCGCAAGGTCGAGCGTAAAGACGCGCTCATGACCGAACCGAACGCGATGGAGTTTACCCTGATGCGGCTGGGCGCCAACGCCACGGCAAGCGAGCGCGTCATCTGGTCCAGCGCGGCCGAGGAGACCGAATAGGCCATCAAGTCGGGATGCGTGCGCCGTGCAGCGATCGAAGACAGGTTGATGATCGACCCGGCCGGTGCCTCGCCATCCGCTTCGCGTTGCTTGATCATCCGCTTGGCGACCGCCTGGCTCAATCTCAGAGCCGGCATCAAGTTCTGGTTGAGCAGCGTGACCACCGAGTCGTCGTTCGCGTCCAGAGGATCCGAGATCATCACCTGTCGCGCGCCGTTCACCAGGATGTCGACCTGATCGAACGCGTCAATCGTTGCGGATAGCAGGTTTGCGACCGTCAGCTTTTCCCGCAGATCGCCAGCGAAATAACGGACATTCCCTTCCTCAGCCTGTTTGCCAAGCTCGTCAACCAGACGCTTTTCATCCATGTCAGCGAACATGACGTTGGCACCGACCTCGAGGAACCGGCGCCCGATGGCCAGGCCGATGCCGTTCGCGGCACCCGTGACGATTGCGGTCTTGCCGGCGATGGAAAAGGACATGCTGCGTCTCCTGGTTTCGCGGGCAGATTATCGGGGATCAGCGGCGGGCGCGAGAGGGTCTTGCTGCGTGCAAGACCTTGAACCGGGTATCTCCACCGATCTCCTCGACTTTTCCGAAATGCGTATGCAGCGCGGCCTCATAGGGCAGATGACGGTTGGCGACCATCCAGAGGTTTCCGTTTGGCGCAAGCATGCGCGCGGCGTTCGCCACGAAAGATTGACCGATGCCGGGATCGGCCACCCGGCCAGCATGAAACGGCGGGTTCATCACGACCGCGTCGACCGGTTCTTCCGGGCGCCAGTCGCGCGCATCCGCCCAGATGAACCGGGCCCGTGCGTCATTCACGTTTTCTTGGGCACAGAGCAGGGCGACATGATCCGCTTCGACCAGATAAATCTTTTCGACCTTTGTGCGTTGCAGAAGCCGGGACGAAAGAAAACCCCATCCCGCCCCCAGATCGGCGCTGCGTCTGCCCGGATTTTCAGGAAGGGCGGAGAGTAGCAAGGACGAGGCCGGGTCGATACCGTCGGCAGAGAACACGCCCGGCGCGACATGAAAGCCATCAACCGTTGTCGGTGCATCGACGGACCAATCGTCGAATCGGTTCTCCTTGGCCTCGAACCAGAAGATCTTGCCATGCGCCTTGGAAATGGGTCCCTCGACCGGCACGCGCTTGCGGATCTCTTTGAGGAGGCTGTCGACACCGTCGGTCTTTGCACCGTCGATGACAACCGTCCCACCGCCCGTCGCCGCCCTCGACACAAGATCGCGGGCCTGCACCTTGGAACGCGGGAGGAACATAACGACATCTCCCCCGGGGATTTGCATTTCGGGCTCGCAATCGAAGCCTTGCGCCTCGAAATGGTCGAAATATGGCTTGAACGGCTGCACCACCCGGACCGGGGAAGGGAGACGAGAAATGTCATGGTCAGGTGTGGGCAGGATAACCGTGACCGGCGCGGAGAGTTTCAGCCCGGTGTCGAGCGCGAGGGACAAGCGAAGAGACATTGGAACCGTTCGAGGGATCAGCGACGCAAGCGGGTCACTCTTCCCGCTCCATCGTGCATTGCAGCGGGTGTTGATGGCGACGGGCGAAATCCATCACCTGCCCCACTTTTGTCTCGGCGATCTCGTGGCTGAAAACGCCCACCACAGCAACGCCCCGCTTGTGCACGGTCAGCATCACCTCGAAGGCCTGCGCGTGATTCATGCCAAAGAAACGCTCGAGCACATGAACGACGAATTCCATGGGCGTGTAATCATCGTTGAGCAGCAGGACCTTGTAGAGCGGCGGCCGCTTGGTCTTTGGCCGCGTTTCGACCAGGACCGAGGTATTGCCGTCGTCATCCGACTTGTCCGACATGGTAATGGGCCTTGGCAGCATCGTGAAACGGTGTCCGGTTAGCTTGTCTTGGTCGTGTAGCCGTTAATATAACGTTTCACACTGGCAGGAAAAGGGACAGCGTGGCACGCAATGGCAGCGACACTCACCACGGTCGGTTTCGACGCGGACGATACGCTCTGGCACAACGAGCGGTTCTTCGCCCTGACACAGCAGCACTTTGCCGAACTGCTCTCGGATTATGCCGAAAAGGACCATTTGATGGAGCGGTTGCTGGCCGCCGAGCGCAAGAACATCGGTCGCTACGGGTATGGCGTGAAAGGATTTGTCCTCTCGATGATAGAGACTGCGATCGAGGTCACCGAGGCTCGGGTACCGGCCCAGGTGATCCAACGGTTGATCGAGGCAGGACAGGAAATGCTGGCCTACCCGATCGAACTACTGCCCCATGCGCGGCGGACGATCGAAACCATCGCCGAGACCCATCGCGTGATTCTCGTCACCAAGGGCGATCTACTGGACCAGGAGAGGAAGCTCGCGCAATCGGGGCTGGGCGAACTCTTCGACGAGGTCGAGATAGTATCGGAAAAGTCCAAACCGGTTTACACCGAGATCTTCGCACGTCACGGCTCTGGCATCGAACAGGCCATGATGGTCGGCAATTCAATGCGTTCGGATGTCGTTCCGGTGGTCGAAGCGGGCGGCTGGGGGGTCTACGTGCCCCACGGCCTCGTATGGGAGATCGAGCGGGCGGACGCGCCGGTGCAGGCACAGCGGTTTCGCGAGCTGTCCGATCTGGGCGACCTTCCGGAGCTTGTGGCCTCGCTGGATTAAGTGTTGCAACAAGGTATCACCCCAAGAGAAAACTCGCACCCACGTCGCCGCAATTCCGCCTTATTTGCATGTATTGAGGCCGATACGGCCAAAGCCCCTACATCTGGCATGTCTCCAAGCCCCAAATGAACTTCTCGCCACAACCTGCGGGTTTATTTCGAAAACACCCTGTGCTAGCGTCTTTGCGATAACCAAAGAAAAGCGCCAGCCGGAAAACCGGCGGCCCGAGGCAGACAGAGGCAATGACCGTGCAGGTTCGGCGATTCCGACCGGCCCAATTGGGCCTGACGATTATCACGTTGATCTGGCTATGCGTGCTGGCGCCCATGGGCGCACAGGCAGCACCCTATGCCGCCATGGTGATCGACGCGCGCACCGGAGAGGTGCTCCACTCCCGCAATGCCGATGCGCGCCTGCATCCGGCATCGCTTACCAAGATGATGACGCTCTACATCGCCTTCGAGGCGGTGAGGAACGGAGAAATCGACCTCGATACGCAGGTTCGCATCCCGGCCGAAGCGGCGGCGGAGCCCCCTTCGAAACTGGGATTGCGCGCGGGTCAGCGGATCGCGTTTCGCTATCTCATTCGCGCGGCGGCCGTGAAATCGGCCAACGACGCCGCGACCGCCATAGGCATCGCCATCAGCGGGTCAGAGGCAGCATTCGCGCGCCGCATGACGCGAACGGCAAAAGCGATGGGCATGTCGAGGACCACGTTCAAGAACGCGCATGGCCTGACCGAAGAAGGCCATCTGAGCACCGCGCGGGACATGACCACTCTGGGTCGCCACCTGCTCTATGATTATCCGCAATACTACAATCTCTTTTCGCGTCAGGAGACACACGCGGGGATCAAGACCGTGGCCAACACGAACCGCCGCCTGCTGGCCGCGTACGAAGGCGCGGATGGCATCAAGACTGGCTACACCCGCGCCGCAGGTTTCAACCTGGTCGCCTCGGCCAAACGAGGGGATGAACGGGTCATCGCCACCGTTTTCGGCGGCAATTCAAGCTCCTCCCGTAACGCGAAAGTCGCGGAATTGCTCGATCTAGGTTTCCGCAGGGCGCCGAGCCGGGCACCGATCCGTCGGCCCGGCCGCCCCGCCTATGCCGGGAACAACGGAATCGGGGAGGGCTCGATCGAAGCAATCGCCGTGGCCGGCGCGCCGAAAAGCAGCCTGCGTCCACAGATGCGCCCCGTCGCGCCCGCCTTGGTCGTGGCCAGCGTTGCCGAGGCAGCAAAACAGGACGAGGATCGTATTCAAGCCGGAATCAGCGCGGCCATCGCGGAGGCCGACGTGATCGCGGCAGCCGAAGCCGACGCTTCAGGTCTGCGGCCCGTTGTCCGTCCCGAAGCCATTGCGCTTGCCTCGGCCAGCGCTGCCGTGGCAGCCGAGCCCGACCAGGAAGTTGTGACCCGCCTGTCCACGTCGGGCGGGCATCACTGGGGCATCAATGTCGGCCGCTATACCAGCCGCTACCAAGCCGAAAAGGTTCTCTTGCGGACAGCTCTGGCAGAGATGTCGACGCTCGACGGCACGTTGCGCAAGGTGAACCAGTCCTCGCGCGGATACGAAGCCACCTTTCAGGGCATGAGCCGCGACCAGGCGGACCTTGCCTGCCGCAGGCTCAAAGCCCGCAACGTCACCTGTTTCATGATCGGGCCCTCATAAGACCCGCACCACTACCTCGTGTATCAGGCCATGGTCCCAAGCCATGGCCTTTTTCTTTGTCAGCGTTCGAACATGCGCACGCTGACGCCGCCCTGTTCCAGACAGCGTCGCACCGAACCGGCGATATGGACGGCTGTTGGCGTATCGCCATGCAAGCAGATCGTGTCGATCGAGGTTTCGATCCGTTTGCCGCTTTCGGTGATGATCGCGCCTTCGCGGACCATCTCAAGAATGCGCGGCCCGGCGACTTCGGGATCGTGAATCACCGCGCGCGGAAGCGACCTGTCGACCAGCGTACCGTCATCGTTGTAGGCGCGGTCGGCGAATATCTCTCCTACCCACCTGCAACCGAGGTCGCGGACCACCTCTTCCTGTGCCGTCGCGCAAAGCACCATGAGGATGATCTCCGGGTCCACGTCCAGCGCGGCCTCGTAACAGGCCCGCGCCATGTCGGCGTCGACCATCGCCATGTTCGACAGGGCACCGTGCAACTTGATGTGGCGCACCTGCGTGCCAAGTGCCTGCGCCATACCGCGCGCCGCGCCGAACTGGTAACGCACCATGTTGCGCAGGCTGTCATGCGAGACGGTCATCTTCCTGCGACCGAAGCCCTGCAGATCAGGAAAACCGGGATGTGCTCCGATACCTACCCCTTTTCGAGCGGCCAGCCGCATCGTTTCTGCCATTACATCCGGATCGCCCGCGTGAAACCCGCAGGCGATGTTGGCACTGGTCACGATGTCGAGCAGGCTGGCGTCATCGCCCATCTTCCACGGTCCGAAACTCTCACCCATGTCTGCGTTCAGGTCGACTTGCGTCATCTGTCATTCTCCTTCATCAGTGGCCGAGACCGCGCCGCCGATCAATTGATAGCTCAGAAGGTCGGGAATCTCTGCCGGATCCCGCACAAGGGGCTGCTTGCGTGCAGAAAGACGGGCCAGGGCAGCCTCCGCCGCGCTCTGGGCGACGACCGCTTCTTCAAGTGAGACGAAGCGAAAACGGATTTCGGCACCCGTCGGGCATTGTGCCGCGCGCGCAAGGTCGCAAGGGAGAACCGTTGCGATTCGCGGATAGCCACCGGTCGTCTGGCACTCTGGCAGCAGGATGAAGGGATCCCCTGCCCCGGTCATCTGGATATCGCCCACCGCGATCACCTCGGACAGGATATTCAGCTGGCCGCGCGCTGCGAAACCGTCGCCGTCACTTTCAAGCTGGACGCCCATACGGTTGGCGCGCGCCCCTCTGCGAAACACGGTTCCCGCAAACCGTTCGCGCGTGGCGGAATCGAACAGGCCACTCTGGAAACTCTCGACGATACGCAGCACCCCACCCGAGAACCGGTCCTCTACCGGAATGGTCCAACCCGGCCGCGCCCTGCCCTCGCCCACCGGCAGCACGTCGCCGTCGGACACTCTCCGGCCGATACCGGCGGCCAGATGCGCGGCACGGGACCCCAGGAACGGTTCGGTCGCGACGCCACCCGCGACATGCAGGTACCCATACACTCCCTTTTGCACTGCTCCGATCTTGAGCCGCTGCCCACGTCCCAGAGCGTGGGATGCGTTCCAGACGACCCTCGTCCCATCGATTTCGGCCGTCATGGGTGCGCCGGTCAGCGCGACCACCGTGTCTGTTTGCGCTTCGAATTCGCCCCCCAGGCCGCCCATCTCGAGCGCCGCGAATTCCGGATCCTGACCGAGAAGTGCGGCCCCTTCGTAAAGCGCATCCCGGTCCATCGCGCCCGAGCGCGACAGACCCTGATCAAGATAGCCGGTGCGCCCCAGATCCTGGATCGTGCAGGCAGGACCTATTCGGCGGACACGCAAGCTCATGCCGTGATCTCCTCGACCTGGGCACCACCGTCACCTTCGGTATCTCGCGCGAGAATGCGATCGTATTCGGTCCGGCTGACCGATTCAAAAAGCACCTCATCGCCCGGGCTCAAGACGAACTTCCTTTTCCTGTCGGGTCTGAAACAGCGAAAAGCCGTCTGCCCGACATGTCGCCAACCGGTCGGAGCCTCGTTGGCGAAAAGCACGAATTGCGAGATCGCGAGCACCAGAGCACCGGAAGGAACCATGGGTGTCAGCCCCGTTTGCCGCGGAATGTCGAACTCGGCCCCCAACGGTCCCAGATAAGGTTGTCCCGGAGCGAATCCGATGGTCAGGACCCGAACGCGCGTGGCCGAAAGCCGACGCACCGCCGTGTCGACGTCAAGACCGGCAAGCTCTGCGGCCTCCTCCAGTTGCGGGGCAAGGTCGGTTCCGTACACGGTAGGAATGCGCCACAATTTTCGGCCTTCCGGCAAAGGGGCATCGTACCAGTCACGCGTTTGCAGCAACTCTCTCAATCGATCATCGATAGCCCGATGCGAGGTCATCCCCAGATCGAAACGTAGATAGGCTGACGCAAGCGACGTCGAGGTTTCGACCACCCCTGGCCAACCCTCGGCCTGGACAGCGTCGCGAAAGGCGATGGCCGCCCGGTTGGCAGGCTCCGCCATCTTGTCCGCAAAGGTGACCAACATCCCGTCAATCCCGACGGTGCGGACAACTGGAAACCCCTCAGGCCCGGCCATAGAACCTCCTCATCACTATGGGCGTCAGATACATTGGAAACTGGTAGCAGCCCAGAAAGATCAACAGAAACTCGGTCCTTTCCGGCGGTAACGCAACGAGGAAGAGGGCGAAGTTCCGGTTGCCCGAAACGATCGAACCGGGAACAGGTGTGGTCGCGCCCAGGCACCTGAGGCTTTGGAAGGTCAGCACCTGCATCCCGAAGTTGACGCAGACTGCGGCGCTGAACCAGAAGGCAAGTGTCGCCGGCTCTGTCTCCAGGGCTGGGCGCACGGCGGACATCAGGCCCACGACGATGACCGCAAGCGCGATAACCGTCAGGCCGTCCAATGCGTTGCGCCCTTCCTCGTCAAGGTCAGGCACAGTCCATTGACGCGATGCGAAGCCGAGCGCCGCGGCAAACAATATGACCGCAAGCAACCGGCTTGCCGCAGCCAGAACATCCGTCAGTTCCCCGAAGACGGGCAAGAAGTAGAAAACCGGAATGCAGGTCACGGGCAACAGCGCAGTACCAAGGATCAAAAGGCGCAGCGCAGGTGCCGGATCATGCCCGAGAAGAATCGTGAAATTCGCGGACCCTGTGACCGATGGTGCCGACAGCATCAATGTGATCGCCAAGGCCAGCGGCGACAAGGGCAGGTCCGCAAGGCACAATGCGGACAGGAAGAGCAGCGGCAAGACCATCTGCAGGACCAGCACCGTCGCGGCCGTCCGGACCATGGCCCGAAGGTTGTGAACCGTCTCCTGAAACCCGATGCGAAAAGCCGTCAGAAACAGCAGTAGTGCCACCATCTCGGGGATCCAGGGCCTCAAGATCGCAGCCATCCCGGGCAAAGCCAGGCCGGCCAGCAACCCGGCAATCAGACCGAACTTGCCGTTGCGCGCCACGATGATGAAGGGCGACAGCACCAGTTTGCGCGCTTGCAGCTTCCCCTGTCTCATCTCAATCGCCTCGTCCCACTCTTACCCACTGTCGGGTTACGCGCTTCTCAAGGTAGGCCGCGCGCCAGAATGACAGGCACCCTCCCGAGGTCAACACGCTTCGCGGCTGAACCAAGTTTTCGCGAAGTCCAGAAAATTGGCACAGCGCTTCGTGAGCGGAAAATCAGGAGACCGCGCAAGTGCTATCCCATGAGGCGGAACAGGTCCCTCAAGATGCACCCTGCGGACTTGTCGTCCGTCATGAGACATCGGATGCTCAATATCCGTGGCTAGCAATGAGACACCCAGCCCGTTCGCGACCATTGCGCGGGCCATCTCGACCGAGGCGGTTTCGTGGCGAATACGCGGCGTAACCCCATGGATCTGCGCAAGAGACAGGAAATAATCCCTGCTATGGGGAAGGTTCATAAGGATCAGTGGGTCCTCAAGCAAGTCAGCGACGCTTGCCGTATCCGCTCCAGCCAGCCGATGCCCCTCCGGAACCAATCCGAACGGGCGCACTTCCCGAAGTGGAACGATGTCGAGGTCGCGCGAAATCGGAAAGCTGTATATCAGTGCGAGGTCGATCCGGCCCGCGGCAAGATCCTCGAACAGTTGTCCTAAATTCCCTTCGCGCAATTGAATTTCGATGCCTGGTTCCCGTGCGGTGTACTCCCGGACCAAGGCAGGCGCAAAACGCGGACCAAGCGTTTCGAATACTCCCAGGGTCACCTTTCGCTCTACATCTCCCATGGTTTCAGCCGCCATTTTCCGCAGCGCGCGGAAACCGGCAACTTTGCTTTGCCCAAAGGCTGTCGGCTCCATCCCCTGCCCGGCTTGGCGGACGAACAGCGGCTGACCGAAATGCGCCTCCACATGGGCGAGAGCTATGGACACGGATGGTTGCGAGACGTTCAGGGCACGGGCGGCCGCCGCAGTGCTGCCTTCATCCGCGATGGCGATCACGTAGTCGATCTGACGAAAGCCGATAGCTATTTGCTTCATTTATACCCTATATGAGGAATTGATATTTCTCTTAATATCACACGTGCAGCTACGATCCTCCAGGAAAGGAAGATCAAGATGCTGCAAACCAATCTCAACGAGGGAAGCCGCCCGCTGGCGGGTGTCCGGATCATAGATTTCACCCGCGTGCTTGCCGGCCCCT
This sequence comes from uncultured Paracoccaceae bacterium, assembly GCA_947500005.1. Taxonomy (GTDB): domain Bacteria; phylum Pseudomonadota; class Alphaproteobacteria; order Rhodobacterales; family Rhodobacteraceae; genus Lutimaribacter_A. The sequence continues at coordinate 42,650 of CANMQJ010000008.1, read as the reverse complement.
ATTGTACGGCACTGATGGCTGACCTCGGCGCCGAAGTGATCAAGATCGAAGCCCCCGGAGGCGACGATTATCGCCATGTCGGACCGTTCCGAGACGGTGAAAGCCTCCTCTTCCAGACCGTGAATCGCGGAAAGCGGTCCGTGGTCCTGGACCTGAAATCGTCCCGAGGAAAGGACACCGTCAGGGCTCTGCTGAAAACCGCGGATGTTCTGGTCGAGAATTTCCGGCCGGGGGTGATGGCGAAATTCGGATTGGATGCGGAAACCTTGCACGCGGTTCATCCGGGCCTTGTCTACGTGTCGATCTCCGGCTTCGGACAGACCGGACCGAACGCGGCAAAACCTGCCTATGACATCATCGTTCAGGCGCTATCCGGCATAATGGACGTGACAGGCGATCGCGACGGGCCACCGACGATGGTCGGCGAGGCGATTGCGGATGTCGCTGGAGGCCTTTTTGCCGCGTTCGGAACAATGGTTGCCCTTTTCGATCGTGAACGCAGCGGTATCGGGCGTCATGTCGACCTGGGCCTGTTCGATGCCCTTCTGTCCATGATGCCGGTCGTGTCATGCCGTACCTTGATGGATTCCGCCCCGGTCTTTCGGACTGGCAACCGGCACCCCCTGTCCGCACCTTTTGGTGTATACGCCGCGAAAGACGGAAATTTCGCTTTGGCTGTATTGAACAACCGTCTGTTCGAGACGTTCTGCGCGGCAATGAACCTGCCCGCATTGGCGCGAGACCCCAGGTTTGTCACAGACCATGACCGCCGAGCGAATGAACCCGCGCTGGCGCAGGTGATAGAGGACTGGGCCGCCGAACAGACCACGGCCGAGATCATTTCCACGCTCGAGGCTGTCAGCATCCCTTGCGCAGCGATCCAAAGCGCCAGCGACGCGTGGCGCTCACCGCAGGCAATCGCGCGCGGCCTTGCCTCCGTCGTCGATCACCCGTCGCTGGGTACACTGCGGATTCCAGAACAACCGTTGCACTTCTCGGCTGCGCCTCGGGGCGGCCGCAGTCCCGCCCCGCAGCTGGGCGAGGGAAACAGAGAACTATGCCCTCAATCTGACAAGGTGATCCAATGACCGACTATGCAATCACAGCCGACGAACGTGCAGTTGTCGACCAGATCGAGCGGTTTTCCCGCGAAGTCCTGTCCCCGAAAGCAGCCGAAATAGACGAGACAGGGAAATTTGCAGGCTGTCACCTTGTGCAAATGTCCGAACTGGGCCTGATGGGGATGAACCTGGGCGAACGGTTCGGCGGTCTCGGTCTTTCGGGCCCTGCTCTCTATCGCGCGGTGGAACTGGTTGCAGGGGCCTGCGGCTCAACCGCCTCGATGCTGACCGCACATTTCCTAGCCACTGACGCCCTGCATATCGGTGACGTGGCCGAACAGCATCGCGCCCTGATCGAAGCAGCTGCGGCGGGAGAAAAGCTGGGTGCCTTCGCCCTGACCGAACCACAGGCTGGCTCGAACCCGGCAGACATGAGCACCGTTGCGGTGCGCGAGGGCGAGAACTATCGAATTCACGGAAGCAAATGTTTCATCTCGAACGCAGCCCACGCGGATTTCATCGTGGTCTTCGCCAAGACAGATCGCGCCGCAGGCGCACGCGGTGTCAGTGCCTTCATCGTCGAACCCGGACGGCAGGCCGGGATCGACTTTGGCCCTAATGAGCGGACAATGGGCCTGAAAGGTGGACATGTCTTCCCCGTCACCCTGGACTGCATTGTGCCTGCGAAAAATCGGCTCGGCCCCGAGGGAACGGGATTTCGGACGGCCATGAGGACACTCGACAACGGACGGATAGAAGTGGCAGCCCAAGCGACCGGCATCGCCGAAGCTGCGCTGAACGCCGCTGTGTCCTACGCTCAGGAACGGAAAGTCGGCAACCATCCCATCGCCGAGTTCCAGGGGCTGCAGTGGATGTTGGCCGACAGTGCAACGGAACTGGAAGCCGCCCGCGCACTTGCCCTGCAGGCGGCCAACAAACGCGGATCGTCGCAAAGATACGACCGTGAAGCTGCATTCGCCAAGCTTTACGCAACCGAAGCCGCATGGCGGATCGCGGACCGGGCGCTGCAGATTCACGGCGGCTATGGCTATACTAGGGATTTCCCTCTCGAACGCTATCTCCGCGATCTGCGCATCTTCCGGATCTACGAAGGTTCTTCCGAGATTCAGCGGACGATAATTGCGCGCGGTCTTCTTGGAACCGCAAGGCGCACAACTTCTGCTTGATGCCGGTTTCGGTATCTCGAGCTTCAGTCCAAAGAGGTGCCGGACCTTTACTATCATCGGAGAAACGGTGTGATGCGGCGTGAGGATGCGTCGCCCTTCAAAAATTTTTATTTGAGCGCTCAAATTTTTGTTGCTAGGCTTCCTGTACCGATACCGTGCAGGAGTGTTCCCATGTCGTCCGCAAACGAGCAGGCCCCGTTCGAGGATCGTGCCGGCCTGCCAGCCTGGGCCTATACCAATCCGGAACTGCTGGAGGCCGAGAAGGACCTTCTGTTCCGCGCGCATTGGCAGGTGGTTTGCCACGTAAGCGACATCCCGGAACCTGGGGACTTTGTCACCCTCGATTGCGTCGGCGAACGTGCCCTTGTCATTCGTGGGCACGACGGAGTTGTGCGCGGATTTCACAATTTGTGTCGACATCGCGGCTCGCGCGTGGTTGCCGAAGAACGCGGCAATTGCCCGAAGGCGATAATCTGCCCTTTCCACGGTTGGGTCTATGACCTCGACGGAAAGCTGCGCGGCGCTGCGCAGCCCGACAGCCTGCCCGAGATGGATCCGGTGGAACATGGCCTGAAACCGGTCGAGACAGAGATGTGGCAGGGTTTCATCTTTGTCCGGTTCCAGCCCGGCCCTCAACCCTCGATTGCCGATATCATGAAGCGGTTCGATGACGAGGTGACCCAATACGGCCTGGACAAGCTGATGCCAGACGGCGCGGGTTTCTGGTCCAACGAGGCAGCGGTCAACTGGAAGTGCATCCGGGACGTGGACAACGAAGGCTACCATGTCCCGATGGCCCACCCGGGTCTGGATGACCTCTTTGGCAGGAACTATTACGACGAACCCTTCCAGAACGGTGCGGCCCGATCTTATTCCACCTTCCGCAAGGGTCCGGGACGGCTCTGGAGCGTTCGTGCTTACAAGTCTGTTCTCACTCCACCGGAGACGCTCGACGAGGAACATGGGCAAGCGTGGCTGTATCTTGGCGTCTTTCCGAATCTTGTGTTTGGCATCTACCCCGACTCGGTCATCTTCTATCAGGAGTTCCCGGTCGAAATCGGTCAGTCGATCCAGCGCGGTGCCTGCTATCGCAGGTCCGACGAAGACAGGCGGATGCGGCTTGCGCGCTATCTCAGCGGGCGTATCGACCGGTTGACAACCGAAGAGGACGAGGAACTGGTGCGATGGGCTTGGGAGGCGACTTTTTCCAGCGGGTATGACGGGGTGATCCTCTCGGACCTCGAAGAAGGCGTGCGCAGTTATCACGACCAGTTGCGGCACCACTTCCCGGTCCTGCACGAAGCGTCACCACCGCCCGACGGCAAGCTGGCCGAGCGGAATGGCCAACTTCTCTCGCAGGCGGAGCAAGGCGAGTGAAGGTCGCGCGAGAAGGCCCAATCCGTTTCAGGATCGGCGGAACATGAGCACCCGTGCAGAAGCGGCTCAGGGTTTGCGACTGGTCAGCCCAACCTTCCTATACGTGCTTGTCATGCTCGCTGCGCCACTGGCCATGGTCGCAGCGTTCAGTTTCTGGACGCAGGACTATCTTATCATCGACCGTACGCCGACGCTGGACAACTACCGGGCTGCCTTGGGCGAACCCATTTACCGAACGCTCCTGCTTCGGTCTGTTGCGATCTCGTTGACTGTTACCGTCGTGACCGTTCTTCTTGCCTTTCCGGTCGCATATTTCGTTGCCTTCCGCGTCAAACGTCAGCAGGCCCTGTGGCTCTTCCTTATCACTGTTCCGTTCTGGACAAGCTATCTGCTTCGGGTATTCCTGTGGAAGGTCATCCTTGGCTATAACGGGGTGCTGAACGCGACGCTCATGGGAATGGGTTTCACCGATGCGCCGCTGACTTTCCTTCTCTACAACGCCAACGCCGTGGTCATTACCCTCGCCCACGCCTGGGCGCCCTTCGCCATCCTGCCGATCTTCGTCGCCCTTGCGCGTATCGACAGGTCGCTGCTGGAGGCGGCGGAAGACCTCGGAGACGGGCCGTTTCGCCGCTTCACTCGCATAACACTCCCGCTGGCCATGCCCGGCGTCGTGGCGGCAACCCTCATCGTGCTGATCCCGACCATGGGCGACTACATCACCCCGCGCCTCGTCGGCGGAACCGAGGGGCTGATGATCGCGAACATGATCCAGATCCAGTTCGGACAGGCGAACAACGCTCCGCTCGGAGCGGCACTCGCCGTGACGGCGATGGTAGTGATCGGCACCATCAGTGCCGGGATCTTCCTGATCGGAAAGCGCCTAGGGGGCCGCCTCACATGACGCGTCTTTCGAGCAACTGGCTGGCGGTCTACGCGATCATCTACATGATCTTCCTGTACGCGCCGGTCGTTCTCCTGCCTCTTTTCGCCTTCAACGACGCCACCATCATCGCCCTGCCCCTTTCGGGTTTTACCACGGCCTGGTTCGAGCAGCTCTGGGGCAACCAGACCCTTCGAACCGCAGCGATCAACAGCCTGATCGTCGCCATATCCTCCGCGGTGATCGCGACCCTCTTGGGGGCTTTCGCGGCACGGGCGGCGGCGCGCTACAGTTTTCCGGGCAAGACCGGGATCATCGGTCTCATAATGCTCCCGCTGGTCCTGCCTGAAATCATCGTCGCGGTCGCGCTGCTTGTGGCCCTGAGCCAACTCGGTCTCTCGCTCGCGCTCTGGACGGTCGTGGTAGGCCATGTGCTGATCTGCACCCCGTTCGCCGTTGCAATCCTGAGTTCCGCCTTTCGCGGCCTCGACCGCGAACTGGAAGAGGCATCCTTCGATCTCGGCGAGTCGCGATGGGGCACCTTTCGCCGCGTGACCTTTCCGCTGGTACTGCCGGGCGTCATCTCGAGCCTGCTGATCTGTTTCACCATCAGCCTCGATGAATTCATCATCGCCTTCTTTCTCACTGGCACCGATGTGACCTTGCCAGTCTACATATGGAGCCAGCTGCGATTTCCTGCGCGGCTTCCCTCGGTAATGGCCTTGGGGACGATCCTGCTGGTGCTTTCCATACTTTTTCTGGTGCTGGGAGAATGGATGCGGCGGCGCGCGGCGCGGCGGCAAGGACAGGACGCCGCCGCGGGCGGCGCAATGACGGGGGTCGCATGAACGAAACGAACGGGTCGGCGCCAATGATCGAACTCGAAAAGACCGTGAAGCGTTTTGGCACTTTCACGGCGCTGCACGGGATCGACGCCACGGTGCAGGAAGGTGAGTTCTTTTCGCTTCTCGGTCCCTCCGGATGCGGAAAGACGACGCTCCTTCGCCTTATCGCGGGGTTCGAAAACCCTACGTCCGGCTCCATTCGTATCGCTGGCCACGACATGCGCGGGATCCCTGCAAACAAACGGCCCACCAACATGGTGTTCCAGAGCTACGCGATCTTCCCCCATCTGAATGTGGCTCAGAATGTGGGTTACGGACTGAAACGCCGCCATCTCTCACGCCGCGAAATGGCGCGCGAGGTCGGCGAGGCTCTCGAGATGGTGGACATGGCGGGCTATGAACGGCGTGCCGCACACGAACTGTCGGGCGGTCAACGCCAGCGGGTGGCCCTTGCCCGCGCGCTTGTCATGCGTCCCAAGGTGGTGCTGCTCGACGAACCCCTTTCGGCACTCGACAAGAAACTGCGCGAACAGATGCAGCGAGAACTCCGCGATCTCCAGCGGTCCATCGGTATAACCTTTGTGCTTGTCACCCATGACCAGGAAGAAGCCCTGATCATGTCCGATCGGATCGCCGTAATGTTCGAAGGCCGCATCGCCCAGATGGCCACTCCCGAGGAACTGTATCGTCGACCGGCCAGCCGGCGGGTCGCATCTTTCATCGGGGTGATGAATTTCCTGCCGGCCCGGGCCACTGGCGAAACGCAAACCGGCCTCGTGGTGCAGATCGAGTCATTGGGCGAGGTCGTTCTGCCATCTCACACGATCCCCGCCGGTCTTCGGGTCGACGACATCCGCGAGGTAGGAATCCGCCCGGAGATGCTCACCGTCATTTTCGACGATGCCCCGGGACCACGGCACAGTTTCGAGGGCCAGGTTTCCGGCAACTCCTATTATGGCGACATGACATATTACGATGTCGTCTTGCCGGGCTCGGAACGAACAGTCACGATTTCGATGCGCAATACGGCGAACCGGGCGGTGGTTCGGCCAGGCAACCCGGTGCGGGTCGGGTGGAGCGCCGAATCCATTTTGCTTTTCCGGCAGGAGGATTGAAGATGCAGCGCCCAGCGATCGCCCAGCGCGCAGCTATCCAAGACATCGCCAATGCGCATCGCCCAGGCTATGCCATGGCACAGCGGCTTTACACCGACGAGGCGGTCTTTGAGTCTGATTCAACATTGATCTTCGGTCGGAACTGGATGCTTGCCGGGCATGTCAGCGAAATACCTGAGCCCGGCGACTTCTTTTTGTTCGACATGCTCAGGGAAAGCGTCATCGTCTGCCGCGGCACCGACAGGGTCATTCGCGCATTCGCGAATGTGTGCCGCCATCGCGGCTCTCGTGTTTGCACCGAAGCGCAAGGCAACGTGCGCCGCTTCACCTGCCCTTACCATGCTTGGACCTACGAACTGGACGGCAGGTTGTTCAGCGCGCGCGCCCTTGACGCCGGCCATGACCGGTCCGGTCTGGGACTACTCCCTGTGGCGATCGAGACTCTTGAGGGGCTGATTTATGTTTCACTCGCAGAAAACCCTCCCGATTTCGGCCCGGCAAGGGCAGCCCTGGAACCCTGCCTTGCGCCATTTGACCTTGCTCGCACGAAAATCGCACATCGTACACGTTATCCCGTCGCGGCGAACTGGAAGCTCTTGGTCGAAAATTACAACGAGTGTTATCATTGCGCCCCTGCTCATCCAGAGTATTCGCGCGGCCACACGCTGCAACTCGCACCCGAGCGAACGGCAAGGATTCAAGCCGATTTTGCCGCTCTCGCTCCCGGCGCAGCCGACGGGCTGAGTTACGAAACCATTTCCTGTCTGGGCCAAGACGCTCCTGACGGTGCCGAAGGGTTCGCACATTATCGCACCGCGCTCGCCGACGGCCATGTCACCGGAAGCCATGACGGAGGCCCGCTTGCGCCATTGCTCGGCACACTTTCCGGTCACGATGGGGGTGCGGCGGATGTCTATCTGGGCTTTCTCAATCCCATGCTGATCTATCCAGACCACGCCGTTCTCTATCGTTTTCTTCCCGTCGACGCCTTGCATTCGGTGCAGGAGATCATTTGGCTAGTGCATGAAGACGCCGTGGAAGGCCGCGACTACGACCGGGAGGCTCTGACCTGGCTCTGGGACGTGACCACGCAAGCCGACAAGCGGATCATCGAGGACAACCAACGCGGTGTTGCATCGCGTTTCTATCGCCCCGGCCCTCTCGTCGAGATGGAGGCCTGGATGGCGCTTTTCATCGACAGCTACATCCACACCCTGCTGAAGGGAGACCTTGGTGCATGACCGACGACCTGAATTATGACGACCGGCACACAGCGTTTCTCGAGGCGCTTTGGGGCGAAGGTTATCTCTCTCCTGGCGGTCCGGACGAAGTCGCACGGGTTCTAGACGGTGTCCGCGTGCGCGGAGCCGAGGCGCTGGATATCGGCTGTGGAAGCGGGGCAATCACGCTGGCGCTTGTCCGCGCTCATGGCGCTGCAAAGGTGACGGGCATCGATGTGGAGGCGCCAGTCTGCGCACAAGCCAGGCGCAGAGTCCGGGAACACGGATTGTCCGAGCAGGTCAAGATCATTGAAGTCGAACCGGGCCCCCTCCCCTTCGATGACTCGTCTTTCGAACTTGTGTTCTCCAAGGACTCGATCATTCACATCCCGGACAAGGAGGCACTGGCTGCCGAAGCATTTCGCGTCCTGCGACCCGGTGGCTGGTTCGCTGCGTCGGACTGGCTCATTTCGCATGACGGACCGCCGTCGCCCGCGATGTCCGCGTATATCGCGCAAGAAGACCTCGATTTCGTCATGGCTTCTCCCCGGCGATACCATGCGGCCTTCGTGGCAGCAGGCTTTGAGGCGGTGAACCTCGTCAACCGGAACCGATGGTACCTCGACGTGGCGCGAAGTGAACTGGAAGCGTTGCGCGGCCCGCGGCGACAGGAATTCGAAAGCGTCGCCGGGCACGATCTCGTCGCATACAATATCGAAACCTGGAGGATGATGATCGGTGTGCTGGAAACGGGCGAGCACTGCCCTCACCATATTCGCGCGCGCAAACCCGACTGAGGTTGCGCGCGCGATCGTCGCTTCGGGCCGTCAGAACCCGGCCTTGATGAGTTCGAATTCCGCGATCATCTTCTCGCGCAAGTCTGCTGGAACGGGCGCTTGCCAAAGCGTGTTCCCGCGAATCGTATCGTTGAAATCCAGGCCCATTGCTGCGACCGTTTCCTGATCCATGGCAGCCATCGCCTGTGTGTTCGAATGCCCATAGCCCCATGCGCTCACGATGTACTCGACCGAGGCAGGCTCCAGCCAGGCATTGACGAAATCATAGAACAAGTCGTCCGACGCACCGGTATCCTCGGCAAGCCGCGAGTAGCCGCAGACCCACGAGGACGAACCCTCGTCGGTGTCACGCTTCATCGCGATCGGGTGTCCCTCGGCGGTCATCGTGGCAAAGGTCTCGTTCCAGGCCCATGCGAGATAGACCTCGCCGGACTGCATCAGCTGTGCGAGCGCCGAACCGCTGTCCCAATAGGCGCGGACGTTCTGATGGGCGCGACGCAGGAAATCCGACGCCTTCTGAAAATCCTCCTCGGTCGCCCTGGTCCAGTCCTTCACGCCATTCGCCAGAAAGGCCAGCGCATAGGCATCGTCCACATTGGCCGGCAACGACACTCGCCCCGCATGTGACGGATCGACAAACGCTTGCAGCGACTGGACCTGATCCTCAGTCAGAAGTTCGGTGTTGTAGGTCAGCGCGGTGTTACCCCAATCGACCGGAATGAAATAATGTTGTCCATCTTTCATGTACGCTTCGATCTCGCGAAAGGACGCTTCGAGATCATCCCAACGGTCGATACGCGAGGGATCGACCGGAGCGAGAAGCCCGGCCTCCATCCATTTCGGCACTGATTGGGAACAGGGGTGAGCGGCGTCCGCCTTGAAACCCGAACGAAGCTTCTGGAACGCCTCTTCTTCATCCGCGAAAAAGGCAAAGGTGGGCGGACCGCCGTGCTGGTCGATATAGCCCTGGTAAAAGGCAGGGTCCTCGTACCCGGCCCAGTCAAAGACCACGAGGTTTCCACCCTCGGCGAATGCAGGTCCCGTCAATGCTGCCGCTGCCAGCCCTAGGGCGGCACTTCGAATTCGATACATGTTTTTCTCCCTGTTTGGTTGCGGTTGTGGTTCGGCCTGTGTTCCTGCCCTTTCACCCCACTTCCGCCTGTGCCGACGGATCCCCCCACGACTTCAGGCTAGATACGGATTGAGCGGCGATCAAGTTAACTTGAGCGCTCAGTCAAAATTCCTCGCTCACTTTCTCGAGCGCCTTGTCGAGTATGTCGAACATTTCATCGATCTGCGTGACTGTGATCACCAACGGGGGTGAGAAAACGGCCATGTTGATAAGCGGGCGCACCAGAAGTCCCATCGCTTCGCAGGCTGCGTCGAGCATTGATCCCAACTCGCGCTGTGCCGACAGGTCACCGCTCGACTCGACCGGCCGTCCTTCGATGCAGCCGAGCAGTCCCATTCCCCGAACATCGGCTACAATCTCGTGTCGGCGCAGCATCTGAAGTCGTTCCTGGAAATGCGGTGTCACGGCGCGGACATGCTCCAGAAGGCCTTCCTCCTCGATGATATCGAGGTTTTTCATAGCCGCAGCGCAGCTTACCGGGTGGCCGGAATAGGTGTACCCGTTCGAGAATAGAACCTTGCGGTCCGGGCCCGTCATCCGTTCCATCACCCTGTCCGAGATGATGCAAGCGCCAAGCGGCAAATAGCCCGAGGTCAAACCCTTGGCGCAGGTGATCATGTCCGGAACGATACCGAACACCTTCTCAGAAGAGAACCAGTGCCCCAGCCGTCCGAAGCCTGTTACTACCTCATCCGAGATATAGAGAATGTCGTGTTTTCTGCAGACTTCAGCGGTACGCCGATGATACCCTTCCGGGGGCACGATCACGCCCCCCGAGCACAAGATAGGCTCGGCGATGAAGGCACCGATACGCTCGGGACCGGTTTCGGCTATCATGGTCTCAAGGTCAGCTACCTTTGCATCACACCACTCGGCCTCGGTCATCCCCCGGGGCCTGAGAAAGGGATTCACGTCCGGTAAAAAGCGCACCAACCGCTGTTCGGTGTCGAAGATCGAGCGATCACGTTCCTTTCCCGACACTGTCGCGGAAAGATAGGTCGACCCGTGATATCCCTTCTCACGGGCGATCACGATCTTCTTTTCCGGCCGGCCAAGCGCGTTATTCATGAATTGCATCGTGCGCAAAGCCGTATCCACGGCCGTCGAGCCACCTGTGGTGAAGAACACGGTGTTGAGATCACCCGGCGCAAAGTCGGCAAGACGCCGCGCCAAGGATGCCGAGGGACCGGTCGTCGTTGTCCAGGGAGAGGTATAGGGAAGCCGCATCATCTGATCGGCAACCGCCGATGCCATGTCGCTTCGGCCATATCCTATCTGCACACACCACATGCCCCCCGGCCCGTCGATGAAGCGATTTCCCTCAGCGTCCCAGAGATAGATGCCCTGCCCGCGTTCGACCTGAAGATAGTCTGAGGTCTTCCATGCGCTCATCGCTGCCCAAGGATGCAATTGATGTGCCCGGTCCCATGCGTCCAGCGTCGCGGTATCGGGCTCCTGCCTCATGGCACGTCTCGGATGGTTGGTCATCGCCGCTCTAACTCCTGAATCAATATCGTTCCGGGGGTGTCGCCCGCGCACGTGGATGCGAAAAAAAGGGCCCGCTCACGATCCGCACCGGAACCCGACGCCGCTCCCACTGGCCTTCGTCGTTGACGTCGATCTCGGCACGGAGCCCTGTGTCGCGTCGCGCGGCTACGCGGGCATCAATATGCGCAAGCGCCACGTTCCGCTTGGCGGTCGGCGACCAGATCGCCGATGTCACATGCCCGATCTCGCGACGCCAACGATCATAAAGGAAGGCCTCCTGGGCCGGGCGGTGCCCTCCTATGTCCAGCCTGACAAGTCGCGTACGCGGTCCATCCTTGCGCTGCGCCAACAGCGCCCGCCTCCCGTTGAAATGTCCCTTGTCCCAGGCCACGAACCGACCCAGCCCAAGTTCCAGCGGTGTCTTGCCACGATGCAACCGTTCCGCCGTTAGCGACGGTTGGAAATCCACACGCGCGGCTATGAAACCCGCTTCGATCCGCGCAATGTCGAGCGCGGCGGATCCGATAGCGCGCAATCCCAGCGGCAAACCTGCGGTCCACAGCCGATCCCAGATCTCCAATGCACGATCTCGCGGCATCCAGATTTCGTAACCCAGATCGCCGGTGAAGCCGGTCCGAGAAACCCACAAGTCCGGCTCAACCTCCCGCCAGTCAAAGGGGCGCAAGTCAGCCACATCCAAACCTGCTGCGTGCAAGAGGGACCATGTTGTGGGACCTTGCATGGAAAGCGCGGCAACGTCCTCCGAAATATCCTCCACCTCGGCATCGAATCCCCAGAGAGCATCAAGCAGCCAACTCAGCATCGGCTCCTGGCAACAAAGCCGGAATTCGGTCGCCGATACACGAAACAGGGTGCCATCATCGATGATCATGCCGAATTCATCGCACCAGACCACATAGGCCACGCGACCGTCGCGTAAGTATTCGAGATTCCGCGTAACCATTCGGTTGAGCGCGGCGAAAGCACCGGAACCATGTATCCGGTACTTGTGCATGGGCGAAATATCATAAAGCGTCGATGCATTGCGGATCGCAAAATATTCAAACTCCACGGTATCCAGGACAACGGGAGCAGCGATACCGGCCCAGCCCGCCCACGCCCGCGCGCGGCTGAGTTCCGAAAGGCGCGGGTGAAACGGTCCATCTACCAAGCCGAGCGGAACGTGTTCGGTCATGACCGCCCCTCCAGTGCTGCACGGGCAGCGTTGTGGCCTGGCGCTCCGGTGACATCTCCGCCGGGATGGGTCGAGGCGCCGCAAAGAAAATAGCCCCGCGGACCGAAACGATAATTCCCCAGCCCGTTGACAGGCCGGACAGTCAGCAGCTGGTCGAAGGACAGTTCGCCGTGATGCCAGTGGCCGCCGGGCGCACCGGTCCTCGCCTCGATATCGGCGGGGGTCAGCAACTGCGCCTCTTCAACACGGGCCGATACTCCGGGAAGAACCGTCTCGAGCCTGTCGAGCGCGCGTTCCCTGACTTCTTCGCGAAGCGTATCCGACCAACCACCGGCGGGCTCATGGGGCACATACTGGATGCAGGCGGACAGAACGTGACGGCCGCGGTTTTCCGTCTCGTGCACGGTAGGGATTATTGCCTCGATTACAGGGTCCGAAGAACTTTCCCCGTACTTCACCGGGTTAAAAGCTCTTTCCACCTCACTCACCGTGGGAGCGACCACCATGCGCCCTGAAAGAATTGAATGCGGAACGTCCGGCAACCCGGACAGAACGAGGTTGAGCTTGGCGACATTCCCTTTCGCCCGAACGGAGCGCAACCTGCGGACGGCTTCGACATCGAACTGCTCGACACCTGCCAACTGCATGGAAACCGGCGCGGCGAGGCTGGAAAGGACGAGAGGCGCGGCAAGTTCCTCGCCACTTTCAAGCCGGACGCCAACAACACGGTCTTCGTTGGCCATCACGCTGGCGACGCGCGTGGCAGTGCGAATCTCGGCGCCGGCGGTACGTGCAGAATCTGCAAGCGCCTCTGCCAAACGTCCCATGCCGCCGGCAATCCATTGCGCCCGCCCGCCGCGCCCAAACCGGTAAAGCAGCGAGAATACCGTTCCTGGAGAGCGTGGCCCCATGTGGGTGCCGCGCACCGCGTCGGCGGCCAGCATTCCCGCTATGGGACCGTCGGGCAGTTCGTCCAGCAGCAAGTCGTGCGCGTTCGACAGAAGGATGCGAAGGAGTTCGCGCGCCTCAGCCTTGCCTAGCCTCCTGAAGTCGAAGCCGGTTCGCAGCAAGGCGCCCAAATCACCGAGACCAGAGAGGCTGGCATTCAGTTCCGGAGGCGCACGGTCGGCCAGACGCACGAGGATACCCGCGAAACGACAAAGCCGCATATGCAGTGCCTCGAAGGCCGCAGCATCAACGTGAGCTTTCCCCTCTAGATCACGAAGTCGCGTCCCATCGAACACAGCGTGCCGTCCTTCAGGACAGAGCGCCACGTCGTTCATTGGCCTCAGGGCGAGCCGTCCATCGATGCCCGTCGCCTTCAGTGCCTTTGGCGAGAGATTGTAGAGCAGATGCGCGATTTCCGGGACCTCCACACCGTCGATCCGCGCCGTTCGTGCCATGCCCCCGATGCATTCCGAACGTTCCAGCACGCAGACCCGCCGCCTCGCGCGCGCCAACGTCGCGGCCGCGGTCAGACCGTTGGTGCCGGCACCGATCACGATGGCATCCCAGCGGCTCATGCGACGGCCACCCCACGCGCGGCGCGACCATGACCGGCGTCTCGCAGGATGACCCGTGCCGCGTTGGCTCCGGGCGCGGCCATCACGCCGCCTCCCGGATGCGCGGAGGAACCGACGAGGTACAATCCCCTGATCGGACTCCGATGATCCGCATAGCCCGGCACGGGCCGATTGAAGAGAAGCTGGTCAAAGGTCAATTCGCCCTGAAAGATATTGCCCTCGGTGAGCCCCACCTCGCGCTCGATATCTGCGGGGCTGCGAATTTCCATGTGCCTTATGCAGGAGCGGATGTCGGGGCAGGCCTGCTCCATCTTGTCGAGCACGGCATCGGCCATCGCCTGCCTCGCATCTTCCGTCCAGTTCTCCGCACTGCGCCGGCCCTCCGCTTCGAGGTCGTACGGCGCGTACTGGACGAATACCGTCATCATATGCGCGCCCGTCGGTGCCATTGTCGGATCGATCTGTGAGGGGATCAGCATGTCGAAATACGGTTCGCGCGACCAGCGCCCGTCCTTCCAGTCGTCATATGCACGTTCGAGTTCCAGCAAATTTTCGGAACAATGCAGATCGCCCCGCAGAAATGCCGCGCCTGTGGGTGCGGCCGGAAAGGTCGGCATGCGGGCGAGCGCGATGTTGAGTTTTGCGCTTGATCCGCGGATTCGGAAGCGCTCCACCGCGCGACGGAAGTCTGGTGGCAGTTCCCGCTGCTGCACGTGCTTCAGAAAGGTCCGTTTGACGTCCATGCCAGAGGCAACGAGCGGAGCTTCGTACGTATCGCCATTGGACAGCACCACGCCCTTCGCCCGCCCGTTTCGAACGAGGAATTCCTCGACCCCGGCGCCGGTGACGATGGTCCCGCCCGCAGCCTCGAAGGCACGCCCGAGCGAATTCGAGACCGCGCCCATGCCTCCGCGCGCGAACCCCCATGCACCGATCGCACCATCCACGTCCCCCATGTAGTGGTGCAACAGCACGTAGGCGGTGCCCGGCGAATAGACACCAAGACCGGTCCCAATGATCCCCGACCCCGCCAGATGAGCCTTGATGAGGTCGTTTTCGAAATGCTCATCAAGGAAATCGCCGATGGACATGGTCCAGAAACGTAGGGTTTCGCCCAGTTCATGCGCGCCCAACCCGTGCATCTGGCGCAGCAGGAAGGCAAGCTCTCCCAAGTCGCGCGGCCCCGGTGCGACCGAGTCCGGAGCGGGGCGCAGAAGAAAAGGACGGATCAAACGGCATTGCCGCAATACGGTGCGGGCAAAGCGATCATATGCATCGACATCCCTCTGGTTGTGACGCGCTATTTCGCGCCGGAGAGCGTCGTGATCCGCGTGATAGGCAAAGTAGTCTCCGCCCTTTGTGAAACTCGCCCCGCCCTCGTAGGGGATCACCTGGAGGCCGAACCGAGGCAAATCCAGATCGCGGACGATTTCCCTCCGAAGCAGTGAGCAGACATAGGAACAGTTGGAATAGGTCCAGCCCGGAGTAAGCGAGCGGCTGACCGCTGCTCCCCCGATCCAGTCGTTCTTTTCAACGACCAGAACATTCAACCCGGCGCGCGCAAGATAGCATGCGGTCGTCAGCCCGTTGTGGCCCGCACCCGCCACGATGGCGTCGAATTTTCCCGAACGTGCCAAGCGCCCCTCCTGCCATGCGACACATGAAGACTAAGCGGCAGAGGCAGGCTCGTAAAGTTATTTTGAGCGCTCAATCAAAAATTTCGAAATGACAAGCCGTTTGCGCTATGACAAAGAAGGAAGACGAGAAGCAGGAGTACGCAGAGGTGCCCCCCAAGAAGCATCCCGAACAGGAGCCGGAACCGCGGCCCAGACGCGAGCGGAAAGGCAATGCCGACATGCGTCGGCGTCAGCTTGTGGCGGCCACGCTCGACTCCGTCGCCAAGAACGGGCTGGCGCGCACGACCCTGGCCACGGTGGCCGGAGAAGCCGGTTTGTCGCAAGGTGTTCTGGTGTTCTACTTCAAATCCAAGGGCGGGTTACTTGCGGCGGCGTTGCACGCGAAATACGCGCGGTACCAGGAGATCTGGCAGGCAGCGCTGGACGCAGCCGGCCCCGATCCCCTGAACAAGCTCCTCGCCGTGGTCGAAGCGGATTTCACACCGGAGCTGTGCGACCCCGAAGCACTGGCCACCTGGTTCGCCTTTTGGGGAGAGCATCGTTTCACGCCGCAATACGCTGAGATTGCCGAAGAGTTCGACGCAAACCGCATGGCGCGGCTGACGGAGGTCTGCCTCGACCTCACGCGGCAGAACGGTGGGGCCGAAGACGCGAGCAGGGCAGCCCAAATGGTGCTCTGGATCGACACCTTCACGGATGGGCTCTGGCAGAAACTCCATCTGAACCCACAAGGGTTCACCCGCGAAACTGCCCTCTCGCTGGCACTCGAATTCGTGCATGACGTGATCGTTCCGCGCACCGAACGCTGACAGGTTTTTGCTCGGCAAGTTCTGTCAGGAAGATCGGCGGCCCGGTTCCACAGGGACAGGAGAACCGGGCGTCGCGCTCCGAAAACCAGCGGTCTTTGTTGAAAACGCGGCCTAAATCGGCAATTATGAAACCGGGTCCAGTTTTTCGGACCTCTTGATCGGACATCACGACTCCGGTCGAGCACGTTGATTTTCATTGAGACAAGAAATTGAGAGGGGTCGATTGTGACCATAACACCCATTCTTTGGGGGCCTGAGCGCCTTATCAATTCCCGCATCACGGATGCCCAGCGTTTCCCGAGCGTGGCAGTGGCCCAGAACGGCAATTTCGTGGCAGCATACGAGTCCGAGGCCTACGGCACCTCGGTCAAGATCGCCGTGCGCCTTTTCAACGAAGCCGGTGGACCGATCGGAGAGGAAATCAGCTTCGGAAGCGCGTCCTACAACGTGCTTGATCCGTCGGTTGCGGTCTTGAGCAATGGCAATATCGCGGTGGGTTTCACTCGTGGCGGCAATGACGTTCGCGCCACCGTCCTGTCTCCCGACGCGTCCGAGATCGTTTCCGAACTGGTCCTTCCGCTGTCGCCGCAGACTGTTCCGGGCTCGATCAACCAGGTCGCGCTGACCGCCCTGGGCAGCGGCGGGTTCGCCGCCGCCTGGACCCAGGGCAATTTCGGGGATCAGGACGTCCGCTATGCGACCTATTCCGCCAGTGGCACGCGGCAAATGCTGTTTGACGGGCTGGCCTCCAACAGCTCGGGCAATCATCGGATGGCGGATATCGCGCAGCTCGACAACGGCAATATCGTCATCGCCTGGCAGCGCGACCTTCTGAACGGGAACAAGGCGACGCGCGCCAAGATCGTGACCGAAACGGGCGCGACCGTGGTGTCGGAATTTTCGGTCAACAGCAACACGGCCGGTGACGAATTAAGGCCATCGGTCACCGTTCTGGCCAACGGGAATTTCGTGGTCGCCTGGGATCAGAGCGGCGATCAGCAGTTTCGCATTTTTGCCCCTGATGCCACCCCGGTGACATCTGACATCTTTCAGTCTTCCCTTGCCGGAAACGCCGAAGTGAAGGCGCTGAACGATGGCGGTTTTCTGATGGTCGGCATCGACTCGGGCAGTGATCTGTCGGCACAACGCTACGATGCATCCGGCGCGACGGTCGGCTCACTGTTCCAGGTCAACACAACGACCGTCGACAATCAGTTCCTTCCCGCCGTGGCCGTGAACGACGACGGCCGCGCCTTGGTGCTGTGGGAAGACACGAGCGAGACGGGCGGCGACACGGATAATCGCGCCATTCGCGGCCAGATGTTGACCCTCACCGCGTCGAACAACGCGGTCAATGGCGGGAGCGGCAACAACAACCTGTCGGGCGACGGTGACGCAAACGAGATCTATGGAAATGCCGGAAACGACACCATCGACGCACAAGGTGGCGATGACTACGTCAACGGAGGGGCGCATGACGACCTGTTCCACGACACGGATTTTCCCAGTGGCGACGATTATGACGGCGGATCGGGCATCGACACGCTGGACTGGTCAAGCCTGACCTTCGTTTCGGGGCGCGTGACGGTGAACGTCAGGGAAGGACATGCCACATCCACCTTGACCGGGCTGTCGGATACGTTCCGCAATATCGAGATCTTCCGCGGCAGCCAAGGCGACGAGACCTTTGTCGACGACACCGGCGCGACGCAGATCCATGCCGAGGGCGGAGACGACACGGTCCAGATGCGCGACGTTCTTTTCAATGGCGACGAGTATCACGGCGGCAACGGATATGACACGTTCGACTTGAGCGCCATTCCATGGATCTTCTCGCCCACGATCAATCTTGCAACCAATAGCTGGTCCTATAGCGGCTCGGCCGAATTGGTTAGTTCCTTCGAGCATATCATCGGCGGCGACGGGCTGGTCGGCGAGACACTTATCGGCAACCTTCTTGCGAACCAGATCGAAGGGAACGGCGCAGACGACACGATTGCCGGTGGAGGTGGGGCCGATACGCTGCGCGGCGGCGACGATAACGACGAGATCCAGGTTTTCGCCGGTCAGGCAGTTGCTGGAATGGTGCTCGATGGCGGCGCCGACCATGATCGTCTGCTGTCTCGTTTCGGCGGCACGCACAGCTTCCAGTTGACCTCCCTGAGCGGGTTCGAGGAACTGGCCTTCGAAGGCGCGGGCGGTACGAACTCGGCGGTGTTCTTCGCGGCCCAGTTCGGTCCCGGCCTGGCCCTGGATGCGAACATCGTCGGCGACACCACTTTTGGCAGGGTCAGCGAAATGGTCGTCGTCATGGGGCCGCGCATCACTCTGGACCTTTCCGAACTCGTTTTCGCGAATTGGACAAGTGGCGAGGACCGGGTGATCGTCAATGGCGATTCCTCCTCGGAAACCATTATCGGCTCGAATGCCGACGACCAGATCTCGGCCGGATCCGGCGACAATTCGATCGATGCCGGCCCTGGCCGCGATACCGTCACCGGCGGTAGTGGTCGCGACATCTTCTTCGACACCAACAACGGATCGGCTGCAAATACGGATGTCTATAACGGTGGCAGCGGCCGGGACGAGTACGTCGCGACGCAGGTCGCATGGTCATCCATCACCGAATTTGACCTTCTGAACCAGCGCCAGACCGTTTCCGGAGGGATCATTCGCGACCAACTTTTCAATATCGAAGACCTCCTTGTATCGGGCAGCGCTGCGCTGCGTGGCGATGACGAGGACAACCTCCTTCGGATCGACAACGCCGTTCACGACGGCAACAATCTGCTGCGTGGCGAAGGTGGCAATGACGAATTGTATGGGGACAGCGGGAACGATACGCTGATCGGCGGCTCTGGCGTCGATACATTGATCGGGGGCACCGGCGACGACGAATTGCATATCGACCAGGAGATGGACGTTGTCACGGAACAGTCGGGTGGCGGCAACGACACGCTGGTCTCATCCATGCAGACCACCCACCTCGCGCTGTATAACCATGTCGAGAATATCCGGGGAACAGGGGCGAACCAGCAAATTTATGGAACCGACAATCCTAATCGCGTGGCCTCCGAAGGACAGAACGCAATCCTTTATGGAAGAGCTGGGAATGATACCCTCGTCGGGGACGCAGGCAACAATTCTTTTTTTGGCGGTGAAGATGACGACCTTCTGATTTCGCAACTCGACGGGGTGCGCGATCAGTTTGACTTTCCACCGGGCCACGGCCACGACACGGTTCGCGGATTCGAGGTCGATAAGGATCGGATAAACATCCGCACCATCGACTACGAAATTCTCGAAGACAATTTCGGGGTTATTCTCCGCACCACTGACGGCAGTACCTCTCTCTTTCTGGAAGACATCGAGTATTCCGAATTCCGCCGGAGCAGCCTGAACCATCTGGTACAACTCGGCGAACGTGCTTCTCTGGTCGTGGATCACAACGTCACCACTTACAGCTTCAATAGAGACTATGAGAACCCCGTCGTTTTCGCCACCGTGGTGACGAACAACGGCATTTCTCCGGTCACGGTTCGCATCCTCGACATCGACGCGGTCGCCGACACGGTCGATCTGCGGCTGCAGGAGCCATCGGATCAGGACGACATCCATTTCGACGAAACCGTACACTTGACCGTGGTCGAAGCGGGAGAGTGGATGCAGACGAACAGCCGATACCTCGAGGTCGGGACGTTCGAAACCGACAAACTGACCTCAGACGGGTTCGAGACCATTGCCCTGGGCAACTTCTTCGTCGATCTCCCGATCGTGCACAGTCAGGTACAAACCTTCAACGGGCCGGATTTCGTCGCCACTCGGCAGATATTGCCAAACCAGACCGCTGTTGGCATCGCATTGCAAGAGGACGAATCCGGCAATTCGGGATTCCACAATACCGAAACGGTCGGCTACATGGCGCGCGATCGCTTTGGACCCAACTTGTACAACGGGCTCGTCGGAAGTGCCGACGGGATCGGCGGAACCTTCGAGCCTGTGGCATTCGGAGACAGTGTCGCGAACTACTGGCTTCAGGCCAATATCGCCAGTTTCAACGGAGACGACCCGGCGACGATCCGCATCGACGACCTGATGCCAGACGGTTTCACGGCGCGCGCGCAAGAGGACACGGCCGGAGACGGGGAAACCTTTCACGACGCCGAGACAGTAGCCTTTTCCGCCGATCCCACGAATGTCATTCTCGGTGGCCGCGCACTCCCCGCCATCGGAGAGGTACGCAGCCTGACCGTTGATGAGCAACCGGTAACGCTTGCCTTGCACAACGACTATGACAATCCGGTCGTCGTAGCCCATGTCGCAACACGCAATGGCATATCACCGGTCACCGTGCGGATTACCGATATTGATGCTCAGGCGGACACGATCTCCCTGCGCCTTCAGGAACCGCGCGACCAGGACGACATCCACTTCTTCGAAACGGTCCACCTCATGGTGATGGAGGCAGGCCGATGGGAAACCCCGGATGGCCGCATCATCGAGGCGGGTACCATCGACACGAACACATTGTCGAGCAGCGGTTTTGAGTATGTCGAATACGCCGAAACCTTTAACGAACGACCCGTCTTGCTAAGCCAGGTCCAAAGCAACAACGGCTTCGACTTCGTTTCGACCCGGCAGTCCCTCACCTCCAATCCGTTCGACGGTTTCCTGGTCGCGTTGCAGGAGGACGAGGCCGGAAACTCCGGTTTTCATGTCAACGAGACCATCGGCTACATCGCCAGCGAAGTGAACGTCATGGGGAACGCGTCGGGCACGAATATCAGCTGGTCCGGAGGTTCCCCCTACGCCTACCCTCTGAGCAACCTGGATGCTCTGAACGACTCCCCGCTCTTCTTCGGACAGGTCAACTCGAACAGCGACAGCGATCCGTTGAACTCACGCGGAGCCGGCGCCACCTCGGACGAGCTGACCTTCTGGTTTGAGGAGGACACCACTGCGGATCCCGATACCACCCACGGAAACGAGGAAATCGGGCTGGTCGCGTTCGACAGCGAACAGTTGTTGCGTGGCATTCGAAAAGATGGCGCGGTAGGCGAGTTCCACCAAATCTCGGTCGGTTCCTCTGGGATGACCGTCTCGCTGGACAACGAATACGACAACCCGGTCGTGATCGCGCGCGTCTCCTCGCCGGGCAGCCTGCCGATCGTCGCGCGCATCAGCGACATAGACACCGTCGCCGGCACCGTCACCGTCGCGCCGCAGATCGCCGATGGCCCGGTGGATACCTTCGGCGTCCGGACTGTGAGCCTTCTCGTCGTCGAGGCCGGAACCTATGAGATGGAGGATGGCACCCGCTTCACGGCCGGTACGATCGGGACCGACAACCTGACCATCGACGGGTTCGAGCAGATCGATTTCGCGACCGGCCTGTTCGATGCACGGCCCGTGGTTGTGACCTCGATCCAGACCAACAACGAAAACGGTTATGCCCTGACCCGTATGCGCAATGTCGATGCGGATGGGTTCGAGGTCGCCATGCAGGAAGAGGAAGCGACCAGTTTCGGAACCGGCGCCTCCCACGCAACCGAGACGATCGGCTATTTCGCGATCGAGGAAGCCAACGGCGTGACCGGCGGCAGGCAATTCGCGGCCAGCAGCCTTGGGGATACTGTCGATGAAACCCCGGTCACGATACCGGACGATTTCGAATACGTGGCCAATCGGTTGATCTTTCCCAGCCTTGCCAGCTACGACGGATCGGACCCGGCAATTGTGCGCACCTTGAACAATACCTTCGGCCAATTTGATCTGCACGTGGTCGAAGACCAGTCCGCCAATATCGAAACCGAT
The DNA here is from genome assembly GCA_947500005.1 of uncultured Paracoccaceae bacterium. Lineage (GTDB taxonomy): Bacteria > Pseudomonadota > Alphaproteobacteria > Rhodobacterales > Rhodobacteraceae > Lutimaribacter_A. The sequence goes on along the minus strand of CANMQJ010000008.1, from coordinate 20,567 downwards.
CATTTCCTTGAGACGGTGGATTACATGGTGTTCGATGGCGCCGGAGACTTGAACGCCCATCAACTGATCCTGTGAGGAGCCCTGAATGGGAGATTTGGGCGGGGACGGATATCACCCCGCCATGAGTAACGGCGCGCGAAGCAACCCGAGATGTCGTCCGACGTCCAGCATTCGGTTGGAGAAGCCCCATTCGTTGTCGTACCAGCTGACCACGCGAACCAATCCCGCCTCGGTGACGGTGGTCTGAGCCCCGGCGAAACACGAGGAATGCTGGTCATGGTTGAAATCCGCCGAGACAAGCGGATCGTCCTCGTAGCTCAGGATTCCGGCAAGCTCCCCTCTGGCTGCCTCTTTCATGGGTGAGTTGATCGCCTCGATCGTGGCGGAGCGCTCTGGCAGGAAGGTCAGGTCGACCATCGAGACATTCGCCGTGGGCACGCGGATCGCGGATCCTTCGAGGCGGCCAGCGAGTTTCGGAAGCACATCAGAAATCGCACGCGCGGCGCCGGTCGAGGTGGGGATCATCGAAAGGGCTGCGGCGCGTGCGCGATACAGGTCGCGATGCGCGCTGTCGTGCGTCGGCTGGTCCCCGGTATAGGCATGTACGGTGGTCATGTACCCGGTGCGTATGCCAAAGGCTCGATCCAGTATCATCGCCACCGGGGCAAGGCAGTTCGTGGTACAGGAAGCATTCGAAACAATAACGTCGCCATCAGTCAGTTCGCGATGGTTAACGCCAAAGACAACGGTTCGGTCGACGCCCTTGCCCGGAGCCGAAATGAGGACGCGCTTGGATCCGTTCTCGAGATGGCGCGCAGCGCCCTCCCGAGACGTGAAGTGACCCGTGCATTCGAAAACGACATCGACGTCTTCCCAAGGAAGATCTTCAGGCTCACGTTCCGAGGTCAGCCGGATGGATTGATCGCCGACGATCATTTGGTCGCCTTCGATCGTGACCTCGTGACCCAAACGACCATGAACGCTGTCATATTTCAGCAAGTGCGCGAGAGTCGCGGGCGGTGCGAGATCATTGATCGCGATGATGGATAGGTCGGCATCCTGACGCTCCAGCAACGCGCGCAATACTCCGCGCCCGATGCGACCGAAACCGTTAAGCGCGATCCTTGTCGTCATGCCAATGTCCTCCATGATCGGTGTCGTCGCCACTGATAGCGCTAACATACCTGGAAATCAACCAACGATCTCTCGCCTCGTTCAAGCGAGCAAAAGTTTCGGGCGTGCCGCGTTACTTCAAAAGAGAAAGCGGCCCCCTGCGGGGCCGCTTTATCAGGCGAACGCCTGGGATCACTTGACGTCGAAGCGGTCCAGCATCATCGCCTTGTTCCAGGCCGCGACGAAGTCCTTGACGAACTTCTCCTTGGAATCGTCCTGCGCATAGATTTCGGAGATCGCGCGAAGCTGCGAATTGGACCCGAAAACGAGATCGACCCGCGTTGCTGTCCACTTCACTTCGCCACTCTTCATGTCGTGACCCTCGAAGACCTGATGATCATCGTCGACGGGCTTCCACTCGGTCGTCATGTCCACGAGATTGCGGAAGAAGTCGTTGGTCAGGGCTCCGGTCTTCTCGGTGAAGATGCCGTGCTTTTCCGCCTTGGCATGGTTCGCTCCGATCACCCGCATCCCGCCGACCAGCACCGTCATTTCCGGGGCGGTGAGCGTCAGAAGTTGGGCCCGGTCCACCATCAACTCTTCGGCCGAAAGGTTGTATTTGGCCTTGAGATAGTTGCGGAACGGATCAGCGAAGGGCTCCAGCACCTCGAAAGATTCGACATCGGTCTGCTCGTCGGATGCATCGGCCCGTCCGGGGGTAAAGGGCACCTCGACCTCATGACCTGCGGCCTTGGCCGCAGCTTCGACCGCCGCGCAACCGGCGAGGACGATCAGGTCTGCCATCGAGATCTTCTTGCCGCCCGAGGCGGAACCCTCGAAATCGGCCTTGATCCCCTCAAGCGTCGAAAGCACCTTTTTCAATTCGTCCGGCTGATTGACTTCCCACGCGTTTTGCGGAGCGAGGCGGATACGCGCGCCATTGGCACCGCCGCGCATGTCCGAACCACGGAAGGTCGCCGCCGCCCCCCAGGCCACGCGAACCAGTTCCTGAGTGGACAGCCCGGCATCCACAACCTTGGCCTTCAGCGCCTTGATATCGGCGTCATCGACCAGCGGATGATCCACTGCCGGGACAGGATCCTGCCAGATCAGATCCTCGGACGGAACTTCCTTGCCCAAGTAACGGGATTTCGGCCCCATGTCCCGATGGGTCAGCTTGAACCAAGCCCGGGCAAAGGCTTCGGCGAACTCTTCGGGGTTCTCGTGGAAGTGACGCGAGATCTTCTCGTATGCGGGATCCATACGCATGGCCATGTCCGCCGTGGTCATGATCGTGGTGACCTTCTTGGACGGGTCGTCGACAGTCGGTGCCATGTGGTCTTCATCGACACCTTTGGGCTGCCACTGCCACGCGCCGGCCGGCGATTTCACCAGTTCCCACTCGTAGCCGAAGAGCATCTCGAAATAGCCCATGTCCCACTTGGTCGGATTCGGGGTCCATGCACCCTCGATGCCGCTGGTGATGGCCTGCGCCCCGCGACCGGTACCGTGGGTGGATTTCCAGCCCAGGCCCATTTCGGTAATGTCCGAACCTTCGGGGTCTGCACCGACAAGCGCGGCATCGCCCGCACCGTGGCACTTGCCGAACGTATGTCCGCCCGCAGTCAGTGCAACGGTTTCATAATCGTCCATAGCCATGCGGGCAAAGGTCTCGCGGATGTCCTTGGCCGAGGCGAGCGGATCGGGCTTTCCGTCCGGCCCCTCGGGATTGACGTAGATGAGGCCCATCTGCACCGCGGCCAGCGGGTTCTCGAGGTCGCGTTCGCCGGAATAGCGGCTACCCTCGGCATCCGAGGTGGCCAGCCATTCAGTTTCCGACCCCCAGTAGATGTCTTCTTCCGGCTCGAATACGTCCGCGCGCCCACCGCCGAAGCCGAAGGTGCGCCCGCCCATGGATTCGATGGCGCAGTTGCCAGCCAGGATCATCAGATCGGCCCAAGAGAGCTTGTTTCCGTATTTCTTCTTGATCGGCCACAGCAGGCGACGTGCCTTGTCGAGGTTTGCGTTATCGGGCCACGAGTTCAACGGTGCGAAACGTTGCGATCCCGAACCAGCGCCGCCGCGACCGTCACCGGTGCGATATGTGCCCGCGCTGTGCCAGGCCATGCGGATGAAGAGCGGGCCATAGTGACCGTAATCGGCAGGCCACCAGTCCTGGCTGTCGGTCATCAGCGCATAGATGTCTTTCTTGACCGCATCGAGATCCAGCGATTTGAACGCCTCGGAATAGTCGAATGCCTCACCAAGCGGGTTGATCGCTGGCGGGTTCTGCTGAAGGACCTTCAGGTTGAGCTGATTGGGCCACCACCGCCGGTTCGCAACGGTTCCGACCGCATGTGCAACGCTGCCTGTAAAGGGGCATTTTGTATCGCCGTCCATATCCTCTCCTATCGTCGTCGGGTGCAATGTGATTCTTAACCAGCGAGGGCGGGCCCCGTCCGGCGACCACCCGAAAGGGTGTTCGGGCCATATTGTTATCTCGCCCGGCGCATCTGTCCAGAGTTGGAATTAGAATTATTCAAAACATGCGGGTGCCCGCCCGGCCGCCGCTCCGTTCGATCAGGATCGCGGCCAGCTTCCGGAATGACCATAAATCTTGCGAATCGTCCATTCGACCGCATCCCGCATCGCATCGCCCAACGCCTCATCGAAGGCATAGGCTATGCCCGGCATTTCATCGCTCTCCGAGCGTGTGATCTCCTCGAAGGAGCTTGATGCGATGATCCTGTCATCAAACGCATCGACGACCTTGATGTTGAGCCGCACGCGCACGTCCAGCGCATTTTCATCGGGCCCGCCCGGCACAACATGTGCCTGGAACTCTCTCAGATCCGTCACGATCAGGTAGTCGGGCCGCAGTGCGACGACGGATGGGCCGACTGCCCCTACCTTTCCGGTATTCTCGAAACTTTCGATCAACAGCGCCTGGACGATCCTCGGCGCGCGGTCCACCCAACGGGAATCCGGAAGGTACTGGATCTCGAGCGGCGTGGGCTGGACCGCGATACGATCTGTATCGACGGCGGCGGTCGCGGTCGGCTCCTCGACCACGAGTTGCTGGCGCAATGTCGGCAGCGAGGTGGCGAACGTACTCTTCGGCGTCAAAAGGTAGATATCGTTGGGCTCTGCAGCCTGGCTGAGAATGCCCAGCCCGGAACAGCCCGCGAGAAACGAAGCCGAAAGGAGAGCAAGAAGGGAAACAGGTTTCATCGGCGGAACTCCGGGTTCTGTGTGCCAAGCAGGAAACGGGCCGGATCACGCTCCAGCCTGGCCACGAGCCGTTCCAGGTTGCTGACAAGCCGCCGCGATTCGTCGATGAACCGTTGAATTTGCGGCAAGCCCGCGCGGAGGAAATCCGATACCTGGCGGCGGTTTTCTTGCACGATCCCGTCGATCGTGCCCATGAGGCTTGAGGCGGATTCGGACGCCGACAATACCTCGGTCGAGATCGAATCCACGTCCGCGGCAATTGCGGTCACGGTGGTCGAGAACGTATCTACCGCGCCACGCACGTCAGTCACAATCGCTTCGATATCCTCGTTGATCACCTGGTTGACCGAGTCGAATGCCCCTTGTGCAGAAGCGAGCGTGCCTTCGGCATTCTCCATCGCCCCGGTTATCGCTGTAAGGGTCTCGTTTGCGGTGGCGAACGTTTCAGTTGCGGCGGCAAGCGTCGTGCCGCCCTGTTCGCCCAGGGTGTCGAGGCGGTCCGTTACCCTGGTCACGTCACTTCCGACACTGTCGATCACGCGGGTCGCCGTTTCGGCTGCGCTGCGCACCTCCTGCATCAGGGCCGGCAGATTCGACTGGATCGTCTCGTTGATCGTTTCGATCGCGGCGCGTGCATCGGTCGTGGCCGCGCGCGCATCGGCGATCAGGGCGGCGCCATCTCCGACAGTCAGGTCGTAGATGCTGTCCGATGCATTTGTAACCGAGGTAATCATTGTGTCTGCATTGCTCATCGCGCTTTCGAAAGCGGCTATCGTGCCTTGCGACTGCGCCAGACGCTCCGAGGCCAGTTCCAGCGTTTCACGCGCCGAGGCCGAAAGGGCCTGGCTTTCGCGGTCGACCGTTGCAAGCGTCGTGTTGGCCTGATCGATCAGCACCGGCAGTCGGTCCTCGGCCAGGTTTCGGGCTGCCGCCACTGTCTCTGCGGCCTCCTGTGCCAAGGGGCGGAGATCGCTTTCGAGAAGAGCGGTTGCGCCCTCCGAGGTCTGGCGCACGGATTCGAGCGTCGTGGTCGCCTCGCGTGTGGCCGTCTCGAAGGCCGCGATGGCACTTTCACTCTGCTGAAGACGGGCCTGAAGCTCTGTTCCGACTTCCTGGTAGCGGCTCACCAACTCGGACGCTTCCCCGCCCAGTCCGGCCACCTGACTGTCAAGCGTACTGGCAGCCGCGCGGACCTGTTCGACCAGTTCCGGAAGGCGCGTTTCGATAAGCTCCTGAGCCGCAGCGAGCGTTTCCAGCGCGACCGGCTCCACCTGTCGGGCGAGCCGGTCAACCGTTTCAGCAGCAGATGCACCGCGCTGGACGAACTCGCTCAATTCGTTCTGCATCAACCCGTCGGCCGTGTCGAAGGCACTTCGCGCCGAGTCCAGAGTACCCACCGCCGTATCGGTGGCGACCCTGGCCGATTCCAGCGTTTCGGTCGCCGTGTTGAGAGTTGTTTCGGCTGTAGCTGACAATTCCTCTAGCGTGCCGGTAAACGACGCGATTTCCCGTGCCGCGCCGCCAAGGTCAGTCGAAAGCCCCTCGAAATCGGACAGGACTTGATCCAGCCGTCCCGAGGCCGAGGCAAGATTGTTCAGAAGCTCCGTGACCGCCGCCCGGTTGTCCTCACTGACGACCTCGTTCACGTCTTCGAGCAGCACAATGGCGCGGTCGAGGAGTTCGGGCGCACCTTCGAACAACGATTGCAAGGCGCTACGTTCGCTCTTGATGACTGCACCACGAGGCAGCGGTTCTGCCTCAGGAGAACCACCTGAAAGCGCGACATAGCTTACCCCCGTCACGCCCTGCGATTCAAGCTTGGCAATGGTGTCGGTTTTCACCGGAGTGTCGGACGTCACCTCGATGCGAACGCGCACTTTCGAAGGATCATCGACATCAAGGTCCATTGCCACGACCTGCCCCACAGGCAGACCGTTATAGCGGACATCGCCGGCTGTCCCCAACCCTGCCACGTTCTCGAACAAGACGTCGTAATAGGCGAATTGGCGGTTCACATCCACTGCGGCAAGCCACAACAAGAAGCCAAAGGCGCCCAGGATTCCAGCCAGAGTAAAAGCGCCGATAAGCAGATAGTTCGCCCGGGTCTCCATCGCTGTCCCTAGTTGTCCTTGTCCTTGGCCTGCGCGGCGCGCGCGCGCGGACCCGTGAAGTATTCCTGTACCCAGGGATGATCGACCGAGGTCATGTCCTCGATGGGACCCTCTACCAAAACCTTCTTTTCCGCAAGAACGGCAATGCGGTCGCAGATCGCGTAAAGACTGTCGAGATCGTGGGTTACCATGAAGACGGTCAGGCCCAGCGCGTGCTGCAATTCACCGATCAGATCGTCATATGCCGCGGCACCTACCGGATCCAATCCCGCCGTGGGTTCGTCGAGAAACACAATCTCGGGGTCCAGCGCCAGCGCACGTGCAAGCGCGGCGCGTTTGCGCATCCCACCCGACAGTTCCGAGGGGAACTTTCCGCAGGCAAAGGGCGGCAACCCCACTAGACTGATCTTGAGTTCGCCCAACGATTTCATGAGGGCGGGGCTGATCTTCAACTGCTCGCGCATCGGAGCCATGACGTTCTGCAGCACTGTCAGCGAAGAAAACAGGGCTCCGTCCTGGAATGCGACGCCCCAGCGTTTCTCGACGCTCCGCCGCTCGGATTCCCGACTGTTCAGAACATCCACACCCAGAACTTCGATGCTCCCTGCTGCGGGCTTGTTCAGCCCGACGATAGTGCGCAGCAGAACCGATTTGCCGGTCCCGGAGCCGCCAACAATTCCCAGCACCTCGCCGCGCCAGACGTCGAGGTCGAGGTTTTCGTGCACGACCTGGCTGCCGAAGCGGTTGACCAGACCGCGCACCTTGATCACCGCTTCTCGCGCCTCTCCTTCGACATCTGCCGTCGGCCGCGTTGAACCGTCCATCAAACCCCCATCTGTGCGAAGAAGATGGAGAAGAGCGCATCCACCACGATCACAGCAAAGATGGACTGCACAACCGAGGCCGTGGTGCGCCGACCGACACTTTCCGAAGATCCGCCTACCTGGAATGCCTGCCAGCAGGCGACGATGCCGATAATGACCGCAAAGAATGGCGCCTTGATCATGCCGATGGCCAGATGCCAGATGCTGATGTCCTGAAGCCGGGTGAAGAACATGCCGGGACTTACGCCCAGGTCGATCCAACTCATCAACGCGCCACCGAACAGCCCCGAAAGGTTTGCAACGAAGCCTAGGATCGGAAGCATTATGATAAGCGAGAGAACGCGCGGCAGTACCAGTACCTCGATGGGGTCGAGGCTGAGCGTGCGCATTGCATCGATTTCCTCCTGCACCTTCATTGCCCCGACCGAGGCGGTGAAGGCCGATCCGGACCGGCCGGCAACGATGATAGCGGTCAACAGGATGCCCAATTCGCGCAGGACCGAGATGGCGATCAGTTCGACGACAAAAACCTCTGCCCCGAATTGCCGCAGCTGGGTCGCACCCTGAAAAGCCAGGACGACGCCGATCAGAAAGCCCATCAGCGCCACGATAGGAACCGCGCTGAAGCCGACCACCTGCATCTGGGTAACGAGTGCCGGCCAGCGCAGGCGCCAGGGCCGGATCAGCGAGCCGAAGAGCTTGACCAGCGTTTCTCCCAGAAAACTGAGGATCGAAAGTGAATTCTTGCCGGCCTCGACCACACCTTCGCCAAGTCGCTCGACCCAGGGCAAGAACCCGCGCGAGGCGCCCTCGTCGGGCGGAGTCTCGGGCAGGTTCTGCATCACGGTTTCCAGAAGCGCGGCATGGGGCGGAGTGGCCCCCTCCATCTGGACCTTGGTTCCTTCGGCTTCCAGCCGACGGATGAGGTCTGCGATCATCCACGCCCCGCCTGTATCCATCGCTTCCATCCTGGACAGGTCGAGGCGAACGGTGTCTGCCTTGAGACGGGTTTCGGAAAAACTCTTTTCGACCGCGTCGAGCGACCGCGTGAGCAGCCGCCCTGCGCAATGCAGGATCGGACCGTCCGATGTTTCTTCGACTGTCAGCGCGGCGGCTGCCATTGGAGGCGCTCCGGGGTGGGATTCGGCAACCCAGCAATATTACCGAAATATCCAAGGATACAATGCACCTTACCCGATTGTCCCTCGCGGTCAGCTTGGGGGTGGCACAAGGCGCCGGGGGATGTAAGCTGCGCCCGGACCATCAGGGGAGTGAAAGAATGTCGGGTAAACCCTGCATCATCTGCGTCGCCATTACCGGCTCGGTGCCGACCAAAGCCGACAATCCCGCCGTGCCGATCACCGTTTCGGAGCAGATCGAAAGCACGCATGAGGCGTTTGAGGCCGGAGCCTCCATCGCGCATTGCCACGTTCGCATGGACGACGGCACTCCTACCTCCGATCCGGAACGGTTCGAGAGGCTCATGGAGGGGCTGCACAAGCATTGTCCGGGCATGATCGTGCAGTTCTCGACCGGCGGACGGTCAGGCGCGGGGCGCGAACGCGGCGGGATGCTGCCGCTGAAACCTGACATGGCCTCTCTGACCGTGGGGTCGAACAATTTCCCCACCCGCGTTTATGAGAACAGCCCCGACCTGGTGGACTGGCTGTCTTCGGAGATGTTGAGATACGACGTCAAGCCTGAAATCGAGGCTTTCGACCTGAGCCATATCGTCCACGCCGCGCGGATGCAGCAGGACGGACGCCTGAAGGGTCCTCTCTACATCCAGTTCGTGATGGGGGTGAAGAACGCGATGCCTGCGGATGAACGGATCTTCGATTTCTACGTTGAAACGGTTCAGCGCCTGGCACCTGACGCGCAATGGTGCGCTGCGGGAATCGGGCCGAACCAGATCCTTCTCAACGAGTGGGCCGCCAGCCGCGGCGGGCACCTGCGCACCGGACTTGAGGACAACGTGCGGCTGGACAGAAGTACGCTTGCGCCGTCGAATGCCGCACTGGTCAAGCGGGCGGTCGAGGTGTGCGAGAAATACGAACGGCCGGTCGCAGGTTGGAAAGAGGCACGCGATATCCTGGGCCTTCGCTCGGCGGCGTAACGCTCACTCCCCGGCGCCGGACAGGTCGAACTCCGGCAGGCTTTCCAGCGCAGCCTTCAGCGCATCGCTCCATCCTTGCGAGATGCTCTGGAAATAGGAATCCTGCGCCTCGATCCGCCCCCGACGCCCTCGGACCAGCGTACCCTCTTCGTAAAGGTGATAGTCGAATGGCGCGCCGACCGACAGGTTGGCCTTCACCGTCGAGTCGAAACTGACCGCCAAGAGCCGCATCGCCGCCTCGAAATTCATCCGTGCATTGTACGCGCGTATCAGGATGGGGCGACCGTACTTGGTTTCGCCGATCTGGAAAAAGGAAGTGTCCGAACAGGCCTCGATGAAATTGCCTTCGGGGTAGATAAGGAACAGCCGCTGCGGACCGCCTGCGATCTGCCCGCCAAGAATCATCGTAGCGTGAAAGGCGCTGTCGGCCTGTTGTCCTGCCTGATCGTGCTGACTGATCACTTCCTTGAGCGTCTCCGCGACCAATCGTGCTGCCTGGAACATGGACGGCACGCCCAGCAGGCTTGGCACTCGCTCATCGGGGGATTTCGTGCGTTCATCCAAAAGGCTCACAACGGCCTGCGTGGTCGCCAGATTGCCTGATGAAAGCAGCGTTATGACGCGCTCTCCCGCCTGCTCCCAAACTGTCATCTTGGGAAAGGTCGAGATATTGTCGACGCCGGCATTGGTGCGGGTGTCCGACATGAACACAAGCCCGCACTCAAGCATCATCCCAACGCAATATGTCATGCGGACCTCACTGCTGCGCCACGTCGATCCGCACGTCCAGCTCTTCGCGCCCGCCGCCGATCCGCATTCCCGATACCGGAGCCGCCTCGGAATAGTCCAGCCCCGTTGCGACACGAACGTAGCGTGTATCGGGGGAAATACCGTTCGATATGTCGAAGCCTACCCAACCCAGCCCTTCGAGATGCGCCTCGGCCCAAGCGTGCATGGCATCTTGCGAGACGCGGTCGTTCAGCATGAGATAGCCCGAGACATAGCGTGCCGGGATACCCAGCCTCCGAGCACACGCGATGAAAATATGACTGTGATCTTGGCAGACTCCCCTGCCCGCTTCGATCGCCTCCTCGGCGCTCCAGTTCGGTTCCGACGAACCGACTTCATAAGCCACTGAATCGCGGATCTCGGCAGACAGACGGTGCAACCCTTCAAGCTGGTCGCTCATGTCCATGCCGCGGACCAGATCCCGGACGCCGTTGCGGGCCTCTGTCCGCGGTGTGGCGGACAGGTAATGCCACAACGGGACCGGACCACGATGCTTCCCCACGATACCGTGCCCGTCATCGATCTCGACCTCTCCTTCGCACAGGATTTCAAGTTCGGTCGTCTCGCGATCGTAGCTGATCAATTCGGTAAGGTTGTGGTGATGATCCTCGAACGACAATTCCCATTTGCCGCCAATGACATCGGTCCGCCATTCGATCACGTGTTGATAATGGGCCGACTTGGGGGTCTTGCGGATCTGTTGCAAGGCAAAATGAGCCGGTTCGGCAAAGCGGTATCGGGTGGCATGGTTGATCTTCAGACGCATGGGATCACTCGTAGAACCTGTAATCTATCTCGATCTGCCGGGCGACTTCGCCCAGGGATCCGAGGATTGCCTGGATGTATTCGTGTAGTCCGAACTCGAAAATCGCGTCGACATCGTGCGACAAGAACCGAGACTGGATCTGTTCGACGGTCTTGAGCGACTCGCGTGGCGTCAGCGACCCGGCGTTCAGATAGCGCAGGTTGTCCTTCAGCTTGCCGACACAAAAGGCCAGGCTACGCGGCATGCATCTGTCGAGGATCAGGAAATGAACGATTTCGCGCGGGCCCCCTTCGGGCCCGTATTGCATGCGAAACCCTCCGCCTGCTGAAACCGATCGCAGGATGCTTTCCCACTGCACATTGTCCAAGGAGGACCCCACCGCACTGACCGAGGGCAGCAGAACGTAATACTTGACGTCGAGGATGCGCGCCGTGTTGTCCGCACGCTCCAGAAAGGTGCCTATCCGCAAGAAATCATAGATGTCGTTCCGCATCATGGTCCCGTGGACCATGCCCCTCACCAGGGCGGCATTCTGCCGGATCTGCCGCATCACGGACGGCAGATCGCGTTCCGATATCTTGCGCGCCAAAAGGTCCTTCATCCGCATATAGGATGCGTTGATCGCCTCCCAGACCTCGCCGGTGATGGCCGTCCGGACCATCCTCGCATTCTGACGCGCGGATTCGATCGAGGACCGAACGGAGGACGGATTCCTTCGGTCGCGGAGCATCCAGTTGACCGCGCCTTCCTTGGACATTTCTTCGTGAGTATCGCGGAAACCCGAAAGCGCCCCTGCCGATTGCAGGATCGACGCCCACTCCTCGTCGCCCTGGCTGGTCCGGGTCAGCGCGATGCGCTGTCCCGTCTCGATCAGGCGCGCGGTATTCTCGGCCCGCTCGAGGTAGCGCGACATCCAGAACAGCCCGTTCGCGGTTTTTCCCAGCATCGGCCTCAGTCCTCCAGAACCCAAGTGTCCTTGGTCCCGCCCCCTTGCGAGGAATTGACCACAAGCGACCCCTTCTTCAGCGCCACGCGCGTCAACCCGCCGGGCGTCACGTGGATCTTTCCGGGACTGACCAACACGAAGGGCCGCAGATCGACGTGGCGCGGGCTGAGGCCAGCGCGCGAGAATATCGGTACGGTCGACAGGCTCAGCGTCGGCTGCGCGATATAGTTCGACGGCCGCGCCTTGAGCTTGGCGCGGAAGGCGGCAATCTCTTTCTTGGTGGCCGTCGGACCAATCAGCATTCCGTATCCGCCCGATCCATGGACTTCCTTGACGACCAGTTCTGCAAGGTTTTCCAGCACGTAAGCCAGCGCCTCGGGTTCTGAGCAGCGCCAGGTCGGCACATTCTTGAGGATTGGCCGCTCCCCCGTGTAGAACTCGACGATTTCGGGCATGTAGCTGTAGATCGCCTTGTCATCCGCGATGCCGGTGCCCGGCGCGTTGGCGATCGTGACCCCTCCGGCGCGGTAGACATCCATGATGCCCGGGACGCCCAAGGTACTTTCCGGGTTGAAGTTCAGCGGATCGAGGAAGTCGTCATCGACCCGACGATAAAGCGTGTCGATCGCCTTGTAGCCTTGGGTCGTCCGCATGGCCACGCGCCCGTCGACCACGCGCAGGTCATGCCCTTCCACCAGTTCCACCCCCATCTGATCAGCCAGGAAGGCGTGCTCGAAATAGGCCGAGTTGTAGATTCCCGGCGTCAGAACGGCGACCACGGGATCCGAACCGGCACAGCCGGGCGCAGAAGCTGCAAGGGAACGCCGCAGGTCTACCGGATAGTTCTGCACGGGCTGGACGCGGTTCTGGGAAAACAGCTCGGGAAACATTTGCAGCATCGTCTCTCGGTTCTCGAGCATGTAGCTGACCCCGGAAGGCGTACGGGCATTGTCCTCCAGAACGTAGAACTCTCCCGGCCCGGTCCTTACCAGGTCGATGCCCACAATATGTGTGTAGACGCCGCCGGGCGGCTCCACCCCGATCATCCGCGGAAGAAAAGCTTCGTTTCGGCTGATCATTTCGACCGGCATCCGGCCGGCCTTCAGGATCTCCTGGCCATGGTAGATGTCATACAGGAAGGCGTTGATCGCGCGCACGCGCTGTTCGATCCCGCGTGACAGGCGATGCCATTCCGGCCCCGAGATGATGCGCGGAATGATGTCGAAGGGAATGAGCCGCTCCTCGGCCTCGGCTTTTCCGTAAACATTGAACGTGATGCCCGTGAGCCGGAACAACTCGTCAGCTTCGCGCTGCTTGGCGCGCAGTCTCGCGGGGTTCTCCCGGGACAACCAGTCGTGAAACCCGCGATAGGGCTCGCGCAGGTTCTCGCCTGTATCCCACATCTCGTCGAAATAACCCGCATCCGTCATGACTGCATCATCTCCGACCTTTTCACCCTCTGAACCAATGGCCCATCTGAACATGCCCGTCGCGCATTGCCCACAGCGCGGCCATTTGGCATTGTCGGCCTGGCCCCATCCTGCCCTTTTCCTGTGCGTCGCGTCCATCTTTTCAGCGATTGCTTGCCCACACGCGGCTACTACCTTCCCCAAAGTCACCGAGATGGGGTCCGAGACTCTGCGTCTGCAGCGCGGCATTTGCGAACAGGAAGCGTCAGATCCAGTCAAACAGGTAGGCTGAGACCTCAGCGACTGACCCGATAGACGGATGGATCGCATTCACGTGCAAGCCAGTCGTGCAGGCCATGCACCAGGAAATCCGGCCCGGAGAGGTCGTATTGAAGCTCCGCGCCCACGATCCGGGTCGCATCCACGTGCATATGGTGCAGACCGATGGCCAGCCGCACCTCGTCCTGCGCCTCTTCCCGCTCCGCACTCATGCCGATCTTCACGCGCATGCCGTCACGGGGGGCCTCCTGTTCCCGCTGCAGCGAGCAGCCGGGGAAATGATCCTCGATCATGCAGCCGGCGACGTCACGGTTCGGGCCGGTCATCTTGAAATGATGGGTCGCAAAGGAGGCGTTCAGGTTGATCTCGCAAATTCCCCAGACTTGCTTGTCCGGATCTTGGGTGATGTCCGGAGCCAGGATATCGAGACCCAAGGTCGGCATCGCGCCGAACACGTCACGCGTGCGCAGCGCAATCTCGCAGAATCCCGGATGGATTTCTTCGGTGAGGTCGACATTCTCGCGGCCTTCGAGTACCGCCCTGTCGTCGCGCAAGTAAACCCGCGTTCCCTCAGGCGGAACCGAGGCGTAGTCCACCGGAACGCGGTCCCTGTCCCAGTGCACGCCGGGCTTGTGGGGGATCGGATGGTCGCGATTGATGATCGAGCGTTCCCGTTTGAGGTTTTCAGCGTCGATCAGTTGCGCGATGTTGCGCGCACCATCACCCCGCACCGAGGCATAGCGCCGGTGAAGGACCCCGCGGACCTTGTCCCCGATGACCATCACGCGGTAGTCGTTTCCCTCGACATAGTGCTCGACCACCACCTGGAAGCGCCGGCCCCGCGCCGCTTTAGCAAAGGCCGCGCGGAAGCTGTCCTCGCTGTCGATCGCGACGGTCACCCCGTTGGCGAAGGATCCGACAGCCGGTTTCACCACCACTGGAAGCCGGCTCCTGGCAAACGTCCATGCCGTTTCCACCGCTTCGGGACTGAATTGCCGGCCCTCGGGCACGGGCAGGCCGGCCTCTTGCAGCAACCTCTTGGCGACGGTCTTGCTGTTGGTCTGCAGCCGCGTCACATGCGGCACGCGCGAGGACATGCCCAGGGTGAAATCGTCGAAAGTCTCGGCGCTGCTGACGCGGTAGATCCGCGGGCTGAGCAGGTCCACCCGCAAGCCGCGGCGCAACGCGGCCTCGATGACCATGTTCCGGGCCAGTCCCAGACCGTCATGGGGCCGCAGGAACTCGGCCGAATTCTCGGCATCATAAAGCGGCGCGGGCGACAGCAGCGGGGATACCCCGGCTATCGCCGAGGCAGCCGGGCCAAGAGACCTGGACGCGGAGGGATCGGTTGCCCCCGAGCGTGAGAAATCCGTGTGCGGAGTGATCGAGACCATAAGAAGATCGTCGCCTTTCAAGTTACCATTCTTGCCTGGAGAGATTCCGCTCGGCAACGACCGAAGCGAAGGGCCGCCGGTCCACCCTTGGTATCGGATCGGGCGACACAAGGCCCGGCCGCCTTCACCGATGGCCCCCTTCGGCGGGCTCGATCTGGCGAAGATGTGCTTAAGGCTCACGGGGCTGACGCATCCGGGCAGGCGCTGCTGCGCAAGAAGTTGCGGTCTGCGCAGGCGCCTGCCCCTTTTGCTGTCAACGCTCCCTGATCGCTGAAGTCAAAGCTCCGCGACGCGAAATAGCCTTCAAGCTACCCGCGCGTCCGCAAGGGCGGCGTCCCCCAGCAAACGCAAGCGGATCCTTTCGGGAACGAGACGCTTGGCCGAGACACGCGGCATGGCCATCTCGGGAATAACGCGATCATTCCCGTAGAGCGCAAGATACTCGTCGTGATTGTCGAACTGCGAGCGTCCGACATAGTCGATATAGGTCTCGGTCTCGAGCCCCTCGGACAGGATCACCGAGTGATCTTCGGTTTCGACGTGCAGTGGTCGTCTGGAGGTCCACGGTGAGTGCGGCGTCCGTCTCGAGGTAACCGACGATACCCTCGAGCGTGTTGTCGATCCCCAGAAGCGACGTCACCGTTCCGATCAGGGGATCCGTCAGAAGTTGCGTGGCCAGTCCGTTCAGCAGTTCGGAGGGCTGTTGGTCAGGATAGTGAAACCAGCTGCTGCCACCGGATTCATAGACGTAGACTTCGGCGCTGTCGGCCAGCGTAACCGTTCCCAGAAGCGGGAGGTCCACTCCGACGACCGCGGTACCGCCGCCGACATAGGTCGCAGGCGTGGCGCCGCCATCGGCGCCCTCGTCCCAGGTGGCCGTTTCACCGGGGTCGAAGTCGAAACCCCCATCAGTATCGTCAACGGTCAATTCACCGCTCGTTTCGGCGCCAAAACTGGATACCAGAAGGGTGTCGTTGAGGCTCGCCAACGACCCATTGTATTCATAGACACCATTCAGAGATATTGTTTCCTGAGCCATAGTTTTGCCTTCTGTCTATTTCGTAATACAGCCCACGGTATAGTTACATGGACGATGCAACTTTGCAGGGAACACGCATTGCGTGCAAGAAAATATTATTATGAGACTTCATATATCTTGATCCAAACAGTCTTTTCGACGGCTCTGATCGGAGCAACGGGAAGCACATCTAAGAAAATGAATGCATCTTTTCTCTCTAGCGTCCTGCAACAGGGTGCGACGAATGCCCGGGGAACGGCTAAGCCCGGATGATCGTGAAGCGTCGGGTCGCTCACGGGAAGGGACGGCAGCTCATCGCCCAGCGCTCGGCGCACGGCTGTGAGGACTTTGCTGGTCACATCGAGCACATGCTCGGGCCTTCAGGCGCTGCCGCGACGATCAACGGGTCGGGGTAAACCCTCCGAGGTCGTCCGAGGCGCGCCAGTCCGCTCCTTGGAACCAGTTCGACCAACAGCTCATCAGGCGACTTCTTGCGAGACAACCCTAAAGCCTGTTGAAGTCCCGCCTCACACGAAGTCGATATCGGCGAAGGTCACGATCCCCGGCACGGCGTGATCCACCTGGACGGACCCACCCGCCCAGCTGATCAGCGTGCCATTCGCATTACTTGTGAGCGTGGTTCCGGCTAGCGTTACAGGCCCCGCGATCTCGATCCTGTCAAAGCCATCGCCCCAGCCGGTGATCAGGTCCGTGCCGGTGTTGAACGCTGTGTTGAAGATGAAGACGTCCGCACCAAGCCCGCCGGTCATGGTGTCATTGCCGATCCCGCCATCCAGCCGGTCTGCACTGTTGCCGCCAAAGAGGCGGTCATCGCCCCACTGGCCGAACAGCACATCATCGCCGCCGCCGCCGTTCATTGTATCGTTTCCATATCCACCGAAAACAGTGTCGCGACCGAAAGCGTTCCCCTGGCCGTTGTCGTTGAACACATCGTTACCCGCATTGAGATAGATTAGGTCGGGTCCGTCATCACCCCAAACCGTATCGTTCCCGTCGCCTGCCCGAATCGTATCGCCATAGCTGCCGCCGTGGATCTGGTCGTTGCCCAATCCACCCTCGACGCTGTCTGCGTGCTGCCCAGCCCAGACGGTGTCATTCCCGCCATTGGCCCGGATCGTATCCTGGCCGGTCCATCCGTAGATCAGATCGTGTCCGAATTGGTTGTTCTGGACGTTGTCGATGAATTCATCGTCTCCGGCTTGAAGGTAAACCACGTCGCGACCGTTACCTCCTGTCACCGTGTCGTTGCCATTGCCTCCTCGAATGGTGTCGGCGAAAGAGCCGCCGTCGATAATGTCGTCCCCATCACCGCCCCGGAGATCGTCTTCTCCGGACCCGCCTCGGATAGTGTCATTGCCGCCACCGCCGTTCACTGTGTCGAGTCCCGTACCGCCAGACACACTGTCGGCGCCGAAAAACCCGGTCTGCGCATTGTCGTTGAAAAGGTCGTTGCCGTTTCCCAGATCAACCACGTCCCGGCCGTCGCCACCCTCGACAGTATCGTTTCCGTTCCCGGCCGCGATGTTGTCGGAGAAGGTCCCGCCGCGTATCGAGTCGTCGCCATCGCCGCCCGAGAGGCTGTCTTCGCCGGCACCACCATCGATCGTGTCGTTGCCTCCACCGCCATTGATGGTGTCGAGACCGGAGCCGCCCTCCACGCTGTCGGCTCCGTTGGCCCCGGTCTGGGCATTGTCGTTGAAAATGTCGTTGCCTGCGCCAAGAAACACGCGGTCCGGCCCATCATCGCCGAAAACGGTATCGTTGCCGGCATTGCCCCGGATCGTGTCGCCGAAGGTGCCTCCGCGCAGCAGATCATTGCCATCGCCGCCTTCGATGCTGTCTTGTCCTGCGCCACCATTCATCGTGTCGTTGCCACCAAACCCAAGAAGGATGTCTGGCCCGCCCAAGGCCTGGATGTCATCAACCGCGTCGCTTCCGAAATAGATCTCGCCACCATTGGTCAGTGTTTGTGTGTTGGGGCCGCCAGGCGACACGACGACGGGGCGCGGGTCAGCTGCCAGACCTCCGACGGCAACTTGCACGCCGTTCATCACCAACGCTTCGATGTTCGTCAGAAAATCGATGCCCTCATTGGGTGTGATGGCATAGAAGCCACTGCTTCCGGCGACGAAGACTATGTCGGCTTGGGCGGCGGCATAGGCAGCGACATCGGTTTCCGGGGCAGCGCCGGTTCCGCCGTCGAGGTAATCATTGCCTCTTCCGCCGACCAGAGTGTCCGTCCCCGCATATCCGAAAATCGTATCGTCTCCGTCATTCCCGTCTAGGGTCGTGAAGTCGCCGTTAAAGTTCTGTCCATGGATGACGTCGTCAAAAAGCGACCCCAATAGTCTTTCCACGTTGAGGTAAGTGTCGCCGACCGCATGCCCGGTGGAGGCATATCCGGGGTTTCCAGGCGCATTGAACAGATCGATTACGAGACCGGTTGGCGAAGATTGATAGCTGGCTGTGTCAATTTCGCCGGGGTTTGAGACTAGCCCGCCGTTGAACGTATCCGCACCGGCGCCGCCGTCCATGGTATCGCTGCCCGCGCCACCATCTAGACCGTCATCCCCGATACCGCCGATCAAGCTGTCATCACCGGTGCCTCCATAAAGTTGATCGTTGCCGGTTCCGCCATCTATCAGATCGTTTCCATTACCAGTCCCGTCAACGTTATCCCCGTAAAGCGCGGTGTCATTGCCGCTGCCGCCGAAAATCGTATCGTTTCCAGCCCCACCCGTGACGAAACCGTCATCTCCGCCGCCGGCATTGATCAGATCGTCGCCGTCTTTGCCATCGATGCGGTCCACGCCGCCCTGCCCGTTCAGAACGTCGCTCTGCGCAGCCCCGACAAGACCGTTATCACCATTCGTTCCCGTCAAATTGCGGTCAAACTGGTCGAGATACGTGTTGAGCGCCGTAAAATCACCTGTTCCAAAGCTTTGTGCTACGGCTGTTCCCAATGCTGCTGCCGAGATGCCGCCGGTAGCGATGGTTCCGACTGTTTCGAGGTTCGAGGCGAGTTCTGTTGCCGCCACCTGCGCCTGGTAGACTGCGATCCCGCCAATATTGTTGATGTATTCCGGCGTGCCCAATGCCCAGATGGCGCGGCGGGCATCGTTGAACTCGACCGTGAAGGATGTGATTGTGCCACCCGTGAAGACGGGTACCGTGCCGCCACCCTGTACGGCAGCGGTTCCCATTGTTAAGCCGGTACCATTGAATGTGATCCGACCTTGCCAGTTGGGGTCGCGCAGAACCACTTGCGTGGACGTCGCCGACACCAGAAGCGGTGGTGAGGGACCAAAGATCACACCATCGGCGAAGTAACCATCGACGCCCATGAAGATGTGTTCGGCATCGGTCAGAATTGTTCCGGTCCAGGTCATCTCAATACCTCAATGTCGCAATACACGAATGGGATGCGGAGAGGTGAAATATGAAAGGCAACCCGGCCTCTCACGACGACACGCCGCGCCCCGGAAATGTCGTATAGGTTACGCGATTCCGTCCTTGCCGCCAACGGGCTTGAGTTCGGTGCCGTCGACGCCGCCGCGATCTGGACAAAAGGACAGTGGCGAGGCCATCGCCGATTTGGAGCGCTCGTGCCCGGCGATCACCGCGGGCAAGTTGCCGCGGGCGATGCCGTTCATGATGCCCGCTCGAGAAACGGCGCTGTCGTGGTCACCGGGGTCACGCGCAAGTGGCGCGCCCCTGGCTTGGCGATCCGCCGATAAGCTGGATCCGAAAGGTGGGGCGTCCCGAAGCCAGGAATGCTGACCTCGACTTCGATTGCGTCATTCACTGGCGTCAGCGCTGGTAGCCAGATGCTCAGGATCGAGGCGCTACGATGACCAAGTTGCAGCCGCCAGTTCAGGCCCTGTTGAGGAAGCGTCCTCCGTCAACAGGACACGCGCATCGCACTGCGAGAGGTTAACGGTCCCTGAAGGAAGCACCAGAAATCGAGGCCGTGCGGAGGCTTAGGCCATACCCGTCAACTTGGCATCAATGGTGCGTTCGATTTCGCTGGTACCATCATGCGGCCCCATGAAATTGCCAACGCTGAAATTGATGACCAGCGGGACATCGGCAGTGTACCTTCCGATCACTTAGTGGGTCAGGCGTTTGGCAATGAAATCCAATACCTGTTCCAGCGCGTCGTCCAAGTCATATCCCAGAGGGTTCGAGACCAGCCTTGTCGGCAATTGAACCGCGATATTCGGTCGATCGAACCCGGGAACATCTTCGATCACGGCGGTTAAAACCGTCTTTGCGCTGCCGGAATTTCGATTGTCGGAGGAAGAAAGGGTTCGCTGGGAGCGGGCTACCGTGCCTTCTCGAATAGGAGTGCTCACAGTTATGGATCGGATAGGCTCTGATGATGTGACCGCCCCCTGAAAAGTGATCCTCCCTGAAGTAGGCTTTCGAGTGGCCCTTGCGGGTATGCGTCGGCGAGAACACCGCGCCGTTACGTGTCACATCCCGCGTGATTATGCGGTCGCTTCTTGAAGAGTTCTGGTTTCTGGCGATGCCAGTCCTTGAGCGCGTCG